>NZ_PGFD01000001.1:1287859-2575719 GCF_002797535.1 Chryseobacterium geocarposphaerae
CCGATAAACTTTCCTTTTCCGTCCTTACTTCCATCTGCAGTTTTCATTACGATTTCGGCTTTTCCGTCCTGGTCTAAATCATATACCAAAAACTGCGTATAATGCGCTCCTTCCCTGATATTTTTACCTAAATTAATTTCCCACAAAAACTGCCCATTCAGTTTATAAGCCTGAATAATCGGCGGGTCAGTCTCTCCTTTCTGACTGTTGTCGTGTGATCTTCCTGTTTGATGAAGAATAATTTCATACTCTCCGTCGCCATCCAAATCGGCAACTGAAGCATCATTCGGAGTGTATCCAACAGGTGTTTTTAAAGGAATTGATAAATAAGGTTTTTGATTCGCCGTGTACTTGGCAAAATCTTGGTCAACGTCCTGATGTTGCGTATTTGATTTTACGAAATAAGTATAGTTTTTTCCTTTGTCAGCGGTTTTATCTAAAAAGTTTGTTTCATTGAACAATGGTTTTTCATTCAGCTTTTTGGTTTGATTATTTTCTCTGCGGTACACATCGAAATGGGTATCCTGAGCTTCTGTTCCCAGCAATCGCCAACTTATAAACACACCCGATTCTGCTGGAATAGCAACGATTCCACGCTTTAAATATTCCATTTGTCTCTGCGCTGAAAATATCTGCGAAAGAAAAATAGCGGATGTAATGAAGATATATTTGATTTTCATATATAAAATTTATTTATAAAGGTCATATGGAATCACTGAACAGCGATTTCATAAATCTTTTGCTTTTATAAGTTTTGGCTAAAGCCTAATTTGAAACCTCATTTTTTAACCGGGCTAAAGCCCGTTCCTATTGATTTTAATTTCTTGTCAAGGTTTTGAATCTTGACAAGGATTTTTGCATTGAATCTATCTCTTTCTATTTCATTTGGAATTGATAATCTTGTTCTCAATTCTCGCAGCCCGACTTGAGCGGAAATCCTTTTTGTGGAGCAAAGCGGAACAAAAAGATTGGGAGTGGAAGGCGGATTAAGCTGCCCCAAATAATTCTAACCATACAACTTCAATCGATTGCACAAATTTGATTATTTTAGGGAAGCCTGCTTCAGCAACCATTTTACCCATTCTTCAGTTCCCTGATAATTGGTGAAATCTGCAGGAAGTTTTTTGCCGTCGATGTATTCGTTATAGCACCAAGGATCACCCAATGCGAAAACGGTTCCTTTACCGACTTTTGCAATCGCTCCGATATTTTTACCTTCTGCCGTTAAAATGGCTTTAGCAGGCGATTTTACATCCATCGAACTCACTTCTTTCATATATAATTTTTGCTCGGAGAAAATCTCGTTTCCGGCCGGAACCATTACTTTCCCCTGCTCAAATTCTCTTTTCTGAACACGGTTATAGCTGTCATCATTGAAATGAATCCCGAATTCTCCGGCAAGTTTGTTGAAATGTTCAAACTCAGAATTGCCGTTGTCGTTGCTCATCAAAACCAAAACACCACCTTTTTTCACCCAATCAACAAGATTTTTGATGGTATTGGCATCAATGAGATTTGCTTTTCCTCCGTAAGCTTCTTTGTCGATATCAGGATCAACGATGATGTAAATATTAGCATTTTTCAAATCATTTTTTGAAGGAGCCGTTGTCAGAGTACTGATTTCTGCACCTTGTTTTTGAAAGATTTCGCCCAGCAAAGAAAATCCTCCGTTGGAAGTGTCGTTCCACGTGTAATGCCAAGATTCCAGAACTTTGGTTTCTTTATTTTCATTTTTTTCGCTGTTGAAAAAGTTATCTAAAACGACTTTCGGTTTGTTTTGGGCATTGGAAAATCCGAATGTGAGAAGTGTTCCTAATACTAATGTTTTTACGATATTCTGCTTCATATCTATTTATTTTAAATTATTTGTTGGTTTTTCGCAAAGACGCAAGTTAATGAGAAAAATACTTTTTTAAGGCGCAAAGATTTTATCTTCGATAAAATTATTTTGTCACTTTTTCAACAAATAATGTTTCATTTTTTAATTTATTTTGAATAATGAATTGGAATTAATTGAATTTCGCCATCTAAACCTGAAGGTTGTACTTTCCAGTTGGAAGCGTCAAACGGCTTATAATCAATGTTGACAAAATTAATTTCGTGGTAATTTCGCCATTGGATTTTATTCTGGTCCATATAACGGATTCGGTTGGCCATCAGGTTGGAAACCTCAATCTGAATGGTATTTTTTCCTTTTTTCAAATATTTTCCGACGTTGATTTCAAACGGTAGACTCCAGACAATTCCTGCATCTTGTCCGTTGATGATGACTTTTGCACTTTCATACAATTTATCAAATTTCAGTACAAAATCGTCTGCCTTTTTATTTAATTTAAACGAAGTGGTGTAAACTCCGGTTCCTGAAAAACTCTGCGTTGAAGAATCTTCAGTAAAGTTAGTCCAAGGTCGAAGTTGGTCTAATTTTTTTGATTTCGGAAGTTCGGGACCGCCATCTTTGAAAGTAAGTTGCCAAGGCTGATTTAAAACAATCGGAGTATCTGTTTTTTCAATATATTTCCATTTTGAAATTGAATTATCCGGAGTTTCTGAAACTTTTAAAATTAATGATTCTCCTGATTTCAGTTGAACTTTAACTGAATTATTCTGAATTTCAGCAACACCAAAATCTCCGTTTTCAGGAATCATTAAAGCAATCTGTTTTCCGATAAAATTCAATGGAATATTTTGATTGATTTCTTTTGACGTGTGATTGACTATGTAATAATATTTTCCACCGTCGAACTTTCTTCTGACGAATTTCAATCCTGTATCCGTCAGTTTTTCTCTTTCAACTTTTAAATATTCCAACGCTTTTTCAACATCAGAACTCAACACAATTTTTCCTTTTCCGAATGTGGCTGATTTTAAATTTCTGTCTTGCTGAAAAGGAATTTTTGCCCATAAAGATTGTAATTCGTTTCTTCTTTTTTCAAATTCAAAAAATCCCGGAACGTCTTTTGGCTCGCTTTGAAAAATTACAGAAGCTCCATTTTGAGCCAAGTTTAAAATGTTTTTTAACGTTGATTCTGAAAAATAATTCAGTTGAGGAATAATCAAAACTTTGTAAGAACCACCATTTTTAGAAACCTGAATATTCTGATTTTCAAACTTCGCTTCACCAATCATTTTATCCGAAATCATATCCAGAGAATACCCGGATTTTCCTAATTTCTCAATGTTTTCATAAAATACAGTCGGATGCAGCCATTTTTCAATATTATGAATTTTGAAAGCCATATCCTTTCCTTTCGGATTTGCCCATTGGTCGTAAACCGGCCAATACATCAGGATTTCATTATCCGATTTTCCACTTTGTAAAACAGATTGTGTTCTTTCGATGTAAGAATTTAAGCCTTTAATATTCGGCCACAAAGAATTTTCAGGAACAAAATTCGTCGAAGCATAAAACAGCCAACCCGGAAACTGAACATCAGCCGGCGTATACGTCGTTCCGTGATAAAAAATATGGTTGATTCCTGAGAGAAAAATCTGTTCAGCTTCAGGTTTTACCTGCGACCAGGACGTTTTAAAATGTTCCGTCAACCAAGTAAAAGATTCGTTGGAAATCAAAGGTTTTCCGGTAATATTGGCTGCCGAAGAAGCAAATTTCAACATATTGATATCGGGAACTTCCTTTGTATTGATATCTTCCAGATTTCTTCTTAAACCCTGAATATCGAATTTTGTACTTCCGAAAGTTTCAGATTCAGGAATATCGACTGCAGCGTATAAATCAAGCAAATTCCCCGGCGAACCGTGTGCCTGATTGGTATTTTTTGAATTTTTGGAATGCGCCCAATTGGTGAAATTTTCAGTAAAATTATGTAGAATCAGTTCGTTCATTGTTTCACGATAATCGGATTTTATTCTTCCTGCCATCTCACTTTCATTATCCTCTACCAAATATTTGATGTAAGGAACTAAATCGTAACCTCTTCTTTTCTTAAATTGTTCTTTAAAATCGGCAGTCCAGTCGGCGCCGTAAACCTCATAACTGTCATTGAAAAACGAACGGATTCCATAATTTGAATTTCCAAAAGCTTTGTCGAAAGTTTTCAGATAATCTTTCGTCGCGTCGGGAGAAAAATGGTCTAACGTATAGCCATCGCCACCCGGAGCGGCACGTTTTACTTTCTGTAACGTTTTGCCAACAAAAACTGCATAAATTGTCCATTTTCCAGAGGTTGGTTTCCAGTTTAAAGTTCCGTCTTGAGTCACTTTATCTGTTAAAACTACCGCTTCATTTTTTTCATTATAAGCGGTAACGATATCAAGTTTTGTGTTTTTTAAATTCTTCTGCTTTTCGTCTTTTAAAACAATCTTTTCAGAGAACTTTTCGTTCTGTTGAATTTCGTAAGTCTGAACAATCATTTTCGTTGCAGCATCATTTTCATCAACCTGCGGTCCGCCAATTGGCCAGCCTGTTCCAACTGCCATATCAACACCCATTTTCAGACTTTTCGCTTTATTTGTCGTGAACTGCAACATTTTCATCCATTCCGGAGAAAGATAATTGATGTATTTATTTTCAAACCCTTTTGCGCCATAAATCGGGACAATTTCTACTCCACCGAAACCTGCCTTGGAAAGGGTTGTCAATTGCTTGTCTAAACCTTTTTCGTCAACGGCACTTCCCATCCACCACCAACGCGTCCACGGTTGAGCGGTATTGGTCGCTTTTGGCCACGGATTTTGTGCGGAAAGATTTCCGAAGACAAAACAGATGACACTGAGTTTTATGATATTTTTAAATTTCATTTTTTACTTTTTATTTTAACCACGCTTTAAATTAACCACAAAAGTCACAAAAGATTTTGGCACACTAGTTATTCTAAGTTTGTGATTCTACTTTTCAAAAGAACACTTAAGTTTTGAAAACATTGGTTTTCTTTTTTAAACCTTTGCTTTAGGCGTTTGTCATTTCGAGGAACGAGAAATCTGTTTATAGATAGATTATTCACTCCACTTCAGAACTTCGTTCGTTGACCTTCAGTCAATGTTCTGAATGACAAGCTGCATATTATTGCTCACAAAAATTTTAATTTCCATCAGGTTTTAAAGATTCCATAAAAACAGATTCAGGCCAATGGAATTTTTCAACATCATCGGGTTTATTGGGGTTAAAATTTTTATAATTCTTTGAAATGTATTTTTTTAAAGGCAAATTTTGGTCAATGATGGATTTTACGACACATTTTGCCAACTCATAAGCTCCGTAAGGATTGAAATGCGTATCGTCTGCCAAAGCATTCGGTTGATTGGGATAAGCGTTTGCGGGATAATAGACAAATGCTTTCTTCGCTACCTCCGGTCCCATTGCCTCAAACAATGTTTTGCTTAATGCATTTAAATCAATCAAATTCACTTTTTCTTCTTTTGCAATTTCTCTCATTGCGTCAGGAAAATCATCTAAAGTGTTGACAATTTTATTATTGTCATCAAAAACTCTGCGGTTCATCGAAGTGACCAAAACCGGAATTGCGCCTAATTGTCTGGTTTTTTGAATCCATTCTTTTAATCTTTTTCTGTAACCCGATTTTGTGCTGTTTCCCGCTTTTTGGTCGTTGTGACCGAATTGAATGAAGAGATAATCTCCTGATTTTATTTTATTCCAGATTTTATCGATTCTATGGCGGTCTTCAAAGGCTTTTAAGGTTTCTCCGCTTTCGGCATAGTTCGCAATTACTATTTCATTTGGAATAAAAAAATACGGCAACATCTGTCCCCAAGAAGCCCACGGCTCGTATTGCGCATCAACAACCGTCGAATCTCCCGTTAAATAAATGGTTTTCGCCGTTTTGTTCGGTTGAATAATTATTGAGCATACCTTCGGAGCTTTATCGTTAAACTCAATCGTCAGCAAATTGTCCCAATGCAAATATTTTGTCTCTCTAGGTTTTAATTTTACAATTCCGATTTTTTCGCCGTTTTGATTTCTGATAATGCTGTCTTTTACGTGAACAGAAATTTGTTTTTCAACAATTTCGCCCTGTTTTGTTTTGATATCATTCAACATCAATCGGCGGTTTTCTACACGAACTGTTGTTTCCGAAGTTCCTTTTGTATCACCTAAATTCAGTCGAATATCATAATTTCCTTCCGGAATTGCGACCGAAAAATAGAAAGGTTTGTCGCTGGTGATAAAATCTCCTGTCAAAGCATTCCCGCCGTTGTCAACAGATTTTAAACCGGAAATGTCCATAAATCCGTAACCTACCTTTCTATCAAATTTTGAAGTCGAAGTAATGGGAATAAAACCCTTTTCCACTCTATTTCCACCAAAATCAAATTTGAAACTGGTTTGCTGTCCAAAATAAAAAGAACAGATGCATAACACTAAAAATGAAACTATTTTCCTCATTATTAATCTGTTAAAATATTTTCTTTTGGCATTGTAAACTGTTTATTTTCATCGCCTAAATCCGGCAATCCGAAATAGAAATACAAAGTTCTTTTAAACGTTCCATTCAAATGATTCGGTTCGCTTTCCGGTCCTAACGATTCGGTTTTATCGTTAATGTTAAACGCCAAAACAGTTCCCAACGGTGGAATCGCATCGAGGAAAGAAATATTCCCGCTTGGCAATTTCGGATAATCTTCCGCTCCATAAATTCCGTAAAAATCGAAAAGTCTGACGAACATTTTTTCTTCTTTGGTTCCGATCGTTATTTTTCCTTCTGCGGTATCCAGTTGCAACCACGAAACATCATCAAAATAGCCTTTAAATTCAGGGTAAATCCACGGCGATTGTCCGGTTCTTGTTGAGTTTTTCAAATTCTGCCAAACATTGTAAGTCTGTCCCTGAGTCCTGTTTTTCCAAACGTGATAAGGTCCTTTTCCAAGCCACTTTGCGTTGATGACATAATTTTCTGGATAATCAAAACTTACGCCTGAAAATTGGTAATCTCCCGACAAAGAATATTCATAATTTAATTCTAAAACTCCGTTTGGATTCAGTTTCCAAATGATTTTATTTCCGTTTTTGTAATTAACTTTAATCAGTTGGTTTTGTCCTTCTGTAAAAGATTTTATGGACGATAATTCCATTGCTCCATTCACGAAAACAGGACCGTTTTTGAAGGTCATTTTTTTGCCTTTTTTATCGATAATCACAGATTTTAATAAGCCGTCCTTTTTTCCGATGGCAAATTCTTTTTCGTCTGATTTTAAAATAAATTCAGCATCATTTTCAGTCACAGAAACCGGAAATTCTTTAATTAAAGATTTTGAAAACTGTTTTGAAATTTCATCATTAGCTTTTAATTTCCAAGTCCAGGTGTAGATTTCTTTTCCGGCAGCATCAGTTGCCGTTAATAACAAACCTTCATTTTCTTTCCAGTTTGCAGGAAGATTTAAATTGATAGTTCCTTTTTCTGTCGGTTGAATATTGGGTGATTGTACTTTTCCTGATTTTATCACATCAAAACTTGATTCTGAAGAAAACGGTGTCTTAAATTTCACCAATTTCCATTCAAACTGACAATCTTTTAAATTCGTAAAGTGATAACGGTTCTCAACAGTAATATTTCCGTTAAAATCATTGGGCAAAGCTTTCAAATCAATTTTTACCGGACTGTAAATTTCACGGATGGCGTAAAAACTACCTTCTTTTTCACGATGCGGTCCCAAAACTCCATCGGGAGCGTTGATGGCGTTGACATCAATCTGATTATTAAAATCCGTTCGTACCAAACCTTCATCCACAAAAGCCCAGAGAAAACCACCCGCTCCTTTTTTGGAATTCCAGTGCAGTTCCCAATAATCGGCTAGAGAAGTTCCGCCACCACCGTCGTCTTGTGCGTGTAAAAACTCGGTCGGCATATAAATATTTTCGCCTTCGAGAATGTTTTTTGTACTGTAATAATCTTCGTAATGATTGCAGTCGATTCCGTTGAAAGCGTTGCCTGGTTTGTGATGTGCGTGAATTACTGGACGATTTGATAAGTCATATTTTGCAAATTCCTTGTCCAAGTCAAAATTATGTCCGCCTTCATTTCCATTACTCCAAAAAATGATTGATGGATGATTTGCATCTCTTGTAACCATTTCTTTCACGAGCTTTTTCCCAACTTCTGTGCTGTATTTTTTTTGCCAACCCGCCAATTCATCCAAAACGTATAAACCGAGCGAATCGCAAATTTTCAGAAATGATTTATTCGGCGGATAATGAGAACAACGAACGGCATTCATATTCATTTCTTTGATGAGTTGGACGTCCATTAAATCTATGTTTTCCGTAACAGCACGACCCGTTTCCGGCCACCAAACGTGACGGTTGATGCCTTTCATTTTCACCTTGGTTCCATTGATGAAAATTCCGTCGCCTTTACGGATTTCAATGGTCCTGAAACCGAATTTTTCTTCGGTTTGGCTGATTGTTTTTTTGTTTTTATTTAAAGTGAATTTAGCTTTGTATAAATTCGGTGTTTCTGCCGTCCAAAGTTTTGGATTTTTAACGGAAAACTGAATCTGTTTTAAAGTATCACCTTTTTGAATCTGAACCTGAGATTCCCTAACCAAATTATTTTTAACATCAAAAATTTCAACTTTCAAATTATTTGTGGAATTAATTCCTTTCAAGCTAATATTCGAACGGAAAGTTCCGTCTGCTTTAGCATCAATTACCGTTGATGAAATATGTTCTTTCGAAGTTGCTTCCAAATAAACAGGTCGAAAAATTCCGCCTAAAATCCAGTAATCTGCTAATCTTTCTGCATTGTTGACCGATTTATCAGCCGACATTTTGGAAACTTTTACTTCGAGAATATTTTCTTTTCCGAAGTGAATTTTATCGGTAATATCATATTTAAATTCATAAAAAGCACCCTGATGAATGGTTCCCGTCGATTTTCCGTTGATTTTCACTTCGGTATCGGTCATTGAACCTTCAAAAACGATGTTGACGGTTTTTCCTTTCCACGAATTGGGAACGGTGAATTTGTGTTTGTACAAACCTGTTTCGTCGTGAAACTTGAAGTTTTTGCCATACGTTACATAATCCCGACCGTAATTGTAGGAACCGAAACCTTGTTGTTCCCAATGTGAAGGCACATTGATTTTGCTCCAACTTCCCGATTTTCTACCGGAGTTTATCCAAAAATCCCATTCTTTGGTGTGTTCAGCATCTTTCCCAGTTAAGAATTGAATTTCTTTTGACTGAGAAAACAAAAACTGTGAACAGACACATAACAGAGCTAATA
Organism: Chryseobacterium geocarposphaerae; assembly: GCF_002797535.1. NCBI lineage: Bacteria > Pseudomonadati > Bacteroidota > Flavobacteriia > Flavobacteriales > Weeksellaceae > Chryseobacterium > Chryseobacterium geocarposphaerae. Next base: position 1,297,060 of record NZ_PGFD01000001.1, read on the forward strand.
TTTTGAAAGAAAAACTCATTATTTTGTAGCGATGTCGGAGTCGTCTTTTTTATCGTAAGATTGTGTAAGAGAAGCTACTTTCGTAACATTAACCTTAGTTTGCTTTAAATTTTGAATGTTGCTTAAATTTTCCATTTCGGGTTTTAATGCCTTGATTTTTAAATTTTCAAAAGTAAAATCTTTTAAATCAAACAAATCAGATTTTTCAATAGAGAACGCTGTCTCGCAACTTAAATCTATATTTTTGATGGTAATATTATTGGCCAATCCTTTTCTCGGTCTCGCTTCGCCTTTCAAATCAAAAAACTGATTCCAGCCTTTTGCGTAAATGAAAGTTTTTACGTTTCCTTTAATGTTATCTAAAGTGATGTATTCGTAATGTTGAGGCGTATCGGGACGCATTTTGAGGTGCAACAATCTTGAAGCATCTTTCACCGTAGAATTTCTGAAAATGATGTTGTAATTGTGAATCGATTCGCTTCCGCAAGTGAGCGCAGAATGGCAGAATCCGAAGGTATTGTCCTCGATGATGATGTTTCTGTTTTCTCCGTTATTCGGGTCTAAATCGGCTTTTGGACCTTTTCCTCCTTTTAAAGCAATCGCATCGTCATTCACCGACATATAACAGTTTTTCACCAGGAAATTTGAACAGGCATCGATGTCAATGGCGTCTGTACTGGGTGCTTTTACAGGTTCTTTCGGAGCTAAAATGGTTAAGTTTAATAATTTTACGAATTGAGATTTATAATAATGTGTACTCCAGAAGGGTGAATTTTTCACAGTAATTCCTTCAATCTGGATGTTTTTTGAATTAGAAACGTAGATAATTCTCGGTCTCATTTCATCCATATTGGTGCATTTAGGATTCCATTCGCGTCTTTTCCAGAATGATTTCCAATATCTTAATCCATTTCCGTCGAGCGTTCCTTTGCCTGAAATGGTGAAACCAACCAATCCATCCGCATTAATTAAAGCCGGGAAATATTTTACGGTCTGACCTTCCATTCTTGTAGTAACCACCGGAAAATCATTGATATCATCGCTTCCTTTTAATTTTGCTCCGTTTTCTAAATATAAATGTGTTCCCTGTTTAAAGAAAAGAGAACTGATGAGGAAGGTTCCTTTTGGTACGACAATGACACCTCCGTTTTTTGAAGCTTCATCAATGATATTTTGAACCTGTTTTGTCTGAAGAATTGTACTGTCGTTCTTCACCCCAAAATCTGTAATGATATATTTCTTGCCTAATTTATTGATGTCGGTCGGTTTGTTTTCTTTGAACCATTTCGGAATGGCTGTTCCGTCCGGAAATTTGTCCTGGCTTTTTACTTTTATCAAAAAGAAAAAAAGTAAGCATGAAGTAAAGAAAAACTTTGATATATTTTGAAATTTCATAATCTCTCAGTAAAACCTGAATTTATTTTAATTAAACTAATTAACAAAATAAAAGTATATATTTTACCTGCTCCTGGCATCCTGCTCTTTCATGATATCCTGATAAAAATAAGACAAATCATCATTACGATCGATCTATTATGCACGTACATAAAAATATTTTGCTTTTTTTTCAAAATTAAACACAATAAAGTGAAATATTTATTATATTCGCAACACTAAATACATTTTTAAATATTAATAATTATGAAAAAAACTTTTCTATCGGCAATTATTGCCAGCATTTTCTGTGCAGTTATTTCATGTTCAACAGAAAGAACATCTTTAGCTTCAATCGAGGATATGAAATCAACAGAAATGTCTTCTTTTGACAAAGCACTGAAAGACATCATGAAACCAGAGAATCTTTCAACTCCGGAGGAGAAAGCTCGATTGGGCGCTCAATTGAATGACAGAGCACTCAATATTCTTTTCAATGCTTCATTAAAACTTACAGGTAAAAATGGCAATAACAACCTAAGCGAAAACAGCAGCAGAGTAGAAAAAGAACAAGTAATTGTAAAGGCTACCGAGCTGTATTTTTCTAAGCTGAACGCCATAAAAGCTAAGCAAAAGGCAGAGAATTAAAATTTTTTTAAGTCATGAAAAAAATATTTCTCTCACTTTTTGCCATGAGCACATTACAAATATATGCTCAGAAAACGATCAATATATTTAATTACACACCTTATAATTTAACAAATTACTTAGTTGGTGCAGATCAGACTAATAATTGTTACCCATCAATCAGTGGAACTAATTACCCAATTCCGGTACCTCCTTTAGGTACTGTAAGCTATACAGGTTATTACAACAGCCAGCTTCAAAATCCTGGCATTAATAGCTGGGATGTAATACTTGCGCCTAATAATGGCAGCACGCAGCCCAGCACATCTCCATTGCTTATCGCATTGGGAGCCAGTACAGACTGGATGATGAATAAATTTTATGTGTCTGACCCAAGTGGTGCTCCACTATACTACAGCGGCGCTTCTATAGGTACGCTAAGCTGTGGCGCTCCTTTGATCAGCACTTTAACGCCAACTTCTACAACACCATATCCTTTTGAGGCATTTTGGTTTGTTGCTGGTGGACAAACCTATTTTGTACTGCAATAATAATTAAATCTTTACACCACTCCTTCAGACATTTTGATTTGTATGAGTGATCAAACATTATTTTGTAACCCAACTTTAAAAGCTATGAAAAAAACTTTAATTATATCATCGATACTTCTTTCTTCAATGGCATTTGCACAAGGAAGCTTAAACATTTTTAACAATTCAAGTTATGATCTTGCTATGCGTGTTGAAGCAGGTAACACCGCCAATTGTCTGCCCTCTGTAATAACCAGTATGAATTTTCCGGCCTTAACAAGTGATGTTATCAATAATTTCAATGACTCACTGCCGTATGCTACAGGTTGGTCTGTGAGGTTATCTCCAACAGGCAGTCCAACGAATGTAACAGTTCCTTCAGGCCTGCTAACGACCGTTTCGTCACTTACTCGGTGGCAATTTTGCTGGTATCAAACCATGGATCCCGTTACAGGTAATACAGTCTATGATACAGTAGACTTCAATATGGGCGATCCTTCTGCATTTCCGAATTGCGGATGGAGCAGCTCGCCTACTGTTATAGGAACTGTTACCCAAGCATTCTGGTTTTATATTCCTTCAGCAAACGCTACTTATTTAGTGATTGATCCTGCTTAAATTCTGATAAGAGTTTCTTATTTAAAAAAAAATTAGTAAACTCATTCAATAATTAAGTTTATAAATTAATTGAATGTAAATCCCTGAACTTTTGGTTTGGGGATTTGTATTATAAACTTCAAGGATAAAACAAAAAAGAGAACTTGTAAATATTTACAAGTTCTCTCTTGATTAAAAAGTGACCCCGGAGGGATTCGAACCCCCAACCGACGGAGCCGAAATCCGTTATTCTATCCAGTTGAACTACGGAGCCATTTTATAATTGATAAATGATAATATGACGATCATTCACCATTAATCAATAATCAAATCAATTATCAATTATCATTTATTAAAAATGTTTAGAATGTAATCTTCACTCCACCCAAAATCTGTGCTCCAAGAACTTTGTATCCTTTGTAGGTCTGGTATTTTGAGCTTAGAAGGTTATTTCCGAGTGCGAAAATACTGAAATTTTTGTGAATTTTATACTCTGCCGAAAGATTTAAATCTGCATAACCACCTACTTTATCATTGGTGTTTTCAGTAGACTGGTACATCATCGGACTTCCAACTCCCTCAAGCATAAATGAATTCGTGGTTCTGTCGCTTGCAAAAATACCTTTCAAACCTAGTAATAATTTTTGATCTAGCATCGTATATTTTGCCCCAATCGTTGCCGTTAATAAAGGAACATTATAGATATCCGAGTAGTTTTTCAAGTCAAACTTTGTGAATTTAGCTTCAGCATCCAATACTAAATTAGCCAATGGAAAGTACTGTAAGCTACCTTTGATATCACTTACATTTCCGTCATCATACACTGCCGAGAATGTATTCGCGAAATTATAAGCAGAACGGTTTAAAGTATAGTCATTATCGAATAAACTATTTGCTTTGAAGAACATAATGTCTCTCATTTTTCCGTATCCTGCCGAAACATCGTATTTAAAAGTTTCATCGATGTCTCCTCTCAACCCTACATAGAAGTGATATTTTGTTTCTGTTGGTTTCAAATACTGATCTGAAACGATGAATGGATTCTGTTGTAATAAATCTGCGTACGTGTTCAATTTCAGACCTCCGTCAACTCCACCATAAAATTTAAACCCGTTGATGGCTGCATATTGGAATTCCGCCTGAGGAAACCAGTATGTCTTATTATTTTTCAGCTGTTCTGCCATCAGATCATTTGAATTTTTCGCATTCAAAAACTCAAATGAAGAACCCAACATTAAATAAGAATCTCCTTTTCTGAACGTTACTTTCGGAGCCAAATTGGTATTGAAAAAATTAGCCGAGTTTTTATCTCTTATGGCAAATTCACTCTTCACAGCTTCTAAACCTACTCCTAAATCAGCATTCAGATTAATCCCGGATTTTCCGATCTCCACAGCATGCTTGGAAAGATTAGCCAAAACGGAAACCTGATTTTCCTGTGCATCAAAATGGTCTTTTAAGAAAGACGATTTTACCCTGATATCGTTTAATATTTCATTGGAATAGAAGTCGTAATATCCATTTACTTTAAACTGGTTTACCCGCTGATCCAAATCTACATCTCCAGGTTCTAATGCATAGATTCCGTAGTAATTATAACTGTTCAGATTATATTCTGCATTTAAATTGAACTTTCCTTTGTCTCCGTAAGAATTAAGAAAAGCTCCCAACGTTGTAGCGCTTTGTTTGGAATCCCAAGCATATTCTTTTTTCAGTCCCTGAGTAGAAAGGAAATGTGCATCTGCTCCTACTTCGATTTTATTTTCTAATGTCTTAGAAATGTTGGCATCACCTAAAATTTTCCCGAAGTTGCCCATTCCGAACTGGATATAGTTATTCTGGGCTGTTCCGTCAAATTTTGGGGTTACATCTGCTCCCTGAATGGTTGAAGTTTTGAAATCGGAGACCGCAGGAACATCCGTAATGGTATATTTTACAGGATTCTGAGATTTCTCTTCCGGTGGATAGTTTTTAATCGTTTCCACAGAAGTTTTCTTTTTTTCGATCTTCTTTACTTCTGGTTCTCTTTTTTTATTAAGAATCAGTTTTTCTTCTTTGATCTGGGAAAACGCCACTGACGAAAACCCTAAAAATATGATGGATAATAATTGAATTTTTCTGTTCATTATTTTTGTATTTAAGTATTTGTGTAAAAAGTATTCATGATTTTCAGTTATATAAATACGTTTTACGTTAATACATTAGTACACTTTTACTTTTTAATCTGTTTTTTAACTTCTTTAGCTTCGGCAACAATCTCAGGGAAATCTTTATAGTTTTCAATAATCTGATCACATGTATAACTTGCCTGATAATTGTCTTTTAATCCCAGATAATTTTTCGCCATCAATACCAATGCTTTTGCTCCCCAATACTCTTCTGAAGCATAGTTATTAGCAAGCTTAAAGATGGTTTCATTAGAAGATTTGAAAGCCTTTCCTTTATTCTGATAGAAAGCTTTTGCATAAAGTGATTCTGCCGCAACCGAAGTGTTCGAAGATTTTTCAAGAGAAGCATAAGCTGCCTGTGCATCCTTGTCTTTTCCTGAATTCATCAGACTTCTTGCTTTGATCACTTTTGCGGTTTCAATAACTGCTGCTGAGTTTTTAGTATTTGCAATTACAGCATCCGCCAATTTTTCAGCCTGAGAGAAATTCTTTTCATCTGCGTAAATCTTCATCAGTTCTACATTCGCATAGTTTTTAATGCTTACGTTTGATGAATTCTTAATATTTTCCAGATATTTCTTAGCCTCATTATTGTCACCCTGTGTCACATAAATCTGTGCTAAACGGGTTTGTGCATCATCCTGATAATCATTCTGAACATTGGCTACTTCTTGTAGAACAAGCAAAGCTTTTGTCGTATTATTGGTTTGATAATAACTTTCCCCTAATTCATATTTCGCCTGGTAAAGTCCCTCTCCTGTCGGGTTTTGTGTTAAATATTTTTCGTAATAAGAAATGGCATTCTTATAATCTTTCTTCGTGAAATATTGTTTTGCTGTAGACAGGTTGATTTCATCAATTTCCGCTGCATCTACATTGATACCGATATTTTTTGCAAAATTTTCATATCCTGCAACATCACCGTTTTTCGTAAAAATCGGTTTTGCAGCCTGAACGATTTTTTCTGCATAAGGCGTATTTTTATATTGTTCGCCCAAAGATTTCAATTCTGATAGAGCCTTATCATTCTGGTTGAGATCAATATAATTCTGTGCTCTGTAAATGGAAGCATTAGCTACCAGATCTTTGTCAGACGAAGTTTTAATTACTTTGTTAAAGAAGTCATTCGAATTATTAAAATCATCCTGGGCCGCGTAAGCCGTTCCGATTTCATATTGAGCATCATCATAATATTCAGAACCCGGATATTTTGATAAAAGGCTGTTTAAATTGGTAATTTTCGCCTGAGTATCTCCTTTAAACCCTAAAGCCATTGCTTTTTGGTATAAAGTATAATCTGTAGCGTCTTCGTTTTTATCATAAATAGCAATCGCTTCGTTCAGATCGTTATTTGCATAATGAATATCCGCTAAACGAAGTTCTGCATCATTTTTAAACTCGGGTTTCGGATTGGTTAAATATTGTTTAAAATATGTTGCCGCCTGATCAAACTTTTTAGATTTAAAATAAGCATAACCTAAATCGTAAGGTAGTTGCTGTTTTTCCGGGAAGCTTTCGTTCAATAATTTTTCATAACGAACAATGGCAGACGGATAATTTCCTTTCTGATAATAAACCTGGCCTAACCAATATAAAGCTCTGCTGTGAAATTCTTTATTGATGTCGAATTCCAGACTTCTCAATAAATATTTTTCAGCTTCATCATAATTTCCTTTGTTAAATTCTTCAGTTCCCAATAAGTAAGAAACTTCCTGATCTACTTTATCTATATCAGGAGATGAAGTCTGCAGTTTGTCTATTGCATTCAGGGTTTCTTTAAAATTCCCGGAATAAAGGTAAGATTTCACCAAAAGTGATCTCATTTCCGATACATTTCCTGAATTTTGATTTTCGTTGATGTAATTCTGAATCACTGCAGAAGGACTTTCAAACGGGTTACCGATATCGTAACTCAATTTTGCATATTGCTCATGCGCCAGTTTTTTCACCTTCGGATCATAGTTCATCTGATAAGACGAACGGAACGCCGAAAGGGCTTCCTGCTTTTTATCAACCGCTAGATAGGCATTTCCAAGCTGATAATATGCATTTTGAGCCAATGCGGAATTGCTGTTCAGTAATTGATTGTAATACGAAACGGCTTCATCGTATTTTTTAAGCTGAGCCGCAACAAACCCCATTTCATATAAATCATTTTCAGATGGATTCTGCTGAACACTCAGATACTCTTTTAAATGTGGATAAGCGGCGTTATAATCATTCTTCATGAAATAACTTTCGCCAATGATCTTATGAACCTCTGCTTTATAAGAATCAGAAATATCTTCATTCAGCAAAGCATTACCTTCGGTAATTGCTTTATCATAATCTTTATCATTATAATACATCTGTACATAATACGGACGTACCAGTTTAGAATATTTCGGCTGGTCTTTTACGGAATCAAAATATTGGAATGCCTTATCATTCTGTCTGTTTGAATAGTACAGATGTCCCAACATATAAGCAATATCGCCTTTTTGAGATTCATCCGCTGTTTTATAAGCTTCTTCCAGGGCATCTGTTGCACCTTTAGAGTCTCCCAACATGAATTTAGCATATCCTAACTTTAGAATATACTGTGTATTTTCTTCTTTCGAAAGTTGATACTGATTTACTTTCTTCAAGGTTTCCAGAGCTTTTTCAAAATCTTTTTTAGCCAGATAATAATCTGCCAAAGGAAGATTGGCCTGTGCAAAGTATGCAGAATTAGGATACTCCTTCATAAAAGCAGTCAATCCTTCTTCAGCGTGATTTTTCTGAAGGATTACTCCTATTATATTATCGAAAAACTGCGCCGCTTCTTTTCTGGATCTTGATAAGTTCTGATTATAAAAATATTGTCTCGCATATTCAAATTGCGAGGCATTATATATTTTGGTCTGGTAAAGATTTTCGGCTAGATTGAACCTGTAATTTTCTTTCTGGGTAAAATATTGGGACTGCTGAGCATCGGAGATTCCGAAATACAATACTGCAGCCGCTAAAAGTATTTTTTTTGATTTCATTCTTCTTGATATAAGAAAATTAGTCTAAATAAGTTAACGAAAATATTAAAAACTTATTGTTTAAGCAAGTTTTAACAGATTAAAGATTGTAAATATCAATTTTATAACAATGACAATTTTTCTCACCATAACAATGACAATTTTTCTCACCGTCTCATGATAAATTTTACTACTTTCGCCTGATAAAATGTAAACAATTTTAATAAACAGTTATCAAAAACCCTTTTAATTTGATACTTTTTCAACAGCAGCTAAAAACATACCATAAATACACCAATACATGAAATTTAAGATACTTTTAGCATTCATCTCTATAAACCTGATTCAGGTGCAATTCGTACTTCATAAGTAAAAAGATTGAAAAAGAAAACAAGCTACTTGTACTGGTCGGTGTTAATAAGAATCCTAACTGGCAAATCAATTATGGATCGGGGAAAGATGTAAGTGATGAAACAATAAAGGATTCCGGGGAGCCACTGGAAGTAAAATGGTACAACGACAGCTATATAGAAATCCCTTTTTATAAAGAGTAAAGCCTTTTGTTTAAGCATTTTTGTCCAAATCTTCTTAACAACTGTTAACATCAAAATAAAAAATCATTACATTTGCTTTTTTTCAAATCAAATATAGTTATTGAATGAGTCAACTTTTTAGAAGGAAAATCTATTCAGAATCAGATACATCGACGAACCTTTTAAGGGTTTTGGGTGTTTGGGACATTGTATTTTTCGGTATTGCGGCCATTATCGGCGCAGGAAGCTTCAGCAGTTTGGGAGAAGCTGTTTTCAGAGGAGGTCCCGGTGTTATTTTACTATATTTGATTTGCGGCTTTGCCTGTGGTTTCACTGCACTTTGCTATGCAGAATTTGCAAGCAGAATTCCCACTGCAGGCTCTGCTTATACCTATGCTTATGCGAGTTTCGGAGAATTAATAGCCTGGATTATCGGTTGGGCTTTGATTATGGAATATTCTTTCGGTAATATATATGTAGCTTTTTCCTGGTCAGATTATTTTACAAGCTTTTTAGAGCGTTTGGGAATGCATATTCCGGATTACCTGACTTGCAGTTATACCGAAGCTAAAAAAGCCATCATGAATGGTTCTGAGAACAAAGAACTCCTTAATGCCTGGAAGACCGCCCCTTTATTAGGAAGCTTAAAATTCATCGTTGATGTTCCCGCTTTGGTTATTAACGGATTGATTACCTGGCTATGCTATGTTGGAGTAAAAGAAAGCAAGAACTTCAACAACTCTTTGGTAATCTTAAAATTAGCAGTAATTGTGCTGGTCATTTTAGTGGGTTATTCTTACATCAATACCGAGAACTGGACTCCAATAAGCCCTGCAACAGGAGCCCCTTCTTTCATGCCAAACGGGTTTGTAGGAGTGATGAGCGCGGTTTCCGGAGTATTCTTTGCCTATATTGGTTTTGACGCATTAAGTGTGCTTTCCGAAGAGACTAAGGATCCTCAGAAAACACTTCCAAAAGGAATGATCATTTCTTTGGTTTTGTGTACATTCATCTATATTGCTTTAACATTAGTATTGACAGGAATGGTGGATTATAAGAAGTTTGATGGTGTGGGAGATCCTCTTTCATTTATCTTTGAAAAAGGAAATGCCAATGTTGCATGGATGGAACTTACCGTTTCATTTATTGCTATTGTTGCAATTACCACCGTACTTTTGGTTTTCCAGATGGGACAGCCGAGAATCTGGTATGCCATGAGTCGTGACGGATTAATGCCTCAGAAATTTCAGGAGGTACATCCCAAATACAAAACCCCTGCTTTTGCAACGATTGTAACGGGTATTGTAGTGGGTATCCCTATCTTATTCACAGATAAAACATTCATTTTAGACTTTACAAGTATCGGAACTATTTTCGCGTTTGTATTGGTATGTGCGGGAGTGTTAATGCTTCCGGCAAAAGAAAAGATAAAAGGAAGATTTCATTTACCTTATATTAATGGAAAAATCATTTTCCCTGTTATTTTCATCGGAGGATTAATTGCTTTTTATCAATGGCAGCCGGAATTTTTTCAAAACTTAATGGATTGGAAAGATCCTAAAGAAGGTGAATTCAGGGCTTCGATTTTCTTTTTTATTTTGATTAATCTAGCTCTTTGCATCTGGACTTTCGTTAAAAATCTATCTTTAATTCCATTAATCGGATTGAGTTCCTGTCTCTATCTTTTAACAGGGATGAGTCACGAAAACTGGTTCTGGTTTGGATTATGGTTTGCCATCGGATTAGTTATTTATTTCTTCTACGGATACAAAAACAGTAAATTAGGTAAGGCCTAATTTCTCAAAAACATAAAAACAAAAAAAAGCAAAGTTGTACCTACAGCTTTGCTTTTATTTTATCCTTATTAAAAATGGCGAACTTATTGCTACTTTTTCCACAAAGATCAACGCCATGTCAGAAAGAATTAAAACCTTCAAAGAATTTTATCAGTTCTATCTTACCGAACACAGTAAAACCGGAACCCGGATTTTTCATTTTATAGGAACTCTTCTCGTATTTGTAGTGATCGGCTATGTTATCAGTTCCGGAAAAGAAAGATTCCTTTGGTATGTTCCTATTTTCGGATATGGGTTTGCCTGGTTCAGCCATGCCGTAATTGAAAGAAATAAACCGGCTACCTTTAAATATCCGTTGTGGTCGCTGATTTCAGATTTCAGATTATTTTTTGAGCTTTTGATAGGTAAGCAAAAGTTTAAAGAAATGAAGCCTAAAGAAAATAATTACCAAATTTAATAGGCAACTTCCAGAATATCATAATGATTGGTATTCAGTATCTTTTCCAACATCGCATCTTTATCTTTAACCGGCTCGGGAATATAACTTGAAAAAGTTATTGTTTTATCTTTATTTAAAGTTACCACCACTTCTTCAAGAATATTCTTATCATGCGCATAAAACTGAATTCTGTTATCAACTATTCTCCAAAAAGAAAGTCTGGGTTCTGATATAATACAGTTTCCGGTCTCTCCTTCTACATAATTATAAATCGCAAAACCATCCTCTCGTATGGAATAGTTCCTCATTAAACGACATTGATTAAAAGCTTTCACAACTTTCTTCTTTCCTTCATAGAAACCAGATTCTTTCAGCTTCCAAAACCCTATAACATCTTCTTTTTTCAGTTTCTGCGCATTTAACAAACCACCACAGACTAAAATAAAGACTGAAGAAAGTAATATTCTCATCCTGTTTTATTTTTTATTTACGTATGAACATTCATTTTTTACAGATCTGTTCCAGAATGCATACCAATTACTTATTATATTTATTGCCCAAAATAAACGATTAAAAAAATGTAAAGCAATAGAAAAACTGCGACAATTGATGAAAAGTACTTCGGCATGGTAATTGTGAGCTATGATGTCAAAATCAAGTATTATGAAAAGTATGGCGACAATTTTAAAAGGAACAGTAACTGCATTGGCATTATTTACAATGACGCAATGTACAACTACTTCCGGAGCATCCGCAGCTGATGAAAAAACCTTCATCGTAGGACCACAAACTGCAGATTGTACAGGAGTAGCCCCTATGAAATGCTTACAGGTAAAAGAAAAGCCAACCGATAACTGGAGTAATTTTTACACGAATATTGAAGGGTTTACTTATGAGCCAGGATATGAATATGTAATAAAGGTAAAAACTGAAAAGGTAGAAAATGTTCCTGCAGATGCATCTTCCATTAAATATACTTTGATTAAACAGATTTCAAAAACGAAAAAATAAATAAAAACCTCCGAAAGTTTCGGAGGTTTTTTATTACTTATTAGGTCTGTTATGATCGTGATCTTTCTGAGGTGGCGGATAGTTCCCTTTGCTGACCTCTCCTATTGTATTCGCAGTAGTCATGGCAGCAACAAGATCATTAAGCATTCCGCTTGCAGCGGTTGGTGAATTCGGTAATAATACCAGATTACTTCTGTTATTTGCCCCCACTGAATGTAAAGTATCATAATGCTGGGTAACGACAATTAAAGCAGATGCTTCGTGTGAATTGATATCTACATTATTCAGCATTCTTACCGATTCCTCAAGACCTTTGGCAATCTCTCTTCTCTGATCTGCAATCCCTTGTCCCTGTAACTTTTTAGATTCAGCTTCAGCTTTTGCAACGGCTACAATCCTGATTCTCTGTGCTTCAGATTCGTATTCTGCCGCCGTTTTTTCCCTTTCAGCCGCATTGATTCTGTTCATCGCATGTTTTACCTGTTCATCCGGATCGATATCTGTTACCAAGGCTTTGATAATATCATATCCGTAGCTGTTCATCGCTTCCTGAAGCTCTCCTTTTACAGCAATAGCCACATCGTCTTTTCTCACGAACACATCATCCAGCTTTAACTTAGGAACTTCAGCTCTTACCACATCAAAAACAAAAGAGGTAATCTGGTTTTCAGGATTTTCTAAACGGTAATACGCATCACTTACCTGAGTTCGAATCACTTGATATTGTACCGAAACTTTCATTTTAATGAAAACATTATCCAGCGTTTTTGTATCAATAATTACATCGAGCTGTTGAATACGCAAATTCAGCCTTTTGGCAATCTGATCGATAATCGGAAGCTTAAGATGTAACCCTGAATGCTTTACGGCTCGGAATTTCCCAAAACGCTCAATAATCGCTGCGGTTTCCTGCTTTACGACAAAAAACGAAGCGAACAAAATAATTAATCCGAAAAAAATAACGGGTGCTAAAAAAAGACTCATAGTGTTTTAATTTTATTAATATGTCGCAATAGAATGTGTTGTGTTTCATTAAATATAATAAAAATTATCGAGGTAAGGAAGTAAGGGCTAAAAGCTTGATAAGATTAAAGCTAAACAAATAAATTTCGTCATTAAAGGAACTTCCGTCATTCACCTTCTTACTTCCAGCCAATTATTATTAATTTTGATTTATAAAATTCTCCGTTATGGTTGATGCTAAAGAAATACTAAAAGGGCATATTTCAAAATTCACCTCTCTTTCTGATGAGCAGTTTAATTATGTTTTCGGACATTTTAATCTGATTCATCTCAAGAAAGGGCAAAGTCTGATCTCCGAAGGCGATTTTGTAGATCATGAATATTTCGTTTTAGACGGCTGTCTGAAAGCATTTTACCTGAACGATACTATGAAGATGTTTATCCTTCAATTTGCTATGCCGACTTGGTGGGTAACTGATTTTGATGCTCTATACAGTAAAAATAGAGCAACAATCAATGTTGATTGCATCACAAACTCCAGTATTTTATCAATTTCTAATGAAGACCGTGAAAAGATCTGCAATGAAATTCATGAAGTTGAACATTTTTTCAGATGGCGAACCAATAAAGGTTATGTTGCCACTCAAAAGCGTCTTCTTTCTTTGATGAATAACGATGCTAAATTCAGGTATGAAGAGCTTTTAGCACTCTATCCACAATTATATAATCTGGTACCGAAACATTTGATTGCAGCTTATTTAGGAGTAACACGAGAAACTTTGAGTAGATTACATCAATAATTTACTACCACATTGTAGATTAGAGACACTTTAACGCTATGTCCGCTTAGGAATTCTTCAGCAAGTGATATCAAAACAACTATCCTTAACTGAGTGAAACGCCTTTGCGAAAGTATTTATAGCATTTTCTTAATAATCATTGCGTCTTTGCGTTAAAAATATGTACGCTTTAATTTCAAATCAGGCTAATATCCCTAAAATTCAGACTCAACTTTCCCATATTTCGTGATGTACCTCACATAACTTTTTCTTCGAATCGACTGACCTTTGTCCTATAATTTAAAACCAATTAAAAATGGACACAAAAATTTTCAAAGTAAACAGCGAAAAAAGTTTAGTTGAATGGATCGGAAGAAAAGTAACCGGAGCCCACAACGGAACCATTGAAGTGAAAGAAGGAAATTTAACTTTTGAAAACGAAAATCTTCTAACAGGAAAATTTGTAATTAATACAAAATCAATTACAATTATTGATGTGGAGGACGCAGAAACCAACGCACAATTTGCAAGTCATTTGGCTTCTGATGACTTCTTTAATTCAGATCAATATCCTGAAGCAACTTTTGAAATCACTCACACAGAACCAGGCGACAACAATCTTTATTACGTAAAAGGAGATCTTACGATTAAAGGAATTACACATTCTATTGATACAGCTTTACAGATTGTAAGAACGGATAACGTCGCTGTTTTAGATGCTAAAATTGTCATTGACAGAACAAAGTTCAACATCAAATTCAGATCAGCCAATTTCTTCGCCAATCTTGGTGACACGTTGATCTACAATAATTTCGATTTGAATATCCACCTGGTTGCAGAAACAATTTAACCAACAATTTAAAATTTAACATCATGCCATTCATCACAATAGATGTTTTACGCGAAGATATTAACCGCGAAACAAAAAAAGAATTAATCAGAAAAATAAGTGAAGTTGTCACTACAGTTTTAAATAAAGATCCTCACTTAACACACATTATCATCAATGAAATCGAGGACGATAATTGGGGATACGACGGAGAACAGGTTTCCGTATTGAAAGAACAAGGATTTTCAACAGCACCCAAAAATTAATTTAAAATGAAAAAACAAACAGTAATCGTAACAGGAGCATCATCAGGAATTGGTTTGGAAGTTGCCCGGTATTTCTTAGAAAGGGGCGATAATGTGGTGATTAATTCACAAACAGCATCCAAATTAAAAGATATTTACAACGAATTGGGAGCGGGAGAAAATCTGGCAATGGTTGCAGGAGATGTTTCAAAAAAATCAACGGGAGAAGCTTTGGCAAAAATTGCTCTTGAAAAATTCGGCTCAATTGATGTTCTCATAAATAACGCAGGAATCTACGATAATAAGCCGTTTTTAGACGTAACGGAAGAATATTTGGATCAATTTTTAACAACTAATTTAAAAGGAACATTCTTCACAACACAGGCGATTCTTCCGCAAATGATCAAGCAAAAAGATGGAGTGGTTATCAATGTCGGAACACCGCTTGTTGATCACGCGATTGCACAATCTCCGTCCACTGCACCGATTTCGAGCAAAGGAGCAATCCACGCTTTGACGTTGCAATTGGCTGCAGAATTTGGGAAAGATAATATCAGAGTAAATACCGTTGCACCGGGTTTAATCCGAACTCCGATGCACGATGAAAGTATCGATAACAATGCGGGAATTCACTTAATCAACCGCATTGGAGAACCGGAAGAAGTGGCACAAATGATCCACTCGATTGCTAAGAATTCGTTTATTTCAGGCGCTATCATTAATGTAGACGGAGGAATGGGTGCAGGTCATAGTTTATAAAGATGAAAGTTTTAATGGTAATGGCATGGCTGTTTATGGTACCGATAAACAGCTATGCTCAAAAAATAAATGTCATGAAAACATACAAAACAGAAGAAGCGACCATAAAAAATGCGATTGAACAATTGTATTTGAAAGGAATTTATGAAGGAAATACTGAACTTTTAAAGGAAATTTTCCATAAAGATGCTTTGCTTTTCGGAGATATCAAAGGGGTACCCTATTACAAAACCGCTATACAATATATTGAAGGAGTTGGAAGTAGGGTAAGTCCGGAAAAATCGGGAAAAGATTTTAAGCCAACCATCATCTCGATTGATGTGATAAATACAATTGCTACAGCCAAATTAAATGTAAAAATGTATGATTTCAATTACTATAATTTTATAACTTTTCATAAAATTGATGGTAAATGGCTCATTGTCAATAAAACATTAACCGATGTAGAACCTTAATCAAAAATCATGTGGAATAAAAACAGAATAACAAATTTACTCGGTATAGATTATCCAATTTTTCAGGGACCTTTCGGAGGTGGGCTATCATCCGTTGAATTAACAACAACCGTTAGTAAACTCGGCGGACTGGGAGGTTACGGAGCTTATACATTGTCTCCTCAGGAAATTTATGACGCGGATCAGCAGATAAAATCCATCACGGATAAACCTTATAATCTGAATCTCTGGGTAAATGATCACGATATTATCAATCAGGAGCACACTGAAAATCAATATCAAAAAGCGGTTGAAATTTTTAAGCCTTATTATGACAGGCTGAACATTGAAGTTCCACCACTTCCACCTTCTTTTGAATCAAGATTTCAAAACCAGTTGCAGGTCGTTTTTGATATTAAACCTAAAGTTTTCAGCTTTATGTTCGGACTTTTGGATCAGGATATTATTGAAAGATTAAAAAGCCAGGGAACAATCGTGGTCGGAAATGCAACGACAGTCGATGAAGCGATTGCTTTAGAAAATATTGGCGTAGATGTCATTGTAGCTTCAGGTTTCGAAAGTGGCGGTCACAGACCTTCATTTTTGGAAAAAGCCGAACTTTCAACAATGGGAACTTTTACTTTAATTCAATTGATTAAAGATAAGATTAAAACTCCGCTTGTAGCCGCAGGAGGAATTGCCAACGGTCGTGGAATCGCAGCAGCAATGACTTTGGGAGCAGAAGCCGTGCAAATCGGAACTGCATTTTTAGCAACAGAAGAATCCGGAGCATTACCGTTTCATAAAGAATTTTTGTTCTCGGAAGCATCAAAATACACTACCCTTTCCAGAGCTTACACCGGAAGATTGGGACGCGGAATTACTACAGAAATTACAAGAGAATTGCTAACAGCAACCGATCAAATATTGCCTTTTCCTTTGCAGACAACTTTTATTGCACCGATGAGAAAAGCAGCATTGGAACAGAAAAAACACGAATTGGTTTTCTTCTGGTCTGGGCAGATTGCACCGATTTTAAAACATAAAAGAGCCTCAACATTAATGAAATCTTTAATAGAAGAAGCGAACGAACTGATGGGGTGATTAGGTAGTATTAGAAAATACGACGGAAAGATTCATGTTGAGATTCCTGCGGAATGACAAATGCTCTCAATATTTTCTAATACTTAAATGATTGCCTTCCACAATAGCCCCGATTGAGCGGAGTGTTTAAGCTCTTTTCAAGTTTCGGCGGCGGCTTTGCCGCCGCCGAAACTTGAAAAAGCGAGTAGCGAAAGCGGGAAAAAGCTTCAAATAAAAAGTTCAAGTCTTCAAACATTAAAAATTTCCCACATCCATCTTCCAACTTCAAACCATATTAAACTGTCATTCCAATATCAATTCCTTTAATTTTTCTGTATAAATCGGTAGCATAATTGTCGGTCATTCCGGAAACGAAGTCAATCACCCCAAGAACTTTCTGGTAATCGGTGCCGTCTTGATAAACAAACTGCTTAGGAAGAAGTTTTAACGCTTTTTTATCGTAAGATTTTCTTTCATCCTCATGTTTTAGAATAGAAGGAATAAAATGATCCAGCAATTCATACATTACATTGTAACCTGCATTTTCTATTTCTACCACAGCTTTATGATTATAAATTTTTTCAATCGAAAAGCTTTCAATATCCTGCAAAGCTTTATTTTCAGACTTATAAATGTCAAGAAGCCCGTGATCTAAATTCCCCTCCAGAATAGTCTCAAAATTGCTTTTATAAAGTTGAATCGATTTATTAATTAAAGCATTAATAACTTTTGCTCTTAAATAAGAAATCTGCTCGTTTTCATTCCCTATAGAGTTCAGTTTTTGCTCTACCCTGTTCACATCATCAGTTTCAGATTTCACCAATTCAAAGAAAAGGTTTTTGCAGTCTGCTGTTGAAACAATACCCAATCGGTGGGCATCTTCCATATCAATAATATTATAGCAAATATCATCGGCAGCTTCCACCAGCCATACAAAGGGATGTCTTTTAAAAATATAAGGATCTTCGCTTTCTGAGATTAAATGGGTACCTTTTGCAATCTCCAAAAAAATATCTTTTTCATTTTGAAAGAATCCGAATTTCTTTCTATGGATAATTCCTTTCTTTTTAGCAATGGCTTCACACGGATATTTTGCAATACTTGCCAGCGTTGAAAAAGTCAGCTGAATTCCTCCTTCATCTTTTCCTTGCTGCTGATGCGCCAAAACCCTGATCGCATTGGCGTTTCCTTCAAAATTCACCAGATCTGCCCATTCTTTTTCATTGAATTTAGACTTCAGATCATTTTCATTTCGTTCAAAATAACTTGCAATAGCATCTTCTCCGGAATGTCCGAAAGCCGGATTACCCACATCATGACAAAGACAGGCTGCAGCAATTACATTTCCTAAATTATGCAGGTAAAAACTTTTAGCATCTTCCGTTAAATCGTTTTTGAAATCATTATAAATAAATTCTCCAATGATACTCCCCAAACTTCTTCCCACCGATGAAACTTCAAGAGAATGCGTTAAACGGTTATGCACAAAGACACTACCCGGAAGCGGAAAAACCTGGGTTTTATTTTGCAGTCTTCTGAAAGCCGAAGAGAATATAATTCGGTCAAAATCTCTCTGAAAATCTGTTCTTGAAGCCTTTGTATGAGGATTGTTTCCTGTACGTTGATTGGTGAAAATCTGGTTTAAATTCATCATTTTTCAAAATTACTCCAAATTTTATTTTTATGGAATAGTATTTGAATTTTTATTGAAAACCGAGTTCTTATGCCTGAAGGTCCTTCCATCCTATTAATGAAAGAAAGCCTGCAAAAATTTGTAGGTGAAAAAGTTGTGGAATCTCAGGGAAATGCAAAATTTGACAAAGAAATTCTTGAAAATAATGTTTTGAAAGAAATACGGACTTTCGGGAAACAGACTTATCTTATTTTCAGTAAAGTCGCAGTCAGAATTCACTTGCTCATGTTTGGCTCCTACAGTGTGGATGAACAGACGAAACCCGATAAAAACCTCCGGTTATCATTAGTTTTTAAAAAAGGAGCAATCTATTTTTACAGCTGCAGTGTAAAGCTTGTAGATTCAGAGTTCTTATCTAAAATTGATTGGGAAGCTGATGTGATGAGCGACCAATGGAATCCGGAAAAAGCAAAGCAAAAGCTGCTCGCCAATCCGAAAATGATGGCTTGTGATGCACTCATGAACCAGGATATTTTCTCCGGCGTCGGAAATATAATTAAAAACGAAGTTTTATTCAGAATAGGAGTACAACCTGAAAGTTTGTTGGGAAATCTACCTTCTGAAAAACTGGAAGATTTAATTACAGAAGCCCGAAACTACAGCTTTGATTTTCTAAAATGGAAACGGGATTTTGTTCTGAAAAAACACTGGCTTGTCCACACAAAATCAGTCTGTCCTAAATGCGGCGAAAAATTGGTCAAAAAACAAACCGGCTTGGGAAAACGCAGAAGTTTTTATTGCATTAATGACCAGAAATTATATTAATCAATATTCAAAGAACCTCCTGAATATTTTGTAAAAAATTCCGATCTGTACACCTCTCCCAAAGGAACATCTGCATCACCGATGTAGATGTTATGGTTATCAAATGATTCAATATAGTCAATATTAACCACAAAAGATTTGCTTACCCGAAGGAAAATATTCTGCGGAACTTTTTGGTGGATTGTTTTCAGATTCATTGCTGTGATCAGCTTTTGAGTCCGGGTATGAATGACCACATAATCTTTCAATCCTTCTATAAATCTGATGTCTGAAAAATATATTTTATAATATTTCCTATCTGCTTTAATGAATAAAAAATCGGCTGTGTTAGATTCTATCGTGTTTTTTACGGTTTTGGATGAAAGCAGTTCCTTGTAAAGTACAGCTTTTTCAACTGCTTTTTTAAGCCTTTGTTTTTCAATGGGTTTCAACAGATAATCTACTGCATCCAGTTCATAACTTTTCAATGCATATTGCGAATAGGCTGTTGTAAAAATCACTAATGTATTTTCCGGAAGCGTTTCTGCGAATTCCAATCCTGAAATCAGTGGCATTTCAATATCAAGAAAAATCAAATCTGTCTCTGAAGTTTTTAAAAATTCGATTGCAACAGGTGCATTTGAAAAACTTCCCAGAACTTCCAGCTGAGAAACTTCATTGATTAAGGATTTCATTTCCACTCTTGCCAAAGGTTCGTCATCAACAATTATACAATTCATAAAGGGATAATTAAGGTTACAATATATTCTTTATGGGTTGAAGTAATGTTTAATTCATGGGTATTCTGGTAAAGTAATTCTAATCTTCGCTTAATATTGACTAAACCTAAACCACCGTATTTATTCTCAAAAGCAGAAAAATCTGAGTTTTTTGAATTGATACAGGTAAAATGAAGCTTGTTTTCTTCCATTTTGATTTCAATGTTAATATAATTTTCTTCCCTGTTGAGACTCACACTATGTTTTACAGCGTTTTCCACAAATGTTGTAAACAAGTTAGGTGGAATAAAAATGCTGTTCAATATTCGTTTATCCATGTCAATATGAATATCTACAGACAGATCTTCTCTTCTTATTTTTTCAAGATTTATAAAATTGGAAAGAAAATCAATTTCTGAAGTAAGCAATGTTTTTTCCTCATCATTTTCATACAGCTGATACCTCAGAAATTCTGAAAGCTTCATGATCACAGCCGTTGCTTTTCCAGGATCTGTTCTGATCAACGCTTTAACGTTGTTCAACATATTAAATAGGAAATGAGGATTGATCTGATTCCGCAACTCATTCAATTCCATTCTTAATGTAAGATCATTAAGCTCTGTGATTCGTTGACTGTCTTTAATCCACTTCTGTAAAAGTTTAACCGTTGTTGTAGTCAAAATAATAGGAATACACATTAAAACTCCTTCATAAATTCCTCCTTTCTCACGAGGTAAATTAATCACACGATATTCTGAAAAAAACCGGTCGAAACAATATCCAATGCCATTTAAAGCTAAAACACCAAGTGCAACCAATAAAATAAAATAGGTTACATAACGGGTTTTAAAAAAAAATAAAGGAACCAGTACATATATATTAATATAGACCATCCCAATCAGTATACTATATACAAAAAACAAAATATAATACTTAGAATCTTCCGAGTACCAATTCCAAAACCTTGCATTGTAGATCAGCAGAAAAAAGAAAATCAGAAACAAAAGATGTCTCAAAAACCTAAATCGGTTTTCAAGCAGAAAATCCATGACAAGGGTTTCTTTAAAGTTCTGAGAAGAATATTTCATGTCTTACTTATAGCTTAATAACTTAACAAAAATAGGTAATAACGTAAGTTTCACTTAAAATATTATACCAACTCCCTATTTTATTATACCAATTTTAAAGTTCAGGATTTCGTATAAAATAACGGGCAATTTGTATAAAAAATAACTTTTCAAAACCCATTCTCCATTCCTTTGCTCCGTAAAATTTTCAAATTATGGAACTGACCACTTTTCAGGAACTGACAGAAGAAATCGCCACAAAATGTTTTTATATGACCGATTGTGAACAGGAGGAAAAAGTAATACAGCTTATTGACCTCCATCACTTTATTGAGTGTTATCATTCTAACTTTAAAATCCTTGAATACATCAATCATCCTGTCAATATTATAGAAGAGCATGGAATAAAAAAAGGAATTTTATTTTACGATATAAAACATCCAACTCCGTTAGATTTTAATCTTTTTGAAGCATTTAAAAGACAAAATCACCTCAAAGAAATGTGGTTTGTATTTGTAGAAGAAGATGCTATTGTTCACTCTGAAAAATATTTCAGGTTCATTATTGAAAACTGTATTGAAATTTTTTATGACAAAATTTTCCTTTTCAATTTCTTCCAATCTACCATTAAAGAACTAAAATAATTATGAAAATACTCAGAAAAGCAATTCTGCCATTTACTATCCTTCCTTTAAAACATGTATATGCTCAAAAGAGAGACAGTATTCCTTTAAAAGTGAGAGCATTTGTAGCCGACAAATTTCCGCAAACAAGAGATTTTAACCTTGAGTTTACTCAGACTACACCTTATAAATTTTCTTCTGCGCTACAAGGAAACGATTTACCGGAAAATAAAATGAAAGAATTTTATCAGGTAAAAGCAAATGCCAATATCTATTTTATTAAAAGTAAAAGCTGGTTATTAAGTACTTCCTTAAACTATCGCTATACTTCGATGGATATGGAAAATTCAATTTTAAATTATCCTCAAAAAAAAGATTTTCATTACCATTCGGAAGGAATTAATGCAAGTTATTATTCTAAACTCTTTAATAAAATCGCCGTATACTCCGCTTCAGTTTCAGTCGACGGAAGTGATCAGCATTTTGAAAGAATTCGTGGGGTTGTAACAGGAACTCTAATTTTAAAAGTCAATCAGAAAACAAAAATGACAGTAGGAATTGCTGCTTTCATCGATCCTAGCTCACAAGTTCCGGCTCTTCCTATTTTTACTTATGAGCATAAATTTGAGAACGGCTGGATTGCAGATATTCTTTTACCTAAAAAAGTCCTGATCAGAAAAAATATGTTTTCCAATGGAAGAATTTCTTTTGGAACTGAAATGGATAATACTTCTTTTTACCACTACTTATCAGGAAAA
The DNA here is from genome assembly GCF_002797535.1 of Chryseobacterium geocarposphaerae. Lineage (NCBI taxonomy): Bacteria > Pseudomonadati > Bacteroidota > Flavobacteriia > Flavobacteriales > Weeksellaceae > Chryseobacterium > Chryseobacterium geocarposphaerae. Next base: position 1,319,818 of record NZ_PGFD01000001.1, read on the forward strand.
ACCTATGAATACAGACAGGTGGAAGTTAATTCAGGAGCTATATATGAACATAATTTAGGCGGAAATTTTATCGGCACTTTAAAAACTGGAATCAGAGCGACACCTAATGCAAGAGTTTTCGAAAAGCAGGAATCTTTTAAAGATTATATTTTTGAAGCCAAATACAAAACTTCATTCTATTTCAATATCGGTGTATCTTATAATCCTTTTGGAAAGCCCAGAACTAAATAAACAGTTTCCTATTCAATAGTATAACTTGTTGATATTTAATCTTTAGTCTACCCATTTCGGTAGACTTTTTTATTTTATTAAAACTTTATCATCCTATCATTTTTTGAAACGTAAGTAGCAAAATAAATTCATCATCGAGTGATAAAAATTATTATCCTCTACATAATATTACCAACTGTTAACATTGCGAATCTCCAAACAACCAATATCAAAATATTAATAATTTCACATTTTTTTGAGAATAATATAATTAAAAACAATATTAAAAACATAAAAAACGTGCTATAAAACGAATCTAAAAATCATCAAAAGACACTGAAAATTAACATAAAATACTGATAAACATCATTATAATTTAATTTATATTCCCATATAATTGCCGTAATATTGCAAATGTAAAATTGATAATAAAAAGTCAAATAATTAAAAATAAAACAAATGGTAACTTACATCGGAATTGCAACATGTTTAATAGTATTCTCATCTTACTTCATGACTGTTAGAAAAGAAGGGAATTAATTAAATCTTATATAAGAATAGATATCTTATAAAGCAGATTTACTAATTGTATTGTTATATGTTTTCAATCTGACAAAGATTGTTCGCTCTTTTACTCAACAGAGTAAAAGGGCAAAAAAAACATAATGTAAGAAAAATTCAACACAACAAATTTTAATTTTTATAATAGCCGATAGGGTCGAACTTCATGTTCGGCTTTTTTGTTTTATATGCTTTATCTTTGCACAAATCTTATGCAATGAACCTGTACAACCTTATTATTCAAGATAAAGAAGAAGTAACCCTGGATGATGTTTTTCTTGATTCTCAAAACAGGGAGCAGATTGTACAGCTTATCAAAGAAAATACTTATTCTAAAGAATTACAGGAATACGGACTCCCTGTGAACAATAAAGTTCTTTTGGAAGGAAATTCCGGCTGCGGAAAGACCATGACGGCAAAAGCAGTTGCTAATGCTTTGGGGAAAAGTATTCTTATTCTTAATTTAAGCAATATTGTTTCTTCCAGAATCGGAGAAACTTCACAGAATATTAAAATGATCTTTGATAAAGCTGCCCGCGAAAGATCAGTTCTTTTTCTTGATGAGCTTGATCAGATAGGAAAAGCAAGAGGAAGCGATGACAAAGATGTCGGAGAAATGAGACGGCTGGTGAACACACTGATCCAGCTGATCGATTATTATCCCGAAAACGCGCTTTTACTATGTGCTACCAACCATCCTGAGATTATTGACACTGCTTTGATCAGACGTTTTCAGCTGAAAATCAACTACACAATGCCTTCAAATGATTTTCTGGATCAGTTTTATGATGTTTTATTATCAAAATTTCCGGAAGATGTAAGAACACTTGAACGTAAATACGGGATTTCTTTTGCAGAAGCGAAGGACTATACTTTTACGGTAGTTAAAGGGAACTTGATAAAAAAACTAGAGAATGTACATATTAAAATATAACGACTATTACAAATAAAAATACTGAAACTTAACTAAAAATTAAGTAAATCAATAAAAATAGAATTTTAAGAAATGAGAAAAATATTATTAATCTTTATTATATTTATTAGCTTCCCTAATTTAATTTATGGACAGAAAAAATTTGAAAATAAAGAGTTTGGATTTGTAATTCAAGAACCTAAAAACTGGTTTGAATCAAATAATGAATTTTTATTGAAAAATCTTGAAAAATTTAAAATTACAGATGAGAATTTATCTAAATTACTTTCGAATAAAAAGGGTTCAATCTTGTTAGCCTCATTTCACAAATATAATCCAAAAACTCATAATGGACTAATTCCAACAATTCAAGTAAATGTAAGACTAAAAGGACAGGGCAATTTTGACCAATTTAAAAATTCATTAACAGAAAGTGTAAAAGGTTTTAAAAAATATTTTCAAGATTTTGAACTTATAAATGAAGTATCCGAGGTCAAAATATCAGGAATAAAATCAATTTTTTTTGTTGGCAAATTTACAATGAAAACTCAAAATGGGCAAGAAATGAAAGTACGCAGTCGTACTTACGCAATCCCATATAAAAACTATTTCTTTCAAATAAATTTTACAGATAATCAAACTAGTGATGATTGTAGTAAAGAGTTTGATGAATTGGTAAATACAATTAACATTGGAGAAAAGCCCCATAATTAAAAAGTTATCAATATCCCCAATAAATTAAAGTAAATTAAGTATTAACTAATTCAGGTAAATGTAAAATTTTCCTGCTTTGTAAAATTTGACTCTAAATAAAAATCCCTCTCATCACTGAAAGGGATTCATCGCAAAATTTGTATAATATGAATAATTAACTTTATTTATTTCATTTCACAACAACTTTAAAATTGCTGTTCAGATTTTCTCCTGAAACATTCAATATATAATTTCCGAACGCTTTTATATAAGAAATATTGAGATTAAAAACTCCGTCTTTACCGGATTTTATTTTTTCTTTAATCACCACTTTTCCTGTCATATCAATTAAGGTAGCTGTAAGATCTGATCTTTTATATTCAGGAAGATTAATGAAAATCTGATCTTTTACAGGGTTCGGATAGACAGTTCCTACATTTTTACTGATGCTGAATTCGTCATTTTGCAACACATTTTGATTATACAAAGCGGTTATTTCAGACGGGGATAATGCATAATTGTACATTTTAAGCTCATCAAATGCACCTTTGTAAGGAGCCGGAGCATTGGCGGTCGACAAAAATTCCAGTTCTCCGATGTTTCCGATGATAAAATCACTTGTTTCACCAATACCTGTGACTGCTGTTTCATCTCCTTCAGCTGATAAAACACCATTGGTATAAATTCTCATTTTATGGGCTGCAATATCTCTCATGATCACAACATGCACCCAATTTCCTGTAAAATAATTGGCAATGGGTGATGTAATTTCTTTTTTCGTGATATCATCATCGATTGCATATCGCAGCTGACCTCCTTTTATCTCTACGTTAAAACGTTTTCCTGTAGCACCAGTTGTTGTATTTTTAGTAAATGATCCTTTACATAATACATAAAGACTTGTTGAAGAGGACGATGGGATCATGGTTGTCGGAGCCTTCATCCAGAAAGAAACGGTAAAAGAATTATTATTAAAGAAAATCTGATCCTGATGAGGAATGCTCGCTATATAGGTATTAGGAGCAGTCGCCAGATCAAGAGCAAAGTTTTCTTTTCCCGGAACCCTTACATTAGAATTATCATAAGCCACATTTAATGTTCCGTGATTCGCGTAATTTGAAATATCTGTAATCTGTTCTCCGGATAAAGGCGCTTCTGAAAACGGCCAGTTTCCTACAAGACTTGGTGTTAACGCTCGGAAACTCCACACATCTCCAGTTACGGACCCAAGAGCATTGGAAGCATCTATTCTCCAGTAATAATCTGTTCCCGTATTTAAGTTCGTTAATTGATATGATGGAGTCGCACTATAAGCTACAGTACCGATGTTACTTAAGCTTTGGGGATTTGTTCCAAAATAAACAGAATACGTAGTAGTATTAGAACTTCCATTCCATTTTAAAAGAAGATTGCCACTACTAAGTTCTACATAATTATTGCCATTTGTCGGGTTTGGACTGGTTGGTTTTGTCGGTGCTGAAGGAACTGGCGGGGTCGTTACAGATGCACTTGAAGTATACACAGAAGATTCCGTAGCATTGATCGCTTTCACTCTGTAATAATATTGTGTATTGGGTGTTAAACCTGATTCGTTATAACTTACCGTATTGGCAGGAAGCGTTGCAATCACTGTAAAATTAGTTCCGTCATTTGAACGCTCCAAAACATAATTGGTTTCATTAGTCGCATTGTCACTCCAGTTTACCGTTAAAGAACTTGAAGCCGGAGTGCCTGCTGTAACGGCATTGGTAAAATTCAGATTTGTCGGCGGAATAATAAAGTCAGGTGCAGGTGTATTATGTAAGCCGTTAATATATACCTCAATATTCAGGTAAGGAGCATGGGTTGTACTTACTGCCAAAGCATCAAAAACATTCGGGTTCAACCCGTTCACAATTTCCCATGCATCCGGCATTCCGTCATTATCCGTATCTAAAGGAGCCGGAGCACCATACACATGTCCTGCTCCACCATTAGTGAAACCAAATTGAGTGGTTAAATCCGTTTGCACATACACATAAGTCGCCGTTGTCCCTTTTGACATCAGATCCGAAATCATCAGCTGATCTACCTGGTCACGTCTGGGATAAGATGCTCCAGCGCCTGCGATAATATTATCATATGCAGTTTGGGCCGTTACCGTTGTATTTTTCATTGGATAATCGTACGGAGCGGTCTGTATTGCCGCCACATCTCCTACAGGATAGCCGGTTAAATTCTGAGGAACTAAAGTTCCGTCTAACACTCCGTTTCTGTTATTATCAAAATAATTTCCGGAGCCATATAAGTTGAAGTTGGCATTTCCAACGCTGAACGGCGTCGTAACCGTAGTGCTTGTATTAGGGCCTCCGATGAAATAATTGTTGATAATATTAGCATACGAAGGTCCTGCAGAGTCTCCTCCCATGATATAAGCTTCTCCGGATTGTGTATGCCCATAGATATTTCCGTAGTTACCCCAGTTGTAAACCACATTATTTACAAACTCGTTGATTCCTTTTATCTTATTGTTCCGGGTCTTATTACAGATATATAAATTTCCGATCAAACTTATTTTGCCACCAGGAGGAGGCTGCATCAATCCACCTGCTGAATGATTATGACGGTGCATTCCCTGTCCGATAATAGAATTCTGAATGGTTATGTTATCAGGACTTGTACCGTTTCCATCCCAGTTAACAGAAAAAACCTCATCCGTTCCCCATGTAAAGGTCATATGATCCAAAATGATATTGGCTCCATTAGCAATCCCTGATGCGTCCTGATTTTGAGCAGTTCCTCCATAGCGAAGCCGAAGATACCTTGCAATTGTATTATTGGCTCCGGTAAATGATACTCTTGGTCCCAGGAATACAATTCCTTCTCCGGGAGCTGTTTGTCCCGCAATCGTTGTATTAGCAGCCACAGCAACCACCGATTGTAAATTCACAATACCCCCGACTCTAAAGATTACAAACCGGCCGGGCTGACTTACCGCATCACGGAATGAACCGGGCCCACTGTCATTTAAATTAGTAACCAGATAAATTTGAGGATTTGCAGCACCTCTTGCTCCAGTAGTAAATCTACCAAAACCTGTGGCTTCCGGAAAAGCCAATGTCTGCGCATTCAGATCTAAAGTAGAAAATGTTAACCCGCAAAACAGTAAAGCTGTAAGAGTTTGCTTAGTGAGTAATGGTTTTTTCATAGGATTAATTTTGTGTTAACTAATCTAAACACAAACGTAAACACCGGCATCCTGTTGCATCCTGCTACAAACTATGTATCAATCAATTACAATTCAAATCATAATTTTAACACTGAGTAAAAAATACTTCAATACATTGAAATCATTTGATATAGAGATGAATTTCCTAATATTTAAGATATAAACTTTAAAATTTACACTTAATCGATCTATTGTCTAAGTCAAAATTTATTTAATTTTAGAAAGTATAAATATTCTGCTGAATAAATAGAAGCCCCTAAACCATGCTATGAAAAAAATAACATCTATGAAAAATATTTACTTATTATTTTTTTTATCATTTTTCTTTATGAATTGTGCACAGGAAAAAGATTCAAATATTAATAATAAAAATAACGACAATGAAATATTTGAAATCTCAAAATTTGACGAATATGATATTTCAATGTTAAGATTAATTGTCACACCAGAAAAATATCACAATAAAACAGTTCAGATTATAGGATATTTAAATCTTGAGTTTGAAGGTAATGCAATATATTTTCATAAAGAAGATTATGAAAATGGTTCTTCAAGAAATGGAATGTGGGTTTCTTTTAATGATGAATTTGCGAAGAAGAAAGACTTACAAAAGTTCACTAAAAAATATGTTATAATTGTTGGAAAATTTGACATGAACACAAAAGGTCATATGGGAATGTTTGGGGGATCAATAAAAAATATTACTAGACTTGACGAGTGGAAATAAAATTCTATAATATACTTTAGTATTAATTAAATATTATGAAGAAAGCACATCTACCAGTATACATACTAATAAAATACAAAGTATTTATTTGTTTTACCGTGATTATTTTAAACAGCTGCCATTCAATACAACAACAAATTGTTGGAACATGGAGGTTATCTGCAATAATCAAAAGTAATGATCCGTATGCAACTCGCTCATCCTTAGTTCCACAAAAAATCAAAAGTAATACCATCATAAATTTTAAAAAAAATGGCACATTCACTTCTAATGGAGAATATTGTTTTGACGGGATTAAAAGAGAAGAACCTTCTTCCGGAAAATTTTATATAAAAAATTATAATCGAACAGACAAAATATTTACACTCGAATCCAGCAAATGTCCCGGAATTGGAAGCAACCTTCATTTTACTTTAAGGGATAAAAAAATAGAATTAAATCTTCCATCCGTTACTGGTTATCAAATTCAAATTTTTGAAAAACAACAGTAAAGAACGAATTATTACAGTAGTATTACAAACAAGAATCCCTCTCAGTGATGAGAGGGATTTTTGTATATTTAAAAAACTTTAATTACATATAAGCTTCAATCGGCTCACAAGTACAAACTAAGTTTCTGTCTCCGTAAGCTTCATCAACTCTTGAAACAGAGGCAAAGAATTTGTGATCTCTCACCCATTCTAATGGATAAGCTGCTTTTTCTCTGCTGTATGGTTTATCCCAAGAATCAGAGATTACCACCTGCTCTGTGTGAGGAGCATTTTTCAATACGTTATTTACAGCATCAGCTTCACCGTTAGCAATTTCTTCAATCTCTTGTTTAATAGCAATTAGAGCTTCTGCAAAACGGTCGATTTCTGCTTTGCTTTCAGATTCAGTCGGCTCAATCATTAATGTTCCTGCAACCGGGAAAGATACTGTTGGAGCGTGGAAGCCGTAATCCATCAATCTCTTCGCCACATCAGCCACTTCAATTCCTAAAGACTTGAACTGTCTGAAATCTACGATACATTCGTGAGCTACTTTTCCGTTTTCGTTTGAATATAAAATCGGGAAATGTTCTGCTAAAATTTCTTTCAGATAATTAGCATTTAAGATCGCATGCTCTGTTGCTTTTTTCAATCCTGAAGTTCCAAGCATTTTAATATAAGCATAAGAAATATTCAAGATTAATCCTGAACCGTAAGGTGCTGCAGAAATACCGTCGATAGCATCTTTAGACCCGATTCTGATATTGGCGTTGGAAGGTAAGAAAGGAACCAAATGTTTAGCCACGCAGATCGGACCAACTCCAGGACCTCCACCTCCGTGAGGAATTGCGAAAGTTTTATGTAAGTTTAAGTGACAAACATCTGCTCCGATATTTCCAGGACTTGTATATCCTACCTGAGCGTTCATATTGGCACCATCCATATATACCTGTCCGCCGTGCTGGTGGATCAACGCTGTGATTTCTTTAATGTTGGCATCGAAGAATCCATAAGTTGACGGATACGTGATCATTACACAAGAAAGATTTTCAGAATGCTGTTCTGCTTTAGCTTTTAAATCTTCAAAATCAATTTCTCCGTTTTCAAGGTTTTTAACCACAACAATCTTCATTCCTGCCATTGCTGCAGAAGCCGGGTTTGTTCCGTGTGCAGACTGAGGAATCAATACTACATTTCTGTGACCTTCACCTCTTGAGATGTGATATTCTCTGATTACCATCAATCCTGCATATTCTCCCTGAGCTCCTGAATTTGGCTGAAGAGAAGTACCTGCAAAACCAGTGATTTCAGCTAAGTCTTTCTCCAGTTCACGGATCATTTCCTGGTAACCCGCTGCCTGATTTACCGGTACAAAAGGGTGAATTGCTCCCCAGTTTTCCCAAGAAAGCGGTAACATTTGGGTTGCCGCGTTAAGTTTCATTGTACAAGAGCCTAAAGAAATCATTGAATGTGTCAACGATAGATCTTTTCTTTCCAGACGCTTGATGTAACGCATCAATTCTGTTTCCGTATGGTATTTGTTAAATACTTCTTCCGTAAGAATTTCGTCTTTTCTTAAATTCTCTTCAGGAATACTGTATCCTTCTTTAATTTCTAATTTGAAAGTCTGCTTATCTTTAAACTGAGCAAAAGAAGCCATTAGAATATTTAATTTATCTAATGTTGTACTTTCGTTGATTGCAATACTTACCACTCCTTCCGTAAAGTAGTTAAGATTCAATCTGTGATCAAGCATCATTCTCATCAATCTTCCTTTCTCATCTTCATTCATCTTTATTTTTACCGTATCAAATATCGGCTCTTCAACGATTTCATATCCTAAAGCTTTCAAACCTCCTTTCAAAGCATTTGCTTTAAAATGAATCTGATCAGCGATATAATTTAATCCTTTCGGACCGTGATAAACAGCATACATTCCGGCCATTACAGCTAGTAAAACCTGTGCTGTACAGATGTTTGAGGTTGCTTTTTCTCTCTTGATATGCTGCTCTCTGGTTTGCAAAGCCATTCTTAGTGCACGTCTTCCGTACATGTCCTGAGAAACCCCGATGATTCTTCCAGGAATATCTCTTTTATACTCTTCTCTGCAAGAGAAAAATGCTGCGTGAGGACCGCCGTATCCTAATGGAATACCAAATCTTTGCGTTGTTCCAACTGCACAGTCAGCACCCATTGAAGCCGGAGATTTTAATTTTACCAGAGCCATCGGATCACAAGCTACAACCACCTGAAGATCTAATTTCTTATAGTCAACAATGTTCTCTGTATAATCTAGAACAATACCGTTTTTACCAGGATATTGTAATAAAACTCCATAATAAGAGCTGTCAAATTCATGGGTTTTGTGGTCACCTTCTACGATTTCAATCTCTAAACCTTCAGCTTTTGTTTTTAAAACTGAAATGGTTTGAGGTAAAACAAGATCAGAAACAAAGAATTTATTTGCTCCTGCTTTTTTTTGATCTTTAGTTCTGTTATTGAAAAACATATGCATTGCTTCTGCAGCAGCCGTAGATTCATCCAATAATGAAGCATTTGCCAAAGCAAAACCTGTAAGATCACACACAACAGTCTGGAAATTAAGAAGAGCTTCCAGCCTTCCCTGAGCAATTTCTGCCTGATAAGGAGTATACGCTGTATACCAACTTGGATTCTCAAAAATATTTCTCTGAATTGCTGATGGCAGCAATGTATTGTGATACCCAAAACCGATATAGCTTGTATAATCAGTATTTTTTGATGCCAACTCTTTAGAATGGTTAAGCATTTCGTATTCTGAAAGCGGTTCTGAGATTTCAAGATCTTTTTCTAAACGGATAGAAGAAGGAATGGTTTGAGAAATTAACTCTTCGATACTTGAAACGCCAACTTTTTCCAACATCGCCTGTTTATCGGCTTCATTTAAGGAAATGTGACGGCTCACAAACTGTTCTGTATTCATTTTTATTTATTAGATTTTGTTTGTAAAAAAGATGGGTAAAATTACGAATTTTTGGAAAATTGCACAAGTAAGTTGAAAACCTAACCGAATTGCAAAATAAATCTATCTTATTCAATATTAACAACATTTCATTATATTTTACATCATAAAAACAGTTAAAGTACCTGTTAATATTAAATTAACATTATTTTTAGAAACTTCAGATTCTTGTTAAAAGAAAAGATTTTAGTTGAAAATTTCATTTTTTATTGGTCACAAATGATTTTAGGCCAACATCTTTTAATCTTATACTTAAAAGCATTCCCTAAAAGCATTTAAACAACTAACAATCAATACAATAATATTTTAACAAATTTTATTATCTATATTTATTCTAAATTAATATATTTGCAGCATGAATATGATTGTCCCATTCAAAGTTGCACCTTTGGCTCCAGCTTTTTCTATCAATACTGAAGAAATGTATTGTGGCGATAAGAAATCTTGCTGCAAAAAATTTAAAAAAGGAAAAAGGTGTAAAAAGTGCCCGGGAAGAAAGAAAATGGCTTAAGGGCTACATGCTTTTTATTAAAAAATAAATCGCCAAAATCAGCAGTAAAATCCCTGCGATTATTCTTATAATTTTTGGCTGACCATGCGGGTTTGCAATTGTCCGCGGTTGCGACCTGAATAATTCTTCTGCTTTCTCTTTGAATTTTTCCGTATCGTTTTCAAAAACTTCAGTAATGGTAATGCCCTGAACTGCCGTCTTATGCAACAACGAATTGGTTGCATGAAGCAAGATCTGAAACTTTCCGTCTTTGAATTCCGTAATTTTAAAAACCCTTTCTCCATACGGCTTTTCCAAGCCAAAAGGTAAAACCTTTACCACATCAGCATTTTGAGTCTGCCAATTGATAATAATCTCCTCTCCTTTTTTTGCATGAATTTTATTTGCCGTAAAAGTTTTGATAGAAGGCGGAACATTGTATCTGAAGCTTTTCTGATGACTTTCCAAATTCTGGTCATAGGAATGTCTTCTGCTTTTGTCGCTTAATGTTTCATAAGCTTCCTGAATTTCACGAAAACGGTCTGCAAAGAAATCGTCGTTCTCATTTTTATCAGGATGATATTTTAAAGATAATTTTCTATAAGCCTTTTTGATGTCCTCTTCTGAAGCATCATGGGAAATACCGAGAAAATAGTAGTAATCTTTCATTGAACTCCACAAAAATAAGGATTTTGTTATTGCGAGCAAAGCAAAGCCATCTCTTTTACCTTAATTTTAATTATTGAAATTTTTGCTTTTAACGCGAAGTCGGCAAAGATTTTTTTTGAAATGTTTGAGAATATTTTTCGTTCGCAAAGGCGTTTCACTCAGCGAAGGATAGAGATAATTATGTATTTCATTTGTCATGCTGGAAGCATCTCAAGATTGCTTATTAAAAAAATATAAAAAGTGAGAAATTGACTGTTAAGAATGCAAGATAATAGACGATATTTTGAGATTGCTTCTTCGCTTCGCTCATCGCAATGACATATAAAAAAGTTCTGGCGCGGAAAGCTTCGCTTCCCGCGCCAGAACTAACAATTTCAATTTAGTTACTTTCTATTATGCTTCCACAATATTTTCTTTTTTCTCGAAACCTCTGTGATGGCATCTTGAAGCAAATTCTTTCTTGAATTTTCCTTTCAACTCTTGATATTCTTCTTCATTCATTTCTCTTATTTTATCTGCCAATCCGAAAGGAGATTTTTCTTTGATTCCGTATTCTTCAAAAATACCTTTTACAAATCTTTTTCTTTGTATCGCTTTTTTAGCAATCATGGCAACTCCGGCAACCGCTAATGCTCCCAAAGCTCCTTTTAATACTGAATTTTTCATTTTTTCAAAATTTTAAATTTTACTACTTTGTTTTTTATATAGACGAATGAATTATTAATTTTACTTTACTACTTCTAAAATTTAATTATTCGTTTGTTCTGTTGTGTCTGTTAAAGAAACCGCCTTCACATTTGTTTCTCCATACTTCTTTGAATTTTTCTCTTTCTTCGGGAGATAAGTGCATCATTTTTTCTCTCATTTTTCTTTCCTTAAAATCTTTCACTCCTTTTCCGAAATGGAAACCTCCAAAAAGTATTTTACTTAAAATCAATATTCCCATTGCCTGCCAATATGTTATTGATTTTGCTCCCAAAATCTCCGGAAGGAGACCGTTCCACAGAGCCATGACAATCCATGTAACTCCTAAAAAAATCAACGGGGGACACAGAATTAAAAAAATCCACCCTTTTTTATGTTTATGATTCATATCTTTCTTTTTACTAACTATTTAAATCTTCGTATAATTTTCTCAATCTGTTTCTCAAATGCTTTACGGCATAGTTTTTCCGACTGATAATTGTTTTTATGTTTTCGCCCTGTTCATCAGCAATTTCCTGGAGTGTTTTATCGTTGAGCTCGTTTTCTACGTAAACCAGTCTTTGCTTTTCAGGCAATTCTTCCAACGCTTCAAAAAGCTTTTTCCAGATTTCATCCTGAAACATTTTCACTTCAGGTCCGGCGCTTTCATCCATCAATAAAATATCTTTGATGGAAAAGTCTCCGTCTTCATCTTCATAGACGAAATCTTCTAAATTTTCGGTTTTCTTTTTTCGGTATTTGTCCGTGATTTTATTGGCAGTCACTCTGTACAGCCAACCACCCACGTTCACAATCTCAGACAAATTGGTAAGACTACTGAACTGATACCACACTTCCTGCAGAATATCTTCCGCATCTTCCGTATTTTTCACTTTCGGACGAATGTACGACATCAGCTTTCCTCCGTACTTTGAAACGGTTTGTGAGATGATATTTTCCTTCTCCTTCTGTGGCATTGTTATTTTTTCGACAACCTCCATATTGCTATGACGATTGAAATTTTTATTTTACTTTAATAAATTTAGAATATTTTTTGGAATTTTTGATTTTTCTTTTATTCATAAGACTTTGTAAGCTTCTAATTTAACCACAAAAGTCACAAAAGATTTAGGTAAAATCTTTAACGTTTATCTTTAGACTAAAAAAAGGACGCAAGCTTTTAAAAACCTCTGATTTTATTCTTTTAAGAACTTTTATTATCTCATCAATATTTTATAATAGCTTTTGTATCTTTTGTGGTTAAATTTAAAATTGATTTAAACTGTTTGAAAAACAAAAAACGGAAAGTAATAATTTACCTTCCGTTCATTAATTATAAAAATATTTGTGTTTATTTATTGAAATTCTCGGCAAAGAAACCCAGCATGGATTTATACAGCTCCAGCCTGTTTGGTTCTTTTCCAAATCCGTGTCCTTCATCATATTTTACCATATAGGGTACTTCAAAACCTTTACTTCTTAAAGCTTTTACAATTTGATCGGATTCATTGATATTGACTCTCGGGTCATTGGCTCCCTGAACAACAAATAACGGTTTCTTAATTTTATCAATTTGGAAAACAGGGGAAACTTCTTTGGCGATTTTTGCCTCTTCAGGATTATCAAGATCATACCAGATCTGTTTTACCATTTCTTTATAAGGTTTCCAATACTCAGGGAATGAATCGAAGAAAGTAAAGATGTTGGAAACTCCTACATAGTCAACCCCACAAGCATATAAATCAGGAGTTTTAATCAGTCCCATTAAAGTTGCATAACCACCATGACTTCCACCATAAATAGCCACTTTATCTTTATCTACCCAACCCTGCTGAATAACATATTTTACGCCGTCTTCCACATCATCCATTGCTTTTCTTCCGATCTGTTTGTATCCTGAAGTCTGGAATTCTTTTCCATATCCACCCGAGATTCTGAAATTCACCTGTAAAGTGGCATATCCTCTGCTTGCAAACAATTGAGTTTCCGGATTAAATCCCCAATTATCCCTGATTCCTTGCGGTCCCCCGTGAGGATTTACAATTAACGGAACCTTTTGGCCTTGTAAAGCTGCTTTGGGTAATGTGATATATCCGTGAATCGTCAAACCATCGCGGCTTTTAAATTCAATCGGCCTCATTTCCGCCATATCTTCTTCTTTCAGCTGGGGCATAAGATCGAAAAGAAGCTTCAGATTTTTTGATTTGGTATCATACTCGTAGTATTTTCCGTAAAGCTTATCGCTGCTTACGACTACCAGGAGTTTATTTTCGTTATCATCTGAAGAAACAACGTAGTATTGTTTATCTCCAAATTCAGATTTCAGCTTTTGATACACTTCCTTGTAAAAGTTACTTACAGGAATCACCTCATCTTTAATACCGTTATAACTAATGTAGTCCAGTTCATAATTCCTGTTTTTTTCAGCTGTACTTATTGAACTTACATCGAATGTCGGATTTGAATATACTTCTTTAATAATTGCATTTTTCTTCAGATCATATAAAACAATTCTTGCTTTATCACTGTCCAAATTGGTCACCACATAAGCCTCATCCTTGTTTTTGGAATTATAGTTAAAACTAATCACACTGAAAGTATCCTTCCAGTCGGTTGATTTTAAAAGATTAAATTTCTCCGTTTGTAAATCTTTATAGTACGTTTTTGTCGTTAAACCATTTTCAAGAACGATGTAGCCTCTCAAATTGCCGTCTTTATCAAAAAGGTAGTCATCTATAGGACTTTTAGTATCCTTATTTTCATACAGCTGGGTTATCTCCCCCGTCTTGAAATTGATTTTATAGGGTTCAAAGATCTGTTTGTTGTTTTTATTCATCGTTACAACAACAAAATCAGTATCCTTAATTAATCTGACAGTACCTAAAGTAATTCCTTCGAAGGGTGTTAAATCTTTAAGATTTTTACCATCTATATCTGCCGCATACAAATGAATATTTTCATTTCCTCCTTTATCCTGAGTATAGAAGAGACGGCTTTTATTGAGCCAGCCATAGCTCCTGATAAGATCCTCTTTTTCAACAAGCGCTTTTGTAATTTTTCCTGTTTTTAAATCTTTTACATAGACATGATTTTTCATGTCTTTATCCTTTTCTTTGTAAGAAAGATATTGCCCGTCAGGAGAAATTTTAAATTGTGAAGCTTTAGGTCTTGCAAAGTAATCTTCAACCTTGTATTTAAAGTTTCCTTTATCATAAGAAATAAGCTTTTCTAAAGTGGCCTTGGAAGATACTAATGTAGGATCACCGGGTAATTTTGCGGTCGAGCTTTGTGCATTGATCATAATCGTAGATATTACAATGTGAGCAGTGGTTAGAATTTTGTGATTAAGGTTCATAACTTATATTTTGATTAGGTTTATGATATTCATTGGGTGCACAAATAAATATCTAAACAATAAGACAGTTAAACTGATCAAAAAGTTACATATTTTTCAAATATTTGTGAAAATAATATTTATATAAAACCCCGGAAGCTAACTTCCGGGGTAAATATTGTAATTGTTTTTAAACTAAGCCAAATAGATTCCAAAATACCAGGTCCAGCTTATTAAAATAAGCTGCATTAGGATTCTTTCTCGATATAGATAATTCATTCCCGGCCTTGTGTAATCGGCTTTAAAGATATTGATCTTTTTCTTTGAAGCATTGATATTAGCTACGAAAACCAATACATAGAAAACAATCAGTAAAACTGCCGTAATTTCACGTATCGAGGGAATCATCAGTCCAACTCCGGCTGCAATTTCAATAATTCCGGTAAAGTATACCCAAAACATTTTAGCAGGAATAAATTCAGGAATCATCATCGCCATTCCTTTCTGAAATTTAAAATGGGAAAGCCCTGTAAAGATGATAAAAACCGCCATTCCTAGATTTCCGGAAAATAAAAAGTTCCAGCTTCCCTGAAAAATCTTGGTTCCCAGCAAAACCAGAAGAAATGTGGCAAAAAGAATTGTTAATAGCTTCATACTTCTTTATTTTTCAGCAAGGTCTTTCACCACTTCCAGTCCTTTTATAAATCCTGTATTCAGATGATCCCGCCATTCTTTTTCTACCTGAACCTCAACATGAAGTTTGGTTTTATCCCCAAAATCGATTAAAATATATTTCTCGAAACAACCGCTCCACTCCATTACTTCCTTGCTG
The DNA here is from genome assembly GCF_002797535.1 of Chryseobacterium geocarposphaerae. NCBI lineage: Bacteria > Pseudomonadati > Bacteroidota > Flavobacteriia > Flavobacteriales > Weeksellaceae > Chryseobacterium > Chryseobacterium geocarposphaerae. The sequence continues at coordinate 1,335,610 of NZ_PGFD01000001.1, forward strand.
TGAAGATCTTCGTTTCCTTCTTTATCAACCATTCCCAAATGCTTAAAGATAATCTGGTCAGGTTTTTCAAGGCTGTCGATTGTAGAAACCATCCCTTCTCCTTCTGAATTCAGGAAATAGGTTTTTCCTCCTACTTTCCAATCGGTTTTCATGATACTGCCCGGACTGAAAAACCGGGTCCACTCGCTGTATGTTTCTGTGCCCCAAAGAATATCCCAAACTTTCTCTTTCGAGGCATCGATTATTTTTTCGTAAGATAAAGTTTCCATATTTTAAATTTAAATGATTAAACTTTAAAGTTGATTTTCAGAAAGATTCTTCACAATCCCTAAAGCTTTCGGAAATTTGTCCTCAAAGAAGCCTTTAAATTCTGCCGGTGTCTGAATTTCACTTTTCAGTTTGGTACCTTCATCATTTTCTTCCAGAATGTAGGCTTCCGTCGCTTCTCCCCAATCCTGAGGAGCTTCTACTCCACTATAAATTTCTCCAAGATGCAGGAATTTAATTTCTTTTGCGGGAATGTTTTTTTCTACACGGCTAAACATTCCGTTGTTATTGGGATCTAAGAATTTGATAATGTTTCCCTCTTCTAAAGTCCCCTGGTAAAAGGAACCTTCTGCAAAAGCTGTCGTCCACTGTCTATACGAAATATCGTCCCAAAGTACACTCCATACTTTTTCAGGAGATGCATTTATTTGTATTTCAAAAACCAGTTTTTCCATTGTTCAAATATTTTTAGATTAATTTACCTCCTTTTTCGTAACAAATCCGTTTTATACTACATCAAACAACAAGCCGAAAACTGAAAGTCATTTCTCTAAGAATTATAGGCATTTTCTAAATCTGCAATCATGATTTTCTGCATTTTCATCATCGCCTGCACTACTTTCTGAGCTTTTTCCTGATCCGGATCGCTCATTAACCGGATTAGCCTTTTAGGAACAATCTGCCAGCTGAAACCAAATCGGTCTTTCAGCCATCCACACATACTTTCTCTTCCTCCGTTAGCAATCAGAGAATTCCAGTATTGATCTGTCTGCTCCTGATTATCGGTCATTACAACCATCGAAATACCTTCATTGAAATCGAATTGGTGATCATATGAATTATCCATGCAGAAGAAGCTGTAGCCGTCAATTTCAAAGTGAGCATGCTGAATATTTTCAGCAGGTTCCGGAGTCGGATGTCCTTCATTTCCTTCTCCGTATCTCAAGATATTTCCGATCTTAGAATTAGGGAAAATACCTGTATATAATTCCATAGCTTCCATGGCCTTTCCATTATTTTCATGGATGAACATTAAGGTAGGAACCACTTTTTGCTCGCTGGCTTTCTCTCCTAAGAAAATCTGCCATGTCACTCCATATTTATCCCGTACCCACCCATACTTTTTACTCCACGAATAAGAGTCTAAAGGCATCAAAGCCATTCCGTCTTCCAGAAGCTGATCCCAGTATTTTTGAACTTCAGCTTCGGTATCACAAATGACCATAAAAGAAACGGAAGCATTTTTTGTAAAATGAGGCCCGCCGTTCAGAAGCATTAATTTTTGTCCGAAAATCTCTATATTCATAACAACAGGAGTATCTGCAGTAATTTTCCCGTCAAAAACTTTACAATAAAAGTCTGCGGATTCTTTTGCATCTCCGTCGTACCAAAGACACGGAAAAATATCGTTATTCATAATTTTAAATTTTAAGTTGGTTTTTAATTCTCATTAAAAGAAAGATTATTTTCTTTCATATAATTCTTAAGCTTTTCCATTGAATTTTTCCCAAAACCATGCAGCTGCATGATCTCTGTCTCGGAATAGCCGGAAAGTTTTTCCAGAGAATCTATTTTTTCTTTTCCTAAAGCTCTTCTTGCAGGCGCAGGAATAATTCCTTTTAAAAAATCACTTTCCACAACATGATTAACAGCGCAAATGGAGCTTAAACATTTTGCCATTATTACTAAATTTATCATGATTCTGAAAAGTTTTTTGTTAATGATTTTCTACATACTTGTGGAACTTATCCAGAATTGCATACCAACCATCTCTCTGCATTTCCACTGAATTCTGCTTTTCAGGATCAAAACTAATGTTAACTTTCGTTGTGTTTTCATCAATTTTATTGAAAGCTATATCAACATTTCTCCCATCTTCCATGTGGTATTTTATTTTCTGATCAGGTATAACTTCATCATAAACTCCTTCAAAATCAAATCCGAAGCTTCCGTCTTTCGCTTCCATTCTGTTTTTGAATTTTCCACCCACTCTCAGATCATTTTCAGAGCTTGGACATTGCCAGGATTCGTGCGCAAAATTCCATTTGGTGATATGTTTAGGATCGTTATAGTAATTCCAAACCTTCTGTACAGGGGCAAGAATAGTAATATCAATTTTAATAGGTTCCATATAAATTTATTTTTTTGTGGTCAGGAAAAGGGCAACCCAAAACAGTTACCCTCTTATATATAATTTAGTTTAAAGATAAGGTTATTTTGCGTATCCTTCGCTATAATTCACCATCCAATGAACACCATATTTATCCTGAAAGCTACCGAAATAGTCTCCCCAAAACTGGTCTTCAATAGGCATTTCAATATTTCCGCCTTCTGAAAGTCCTTTGAAAAGTCTGTCCGCTTCTTCTCTGGATTCCGGGAAAATGGAAACGTAATTATTGTTTCCTACATTCAGCTTCTGTCCGAAACTCGGGACAATATCTGATGCCATTAACAGATCTCCTCCAATCGGAAGGGCAATGTGCATTACTCTATTTTTTTCTTCGTCTGACAGGTTTTCAGTTCCCGGAGCATTTCCCATTTTGTGAACCTCTCCTAGAAATTCGCCCCCGAAAACAGATTTGTAAAAATTGAAAGCTTCTTCCGCTTTCCCGTCAAAATTTAGATAAGGATTTAATTTAGCCATGATTTCTATTTTTTTTAGTTTTTTAGTCGTTGTGAGTAAAGTATTGGCTTATTCTTAACGCAAAAGAGCGCAAAGGTTTTCTTTAAATTTTTGATTTTTTTTGTTCGCTAAGGCGTTTCACTCAGCGAAGTGTTGATTCTTATACAATTCATTTGTCATTCTGACACAGCCTGAAAGGATGCGAACGTAGTTCAAAGAGTCTTAAGTATTCAAGAAGAGATTCTTCACTACACTCCGTTTCGTTCAGAATGACAGGACGACAATTATCTCTTATTAAATAATTATGATTTTTAATTTAAAAATTTTTCAACTTCACTTACTGTAAAATCAATCAATTTTCCATCAACATTTCCGCTAAAGTCAGCCATCATATAGGAACCGTGAGTAGCGGGGAGAATCATCAACTGAGAGCCTTCCACCAAACGCCACATTTCGACCACATGTTCAGGTTTTATCACGTCTTTATCTCCCGATATAAACAAAGTCGGAGATGTTATTCCTTTCAGAATATTTTCGTTCCAGTCTTGAAAAGATTTCATTCTTCCGCTGTCCTTATTAAACATATTTTCAAGTGCTGAAAAGTCAGGATTCAAGTTCAGGAAATTAATTTTTAAAGGTTCCGGCATCGAACCTAATGTTACCTCCTCCATACTCTCGAAAAAACCATCCATCATGCCACTTCTTTTGAAAAGTGCAGATGCTACGATAAGTTTTTCAACTATTTCCGGATAAAGATGAGCAATTTGCATTACTGTGCTTCCGCCATTACTGAACCCCCAAAATGAAGCTTTTTCGATGTTGATCTCTTTCAGAAGAGCTGCAACGTCATGTGCATCCTGTTCAAAAGTTTCAGGAATATCACGATGCTCACTCATTCCGTGATTTTGAAGATCAATTCCGATTAATTGAAACTGGTTTTCCAGCCTTAAAATAATTTCCTTATAATCGAACAAGATTGAAGAACCTCCGCCATGAATCAATACTAAGGGTTTTCCGGAACCATATATTTCGTAATACATTCTGATTCCGTTCACTTTTTTATATCCTTTATCTACAGGCTTCATTGATTTAATATTTCAAGTCTTTGTCAAAATCATATTTCATTCCTTCATATCCAAGAATTCTTCGCATTAATCCGATTTGTCCGCATAAATAGTCTTCGCGGCCAATGCACATTCCTACGAAATTCAACACCGTTTCCGGGAAAAAATCGATATTCATTCCCATAGGAAAAGCCTTATCTAATTCTTCATCTGTTGCTTCCAACAGTTTTTGATACACTAAAGGTGAAATTTTATGAAATTCTTCTTTCAATTCCCGTAAAGTCGGGTAATTAAAGCTTTCATCCAGTGCTTTCCCCTGAAAGAAAAAATCTTTATATTCAAATTCTTCGGTAAGGCCGAGAACAAATCCAAGTCCATAACGCATATCCAGAAAATTCCCAACCATCCAGATAATATGATTGGTTCTTCCTTCAATTCTTTTTAAAGCGTCTTCTTCAGAAATCCCGTCAAGAACCAGCAAGAAAGTCTGGCTGTGCCCCCGATAGGCAGGAATTATAATATCTAATTTTTTAGATTTCGGAGTATCCATTTTGTTTGATTTTTATTAGTTGCTGTATTATTTGATTGCCCCTGGCTTTCCCAGAATTCTTCTTAAATATCCTAATTGCCCACCGTGATAAATCTCGTGAAAGCAAAGAGTAGAAATATCTTTAATGTGTTCAGAATTAAAGCTATCTATAATATTAAGCTTGGATTCCAATCTGCCCTGGGATACTTTTAAATAAGATTTAAGTTCATCGAAAGAAACAAACTCATCTTTTCTTTCTAAAGGAATTTCACCCCTGTTGTAGCAGGAAAATTTTTCACTGTTCCAAACTGGTTCTTCCCCTAAAATATTCAGCAATGGATTTCTGATGTAGATTAAATGTCCTAAAACCCAGTTCAGACAATTGGCTTCACCATTGGGAAAGATCATAGCTTCCTCATTGGTAATCCCTTCAATATTCATCGAAATTACTTTATAGTTGCTCGATATTTGGATCTTAATAATTTCAATATCATTTTTCATAGTATTAGATTTGGTATTTTTGAGTTTACTCAGGTTTTTAAATTTATTCTGCCGGCATTTGAGATGGATCAGCATATATGACGTTCCAGCCATGCCCGTTGATATCCCAGAAAGAATTCTGATACATCCAGCCATGATCCTGCGGTTCTTCGTGCTGGTAAGCTCCGTTGGCTACTGCAGCATTCACCACCTGATCCACTTCTTCGTGACTGTCTAAACCGATAGCTACCAATACCTGTGTTGTATCTCCTTTCGGAACCGGTCTTTCTGAAAAAGTTTCGAAAAACTCTTCCGTTAAAAACATCACCTGGATATTGTCATTCAACATCACACAAACTGCTTTTTCATCAGTAATCTGTTCGTTGATTGAGAATCCGATATTTGTCCAGAATTCTTTTGTCTTCTCAATATCTTTTACCGGAAGGTTCACATAAATCTGATTGACTTTCATTTTGTAATTTTTTAGGGTTACTTGAATTGAAATTTATTCTGTCGGAAGCTTAGACATATCCGCAAACATAACCTCCCACTGATGACCATTCAAATCAGAGAAAGCATTCTGGTACATCCAACCGTGATCTTGTGGTTCGCTGTATTTTGAACCTCCGTTTTCAATAGCTGTTTTCACCATTCCATCTACTTCTTCACGGCTGTTTACGCCAATGGCAAGGAGTGTCTGAGTGGTATCTCCTTTGGCAACAGGTCTATTGGTAAAGGTCTGAAAAAACTCTTCTTTTAAAAACATTGCATAAATATGATCTTCTTTCATAATTACACAAATTGCCTTTTCATCTGAGAATTGTTCATTGATTGAAAACCCAAGTTGAGTCCAGAATTCTCTCGTCTTCTGAACATCTTTTATCGGAAGGTTTACATAAATTTGATTGATTTTCATTTTGTAATTTTTTTAAGTGTTAAACTTTAAATCAAAATTACCAAGTCGCAATGAGAATCAACTTGCCATAAGGCAAGATTTAAATTTTCTTAGGATGGGAAACCAATTCCTTACGGATACGGCTTAAAGAAGTGTCTGTAACGCCTAAATAGGAAGCAATTTGCTTCAATGGAGCGAATTGTATAACGTGAGGTTTTTGTTCTAATAAATTAAGGTACCGTTTTGTAGCGGAAAGAGTAAACATCTCTACCGAACGCTGCTTGTATACAAAAAGCTGTTGAGACATCCATGCTCTTCCCCACTCTCTGAGGTTCGGGATTTTGTGAAATAATTCCTGAAAAGTTTCGAAATCAAATTTCCAGCATTCACAATCCATAATACATACAATATTTTCCTGTGTCGGAATTCTTTGAAACAATGAAGAAACTTCAATAATTATTTCATTTTCCACAAAAAAGTGGGTTGTCACTTCATTTCCGTTAAAATCATTGACAAATGAACGAGCAAGACCTTTCTCTAAAATATAATATTCATTGGCTGTTTTTCCTTCTTCCAGGATGAAATCTCCTTTCTGAAAAAATATTTTTTCATGAGACTGAAATATCTCTTCAAGCTCTTCTTGTAGAAAAAACGGGAAATCATAGCAGATTTCCAAGGCTTTATTGCTCATCAAATCGAATGTTTTATAAGGTTTTAAATTTAGAATTTTTATCTGAGATGATGAAGAGAATATTAAACAAAACAGTAAATACGACAACAAAAACAAATGTAACCCATTACATTTTAATACTATAATCTATTTATAATGGTTATAAATTAATTAAACAAATTGAATTACCTTGTCATTCTGACGAAGGAAGAATCCCAATAACAATTTAAGGTGTTTTCTTTAAATTTTAAATAAGTAAAGATTCTTCCTTCGTCAGAATGACAATAGAACGTTTAGAGTTTACTAAAAACTTTAAAAATCAAAACAAAGAAAGCTGTATCGGTTTTGGAGGAGAAGGTTTCTGCGCGTCTCCAAAAACAGTTTTCCCGCCGAAACGCCATGAATTCTGTCTTTCCTCCTCAATAACCTGTTGAATATCAAAATCCGGGGTAAAATCTTTTTCTGTCGATTCAATAATCTGATGAAGCTTATTCAGTGTTTTTAATTTATCGGAATTTCCGAGCTTCGATTTTTCAATTCCTGACTTAATAATCTGAAGACTTTCGTCATAGACTTTTGTCGGAACAGGAAAAGGATGGCCATCTTTACCACCATGTGCAAAGGAAAATCTCGCCGGATCCTTGAACCTTGAAGGCGCTCCGTGAATCACTTCACTTACCAAAGCCAAAGACTGCATCGTCCGCGGACCAACTCCTTCCAACATCAATAAGTCTTCAAAATTTTGCGGCTGCTGTTCTCTTGTCACATACAAAAGGGCTCCAAGGCGTTTCAAATCAACATCAGAAGCCTGAACATCATGATGATTAGGAAGAATTAGCCTTGAAAAATCCTGCATAACTTCGGCAGAATCGGTATGGGAAATTTCTAGAATTCCTTTCCTGTTTTCTGAAGCTTCAGAAGCGGTTAAATTCAAGATCTGACCTCTTGAAATTCCATTGATTCCCGTATGAGGTTCTTCAATAAAAGATTTTATGTTTTCTGAATGCCAATGGTAACGTCTTGCGGTTCCGTCAGATTCGTGCATTCCCTGCTGAACAACACTCCAGCTTCCGGTATCGGATAAAATAAAATTATGCAGATACAGTTGATAGCCATCCTGAATAGCCGTATTATCAACTTTTGCAGAAAGTTTACTTGCTCTTACCAGGTCATTCCCGTTTAAGCCTGTCTTATCTGCAATTTGAATCAATTCCGAAGGAGTATCTTTTGAGAATTTGCCTTTTCCTCCACAAATATAAAGTCCAAGAGACTGAGAATTCGGGTTAACCGATCTTTTCAAAGCTCCCATTACAGAGGTTGTAATTCCGGAAGAATGCCAATCCATCCCCATTACAGCACCAAAACTCTGAAACCAGAACGGATCTGAAAGGCGACGGATAACCTCATCTTTGCCATAATCCATCAGGATAACCTCAACGATCGAAAGCCCGAGAATAGACATACGTTCATACAGCCAAGGCGGTACCTTGCCGTAATGTAGAGGTAAATCTGCTGTTCCGGAACGTTTCATGTTGTAAAGGTAGGCGTATTGTTTTTAATTTTTATTGATTTGAGTCAGCAATTGTGATGTTAATACAGATTTCTCCTTTCGTCGAAATGACAGTTCATCATTTATGCTCAAAGAAAAGTCCTGCGAAAATTTTTCACAGGACCATCGTAGAAATTTTATTTCTGTTATCTTATTTTAAAGCTGCTAAAGCTGCTTCATAATTTGGCTCATGTGCAATTTCTGAAACCTGCTCCGTATAAACCACTTTATTATTTTCATCGGTAACAATTACAGCACGGCTCAAAAGCCCCTGCATTGGAGAATCAGTGATGGTCACTTCATAATCATCTCCAAAGCTCCCTCTGAAATCTGAAAGCGTTTCTACATTATTCAAACCTTCAGCTGCACAGAATCTGCCTAAAGCAAAAGGCAGGTCCTTAGAAACATTTATTACAACAGTATTTTCTAAATTCGAAGCTTCTTCATTAAATTTTCTTGCAGAAGCCGCGCAAATTCCTGTATCAATAGACGGAAAAATATTGAATACTTTTTTCTTTCCGTCAAAATTCTCCAGAGTTTTCACGTTCAGTCCGGAATCTACCAGAGCAAAATCCCTGATGGTTGTTCCTACCGATGGAAGACTTCCTATTGTATGTATTTCATTTCCTTTTAAAGTAATCGTCGTTGACATAAATTTATTTTTTAAGTTTTTCAAATTTAATCAAAATGATGGGCTTTTTAACCTTACAGAAGGTTAAATTAATCTTAAAATGGAAAATCTTATTTAGGATTAGTCTTAAAAATTTAATTTTTAACTAAATTTGTGAGTCTTAAAAAAATCAAATAATAAATAACAGTATAATGTCAGACAAATCAAAAATCTATTACACCCTTACGGATGAGGCTCCAATGTTGGCGACACACTCGTTTTTACCGATTGTAAAAGCTTTTACAAAATCAGCAAATATCGAGATCGCAGTTCCGGATATTTCTTTGGCTGGAAGAATTTTAGCCAACTTCCCTGAATTTTTGAAAGATGATCAGAAAATCGGTGATGCTTTGGCTGAATTGGGTCAATTGGCTACTCAACCTGATGCAAACATTATCAAATTACCAAATATTTCGGCATCCGTTCCTCAGTTGGACGCAGCAATCGCTGAATTACAGGCTAAAGGTTTTGCAGTTCCCAACTATCCTTCAGAGCCTAAAAACGACGAAGAAAAAGCAATTAAGGCTAAATATGCCAAAGTGTTAGGAAGTGCCGTAAATCCTGTGTTAAGAGAAGGAAATTCTGACAGACGTGCCCCAAAAGCTGTTAAAAACTATGCAAAAGCAAACCCTCACAGAATGGGTGACTGGGCTTCTGACAGTAAAACAGATGTTGCCCATATGAATGAAGGTGATTTCTACGGAACTGAAACTTCAACAACATTAGAAAATGCTACAAAATATAGAATCGTTTTCAAAGGAAACGACGGTGCTGAAACTCAATTAAAAGATTTCGCCGCGCTTCAGGTTGGAGAAGTTATTGATTCTTCTGTGATGAACTTAAACGCTTTGAAAGCTTTTGTACAGGAAGCTATCGAAGAAGCTAAAAACAGAAACGTACTTCTTTCTGCTCACCTGAAAGCTACGATGATGAAGATCTCTGACCCTATTATTTTCGGGGCTGTCGTAGAAACCTTCTTCAAAGACGTTTTCACTAAATATGCTGAAACGTTCAAATCTTTAGATATTAATCCAAACAATGGTCTTGCTGATCTTTTCGAAAAAATCAAAGGAAGTGCTCAGGAAGCTGAAATCAAAGCTGATATTGAAGCGGCTTTAGCAAACGGACCAAGAGTGGCAATGGTAAATTCTGATAAAGGAATTACGAATTTCCACGTTCCTTCTGATATCATCGTTGATGCTTCTATGGCTGCTTTGGTAAGAGGCGGAGGTAAAATGTGGAACAAAGAAGGAAAAGAAGAAGATACAGTAGCAATCATTCCGGATCGTTCTTATGCAGGTTTCTATCAGGCTGTAATTGATGATATGAAAGCGCACGGAAAATTAGATCCAACAACAATGGGCTCTGTTCCAAACGTTGGTCTAATGGCTCAAAAAGCTGAAGAATATGGTTCTCACGATAAAACTTTCCAGGCTTCTGCTGACGGAACTATTGAGGTTCAGGACGAAAACGGAAACGCTCTTCTTTCTCAAAAAGTAGAAAAAGGAGATATTTTCAGAATGTGTCAGACTAAAGATGCTCCGATTCAGGATTGGGTAAAATTAGCAGTAAACAGAGCTAGGCTTTCTGATACTCCTGCTATTTTCTGGTTAGACAAAGGAAGAGCACACGATAGAGAAATCATTAAAAAAGTTGAAAAATATTTAGCAGATCACGATACAAACGGCCTAGATATCAGAATTCTTGATGTAAAAAATGCAATGACAGAAACATTAAGAAGAGCACGAGAAGGAAAAGATACGATTTCTGTTTCTGGAAACGTATTGAGAGATTATTTAACTGACCTTTTCCCAATTCTGGAACTTGGAACTTCTGCTAAAATGCTTTCTATCGTTCCATTGATGAACGGTGGTGGTTTATTTGAAACAGGAGCAGGAGGTTCTGCTCCGAAGCACGTTGAGCAGTTCCTTGAAGAAGGTTATTTAAGATGGGATTCTTTAGGAGAATTCTTAGCACTTCAGGCTTCTTTAGAGCATTTAGCACAAACTCAGGGAAATACAAAATCTCAGGTTTTAGCTGATGCATTGGATGAAGCAAACGCTAAATTCTTAGCTACCGATAAATCTCCTGCTAGAAAAGTTGGACAAATCGATAATAGAGGTTCTCACTTCTACTTGGCAATGTATTGGGCAGAAGCACTGGCAAACCAAACTGCTGATGCTGAATTAGCTGCTCAGTTCGCTCCTGTTGCTGAAGCAATGAAAGAAAACGAAGAAGTGATCAACGCTGAATTAATCGGTGCTCAGGGTAAACCACAAAATATTGATGGTTACTACAAAACGGATACTTACAAAACGTATGCAGCCATGAGACCAAGTACAGTTTTAAATGAAATCATCGACGGAATCTAATTTTCGGTTTTGATATAAAAAAGAAAAGCTCCTTTTTAAAGGGGCTTTTTTATTTGGAATGGAGATTCATACTTTTTTAAACTTATATGAACCACCCCGTCAAAAATTCTTACGAATTTTCTTCATCCCTCCAAGGGAGGGGAATTATAGAGGATGTTTATCATAAAACTACCTGAATTTTAAATCGGCATCTATTACCTATTACCTATCTCCCACAATCACTCTTCGGTGCTCTCTTCCCCAATTGATCATTTCCTGAATGATGTTTCCAAACGTTCTGCAATATTCTGTAGGTTCATACTCAATTAAAACAGGAGTTTCCGGGTAAACGGTTCGTTTTACCAATTTATTCAGTTCCATATCTTTCAATTCTTTTGAAAGCATTCTTGTTGTAATTCCGGGGATACTTCTTTCAATTTCACGAAAACGCCTGTTCCCGTTACAGATTGAATTAATTACCGGAATTCTCCACTTTCCTCCAATAAAGTAAAGGGTATCCTGCAATGCTCTAAGTTCTTCGGTCTGATCTCTTTCCATGTCTGCAAAGTTAAATGATATCATTAATGATACTGATATACTCTGTGATACTGATTACAAAAGTATATCAATTTGAAATAACTTTGTCAAAAATTTTAAAGAAATGAATAAATTTAATAACAAACTAGCCATTGTAACAGGCGGTAACAGCGGAATCGGGTATGCAACCGCAAAAGAATTATTGGCAGAAGGTGCACAAGTAATCATCACAGGAAGACGAAAAGAAGCCGTTGAAAGAGCAGCAGAAGAATTGGGAGCAATCTCATTTGTGGCAGACCAAGCTAAGCTAGAGGACATTGATGCCTTAAAAAAAGAAGTTGAGGCGCAATACGGAAAAGTGGATATTTTATTTATCAATGCCGGAATTACAGGTGGCTTAGTTCCTATTGAAAATATGTCTGTTGAAAATTTTGATAATGTAATGAATATTAATTTCAGAGGAGCCTATTTCACTTTAAGCAAATTCATTCCTTTGTTGAACGATGGGGCTTCTGTTGTAGTTTTATCATCCATTGTAGCTTCAACTTATAAACCCAACAGTTCGGTGTATCAGGCGAGTAAAGCAGCTTTAAATTCTATAGCAAAAACAGCAGCAGCAGAATTAGCACCACGAAAAATCCGTGTCAATATGGTAAGTCCCGGACCAACAAAAACCGAAATCATGAATAAAGCAGGCTTAGACGAAAACACTTTAAGTGGTTTAACGGATTATCTCATCAATGAAATTCCGTTAAAAAAAATGGGAACTGCAGAAGATGTCGCCAAACTCGTAACTTATTTATCAGATGATGCTCATTCAAGTTTTATCACCGGAACAGAAATCATTGTAGACGGAGGAATGATTTTATAATCTAAATTTCTTATCCCTTGGAATGCGGCGGCTGGAAGTTTTTCAAACTTCCAGCCGCCGCATTTTCCTCTTCAACATTCAACTTCAAAAATTCCACATTCACCTTTCGATTTGTCCGGTTCACCTAATTCAGGATTTTAAAACCTTCTTCAAGTCCCTATTTTTGGTCCATAAAAAATCAATATTATGGACTCAGTAAAGAAAAAAAGAAACGTAAATCTCATTGCTACAGTATTTTTAGCAATCCTGGGAATATTCGGAATTTTACAGCTTTTCAATAAGCCAATAGAAGGAAAATCTGTTTCAAAAAAAATTGAAGCGCCCCGTGAGGTTCTCGCTATTCTGGAAAACTCATGCTTTGCCTGTCATTCCAATGAACAAAAATTGAGTTGGTATGATAAAATTGCACCAATCTCTTGGAGTGTGGATAAAGATGTAAAGAGAGCGAGAGAAGTTCTTAATTTTTCAAAATGGGATTATTATTCTGCCGGTGAGCACAAAGGAAGAATGTATGCAATTCTTAATATGATGCAAAGCGGAAAGATGCCGCTTCATGAATATACGCTGCTTCACCCATCTGCAAAGATCACTCCTGAAAATATTGAAACGATAAGAAAATATACACTTTCACTTTCCGGTGTTGCTCCCACAAAAAATGAAGTGAAAGACATTCATCAGAATACTGAAACATCAGAAAAAATGACCCCATCAAAATTTCCGGTTTCTCCCAATGGTATAAAATATACGGATGAATACAAAAAATGGAAAGTCATCAGCTTGAGCACTCTTTTTGACAATTCAATCCGTGCTATTTACGGAAATGACATTGCGGTAAAAGCCATCGAAACAGAAAATTTTCATCCCTGGCCAGACGGAAGTGTTGTCGTAAAATCTGTGTGGAAACAAGAAAATTCAGCCAATGGAGAAATCAGAGCCGGAGACTTTGTGAATGCTCAGTTCATGGTTAAAGATTCTAAAAAATACACCGATACTGAAGGTTGGGGATTTGCAAAATTTTCAGGAAATGATCTTCATCCGACAGGAAAAACAGCCTCATTCGCAAAAGAATCGTGCATTGCCTGTCACAGACAATTAGCCGAAAAAACAGGCTACCTGTTTGATGTTCCTATGAAAATAAATACCGAAAGATTAATTAAAAACCTACAGAAATAATGAAAAAAATATTCCTAATCATCGTATCAATTTGTGCCATATTCACTGCCTGCAAAATAGATGAACCTGATAAAGACTTAAAACGAATAGTTTTTGATCCCGGAAATTTACAATTCATCTCGACCTCATTAAATCCAACCAAAGAAACTTCATCCGCATTATATGGAAATCAGGAAGCTTTGAATTCTTTAATGAATGGAAATCATCAGCCAGATCCCAATTCTGAATTTAAACTGGTTACCTGGAAATACCATGAAAATCCGCAGTACATCGGAGGAACCATCACAGGAGAACTGCTAAGTATAGAAACTCTCAGCGTTGATAAAAACGGAAATATTTCCTACAAGATTCAAAATTCTTCAGAAAAAGAAAAAATCCAGCCGAATAAAAAGGAAAGAATACAATATATTTTGAGTTACAAGCCTGTCGTAAGACCTTAAATAAAAGTAAAAATGAAATCTGAAAGTCTGGAGTTGAAAAATCAGCTCCGGATTTTTGGGTGAAATGTAAATTATCAATTCACTATTACATTCAAAGCATTTTACCTACCTTAACACCTTAAAATCCGCAGTTGTCATGCAACAACAAAAAATAAAAATCTCACAGGCCGTCATTTGGATAAGTTCCCTGTTTTTGGGAATATTATCTTCAGTTCCGCAATTGGCTTCCCATGCATTCAACTGGGAAGAAGCGGTAGTGAATTCAGCTATAACGGCTACATTTTCAGTGATGATGTGGTACCTCAATATTTATATGCTGAACCGGAATTCAGGAAAAAGACGTCAAAATATTTCCTACTCAAGGCTCATGGTTGTTCTCGTTTTTGGAATGGTAGTGATGCTTGGTTTGGCATGGATTCAGCAGCTTATCTTATCGCATATTAATTTTGGTCCGACCATGTTAATGATCGAAGTTCGAGGAATTCTAATTAACCTTGTATGTTATATGTTCCTCACTTTATTGCAAAATAATTATGCCGGACAACAGGTTCAGCTTGAGCTGGAAAAAGTGAAAAGCGACAATCTCGGTGCCCAGTTTGAGTTATTAAAACAACAGATCAATCCGCATTTTCTTTTTAACAGTTTAAATACATTAAAATCTATGGCAGAAACAAATGATTCTGAAACCGTAGATTTCATCATGAAGCTTTCTGATTTTTACAGATTTACCCTGGAAAGCAGAAAATTGGATCTAATTACGGTTCAGGAAGAAATGAAAATTATCGATTCGTATATTTTTCTACAAAAAGCCCGTTTTGGCGAAGGAATTACACTTACCCAAGAATTAAATGAAGATGTCATAAAAACATTAATTCCGCCTTTCACATTACAATTATTAGTAGAAAACTGTATTAAGCACAATATTGTTTCACAAAGCAAACCTTTGCACATCAAAATCTATAATTCTGAAAATAAAATCGTTATCGAAAATCCAATTCAGAAAAAAATGACCATTGAAGATTCATTAGGAATCGGACTTGATAATGTAAAATTACGTTATCAGCATCTGCTAGAACAGGAAATTGAAATTAATTCCGATGAAAAAACCTTCCAAATAAAACTTCCTCTTATCCATGAATATAATCATTATTGAAGACGAATTCAGAGCCGCAAAATCCCTTCAGAACTTAATCGCAGAATTAAAACCTGAAGCAAGAATCATTGGAGTTTACGACAGTATTGAAATGAGCATTGAAGCTCTGAAAGACAGCAAACCCGATCTTATTTTCATGGATATCCATTTGTCAGACGGACTATCCTTTGAAATCTTCAAGCAGGTCGAAATCACCTGTCCTGTGGTTTTTTGTACTGCTTTCGATCAATATATGCTCGATGCTTTTAAAAGTAAAGGTGTCGATTATGTTTTGAAACCATTTTCACGTGAAGATATTGCCGAAGCTTTCCGAAAGGTTGACGAATTAAAGAAATTCTTCCAGAAAACAGAACTTCCTGAACTGGAAGCTCTTTTACAGAAAATTACACAACCCCAAACTCCTGCAAAATCAAGTTTTTTGGTTTTTAAAAATCAAAAATATACTACCATTCCAACGGAAAATATTGCGTATTTCTTTATTCATAATGAAATTACGCATCTTATGACCTTTGACAAGCAACAGTTTCAGCTTACCCAAACTCTGGGACAAATTGCCGAACAGGTTTCTCAAAAACAGTTTTTCAGAGTCAACAGGCAATACATCATCAATTTCAGTGCAATCAAAGAAATGGAGCATTATTTTCAGAGAAAAATCCTTGTGAAATTAACCGTTGAAACTCCTGAACAGCTCCTAATCAATAAAGAGAAATCCCACAGTTTTTTCACCTGGCTGGAAGACCGTTAAGACCTCAAACTTTCATCTTTCAACTTCTTGCTAAAAATCTTAAGTTTATAAAATACAGGTTCACCATTCATTTTGTCCGGTTGAACCTTTTTTGTATTCTTTCGCCCCGGAAAGGTATCTACTTTTGAATCAAAATTAAAAGAAATGATACTAAAAAATCTAATAGGAACGGTAGTTTTCATAGCATTGATGTTCACCGTATCCGCGTTCGTTTACCAAGAAAATAAAAAAACGGCACCACAAAGTACCTCAACAAACAATAACGGATTTGCCGTATTGGAATTATTCACTTCCGAAGGCTGTTCAAGCTGTCCTCCTGCAGATAAGTTAATGGGGGAAATCGAAGAAAAATACAAAGATCAGCCAGTTTATATCCTCTCTTATCACGTGGATTACTGGAATCATCTGGGCTGGAAGGATAAGTTCAGCAGTGCAGAAAATTCCAAACGCCAACAACAATATGCCCAGATTTTACATTCACAGGTTTACACGCCACAATTGATCGTAAATGGTAAAAAGGAACTTATAGGTTCTGATCAGGATGCGGTAGAAAGTTCAATCCAAACCGCTTTATTGAATTCCAATAACGCTAAAATCGATCTGTCTGCAAAGGTTACTGAGAAAGAAATTAATGTAAACTTTAAAACTTCAGAAAGTAATTCTCAAAATAAATTGTTCATCACTTTGGTTGAAAAAAAAACCTCTACCAACGTACAAAGAGGTGAAAATGAAGGCCGTCATCTGATTCACTGGCAAATTGTTCATCAACAGAATCAAATTGCTTTAAAAAACTCTACGGCAGGAACAACAAACTTCAAACTTCCGGAAAATTTCAACATGAATAACTGGGAAATTATCGGAATGATCCAGAATATGAAATCAGGAGAAATTCTTGGTTCCGCAAAAGTTTCTTTCTAAGACTCTTCTGCCATTCTGAATGGAGCGAAATGAAGAATCTATTATTAAAGTTATGATTCTTCCTTCGTTAAAATGGCAGGAATTTGTAAAAATCATTATAAAAAATATTAACAACTTAAAACAATAAAAAATGGAAACAAAAACAGCAAAAATCATCTTTTGGTCAGGCGCAATCTTTATATCACTTTGGTTTGGAGCAAGCGGCTTCTTTGAACTGACAAAAAATCCGGTAGTTTGGAATATCACTCAACAATTAGGTTATCCACCGCATTTCATTTATATTTTAGGTGTATTTAAATTATCCGGAATTATCGTTTTACTGATTCCTAACAGATTCTTAAGATTAAAGGAATGGGTATTTGCAGGAATGTTCTTTGATATTATATTCGCCTTTTTCTCCAAAATTGCAGTGCTTGGTTTTCCGGCAACCATTGATGCCATTGTGGCCTTCACAGTACTTTCTATAACCTATTTTATGTTTAGAAGAATCTATGATCAGAAATTAGTGTTAGAAAGAATTTAAAGTAAAAATAAAACTCATCCGTCTTTTATAAAACAAATATCAACTTTTCAAATTACTTATGTAAAAATAAAACCTCTCAACATCTGAGAGGTTTTATTGTAGAAAATTATAAATAGAAAAATATAAATATTGATGTCAACCATTAAAATTTATGCGAAATTAAGCGTGTGCTTTTCTTATTTTAATCATGCTTAAAATGATCAGTCCTAAAACACCTAAAATAAAATAACCTTCCGCCACCTGCAACTGAATCTGTGGCTTTATTACCGCTGCAATTCCGTAGCTTATTGCTGATGTGATGATAAAGGCAATTCCGCCGGTCAAACCTCCTGCAATCCCTGCAGAATTCGGGAATCGTCCTATACAATAAGAAAAATAGTTATTAAATATAAATCCTGCTGTCACATGAATTAAAAATGCAAATGCAACCAAACTGTAAATATTGCTTGAGAGATAAGAAGCCACAAACATCAAAATGATTAAAATCAATTGCATGAAATTAGCATACCGGATTTTAGGTAAAAACGCTTTATTAATCAATGCCTTCCCTAAGAATCCACCTGTCATCCATGCAAAACCAAGGATAAGGGAAACGTAGCCTGCCACCACTTCTGAGTAGCCCATTTTATGCTCAATGATGAAAGATCCACACAAATTGAAGAACATAATCATTGAGTAGCTTAGTCCGCACATCAGCATTCCGTAAAAGAAATCTTTTGCTTTAAACATCGATTCATATTCTTTTAATAAGAATTCAATATGAAAAGGATTTCTTTTTTTCAATGTTTCTCCCGAGAATATCAATTCTAAGATTAAAAGCAACAAACTGTACCCCGCCAAGACATAGAAATTGGACTGCCATCCGAAATTTTTCTGCAAATATCCTCCGATAAACGGTGCAATGATTGGCCCGACAGACCATACAATGGTCATGATGCTCAAATAATGTTTCCGTTCATCTCCTTCATAGACATCCACAAAAAATGCCCTTTTGGAAACCACGGCAAAGCCAGACAAAATTCCCTGCAATACACGCATCGTATAGATTATAAAAATATTCTGAGTAGTTGCTGTTATTAAAAATGACACTACAAATAAAGCCAGTGAAGCCATTGAAACTTTATATCTTCCAAAAGAATCAACAATACTCCCTGCAAAAAACTGGGTGAGTCCGTAACTGATTAAAAATATGGATAAAGTGAGCTGAATATTACTTTCCGTCTGATGCAGTTCGGTTGCCATACTCGGCATGGAAGGCAGATAAATATCGGTTGCCAGACCCGACATCGGAATGACTGCAAATGCTAAGATTGTAGCAATAAATTTATTTTTTTCTTTAAGTGTTACCATTCTTCATTAAGAATTCAGATTCCCAAATGCTCGGGAACTGAATTTTCTGTAATTTTTTAGTTATTTACCAGTTTCATAGATCCTTCATTGTATCTTTCTCCAGTATTTGGATATTTTTTCAGGATAGCATCAATAGTTTCCAAATCAGATTTGGAAAGTTCGAGATTGATGGCCTCTACATTCTCTTCTAAATATTTGATACGTTTAGTTCCAGGAATCGGAATAATATCTTCACCTTGGTTTAGTACCCACGCAAGAGCCAACTGAGTTCCCTTCACGCCTTTTGAAGCTGCAAAATCATTGATTTCTTTAGCCAAATTCTTGTTATTTTCCAAATATTCTGTCTGATAGCGTGGTAATGATCTTCTGAAATCTTCATCTCCAAAGTTCTGAACATCGTTGATATTAGAGAAAAGCCCTCTCGCCAAAGGAGAATAAGGAACTAAAGCAATTCCCAGCTCTCTGATTGTTGGCAGAATTTCTTTTTCAACATCTTTTGTTAAAATAGAATATTCTGACTGTAAAGCGGTAATCGGATGAATTTTATTTGCTTTTCGGATAGATTCCGCGGAAGCTTCTGACAATCCCAAATATCTGACTTTTCCTGCCTTTACCAGATCTGCCATTGCCCCTACCGTTTCTTCAACAGGAATATTAGGATCTACTCTGTGAGCATAATACAAGTCGATCTCATCAATCTTTAATCTCTGAAGACTTAGGTCAACCGCCTGCTTGATCCATTCCGGAGAACCATCAAAATAAGTTCCTGGAGCTCCGCTGTGACTTGCTTTTCCGTCTTTAAATCTGAACCCGAACTTTGTAGCAATAAAAATTTTATCACGGTTCGGAACCAATACTTTGGAGATCAGCTTTTCATTTTCCCCATTCGCATACATATCTGCCGTATCCCAGAAATTCACTCCTAGATCCAAAGCTCTATGTAATGTATTAATACTTTCCTGTTCATCTGTCGGTCCGTACGCAAAGCTCATCCCCATGCATCCCAAACCAATAGCCGATAATTGTTCTTCTGTGTTTCCTAATTTTCTAAATTTCATGATATGCTGTGATTTTAAATTTACAGGACAAAATTATAACCGAAATGCAAAGATTCTGATATAGAATTCAAACGAAGAATTATAAAATTCAAACAACAGAAGTCCGAACAGCATTGGGAGTCATTCCCGTCTGTTTTTTAAAGTAATTGGTAAAATAAGCAGGTTCTTCAAATCCCAGTCCGTAAGCAATTTCAGAAACGTTCCAGTCTGTATGCTTCAATAGTGCATTCGCTTCCTGGATAATTCTTGAGGTGATTTGCTGACTTGTTGTTCTTCCCGTAATTTCCTTTACGGAACGGTTGAGCGAATTGACATGAATGGACAAGTTTTCTGCATAATCCACCGGACTTTTCAATTTTAAAAATCTTTCCGGGCTATCGATCGGGAATTGTCTTTCCAATAATTCCATGAATAGAGAAGCTACCCGTTGAGAAGCATTCTGATAAGGTTCAAAATTTTCCGCAGGATGCATCTTCATGGTTTCATGGATCAAAAGATGAAGATAAGCGCGCAGCATATCGTATTTATGTAAATAATCTGACTGGATTTCCGTCATCATTTTAATAAAGATATCCGAAACGGTTTTCTGCTGTTCCTCATCAATAAAGAAAATAGGAGTTCCTCCAATTCTGAAAAGCGGTGATTCCTGAAGTGTTCCCAACCGGTTTCCATCATGTAAAAACTGATCGGTAAAAAGGCAGAAAAACCCTTTCTGATCGTCGTCATCCGCGTCCCATGAATAGGGAATCACAGGATTTGAAAATAATAATGCAGGCCTGTCCACGTGAATCCACTTATCTGCATAATGAAGCTTTCCTTTTCCAATAATTAGTGAAATTTTGTAATAGTCTCTTCTGCTATACGGCGTAATGGATGAACAGTTTTCACGTGAAAAAACATTGAAGTGTCCTACTCCCGGAGTTTTGATACATTGTAAACCTTGGTTCTGAGCATTTCGCTCGTAAAAACCTTTTATTGTTTCTCTGGATTCCATGGTTCAAAATTATAAAATTCAAACATAAGTTGTGTAAAAAAATAATAACCATTGATAAAATAAAAAATGGCTAACCTTTCGATTAGCCATTTTAAAATTGAATGTATAGTTGATAATTGGTTTAATGATGATGCCCGTTGCCTTTTTCTTTATAGATATAGACCTTTTTATTCCCTTGCTTGTATTTTTTATTATTATTCTTATTACGGTTATAAACGGCCACCGGATTTTGTCCTTTATAATATTTATTTTTGAATTTTAAATACTTATCAGGTCCTAAAATTCTTTCCAGCTCAAAATATCTGTCTTCTCTCCATCTATCGGGATTATTGACATATACTCTATTCCATGAATTGTAATCATGGTATCTATCATTCAGAACATAAATCTGGTTAGCCTGTGTCTGCGACAGCACCAAATCGGTAATTACGGATGCCCAGTTGATATCTGTTATACTTCTTCTGTAATCGTTATAATAATCTGACTGTGCATATGTTAATCCAAATGTCCCGACAAGCATTGCTGTTAATAATAACTTTTTCATTTCATGCGTTTTAAAATTAAACTACCTATTAATTTTCAATTAGAATGCCAAATCAGTTTTAAATTCCGTTCAAAAATATAAGAATTTGATAATCTGAATGATATATTTCAATCAAAGGAATATATTTTTTGAATTTCCAGGTAAATTAACCTCTCTGTTCTTTCAATAAAAATAGATTGTCAAGATTTTCAGTTCCTTAATTTCTTAATAATTAGTTTTAAAAATAGCTAAAAAACAATTATTTTTCATTTTAAATTTGTAATTTTAAGAAGAGAAAAACAATAAAACCTCATTTTTTTAACCGCCAAAAATCTCGATATTATGGAAAATATAAAATTTGAAATATCTCCATATCAGGACGAATTGCAGATATTGATTGATGAAAAAAAAGCCGGTTATATGTCCATAGAAATTGACGGAAGACTTCTTATTGTATATTATACCAAGCTTAATGAAGAGGTGGAGGGAAAAGGATACGCCAAAATGCTTTTAGACGAACTGGTACGCTATGCCGAAGAAAAAGATCTGCTCGTAGATCCAGAATGTGATTTTGTGAGACAGCAATTCGAAAATCATCCGGCAAGATATAAAGGAATCTGGCACGCCTGATCAATCTTCCCACCAGATTCTGAACTGCTGATCTTCTTTATTGAGGTCAACAGGTTCACCAATCATAGGTGTTAAAATATTCAGTTTTTTTTCTTTTCCAAGTCGCAGTACTTTTTCCAAAGGCTCATTCCATGGATGCAGTGCCAATGCAAATTTTGAAGAATGTACCGGAATGATCTTCTTTGCCTTCACGTCTATACTTGCCTGAATTACATCTTCCGGTAAGGCATGAATGTATTTCCAGGCTTCATTATACTGCCCATTCTCCATAATGGCATAGTCGAACGGACCAAATTGCTCTCCGATCATTTTAAAATGAGTATCATATCCACTATCTCCTCCTAAAAATATTTTTTTGGTAGGTGTTTCCAACACATAAGAGGTCCAAAGCGTAACGTTTCTTTGTGTTTTTCTTCCTGAAAAATGTCTTGCAGGGGTAAATATTATTTTAATATCATTCTTTAGAATAATTTCAGCTCCCCACTCTTCTTCAATCAATTGTTCCGGTTTATACCCCCATTTTTCCAAATGAGCACCCACGCCAAGAGGTAAAATAACTTTTCCTACTTTATCTTTAATTGCTTTTACGGTTGGATAATCCAAATGATCATAGTGATCATGAGTAATGACCAAATAATCGGTGTTGGGAATATCTTCCGGTTTGAAAATATCGGCTCCTGCAAATGCTTTATTGAAAAATTTAAACGGAGAACCATACAAACTGAGCACAGGATCAATTAAAAAAGAAACGCCATCGGTTTGAATAAAATATGATGAATGCCCCATCCAGATGAAAACATTTTTATCTTTTGAAAGGTTTTTCAAATCTGTATGAATGGACGGAAGATTTTTTACAGGTTTTAAAAGCGGATCTTTCTTTTTGAAAAAAAAATCAGACATTACTTTCGGCATAGAATACCCTTCTGTAAGCGAAGGAGTATAGCTTAAATTCTGAAACTTTTTATCTTTAAAATGTTTTGACTGCTGCATTCTTTTCAGTCTTTCTCCTTTGGCTTCCGCCCCGAAAACATCCTGACTGGTCACTATAAAATACAGGATGATTAAAACCGTTATTGTAACAAGTATAAATATCATTTTCTAAATAGTCAAATGTATGACATTATCTTCTATGACGGATCAACAAAAAGAATACCTTTATTTTTTACTTAATTTTATGTAAAAAGCAAAACAATATTCTAAACTTTTATAAATTAGCCCATTGAAATTTCAAAAACATTGAGAAAGTTTTCCCCTATTATATTATTCATTCTCATTCTTTCATCCTGCTCATCTGTAAGAAAGCATAATGAGCAGAGAAGTTCATGTATTCCTCCTGAAGAACTGAAGGAAGATGTAGACTATGCTTACGCCAAAATCAAGGAAATGCATCCCAGACTTTACTGGTATATTCCCAAAAAACAGTTAGATCATAAGTTTGACAGTCTTAAGCAAACCATAGATCAGCCTCTTACCCCACTTGAATTTTATTTTAAGCTGCAGCCTGTAATTGCCAGTATAAAAGAAGGGCATCTTTCTTTAAGAATTCCGATAAAAAAATTTACAAAGAAAGAACTCAAATCTCTGGAAAATAAGAAGGGAATGTTCAGCCGGTTTGAATATTATGTAAGCGGAGAACATTTATATATCATCGAAAACAAAGATTCGATCGAAAATATAAAACCGGGAACTGAAATTTTAAAAATAAACGATGTTCCTGTACCTGTCTATTTAAAAAAATATAAAAATCTCATCAGCAGTGACGGGTACAATACTACTTTTCAGCCTTATTTTTTAAAAGATATATTCTTTAATTTTTACAGCGCAGAGTTTGGCTTTAATGATACCGCAAAAATTGAAACCCTTTATGATAAAAAAATAAAAACCTACATTTTAAAAAGAGCTGAAAAATCTAAAACCGATTTCGAAAAAGATAAGGAACAAAAAAAGAAAACACTGGAAAGAAAGGTAAATGACTATGTTGCCTTTAATGATTCTTATAACCGTACTTTCAAATTCCTGGCTCCTGACAGCAGTATAGCCTATATTAAAGTCAAAAGTTTTTCGAGAACCTATTCAGAAAAATTCTATAAAGAGGCTTTTGCCAAAATTAAAAATGCGAAAGCAAAATACCTCATCATAGACATCCGTAATAATTATGGCGGATCTTTGGATGAAATTAACAACCTGTATTCTTATTTGGCTTCTGAACCATTCACCTTAATTAAACGCTCTCAAGTTACTTCAAAAAGCAGTCCTTTAAAAACCAATTATTTCAGAAAAAGCAATGCGCTAAACTACACTTTTAAAAGCTTGCTGTATCCCGCTTTTCTTGTAAGTCAGACGATGAGCACCTATAAAAAAGACAGTATTGTTTATTATAAAATGAAAGCGGACCGCGAAACCCAACCCCAAAAAGATGCTTTTCACGGAAAGGTTTTTGTACTCATTAATGGAGGTAGTTTTTCAGCGTCATCCATTATAGCTGCAAAACTTAAAAATGATAAACTTGCTACTTTAGTAGGAGAAGAAACAGGAGGTGCTAATGACGGCACTATTGCGGGATTTTATTCTTATCAGAAGTTACCTCATTCCAAAATAAGCTTACCGATCGGCTTGGCTTTGGTACAGCCCAATATCTCTTTTACCAACACGGAAAGAGGAGTGATTCCAGATGTTACCATTACAGAAAACATTCAGGATATTTTGGATAAAAAAGACCGCCAGATGGAATGGGTGATGAAGAAAATCGTAAATGATAAAAATGGAAAATAATCATTTTGATGAATAAAAATATTTTTAAATTCTTTAAAATTCTTGCTTCTGTAATCATCTTATGGTTTCTTGTTCATTCCCTATACATTACCATTGATGGCTTTTCTGATTCTGGACAGAATGCTGATCTTGCTGTTATTTTAGGAAATAAGGTAAATGAAGACGGGACTTTATCAAAGAGATTAGAAAAACGTCTGGAAAGCGGGATCGATCTATATGAAAATCATCGCATAAAAAAGATTTTAGTGAGTGGCGGATTGGGAAAAGAAGGATTTTATGAAGGAGACAAAATGAAGGAATTTCTTGTTGAAAAAGGTATTCCCGATTCTTTGATCATTGTTGATAATCATGGAGACAATACAAGAGCCACCGTTATCAATGCTCTAAAGCTAAAGCCACAGTTAAAATTCAACAGCCTCATTATTGTCTCTCAGTATTTTCATGTGACACGAACCAAAAAACTATTTAAAGATCAGGGGTTTGAAAATGTAAGCAGTGTAAGTCCAAATTATTTTGAATTCAGAGATTTTTATTCGATTGTAAGAGAATTTCCGGCTTATTACACCCAATAAGAAAGCTTCGGCGGGCTAAAAGCCCGCCGAAGCTTTCTTATTTTTTAAATTCTGTCACAAGACTTTCAATCTGTTCAATATATTTTCCGTAAAAACGATGAAACCAGTATTTTCCCATCAGAAAGAGTGCAGATAAACCAATCACAACCGAACCTATTAATAATACAGCTGTTTTAAGTTCACTCAAAGGTTTTGAATGTGGTATAAATTCAATGACAATAATCATTTCGCAAACCAGGAAAGGTACAAAGCTTAAATAGAAGGAAATATAATATTGTTTATTGAGATAAAATTGCTGCAATAAATCTTTCAAGGAATCATAGGTACTCATTTCAGTATTGCTAATTTCTTTATAAAGCTTAAAAAACTTACTAAAAAAGAACCCAATTACAAATGCCATCGAAACAATCAAAACAGATAGATAAAATTGTAGTTTAAAAGTTTTACAGGACAAAACAGCAAAAAAAGCGATGATGAAAGTTATCAAAGTGTACCAAAACTCTTTACGCATATTCTTTCGCACTTTCTCTAGCGGCAAATTAATTTTATTTTTTTGCTCAATACTTATCTGCGGAGCTTCTTCAAAAGAATCGTCTGCATTCCAGGTATTTTTCAGTTCATCTATATTCATGATAATTGATTTAAAAAATTAGTATTTATTGGTGTTCAGAATATCCTTTAACTTATTCTTGGCACGGTTCATTTTTACTCTTACATTACCTTCAGAAATTCCCATTTGTTCAGCAATCTGCTTTCCGGAAAAATCTTCTAAATAATAAAAAATAAATGCTTTATCGATCGGGTTAAGCTGATGAATAGCCCGATACATTTCCTTCAGCTTCTCTTCTTTGTCATGATCATACTCATCCTGTACAATTTTATAATTAGAAACATTATCGTTTTCTATAAAGCTTCTTTTCTTTTCGGATTTCAGAAATATGATCGCGGTATTAAGAGCAATTCTGTACAGCCAGGTTGCAAATTCGCTTTCCCCTTTAAAACCACGATATGCCTTCCATACCTGGTACGTAATTTCCTGAAAAAGATCGTCGCGGTCATCCTTTTCATCCACATACATTTTGGAAATCTTAAAAATGATTCCTTTATGCCTTTCGATCTTTTCTAGAAATTCCTGTTCTAATGAGGTCATGATTTTCGTTACTCTAAAGAGTTAGTTGCAATTAAAAAAAATTGTTACAGCTTTTGTGAAAATAAATAAAAAAACCCGGCAGAAATATTTCTGCCGAGCTTCCATTGTGTTTTTTGATCGTGAAAATTTATTCTACCACTATCTTTTTAGAAATAGCAGTACCATTGAAACTAATTTTAATTATATAAACTCCTTTCTGAAATCCGTTGATTGTAATTTTATTGTTCTCTTTATTTAATTTTTCTAAACCCCTTACTAACTTTCCTGAAACATCATAAATTTCAAATGTTGCTTCATATTTACTGTTATTATTTATTGTGAATAAACCATTCTTTACAGGATTCGGATAGACAGTGATATTCTGTGCATCAGATTTTGTGATTTCATGCACTGCTAATAAACTTGCACAATTACCTAATCCTACTGCACACCAAGCATTTTCTACCTGCTGTAATTCGTTACTGCCTGTTCCGTAAAGAGCTATAGCTGCTTGCTTTGAAGCATTATAAAGGTTTAAATAGGTCGCATTTGCAGTAAGATATCCTCCCGTTAAAGTTTTAAATGCTATTTTTTCGGCTTTTTGTATGGTAAGACCGGTAACATTATATGCTGTTCCATTATCATTTGTTCCGGCTCCCCCTACCGAAAGCAGATAAAACCATTTATTTCCTACTCCGCTATTGGTATGCACTCCTCCATTGTCCGCAGCTCCGGCAGCTGTACTTTGCCAATATGTTCCATTGTATGTATCAGGCTGCTGTGAGCTAAGTACTGCAGGTCCCGTTTTTGGTGCAGCCATACTTCTCAAATAACCTGGCGCAAAATTACACAGTCCTTCCCCGATTGTCCAGTTAGCTTGTGAAGGTGCTGCATAAAACTCGATACTGGTTCCTAAAATATCAGCAAAAGATTCGTTAATTGCTCCGGACTCACCTTGGTAATTCAGTCCTCCTGTTCCGTTAGTAGCTACAACTAAATGTGAATATTCGTGACCTCCTACGTCAATTCCGGCAAAGGGATTGAAGGCTCCAGGACTGGATGGAAGATTTCCATTCCCATACGCCATAAAATGCACCTGTCCTCCGGTACTTGTACCGAAAGTAATAGCAGTTGCATTTGCACCATATCCTGCAGGTGTAGGGTTTGCCTGACCCGGCTGATTAAAAATAGAAAAGTCTACATTATAATAATTGGCAATTGCAGTACCGTTTCCGTCAAAACTATTTCTGTTTAGTACAGTACTGTAAAAATCGTTGGCTTTTTGTATCGCCCAGTGGATCTCTACAGGAGCTTTAGTAGATGTAGCTGTAAAGTTAGCCGTAGAGCTAGTATATTCTACAGGACCAGATGCAGGAAGAACATATCCCTGCGCATCCAAACCGTATCCACCTGCACTTCCCAAATTTGTTCCATCCAAAGTCCATACTTTTCTTGTATTATCTTTTAACCTATAGCTTCCATTGTAAGAATCTACGGTCATATTTTGATTTCCTTTATAGTAGGTGGTACTTAAAGATGGAGTATCTGCATTATGAATAAGAGACATTTCATTTACAACCTGTTTCGTAGTATTGTCAATATAATAAGTTTTCGAAAAAACAGTTGCAATCATTGAAGATGCAGATACCATTGTACTGCTGTTTATTTTTAATCCTGTTTGAGTATTTGTTTTAGATATAACACTTTCCGCAGGTGATAATGTAATTTTCTCAGAAGAGGTTTTGGAAACCGCTGCAATGGTATTTTTTAGCTCATCCTGAGAAAGAGGGGCTACAACGACAGGAATATCTATATTTCTAACAAATTCTCCATTTACATACACAACCTTTCCATCTTTTTCGTGAATAACAATGATATCATCCTGAACTTTTATGCTTTTATAAAAATGTTGATACATTGTTTTTTTAACCCCTAAATCATCCTCCCACGTCTTTACAATTTTAAAGGTGTCATTACTCTGGCAACCTAACCATTTTCTCAAATCTGTTTCAAGACCTCGGGAAGAAGTATTGTAATCGGTAAAATCAGAATAGAAAGTTCCTAATTCTGAGGTGTTCACTATTTTAGGTAAATTCTCAGCAGAACTTTCCGATATTCTTGTATTTTGAGAATAAACCAAAGAAAACGGCGCAACGCCGATCGAAAATGTAAAAATCAAAGCTTTAGCAATAGTAACTGTCTTTTTCATATTTTATTTTTGATTAAATCTGACAGTTAGTAGGAAATTTTTAAAAATGTTACAAATTATTTATTTTTTTAAGAATTTTTAATTCATATGATTAATTTCCTTTATTTAAAGCTTTTAAAAGAATATTTAAATTGATTAAATCCAGCTTTGCACCTACAATAATAATGATGCTAAGAATTATGACAAGTACTAAAATCATAAGTAAATACACTGAAACAAACCACAAGATTGTATTCAAAATGTTTCCTTTAACACCTAACTTATCAATAAAATACCTCTGAGACTTTTCAAACCATGTCTTATTTTTGATTTTTCGGGGTAGTAATTCAATTCCGTTAAGCTCATCTACCAGACGTACAACATCTTCAATGTATTTCCCATACATATAGTAGATCCAATATTTTACAATAACGCAGAGTAATAAAATTGCAATCAGAAAACTTGTTGCGAAAATAGCAATATGATAATCTTCGTTAAACTGAAAGTTGATCTGTTCTAAAGAAGAAACAAAAGCCAAAGGGATATAAGAAATATAATAAGAAATATAAATCTCTTTACACACCAAAAGCTGGGTTTTAATATTGAAAAGATCGTAATTGGTATTGGTACTGGTCTTTGTAAGCATTTTATAAATCCTCAAAAACCTGGAATAAAAATAAACAACTAATCCGACAGTTAGGAATGTTACAAATATTGAAATTGTCCTTACATTAGAATCATTGGTAGTAAACGGAAAGCCGATGAACACCATAGGCAACGTAACAACCATAAGCCAAAACTCGGTTTTCATATTAATCTTGATCATTTCCAGCGGAGAATGAATTTCATTCTGTTTTTCCAAAGAAATTTCCGGAAGATCATGATGTTCTTTGTTCCAGAGTTCTTTAAAATTATCTAATTCCATACTTTAGATGTTTAAAATTTAAACCGTTCTTTTTTCAATTATCTCTTTCAGCTTAGCTTTTGCCCGATTAAGCTTTACCCTTGCATTTACTTCCGTAATTCCTAACTGTTTAGCGATTTCTCTGCCCGGAAAATCTTCCAAAAAGAAAAAAATAAGTGCTTTGTCGATTGGACTTAACTGATGGATAGCTTCATACATCATCTTCATATTCCTGTCGTCCGTATCATTATAAGATTCCTGATGAATATTGAGATTTTCTATACTTTGATGCTGGATAAAACTACGTTTTTTTTCACTTCGTAAAAATACAATAGCTGTATTGAGTGCCGTTCTATAAAGCCATGTTGAAAATTCGCTCTTTTTCTGAAATTCGCTGTAGGATTTCCACGCCTGATAAATGATCTCCTGATAGAGATCATTCTGATCGTCGGGATTGTCCATATACATCTTGGAAATTTTGAAAATCACACCTTTATGCTTGTCAATTTTTTCCAGGAATTCTTTTTCCAGTAAAGACATTAAATTAGGCTATGTTTCAGTTAGTAGGAATTTTAAATATTTGTTACATTTCGACCTACATAAAAAGTAATTTACAATAAGATTTTAATATTACATATCTTTTCCAATGCCATTTTTGATTTCATTAATCAAAAAAACCGCAATAAAATTAATTATTGCGGGCTTTATTTTAATGATCAATTATTTAATTAAAAAATATAATCCGTACTCAGGAAATTAGAGTCGTGGTCTCTTACAATTGTATTCAGAAGTTCTTTATTGGATTCTGTCACTTTTGCTGCTACCAAAGAACGAATCGAGAATGAACGCAAGGCATCAAAAACGGAAAGTGTACCTTCCGCACTGTCTTTTCTTCCTGTAAAAGGAAAGACATCGGGTCCTCTCTGTGCCTGACAATTGATGTTTACCCGACTTACCAAATTGACAAAAGGATCGATCAGCTTAGCCACTTCAACAGGATCTTCACTAAAGATACTTACCTGCATTCCGTGGTCGGCGTTCACCTGATAATCGATAGGCTCTTCAATATCATCAAACGGAACCACAGGAATTACCGGTCCGAATTGTTCTTCATGATACAGTTTCATATCACTATTTACCGGATAAACCACTGCCGGAAAAACAAAAGATTCTTCTGTAAATCCTCCGTTTTCATTAAGCACTTTTGCACCTTTTGATACTGCATCTTCAATACATTCTTTCAGATAAGGAGGCTTGTTTACTTCCGGAAGGGGTGTGATCTTCACATCTTTTTCCCAAGGAAGCCCGGGCTTCATTGCCGAAACAGCTGCGGTCAGCTTTTGTGTGAACGCTTCCGCAACATCTTTCTGAACGAAAATTAGCTTTAAAGCCGTACATCTTTGTCCGTTAAAAGAAAGTGAACCCAAAATACATTCACTTACAGCCACATCAAGGTCTGCATTTTTTGTAACGATGGCAGCATTTTTAGCATCTAAACTCAGGATTGCTCTTAAACGATTAACTTTCGGATGCAGTTTTTTCAGTCCATTTGCCACTTTACTGGAACCGATAAATGCTAAAACATTCACCTTCCCGCTTTCCATAATCGGAGTAATGATCTCCGAACCTTTTCCATACAATGTATTTACCGTTCCTTTAGGAAAAGCTTCTTTAAATGCATTTAATAAAGGATAATGTGCTAAAACACCATGCTTTGGAAGTTTAAATAAAATTGTATTTCCCATGATCAAAGCAGGAATCAAGGTGGTAAAAATTTCATTTAAAGGATAATTGAATGGTCCCATACTCAAAACAACACCAAGCGGAGCTCTTCTGATCTGTGCAATTGTTCCTTCTGCCTGTTGAAAACGTGAAGATTCTCTGTCTAAATCTTTTAAGGCATCGATCGTCTGATTGATATAATCTACTGTTCTGTCAAATTCCTTGGTAGAATCGGCCAGTGTTTTCCCGATTTCCCACATCAATAATTTAATCACCAGATCTCTTTGCTGAATCATTAAATACACAAACTTCTGCATACATTTAATTCTTCCTTCCACAGACATAGTCGGCCACTCTCCCAACCCATTATCATAGGCTTTTACACAGGCATCAAGAACTTTCATGGCATCATCAGGACCGATGTTCGGGACGCTTCCCAATAATTTTCTTTCCAATCCGTTTTCTGTAGGAATGCAGACAGGAGAATAAATATGTTGAACCTCCCCGTTCCATTCTACCAGTTCACCGTTTAACAGGTAAACTTTCTGGTGAATTTCCGGAACTTTATATTCTTCCGGGATTTCATTTTCGGTTTTAAATATCTCATAAAATGATGCTGTATTTGCTGAATTCATAAATCTTTTATTTTTTTAATAGTATTAGTATAAACTTTTGATAGAATAAAGGTAGAGTGAAAAATCGACTTTAAAAAGAGGCGTTTAATAGATTTACTCTATTTGAAAGAAAATTAATATTGGAACATTGAAAAAAGAATAATTTTGTTTAAAAATAAAATTCATGTATTCAAAATTCGTTTTCGGTGCGTTGCTATTTTTCTCATCGTTTGCTTTGGCACAAAACTCTAAAACTCCCAATACGGTTTTAGCCGGAGGAAAGCCCGTTCATACTTACGCCAAATTACCGGCTGTCAATAAACCTGCACCCAAATTCACCCTTACAGATGTCACGATGAAAGACCAGACGCTGGAATCTTATAAAGGGAAATATCTTATTCTTAATATCTTTCCGAGTGTAGATACGGGTGTTTGTTCCGCTTCTGTCCATCATTTCAATGAAGATGCTGCCAGTATTCCGAATACGGTGGTTCTTTGTATTTCTAAAGATCTGCCATTTGCCCAGAAAAGATTTTGTGGAGCAGAAGGAATTAAAAACGTGGTCATGCTTTCTGATTTCCGTTCAGATTTCGGAAAAACATATGGCGTAGAAATTACAGATTCTGCAATGAAAGGATTATTGAGCAGAGCCGTTGTCGTGATCGATCCTTCCGGAAAGATTGTGTATGAAGAACAGGTTGCCGATATTTCCCACGAACCGAATTATGAAGCAGCTATTAAAGCTGTGAAAAACTAAACTTTTTCTTTTAAAATAAGTGAAAAACTCCGGCTTTTGCCGGAGTTTTTTATGTAAAGATATCATGCTGAGCAAAGCCGAAGCATCTTAATTTGGTTATCTCGTGTTGCTTTGAAAACCATTCAATTACTTTTTAGCCTTCCATTTCTTTTTCGTCGTCACGACGATGACACCATTTAGGGCTTTTGAACCATATAATGCGGTCGCAGAAGCGCCGTCCAAAGTATTTACAGTTTCTATCAGCTCCGTATCTATTTGTTGTAAACTTTTTAAATCGCTCACTTTTCCATTCAGTACAACCAGAGGTTGATGATCTTGCCTCAGACTTGACTTGGCTCCTCCAATCCTTATCGCATCAATTGTTTTTCTTTGAGGTATCTGATTCATCTGCAATCCGGTTGATTTTGAAGCATCTGTCCTGGAATTATTTGAATGAACCATCAAATCAGCTTTCGATACAACAGTCGTGGTTCCAGTAAGCATGTTTGAGGCATGATGTCTACTAGGAATGAGTACAATCCCACCTAATTCTTTTACCTTTAAGGTATCTTCTGCCGCATTTTGTTGTGCCTGTAAAGAAACCAGACCTCCTGTTGTAAGAATAAATCCTACGGCAAACTTTAGTAAAACAGAATTGATGTAGGAATACTGCAGATTTCTGTTCAGCTGAGATTCGTAGAAATTACCACAGATTTCCTCTGTAGAGCTAGAGAATACATCTATAATCTCCTCATCCGATGCAACAGTAAAATCTCTTACCGTTTTTGAACAGACAGAGCAAAATCTTCCTTTTTCTTCGCGGGTCATGGTTTTCCAGTTTTCATGACATGGTGTTGGTATTGTAATTTTCATAATAGCTTCTTTACATATAAAGATGCTTTATTGCAAAAGAAGGTTGGAAATAAGGTTTATTTATTTTTAGGTTTCTTCTTTGAAGTAATGATAATTGCTCCATATTCAGCTTTTTTACCATAGATTGCTGTTGCCGCTTTTTCGTCAAGTATATCTATTGATTCTATATTTTCCCGATTAAGCTTCTTCATTTTATCTTCTGAAATTCTGAACCCATCTAAAAAAATCTTTGGCTGAGTAGACTCTATATCTTCTTTCGAAGGTGTTCCCAGCCAATAAGAACGACCAATTGTATCATTGACTTTACGAAAGCCATCAAATCCATTTTTTAAATCTATTTTGTTGATTTGTTCTTCTGTCTTTAATTTTTGACCGTTCACTGTAACTGATGCTCCTACACTCACTATTAGTCCTAAAGCCATTTTTCCCAAAACAGATAAAGCTATATTTCTCTCAAGCTGATTTTCTCTAAAGTTCCCACAAATATCAGAACCTAATCTCATTTCTTGATAAAGCTCCTCATCAGAACTAAGACTAAAGTCTTTTACAGTTTTAGTACATACTTCACAAAATCTTCCTTTTTCGTTGGAAGTCATAGAGTCCCAGTTTTCGTGACAAGGTTTTGGAATCGTTAATTTCATAATGTATCTTTCTTATGGTTATTCGTTTTTCTAATAGAAAGATATGAAATATGTTGATTATATTAGGAATTTATTCGGAAACATTTGACACAGCCTACAGGAATGCGAACGTTGTTCAAAGAATCTCTGCCATTCAACAGATTCTTCACTCCACTTCGTGCCGTTCAGAATGACATACTATACTCGTTTTTATTAAGAATGACGGGCTATTTAAAGATGAAAATACCTCGGATCAGGATACCGAAATTCAAAATCCAGCTCTGAGATGAGTTTTTCAGACGAAATAAGCCTTCCTTTTTCCGTACGTTCTCCCGAGTATGGTAGGCTTTTCTGTGCATTAATGATTTCTTCTTTATTCGGATGGACCGGAGCTACAATATTATAGACTTTAGATTGCGAATGATTATTCAGCATTTTTTCAATAACCAAACAGATATCTGCATAATGAATATGATTCACCAACTGGTCCAGATGGGAAATAGTATAGTTCTTCAACAGTCTTTCACCTCCCATCAAACCTCCCAGTCTCAGAATATTGGTCTGGGGAAATTTCTCCAGAATAAAGCTTTCACTTTCCACTTCAGATGCAGGTTTATCGTCCTCCGTAAATTCCTTTTCAATATCCGGATATACCCCCGTTGAACTGGTATAAAAAATCTGCCCCTGAAAATCTCCAAGAAAACGGATCAGGTTCTCCCGTTTTCCGGTCATAGGAATTTGTGAACCCCTGAGTCCTGAAAAGGGAACAGCAATAATCACCGCATCCAGTATTGATACAACACTCCATTGTTTCATTTCAGCATCCGCTTCATCAGGAAAACTGACTAAGGTCGGGAAATATCCTTTAGATTTAAATTCTTGTATTTTGGATACTGAAGTGGTAGTTGGGAAGATTTCATATTGGTCTGATAAATGTTCCGCAATATGATTCCCTAGCCATCCACAACCAATAATTCCTATTTTTTTCATACCAATTTTATAGTTATCTCTCGAGTTCAATCCCAAATAATTGATGCAACTGAATAAATTTCATCAAAGGAGAGCCTTCAGCACTGCATTTTGCATTATTTTTCGGCAAATAAACCATGGTCGTATTTTGCTTTCCGTTTTGGGTGATCATGACAAAATTTTCCGGTGCATCGTCAATACTGTCTGTAGCGCAAATCTGATGATTTTTTTCCGAATACCGGAAATCTGCCTGAGTATATTTTGTGAAATCTCTGAAAAATTCTGACTGAACAATGCTCTTTAAATCAGTTTTTTCTGATTCACTCATCTTGATCTTATTTCGTTCATGCTTTTTACCCCTTTTAAAATATATCTTGTCCTTGTAATGCAAAATATCGCCATTTTCCTTATAGATAAAATTATCGATAGTAAACTGATACCCCAATCCGCCATTGGTATAAAAAGAAACCGCAATTTCATTCCCTTTAAGCTTCAATAGCTTTTGAACATCATTACTCACATCGGTATTATCATTTAAACGCAAATCAGGAAGGCTGTTTTGCGTAAAAATTAAAATCGGAAACAGTAAAAGGATAAACTTTAAGATTTTCATTTTTATGGTTAGTTTTTAATCGTCAGTTCAGGCAATTTTCGAGGAAAATTTCTCAATAGGATTCATTTTCACTCCTTACTCAAAGCGACAATTTGGATTGAACTTAATTAGTTCATCTCCCAAAAATATCATTTTTAGTTATATGATTTCAAAAACAATCCGTCAGTTCGGTGGAATTCTGAAAGAATTTTGTATCGGAACCTGGGTATGATATACATAAAAATTCTCGATACATTTTTCCTTCGGAAAAACACTCGAGCTGACGGAAATAAAACACTCAGCACAATGCTGCATTGTCTTTTATCATCTAAGATGGATTTTCATCTTTTCTTTTAGTTTCCGAGTTTTTTGCCGCCTTTACCAGCTCGTTCGTATCGCTGTAAAGAAGCTCCCATCCCGGGACGTCTTTCATTGCGGTTAATAAATTAAGGTAGGATTTCAGGTTTTTCTCCAGTACTTTTCGAATAGCCGTTGCACTCGTTAACTGGCGAAGATCTGCATTGGCTTCTGCCTGATCTGCAAAAATGATTTCAAAAGCTTCATGCCTGGCTTTCATGTCTGCAAAAGCTACATCCAGAGAAAGAAGGGAAATTTTCTGAAGATTTTCGGAAGTTTCCAGTTCTTCGATCAGCTTTTTCATCTGAGCCGTCTGTGAGGAATAACTTAGCCGATCCAGATCCAGTCCGAATTTTTTAAAGATCCCGTACAGATCTTCAGCAGACTGATAATGAGCCGCCGTAGAAAGTTTTCTATACCCATTCAGGAAAGCCTTGAGATTGGTATAGGCAAGATCCCTTTCCTGATCTGCCGTAGCAACATCTTTCCCTTTCCCGCTATAGACCTGTTTTGCGTACACTTTATCATACTCCGTAAATGAAGCCGCCAAAGTTGCAGTAAGAGGATGATTGGTAATCACAGGATATTTCCCTGACTGAATGTTTGAAATAATTCTTTGGGCTAAGGTGGCAAGGTCTCTGGTACCTAGCCTTGCTAATGTAATTTTCATACGTAATTTATGTTTTTATTATTAAATAAGGAACTATTTCCTTAAAACAAATATAAAAAATTAGTATTTATTCATAAATAATATTATTGGAAATAAAATATAATTGTATTTGATCGCAAACAATACTGTTTTAAAGAAATGTAAAGTGTATTTTTTATAAATTAGGCTG
Organism: Chryseobacterium geocarposphaerae; assembly: GCF_002797535.1. NCBI lineage: Bacteria > Pseudomonadati > Bacteroidota > Flavobacteriia > Flavobacteriales > Weeksellaceae > Chryseobacterium > Chryseobacterium geocarposphaerae. The sequence continues at coordinate 1,372,510 of NZ_PGFD01000001.1, forward strand.
TTAATGGTAAATATAATGTGTATTTGGTTTAAATTAAGTTTGTTTATAAGAAATTTTAATTTCAGACATACTTGCTTGACTGAAATTATTTTTATTTAATATAGAATTTGTTACAGATTATTATATTTGAAAATCTTAATAGGTATTAATACCTTATACAAATGGTAGTAAATAAAGTTATGAATAGATATAATCCAACTGAAAGACTAGGAGTTAATGAAACTGAAAAAATTGTAATTCAAAATCTTGGATGGATATTCCGTGAACAACCAATTGTTGATGTAGGGCTAGATGCTATAATTGAACAAGTTGAAAATGATGAACCAACCGGGAAGTTTATAGCCGTTCAAATTAAAAGTGGTTCAGGAAATTTCTATAAAACTCAAAAAGGATTATCTCATTATGTTACTAGTATACATTATAATTATTGGTTAAATCTTAGTATACCAATCATTCTTATAGCACATATTCCAGAAGAATGAAAAACATATTGGCAAGAAATAACAGAGACTAATCTAAAAAGAAATAAAAAAAGTTGGAAAATTGAAATTCCTTTTAAACAAGAGTTTAACGAAAAATCAGAAAAGAGACTTGCTAAAATTGCATCTGTAAAAAATGATAAAAGATTTGATATATATCGTGGTAGAGTAGATTCTAATGATATAAAAGACATAATTGAAGATTTAAGATCACTTAATAATGCAACAGATTGCCTATTTAATATAGCAGCAATAATTGAAAAGCAAACCAAAGAAACAATTAATATGGGTGATAAATTAAAAGAACTCAGCTTGAAAAATACACCAAACGCTATAACTGAATTTTCAATTTTATACAAAGGCATATCAAGAACAATGAATATAACTACAAAAAGAATCGAAACTGAAGTTGAATTATTTTCACAATTATATTCAGTAGGAATTACTTCTTTTGAAAAATTTCTAATTACTCAATATACTTTTATCTTAAAATTAGAAGAATTTGCTGACGGTAATATGACACAACTCCCTATCCAAATTAATTCCATATTATCTGAATATGTCGCCTCGAAGGAAACTCTCAAAGTAAATTTTAAGCAACTCCCAAATCAAATTGATTCTGCAGTGTCGGAATATATAAACTTGAGAAAAACTCTCAAAAACACACCCACACATAACTTTTCTTTTTTTAAAGAAGCTAAAAATCAACTTGTTGAAGTTTTGAGCTTTTTGATACATGAATTTCAAGATGCCAAAGAATTGACAACAAGAATCTTAGAAAAATTATGACAAAAAAAATATATTGCGGAGTTGAATATTTAAGAAAACAAAAATAAAGCACAGATTACGATCCACATTGTCATAAAAGATGAAACCTGCCTCACAGCAGGTTTTATTATTTTAAAATGATTAACTTCTAATTCACTTTCCTCAAAAAGCTATTTAAAGTAACAAATGATTTATTGATTTAATAAATTTTATTCCTTTTTTTTGTTTTTATTATCCAAATCAAATTTACTAAGAGATAAAATAAAATAAAGTTTTGGACAAAATTGATAAAATGAAATCTTACAATCCCAAAGCTTAAAAAATTATCTTTTCCAATTGATGATTTTTTCAAATAAAAATACTTAGGAAATCCGTATGTCTCAATTTTCCAATCTTTCGATACAGAAATTTCTGTATATAATAACCCTAAAAATGTAATGATCAGCGTGAATAAAATGATTTTCCAATCCAACAGCAACTTCCAGCTCAGTTTTCTTTGTCTTATCACTACAAAATTAGCAATCGTTAAAACACAAAGTACAATTAAAAAGTATGCTGTTGTAAACTGATTGTGAAAGTTCATTATAAGCTGATTTATTTAAATTATCAAATTAAAAAAGATTTTCATCCACAAAATTCGGAAGCGTTACTTTCAAGTTCGGTTCTGCTTCCATGGCTCTTTTAATCGCGAAAATAGCGCCTTCATTTCTAGCCCAGCTTCGTCTTGAGATTCCGTTGTTGACATCCCAGAACAGCATCGATTTTAATCTTCTGTCGGCATCATCGCTTCCATCCAGCAACATTCCAAAACCACCGTTGATCACTTCTCCCCAACCGACACCGCCTCCATTGTGAATAGAAACCCAGGTTGCCCCACGGAAACTGTCACCAATTACGTTATGGATGGCCATGTCTGCCGTAAATCTTGATCCGTCATAGATGTTGGAAGTCTCTCTGTACGGAGAATCCGTTCCCGAAACATCGTGATGGTCTCTACCCAATACTACCGGTCCGATCTCCCCGTTTTTAATCGCTTTATTGAAAGCTTCTGCAATCTTCATTCTTCCTTCCGCATCCGCGTATAAAATTCTCGCCTGTGAACCTACCACAAGCTTGTTTTCCTGCGCTCCTTTGATCCACTGGATATTGTCTTTCATCTGCTGTTGGATCTCTTCCGGAGAGTTCTGCTGAATTTCTTCCAACACGGCACAGGCAATATCATCAGTTTTCTGTAAATCTTCCGGCTTTCCGCTCGTACACACCCAACGGAACGGCCCGAAACCGTAATCGAAACACATAGGTCCCATAATATCCTGAACATAGGACGGGAATTTAAATTCTCTTCCCAACGTAGGGTTTTCTGCCATTACATCGGCCCCGGCTCTAGAAGCTTCCAACAGGAAAGCATTTCCGTAATCGAAGAAATAAGTTCCTTTTTCCGTATGTTTATTAATCGCTGCAGCGTGTCTTCTCAATGTCTCCTGAACTTTTTCCCTGAATAATTCAGGATTCTCCGCCATCATTATATTGGACTCCTCAAAACTTTGCCCGACAGGATAATATCCTCCTGCCCACGGATTGTGAAGCGAAGTCTGATCTGAACCGATATCGATTCTTAAATTTTCCTGATCGAATTTTTCCCAAACCTCAACCACATTTCCAAGGTACGCCAGAGAAACGGTTTCTTTGTTTTCCTGGGCTGTTCTTACTCTTGCTACCAGCTCATCAAGGTTTTCATGGATTTCATTCACCCATTTCTGATCGTGACGGATTTTGGTAATTTTTGGATTCACCTCAGCGCAAACCGTAACACAGCCTGCAATATTTCCTGCTTTCGGTTGAGCTCCGCTCATTCCTCCCAATCCTGAAGTTACGAAAAGTCCGCCTTTAGGCTCTTTATTGATTTTTCTGAAAGCATTTAAAACGGTAATCGTAGTCCCGTGAACAATTCCCTGCGGACCGATGTACATATAACTTCCTGCTGTCATTTGCCCGTATTGTGTCACACCAAGAGCATTGAATTTCTCCCAGTCATCCGGTTTGGAATAGTTCGGGATCATCATTCCGTTGGTTACGACCACTCTCGGCGCATCTTTGTGAGAGGGGAACAATCCCATCGGATGCCCTGAATACATGACCAACGTTTGTTCGTCTGTCATTTCAGACAGATATTTCATGGTCAAAAGATACTGTGCCCAGTTAGAGAACACCGCACCATTCCCTCCATAGGTAATCAGCTCATGAGGGTGCTGCGCTACTGCATAATCCAGATTGTTCTGAATCATCAGCATAATCGCTTTTGCCTGTTCAGATTTCCCCGGATATTCAGAAATCGGTCTCGCCTTCATTTCATATTCCGGGCGAAAACGATACATATAAATTCTTCCGTATTTCTCTAATTCCTCTTTAAATTCAGGCAGCAATTCTGCATGAAACTGAGGTTCGAAATAACGTAAAGCGTTCTTCAGGGCTAATTTTTTCTCTTCATCCCCTAAAATTTCTTTACGCTTCGGAGCATGATTGATATTGGTTTCGTAAGGTCTGGATGGTGGTAACTGGCTTGGAATGCCTTGTTGTATCTGTTCCTGGAAAGTCATTTATTGTCGATTATATTTATAGTTGATAGATTTTTTGTGGTTTTAAAGATATTCAAAATAAAAAATATGAAACAAATTACTGACAAAGGAATTAAAAAACCGTTTTCCGCATTGAGGCAGAGTACAGTAAAATTAATCGTAAAAAATAAAAAATGAAGTAAAGACCACTGATAATGAGTCCGTCTTCGAATAATGAATATCACTAAATAGGTGAAAAATGATAAGAAATATGTTATAAAAAATGCAGTCGAGTTATATATTGGGTTAAACAAAACACTTCCTATTCCGGAAAAACTTATAGTTCTGTTAATCCCATAACTCTCACCTGATTCAAAAAATAATACTATTGCTAAGAAAATTACAACAACCGGTAATAGAAATAAAACGAATACATATTTTGTAAAAAGTACTTTCATAAAATGATAAAAATATAAATGTAGTTATTTTCTAAAAAGTTCTCGATACATTTTTCTCCATTTCACTTCGAAAAACACTCTGACGAAACTGTTTTCGTACTCAAAGTTCCCCCTCCTCTGGTGGCGAAAATTCGTGAGAATTTTTGACGGGGTGGTTAATAAAAAGCCTCATCGAAAATTCGATGAGGCTTTTGTTTGTAAATATCTTTACAATTAATTATTATTTTTCACTAAGATCCATCCTGTAAAGGTTCTACCATCCGGAAGGGTAATCACATACCAATAACTTGATGTCGGAACAGGTCTGCCTTTAATTGTTCCGTCCCAGAAGAATTGTTTGTTTGAACTCTGTTCGAAAACCAATACCTGATAACGATCAAAGATTTTTACGGTCGACATTTTATCTCCGAAAACCTGAAGATTTTTAACAATCCAGTGATCATTTAATCCATCTCCGTTTGGTGTGATGGCATTTTTAATATCTAAAATTACACTTTGCTGTTTCACAATACAGTCGCTGCCTGCATATTTTATATAGAAAGTAATGATTCCGGTCTGCAGATTATAGAAAATATTACTTGCCTGCCACGTCATTCCATCAATAGAATATAAGATTGGTTTCGAGCCTGTTGCATGAACTGTTGCGGTCGTTCCTTTAATTTCAATTTGTCCGATTACAGGAACTTCAAAATATTTTATTTCAAAAGTTTCGGTGTAAGAACAGCCGTTGCTTGCCGTTACAGTAAGGGTGTAAGTTCCAACTGTTGTAATTCCTGTAATGGTATCCGTAGTGGAAATTACTTGGCCTGAAGGGTTTGTCCAAACATAACTTACAATGGTATACCCTTCAATATGAACCGTATAATCCAAGGAGCCTTCCGGACAGAAATATTGTGTCGGGATATCAAAAACCGGAGTTTTCTTTAAAGTTAAGTGAATTTCTACAATACTTGGGCAAAAACCGGGAACACTCACTTTTACATAAACAATATTTGAGCCTGAAGCTTGATTATAACTAAAATTTCCAGGCGTTGAGATTGCATTTGTTCCAGCATTAAGATCAGCTAAAGTCGGATAATAAGTGAACGTAACGTTCGTTCCTGTATAAATTTGTGACTGAAATTGCGTTAAATTAACAATCTCGATTCCATCATTTCCTGTATCACAGGTTTCTAACTGAAAAGGCCCGTTATTTTGTAAAGTCACTTTATTTCCAAAAACAAAACTAATCGTCGCAATATCATCACAACCCGGAATATTCTGAACTTTCACCCAAATTTGTGCAGGGAAAGGATTTGCAGAATAATTAGACGGATTTGCAATCGGATTTGTTCCGTTTTGTGCATTTTGTTGAGTCAGATAGAAGGTAAATGAATTCGCAGGATTCGGAATATCAACCATTAAATTTGTAAAATTCAATAAATTCACTTCATAGCTTCCATCTAAATTTTCATCACAAACCGTAATGGTAGAATTGATGGCTTTTGGAGGAAAATAAGTATTCAGCTGAATGGGCGCAACCGAATAGCAACCTGTCGTCTGTGACTGGAATCTTGCCCAAACCTGAATTGAAGAAATACTCGTCGTAATTGAAGTCCCGATCTGATTTGCCGGATTTCCGGCATTGGCATCAGCTTGTGTATTATAATATGAAATCGTCATATCAGACAACGGCTGTGTATTTTGTGACGGAATAAACAATTGCGGGATCGCATCATTCAGCTGAAAGATTTCGCTTAAATTAAAATCTTCATCGCATGTATTTAAATTCGCACTGTTTAAAACTACTGGTGGTAAAAACGTCATGTGAATGTTGATCTGGGCAACTGAAAAACATTCGCCATTATTTAATTTAACCTTCACAAAAACCGTTGCATTTCCTGCTGTAACTACAAATTGTGTCGGATTTGTGATTTCATTAGAAAAAGTATGGGTTGCCGGATCATAATTTACATAATACGTAAAACTTACATTTGCAGCAGAAGTAATCTGGGGCTGAGCCTGCGTTAAATCGTAAATTTCACTTCCGTCATTATTATTGTCACAAATATTATTTAAAGTAATATTCACAGGAGAATTCACAATTGGAGTAGATGTTAAGCTTAGATTCACCGGATAAATCTGCTGACAGTTATACGAATTAATTTTAACGAAAATCTGCTGTGTTCCTGTAACCGTAAGATTGGTAATCGGGTTTGTTCCATTGGTTGCATCTGCCAAAGTAGGATAAAAAATTGCCGATGCATTCTGGTTTCCGACAATTGCTGATGAATATTGAGATAATTGTACATTTTCCGAATTATCATTATTAAAATCACAGATTGCAAAACTGGACTGAACAATTACCGGATGAACCAAATTCACCGTAATTGGTCTTACTGTAAAACACTGATCTGAAATTTCAAACCGGACAAAATAGGTCTGTGTCACAAAATTTCCGTCTGTCGTAATGGTTTGGTTCGGACTGATTGATCCTGTTCCCAAATTGGCAGCAGCAGAACTGTTGTAAAATTCAGTCACAGGAACAGTTGCAGGAGAAATCAGCATTCCGTTTGAAAGTGTATTTAAATTAATGCTGATATCATCTGTTCCATTAAAACAGATATATTCATTCTTTTCATTAGCAAGAATTTTTGTGAAAGTAACATTCATATTCACTGTTGCAACTGCAAAGCAACCATTCGGAACCTGAACTCTTATATAGAGTATATAAATTCCTTCTTTTATAGTATTTACAACACTTCCGTTTCCGTTATAAGCTTCATCATAGGTATTGTAAACTGTAAAAACGGCTCCGGTTTGTATTGAAATTAACGGGCCGATATTTAATGTAAAATCAAAAGGTTCCTGATTATCTGCATTAATATCACAAATCGTATATGGAAAATTGATAGGAGAATTCAGATTTACACCTGGTTTAAACTGAAAATGAACTGGCCCTAAAATATAAGTACAAGCTCCTTCCTGAAGCCTTACCCAAAGATTCGTGCTTATTGTAATATTTGCTGTAGTGATCGCATTTATATTATTCTGAGCATCAGATTGAGTATTGAAATAAGTAATTCCCGTTGTTCCGGCAACGAAAAGTTCAGGATTTAACAGGCTTAAATTATAGTTCTGCTCTACTCCGTCATTGTTGGTGTCGCACAGTTCTACAGTATCTTTAATTAAGCTTTTACTTAATAAATTTAAAGTTAAAACTGCTACACGATAACAGGTTGGCATTGTTGGATTTTGAATTCTTACATATAAAATGGTGTTATTTGCTAATGTAAAATTGTTTGGCAAAGCACCGACATTATTTTGCGCATCCTGCAAACTCGAGTGATAACTAAAGGTAAAATTCGCCGGATTTTGTGAAGTTACATTAGCATTGAAACTATTTAAAGTAAGATTAACGGACGTATTTCCACAGAAATTTTGGGTATAGTTTTTCGCAGCCGGATAGGTCGGATCAAAAGTTAACGGAAAATCATCGGTTATTGTCAGATCACTGTTTCCACAAATATTAAACTTAACATTCGCTGTATAAACATCATTCTCAGTCGGGCAAACCGTAGTCTGAATTCCTGTTCCTACCGTCTGTCCCGCAGAATTTGTCCAGGTAATGTTGGGCTGAATTACATTTCCAAGCGGATTAAATTTCCATCCTTCCTGCATAGCCTGCCAAACTCCTGTATTTCTGCCCGCCGGAGAAACTCCTTGAGTTCCGTCATTATTACTTATTCCAATGAGTGCATTTTCAAACTTCCTCGTCGGACAAGGGAGCAGCTTTTTTTCAACAAAGACTTCAATTACATTAGTCGTTTCATGCAAAACGATTTGTGATGAAGACCGGTCTGTACAGCCCGAAACTCTCCCATCAAAAAAGTTGATGACAAACTTTCTGAAAGGCGCCGTTCCAATTGTTGAATAATAAATTTCCGAAGTATCACCTGATGAAAAAACCATGTCATGATATACCCCGAAAATCGAATTTTTCGGAAGGCTCGTACTTGGATTCTGCCACTGAACATTCGGATAATTGATATTTCCCAACTGGTTCAAATCGAAAGTTACCATTCCGTTTGAACCTACAATAAGCGCTTCGAAATATTGATTATAAAAACAAAATTTGAAAGGTAAATCCAGTTTTGCAGCGAAAAGATCATCATAATTGGCATTTAGTGACGTTCCCTGATTCATCGGAATCGGAGGATTGTAGGTCTCCTGAGTAGCTTCATAACTTGTAGTCTGCTTGAGCATAGGATATTCCACATGAAGTGCTATGCAGCCGTTTGCATCGAGATCATTAGTACAGGTAACATTGAAGCTTTCATTTCCTGCTGCATCTTTCACTTTCACATTTACCGGAGCCTGAGAGAAGCTTAAAGCACTAATGAATAAGAATAAAATTCGTAAAATATTCATCATAAGCTAAAATAATTAATCACTAACATATGATAAATTTACCACTTTTATTTATAGAATATTCAATAATAAACATTTATTTATATTAAATACCATGCAAAAAATCTATATAATTATTACATAATCATTTGTATTTTGAATAATAACAAAAAAAGCCTTACTTATTAAGTAAAGCTTGTTTTTATAATCAGTAAATTATTTAAGTCAAAACATCATCGTTTTCCTCTTCGTGGTCATCTTCATTATCACTTAGGCTCCAATAGTTATTTTCTTCGTCTTCACTTCCGATCTCCTCCATTTCATCATCGTCATCTACTCCCGGAATATCCAGCCCTCTGTCTAAACTGTCATAGAATTCATCTTCTTCTATGGGTTTTCCATCTCCATCGAGCGGAATATGTCTTTCACGGTTAAAAATGTCTTCATTTGACTTGTATTCCCGCTGTTCTAATCTTCTTTCTTGTTCTTGTTCGCTATTTTCAGGTATCATAATTCTTGTATTTAGTGGTTGTATAAAGGTAAACAAAAATAATTCCAAGTTGCTAAGAATTCTGAGAATAAACTTCAGGGTTTGCACAGGCCGGCATTTTCTCTCCTTTTGAAAAAGCAATCAGGTTTTCTGCAGCTAATTTGGCCATTCCGCTTCTTGCTTCTATCGTTGCGGAACCGATGTGCGGAAGGACACAAACATTGGAAAGCTCCAGAATAGGATCCTCTTTAAAAATCGGTTCAGGATTCGTAACATCTAGTCCTGCTCCCCAGATTTTCTTTTCTGCAAGTGCATTATACAGATCCTTCTGATTATGAAAACCTCCTCTGGCTGTATTAATGAAGATCGCGTTTTCTTTCATTTTTTCAAATACTGAAGTGTTGAAAAGTTCCTTTTGCTCAGGTCTGAAATTAGCGTGAACGCTTAAAACATCAGACTGTGCAATCAATTCTTCGAAGGAAACATAAGTTGCACCCAATTCATTTTCGGCCTCTTCGTTTTTATTCCGATTATGATAAATAATATTCATGTCAAAAGCTTTCCTTGACTTTTTTGCCATTTCAAAACCGATTCTTCCTAAGCCAAAAATTCCTAATGTTTTACCATATAACTCCTGTCCCAGAGCGTGTAAAGGGTCAAAATCTCCCCAATTTCCGGATTTTACTTTTTCGAAATTGTAGCTTGCTCTCCTTGCAACCGATTGCATTAATAAAAATGCCACATCTGAGGTCGCTTTACTTAAAACATCCGGCGTGTTTCCGACCGGAATATTTCTATGGTTTGCTTCCTGAATATCCACATGATCAAAACCGACAGAGTATAATGCAATTGCCTTTATATTCGGACATTCTGTAAAGAAATCTTTATCATATTTAAATTCAGCTCCAACACTTAAAATAGCATCGTGGCTTTTACAATAACTTAGCCATTCATCGTGAGATAAATTTTCATGTTCAGGGATAAAAACCTCCCATCCTGCATCTTTCAGCATGTGAATTCCGATTTCCGGAATCCTCTTGTTTACGAATACCTTCATTCTATTTTGTAATTAATTTCGGTTGTCTTTCAAATAAAAAACCTTACTCCTGTTAAAAGCAAGGTTTTTCTAACTTTAATATTAAAAATTATTTTTATCATCATTTATGTTTATTCCCAGATCTGGAATTCATTTCCTGAATTTCTGCCCAAACTTCTTTCACTGTTTTTGGAGCATGAGTCACGAAACCATTTTTTGATGATTCCTGATTTTGGTTTTTCATATCGGCTTGCTGAGAATGACTTGTCGCTTGATATCTTCTGTTATGAGAAAGATTTTTCTGGATATTGCTGAAGTCGTGTGATGCTTTAAATCTGTTTGTGTCCATGATAATAAGATTTAAAAGATTAGTTCTGTTTTGAATCCAATTATCATTCCGAACCTATCAAAAATTATTTTTTTATTTGAATTAATTGCCCTTTTCTTTTCACTATATTTTTATAATCCCACTGAATTTTCTCAGATTTTTCGAGATATCTTTTTAGATCTTCTACATTGATTTCAGAAACGTCATTATAAAAGACAGAAGCATCCTGAAATTTTCCTCCATAAACGTTTAAGAGTTCTTCATTAAAAGATTTTCCGCTCCAAAACATTAGCCGGACTCCTTTCTTTTGCTTGCTATAACCTACAATCGGATTTCCATCTAAAAACCAGACAGGATGTGCATGCCATATTTTTGATTCGGCTTCTATTAGATTTTCATTAATGATCTCGGAGAGTTTTAAACATATCTTTTGGTCAGATTCTGTTTGTGATTCAATGTATTGTTGAATATCAGAATTCATATTTTTATTTATTAATGATCTCATAAAATTAAACAATTACATCAATAATAAATTCCTTTACAGAACTGATATTTTAGACCGGTAACTCAAAAATTCTTTTTTGTCATTCTGACGTAGGAAGAATCTATAATATTAAAAGATTCTTCATTCCACTTTGTTTCATTCAGAATGACAGAGAATGTTTAAAAAGTAGTTATGTTTACCGCGAAAATTACTGATTGGTGCTTCCCAACATCGGTACAAATTTATACGCTCCGAATTCTTCTTTTTCAAATTCGGTAGGCGATACTTTTGTGAATCTGAATAAAACCTGTTCGTCGGTTGGTCCTAGTGGGATGACCATTTTTCCGCCCACTTTCAGCTGTTTCAGTAACTCTGTGGGTAAGATTGATGCGCCACAGGTTACAATAATCTTATCAAAAGGTGCAAAAGTAGGAAGTCCGGCAAAACCATCTCCAAAACTTTGAAACTTTGGAAATAGATGCATTTCGCGAAGTTTTTTCTTTGAAAAATCGAAGAGATCTTTTTGTCTTTCCACCGTATATACGTGAGCTTTCATCGCCAGTAAAACAGCCGTCTGATAACCACAGCCAGTTCCTATTTCCAGGACTTTTTCGCCCGGCTTTACTTGTAAAAGTTCAGATTGTTCCGCTACAGTAGACGGATGTGAAATCGTCTGATGGGCCAAAATAGGGAAAGCACGATCTTCATAAGCGAAGTCTTCAAAAATGCTTTCAATAAAAAGGTGTCTCGGAACTTCATTCATTGCCGAAAGTACATTTTCATCCGAAATTCCCATCCTATTCCGAAGATAATCAATCAAAATCTTTCTTTTTCCCTTGTGTACAAACGAATCCTGCATGTCACAAAAATAAGAAATTAGATATTAGATTTTCGAGATTCCGCAAAAGATTTATCCACAAAAAATTAAATTCTGCCCTTCGAAATATAACTTCTTTATTATCTTTACAAAAATTTAATACAGCTATGTTAAAAGCAGGTTTGGTAGGTGCCGGACATTTAGGAAAAATACATTTACGTCTTCTGAATCAGTCTGATAAGTATGAATTTGTAGGATTTCATGATAAGGATGTAGAAAACGGAAAAAAATTAGAAGCCGAATTCGGATACAAATATTTTGAAAATTTTGATGAATTGCTTGAAAAAATCGAAATGCTGGATATTGTAACGCCCACTATTTATCATTACGATTATGCATTAAAAGCCATTGAAAAGAAACTTCACTTCTTCATCGAAAAACCGGTAACCCAGACATTGCAGCAGGCTGAAGAAATTCTTTATAAATGTCGTGAAAATGGAATCAAAGCTCAGGTTGGGCACGTTGAAAGATATAATCCGGCTTTTATCGGAGCTAAAGATTACATTCAACATCCGATGTTCATAGAAATCCACAGACTGGCAGAATTCAACCCTCGTGGAACAGATGTTTCTGTAGTACTGGATCTAATGATTCATGATCTGGATATCCTATTAAGTATTGTAAAATCCAAGGTTAAAAACATTCATGCAAGCGGTGTTTGTGTGGTAAGCAAAACTCCGGATATCGCCAATGCAAGAATAGAATTTGAAAACGGATGTGTTGCTAACCTTACGACTTCAAGAATTTCTATGAAAGCGATGAGAAAAAGCCGTTTCTTCCAGAAAGACGCTTATATTTCTGTTGATTTCTTAGAAAAGAAGGCAGAAGTTATCCGAATGAAAGATGCCCCCGAAAACCCTACTCCATTCGATATGATTATTGAAAACGCTGATGGAGAAAAGAATCAGATCTTATTTGAATATCCGAATATCCAGCCTAATAATGCAATCCTAGATGAGCTCAATTCTTTCGCAGATGCTATCATGGAAGATAAAAATGTGGAAGTTTCTCTTGAAGACGGAACAGAAGCGTTGAAAGTGGCTTTGGAGATTATGAAGCTGATTTCATAATTTTTAAATTTTATTAATTTTTATATCATATGCAAACGGGCTAAAGCCCGTTTTTTTTTGAATTAGCTTCAAAATAATTTTACATAAATATTTAAACCATTAAGAAAATTAAGTAATTAAGGGATCTTAAAATTTCTCTATTTTTTTATCAAAGTCCTTTGAGTTTTAGTTTTTATTCAACAATTTTTAAATATATTTGTCATTGTAGAAACTCTAATTCTTAAAACAATCCCTAATATTTAAATAATTAAAACTACTATGAAAAGAGCCATCCTTCTATCCGCTTTTTTATTGTCTCAATTTGGGACATCACAACTTTTAAAGACCAATGGTCAGAAAATTGTAAACGACAAAGGAGAAAATGTTCAATTAAGAGGCCTCGGTTTGGGAGGATGGATGCTGCAGGAAGGCTATATGCTGAAAACTGCAGATTTTGCAGGCCCTCAATACAAGATCAAACAAAAAATAGCTGAGCTGATCGGTGAAGACGGAATGAATGAATTCTATGCTGCTTACCTGAAAAACGGGATCACAAAACAGGATATTGATTTTCTGAAGAAGGCCGGATTTAACTCAATCCGACTTCCTATGCATTATAACCTGTATACTTTGCCTATTGAAAAAGAACCTAAAAAAGGACAAAATACCTGGTTGGAAGAGGGTTTTAAAATGACCGACGATCTTCTAAAATGGTGTGCAGCCAACAAAATGTACCTGATTTTGGATCTTCATACTGCACCCGGAGGACAAGGAAATGACGTTAATATTTCCGACAATGATAAAACTAAACCTTCACTTTGGGACAGCGAAGAAAACCAGAAAAAAACAATTGCTCTCTGGAAAAAACTGGCGGAACGATATAAAGATGAACCGTGGATCGGAGGCTATGATTTAATTAATGAACCGAATATTAATTTCACAGGAAAAAACCCCAACGGAACAGACGAAATGTCTAATGCCCCCCTTTGGAAACTCCAAAAAGAAATTACAGAAGCCATCCGTACGGTTGATAAAAAACACATCATCATTATCGAAGGAAACGGTTGGGGAAATAACTACAATGGCTTAACTCCGCTTTGGGATAACAATATGGCATTCAGTTTTCATAAATACTGGAATTACAATGACGATGCAACGTTAAAATTTGCTTTAGATTTAAGAGAAAAGCATAACATTCCAATCTGGTTGGGAGAAACAGGGGAAAACTCGAACGTATGGTTTACGGAACTTATCCAGCTTTTAGACAAGCATAATATTGGGTATGCATTCTGGCCGATGAAAAAGATCGATAATATTGCAGGAATCACCAATGTGAAAATCACCCCGGAATATCAGAAATTATTAGACTATTGGAAAAACGGAGGTGAAAAACCGTCAAAAGAGTTTGCCCAAAAAACTTTAATGCAGATTGCAGATAATTATAAATTCAATAATGTTGAGATTAAAAATGATGTAATTGATGCCATGTTCAGACAGACTAAAGACAGCTCTACAAAACCTTTTAAAAATCTTCAGGCTCCGGGAAAAATCCTGGCTACAGATTATGATTTGGGAAGAATGGGCGCTGCTTACTTAGATAAAGATTTCATCAATCTTTGGGTAAGTGATGCTTCAAAAAGGTCTGAATGGAACTCGGGAAATCAGTTGCGAAACGACGGAGTTGATATTTACAAAACAAATGACAACCAATATTATGTCGGAAAAACAGAAAATGGAGAATGGCTGCAATATACCATTAATGCAAAAGACAGCAGAACTTATACTTTCGACATCAATTATGCAAGCAATACTACTGCAAAAATCAGGATTGAAGATGCTTCCGGAAAGCAGTTGGCTGCCGTTTCATTAAATTCAACCGGAGGAAATGAAATCTGGAAAATAGTTTCTGTGAAAGGAATCAACCTTAAAAAAGGAGAAAATAAAATCAGAATCTATTTCGAAAATGACGGAGTAAACCTGAAATCTTTTGAAGTAAAATAAATTTAAGATTTATAGGGCAGAGTTAAAATAATTTTAATTATTTTGCCGAAAAATTAAATAATTATGATGGAAACAAATTCTCCTTTCGAACAATTTGAGGAGTTAAGAATCGACAGAATTTCAAGAGAGTTTCTTGCGGAAACCGCAAAATGGGCTACTTTTTTATCTATTCTAGGGTTTATCGGCATCGGGCTTATGGTAATTGTAGCTTTATTTGTATTGGTAATAGGTGCATCAACGAGTACATCGGCAAGTTTTGCGCCTTTGGGTGGTGGTGCCTTTGTAAGTATTTTTTACTTTATTGTTGCAGGATTTTATTTCGTGCCAATTAATTACTTGTATAAGTTTGCTTCTAATATGAAGAATGCGATACGTACAAATAATCAATCAAGCCTAACCTCTTCCTTCGAGTACATTAAATCGCATTACAAGTTTATAGGAATTCTAACCATTGTAATGATCGGAATTTATATTCTTATGATTTTATGGATGATGTTTGCTGCTTTCGGACGCTCGATGTAAATTAATTTATTATATTTGAATACAATCCTTCTTAGAAATTAAGAAGGATTTTTTAATCTCTATTATATGAAAAAGATAAGTCTGCTTTTCCTTCTGATTTCAGCGTTTATGTTCGCTCAGCAATCCGTTTTGGATCAAAAAATCAATTCCATTATCAAAGATAAAAAAGCGACAGTAGGTGTTTCCGTGCTGGGTTTTGAAAATGGTTTTAAATACAATAAAAACGCAGACAAAAAGCTGCCCATGCAAAGTGTGTTCAAATTTCATATTGCAGCAGCAGTTTTAGATTTTGTAGATAAAGGAAAGCTTTCTTTAGATCAAAAAATAGTATTGGATAAATCTAATTTACTGGAAAATACATGGTCACCTCTTCGCGACAAATATCCTAACGGAGGTGTAGAAGTTCCACTGAGCGAAGTTCTTGAGATGACCGTTGCAAAAAGTGACAACAATGGATGTGATATTCTGTTGAGGCTATTGGGAGGCACTCAAACTGTTCAGAAGTTTATGGATTCTAAAGGGGTAAAAGGCTTTCAGATTAAGTACAATGAAGAAGCTATGCATAAAGACTGGAATGTTCAGTATGAAAATTACAGCACCATGAATTCTGCAACAGATGTATTGAAAAAATTTTACGACGGAAAACTATTATCGAAAAAATCGACAGATTATTTGATGAAAGTTATGTTATCTACCTCAACAGGACTCAACAAATTAATCGAACAGCTTCCTAAAAACACTCCTGTAGCGAGAAAAACGGGAGCTTCAGGAAAAAATAAAGAAGGTTTAACAGGGGCCGAAAATGAAATTGCGATCATTACTTTACCAAATGGCAAGCATTATGCAATAGCTGTATTTGTCAGTAATTCAATGGAAACGGATGCTGTCAACTGCAAAATGATTTCGGATATTTCAAAGACTGTCTGGGATTATTTTAATAAGTAAAATTTAAAGCTTAATTTTAAAACCGACAAAATGAAAAAAACATTTTTAATATTAGGAATTTTCACCTGCACATTTTTCTTTGCGCAGAAGAGTAAAACGTATCTTTATCTGGATTATAACAGCGTGTGTTGCGGAACTCCATCCACAATCCCTGTAATGACCTATATTGAAACTTTTCAAAGCAAAAACAAAAGAAAACCCATTGAAGTCTACAGACAATCAGGGCTTGGAAGAGAAGGTGAGTTCAAGCTTTTTATCGGAATTGATGCGCTTTCAAAATCCCAAAGAAAACAATTCATAAAAGGCCTTGAAGAAACGGTAACCTCGCAGAATAATAAAAGAAACCTCAGTAGTGACGGATCTGTATTTTTCACGCCGACTCAATCTTTAAGTAAAGAAAAATTAAACCAATTAAATAATTTAACTATCTATAAAAAAGAAAAATTAAAATGATCAAAAACATTGTAGTTATCGGAGCTGGAACCATGGGGAATGGTATTGCACATACTTTTGCACAAAGCGGGTTTAAAGTGAATTTGGTAGATGTATCTCAGGAAGCTTTAGACAGAGGGTTAAAAACCATTACTACCAATCTTGACAGAATAATTGCAAAGGGAAACCTTACAGAAGAACAAAAAGCTGAAACTTTAGGAAATATCACCACTTTCACAGCGCTTCAGGATGCTGTAGGATCTGCAGATCTTATCGTGGAAGCGGCTACTGAAAACCAGGAATTGAAACTGAAAATTTTCGGACAAATGGATGAATTTGCTACTGAAAACTGTATTCTGGCTACTAATACTTCCTCTATTTCCATTACTAAAATCGCTGCGGCCACAAAAAGAGCAGATAAAGTAATCGGAATGCACTTTATGAATCCGGTTCCTATCATGAAACTGGTTGAAATCATCAAAGGATATTCTACTTCTAAGGAAACGTTTGATGCCATTTATGAAATGAGCAAAACATTAGGAAAAGTTCCTGTGGAAGTGAACGATTACCCAGGATTCGTAGCCAATAGAATTCTGATGCCGATGATCAACGAATCTATCGAAACGCTTTATAATGGTGTTGCGGGAGTTGAAGAAATTGATACGGTAATGAAATTAGGAATGGCTCATCCGATGGGGCCGCTTCAGTTGGCAGACTTTATTGGTCTTGATGTTTGTTTAGCGATCTTAAACGTAATGTACGACGGATTCAAAAATCCTAAGTATGCTCCTAACCCACTATTGGTAAATATGGTAATGGCCGGAAAGCTTGGAGTAAAATCAGGAGAAGGGTTCTATGACTATTCTGAAAGCAAAAAGGCTGAAAAAGTGGCAAAAATGTTCTCAAAATAAACTTTTAAGTTATGAGTTGTAAGTTTTAAGTTATACATTTGGCTTATTAAAAGCTGTAATCTATCTAATAACTGCAACCTTGATAAAATTTAAAGAAAAATATATTCAGATATTATTGGTCATCATTACGGCAATGGTGACTATTTTACGTTTTTTGCTCAATGAAAATGGCAGAGTAAGTCCCGACTCTATCCGGTATCTTAAATTTGCTCATGTACTTCCGGAGATCGATAATACCATTACGCCTTTAGGATATCCTTTGAGCATTAAGATTTTTACGTTTTTAGGCACGGATGAATTTTGGGCTAGTAAAATCGTAGGAATTGCGGCCATGCTTTTTATTGTTTTTTTCTCCTGGAAAAAGAATTTTTATTCCAGAGAAGCTACTGTTCTAGTTGCTCTTTTCAGCTTTGTTTCCATTTTTGCAGCTACTTTAAGTGAAGGCTGTATTCTGCCTTTTGTTTTTCTTTTCCTGTTTATAGCTGATAAAATTATCAAAGAAAATCTTAAAGGATGGAAAGCTGTTGTTTATCTTTCTTTAAGCTTAATTCTTCTTTATAACATCAGATATAGCTCATTGTTTATCATGGGAGCTGTAGGTCTTTACGGACTGTTGTTCATCAAACGTAGTTATGGCCGTTCATTTTTAATTTCCGGAATTATTTCAGGAGTCTATATCATTCTGTATAAGCTTTTATTTATTGATTATTTTAATGAAGATTACGTAAAACAATCTTTGGAAATAGGATTGTACCCTACTTCTAAACTTTTAAAGGAATTATTTGAAGGTCTTGCTACCACTTTCAATCCGTTCATCCATATGTCTGATCCGGGAGGCGGAATAATTAATTATGGAATTTACGGGTTAGGAGTTTTGAATATTCTTATCATGATCTTCTTATTTACAAGATATAAGCTTACAAATTCAGAGTTCTTCTTTGTTTTTACCGGAGTTTTCGGAATTATATGTTCATTTTTCATTCAATATTTTTATCCTGTAGATGCCATTGGCTATAGAATACTTGCTCCGTTCAGTTTTCCGCTATGGCTGGTTTACTTTAGAAAGTTATTTCTGCTTTTTGATGTTAAAGTCTATGCTGTCGGAATTTTAAGTATTATGTCCGGAATTCTTTTCACATGGCTTTCCAAAGGAAATTATCTTGAAAACAGGAAAGAAGTAGTTCATTTTTTACAGTCTGAAAAGCTGGATAAGGTTCCTTTACGATTTTATTTAAAATCTATGGAAGATCTTGATAAAATGCAGGTTGCAGAACTTGTAAGCACGGTAAATTCTAATTTAGCAGTAACCTTTAAAGCTTCTGACACCTTAAAAAAGACAACCTTAACCTACTATAAAGTTTCTCAAAAAATTAAAATCGACAAGAACAAATACCAATAATTTTGTTATCTTTGATTTAAAGTTAAAACATTAGAAAAATGAAATTACCAAAGTTTTTATTAGCAGATAATTCAGAATTTCCGGAAGATCTTTTCGTAGTTCATACAGAATATCCAAGATTTATCTTAAACGTTGAGGAAGAAGAAGTTGAGTGGCTAGACGATCTAGAGGGTGATGATGAAGAAACGATGGCAGATGAGGCTACTAAAGTAGTAGAAGCTGCTTTCAAGTGGTGTGATGAAGAGTTGGCTAAGTACGATGAAGAAGAGGAAGATTAATACATAATCCTATTAAAACATAAAAAGGAACTCGATCGAGTTCCTTTTATTTTTATATATTCTTTGCTTTTTATTCCGCTTTGTTGAATTTAAGCAACAAAAGATTGTCCTGATACAATTCTAATGTACTCCCGGAAACAACATATCTGTTTGCTTTTTGCACCATATCCAGGAAATTCTTTTCTACGCTCATATTGTCACACGCCATTTTGGTAGATCCCACCTGTGAAGCCGCGAATTTTCCTGAAGCTGTTTCCATCGTAACGGCACCAAAATACCTGTTGCATCCTGAATTTCCGCTGATCTTCGCTCCTTCTACATTCAGGGTCGGAATCTGCCCTTTTACATTATCTGCTAAAGTCCATTTTGTATTGGCAATCGAAGGCTGCGCTTTTCCCACTTTTGATGAAGAAGCCACTGTTCCGCATGATACCAAAACTGCTGCTGTGCATATGCTTAAAAAAAGGTTTTTCATTTTTCTCTTTTGATTTAATCCAAATTTACGGAAATTATATTATTTAAAAAGTGATCGGAAAATTTTATTGTTTTTTTAACGATTGTTTTCTGTTTCGAATTTTCAGGATAATTCACAATTATTTTCCCAGAAAAAGATGCTTCGCTTCGCTCAGCATGACACAACTACAATTATTTTTAAAGGAAAAGTTAGTATTAAGAAATAGATGTTATTCTAAGCTTGTCGAAGCATCTAAAAACAGAAACGGACTTTAAAAAGTCCGTTTCATAATATATTCTATAATTATTTAAAAATTATCCTCTCAATTCAGCATTGAATTCTTTCTGAAAAGATTTAATCAAAGATTCCATTACTGCTGCAATCTCTTTTTCTTCTAATGTTTTTTCTTCATTTAAAAGCTCAAAGCTCATTGCGTAAGATTTCTTACCTTCCGGAAGGTTTTTCCCTTCGTATACATCAAATAAATTAATGTTTTTAATGTAAGGAGACTTATTCTTTTTAGCAGTTTCATACAGATCTTCGTAGTTCACGCTCTTATCAATCAATAATGCTAAGTCTCTTCTGATCTTGTTAAATTTAGGAATATCCTTGAATTTCAATTCATTTTTAGAACGCAATTCCTGAGCAAATTCCAATTCAACTTCTGCATAGAAACATTCCTGATCGATGTCAAAATCTTTCAGTTGCTGAGCAGAAACTTTTCCGATTCTTACTAAAACTTTTCCATCCACTTCATATGCTAAAGCATCAGAGAATCTATCGTCTGATAAAGCAACTTCTTTATAATCAATTGCTAATCTTTCTAAAAGAACTTTTACATAAGCTTTTAAATTATAAAAACTCGTTGCAGATTTTGGCTGTAACCAGTTTTCAGCAACTTCTCTTCCTGAAACTAAAATAGCCAACTGCTTTCTCTCAGTATATTTATCTTTTTTATGATAGATTTTTCCGAACTCAAAAAACTTGATGTTCTGATTTTTTCTGTTGATATTGTAGATTGCATTCTGAAGAAGACCTTCCAATAAAGATTTTCTCATGAACGCCAAATCACCACTCAAAGGATTCAATAGCTTCACTGCATCCGTTTCATCTTTTACAGAAGTTAATGAATTGTTCATTACCTCATTGAAACCTAAGCTTTGTAAAGTTCTTGCCCAGTTGTTCTCCAATTCATCCTGATCGTTTGCGCTCAGCTTTACAGGAGTAAATGAAATCTTTTGCGGAGCATCAATTTTGTTGTATCCATAGATTCTCAAAATCTCTTCAATCACGTCGATTTCTCTCGTTACATCTGCTCTGTAAGCAGGAACTGAAATCTCAAGACCGTTCTGAATTTCATTTAAAACCTGGATTTCCAAAGATTTTAAAATTTCCTTTACTTTTTCTCTGTGAATTTTTGTTCCTAAAATCTGCTCAATTTTAGAGAATCTGATGATCACATAGCTGTCTTCTATTTTCTTTGGATATTCCTCCAACAATTCTCCTACAAGCTTCCCTTCTGCTAATTCCGAAATTAATTTAATCGCGTGAGTAATGGCAGTTCTCGTAAGATTCGGATCTACTCCTCTTTCAAATCTGAAAGAAGCATCCGTATTCAGTCCGTGGAATTTAGCTCCTTTTCTTACTGCAACAGGATTGAAGTAAGCACTTTCCAGGAAAATTGTTTTTGTTTCTGTAGACACTCCTGAATGAGCACCGCCAAAAACTCCGGCAATACACATTGGGTTGTCTTTTCCGTCTTTAATGATGATTTCAGAACCATTCAAAGTTCTTTCAACACCATCTAAAGTTGTGAATTTTGTTCCTTCTTTTACCGTTCCCACTTTTACTTTTTTGTCTGCAATTTTATCTGCATCAAAAGCGTGAAGTGGTTGACCATACCCGTGAAGGATATAATTGGTAATGTCTACAACGTTATTAATCGGGCTCAATCCGATGGCTTTTAATCTGTCTTTTAACCAAGCCGGAGAGTCTGCAACTTTTACATCTTCAATTACTGCTCCGATATATCTTGGGCACAATTCCGCATCTTCAACTTCCAGTTGGAAATCGTGAGTGCCTTCGTTATTCAACACTACTGAAGAAACTTTTTCAAAAGTAGATTTCAACTGATTGGTAGAAAGGAAAGCATATAAATCTCTTGCAACGCCGTAATGAGACATGGCATCGGTTCTGTTTGGAGTTAAACCAATTTCAAAAACCTCATCGTTGGTCAGTTCGAAATAATCAGCGAAATTTTTTCCTACTTCATATTTTTCCGGATCTAATACCATGATTCCTCCATGATCTTCGCTCAGTCCCAATTCATCTTCTGCACAAATCATTCCCTGAGAAACCTCTCCTCTGATTTTTGCTTCTTTTATTTCAAAAAAGTTTCCGGTTTTATCATAGATTTTGGTTCCGACAACTGCTACAGGAACTGTTTGCCCGGCTTCTACATTCGGAGCCCCACAAACAATGTTCAACACTTTTCCGTTTCCTACTTCTACGGTAGTTTTCTTCAGTTTGTCTGCATTAGGATGTTTTTCGCAAGTTAAAACCTTACCAACTACAATCCCTTCCAAGTTGCCTTTTACACTTTCAAATTTTTCAATTCCTTCAACTTCAAGGCCTATATCGGTAAGGAACTCTCCTATTCTTTCAGGTTTGATCTCCGTTTTAATATAGTCTTTCAGCCAGTTATTTGATATCTTCATTGCTCTATTTTGAAAATTTTTAAATGAATTTTTGCGAGTACAAATGTCGTGTTTTTTTGAGAGATAGAGAAATTTAGAAGTAACTTTAAGATAAATACTTCACTTTTTATTTCTCACGAAACGACCTATTTTACCAATTGAAAGTTGAGATATTTTTTATAGACTTTTCCCTTCAATATAATCCATTAATGTTTTCTTATAATTGGGAGCAATGACAATCTGCTGATTTCCGATAACAATATGGTTTCTTTCAATGGCTTCTATTTTATTTAAAGCAATGATATATGATCTGTGAACCCTCATAAAGTCTTCGGAAGGTAATTCTTCTTCAAGTTTTTTCAGGCTCATCAATGTTAAAATAGGTTTAGGATTATCTTTAAGATATATTTTTACGTAATCTTTCAATCCTTCAATGTAAAGAACTTCTGAGAATTCAATTTTAACCTGTCGGTATTCTGATTTTACAAAAATGAAACTTTGTTTCTTCTCTGTTTTTTGCGGTGTAGACTCTGGAACTGCTTCAAAATAAGTTCTTGCTTTTTGAGCGGCATTCAGAAACTCATTATAATCAAATGGTTTTAAAAGATAGTCTAAGGCACTCACTTTATAGCCGTCAATTGCATATTGATCGAAGGCAGTTGTAAAGATCACTTTGCTTGTTGCAGGAAGCAGTTTCGAGAATTCCAACCCTGAAAGATCAGGCATCTGAATATCCAGAAAGAAAAGATCAATCTCTTTTTCTTCTTCACACACCTGCATTGCTTCTATTGCACTGTTGCATTTTGCTTTGAGCTCCAAAAAAGGGGTTTTCAAAACATAACTCTCTATAAGATTTAAAGCCATAGGTTCATCATCAGCAATTAAACAGGTAAGTTTTCTCATTTTATTTTGTTTTCAGTTTCATTTCTGCAATATACATTCCGTTATTGAGATGGGAATGGAATTCATGTTTTCCGGGGTACAGCAAACTCAATCTTTTTTTGAGATTTTCAACCCCAATCCCCGATCCGCTTTTATCTCTTTCAGTTTTTGGAAAATTAGAGTTGGAAGCGGTAAAATGAATTTCATCCTCCACAATTTCCATTTTAAAACTAATATCTGAATGTTGTGTCGCCGAAACCCCATGTTTAAAAGCATTTTCCACTACTGAAATGAAAAGCAAAGGAGCTATTTCAAGATTCGGAATCATCTTCGGAAAGCTTGTAAAAACCTTGGTATTATCATTCAGTCTGAGTGTCATCAACTCTATATACTTGTTCAAAAAGTCGATTTCATCAACCAATCTTATTTTTTCTACATCTGTTTTGTTCAGAAGATGCCGCATCAGCTTGCTTAAACTGTGAATACTGTGCTTTGCTTTTTCCGGTGCAAAATCAATCAGTGAATAGATATTGTTTAAAGCATTAAAGAAGAAATGCGGCTGTAACTGATATTTTAAATGCTGTAATTCTGATTTCAATTTAATATTATCTGCTTCCCGTTTAATTTCTTCTGCCTGTTTCATTTTCTGCCCGGAATTGATGGCGATTGCAAAAGCTACAGGAATCATATAGATCATAAAATCCATAAAATAGATAAAGCCTTCCGGCGGACGTCTTCCTCCTCCCCCTTTTGGTCTTGGCGTTTCTATTAATGAAAAAATCTGCTGCTTTAAAATGATTAATGCAATGATGAGTATAATGTTCGTGAATATGAAATAAAGTTTTTTATCGGTATACAACCAATTAATCAATACGAAATAATTGATATAAAAAATGATTGCTAAAAACATCAACTGCAGCCAAAAATGTTTGAAAAGTTCCAGCCAGTTTCCATCTGAGCCCAATGAAAAAGCAGCAGGAAGGAAGAACAGAACCAGCCAGATCAATAGATGAATGCTGACTTCCAGTTTTTTATTTTTTAAGGTAATCATTGTTTATTGTTGCTTGAGTTTATATGTATGTTGCGAAACTGCATTAATTCTTTAAAAACAAATGTTTTTTAATAAGATGATTTTTTCTCGATTAAAACTTAAATTTATTCAATCCGTTGAAAATTGAAGATTTATGAAATCTTTGGATTAGTGAATTTAAAATTTTTCCCAGCATTTTCCCTACAATTTTAAAATTAAATTTTTGCTTTATTCATATCTCAGCGCATTGATAGGATCCGCCTGAGCTGCTTTTCTTGCAGGATACCATCCGAAAAAGACTCCTGTAATGTTACAGACTGCAAAAGAAATAACAATGGAAACCATCGTAATACTTACCGGCCAGCCTGCAAACTGTTTTACACAAAACGTAGCGACCAACCCGATTATTACTCCTAAAACTCCTCCTGTGATACTAATCAGCACCGATTCTATGAGAAACTGCATCAAAATATCATTTCCTTTTGCTCCTATCGCCATTCTCAATCCAATTTCTTTGGTTCTTTCTTTTACAGAAACATACATAATATTCATAATCCCGATTCCGCCTACAATTAAGGAAATACTTGCAATAGCCACTAAAAGCACGGTCAACATTTCACTGGTAGAGCTAAATGTCGAGATAAGTTCCTGCTGGGAAGAAACATTGAAATCATTGTCTTCCTCAGGTTTTATCTTGTGTTGATTTTCCATTACGGCTTTGATTTCATTCACTGCCGCTTCAGAATTTTCTTCGTTTAAAGAGGATGCTACAATAGACTGCAAATAGGTTTGCGCCAAAATTCTTTTCTGAACCGCCGTATAAGGTGCAATAATGATATCATCCTGATCCTGCCCAAAAGTATTCTCTCCTTTTTCTTTTAAAACCCCGATTACTTTAAACGGAATATTTTTAAAACGGATCATTTTTCCGATAGGATTTTCATTAGGGAAAAGATTTTCCTGAACTGTTTTCCCGATTACAGCAACTTTCCCATAAGCTTCCACATCATCTTCTGTAAACATGGAGCCCTCTTCCACTCCCCAATCACGAATTTTCAGATATTCCGGAGATACACCGTAAATTGAAGTCGGCCAGTTATTGGAACCTGCAATACTTTGTCCGCTTCCATTTACCAGTGGCGAAATGTTTTTAATCAATTTCACCTGTTTTTTTAAAGCATTGTAATCTGCCAAAGTAAGGGTTTGCATTGCTGATGGATCTGAACGTACTCCCCCCATCATGCCTGCTCCGGGACGTACTGTAATCAGATTGGCTCCCATACTGGAAATATTTTTTTTGATGCTCTCTTTCGATCCTTCTCCTATTGCCAACATCGCAATAACAGATGCTACTCCGATGATAATTCCGAGCATGGTAAGCATTGCTCTGGTTTTATTAAGCAAAATTGCTTTCCAGGCTATTTTAAGTAAGTTTAAAAAGTTCATTTTTTTCTTTTTTTTAATTAAAAACATTTGCAGACCTTCTTCTTCATTTCTCCGTCATTTTTTCTTTTCAACCTGTCTTCATTGCAGGCCTGCAAACATTACTGCATGTAATCCGCCTTCATTAAAACACACCAAACTAAATATATATTAGAACAAAAAATTCTCTGGCTATTCTGCTGGTGGGAGTTTTGCCAACTCTTCCGAAGCATACAATCTTTGAGTTACCTGTCGGTCTTCAGTAATCTTTCCATCTTTTAGCACCACCGTTCTTTTACTGAATTTTGCAATGTCATCTTCATGGGTTACAAATCCTATAGTAATTCCCTGATCATTTAATTCCTGGAAAAGATTCATGACCTCATAAGAAGTTCTGGTATCTAAATTTCCAGTTGCTTCATCTGCCAATAAAATGACGGGTTGATTTACTAACGCTCTTGCAATAGCGACCCTCTGCTGCTGTCCTCCGGAAAGTTGGCTGGGAACATGATGAATTCTACTTTCCAACCGTACCTGTTTCAATGCCTTTACAGCACGCTCTCTTCTTTCTTCTGCTGAAACTTTAGAGTTATACAATAGTGGCAGCTCTACATTTTCCAGCGCACTTGTTCTTGCCAATAAGTTGTAGGATTGAAATATAAATCCGATTTTTTTATTTCTTATATCTGCCAGTTGATTTTTATTAAGTTCTTTTACCAAAACACCATCCAATTCATACGTTCCTGAGGTTGGCTGATCTAAGCATCCTAAAATATTCAGAAAGGTAGATTTACCAGAACCACTGGTTCCCATGATGGTTACAAATTCACCTTCATTTATGGTAAGATTAATTCCTTTCAACGCGTGAACAATTTCATCGCCCATTCTGAACTCACGTTTCAAATTTTCTATATGGATAATGGGTTTCATTCTACTTTTATTTTAGATTATAAGGTCAAATCCAAAAGGCTTAAGTTTCTTTATTCTTGACCAAAATTTTAATTTAATTCTCCTGATTTTTAGTTTCCCAGAGGTGGACC
Source organism: Chryseobacterium geocarposphaerae (assembly GCF_002797535.1). Classification (NCBI taxonomy): domain Bacteria; kingdom Pseudomonadati; phylum Bacteroidota; class Flavobacteriia; order Flavobacteriales; family Weeksellaceae; genus Chryseobacterium; species Chryseobacterium geocarposphaerae. The sequence goes on from NZ_PGFD01000001.1 coordinate 1,399,435, forward strand.
TTGACTTGAACCTGATTTTTTATTGTTACTGTTTGGTCTTTTCGGCATAAAAGGGCTGCTTTCTGATCCGGATTTCGCTACAGCTTCCTGCTGTTCATCCAAAGCTGTTACAATTTGTTCATCACCCGTCAATCCATTATTAACCTGAACATTGATTCCGTCATTAATTCCTACAGTAATCTGTTTTTGAGAAAGACTTTTATCTTTATTGATGATCCAGATATATTTTTCTTTATTTTTCCCTGTTTTCGTTTCAGGAACTTTACCTGTCAATTGATTTTGTAAATAGTAGTTTTGTAAGACTTCTTTGTCTGGGCTGAAACTAATCGCTGCTGCCGGAACTGTATTGATATTCTTCAATTCCTGTGTGAAAATAGTCACCGTTGCGGTAAGCCCTGGTTTTAATTTTTGTTCAGAATTATCTGCATCAATAATTACCGTATACGTCACCACATTAGATTCTGTAGTTGCAGCCAATCTCACCTGACGTACTTTTCCATTAAATTCTTCCTGAGGATAGGCATCCACCGTAAAACTCACTCGCTGCCCCACTTTTACTTCGCCTATATCCGCTTCATCTACATTGGCTTCAACCTGCATTTTGGTAATATCTTTTGCAATAGAGAAAAGCGTAGGGGTCGTCATGCTTGCTGCAACCGTTTGTCCTTCTTCCACTTCACGGCTTAGGATAATCCCGTCTATCGGTGCATAAATATTCGCATAACTTAAATTCGCTCTTGCCTGTGCCAATGTTGTTTTTCTTTGGCTTACGGTCTGCTGAGAGTTTTTCACCTGATAAGCGGCCTGTTCATAGTCTGCTTTGCTGATCACTCCCGATCTGAACATATTATTTTGACGGTTATAATTCTGCTGATAATAATTAAGCTCATTCAAGGCGGCTTCATACTGAGCCAGTGCATTATTAACAGATTCCTGAAGATTGGTTTTGTCCAGCTCTGCCAATAGCTGTCCTTTTTTTACCTGAGAATTGTAATCTACATAAATATGATTGATGATCCCTGAAACCTGCGTTCCAACTTCCACCTGATCTACCGGCTCTACTGTTCCCGTTGCCGTAACAGAAGTAGTGATATTTTGCTTACTCAATTTCACAATCTGTATAGAAATCTTAGCATCTTTTTTCTGAGTGAAATATTGGTAGATAAAGAAGACTGCTATAACTGCAACAAGCGTAATAATTGAGTTTTTAAAGTATTTTTTATATTTCGGATTCATAGCCTATATTTTGTTCCGTTATTATTTTTAGTTTGTAGTCAATGTTTTACCCTGGTAAAAATTCAGAAGCTGAGTGTATAGAACTGCCATATATTTTGACTGAAGATAAGTCTGTTCATTCGTCAGATAGGTATTTCTGCTTACTGCAAGCTCTGTTGTCGTAAGACCCCCAAATTCAAATTTCTTATTGGCCAAATCGTAAGCAAGCTTTGCATTATCTCTTGCCACTTTTGAAGATTTCTGTTGAGCCTGATTCGCCACCGCATTTTGCCAGGCTGTTTCAATATTAGAATACAATGTTTTCCCTGCGCTGATTTTATCCAGGTTATTCTGCTCTATATTGATTTTTGCTAATTGTACGTTCGTATCATTCTGCTTTTTAGAGAAGATTGGAATGTTCAGAGACAGCCCTACAGATTTATTGAAGTTGTTTTTAACCTGATTAAAATAGCTGTAATCCTGTGTACTGGTAAATCCGGTATTCAAGCCTGCTGTTGCGGAAAGTGTTGGCAAATAGCCTGTTTTTGTGATTTCTAAACTTTTGGTAAGGATTTCATTTTGAAAATCATAGATCTTAAGATCCGGAAGATTTTCCGTTGCCAGTGTGTATACCTGTTGTTTATCCGGAATTTCATCCATTAAATCATTTAAGTTTACCTTTTCAATCTGAAAGTTAACACCCGGATCTAATTCCAAAAGCTGTTTGAGTTTTAAAACCTGCTGATCATAAAGGTTCTGGCTACTCACTACAGTATATTGGTTCTGTGCATCCTGGGTTTCGACATCCGCCAATTCAAGTTTTGAAATGGCTCCGTTTTTATATTTTGTCTGCGTAAATTTTAATTCCTGTGCTGAAGAGTTTGCCGTTGTTTTAGCAATTTCTATTCCTTCATAGTAATATAAAGCCTGTAAATAAGCATTCAGAACATTCAGAACAATATTATTCTCAGCCTGTTTCTGATACAGTTCTGACTGATCTGCAATCATTTTATTTTGCTCAATCTGAAGGTTTAATTTATTCCCCTGATACAAAACTGCGTTGGCAGAAATCCCAAAGCTGTTGGAAAGAATATTCTGATTTACAAAACTACTGGTAATAGGGTCTATACTCGATCCATTGGTAAGTCCTACTGAAGAGGAACCATAAATAGTCGGCAATTTATTGTTTTTCTGTTGTTGATAATTAAGCTGAGCCGTAGTTTTATCTAATACTGTTTTCTTAACAGTGATATTATTTTCTACAGCATAATCAAGACAATCCTGAAGCGTCCATATTTTTTGAGCAGGCGCAAAAATGCTGACAAAGAGTGCCATAATAAGATACTGTTTCATTTTCTGTCTGTTTTACGAAACAAAATTGCTCAATCATGAAACCAATATCAAATGTAATAGACAAACGATGAAATTGTCTAGAAGAACAGTCGTTTTTTACGACTAGAAAGTAGTGTACAATATTTTGAAAAAGTACTAAAAAAAAGAGACTGAAAAAATCAATCTCTTTTTTTATATATTTCTTTAATAGTATTACAATCCGATTACCGGCATTGATAACATTAAAATGTTTTCGTTGTCTTCAAGACCATCAAGTGGCTCTATGATTCCCGGTCTGTTGGGTTGAGACATTTTCATAGTGATATCGTCTGACCCTAAAATTGTCAACATTTCCGTTAAGAATTTAGAACTAAATCCGATGTTGATATCTTCCCCGTTATAATCACAAGGGATCTGCATATCCGCTTTGTTTGCATATTCCGTATCTTCTGCATGAAGATGAAGAATGTTTGCAGACAGCTTAAATCTTACCTGATTGGTAGATTTATTCGACATGATAGAAGCTCTTTTGATGGCTCCTAATAAAAGGTTTCTGTTGATGGTTAATACATTCGGATTTTCTTTTGGAATTACCGCTGTATAGTTCGGATATTTTCCATCGATCAGCCTACAGATCCAGATATGCTTACCAAAAGTAAATTTAGCCATATTCTCGTTGAAATCGATGGTAACATCATCATTAGAGCTTGCCAATATATTTTTGAAAATGTTCAGCGGTTTCTTAGGCATGATGAATTCCATTGGTTCGGCATTCATCAGGTCTGTTCTTTTATAAACAACCAATCTGTGAGAGTCGGTAGAAACAAAATTCGTTTCGTTCTCTCCAAACTGGAACAATACTCCCGTCATTACCGGACGAAGAGAATCATTACTTGTCGCGAAAAGTGTATTGGTAAGCGCTTCAGACAAAACCCCTGCCGGCATTGTCACACTTTGAGAAGCATCAAATTCAGGCAATTCAGGATAATCATCCGCATTGTCCAATGCCACCGCGAAATTATCTTTTTCGTCTAAAATCTCAAGCTGACTTCCTGTTCCTTCTGCATTATCTTTTACAGCCAACGTAAGAGGTTGCTCTCCGTAAGTCTTAATAAAATCTTGAAAAATCTTAGCAGGAACAGCGAATTTTCCTGTATCATCAGACTTCACTTCAAGAGAAGTCACAAGAGTTGTTTCGCCATCAGATGCTGTAATGGTAACGTTTGTTCCGTCTAATTCAAAAAGATAATTTTCTAAAATAGGTCTCGATTGAGAGCTTGATATTACACCACTTACAGTTTGTAACGCCTTCTGCAGTTCACCACTTGAAATAATAAATTTCATAGATTTAAAAATAAGTTTCTACAAATATAATAAATAGAAAACAGATAGAAAAGAATAATTATGTGAGTTATTAACAACCATCATTAATCTGTTTTCAAACTTGAAATTATATTTAAGTTTTTGTAATCGTTAATTTTCGCATCAAAAATCTCCGTTGTATAGTAGCTGATATTCACTTTTTTATTCACTAAGCTGCCATATTCTTTGGGTAAATCAAGATTAGATTCAATTGTTGAAACCCAATATAATTTGGTTAAGTTTTTATTATCTCCTATAACATGGAATACTACAAAATTATCTTTTTCAATTTTTGAAACAGTACCTGTAATCAGCAGTTGAGAAGATTCTGCTTCGCTATCGTTTTCATCATCACCCATTACTTTTGAAAAGACATCAGGACACTCACTCACCATCATCATTCCCACTTGTACCCCAAAGTTCTCCATTTTTTTCTCATCTTTAATATCAGCAACCAGATCAATTCCAAAATCTCTTTTAAGCTCATTTTTATAAGATGCTGCGTGCTTAAATGCACATAATCCAAACTGCGTACTCATCTCTTTTTTTGTCTTGTTTGTTGCGTCAATATTCTTTACACATTCACAAACTTCGCGAGAAAACTTTTGTTTATATTCCTGAGAAAAAGCCGAACAAGAGATTAACGTAAATATTCCGATCAATAAATTTTTCATCATTATCATTATTTTTTCAAAGATAATTGATTCAACAAACAATCTCAAAATACTTATACTATATTTGTAAAAAAACAATGCGAAAACCATCCATTCATATAAGTTTTTTTAATGCTTTCCGAGGTGTTTTTTTAATGGTTAAAAGTGAAAGAAATTTTCAGATTGAGCTCCTGGCTTTTTTCATCAACCTCTTTTCAATTTTTTATTTAAAGCTTTCTACAATTGATACCATTTTTATTCTGCTTGTTTCTTCCGGGGTCTTAATTGCAGAAATTTTCAACACTGCCATCGAAAAAATCTGTGATATCGTACAGCCCGAATTTGATCAAAGAATAGGTTTTATCAAGGATATTTCTGCAGGAGCTGTTGTTTTAATGACACTCTTGTCGGTTGTTGTTGGAATTCTGGTATATTGGAAGTATATTAATATTATTTTCCAACATATATAAACCCTGATTTCCCTGATTTAAAAACAGTTTCTATCCTTTTATAATCATCCACTTCATATTTATCGGCTTGTAGAATTTCTTCATCTGTAACCTCAAATAAAACGCCCTCTACCTCATCTTCCGTATTCCCGGAAAATACTAAAATAGGATGATATTTCTGATTGCTTTTTCGTAAAACTTCAGGATCTGTGATTTCGAGCATTTCAATTTTGTAACCTGTAAGAATATCTTTTTCTCCATTTAAAAATCTTCCGAAAGTTTCGATCTGAACCTGCTCTTTCTGCAAGGTTCCATAAGAAAATAATTGAGGCATTATAAATAGTTTTCAATAATTGGGATTACAATTTCAGCCATCATTCCATAGCCTTTCTCATTGGGATGAACACCGTCTTCAGAAAGTAAAACTTCTTTATCATCTAAAAAAGCCGAATGGAAATCAATATAATGTAATGAATTTTCAGCAGCAATATTCTTTAGGATTTGATTGTAAATCAGAACCTCATCATTCGACCTCAATTTTCCTGAAGCAACCTCTATTCCATCTATATTTTTCGAAATCGGAAGAATGCTCACTAAATAAATATCTTGCGTATATTGTTTTGCCAGTTGAATAGCTGTTAAAATATTAGTCTTAAACTGTTCCGTGTTTACTATATAATTCCCTTCTTTTATGGCCAAATCATTTGCTCCATAACCAATGAAAATGATATTTCCATCTGCAGCATTTCTTGCCACCATTTCGTGAGGCATTCTTTTTAAAAGACCTTCGGTTGTTTCGCCACCGATTCCAAGGTTAAAGAGAATCAACTCGTTGCTGCCTTCATTATATTTTTGCAAAGCATATCTTTTCAAGATATCCACCCAGCCTCCAAAAACGCCATCATATTCTCCGTAAGTGATGCTGTCACCGAAGAACAGTCCGTACATCATTTTCTTCATTTTTATCTAATTTTTTCACAATTAAAACTAATCCAAAATTAGTCTAATATTTTTGTGCGACTCCATCATTTCAATTAAAATTTCAAATAATGTCTGTCCTTTTCCTTCAACCAAATCATCCAGTTTTTGCTGAATTAATTTTACATTGAAAGGCTTTCCCAGCCTGATTTTATCTTCGTAAAATTCTTTAGTTACCTCAAAACCAAGATCTTCTTTTGATTTTTGAGAATTTTCCCAGGTAATATCTGTTTCAATTCCATAAAGAATATCGTTAAAGCCATCCAAAGTTCCGACTTTCCAATTCTCATCTTTCATAAAAAGTTCAGCAATTTCTTCGTAGAAACCTTCCAGATTTGAAAAATGACTGCCATTAATGACAGTCATTTTATCGTTTTGCTTTTTATTGATCATCTTACTTTTTTGGGATAAATGATGTTATTGTAACTAAAGTACGAAAAGCATCCCAATCATTTTAATTACAGATCAATGACAACCATCTTATTTTGCTCTTAAATAAATTTTACTGTAGTCGGAACGGACTTCAACATCGTTTCCGCCACCATTTATTTTTCCTGCCAAATCACTTCCAAGATTGGGTAAGTCTTCTTTTTTCTCAACATCAATTTTAAAATCCGGAGATACATAGATTTCACCATATTTGGTTGTTGTTTTAAGATTAGCTTTTATTGATTTAGGCAGCGTCACATCGGTAAGTCCATACACAGAAATAATCGATAACGGACCTTTTACATTCTGATTGAAGACAGCTTCAATTTTCCCATAAATAGATTTTATTGTTGCGGGTCCAGTAATATTTTCCAGTTGAATATTGTTGTAAGTTGTTGCCACTTCAATTTCATTCTGCATGTTTTTAAAAACAACATCTCCACCATATTGTGATTGATGCTTAAATGAAACAATGATATTTTCAGGAACCAAAATTTTTAAATCAGGAAATGACATTTTTTTTAACGAATTAACTTCCAGAATACCATCTTTTTCACTGACATTAATCCCTAATCCTGTATTATCCGTAAGACCTAAAGCGTTAATGATCTGAAGTCCTTCTGCACGCTTGTCTTCTTCATCATCTTCTATCTGAACGGAAAATACGATTTCATTTCCTTTATAACCTTCCACCGTTACTTTTCCAAGGTTGAGAAGAAGTTTGCCTTTGCTTTTCTTAATCTTATAGGTTTTAGAATTTTCTTGAGTAAAATTAGTTTGCTGCAAGTTTTCCTGTGCCTGAAAAGAAAATGCCATCAAAGCAAACATGATTAAAAATACTTTTTTCATGAAGTTAAATTATAATGTATTGGATTATATAAAGTTCTAATATTTCATTAATACAGCATAGGCTTCATCTTTCACGAAATCATCTGTTGTAGGATTTGAAGCGAGTTCTTTTAGTTTAGCATTCACTTCTGTACTGAGTTCCGATGAGCTTTGATCTGCCAAAATTGCAATCAATTCTTTCTGAACCATCGCATCATCCTGCTGAAGAAAAATCTGTTTAATTTTTCTACTGATTTCAGGATTTTGAATATGCTCCGACAACGTTTCTACCGCTGCTAATCTTACATTGGTATTTTCGTCCGAAAGTGCTTTTTCAGACAAAATTTTGACAAGCTGTTGATCTGAAGCCGGAAAATTCTTTAACAAAGCTATTCCCTGTAATCTGGAGCTTGCAGAATATTGATTATTAAGTAGCTCTAGTGCTCTTATCCTAAAATTATTTTCATTTTCGGCATGATTGTTTTGAATTAAAGTTTTCGTTTTTCGTACTTTTTTTGATGAATACGAAGTGTTGCTTACAAAAACTTTATTTTCATTTTCCTGTTTATCGGTCTCTATTTTTGTAATTTTTAATGTTTTTTCAGATTTTAAAATATCAACTGAATTTTCCTCTTGCTTTTTGCCCTTTTCCTGGGTTGCAATAATTTTTTTTTCATCTCTTTCTTTATTCCATAAAATATAAGATCCAACGCTGAAAATAATTACTACAGAAGCAGCAAAAAACATTTTTCTCCAGGAAAATAATTGTATTACTTTACCCTTGGAAGCAGGATTTTCATTGAGCCTAAACATGATTTTCTCAAACATTTCATCTGGAACATCGAACGTATCAAATTCCTCACGATGATCTTGAATATACTTCTTAAGCGGATCTTTCATTTTGGCATTTTTGGGTCAGTTTTTCAAAAATTTTCTTTTTAGCACGATGATAATAACTTCTTACCGTACCTGCAGGAATGTTCAGATCTCTAGCAATTTCTTCCTTCGTCATATCTTCAAACAAAAAAAGATTGACAATGGTTCTTGTTGGCAACGGAAGTTCTGCAATAACATTTTGAAGTTCTTCAATACGAAATTCCAAAGCCAGTTTCTCTTCCAACTCATCATCTTTCGTATCATAGATTTTATCATCTTCAATCTCCGTAAAATAGATTTTCTTTCTTCGAAGAAATGTGAGTGAATGATTAATGGCAATTTTCTTTATCCAACCTCCAAAACTATCCGTATTTTTTAAGGACTTTATTTCAGAAAAAGCCTTTACAAAAACCTCCTGAAGAATATCTTCAGCATCTTCCCTGTCGTTGACAAGACGAAAGGCAGAATTGAAAACGGCTTTCGAATAACGTTGATAAAGCACAGAATACCCGGAATTGTTCCCGGACTCACAAAGCTCCAACAATTCCTTATCACTGATATTTACCGCCGCTGTTTTCAATAATTATTAAGTCTTGTAATTTGTTTCTACTTAGAAGACGCAATTTGAGTTTAAATGTTGCAATTTATTTTTAATTTTTTTAAAATAATTTTATTTTGAGTGAACTTACCTATAAGTTTCTAACTACTAATAACACTTCTAAAATATAGTATTTATATCATTTTAGCCTGACAAGATTTAAAAACTTATAATGGTAATATTTTAAATTTTGAAAATAATACAGAATTCATATTTAATGCAAAAATGACTGCCTTAATGACAATCATTTGTATTATTTGAATCGTTAAACTATTTATTAAAATCCAAAATCTTACTTAAAATATTCCACTCCGTTTTTGAAAATATTATGGTAATTCGCAGTTGGAATGTTTTTCATCAATCCTTCTGCAAAACGTTCCGGATGCCCCATTCTACCGAAAATTTTTCCGTCCGGACTGGTAACACCTTCAATTCCGAACAATGAATTATTTGGATTGAAAGGCATTCCGTGAGCAATATTTCCTTCTAAATCTAAATACTGCGTTGCAATCTGTCCGTTTTCATACAGCTTCTGAATTTCAGCTTCCGAAGCCATAAAACGACCTTCCCCGTGAGAAATCGGAATCGTGAACACCTGGTCTTTCATTCCTTTCAACCAAGGCGATTCGTCATTCACAACTCTTACATTCACCATCTGAGAAATATGTCTTCTGATCGCGTTGTGAGCCAACGTCGGAGAATTTTCATCCAGATCTTTTATTCTTCCGTAAGGCAAAAGCCCTGATTTAACTAATGCCTGGAAACCGTTACAGATCCCGATAATCATTCCGTCTCTATCAAGCAATTCGTGAACGGCATTTCTCATTTTTTCGTTTTTCAAAACGTTCACAATAAATTTTGCAGAACCATCCGGCTCATCTCCTGCAGAGAAACCTCCTGAGAACGCTAAAATCTGAGAAGTTTTGATTTCTTCTACCCAAGCATCAATACTTTCATCCAATAACTGGTGATTGATGTTGATCAAAGGCAGACTGCTGATTGTAGCTCCTTCTTTTGCAAAAGCGTTCAACGTATCATACTCACAGTTTGTTCCCGGGAAAACCGGTGCGAATACTTTCGGCTGAGCGATTCCGTGTTTTTTAATGATAATATTTCTTGGGTTGATCGAGTTTAGTTTTTCATCGATCTCAACCGTGATTTTTTCTTTTTCAATCGTTGGGAAAAGATTCTCAAAAGTGTTTGTATTGGCTGCTAACAATTTTTCAATTGCGAATTCAACATCATTAATTTTAATAACATTTGAATCTTTAACTTCTCCAATCAAATGAAGATTTACAGAACTCAATTCTTCCTTAGATTCGATGATTAAGCTTCCGATATTTTTCGCTAATAAAACATTTTCAGCAACTGTAATTTCTGCACCTAATCTGTTTCCGAAGCTCATTTTTGCCAAAGCCACTGCAACTCCCCCTTCTTTCACCGTTTTCACAGAAACGATTTTTCCGGCTTTAATATTTTCGAAAATAAATTCAAAAACAGCTTTTAAAGCATCATAATTCGGAAGTCCGTTTTCCTGAGCGATATGATTGAAGAAATACACTTTATTTCCTGCATTCTTAAATTCAGGGGAGATAATATTTTTCTTTTCTCCGTTCGCACAAGCGAAAGAAATCAACGTTGGCGGAACATTCAGATCCTGATACGTTCCACTCATTGAATCCTTACCACCGATTGCTGCCAATCCGAAATTAATCTGAGCATCGTAAGCTCCCAATAAAGAAGCTAAAGGTTTTCCCCATTTTTCAGGATTCTGACCTAATTTCTCAAAATATTCCTGGAAGCTGAATCTGATATTTTTATAATCGCCACCCATCGCAACGATCTTCGCAACACTTTCTACAACTGCGTAAGAAGATCCCAACAAAGAATTCTGCTTAGAAATCTCCGCATCGAATCCCCAACTCGCCAAAGAAACCGTTTCGATATCTTTTGCTCCGATGATCGGTAATGTCTGAACACTTCCTTCCATCAAAGTCTGCTGGTATTTTCCACCTAAAGGCATCGCAACCGTAGTCGCACCAATCGATGCATCAAACATTTCCAGCAATCCTTTTTGAGAAGCAACATTTTTATCTCCTAAGATTTTCAAAAAGTTCTCTTCGTTGAATAACGGAGTTTCTTCTTTTACTTCATTAAGGTGAGTAATTTTAACTTCCTGACTTTTTGAACAACCATTCGTATCTAAGAATTCTCTTGAAAGATCTACAATTTTATCGCCTTTCCAGAACATCTGCATTCTTCCAGAATCTGTCACTTTTGCCACCTCAACAGCTACAATATTTTCAGCTTCACAGAACTTGATGAATTTTTCTTTATCTTTTGGTTCAACCACAACTGCCATTCTTTCCTGAGATTCGGAAATAGCCAGTTCCGTTCCGTTCAAACCTTCATATTTTAAAGGTAAAACATCCAGATTAACTTCCAAAGAATCAGCAATTTCACCAATCGCTACAGAAACACCACCAGCTCCGAAGTCATTTGATTTCTTAATCAGTCTCGTTACTTCAGGATTTCTGAATAATCTCTGAATTTTACGCTCTTCAACGGCATTTCCTTTCTGAACTTCAGAACTCATCGTGTGAATCGAAGTTTCGTCTTGTTCTTTCGAACTTCCGCTTGCTCCTCCAACTCCGTCACGACCAGTTGCACCACCTAAAATAATGATAGAATCACCAGCTTCAGGTTTTTCACGTCTTACCCAATCCACAGGAACTGCTCCGGCAACGAAACCAACTTCCATTCTTTTTGCCTTATAACCTTCATCATAAATTTCAGAAACCATTGTAGTTGCTAAACCGATCTGGTTACCATAAGAAGAATATCCGTTTGCAGCCTGTTTTGTAATTGTTTTTTGGGGTAATTTACCCGGTAATGTTTTATCAACAGATTCCAACACATCAGCAGCACCCGTTAATCTCATTGCCTGGAAAACGAAAGAACGCCCAGACAAAGGATCTCTGATTGCTCCTCCCAAACACGTTGAAGCTCCACCAAAAGGTTCAATTTCTGTCGGGTGATTGTGGGTTTCATTTTTGAATAATAAATACCACGGTTCCTTTTTACCGTCGTATTCAGCTTCGATTTGGATCGTACAAGCGTTGATTTCATCAGAAACCACCAAGTTCTCCAAATTGCCTGTTTTATGGAAATATCTTCCGCAAACTGTCGCCAAATCCATTAAAGAGATGGGTTTTAATTCGCGTCCTAAGAATTTTCTTTTTTCGATGTAATCATTGAAAATAGTTTCCAATGTATGTTTGAACTGTCCTTCAAATTCAATATTTGACAATTCTGTTTCAAACGTTGTGTGACGACAGTGGTCGCTCCAGTACGTGTCTAAAACTTTAAGTTCAGTTTCCGTAGGATTTCTGTTCTCCGACTTAAAATATTCCTGAATGAATTTCAAGTCATCCAAACCTAATGCAAAACCGTGGTTGTTAAAGAATTCTTCAAGCTGAGCATCATCAAAATTGATGAAGTTTTCGTGAACAATTACTTTTGAAGGTGCTTCTTCCGCAGGAATATCTAAAATCGTTAAATCTTTTTCCTGAGATTCTACTTTATTGATTAGAAGATCTTTGATTTTTGCTAAATCAGATTCGGAAACTCCTTCAAATTCGATTAATTTTCCGCTTCTTACTTTAGACTTTTCATTTCCAGTCAGTAAAGCGATACACTGTTGAGCCGAATCCGCACGCTGATCGTATTGTCCAGGCAAAAATTCTAAGGCGAAGTGGATTCCCTGTGCAGGATTTTCCTCGATTAAAATATCAGTAACCGGATCCACGAAAGTACTGTTAACCACCTTTTCGAATTCACCGTCATTTAATCCAAAAATATCGTAAACGTTGTATACTTTTACGCTTTGGATCGACGGAACTACCGCTTTTACTTCATCAAAAATTTTTGGACTTTCCACATCGAAAATTCCTCTTTTTTCTACGAAAATTCTTTTGTTTTGAGACATTAGATGTCAGATATTAAATATTATTAGACTTATTTACTTAATTTATTCGGATGATCCGGATGTTCTTTCTGAAACTGTTCGGCTTGTTTCTTTTCATTCTCAAGCCATTTTTCAAAAAGAATCTTTTCATTATCATCATCCAGCGCAAAAATATTTTTGCCGTTTTCTGCAACCAGGAATTTGAAATCATACATCAATCCAGCGTCCAGTTTTCTGTAATCATAACTATTTACCTGGTAAAAAGGAAAATTCTCTTTTGGTCTTTCTACGATTTCAAAGAATAATTTCTTTTCGTTTTCAGATAACTTTGTATAATGATTTACATAATACAATTCTGAAAGCTTTTTATTTTGTTTTTCAAAAAACTGAAGAATATTCTTCTCTTTTTCGTTATATTTGAATGGATTCGGATAATATTTTCCGTCAACTTCAATCGTATTTTCAGATTTCGAAACAGGCTTTATTATTTCTCCTTTAAAATTCATCACACCCCAGGTTCCACCAACCATTGCCTTATGCTCGTCTTCAGTTTTTTCCCAGTCACAGCCATCACAAAATGCGGCATAGCCGTAATTAAATGGTGACACAAAATCGTGTTCAGGTTTAATAATAACCGTCCCGTTTCTGTCTACGAAACCAACTTTCCCGTTTTTAACAAACCTTCTTACGCCTTCGGAGAAATAATCTGCCTCATTATCATAAAAGAAAGGTCTGTAGAGGAAATTTCCAACATATCCCCATTCATTTTTTCCGGGTTTCTCATCGTTTTTATCACCATCAAAATAAATGGTTTCCCCTTTTACCAGCTCTCCGTCTTTCAAATAAGAAAAAACTCTGAACTGTGCAGGAACGATGATTTTTCCGTCCTGATTTTTAACTCCCACCAATGAATCTTTTGATTTAAAATACTTCAACACTTCTTTCTCCTGAGAAAAAGAAAGTACTGGCATTAATAAAATAGCTAAAAGTATTTTTTTCATTAATTGATTTGGTCCGGTTAAAATAAAATATGCAGCCGAAAAAGCTGCATACTTACATTATACTTTAAGGTCAGCCTCCAGTCCTATCAAATCTTTGTTTGCATTAATAATCGGTTGAACTTCATTTGCAATGAATTCTTCCGTTTGAATAGGTGCAAAGCCGATGAAATTTTTAGGATCGAGAACCTCTTTTAATTTTGATTTATCTAATTTTAATGAATCGTCATTCAGGATTCTTTCGATAAGGTCGTTTTCCTTACCTTCCACTTTCACCTGCTTAGACGCTTCCATGGAATGAACCCTGATCACTTCATGGATTTCCTGACGGTCGCCACCCGCTTTCACTTCTTCCATGATGATATATTCTGTCGCCATGAAAGGAAGTTCATCCATAATATGTTTATTAATTCTGTTAGGATACACCACAATTCCGTTCATGATGTTGTTCCAAATCAATAGAATTGCATCAACCGCTAAAAACGCCTGAGGAATCGTTAATCTCTTGTTTGCAGAATCATCCAACGTTCTTTCAAACCATTGTGTTGAAGCTACCATCGCGGAACTTGTCGTTAAAGACATTACATATTTTGCCAACGCTCCGATTCTTTCGCTTCTCATTGGATTACGTTTGTAAGCCATTGCCGATGAACCGATCTGGTTTTTCTCGAATGGTTCTTCAATTTCTTTCAGATTTTGAAGTAAACGTAAATCGTTTGTGAATTTATGTGCAGATTGCGCGATATTTCCTAATAAAGCTACCACTTTAGCATCGATTTTTCTGTCGTAAGTCTGTCCGGAAACTCCGAAAACTTTTTCGAAACCGAATCTTTTTGACAATTCTTTATCTAAATGTTTAACTTTAGAATAATCACCGTTGAAAAGCTCAAGGAAACTTGCCGCAGTTCCGGTAGTTCCTTTTACCCCTCTGAATCTTAATGTTTCCAGGAAGAAATCAAGCTCTTCGATGTCAAGAACTAAACTCTGTAACCAAAGTGTGGCTCTTTTTCCGACAGTTGTTAACTGAGCCGGCTGGAAGTGAGTGAAACCTAAAGTCGGTAAATCTTTATACTGAATAGCAAAATCTGCTAAATTTTTCATTACGTTAACCAACTTTTTCTTTAAAATTAAAAGCCCGTCACGAATCTGAATTAAATCTGTATTATCTCCTACAAACGCTGAAGTAGCTCCCAAATGGATAATTCCCTTTGCTGAAGGCGCCACATCACCATAGGTGTGAACGTGAGCCATTACATCATGACGGAATTTTTTCTCATACTCTGCTGCTTTATCATAATCGATGTTTTCTGCATTAGCTTTCAATTCAGCGATCTGCTCTTCTGTAATTTCAAGTCCAAGGTCTTTTTCAATTTCAGCAAGAGCTATCCAAAGCTTTCTCCAAGTACGGAATTTGTTATTGTGTGAAAAGTTAAATAACATTTCTTCACTGGAGTAGCGCTCTTCCAATGGATTTTTGTAGGAATTCATTCTTTCTTTTACTTTTAGATATGCAAAAATACGGTTTTTCAGCGAGAGTTGAAAATGAGATTGATGTTTAAATTTATTAAAAAAACAGGAACAATTGTTTTCAAAAATGTATCAGTCAATTAAAACCGGAATTTTTATATAACTATCATTGTACCATTTAATAATTAAAGGTTCGGATGCATCTTTTATCGTTTCGGAGCTTACTTCTTTTCCTGTTCCGTAATTGATCTGTGAAAATGGATTTTTATTAACATTAATTGCCACCACAATCCGGCTTCCTTTTTTAATTCGTTTACTCACTAAATGGGTGTTTGTGAATTGTATTGAAGTTTTTTTATCCGGCTCAAGCAGATTTCTTTGCGTAATATCTTTCGCATAGCTGGCTCTTCCAATGTAATAGGATAAGTGGAAATATTTTCCTTCGGGAGTTAATTCATACAATGTCACCCCAAGATCCACATCTTTTTTATTAATTGAAATATTAAGTTCTCCTAAAAAAGAACCATTGATGATCATTGATTTTTTAACTGGATCACTCATGAATACAAATCCGTTGCTTTTGTTTATTTCATCCTTTTCTATGGGATCCGGATAATAATCGTTGTTGCTGGTTGTACGGTCGGCAAAGTCCACCGTTTGAATCAGATACGTATTCTTAAGAGACATTTTGGGATCTAAGAAATAATATCCCTTGCGCTTTGTATTCGAAAGATAAAATTTCAGGAAATCATTATGCATATTTTCTAACGAAGAAGCACTTCTCCATTCATTATCCCCCATTACTTCATAATTTATTTTGTTTTTGAGGATGTCGGGCTTCTTCCCGTTTTTTAAAACATAATCAAACCAATCGTAAGTAATTTTTTTAATATCAAAAAGTGAAACACTGTCTACCTTATATCCATTAATAATTTTTTCTCCTCCGCGCTGCGTTCCAAAATGTCCGTATGGACCAATAATCAAATAAAACGGAGTCTTGGAATTATATTTTTGTAATTCCCTGAGATAATAAAGTCCAGAATTCTGCGAATCATTGTAATAGCCGTCAATGGCCAGAACAGGAATAGTAATCTGTTTAAAATCATTTTTATAGGGAGCCATTTTTTGCCAGTATTCATCAAAATCAGGATGTGCAATCCAACGTTGAAACCATTTGTTGGGACTTCCATCAATACTATCCATTTTATTATAGGCAACTCCTGTTTCCCACCATCTAAACATCATTTCTCTAAATCGTTTCCGGTCGTTTCCCGTTTCAGTATCGAGATATTTATTGTTTGCGACATAAAAAGCCCATTCATAATTTGGATTTATAAAAATATTATTCTCCATTGGCAATCCCATCCCTGGTCTGTTGGCAACATATGGTACAATAGTTTTAAGGGCAGGATGCAGTACTTTACAAGCTGCCCACTGAGTAAACCCGTTATAACTTCCCCCATACATGCCGACACTTCCATTACACCATTTTTGCTTACTGATCCAGTCAATCACATCATAAGCATCATTTCTATCAAACTCATACGGAAAAATATTATTTGGACTGTATCTCTTTCCTCTTGTGTAGGCTATCACGCCTACATATCCTCTGTCGGCCGCATCTTTCAGGCTCTGAAGATCACGATCCTTATCCCGGACATAAATTGTGAATTGAAAAATAACAGGAAGCGGAAGTTCAATATTCTTTTTTCTCACAACAATCGCAGAAACCGTTGCACCATCTCTCATTTTGATCATTACACTATCCTGAATATTGTAATCATTTTCTTTCGGATCAGATTGTTGGGTATACACTAAAACAGGAATACTTAAAAAAATTATCAGCAAATATTTTATCATGTTTTTCAAGATTAAATCATATATATAAATAACAAATCAAAAAAACATCTTATTACATCTACTATTTACTTAAAAAAGCCATTCATACGAATGGCTTCAATTTATTTCTGTTATTTCTGATTACTACTGGTAGATTACTACATTATCTTTTTTAATCTGGTATCCTGTTTTCTTGTACGGAACCAAAACATAGCTGTCTTTAATGTGTTTTCCGCTTTTCCAGATTTTAGATTTTCCCTGTCTGTCGAGAATAATACTGTTTGCGCTTCCATCCGGAATAAAAATTTCAGCCTTGCTCATATTTTTACTGAAAATAACCGCCGTTGATGTGGTGTAGCCTTTGTCTGAATTCACTTCTTTCAGCTTTATTTTCTGTTCAAAAACTCTTACACAGTCATTTCTGAGCTGTGAATAGGTATAACCCGCAGAACCTTTGCAGCCGTGAATATCCTTATCTCCTCCCACAACAGGAGTTTTTTGTGCAAACACTAAAGAAGCAATGAACATTGCCCCCAATAAAATTGTTTTTTTCATATCTAATTTTTTTTGTTTTCTTATTGGTAAAAATTATGCCAAAATATGGTATCAGTTACGTTCTTTCTAAGTTACAAAAAAAGCCACTCAAATTGAGCGGCTTATAAAAAATTATTTTGTCCAGTTGATTTTAGAATGTTTCACATCGGAAGAATTCGTACCAATCATAATATCAAATTCTCCTGGTTCCCAGTCGTACTTCAAATCTCCGTTGTAGAACTTCAAGCTTTCCGGAGTAATGTTGAAGGTAACCTTTTTAGATTCTCCTTTTTTCAACATTACTTTCTGAAATCCTTTCAATTCTTTTACAGGTCTCGTGATGCTTCCTACCATATCTCTGATGTATAATTGAACAACCTCTGCTCCATCGTAGTTTCCGGAATTAGTCACTGTAACGGAAGCCTGAATCGTTTGATTTCCTTTTGGATTGGCGTTGGAAACTGTAACATCAGAATAATCGAATTTTGTATAACTCAATCCATAACCGAACGGATACAAAGGCGTATTACATTCATCCATATAGTTTGAACGGAACCTCTGATATTCACATTTATCAACCAATGCCTGATCTAACGGACGACCTGTATTTTTAGCATTATAATAAATCGGAACCTGTCCTAAACTTCTTGGGAATGTCATCGGTAATTTTCCTGAAGGATTTACTTTTCCGAAAAGAACGTCTGCAATTGCATTTCCTGCTTCCGAACCGGCAAACCAGGCATTCAGGATCGCATCAGGAGTGTCTTTTACATTCGTTAAAGCCAAAGGACGACCGGTGAAAAGCACCATTGCGATTGGTTTCCCCGTCTTTTTCAATTCGTTTAACAAATCTACCTGAGACTGGGGAATCGTAATCTCCGTTCTTGAAGAAGACTCTCCACTCATTTCTGCTGATTCTCCGATGGCCAAAACGATAACATCTGATTTTTTTGCAATATCAACCGCTTCTTTCAGTAACTCCTCCTTTGAACGGTTATCTCTGTCGGTTTTCTTACCATGCGCTGCATAAATATCTTCTAATTTTGCATCATAATCAATATTCGCGCCCTTAGCAGAAAGGAATTTTACTTCTTTACCATAATTTGCCTGCAAACCTTGCATTAAATTAACAGAAATTGCGTGTTTTGTAGCCACACTCCAGGTTCCTGCCATATTCAGTGAATTGTTTACCAATGGTCCTATTACCGCAACTGTACCTGATTTTTTCAAAGGCAATACCTGGTTTTCATTTTTCATCAATACCATTGACTGAGCTGCCGTACTTCTTGCGATATTACGGTTTTCCAAATTGTAAACCTCTTTTTCTGCCAGTTTTGCACTTCCATATTTATAAGGATCATCAAACAGTCCCAAATCATATTTAGCTTCAAGGATTCTTCGTGCTGCCATATCGATTTCAGCCTGTGTAACCTTTCCTTCCGATAAAGATTTTTTCAAAGTTGTTAAAAATCCTTCACCTACCATATCCATATCTACACCTGCTTTTAGGGCCAAAGCTGAAACCTGCTGAAGGTCTCCCATTCCGTGGTCAACCATCTCGTTGATTCCTGTATAATCAGTAACGACAAAACCTTTAAATTTCCATTGATTTCTTAAAACATCAGTCTGCAGCCACTTATTTCCCGTTGCCGGAACTCCATCAACCTCGTTAAAGGAAGCCATTACAGAAGCTACCCCTGCATCAACTGCCGCTTTATAAGGAGGAAAATATTCGTTGAACATTCTCACATGGCTCATATCTACCGTATTGTAATCTCTTCCCGCTTCACCTGCTCCGTACAATGCAAAATGCTTCACACAAGCCAAGATCGTATTTCCGATAGAGAGATCTTTTCCCTGGTAACCATACACCATATTTTTAGCAATTTCACTACCCAAATACGGATCTTCACCGGAACCTTCAGAAACTCTCCCCCATCTTGGTTCACGAGAGATATCCACCATCGGAGAGAACGTCCAGTTAATCCCATCAGCAGAAGCTTCTCTTGCCGCTACTCTCGCTGACTGCTGAACCAAGTTCATATCCCAGGAAGCGGCTAACCCCAATGGAATAGGGAAAGTCGTTTCATAACCGTGAATAACATCCATTCCAAAAATCAAAGGAATTTTCAGGCGGCTGTTTTCTACAGCTACTTTCTGAACTGCTCTGATTTTCTCAGCTCCTTTTATATTGAATAGTCCGCCCACTAAGCCCTGCTCCACTTTTTTCCCGATATCTGAACTTTTAGCCAGCCCTGTGGTAAAATCCCCTGAGCTCGGCAAGTTAAGCTGACCTATTTTTTCATCCAGCGTCATTTTAGACAGGAGATTATCTACAAAGGCTTTCTTTTTAGCCTGATACTGGGCTGTCTGATACGACTGAACGGGCTTCGTTACCATTTCCTGTGCCGAAAACACAGGTGCCAATGCTAAGGTGGCGATTACAATTAACTTTTTCATAAATCTATCTTCTTTAATTATCTTTCTATATTTATTAATTCTTATGAATAATTAACTCTATATCAATTATTTTTCTTTTTTGACAGCATCCACTCATACAATTTTGGATTGGAATATGTCGAATCCCACGAATTATGATTATCATTCGGGAAAATTGTCAATTCCGCAGATGGATTAACCGGATGAAGTTTTTGGTAAAAATTGAATGCGTTTTCAGGCAAAACCACATCATCCATTCCGCCATGAAAAATTTTCATATTTAAATTCTTGTACTGATCAATATTCGCATACATCACCCGATCTGTAGGTGCACAAACTGAAACAACCGCAGCAAACATCTCAGGATGCTCCATCGCCAGTTTCAATGTTCCCCAACCTCCCATGGAAAGTCCTGTAAGGTAAATTCTGGAAGCATCTATCTTATACTTTTTCTGAATTTCTTTAATCAAATGATAAACCGTGACCGTATCCCACCAGGTATTTTCCGGACATTGAGGAGCCAAAATAGCCACAGGTTCCTTTATCAGATGTTTGTATGTAAATGGACTGTGTGCTTTTACGAGTTCTAAATTACTTCCTCTTTCACCGGAACCATGAAGAAATACAATCAAAGGAACGTTTCCTTTTGATTTCTGAGGATAATCAAGAATGTAAGAGATCTTTTCCTTTCTCGTAACTTCTTTATTTAATTCCGCCTTAACCTCCTGAGCATTGAGACTCAGTGACAGCGGCAGAAGTAAAAGCGGTAAATGGGTTAGTTTTAGTTTCATTTTAATATTTCAGGTTTGTTGGTTTTAATTAGCCCCGATTGCAACGGCATCCTTTTTTGTTGCGGGCGGAGTGAAACGGAGCCCGTAACAAAAAAGATATAGCGGAAAGCGGGATTAAGCTTCTAAAAAACTATTTATTTAATATGATACTTTTCAGATTTGAAGCTTAACTTCTTTAGTCCTTGCTGTATTTCAGGAGCATTCATGAATAGTTTCCATAAAAATCCTGTCCTGTAATTCTCAATCATCGGAGCGATTGTTCCCTGATCGATTGCCAAATACCTTGGTGTTGTCCAGTTGTTATAATTGATTGAAGTTGCATCATAAGGTCCTGCAGAGCCAATAAATTCAGGCTTTTGAGTATACATAAATCTCAGGAAATCCATAGATTCTTTTGGCGAATACGGGAAACTACTCAGTGCCGCAGTCGGAGTGATGACACCACGGTCATTTTGCGGAAAATGCGCATCATAACCCACTCCTCCATTTTCATTTCTCGAATAGCTTGCCGTTAATCCCCAATAATTGGGTCCATAGCCTTTCCAGCCTTTCGGATTTTCGACACAATATTTATAATCAATAAGGACCTGATTTTTATTTAAATCAAAATAGTTTTTAATTAATTTATCGGACAAATTCGTAGGATCTAAGCCAATGTAGGAATAGTGCGCCCAAAATAAAGGACCCCCATACTCTTCCGCTCCGTTATGTTTAACATACATCGGAAGTCCGTATTTTTCTTTATCTGAAAGATAAGTTCCGTTTCTTGTCCATCCTTTATAATACGTTTCCGCGTCTATAGAATAAGTAGGCGAGGATGCAGCCAGAATATAGGTAACCAAACACTCATTGTACCCCTGAAGCGGAAAATTCATTTCCCATTGATATTCCGGAGACCAGTGCCAGTAAAGGACTTTTTCACCGCCTTTTGTATACCAGTTCCACTGAATTCCCTTCCAAAGCTCATCACATTTTTTAGCCAGCGCTTTTTCTTCAGCATTTCCGTTTTTGAAATACTCACGAACCATTAAAATTCCTGAAGTAAGAAATGCTGTTTCCACCAAATCTCCGCCATTATCTTTTTTTCCAAAAGGAACTGTCTTTCCGGTTTCTCCATTGATCCAGTGTGACCAAGCTCCTTTGTAACGGTCTGCTTTTGCCAGAAAATCCATCATGGTTGTCAATCGTTTCACCGCATCTTTCCTAGGAATAAAGCCCCGCTCAACTCCCACCAATATTGTTGCTAAACCAAATCCTGATCCACCCGTTGTAACAACGTGTTTATCATTATCCGGATAGATATTGTCTTCGTGATAGCGTTCTCTTCCCAACATTGAATTGGGCTCCGCATAATCCCAGAAATATTTTAAAGCATCTTTCTGAACCCTGTTCATGAGCTGTTCGTCGGTAATATTGCTTTTTACAGCTTCAATTTTTGAAGCTTCTTGTTTGGCACTTTGAGAATTCTTGCAGGAAACGGCAAATAGTGATGCTGCAATGATGGGTAATAGTATCCTTTTCATTGTATCATTTTTTACGAAATATAAAAGAAGAGGAGAACTTTCATTCTCCTCTAAAGTTTATCAATAATTATTAGTAACCAGGGTTTTGAACAAAAAGTCCATTACTTTGATTCATAGCATCCAAAGGAATTGGGAAAAGTTCATTTTTTCCTGTCTTAAACCCTTTAGGCCCTAAATAAGTAGCAGCTTGTCCTGTTCTTACCAAATCTGGAAATCTATCCATTTCCATTGCTAACTCGACCCTTCTTTCTTGCCAGATTGCAGTTCTTAAGGCACCTTGAGTTGAAGCTGTAGTATTTGGTAACTGAGCTCTAGTTCTCACTTTATTAATATTTGTAATAGCAACTGCTGTATTTCCTAATTCATTGGCTGCTTCTGCATTGATTAAAAGAATATCTGCAAACCTTAAAATTCTGATATTTTGAATAGAACCGTAGCCACAAGCATTATTATTAAGAGCTTTAGGAACATATACTTTTTGATTCCACATATTTCCAGCTTGTGGATCTCCTTTATGAATTAAATCTCCTTCCAAAGTTGTTTCTCCTTCTCTCAGAATGGTCAATTCTTTTCTTATATCTCCTGGCTCAAATGCATTTTCCAGCTCTGTTGTAGGAGTAAAGAACCCCCATCCAAACTGATTTCTTACTCCTTGTACTTCAGCATACTGACTACCTCCGAATTGTGCAGAACAATCACAATTCACTTCAAATACAGACTCTGTACCAAATTCTCCAGCCGGTCTGAACAAATGATTGAAATCAGGATCTAAAGAATACCCCAAAGAAATTACCTGGTTTGATGTATCATATGCTTTTTGATAATCTTTCATATATAAATATACCTTAGAAAGTAAACCTAAAGCACCACCTTTCGTAACTCTTCCACGGTCTGCAGCCGCATAAGCTTGAGGTAAAACAGCCGCAGCTTCTGTTAAATCTTTAACTATAAAAGCATAGACTTCTGCAGCAGAATTTCGCGGCTTAGTATAAATTCCATCAGCAGGAAGACCATCAAAAATAGGAACTCCCCCGTAAATTCTTACTAAGTTAAAATAGAAATAGGCTCTCAACATTTTAGCTTCAGCAATTAATCTATTTTTAAGTGTAGAATCCATTTCTATATTTGGAACATTTGTAATCACCTGATTTGCTCTATTTACAGCCTGCCACTGCCCAATCCAATACCCTCTTACTCCGTCATCACTTACTGTAAATGTAAAATTATCATAAGCATTAATAAATGAAGCATCTCCTGGGTTGGATCCTTTTTCTACATCATCTCCTGTCACACCAAATACGTATTGTGCAGGAAAGCCTGAATTTTCCCAGCTTCTCAGAAAGCTATAGATAGCATTTGTAGCTACCATTGCATCATTTTCTGTTTTGAAAAAATTGGAAGCTTCTGTCGCACCTTCTACTTTTATATCTAAATAATCATTGCAACTTGCTAAAGCTGAAAAAATTGCAATTGACAAAAATATTTTTTTCATGTTCTTTAATTAAAATGTTAAATTCATACCGAAGGTATAGATCGCAGAAATTGGCGCGATATTGTTATCAATCCCCATTTGTACTCTATCCGTATTTAATATTTCTGGAGAGAATCCATTATATTTAAAACTTGTCCAAGGGTTTTGTGCACTAACATACAATCTTAGTTTTGTAAGTAACATAGATTTAGCTAAATCTTTTGGCAAAGTATAACCAATAGTAACGTTTCGTAGTCTAATATAACTACCATTTTCTACATAGAAACTACTTGGTAGAATAATCGACTGATTATTGGTAGTCATTGAGTAACTATTAGAAGATCCTGGACCAGTCCATCTATTGTTATAAAAATCTAGATCCCAGTTTTCATTTCCAAATCTCTGCTCACGATTGTAATTGTAAATTTTATTACCAAATACCCCTTGGAAATCTACTGATATATCAAAGCTGTATACATTCATATTAACTCCAAAACCGTAAGTTCCTTTAGGAATCGGACTTCCTAAGAAAGTTTTATCTCGTGAATCAATAACACCATTACCATCCTGATCTGCAAATTTAAACCAACCTGCTTTCGCTCCAGATTGTCCTGATGCAGCTGCTTCAGCATCTGTTTGGAAAACACCAGCAACCTGATAACCATAATAAGCCCCAACAGATTGCCCTTCCTGTAATCTTACTATTGAATTACCAAATAAACTAGCTCCAGTTTCCAAATATGATCCCCCATAAACCGAAGTGATTTTATTATCAAGAGTTGTTAAGTTACCATAAACCCCCAGTCTAACATTTTCAGAAAGTTTCGCATCGTAATTAGCCATTACCTCAAAACCTTTATTTTTAAAAGAATAGGCATTTGTAACATAATTATTCCAGTTTGAAGCTCCAGAAACGGTTCCTTGTACTACTCCATAAACCACATCTTTAGTATCTTTATCAAAATAAGTCGCTTCAATTTTTAACTTATTATTTAGCAAGCCCATTTCTAACCCTACGTCTCTACCTGTCGTAGTTTCCCAACCAATACTAGGATCAATAAATTCCGTAATGGTTGATGCCGGATATCCTGTACTTCCATAATACGCCCCTGAGGTAATCACATTTACTAATGCATCGTAAGATCTATTAACATTTGGATTTCCCAGCTTACCATAACTTGCTCTCAACTTTAAAAGATTGAAAACATTTTGAGAACTCATGAAATCTTCTTTCGATATAACCCAACCTGCACTTACTGCCGGGAAAGTTCTGAATCGGTCATCTTTAGAATATTTGGATGTACCGTCTCTACGAACTGATCCATTGATAAGATATTTGCCTTTATAATCATAATTAATTCTTGCAAATAAAGATTCTGTTCTATCCTGGTTAGGAACGTTATTGTATTTATCAACTACCCTATTATCAATTACCAAAATGTCCGTACCATTGCTAATACTCAATGACTCATTTGTTCCGTTATAGAAAACATTTAAAGCTTCTGAATAAGTTGGCTGATAAGAATTTCTAACTCTTGAAAAACCACCTAAAATTTCCAAGTTATGATTACCAAATGATTTCTTCCAAGTTAAAGTATTATCCCAAATATAATTACGATCTCTACTATCTCTTGTGATGAGCTTAGTCGGTTTTTGATCTCCTACAGGAACATACGTTAAAACAGGAGTATATTCGTATTTGCTTGTATTATAATTATCTGTAGTATAGCTTACCTTAAAAGTAAAATCTTTTAAAAACTTATACTCTGCCCAAACATTGTTAAGAAGTCTTTCCTGTCTCGTTTGACTTCTAAATAAATCAAGTACCGCTCTAGGGTTAGCAATAGAATATCCGTTAAAAAACTGATAATTTCCGGTAGCAGAGTTCATAGGGTCAAAAATTGGCGGCGAATTGTAAGCATTAAGCAGAGGACTATTCACTGCATCGGTCCGCATTTTTGAGAATGTAAAATTATCTCCAATAGTTAAATTATCCGTAATCTTATAACTAAGATTTAGCTTTGTATTTAATCTATTAAACCCATTTCCAGAGTTTATATTGTGCCCGGCATCAAAAATACCCTCATCCTGCAAGTAACCAATACTACCATAGTAATTTAATTTCCCCAAACTTCCTGAAGCAGAAAAGTCATTAGCATTAATTATACTTGATTTTCTAAAAACTTCATCAAACCAGTTTGTATCAGCAGAAAACTGATTAGGAGATAATGAACCGTTACTATTTCCGTTGTCGTTCATCAGCTTCTCGTTATAAAGCTCGATATACTGTTTGGTGTTTGCCATTCTCGGAACATTAGTAAGTTTCTTGAAGCCTAAATAAGAATTAAAATTATAAACAGGCTTTCCTCTTCCTGTTTTAGTTTTAATAATAACTGCACCATTCGCTGCCTGAGCTCCGAAAATTGCTAAACTTGAAGGATCTTTCAAGATACTCATCGATTCAATATCCTGTGGATTCAGAAAGGAAATATCATTAGTAATTGTTCCGTCAACGATAAAAACAGTATTACCAGTTAAAGATCCTACCCCTCTAATATCAACTCTGGGAGACGTTCCTGGAGAACCCGCATTTACAATGTTGACTCCGGCAACTTTACCTTGAACGGAGCTCATCGGGTTTGAATTCGGTTTATCGGCAAGATCTTTTGCTGAAACCACACCGATACTTCCGGTAACATTTTCTTTTTTCTGAGATCCATAACCAATGAGTACCACTTCCTCAATTTTCTGTTCCTTAGTTACAGAATCTTTTTTAGGAGTAACCTGCGCATTGACATTCATACCAAAGTATAGAACGGCAATGAGACATGAATACTTTAAATCACGTTGTTTCATATAGTTTAATTTTATTCGTACAATCAAGTCAGGATAAAAACTTTTCAGTTTTTATAGTCTTTTATCTGAAATTCTTTATTCTCAAAAAAAGACATTAATCAAAAATAAAAAAATATCTTAAACAATGTTAAAGTTACTTAAAAAATAATATTAAATCACATTAGTTGAATAAAAAATTAAAAAAATATTAAATTATTGAAAAAATAATTAAAAAAAATAAATATAATTAAATTATTCATATCGTTAAAAATCTTATAAAATTATAAAAAACACCTAAAAACAGCTATCAATGCTTCGTTTTAAAGCTTTAAGGATTTTTTTGTGCTAGAAAGGGAATAAATACTGTTATTTTTCGTTAAATCTTTACCTTTGGTGCAGTATTTGAAACCATTAAGAATAATTATTAAGATTCATGAAAAAGTACATTATTGCCGCAAGTTTAATAATAGGGACGGGAGCGATCATATCATCGGTCACTCATTCCTGTACTTCTTTGGCAACGAGCGATATAGGATTATCAATTATCAAAAATATTTTGTTAAAAGGTATTGATAAAGGAGCGTTGGTCTACGGAAACAGAGATGCCTTTCTTCAAAACAACTTTGTAGACAAAGCTTTACCTAAAGAATTGAGAGATATCAATTCAACACTGGAGAAGATAGCGCCTTCTCTGGTAAAAAAAGAAAGGGAATATATTGCCGATGCTGCCGTATATACTGTAAACATATCAAAACCCATTCTTCAAAATGCAGTTCACAGCTTAAATGCTCAGGATGTTACAAGAATCATTCAGGGCGAGAAAGGTACGGCAACTCTTATTTTAAAGGAAAAAACCTCTCAACAGCTTATTGCAGCTATTTCCCCTAAAGTAGAAGAAGAACTTAACAAATACGGAATTGTAAAAACCATTAATACAGCTTTATCCGGAAGCAATCTTCTGGGAAGCCTGTTAGGTGGAAATCAATCCAATGTAAATGCCGGCGGACTGAGTACATTGGCTTCAGAGCAACTGGTAAACGGACTCTTCAACATTATCGAAGATTATGAAATCCAAAACTCTAAGTCGCTTTTAGGACCACTTGGCAAATAGAAAAAAATTGCTATATTTATATAACTTTATCATTGCAGATGGATATATTACAAGGAAATCAACATGCAAGCCCGGAAGATTTTTATAATTCTTTAAAGGCTAAACTGGAAGATCATCACGATTTTCCGGAAGATTATTTATTCAAATTTATCATTCCTACAGATCAGGCGAAACTTACGGAAATATACAGGGTTTTTGACGGTATCAAATTTACATTAGGAAACCGTGAAAGCAAAAATGGAAAATACACGGCCTGCAACATCAATGCATTTGTGCTAGACGCAGAACAGGTAGTTTCTATCTATAAAGAAGTCGCAAGAATAGAAGGAGTAATTTTATTGTAAAATAGAAAGTCAGCATAACGCTGACTTTGTTTTTTTAATATGATAAGCAGATTATTTATTCTCTACAAAACTTTTTACATTCTCTAAAGGTCTTCCCAATATCGCTTCAGAACCTTTTATTAAAATAGGACGCTGAATCAGAGACGGATTTTTTGATAAAACTTCAATCCAGGCCTCATCTGACAAGTGTTTACCCACAAAATTATCCGTATACAATTTATCTGTTGCCCGTATAATATAAGAAACATCTTTACCTAATTTCTTCAAAACTGTTTTTATTTCCAAAACGCTTAACGGATCCTTGATAATATCAATGATTTCAAACGGTATATTATTCTGCGCCAAATACTCCAACGCTGCATTTGATTTTGAACAATTTCCGTTATATAGAATCTTAATCATCTTTCTGGTTTTATTATGATATTGTTGTTTTAGAATAAGCCATTCAGTTCAGCCTCTATTTTTTCCAAAATAAAGCCAAAATCCTCAGGTTTTTCAACAAAATCCAAATCATCAACTTCTATGATAAGAAGCTTTCCTTCTGTATAATTGGAGATCCATTTTTCATATTTCTGATTTAGTTTGGATAAATATTCTATACTGATAGACGCTTCATATTCTCTTCCTCTTTTATAGATCTTTTTTACCAGATTCGGAACATCAGATTTCAGATAAATCAACAAATCCGGAGCAGAAACAAAAGATTTCATCAGATTGAATACAGAAGCATAGTTATTGAAATCCCTGTCTGAAAGAAGGTTCATATCATTCAGGTTTTCCGCAAAAATATGAGCATCCTCATAGATCGTACGATCCTGAATAATATTTTTACCGCTTTCTCTGATTTCTTTTACCTGGCGAAATCTGCTTCCCAGAAAATAAATCTGCAAAGCAAAACTCCATTTGCTCATATCGGCATAAAAATCTTCCAAATAAGGGTTATGATCCACATCCTCAAACTGAGCATCCCAACCGTAATGTTTAGACAACATTGTAGTTAAAGTCGTTTTTCCCGCTCCAATATTTCCTGTAACTGCAATATGCATCCTTGTATAGTATTTTAACTGATGATTATAAATTATCTATCCCCAATGACTGAACTTCCGAAACCTCTTCCATAAGCTTTATTAAATCCGGCTGCTCTTTTTTCTCTTCATATTCCTTCGGATCTTTATTGTCCTTTGGAGTAGCTACCGGTTCTGCCGGAGGTTTGGTTTCCTTGTTATTTTCAAGGGTGTAAAGATAGAGTTTGTTGGCTTTGATTTCAAAATAAGCAAGCGTGTTTTTATCCACAATTTGTGCATCAGGATCATCAAAAATCTTAACTAATTCTTTATCCGGAATATATCTTAAAATTGTATTTTTAGTGATTATTAAGATCATATCATTTTCTCTCCTGAAACGTTTCCCGTTTTCCACCTCAGCTTCAAAGAGCTTTTCAAATTTCAGAGTAAAGACCCTGAATTGCTTTTTGGTTAAAACATAAACCTTATTATCATATACCAAAAGATCGATAAGGTCATCAAAATTAGCATCAAAAGGATAAGAATTGATGGTGGTTTCGTTTCTGAAGTTATACTGAATAAGGCGCTTCATACTTTCATCCATCAGCCAGATCTGCTGTAAGTCTTCAGCGTACGCATATTTTATAAAGCTGAATTTCTGCTTAAAATCTACCCGCTGTATTTCGTTTAAATTCTGATCTACAAATTTCAGTTCCTGAGCATTTTCAGAAAAGAGAGCCACACTTAACGGGTTCTGAACATTTTGAGGCTTAAAAGGCACAGTAAGCATCATTTTCCCGATCTGCTTCCCGGTAGAATCGTATTTTGTAAAACTGAAATCTTTGTTTTTATAAATATACAGGTTGCCGTAATCATCCGCCAACATATCTCCTGCCTCCTTGAGCTTTAAACTATCCAAAGGAAGAACCTTCTGTGCAGACAATGAACAGAAAAAGAAAAATAATATGATATATAAAAACCTCACCCAGCTTTTTTAAAAACGGTCAATATACTTAAAAAACTAATTTTAAAAGATTGGTCAAAGGTACTGGAATCATTTATAAGATTCACTATATTCAATAGAATCATTTTATTTACAGTTTTTGACGGTACTTCATAGATTACGGAATAAATCAATAGATCCTGCTCATTGAATTTTTAATCTTTTTTCAAAAATAGTATTTTTCTGATATAAAAAAGCGCTCCAGAGGAACGCTATATTTTTATGTAGAGAAGATCACTGCTTATTCGTTAATGGCTACCTCATAAATTTTTGACCAGTTTTTGCCGGTTACCAGCATATTGTCTCCTTTGAAAGTAATACCGTTCAGTACATCATCACTTCCTTTTGTGTTTTGCTTAGCAATTTCGGTAAAATCAAATTTCCCTACAACCTCCCCGTTTTCCGGGTTGATCTTCAGGATGATCGGCTTTTGCCAAACATTTGCGTAAATAAATCCATTGTGATATTCCAGCTCGTTCAACTGATCGTAAGCCTGAGAACTTCCTGCAACAGCAATATATTTTATCAATTTGGACGGATCGTTCGGATTTAAGAAATACAATAGCTTACTTCCATCTGAAGCGATCAGATTTTTGCCGTCATAGGTTAATCCCCAACCTTCTCCCAATACATTCGGATAGGCAAATTCTTTTAATAATTTTAAAGAACTTTTATCATAAATATATCCTTTTTTGCTTTGCCAGGTCAGCTGATATACTTTATCTCCTACAATGGTGCTTCCCTCAGAAAAATCTTCCTGTGCCTGTTTTGTCGAGGCAAGAGGTGTTGTTGTTCCCAAAGTGTACTTCAGAATCTGTGAAGAACCGTTCTGCCCGTCACTTTCATAGATTGTATTTCCTTCAATCTGGAAACCCTGTACAAAGTTTTTGGGATCATGAGGATATTCCGCTACAATTTGATAAGCAATATTTTTTTCAGGACTTTTTGCAAAGACGTTAATGGTAGCATCCTGATTAAGGGTTTCTCCTCCTTTTGTTTTTATATTAAAAGTAACCGCATTATCGCCCAATGTAAAAAATTTGGGATCTACTGTTAAATCTGTAGTTTCTTTATCTCCGAAACTAACGGTAATACTTTCTGCATTATCCGTCACTTCTTTTGGAAGGTTCAGTTTATCACCAAAATGATATCCTTTTGCTTCCATAGAATTGTTATAGTCACTTAAAGTGCTTAAGATTTTTTCGTCTTTATTACATGAAGCCAATAACAAAATTGCAGCAAAACCTGCTATGATATTCTTTTTCATTGAATTTCTAAATATTTCCCCAAAAATAGCAAAATTTATTCCTCTTTGCTAATTTCATCAATATGTTGACCAAATTGTAATATATACCCGTTATTGTCATATACTGCAAATTCTCTCATTCTCCAATCAAAAGTTTCAATTTCGTAACAGACTTTTGCTTTTGTTTTCAAATCCTCCCAAAGTTCATCTACATGATCTACAGTAAAATAAAATGAGCCTGTAAAACCAATCCCTTTAAAATTTTCATGCTGATTCGGCTTTGTAAGCATAATCTCCACTCCATCTTTCTCCAGCGAAGCCCATTGCCAATCATCATTTCTTTCCTGTAACGTAAATCCCAGGATATGAATATAAAATCCAATGGTATCATCAAGATTTTCTGTCCATAATATCGGACGAAGTGATTTATATTTTGACATATTTTTAGTTTTCCAGATAAGGTTTTAAACTTTGTTTTAAAATTCCGTTCCAGCCGTCTGCAAAAGCTTCTCTGGAAAAATTAGCTCCTAATTCTTTCAACTGATCAATATCATTATGAATAAGCGTGACATTTGTTTCCTCACCCTGCTGTCTGAGTTCCCAGGTTACTGTGGTAATTCCGTCTGATAAGTCAGGATAAGACCAGCTGTGCTTCAATTTTTTATGGGGAATGATTTCCAATATTTTGCCTTGATGGTGAAACTTCCTTTCTTCTCCTGGTTCATAGAAATTAAAGATCTTACCTATTTCCAATTCAAAATCGGGGATATCAAAATACCAGGATTTCATTTCATCTTTGTCGGTCAAAGCCTTCCATACTTTTTCAGCCGGAGCTTTCACTTTGTACTGAACTATAATCGGGATACTCATTGTATTCTTAGTTTACTATTAATTATCCATGAGAAAAGCCTGTAATTTTTGCCTCATCAAAGTCAAGCTGCATTTCAATGGTTCTCATGACATGATCATCAAATATTTTTTCGCGTTTTAATCGGTGAAGTTCATTTCTCTGCGCCTGAATAATCTGCCTCATCACATCTTTATTTTCGTTCATTGCATTTACGTAATCACCCGTTGTAGCCATACATTGTACTTTATCTGCCATCATCATCATTTCATTTTCCAGTTTATGTTTCTGATGTTGCACCAAACTGTTTTTTTCAGCCAACTCTAAAAAGTCATTATCAAGTTTATGTAAAGCCGTTTCTTTTAATTTTCTCATTAAAATCACTTCCTGCTTTTCTTCCGGCAATTCGCTTCCTGCATCGCTTATTTTCAAAAATTTCAAAATCGGACTAAGCAAAAGCCCCTGTCCTACCAAAGTAATTAAGATAATCACAAAAGTGACAAACAGAATAATATTCCGGTGCGGAAAAGCTTCTCCATTGGGTAAAAATGCCGGGATTGACAATGCTGCCGCCAAGGAAACTACACCTCTCATTGCTGCAAAACTGATAATAAACGGCTCTCTCCAGTCCGGTTTCGGAGCTTTCAGTCTTACTTCTTTTGAGCAAAGTCTCGGAAAATACATCAGCGCATAACTGTACAAAATTCTGGTAAAGATGATGGCACCTCCAATTACAATACTGTAGAAAATTCCTTCAGAAATGGTGTAATCTTTCATTCCGGCAACTACAACCGGCAATTCCAATCCGATGAGGATAAAAATAATGGTATTCATTAAGAAGATGAGTACACTCCAAACGTTTCCTGACTGAATTCTGGAAGTATGACTCAAATAACAATGAGAATTGTAAGACATCAGCAACCCTCCTGCAACTACAGATAATACTCCGGAAAAGTGGAAATGTTCCGCTCCCACATACATGATGTAAGGAACAATTAAGGTGATTATAGTATCAATATTTGAATTTGAGGGAATAATTCTCAGTAAAGCTCCAAAAAGCAACCCTGATCCCACACCAACAGCAATACCTCCAATCGCCATTGTGAAAAAATCTTTTACTGCCTCTCCAAAAATAAACTGCCCTGAAATAACCGCCGCTAAAGCAAATTTGAATACAATTAAGCTGGATGCATCATTAATCAAGCTTTCTCCTTCCAGAATACTGGTGATTTTTTTAGGGATTTTCATGTGCTTCAAAACTGAAGTTGCGGCAACAGCATCCGGCGGAGAATTCACTCCTCCCAACAAAAAGCCCATTGCTACGGTAAGTCCCGGAATAATTGATGATGACAGATAAGCCACTACAATCGAAGTGAGAAATACCAATCCGAAAGCCATAGAAAATATCTGCTTTCTCCATTTATGAAAATCCTGCCATGAAGTAAACCAGGCAGCTTCAAACAAGATTGGCGGAAGAAAAATCAGGAAAACCAAATCGGGTTCTATTTCAATATGTGGCATTCCCGGGATAAGGCTTATTAAAAGCCCTGCAATAACCAGAAATATGGGATAGGCTACTTTCAGCTTCTGCCCTATCATTACCAATATCATCACAGACAACAATACCGTGATTGATATTATGACATAATTGTGAATCATTTATTTATATTTTATGAAATTAATGTTTATCTAATTCCTTTTCTAAGGAAAATCTTTAATCTTTCGCAAAAGGAATATTGTTATAAAAACCAATCTGAATCTGTCCTCTGTTTCGGGTTTCCTGAATCTGATTCATATATCCCGCTTCTATTCTCATATTTTTATTGATAACATATCCTAAAGCACCATACACACGGTTTCTGTCAAAAGTAGGACTGTTAAAATGCAGGAAAATCTCATTATACACAGATCCGTAAAAGGTTTTTGGCAGCATTTCTTTATTATTGATCGGAATATTCAATCCTAACAGATATCGAAACCTCATCCTGAAATCATCCTGCAAAAAACGCTCTTCTAATCGGTAACGGTGCTGAATATTAAAACGGCCGAACTTCTGCTTCGTAATATACTGCTGGAAAATACGGTGTTCTACATTTTCAGTTTTGTCTCCGTTTACATAAGGCTGGCTTAGTATAAAACCATATCCTAATAAAATATTGTTATTATTTTCCGTTAAATCATATCCAATTCCTGTACGGATTAAAAGCTGCTCCAGATCTCCAACGGCATCAAAATTTCTGTATTGAATTTCATTATGCCAGTTCAGCTTTTTACTTATTTTGTTATTTCCAAAATACATATACCATGCTCCTAAATCATTTTTCTGGGCATATGAAAATGTTGTTCCTAATAAGCCAATACCTACCGTCAGTATTTTTAAAATCTTCATTCCTTT
The DNA here is from genome assembly GCF_002797535.1 of Chryseobacterium geocarposphaerae. Taxonomy (NCBI): domain Bacteria; kingdom Pseudomonadati; phylum Bacteroidota; class Flavobacteriia; order Flavobacteriales; family Weeksellaceae; genus Chryseobacterium; species Chryseobacterium geocarposphaerae. The sequence continues at coordinate 1,433,969 of NZ_PGFD01000001.1, forward strand.
ATTTTTCAATTATTAAAATCTATCAAACTAACAAAATTCAATATTAATTATCAATAATAAGAAAAATATATTTTTTATGAAAATTTTCTTATCTGTTTAAAATCAGTCAGAAACTTTACACTCAAATTTAGAGATTTTTGAAATGCAATCTAATATAAAAGAAAACCGACAGTAACAATTACCGTCGGTTAATATTCTAATTTGTAAAGCTATATTATGGGTATTACTGCATTTTCGCAGGATCGTCGTAGTTTACCATCCAGTTGATTCCGAATTTATCTGTAAACATTCCGAAATATGCTCCCCAAAATGTATCTGCCATTGGCATGGTTACTGTTCCTCCTGCTGATAATCCAGCAAATAATTTATCTGCTTCTTCTTTAGATTCTGCGTTGATGGAAATCGAGAAGTTGTTTCCCGCTTTATAGTGAGAAGCCCATTCTCCGCCTGTATCGCTTCCCATTAAAATGGTTTCTTTAGAGATCGGAAGAGAAACATGCATAATTTTATTTTTTTCCTCTTCAGGCATTTCCTTACCTTCTTCTGAAGGCATTTCTCCGAAAGTTCCTATATATGGATATTCCCCGCCGAAAACAGATTTATAGAAATCGAATGCTTCCCTGCAGTTTCCATTAAATGTTAAATAAACGTTTACTGATGCCATAGTGTTTAAGTTAGTTAAGATTTGTATTTAAATTAATTATCAAGTTTTTCAATTTTTACTCATCTGTGCTGATCAATTAAAATCATATTTCCATCGGGATCTTTAAGGAAAATATGCTCCGGACCTTCCGTGGTTTCATCTGCTTCTTTGCTCAGTTCAACACCCTGACTTTTTAAATGCTTCTGAATATCACGAACATCATCAAATACTTCCAGATTCTGTGCATTCTGATCCCACCCCGGGTTAAAAGTCAGCATATTGCCGTCAAACATTGCCTGAAAAAGACCGATCAGATGATCTCCGTTTTTCATGATCAGGTAATTATGTTCCATGCTTCCGCCCATAGAACTGAAGCCTAATTTTTCATAAAAATCTTTTGATTTTTGCAGATCTTTTACACTTAAGCTTACTGAAAATGCTCCTAATTTCATTCCTTATTTTTATTTAAAGCTAATTGATATCCTACGAGAACAAGGCTCCAAACTACGATTCCTAGTACCCAGAACCAAACCGGAGTTGGTAAAACCAACATATTGTAAATGGTAAAAAAGAGAAAGATACCTCCACAAACGATAGCCGCTACCGGTTTGTTATTGTTAGCCACTTTTGTTGCAACGAATCCTGAAAGTAAGGCTCCTAAAGCATACCCCAGAATGACAATAAATTTGCCCATAAAAGGCAGGTTTTCAACATAGGCTTTGAACCCTTCAATATCATCGGGTTTCAAATCCGCAGGAAAAGGATAGAGTGAATGTCCCAGTCTTTCCATTAGCCAAATACCTATAGAACCAACTATAATTCCGGCTATTACAGCTAAAAATTGTTTTAACATGATTATTGATTTTTTAATCGGGTTTTAAAATCTAAACTTCCGTCGTAACTTTTCCAGTCACCAATCAATTCAATGTATTGCCCTTCAATTTTTTCGGTCGTTTTATTCCATTTGAAGGTATAAACAAATTTACCCGTGAAAAGTCCGGAATGCTTTCCTTTATTTTCTTCTGCCAGTTCGTAAGTTCCGAAAACCGTTCCGCTTTTTTTATTGTCTTTATACTTGGTAATGGTGAATTTACCTTCAAATTTGGCATATAATTTATCTACCAGAGAATACCCGGAAACAAAATATTCCTGATCATTTTTCCTGTTTTGTTCAGAAATATTGATCTTCAGTTTAAGAACCTCTTTGTCTTTTCCGATAGTTCCAATATAAGGTTTACTGTTATTCAACCAAACGGATGAAATATCCGGCATTTGAGCCAAGAAAAGGTTGGAAACAAGGATGAGGAATAACAAAGCTTTTTTCATGTGTTTTTAAATATTAGATTAAATATAATTTAAATGCATCCTCAAAATTCCAGCACCATTATACACCGAATTGTGCCAAATGGTGGTTCAGGTGTTTTGCAAACATATTGTTCCATTCCTGAGAAGACAGCTTACCAAAAGAATGGGATTCTTTTCCGTCAAAAGCAGATGCTCCAAGTTGTTGGGTTTTCTGAATAAAACCAATCAGCCTTTTCTTTTCTTCTTCAAAATTCTTTCTTCCTTTAATTAAAAACTGTGGAGCCGTAGGAGAATCTCTGGGATAAGCTTTTTCACCTACCACTTTAGGCTTTACAAATCTTTTTAAAATAAATTTTGCAATAGCGCCCGGTTTTTTATGTTTTTCCGGTTCATAAACCATTTCATAAGATACACAACAGTGCGCCAACATCTGATCAACTGTCATTCTTCCCCAAAGACCATGAGTGTCTTCCACAAGATTATTAATCCGATCAATATAATTCTGAGCATCTTTGATATCAAATACGTTTTCCATAGTCCATATAATTGTTGAAAAACAAATATATCAGTTTTTTTTCATGCTTTTTAATTATTTTTAGAAATACCATCAAACGATTGAAAAACAATATTTGGCACTCATTTTAGCATTACTGAAAATATGAATTATATAGAATTAATCGGATAATCATCACATATAAAAAGTCCCCATAAAATTATGAGGACTTTTTTATAAAATAAAATTGTAATCTATCTCTGCACTGCTTTCTTCATTACATCAGGTCTAAGAACTCTGTAACGAACTTCCATATCTTTCGGAATATAGAAAACCAGTGGCAATTTACTGTTATATCTTACGGTTTCCGGTTGAAGATAAACAAACTGCTTGGTCAGCTTCTGATCCGGACAAGCCATCAGTGTTCCGCCCGTTTCGCCTTTTGATTCTACTTCGTAATAGTTATATCCCCAACCTTGAAGATCCTGATTATTTACTTTTCCGATAAGGAAATGCTTGTTACAGTCTAACATTTTTTCTGCCCCGACAAAAAACTCAACTTTTAAATCACCTTCATTTTTTGCAACAGGAAGCTGAATATAAACTTGTTTAAATCCTTCTTTTGCTTTCGTGAACATTTCAATCTGTAATTTCTCAAACTTTTCAGCTTTCTTCTGAGCGAAAATATTCGTTCCTAAAACCAGCATTAATCCTAAAATAATTGTTTTTGAAAATTTCATAAATTTTGTATTTATTTTTTATACATTCTTTAAATTCAAAAACCGTTCCAAAAATTAAACAATTGTTTAATTTTAAATATATCAATGAAGAAACCTATAAAATAAAACACTCAAAAAAGGTTGAAATATGAAGATAATCTCCGGTTGGATCTAAAAAAAACTGCAGTAAGGTTACTACAGTTTTTTGTTTATTTAAAAGGAAATTATTCCGAGATTATCACATTGTTTCCTTTCGTGTGACTATTCATCTGCGGCGCATAATAATTCTGCATTGTTGTAATTCCGTTGGAGAATCTTCCGGAAGCATTCGCTACATAATCATATTCGAATACATATTTACCTTTTGGCATATATTGAATATAAAAATTGGTGGACGCATCTTTAGTAGATTGGTAATAGCCTAAACTATTTTTCCACTGGTATCCGGACAATACGTCTACAGGCTCGAATCCGGCAGCTCTCATGTCTTTGATATGAATAAATTCCATCGGACGGTCGGTATTCAAAATCATTCTTACCGTCACTTTATCTCCTACTTTTAATGGTGTTTCCGATGAGATCTTTTGCAATTCCTCACCATTCACTGTTTTGATCTTCTTGTACAGTTCTTTGGTGATCGAAATGTAATTTTCAGAAGATTTTATTTTATCCAGATCTTCATAATACTGCCAGAACAATCCTCCCTGAACAATTCCCGGACCTGGTTTTGTTACTGTAACAGTCGCTAAGTTTTTATCTACAACATCAGTTTTCACTGAAGATTTTACATATCCAGTCGCCTGAGTTTCGGGTTTCAGTTCCTTTCCGCCCCAAACAACGGTGGCCTTATCACTTTCCGGGCTTGTCCAGGATTTTCCTGAATTTAAAATGGTAAAGATTACTTCTGATGTTCCTCTTGAACTTCCCCAGGAATTCACTTCTTTTTGGGTAATCAGCCAGGTTTTCATGTCTTCAATAAATTTCTGATCGTTTGGTTTTAAGATATTGAAAGCTTCCAAAGCTCCTGCATGATTCACCACTTTTGAGCTGAACCATCCCCAATCATCAAGGTTCTGTTTCCAGTATGCTCCCTGTGTTTTTGAATCTACTGAAGTCTCTTTTAAATAAGTCATGAGCTTATCAGAAACATCTTTTAAACCATAATTATTCATCAATAAAGCGGCTCTGTGCAGACCGAAGAATGTAAATTCTGTAATTTTTGCGGTTTTGGCTTTCTGTTTTACTAATGATTTTAATGTTGCACCTTTACCTTTTAAAGAATATTGTTTTTCCCAGTAATTTCTGGTATCCAGATAATCTAGTGCCCAATTGCTCCAAACATTTCCTTTCTTTACATCCCAATATTTGCCGATCTCGTTATCTAAGTATTTCACCAGATTCTCAACCAGTTCTTTCTGTTCTGAGGATTGATAGTCCTTCACATTATCTTTTAACCAGGAATTTATTTTCCCTAAGTTTTTCAAAATATACAACGATGTTGAATAAGAGCTCGGATATCCCTGATACCATGAGAAGCCTCCATCAGGGTTCTGCAGTTTTTTGAAATCATCCCAATCTCCCTGAATGGTATTCCGCATCGTATTGATATCAAATAAAAGTGCAAGTTTTGCCATCTGCTCATTTTCATTTTTACTTTCCAATACCCAAGGTGTTTCCTCCAGTAGCAACTGCTTTAGTTCCTGATTTTTTTCAAGATTTGAATTTAACAATCCTTTATTCTGATATTCTTCAAAGATGGTTTTCATTTTCGGATTAGCTTTGAAAATTTCCGAAGCTAAAACATCAGCAAACCATTTATTAAAGATAACATCAGCAGAATTATTCTGGTCATTTTTAAGACTTGGAAGCGCAAACATAATTTCCCAAATCGGATTGGTTGTCAGTTCCAGTGTATTGGAAACATTGGAAATCGTTGTTGAAGTCGTATTCTTAAGGTTTTCAAGTTCGAAAGTCTTTGTTTCTCCTTCTTTCACAAAAATAGGAAGCGCGTCTGTTACCAGCATTCTGTTCGGTAAAACCGCAATGGCCTTTTGCTCTCCGTCTGAATATTGCCCGGCTTTTGCAACCACTTTCAGAATAATTGAAGAAACGTCTTTCGGAACTTTTATTTTCCATGTTAAAGCGGAATTTCCATTTTCGCCTAACGAAAAAGCCTGTTCTCTGTTATATCCTGAAGCCGCTGTCAAGGTACTTAGTCCGAATTTCTCTGAAATATCCTCATTGGTAAATGCATCAAGAATTTGCAATTGGGCAGAACCATTCAGTTTTTTGTTGGTTAAATTTGAAAGTTTTGACTGAAGATTAAGCTCATCGCCTTCTCTTAAAAATCTCGGATAGTTTGGCGTTACTGAGAATTCTTTCTGTGTTACCACTTCTTTTTCCAATGTTGCAGCTCTTGCATCTTTTGTATGAGCCAGGAACATCAGCTTCCATTTTGTCAATGCTTCCGGAGAAGTGAATTCAAAGCTTACATTTCCTTCTGAATCTGTTTTTAAATCCGGGTAGAAGAAAGCTGTTTCGTTAAGATTCTGACGAACTGGAACTTTATTTAATAATTCACTATCTGTGTCTCCATAAACAGTATCCATGAATTCCTTTTTTTCTTTATCTGTCAATTGTCTGCCTGAATTAACTATATCAATAGCCGCATCATCCATTCTTACAGATTCCAACCTCATTCTTGGTGAGTTAGAAGTTTTTGCAGCTTTCATTGGAGCCGGAACAGCATTGCTCTGTATTGATACACCCGCTGCTCTACCCTGTAAAGAATATAATACGTCCCTATCAAACCAATCAAAAGCAGGAACTTCCACCTGTTCACCATTAAAATATTCTAATCTCTTTTGATAATACTTCTGACGAAGGTACTGTCTGATGTCATAAGATGTTACAATAGAAGCCGGGGTATAGAAATGATCCCAGTTAAATCTATTCGCTGCAAATTTATCCAACGACATATCATACATATTCGCTAACAGTTCTGCACTGATCTTCTCCTTCCCATTTCCTAACACTTTTACCGACCACTTTTCTTTGGAATTAGGCTGGATTTTATCTCTGAAAGTGACCGTCTCTATTGTTAGCTCTTTTTCTTTAGCATCTTTTATTTCAAGATTTACAGATTGTGTCTGAATATCATTAAACGCAACAATCTGGAACTGCGCATTTAATGTCTGCACATTTTTATCTTTTGGAATTTCTACTCCATATTCCAGCATTCCGTTTTTAAGCTGGTGAACCTCTGAAATCGTTTTTCCTGAACCATCCTGCACAAAAACATTTACCAAAGCATCGGGAATCGAAGAATACACATAAAAAAGAGCTTTTTCTCCTCTTACAAATTCTTTTGTAGGTTCTACAACAGTAAGAAATGTCTTCTGATTGGCCTGTAAAGAATTTTTGTTCCAGACACTGAAATTCTGTACGGTTTTTATGGTGTCTTTACCTTCAATATTGAATAATTCAAGCTGATAATCCCCTCCTTCTAATTTTCCAAGATCTAAATTTTCAGATGACTCAGTTTTAGTGGAAAGTACTTGAGATTTCCAATTTTCCACCTTATCATTTTTATCATACAGATCATGTGGGAACTTACTGATAAATTCTTCTTTTGAATATTTTGGAAAATCCTGAACTTCGGAAATAAAGTTATTCCTAAAAATCCTGTCAGGTGACTGAAGCTTGGAAAGCTTTGCCTGGTAAGATTTTTTAAGAAGTTGCTCGTTATAATTTTTGGTTTCAACCTTTAGTTTTACATTTTCACCGGAGAAAACATTTTTGATTCCTTCTGCCTGAATATAATGGGAAACCGAAGACACTTTCAGCTGCGTATCCGCAGTTTGTGTTTCGCCATTAATATCCGTTACAGAAGCATTAATTTCATAATTATCAATTTGAATTCCATCCAGTTTTTCATCTTTTTTAAGATCAAGTTTGATGATAAATTCTCCTTTTTCATTAGTTTTTGCCTCACCTAAAATCGAATTTTCATTATCATTGTCCTGCGGATACCAACTGAAATATTTCCAACGAATGTTTCGTTTTCTAATTTCATAATTGACTGTTGTATTACTTAAAGCAACTCCGGAAAACATCATTGCTTTACCTTTCAGCTCGATAGTCTGCCCATATTTGTACTCCTCTTTTACCGGATCAAAAGTCACTTCGAACTTAGGTCTTTTGTATTCTTCAACCCTGAAGTTGAAATAACCATTGTTTTCTGAAGTTCTCAAATAAAATGTTCCGTTCAGTTTACCTTTTGGAAGAACAAAACTTCCGTGATAGGAACCAAACTCATTGGTAGTAAATGTTTGAGAAGAAACTTCCTGTCCATTGGCGTCTGTAAGTGTAATTTTTTGCTGCAAGCCTGCTATGACAGATTCAATCTCTTTATCACGCTGAATATTGATCACTTTAAAATACACCGTTTGGCCCGGTCTGTAAATAGCTCGGTCTGTAAAAATCTGGGCTTTACTCTCCTTAGTGTTTTTATTTTGATCGGTTGAATTAACTTGTCTGTTTCCATAGATCTCCATCATCTGGAAACCATTTGTTTTAGGCTGTCTGATCAACAAGGTTCTGTAATATTCTTTATTGGCCGTTGCCGGAAATTTAAAAACTCCTTTATCATCAGTTTTTCCTTCGGCTTTAGTGAACGTCTTATTTCCAACAAATTCATAAAATGTAAGAGTTTCATTAACAGCAGGTTTTCCGTTCTCACTATTCACCAATTTCAATTCATCAGACAGCGGATTATTATTTGTTTTTTTCTGATAAATAATTTTATTATCTGAAACCAGGAAATAAAAATCTTTCTCATCTTCACTGTCCTTATTGTCAATTCCGGAAACAGAATATTCCGCGACATAAATCCCGGAAGGAAGCGGCTTTATTTCCAAAGATGTTTTATGGGTTTGAAAATCTTTCGAATCGTTTAATGGATATGCTTCTTTTCTAACCAGACTTTTTTTAATTTTATTCAATGGGTTTCCATAAGAATTTTTTGCATACTGTAAAAACGATGTCAGATCCTCCTTCACTTCATAAATACTGATTGAAAACGCAGAAACATTCTTGTATTCAGCTACAAAGTGAATCGGCTTATTACTTTGTGTCTGTGCTTCATATTTAATATTCAGAGAAGGATTCAGAATCTGGCTTTCCTTATTTTTAATATTATCAATAAAAGGAGATTTTGGATATTGAGTCTTTGCCTGATTAATGAATTCAATCGCTTCCTTTTCTTTATTCTTACCTACCAGTTCATCCACAATATCACCAATAATCAAAACTTTGTAATCACCATTAACGTCAGATTTCAAAAGAGTTTTAAGCTGCTCCAGTTTATCCTTACATCGAGTAAAATCACAATTATCCTGCAATTTTTTGTGCATGAAATACAATTTGGGATTTCCTGTATTTTGAGCAATTAGCTCATCATAAATTCCATTAATAATGGTATGGTTTGCTTCCAGCTCATTTTTAGTAAAAAGATCTCTACTGGAAAGAAAATCTATTTTTTTAACGGAATACCAATCCCATAAGGTTGGGAAATAGGAAATATAATCATTATATGAAAAAACCTGCTCGTATTTTTTAAGAGCTATTTTTTTCATTTCAGCTTTTTGCTGATCAAGCTCCTGATAATTTTTATTCAGATAGTTTTTAAAATCAAGCTTACTCCAGGTTTCAATTTCTGAAGTATTCTGAGAATTGATATTCGTCCGGCTTTCAATCTCCCAGGAATGTTCATTATAATAATCCATGAGAAAGCTGTTCAACAGTATCTCAAATACAGTTTTATCTTCTCCTTTCAGCTGTTTCTGAACCTCTGTCAGTTTTTTAAAAAGCTGACTTACAGAATCGTTTTTTTCATCATCTCGTGTCCGATTCACAATGTTGAATTCTGCTTTCAAAGACTGTATAAGCTGTACAATATTATTTTCTTTCATCGCCTGTTTTTGTATGTCTAAAATGATGGGTAGACTGGATTTGTAAATGCCCTTCTGGGAATTAGCGGATACTTTTTTCCACTGTTCATCATAATATTTCTGGGCAAAAACCGCAGAAAAATTCAATAGGAACAGCAAAAGCAGAAAAATCTTGGATTTTTTTTTCATAAATGTTATTTTTGATAAATGAACCTTCTAAAAATACTGAAAAAATCCGTCATTGACAGTCAATTGTATGTGTCTTTAATGGGAACTCTTTTTGCAGTGTTTTTCATGGAAGAGCAAAATACATTCCGTTTACCCAGTGTTGTTCTAATTTTCATCACCTATTTCAGCGGTTATCTTTATACAAAGTATCAGCACACTAAATATTTTTTTAAAATTTTAATGTTAAATGGTGTTGCAGGTATCATATGCGCTTTTCTGATTTATCATAATCACAATGAAATAAGACTGGTGAAATGGTTTGTTATTGTTGTTTTGGGATTGCTTTACAATAGTTTCTTTCTTGATGTCTATATCCGTAAAATTCCTCTTTTAAAAGTATTTTATGTAGGCTTGGTCTGGGCTCTTGTCAATTGCTGGCTTACTTTACCTGAGTTTAATTTCCCTATATTTTTTATCAGCCTATTTTTTATTACAGCATTGGTTTTGCCTTTTGACATTCGGGATATGAAACGGGATACAGTACAGACTTTTCCCATGCTGATCGGGGTTCAGAATACAAAATACATTGCTTATTTACTCATTTTTATGAGCAATATTATTGCTATATTATATTTAACTCCTCATTATTCCATTCCTTTTTTTCTGTCGGGAATTATTTCTTATATTTTTATTTATTTTTCTGAAAATGAGAGAAGTGACGCTTATTTTTCATTCGGAGTAGAAACCTGCTCTGCACTTCCTTTTTTATTTTTACTAATAATGGAGTATTTTTGACGAATGATTATTAAGAGACTTTCCCTGTACAATTTCAAAAACCATTCTGAGAAAAAATTTGAATTTTCTCCGCAAATCAACTGTTTTGTGGGAAACAACGGTGTAGGGAAAACCAACATTCTGGATGCACTGCATTATCTTTCTGTGGGCAAAAGTTTTTTAGGCAACACAGATCTTAATAACATTCTGAAAGATGAAGATTTCTTCACCATTGATGCTGAGATCCAAAGTGAAGACAGTGAAGACAACATCAAAATCCTTCAGCCTAAAGAAGCAAAAAAAGTCATTAAAAAGAATGATAAAAGCTACGATAGAATGGCAGATCATATCGGATATTTGCCCAGTGTGATGATTTCTCCATATGATTCCAATTTAATTTCAGATTCAGGGGAAAGCAGAAGAAAATTCTTGGATTCCATGATTTCCCAAACAGATTCAGAATATCTTTTTGATTTAATTCAATATCAAAAAGCGATTCAGCAGAGAAATGCCTTATTAAAATATTTCGCTAAAAATCGTGTCTGGGATAAAGATTCACTGGAAATTTATGATGATCCGATTTCTAAATTCGGAACTAAGATTTTTGAAAAAAGACGGACTTTTGTTGAAAAGCTGAATCCTATCGTTCAGAATTTTTATCAAATTATTTCCGGCGGAAAAGAAACGGTTTCTGTTATCTATGAATCTCATTTACTAAACGATTCTTTTGAAAGCCTATTAAAGGAAAGTCTGGAAAGGGACAGAATGCTTACCTATACATCAAAAGGAATTCATAAAGACGACCTTTTGTTTGAAATGGATTCAGTATTGATCAAAAAAATCGGTTCACAGGGACAGCAGAAATCATTCTTAATTTCATTAAAACTGGCACAAATGAGTCTGGTAAAGGAATTAACAAATAAAACTCCGATCCTTCTATTAGACGATATTTTTGATAAACTGGACGACCACAGGGTTTCTCAATTGATTGAGCTGGTAAACCGGGAGAATTTCGGACAGATTTTCATAACCGATACTCATAGAGAACGTACGGAAAGTGTGGTAAAAAAAATAAATGAGGAGAGTATAATTTTTGAGATATAATTGAAATGTTGCTTTCTAGGTTCGGGATTCGAGATACGAGTTTTTGATTGAGTATTCAATGTTGATCCACTATCAAATTTAGGAATAACAATAAACACAACTATGAGTTACAAAAATTTAGACATCTACAAAATGGCTTTTAATTTATTTATAAAAACGCATAAAGCCTCTTTTTTGCTTCCCAAATATGAATTACATGAATTAGGAAGTCAGTTAAGAAGATCTTCAGATTCAGTTATAACTAATATTGTGGAAGGATATGGAAGATCTCATTATAAAAATGATTATTTCCGTTTTCTTGTATTCAGCCATGCTAGTAATGATGAAACGATATGTCATTTAGAGAAAATAATCATGTTATATCCTGAATTTTCGTCAGAATTTGAAGTTTTAAAAACAGAATATAATTCTTTAGGAGGAAAGATAAACAATTATAAAAAATGGGTAAAAGAAAACTGGAATGAAAATAACGCTTAAGTTATTGTAAAACTTATAACCCGAATCTCAAAACCCGAAACACGTATCTCATTTATGAAGAAAAAAAAACGCGAATACCAATCCTCAGAACTTGTAAAATCTTTTGCAAGAATTCACGGTTTTGAAAGCAAACTGGTTGCTTTTGAAATTAAGGATTTTTTGGAAGAATACCTTGATGAAAGCCTTTTCCGTGAAATAAAAAGTGTGAATATTGAAGACCGCTGTGTAATCATAGAAATCAATTCACCTTTATTAAAACATGATTTTCAGCTTCGCAAAAGCTTTTTTCTGAAAAAATTCCAGGCTCAGTTTGGGGAAGATAAATTTAATGATCTTCAGATTTTGTAATCGTACTATTTCTTAAATCATCTGCTCTCTGATCTAATTTTGAGCGTAACGGGATAAAGAACCTCAACGGATTTTTCAAAAAGTATCTGAAAATTTCTTTATAAATTTCACTTACCTGACCAAAGTTTAATTTTCTGGATCTAAACGCTAAAAACATTGACAGTGTGAAACTTACCAGAAAGTTAAAGAATCCAATAAGAAAAACCGTAACAAAGGAAATCCAGAATGTATAAGAATCTACTGAAAAGTCCTTTCCGTAAAGACCTAAAGCAAAGTTTCCGGCTGCAAAGGTAATGTGGCGAATATCCAAGTCTAATCCTAAAAATAATCCAACCGGAGCAGTTGCGCCTAAAAATACCCCGAACCAGAAATTAGATATAATTCCCGGCCAGTTTTTAGCATAATATTTTGAAAGACCTTTAGCAAATTTTTTTCCAAAGAATTTTCTGATGGACAGGTTTTTGGCAATACGTTCAGGAATCTGATAAAAAACAGAATTGTTCCCGATATTTCCGGAAATAATCCCCGAAATAAAAAGATAAAATCCGGCAATACTTGCATGCAGAATTGCTTTTGACTTAAACGGATCCAGATCTTTCAGCAGTTTATCTGCTCTGTCTACCGCCATATTCTGAGAGGTAAAAACATCTAACCCATAAATGATAGCCAGTGCAATAGGAAAAGAAAGCAAAACATTACCTACAAAAGCAATAAACTGACTTCTGAACAGTTGAGAAACAAGGTGGGCAAATTCTGTATTATTTCTGGTTCCTCCACCTTCTTCCGAAAGCACTTTGGTCATTGTTGCCGCCGTCATGGCAGGCTGCTTGGTTGCCAGTGTGAATCCCATCAGATAAATCATGATAAATCCCATTGCATAATTCATTGAGTATAAAAAAGCATGGAAAAAATCACTTCCCGGAAAGTATCCGTAAAGCATTTTTAATACACACAAAGCTCCTACAATAATCCCTCCTCCACTGGCTTTATAGAACATTTTCATATATTCTTTCCGGGAAGAAGTAATGTAATGACTTCCTGTTTCCGCTGTGTGATTGGTGATAAGATGAGAAATCAGCCTTGTACTGTCATTGACAAGCTCAGAAATATTATTTTTATGAGATTTATACCTTATAATATTGAATATCAGTTGTTTTGAATTGATAAAAACATCTTTATCTTCATCAATGACCAGCAACTGAACTATTTCATAAATTCTATTGGTCTGCTGACGAATCTTCAGTAAAGACTGATTAATTTTACCCGAAATACCATATTTTGCCGAGTTTTTAAAGGCAATCGTTACAAATTCCAGACATTGTTCTGCGTAGATTTTTATCTGCTTATATCGGCTGTCTTTGGAATGAAGCTGTAATTCCGGATTATTATCAAGTTCTTCAGCAAGCCCTTCCAATTCATTTTGCAACGCCAAAAAAGGATTATCAAAATTCCTATATTCCGGTGCCATTCTTACCACCTCAACTTCCATTGCCATTCCTGTAGCACGCCAAGAAAGGATATTCATGGCAAAGATCAGCTCTTTTTTGACTACGGATTTGGTAATAAAATCTGAAGCTCCAAGAAGTTTTAAAAACTCATCTACTTCATTTTCGGGAAGATTATGGAAAAACTTAAGATCTTTTTGTGGGCTTAAACTTACATTATCAATCATATACCACACCGTATTTTCATTTTCTACAGGTGGCAGTACTTTATTTAAGATTCGCTTTTTAAGCTCAGGAAAAAAGGAGTTTTCGGATAGAATATTCGCTTCTGTTAGCGATAAATTAAAAGGTCTTCCTTTAAAGATATTATGAATATAATATTTAAAATTTTCAGTAACCTGAGAATTGCTTTTAAAAAAATTGAGTACATCTGTAAAGTCTGCCCTTTTAATACTCTCCAAGAAATCTGCAAATGGTTCTAGAGAGAGGGTTTCGTTCTTAAAGGAAAAATATTTTTTAAGAACAGACTCAAAGTTTGTGCTGGAATTAAAAAGCTTCATCACTACAAAGATACTAAACTTGTTTAAACTTCTTAATAACAATAAAAAGATACCCAACTTAAATTCTTAAGCTGGGTTAAATTTTCGCTTTTATTTCAGACTTACATTCCTCATCTGTCTCATGATCCAGTTATGCTTTCTGGTCAGATATGGCGAAGGATTTTTGGGATCATATTTTTTGGGATTAGGTAAAACAGCGGCAATCCAGGCTGCTTCAGAAGTTGTAAGATCTTTGGATGATTTTCCAAAATAATATTTTGAAGCGGCTTCTATTCCAAATACCCCCTGTCCCATTTCAATAGAATTCAGATATCTTTCTAAAATGATATCCTTACCCCAAACTTTTTCGATAATAAAGGTATAGACTGCTTCCAATCCTTTTCTCAACCAGCTTCTTCCCTGCCAGAGAAAAATATTTTTTGCTGTTTGCTGCGAAATCGTACTGCCACCTCTTATTCTTTTTCCTTTCTCATTATGCTTCATTGCCTTTTCAATGGCAGAATAGTCGAACCCATCATGCATAAAAAACTTTTGATCTTCGGATGCAATGACGGCTTTCTTTACTTTGTCTCCCATTTCATCATAAGAAACATAATCTCTTTGAAGTTTTCCATACTCAAAAAGTCCTCCGATCTGTGTAATGGTAATTGGTGGGTTGAAAAATCTTCCCCAAACAATAAATAAAACATTCAGAATAAGGATTATAAAAATAATCCGCTTAATTTTTTTCCACATAAGTTCTAAAAAAGAGACACAAAAATAAATAAATCCTTCAAGTTATTTTACTTCTTTCATATAAGTAAGCTGATAATCTGGTAATAATTCCGGATGAAAAATTTTAATATAATCTTTCAGTACCCAATCTGCTCTTACAATACCGCTTTCGAAGAAGTCGTTAGCTTTTTCTTTTTCTCTGCCTCCAATTCCGTAGACATAACCTTTATTAAAAACATTCAGTTTACCATAAAACGGATTCATATTCAGCATCTCTTTTTTAGAGATATGGTTTCCTGCATTTACCCAGTACTTCACGCTTTTAGCTTTTGAAAACACTTCCTCAAAGCTCATTGGTACGGCTTTCTCTTCTGTATTGTTATTCAGAATATATTGAGCATTCGCATCTGAAATATAATTAGCTACCGATGTTTTCCCTCCCGGCAGATACCAAACATCACCGTACATTTCATTCGCCAGAACCAAAGGCTTTTCTTTTGCTTTTAAAGCTAATTTTCTGAGCTCATTATAATTTTTTTCTATTTCGGTGTATTCGGCCTCCGCTTTTTTATCAATTCCGAAAAGCTTTCCAAAAAGCTTTAAATAAGCAGTTTTTTCCAATGGTTTCTGTTCCTTATACTCATCCAGGAAAATCACCTGAATCCCATTGTTTTTCAATAATTGATAAGTATTGTCAAAGCTGGCAATATGATTGGTAAAAATCGCGTCCGGTTTTAGAGATATAATCTTTTCCACATCATATTTCTGTTCATTTCCTACATTCTGTATACTTCCCCTTTTTATTTTCCCTTGAATTTTTTCAGAAAAAATATATTCCGGACTGGATACCCCAATAATCAAATCTTCAGCTCCGAGTTCCGAAATATAGCCTGCCATACTTGCATTTAACAAAATCACCTTCTTAAAAGGAATCTGATTTTTCTTAAAATCGTAGGTGAAATTTCCCGATTTTAGTTTTAAAGCCTCTCCGGTTTCATTGTATTGTACATATTCTGATACAGAAATCCATTGTGAGGATGAAATTTTTGATTCTCTTTTACAAGAGATTAGCGCACAAATGGCCAATATTAGAAAAATTCTTGATTTCATCTTTCAAAGAAAAGAAAAAAGCACTATATTTGCAAACCTTTAAACAACAAGGAAACAACGGCCTCGTGGCGCAACTGAATAGCGCATCTGATTACGGCTCAGAAGGTTACAGGTTTGAATCCTGTCGAGGTCACAAGACGGGGATTAAGATTTTTCAAATTTTGATCCCCTCTTTTTTTCTCACCTAATTCCTTCTTAATCAAGAAAATACTTTTAGCAAAACTATTCATTTTAGCGGTTCGAAAACTACTTCCGTCAAAAGTTAACTTTTCAGGAAATATCGAACCAACAATCGCGCGTTTATCAATCAGATTGGCATTTCTATAACGATCTGCTACATTTGTTACAGCATGTAATGCCAAAGAAAGTTTTGTTTCAATTTCACTCTCTGGGCTTTTCTTTATCAAACCTAACTTTTCTTTTAATTCGTCCAGTTCACTCTTATACCTATTCTTAATGTCTCTAAAATCATCCTCATCGATTTTATCAGATAAAAACATATCTCTTGCTTTTGAGATTCTTTCATTTAGAGAGTTGATTCTATTTGTAATAGTAGATCTTTCATCTTTTATCGTTGATGAAACACTTTTGAAATTATGTAGAATTATCGTATTTAAAATTTTTCTAATACCAGGCTGAAACTCATATTTTGAAAGTTCACTTTCAAATAGTTCATTAACTAAATCAGAATTATGTCTAAATCCACAGGCAGAACTGCAATGATAGTAGTAGTAATGCTTTTTTCTTCCTTTTGAACCGCTCGCAGTAAGATTGTTCCCACATTTAGGACAGAGCAAAATTCCTCGCAAAGGGTATCTTTCATCATTAATTGCTTTTTCTCCTGGCAACCTCAGGTCCTTGGTCCCTTTTCGCCGTAAAACATTTTGAACCTTCATAAAGAGCTCTTCTGATATTAACGGCTCGTGTTTTCCCTGCACTATTTTCTCCTCTTCTTTTCCATTAGCACGTAATAATAACTTCCCACAATAAGCTACATTCTTTAAAGCTTCCATAAAAGCATTTAAAGAAATATTCTTCCCATCACGTTTGTTCATTTCAACACGCACTATAGCTGTAGGTAAATGACCTTTGGCCACTTGTTTAAATGCCCATATTATATTAGAAGCTTCCGGCTCCTTTATAGCAACGTATTTCCTTCCATCTTCTGTGCATTTATTAATATAGCCATAAGGAGCAATTCCCATCATTCTACCTTCCTTTATAGCTCTCCTCATACCATTTGTTACATTCAAGGCTATTCGATCGTTTTCAACTTCAGGTGTAGATAAGTAAATTGCTAACAACACCTTATTTTCAGGGATGCTCAAATCCAAAGATTGCTCAATGGCCTGAGGAGTGATATTTTTCTTTTTAAGATGACCGATCATGTGATATGCGTCGCTTGTATTTCTATTAAATCTGTCCCATTTTGTAAAAAGCAACAACCGTCCTTCTTTCTCTGCTTTCCTCCTGCTAAATTCAAGGATATATTTTTTCCATTCAGGACGTTCAAAAGACTTTGCTGAATGATCTTCAAAAATCACCTTACCAATTGTTAATCCGGATCGAAAGCAATGACTGCGCAGCCTCTCCTCTTGATCTCTTTGTGAATACCCTTTATCCGCCTGTTCATCTGTGGAAACCCGTATATACAAATCAGCAATAGTCATAATGGAAAAAATTTAAAATTGGAAATCAATATAAAATCAAACGACACTGTAATAAATTGATTATTAAAGCATTTTAGAAAACTAAATTACAAAAAAGATTTATTTAGCAGAGAAAACCTCTTTCAAAGTTATTTTTACTATAATGTTCAGAAACTGCATTAGCTCAGTTACCTCTTCGTTAGTTAAATCAAAACCCGAATCTATCAACATTTTCTCTGACTGCTCCAATGTCAACTCTTCAAATTTCATAATAGGTTCCAGCTCAAATTTTTCTGTGCAGTCTCCTTTATGATTTTTTAAAGATTTTTTCCTTTTGTTAGCAGCCATCTTATATATTCTAAAAACAGAAATGAATATATTCAGCTGGTAATAAAATGGATGTTGAATCTTGTGCAAAGGGGTAATTTGACCTATAGTTTCCTATTCACTATAAAAGAGAGGGTTAAAAGGATTAAGAAAATCTGTCACGGAGAGAGAAGGAGTCCTGTCCGAACTATTTTTACCAATTTTATCCTTCTTTGAAAATATTAAATAAGCTTCATCTTTCAGCAAGCTAACAAAAAATTATTAGGAACATACAAATTGCAAGTAAAAATGCATTAAGACAATATTAGTACACAAAACCTACAGGATATTGTCACAGCTAAAACGGCTTTCACGCTGGAGAATTGAATAAAAGCCATGTACTTTCAGTTCATGGCTAAAACTTTTTACTCATTGTTCTGTATCAGCAGAAATAGTAATCTAATAATATTGACGATTGTTTCACGATAACCGATGTTAATATATTTCTGATTTTTATTTCTACTGTGGGATAATGTTCTGCGACCGTATACTGGCATTCATTTCTTCTGAATGATCCTGTGGACAAACTTAAATTATTATTTGTATATGTACGGATTCAACATAAAGTGGAGACTTCTTGGAAAAATGTATTTCGAAGCACTAAAACTATTTTGCCTATGATCAAATTGACTAAGGTTTGCTCTATAATAAATTTCATATATTTTACTGTTTAAAGTATGTCCGGATCCTGTATGAATTGGTACTCTCTCATATTCATTGATATTCTGTAATTTTAAATCTATCAATAACAAATATAAATCCTGAGGTACTAAGAAATTGGAATTGAGATCAACTTCGCTCAACGACTGCCGTTGTCTATATTTTGAGCTCCCAAGTTATAGGTATATAAAATTTGCAACTTAATGAAAAGATATATAAGTTTAATTTGTAAATATATCTGCCTAAATTGATTTTTTAATTTTTAGTACTAAATCGAAAAAACCTCTTACAATAAGCAAGAGGTAAATGAACATACTGGAAAATAAAAATAATATACGCATGTTTGTTCAAACAATATATTCAAACTAATAAAACGAAGTCCATTTTATTTTTTAAATTCTAAAAAAGGTTTAAATTATGCTAATTTTACGTTGATTGCATTCAACCCTTTGTCACTTTCTACTATATCAAAAGTTACTTTATCATTTTCACGGATCATTTTTGTGCTTAATCCTGAAGAATGTACAAATATATCTTTCCCCCCATCTGAAGGAGAAATGAATCCGAAGCCTTTTAATTCATTGAAAAATTTTACTGTGCCTTGTTGCATTGTAATTATTATTAAAATTATATATTATTATCTGTAAATAGTTACAGATTTTATTTGTAAAATGACCTGACAGGTAATGTAAACCCGATCAGCTTTTGAATATTCTTGAAATCTATACGTTCATCGCTATCACAAAATGAAATAGCAGTACCTTCAGCTCCTCCTCTGCCTGTTCTTCCTATTCTGTGTACATAGGTTTCGGGAACATTAGGGAGCTCATAATTGATCACATAAGGAAGATCGTCTATATCAATTCCTCTGGCTGCAATATCTGTAGCTACCAGAACCTTAATCCTGTCATTTTTAAAATCATCGAGCGCATTTTGCCTTGCTGCCTGCGATTTGTTTCCATGAATAGCCGCTGCAAAAATCCCTACAGTTTCCAGTTGCTGAACAAGTTTATTGGCCACATGCTTAGTACGGGTAAAAACAAGCGATCTTGTTGTGCTTTTTTCCTGCAATATATCGATCAACAGTTCTATTTTATCTTTTTTCTCCACAAAACATACTGATTGCTTCACTGTTTCGGCAGCTGAAGACACCTGATTTACTGTAACTTCAACGGGCTTATTCATAATGGTTTCGGCGAATTCTCTTATTTTTTTTGGCATGGTAGCTGAAAAAAATAAAGTCTGTCTTTTAGTCGGGAGTAATTTTAAGACCTTTTTTACATCATTTATAAATCCCATATCGAGCATTCTATCTGCTTCATCCAATACTAATATTTCAATCTTGGAAAGATCAATATGTCTTTGACTTTCCAGATCCAGCAATCTTCCTGGAGTTGCTACAAGAATATCTACTCTTTTTCTAAGGGCAGCAAGCTGGCTTCCTATTGAAACTCCTCCGAACACAGAGAATTGGGATAATGGCATATATTTACTGTATATGCGAAAGTTTTCTTCTATTTGTATTGCTAATTCCCTTGTGGGAGTAAGAATTAAGGTTCGGATTTCTCTGTGTTCGGGTGTATACTTTTTCAGTAACTGCAGTATCGGCATGGCAAATGCAGCCGTTTTTCCGGTTCCTGTCTGTGCACATCCTATAATATCTTTTCCTGACAGTATATGCGGAATCGCTGCATTCTGTATTTCAGTAGGTTGAGAATATCCGGCTTCTGTAACTGCTCGAATAATCGGATTGATTAAGTTTAAATTTTTAAAACTCATTATAAATTCCGGACTTCCGGTACTTAGTAAACAAATCTGATAATCAGAATTTAAATTGGGGTATAGGATAAACAAATAAAGAATACTTTTCCGGTTTATCATTTTGCTTGCTTTGTCTATAACAATATTGTTGAAGACCTGCAATAACATATCGCTCCTATTGATCGTAGGACTTTATAATCCTTAACATTTCACTGATGAAATCAGGGATTATAAATGGGTAGCTGAAAAAGCAAAACTGATAAAGAAAATTGTGATTTTAAACTTACAGAATAGCAAAGGCAGAGACCTGTTTTATAAATGTTTTGCAAACCTACGATAAAAAAAATAAACACCACAATATTTAATTAATTGATTATCAAAAATATATTCATACCTTACGCACATTAATCAAATTGTTTGCTTTGCGGATGATTTTAAGCTCCCTGATATGCAAACTACCTTTCCTATCACAAATCCTCAGACACAAAGTCTGAAGTTGAATACTCCGCCTCTTGTTAAAATTGCTTATTTCATTATGGTTCACCATAAACCGAATGTATTCAAAGCGATGTTCCAGAAGATTTATACGAAAGATCAGTTCTATCTTATCCATATCGACAGAAAGGCTAAATCAGAATTAATTGAAGAAATACAGTTCTATATAATTCAGTTTCCGAATGTTTATTTGTTAGAAAGCCTGAATATTGTTTCCGGAGGTTTCAGCATGATTCAGGCAGAGCTTAATGCTATGGAATTTCTTCTAAATGCAAGTTTGGAATGGGATTATTTTATTAATCTAAGCGGTGAAGATTACCCGCTCAAATCTCAGCAAATAATTCGTAAATTCCTTACGATTAACAACGGTCGAAATTATCTATTTTATTATGACCAAAATTTTTGCAGACCAGACACCCTAAAAAGAATACAAAACCATTTTACCGAATTAGCTTACAAAATTTCCACTTTTTTCTATAAAAGAGAGTTTATGAAAGGAATAACCCCCTATATTGGTGGAAAATGGTTCATTTTTACAAGAGATACCTGTGCGTTCTTAACCAACAACAAAAAAGTAATGGATTTTGAAGACTATTATCTCCATACTTTTCTACCTGCCGAATCGTTTTTTCAAACTGTTCTCATGAATACTTCGTTCAATGATATTATTGTAAATGATGATAAAAGAGCCATATTCGAGAAATCAATTTTTCACACCAGGCAAGATACGCTGAATTTTATAGAGTCTATGAAATCAAGCAATCAGATTTTCATCAGAAAGATAAACAATAAAACCGATGAAGATATCCTTAGGTATATTGAAGATAGTTTTCTTCTTCCTTTAGCAGAAATTGATGAAATTGAAAAAGAATTAAGAAGAGATGAACGAAATAATAATTGATTTTGGAGTAACTTATTAAATATTCTTTCAACTGACATTTGCCAACTATCCGCTGAACCTATTATTTAAAAAATAAATCAATTGTAAATTGAAAGATAAAAAACATTCAACAATCTAAAGAAGCGATTTATTAAAATAGATATTCAGAATTATGGTACAAGCGTTGTAAAAAGATAAAGAAGGAAAATAGAAATCAGCACCATCCCCTGCATAATATTAGTGCGTCCCGTTGCGAGAGAAATTGTAATGATCACTAGAGACAGGCCTAAGAGTAACATTGACTTTAAACCTATTCCTAACGACATTCTAAAATCTCCAATAACAGAAACAATAGCAACGGCTGGAATACTAAGACCTATACTTGCTAATGCAGATCCAAAAGCCAGATTAAGACTTGTCTGCAAACGGTTATTGTAGGCCGCTCTAATCGCTGCAATACCCTCAGGAAGCAATACTACTCCTGCAATAATTATTCCTACGATAGCTTTGGGTGCTCCTGCTTTTACAATCAAGGCATCAACATCTTTTGATAGATATTTCGCTAACAGAACTACAATTCCCAGACACAGAATCAAAAATATAATACTGATATACATTATTTTTCGAGTTGGTATTTCGGGAAGAATTTCATGTTCATCCTTATCGAAGTTTGTGTTCTTTGGAATAGGTGCAATAAAAAAATCCCGATGTCTAATTGTTTGTACCATTGTAAAGCCTATATACAATAGTAGACAGATCATAGCTATAAAAACTAGTTGTAAAGAGGTATATTCACCTTTACTATGGCTTGTCGTAAAATTAGGTAAAACCAATATAAACGTAACAATAACAATAAGGGTTATTAGCGCTGTACTTACTCCCTGTAGAGTAAAGAACTGTTCTTTATACCGAAGTGATCCTACGATAATACAAATCCCAACAATTCCTGTAAGGATAATCATCACAGCAGCAAAAACAGTATCTCTCGCAAGGCTGATAGTCTCTAATCCTACTGAGCTTAACATAATGGAAATGATAAGAGAAACTTCTATCACAGTGATTGCAAAAGCAAGTAATAAAGTTCCATATGGCTCTCCTAAACGATAAGCAATAATTTCCGAATGGTAGACCGCCGCTAAAACAGAACCTATAAGAAAAAATGTCAAAACAACTGAATACAAATGCCCACTAACGGAATAATGGGCAAAATAAATTATCCAGGCAAGTAGTGGAACAAGGATTGTCCACCCTACAAGATAAATTTTATTTTTCATAAATTTTGATTATCAGTTATTTTAAATAGCTTTACGCTGCAAAAGCTATATAACATCATAATCATTCAAACGCGTTACAAAATGATGTTCTATAAACTTTTTCGAGGTATTGCATAGTTCAATCAATTCATTTGTATTATAATTTTCAAAGTCAAAATCGTCAGCGACATCAACCGTATATTCAGTCACTTTTTCTGTATCTGAAAACTGAATTTCCGCAGAAAAATCAGGCGAAATGAGCATGGATTTCCCTTCAAAAAAGGGAATTTTCTGGGTTACCAAATTCTTAAATTTATATAATGTTATTGTTTTCATTCTTTCATTTTTTGTCTTTCTTAAAAGTAATAAGTTGCATTCGTATTGTAGTAAGATACTGCTTCAGGTCTTGTAATGTAATATTTTTATCATTGGATGACATCCATAATGGAGTTTCATTCAACAGGAAATATAACTCAGGATACAAAGACTGAATTGTCGTTGTCACCCTAAAAATCTTTCTTGTAAGATTCTGGAAAGTATCTGGCGATTTCATATCTTTTTATTAAAAAAGTAGTACTGTAATATTCAAATAAAAAAGAACAGAAGCTTACAAGCACCTGCCCTTTTTATATTAAAACCTCTAAAATATAAAAGCTTTCTCGGGTTTTAATATACCCATTATGAAAATTGAGTGTCATTCAAAATTTTAATGACTTCTTCACGGTTTTTACTTAACTTATTTCCAATTCTTTCCAGCAATTCATCCTCTTTTCCCTTGTCCAAAACCAAGTCCGAATCTTTAAGCTGAGAAAACTGTTTTTTTAACTGCTGAGATTGTTTTTCCCAATTTTCTGAAATTTTAAAAGCATTATAGCCTTTATTATGCTCTGTATTCATAATTAAAGTTTTTATGTAACAGAATTATTACTCTCCAAAGTTGAATGTTTATTGGCGTATCTATACTATACTTTTTATAAATAAATTTACAGATTTCACAGATTTAGTTATAAGTCTTCTAGATTTTTAAGGCGTTTATGCTTGAGTTGCTTATAAAATGAAGGCGAAAGCCCTGTTATTTTTTTGAATTGATTGGAAAGATGAGCAACACTACTGTAATTGAGTTTATAGGAAATTTCAGTAAGATTTAACTCATCGTATAAAAGCAGTTCTTTTACCTTTTCAATTTTATTAATGATGATAAAATGCTGCAGAGTTATTCCTTTTACCTCAGAAAATGTATTGGCTAGATAGGTGTAGTCATACCCAAGTTTTTCACTGATATAGTCTGAGAAATTCTCTTTTGGAAGAGATTCTGAATAATGAATCATTTCTGTGACCACATTTTTTATTTTTTCAATCAAAATGCTTTTTTTATCATCTAATAGCTCAAGTCCCGTCTTCAGAAGATTTTCTTTTAACATCAGTCTTTGTTCTGAAGTAATATCATCCAGGATTTCAACCAAACCAAGATCTACCACAGCATTTTTAATG
Organism: Chryseobacterium geocarposphaerae; assembly: GCF_002797535.1. NCBI lineage: Bacteria > Pseudomonadati > Bacteroidota > Flavobacteriia > Flavobacteriales > Weeksellaceae > Chryseobacterium > Chryseobacterium geocarposphaerae. The sequence goes on from NZ_PGFD01000001.1 coordinate 1,458,335, forward strand.
CCCAGTTTTTCCAACTCCTGATGGACCACCATTTTACAGCGTAGACTTACCATATATTTTATATACAGCTTCATAGTCTTTATATTTTTCAGCCTGTTAATCAGTATGCTAACAGCGACTTTTTTCAAAGGTAGTTCATTAAATTCGAATATCTATGATTTATATAACAATTGGACAGACTATTGCAAAGTTTTAGGATTCTAATCAATGATCTTTACCTACCATAAAAAAGACTATATGTTAAAAGGAAAGGACACCAAGAAAAAATCGGATAAGACACCACCTTCAAAATCAGCAAAAGAGAAGCGCCAGGATAAGCAAAATAAAAAGAGAAACAAAGAAAATGAAAGTCGCAATGTAGCAACCTAAATGATAGAAATAAAAAAAGAAGGAATCATCCTCAGAAAAACCGCCCTAAGCTTTGAGAACGAAAGTGTTTTAAACCCGGCTGTTATTCAGGAAAACGGGAAAATACATTTATTTTACCGGGCTGTTGCCAAAGGTAATTTTTCAAGCATCGGATATTGTGTACTATCTGACCCTCTTACTGTAGAAAGCAGATCTGCCTCCCCTATTATTATTGCTGAATTTGAATATGAAAAGCATGGTATCGAAGACCCCAGAATCGTAAAAATAGATGATTTGTTTTATCTTACCTATACAAGTTACGACGGCATTAATGCATTAGGAACATTGGCGACTTCAAAAGATTTGAAATCTTGGAAAAAAGAAAGGATTATTGTTCCTAGAATCCCCTATGAGAAGTTTAAATGTTTAGTAGAATCTGAAGGTTTAATCCCTGAAAAATACAAAAGATATAACGAATTCCAAATCAGCCATATAGATAGTGATCCTATCTTTTTATGGGACAAAAATCTGATTTTTTTTCCAAAAAAAATAAATGGCAAATTTTATTTTCTCCACAGAATACGACCTGATATTCAAATTGTAAGTGTAGAAAACATTGAAGATTTAAACTTTGAGTTCTGGGAAGATTATTTTTCTCACTTTAAGAATCACATCTTTTTATGTCCCAAATATGATCACGAATCTAGCTATATTGGAGGTGGGTGCCCACCCATAGAAACGGAATACGGATGGCTGATGATCTATCATGGAGTTCACGATACCGTCGACGGATATGTTTATAATGCTTGTGTAGCTTTACTGGATCTTGAGAATCCGGAAAAAGAAATTTCCAGACTTCCGTATCCTCTTTTTGAGCCGGAGAAAGAATGGGAAATTAAGGGCGAAGTTAATAATGTCTGCTTTCCTACAGGAGCTATTGTAGAAAAAGATACACTTTATATCTATTATGGAGCCGCAGACGAAAGAGTTGCCGTTGCCTCTTTAAGTATTTCAAAGCTATTGAAAGAATTGATGAAGCATGCATTATAATTGATGGTTCAATAGAATTATCAAATCTAAAAATGAAAATAAAATGAATAAAAATATTAATTCAGACGTGGAGGACAAAGCCAGAAGACTATCTTTAAAAAAAGAAAAACACATCGTGTATAATAAATCTGAGATTATCTTTATCAGTACTTTTCCTCCAAAGGTATGCGGAATTGCCACTTATACACAAGACCTTATAAAATCGCTTCACTCGAAATTTGGAGAATCATTCGAAACAATTATTTGCCCTATGGAAACGGAAGGGGAAAATTATGAGTATGAAGAACATCCTGAATACAAATTAAATATCTCAGACGCTGTCTCCTTTCTGGAATTGGCTGAAAAGATTAATAGAAATGACAATATTCAACTTGTAATGCTTCAGCACGAGTTTGGCTTTTTTAATGAAACCAAGAACGGATTATCTCTTTTCCTACAAAGCTTAAAGAAAGAAATTATTATCACCTTTCATACTGTACTCCCCAATCCAGATATAGAATTAAAAACAAAAGTGAGAGACCTTGCAGATTTTTCCAAGTCAATTGTCGTAATGACAGACCTCTCGGCGGAGATTCTTTCAAAAGATTATAATATTTCTTCTGGCAAAATCACCGTCATTCCGCACGGAACACATTTGTTACCTTTTACAGATAAAAATGCATTGAAAGAAAAGTACGGACTTAAAAACAAAAAGGTCTTGTCTACATTTGGGCTATTGGGTTCAGGTAAAAATATTGAAACCACCCTAAAAGCTTTACCTCATATTGTTGCTCAAAATCCTAATGTCATTTTTCTAATTCTTGGCAAGACCCATCCTGCTATCGTGAGAAGCGAAGGCGAAAAGTATCGTGATCTTTTAGAAAACCTTACCTGTAAACTTCATCTGGAAAATCACATCCGTTTTATTAATGAATATTTGCCATTGCCTGAATTATTAGAGTATCTTCAACTTACCGACATTTATCTTTTCACTTCAAAAGACAGAAATCAGGCAGTAAGTGGTACTTTTTCCTATGCTATCAGTTGCGGCTGTGCTATTGTTTCTACTCCTATTCCACATGCTTTGGAAGTTTTAAAAGAAGAAACAGGAATTATCATTGATTTTGAAGCCCCAAAACAATTAGCTTTTGCTGTTAATACTTTACTGAAAAATGAAAACAATCGTGAAAAATTACGCACAAAATCTTTGCAAAAAATGGCTCCCACCGCTTGGGAAAATTCGTCTATTTTACACGCTTTATTATTCCAGAAATTCAGAAATAGCAGTGCAAAGCTCAAATACGTCTTGCCTAAATTCAATCTTGATCATATCCAAAATATAACTACCGATTTTGGGATGATACAGTTTGCTAAGATCAGTGAACCAGATATCGATTCTGGCTATACTCTGGATGATAATGCACGTGCAATGATCGCACTTTGTAAACATTATAAAGTCAATAAAAACAAATCTGATTTGCAATTAATTTCAATTTACTTAAATTTCATTAAATTTTGTCAGCAAAAAGATGGTAGTTTCCTAAATTATGTGGACAAAGAAAAACAATTCACCCGACAGAATTACGAAACCAACCTTGAAGATTCTAACGGAAGAGCAGTATGGGCTTTGGGTTATTTAATTTCATTAAAGGAAATTTTACCTCAGGAATTTTATAAAGTCGCAGAAGCTATGCTTCAAAAAAACTTGGCCATTGCTGAAAAAATATATTCCACCAGAGCCATGGCGTTTATAATAAAAGGATTGTATTACCAGAATTCTGAAAAAAATATCCCTTTATTAGAAGAATTAGCGAATCGTTTAGTGAAAATGTATCAACACGAAGCTAAAGGTAACTGGCTTTGGTTCGAAGGTTATCTTACTTATGGGAACAGCGTATTGCCGGAAGCTTTATTATTTGCTTGGGTTGCAACTAAAAATGAAATGTATAAGCAAATAGCGGAAAAATCTTTTGCGTTCCTCTTATCTAAAATAATTGTCAACGATACCATAAAAGTAATCTCCAACCAAGGTTGGTTGCAAAAAGAAAGTAAGGAAAACAACACATCCAATGGCGGAGAACAGCCTATAGATGTGGCTTATACTATCCTGGCATTATCTTCATTTTATAAGATTTTAGATAATGAAAAGTATTTACAGTTGATGCAAAATTCTTTTAATTGGTTTCTTGGAAAAAATCAGCTAAATCAAATTATTTACAATCCTGTAACCGGAGGTTGCTATGATGGGCTTGAGGAAAACAATGTGAATATTAACCAAGGAGCAGAATCTACAGTCAGCTACCTAATGGCAAGACTCAGCATGGATTTTTCAAAGAGTAAGACTTATGACAATATATAGAATACCCATCAACTTCAATGATAAAACCAGCATGTAAAGCCAGAGACTTACAATTGTTACAAATTTATTAAGTAGTATAACGTAGAGATTTCATGGAAAAAGATATATCATATTACAGAGAACGATTACAAAATTTATTAAATAGTGGTTTTCCGGAATTAGTTCATGACAATGTACTAATAGAGCAGCGTTCAAAGCAGGCTAAGATTGTATATGATGGTGCCATAAAGTCGGGATGTTCTATTCAACAATGTGAATTCTACGCTGATCATATCCTTTTTGAGAAGTTTCATTTCTCAAAATACGAGACCGTGTTAGACATTGTCACTAAAAACTTTGCAAATCTCATGAGATATGATGAGCTAGAACATTTTAGTATGAAAATGTTAAAATTATGTATACCCTTATTTGATAAATATGACCTTAGTGATGATTTTGCATATACTTATGATTACGACAAACTGTGCATGGAGATAACCACTTTAATTATTACCTGGGTCAGTGAGTCAGAGCTTTGAAAGCTTTCCAAGTATTTAGTTCTTTCAATAGATATATAAGGAATATTCTACGAAACTAAGCTAATATGCTTAGTTTATTAAATTTCAAACCATTACAATACAATTCCTTTTCTAAACAATCCTTTTGAAAAAATTTCAAATACTATAAAGAGTGCGATATATGCAATATAAAACCAGCAATTTGCAATACAATTGATCGTAAAATATTCAATTTTGTTAGGTAGCAATTAAGCTGCACTTAAATCCTCATTATGGAAACAAATGACAACAACAACCATGCTTTTAAAATTCTGAAAAACTGGAGCGAACACTCAAAACAGCTTAAAGAAAAATATTCGACATTAACGGATCATGACCTCAAACTTGAAGAAGGAAAAGAAAAGGAAACACTTGAAAGAATTGGAAACCGGCTAAGAAAAAATAGAGAAGAAGTCCTTGATATTTTAAAAGAGATTAATCTTTCTTAAAATTTTTAAAGTTTTTTCAACATCAGATAGAACCCATGAAAACATTTGGTTTTATAAAAGGTTCATCTGAGAAAGGATAGAAAATTAGTTATTTCTGTCCTTTTGTTTACCCTAATCAACCTCTTACTTTTAAATAAATTATGATGAATCATTAAAGAATTTGAAAAATCAAAAATATATGTTACCAATCAAATTGTGGAGCATATTTCAACTTCTATAGTTAGATAAATTTACTTCATAATTCAAAATTACTCACAGTGAAAGCAATACATCTTTTTCGTTTTAAAGATTCGATATTTCATAAAATCCCCTACTTTAAAGAAGATCACAAGTTAAATTCTGATATAGAAGGATTTGATTTATTAACTATTGAAATAGTTACAGAATATATCATTAACACGTATGATGATTTTACCTTTGAAAATACATCTCAGCCTGATCTTCTATTAATGTGCAATAATGCTCAGACAATAATTGAGCATTATTTTGTAATAACACTGGATGATTATGGTTTTGTCTGAAACAATATACCATAATGTAGAACAGTAAGTTTTTTTAAAGTTGGAGCTATATATAATCTCCATATCATCAAAGAAGAAAATGGTATCACCATAATCCCTTTTGATCATTCGGATAACCAAACCAAAAAAGATTATCTTAGAACATGAAGCAGTATTAAATAATGTTAAAATCAATAATGGATTTTACCCTCGAGAATAGTTAGTAATTTAAGACGTTCCATCTTTTTTATAGTTCTTACTACTGTCTCTAAACGAAGTCCTATTAATGATGCAAGTTGTTGTCTAGTATATGGTATGATAAAGTTTTTTTTATCACCAAAAGTGTATATATTTTTGATGTAATCTAATAGAATAACTATTTTTTCAAGCGGACTTAAAATACCCAACATTGGTAGCATTAAATTATTGTAATGAGCTCGTTCGGCAGTATGTGAATAAATATCTATCAGGAGGCTTGGGTGCTTTTTTATCAGGGTATGAAATTTAGTTTTTTTCAATCTAATTATTTCACAGTCCGAAATGGCACGTGCGTTAAATGGGTATTTTTCATTGATAAACATATAAGCTTCTGCAATACAAACACCTTCATAAGGTAATCCACAAAGGAATTCTTTTCCAAAATTTGTGACACTTATTTTAACATTTCCTTTTTTTATCTGTAGGTAATATTCTGCAAATGAATTTTTCTTAAAAAGAAAATCACTCGATTGGTACTTTATTATCTCACCACCGTTTTCAAGAAGAATATTTTCTGAGATGACCATTTTTTTATTTATTTAAATATAGTGTATTAATATAATTCACACGTCTTTATATATAGCATTTTTTAAAATATGCAAAAATCCGACCCCTTTTAAACCATTGTAATACATAAAATCAGAATGTGAGGTCCTTTTCAGATTTTTAACGAGCAAAATCGTCCCTTTTATTTTTGGTACAATTAAATATATGATTATATATTATTTATGATATTCCAGATCGGTAATTTCATTCGCCCAAACTATTTCATCTTTTCTCATTCTGCATCCAATAGGATAAAATTTAAGGAATTACACCCCTATATTTACAAAAAATATATTTGAAATCAATACAGATTTCATCTGAATCAATTATGAGATTATCAAACAAAAATAAATTAATTACATAGATTGATTTAATCCAAAAGAGTGATTTGGACATTTTTTTTAAATAGTTTAAGGGAGAGTGAGGGATTTTGTACCCAATCCTCATCGCTTTATGGATAAGATTTTCGCTGTAGCATCTCCGTGAATGGCCTCAAATAGGACATTTGCAAAAAAGTGGTAAAATCCTAATTTAAATTTTACGTAGTAAAACTAAAAATTTCTGCTCAAATCTGCAAGTAAAAAGTCCAAAATTGAACAAGTTTTTTAGAATTCAAACCAAGAATCTATCCTTCTCTTTGACCTGAAATTTCTCCGTTGAAATATTTATAAAAGAAAACGAAGAAAAAAAAATTAAAAAAAAGAAAAAAAGAAAGCCTTATGAAAATGAGCGTGGTATTCTGTCAAGGTTTTTTGGAAAAAGTTTTTGCGTAGATTTTTATACGTAAAAAGTTTTTCTGAAAATCCGGAGGGCTTGACCTTGACAGAATTTAAGCTGGTGGGCTCGGTAGCGAATTATCTTTGGTTTCTGTTTTTATTTTAATCTTCACTTAAATTATTAAAGATTGAAATTATTTAGCGCTGTTTAAGGGTGATTATTCATTTTTTTCATTATACAAATTAATGTTTCCTCAAATACCTTACTCTTTAATTTACATTCCCATATTACAATGACATTCCATCCTTGATTTTCTAATTCTTCAATGTTAGATTTATCTCTTTGAATATTTTTATTAATCTTATTTTCCCAAAATTCTTTTCTGGTTTCAGGTAATTTAGATTTTTTGCAATCTTTATGCCCATGCCAAAAACATCCATTAATAAAAATAATTGTTTTATATTTTGGTAAAACTATATCCGGCCTTCCTGGAAATCTTTTGTCATTTTTCCTAAATCTATAACCTTTTGAGAACAAATACTTACGAACTAAAACCTCGGGCCTAGTATCCTTTCCCGAAATTCTAGACATAATATCTGATCTTTTCTTAGAAGAATAGATGTCAGCCATTATTAATTATGGAATTAATAGCATCAATTAGAATCTGATAATCCTGGTTTTTAGCATTTACCCACTTCCTAACAAATACTTTTTGAGTGTTCAAAATATCTTCAGAGGTATTATTTCCAATCATATATTTTGTATATACAGAAAATTTCTCTTTAAAACTATTAGCAGCATTACATTCTTGTGAATATTGAATAAATTTTAGATTATCCAATACTGATTGAGCCATCATAGTTGAAAATTCATCATCCCAGATTATTTCTTCAGGAGTATTTTTTGGTAGATAGAAAACGTTCCTCTTGTAATATTCTAAATACTTTTTAAGTAATTCTATTTGTTGCTGCTCATTACCTGCATTTCCTAAGCTATCTACAGAGAATTTTATCTCTTCATTTGTCTGTTCTCGTATTTTAGATTTAAAAAAAGCAACTGTTAAATCAGAAACGGCAAAATTAGTCCAATCGTAATGACTATTATTGGGTTTCTGATCACCATCAAAAAAAATATAATTAGAACTATTATTTTCTCTACAGAACACAGATATAAACTCTTTTTTAATAACACTTTCACCTCCCGGATTAAACTTAATATTAAACATATTTCTAGTTTCGGACCCAATTTCTGATAGAAGAACCGAAAGTATTTCTTGAGCCAGAATATCCTCTACTATAATTTCTTTTTTCCTTGTTAAAGGAAACTCTATATGATAAAATGCTTCCTCAGGAGAGAGGTTTTCTTTTACTAAAAATCTTTTAGTATTAGGATTTTGATAAAATACTTTAATAGCTTCTTTAGGTAATCCCTCTACTAATGATGGAGAATGACTTGTCAGAATTATTTGATGTTTCTTAAGTTTTATTTGCTCTAATAAGAAAATTTTTAATCTCTCTTGAGCTCCCGGATGCAATGAAACTTCCGGTTCATCAAGTAAAATAAGAGAATAACTTTGAGCTTCTAAAATTTTAAGAACTAACTTTACTACGGCAATTTCTCCGCTTCCAGCGAAAGCTTCCGAATATTTTGCATGTCCCGTGTTAAAGATAACGGTATAACCAAAATTTCTAAAAAAAGAATGTTCAATATATTCTCCTGATATATATTCTTTCCCCAATATAAAGGATATCCACTTAAGCTCTTCCAAAGTTAATACCCTTAACGGTTTGTTAATAGCTCCTGCCTTGGTATATACAAATGATTTTCGTCCAGAAATTATATCTTGAAGCTGTTTAGATTTCTTCCGGATAAACTCTTGTTTATTTCTTGTTGAGGTCCTTGAAGTGTTTCCAAAATGAAAAAATTTATCAAAGGCACTCAACTCAGCTCTAAAATCAATATAAACAACATCTTTAGCAATTGGGGTATCTCTTTCTCCATCATCTCTGGATGTCATTCCTGCCCATACTAATGGGCGGCTAGTTTCCCAATAATTAGGGTCGTTATTTCTTCTTATCCTTGCTTTGACTACCTCTTTATAAGAATTATCATCTCCTTTAAACCTATACCAAAAAGAATGTCTTTTTTTCTGATCATCATAATATTCTACTGGGTCTACACTTGTATCAAACCAAAATTCATAAGGAGTTTTTCTTCGTGGTGCCCCGTATAAAGCGTGTAAACAGGAAGACTTACCACAACCATTTTGACCAATAAAAACAGTTAGTGGAAATCCAAAACTGATCTTTGTATTTAATTCAAGATTTCTATAAAATGGGAACTGAATAAAATCTATATATTTTTGAACACCTCCAGAATTTTTTATTCTTCTTACTGTATTTATTAACTGGTCTAGCTGATACATGTTTTTATTATATTTAGTTTCCAGTCCACCTTCGTAGCCATTCTGACTCATTTAAACCAACTCTTGCTAAAACAGATGTATATTGTGTAATGATTCTTTGAGAATGCATATCTTTTAAGTCAAGTATCCATTCGAAGTTTTCTTCTGATGATTTATACTTCTGTTTAAAATAAAACTTTCCTGTTCGAGCTTTTCTTGCCTTTATAACACCTGTTGTATCAGAACATATGAATTTAATAGTTCTAATTGAAAAAGAAGATTTATCAACTTTTAATTTAATGCCATCTGGTGTTAAGACATCAAATTTATCTTTTGATATGTAAAGAGGTATAAAAAGAAATTTCCTGTCTTGATTTTTTAAAATTCTCACACTATCACATTTTTGCTGAATACAAACGTAATAAATATTTTGACCATCAGTATCAGTATTTGAACTTTTAATCAAGGTTCCTAAAGTAAGTATTGGAGATATGCTTTTAGGTATAAATATACTTTTATGATGAGTTAAATTTGCAAACAATATATCATTTGATTCTGCCTTGGCAATATCAGATTTATTCAGAAATAATTTGGTGCTTGTTGTTATTAATTGACGTTTGTCTTTTTGTGATAAACCTAAGTCGGTAATAGTGTTATAAAATCGTGATTCAACATCTTCAACAGAGGAAAACAATAAATTACGGAGTAATTTTTTATTCCTTTGAAAATTTTTGGAATTAACTTCATGAACTTCATCGATAATTATTGCGTTGATCCATCCATTTATTTGATTGCGCAAACTTTTACTTATATTTTCGTAAAATAAAAGGTCGACTATACAGTCACCAAATAATTCTATTAAAAGTTCCTCCGCGTCTTCCTGTTTTGGAATGATTGATTTATGTCCCAAATAAGCGCTATCCATTTCATTAGAAAAAAGACCGAGTAATTTTCCTGTATTATTACGTAGTGTAGAAAGCGACATTAATGCAAAATTTGATACCAATCCAGTTGTCATTTTTGTGAAATGACTTAGTAAAGTATCTGGCATATTTTCATAATCGATAATCCATTTCTTTAATTCTGGAGTATGGGCAAAACTCGATTTTAATGATGGTTTTCCTCCTACAACTACTCTAAAATTTGAATTGCCTAATATATTTTCCGATATCTGTTCTACACCATATTTTTTTAAATTAGTTAATAATACTACTACAATCTTTTGTAAATCAGTTTCAGCAGTATAAATAAATACAAGTTTTAAGTCATTTTTTCTTTCTTCTAATAATTTTTCAATTAGTTTCAAGGTAAATGTCCCTCTACTATCTATTGTATCAATATCTTCTTCTTCATCTAATGTGTGGGTTTTAGAACTCTCTATATTTATTTTCCAATCAAGTACCGAGATGTCCGTTTTTTTAGCCATTTCAATAACATTATCAAAATCTTCCTCAGAAGATGGGTTATTAAAAGAACAAAGTTTTTTAGCTTTTGAAAAGGCTTTTATTAATTTTTCTGTTTCGAGTTCGTGATTTTTATCTCCTTCACCATAGATTTGATCATCCACAAAAAGTATATTTCGAATGAAAGCATCAACAATCTCTTTCGACTTTGTAGTAAAAGATGTACTCATAAATTATCCGTTTACAGGGTTATTTGTAGCTATTTTAAATGTGACATTACTATCTTTACGTGGAGAATCCAAAAATAAATTGTATCCTTCTGCATTTAAAACTTCTCGGCTTATATGTAAACCCATACCACGACCATTTAATTTTTTTGTGTATCCCAAATCGAAAATTCGTTCCGAATCTTGAACTAAGATTTCGGGACCATTATTTGAAATGTAAAACCCAGAATCATCAGCATGCAACCTAATGATTTTTTCTTCCACATTTGACTGATTCAACCAGTGTATTGCATTATCAATTATATTTACAAAAACAGGATAAAATGTGGAACGGAAACCGAATAGTTTACGTTTTTGAAATCCAGCCGTATGTTTAAGTTGGATGTTATGTCTTTCTAACCTTGCTCCAAATAAATCCAATAAAAATATTTTTATTTCATTCGAAGGAATTTGCTCCTTTTCTCTGTATAATCTTCTATTAAAAGGCGTAAAAAGCCCTAAATAACCGTCTAGATGTTCAAAGTTTACTCGGATATTATTGTAAACATTTTCTAACTTGTCATTAACATCTGCCCAAGCTTTCAGATCTCGAATACTACCTCTAATCGAATTTACTGTACTACTAAATTCATGATGTATAACTCCTACGGCTAGTCCTAACTGGCTCAATTCCACATCTGCTTGAAGGCGATCTCTTAATTCTTCTAATTCTTCAGACATAGCATCTGCTATTTGGTCGCTTGTAACTATTTCAGCATTATTATCTTTATTCCAATAAATTTCGTGTAATTGTTTAATAACACTTTCTAAAGTAAATGTTACTTTGTCTCTTTCTTTAGAAATTTCATCCTCAATCCTTCTTCTTTCATTGACTAAATCAAAATCTTCTGAGCTATTTATTTCAATATTTTTAAAATCATCTTTAATATCTCGTATTTTGTCTTCCAATCCGATCATCAATTCCCTCGCAAGATCCATAACATTTTTTGATACTTCTGCTAAAGCTTCTTTTGCTTCTTTTTGTTTTTGTCGTGAAGCTTTTTCAGCTTGTATAGATATGAAATCAACTGCCTGTTCCAATCTTTTTCGTTTACTCACTTCAATTTGTAAACGGGTAGAATAATCATTTATCCAATTATCTATCTGATCAGAAGCTTCTCTATATTTTCCATTTTGAATTTTATCAAATTCTATTAAATAAGCCTCATAATCTTTTCTGGTCTCTTTTGAAATGGTAAAACCTTTAGGTTGGTTTATTTTAATTTTATTAATATAATCAGAGATAATTTCTCTTGCTTCATTTTCAGTATCAACTAATAATTGACTTGCTTCCTCATCATCTTCAATATGAATTACTCTTTCGAATCTTTTCTCTATCTCATTCAAAAGTTTATCTATCTCTTGGCCATATGCATTTTTGCTTATATTTTCAAAGAAAGAATTTAATGAACTTTGAAACTTATCTTTTCTAACTTTTGCTTGTTTGTCTCTTCTCTCTAAAGCTTGATAGTATGACTTTCGCTCTTCTCTTTTTCTTACCCAAGTTTCAGATTTTGGACCAGCACCATTACCTTCTCTAAAAAAGTCAGCTGCTAACTGAACAAAGAAATTTTTTAAGATATCTCTGAACTGACGATAAGCTTTGTTTTCTATAAAACCTTCTCTACCAGCTTTTTCATTAAGCTTCTTATTGAGTTCACTTGATATATCAATAACACCAAACATCCTTCGAAAAGAAAAGAAATAATAAGAAGCACTTTTAGTCCTATTTCTTTCAATATCTAGCCAATCGTAATCTGAGTTTCCATAAGGTAATATCCTAATATTATCCTTATATAAGTATAAACCTCCGTGTCTATTTGTTTTTGCTATTAAACGAGAATGATTTTCAGCATCCATAATTGATTGCTTAAGTTCTCCTTGTAAATATGCTACATTTAATTTAAAAGGTCCGCATTCGGTTTTTATGTAATTATTACCCGACCAAGGTATTTTATGAGAAAACTCTTCTACCTGATATATATTAACATTTCCAGAGAATTGACCATATTCATCAAATTCACCCGAAAAGTGGTGATCTGCTATTCTAAAATCTTCAGGATTGAAGAAATTTTCTTTATTAAAAATATCAGTATATGTATTTTCTATTCCCTTATAATCTCTAAAAGCCGGCAAAATCTTAGGAATTGGATGATCAGGAGTCATTGTATTTGTAAACCCCAAAAGCATTTTTTCCATTTTTGTAGACACAGATTTGTCCTTTTCTCCGTCTATATCAAAGTTTAGAGACTCGTCCGTAGGGTTTATATAAAAATGAGTACCTGTAGTATCAATCAAATTAAAATCTCCTATTAATGATTGATCCAGGTCAAAAGGGGAAATTCGAAAATCTTCTACAAGGGAGATTATTCTTTTAGTATCTTCTTCAGATATCTTTTCGGTTTGATAAAGAGAGTTTAGAGAATTGATCAGATCATGCTTCATCAATTGAATATCTTCAAATGTAGGTATATTCTCAAACATTCTAATTGGTATAACTACATCTTCTAGATTTAAACCAGGTAATTCAAAAATCCTCCAATTTATAAAGGCAGCAACAATCTTTTTAGTAGGCTCTTTATTTGATTTAGTAAGAATTAGTACTTGAGGACCAATTGAAGCAATAGCAAGGCGCCCTATTCCTTTTTCTCCCATTATAGGGCGAGGCTCTTTATTAGAATCTACAGGAGGTAAAGAGGTTTTGGAGTTTTGAAATTTACTTTCGGTACCCAACGTTAACCATCTTGATTCAAATTCATCTTTTGTCATGCCTAGACCATTATCTCTAAGCACAAAAAGTTTATCTTTTCTTATATAATCTATATCAACATTATCAGCATATGCGTCATGAGCATTTTTAAATAGTTCATTTATTGCAGTAGGTATGCCTGCAATCTGCTGTCTTCCCAATAAATCTAATGCTCTTGCTCTTGTTCTGAATTGCGCCATAATTTCCAATGTTCAAAAATTGTTTCCCCTATAGCCCTAGCTAATTTGGGAGGAACTGCATTACCGATCATTGTCGCTACAGCACCTTTATTTGAAGAGTAAAAGTTGTAATCTAAAGGAAATGATTGCAATGTTGCACCTTCCCGTAATGAAATAGCTCTATCCTGTTCCGGATGTGAATAACGCCCTGTACTCGTATATATGAATCTTGTAGTAATAGTTGGAGAAGGTCTATCCCAATACATTCTTCCATAAACATCATGATGACCATCATGCTCCTTATAGCACTCTAATTGTAAATCTTTATCATTTTCCCAGTTTTTTCTGGAACCGCCATCTTTTGGTGTATGTTTTAATCTTCGCAGATTTAAATCGCTAACTTTTGAAACTGTATGCATATATATCGAATTATCAATATAGCCTGCTTCAACCTTTGGAAAAAGTTTTTCATTACCAATAGCTTTTTTTACCGTTAAGATATTTTCCTTTTTTTTATCTTGTAAAGGTAACTTAATCTCAGGGTTAAGTCTTGATGCTATTAACACAAAACGTCTTCTATTTTGAGGAACATTAAAGTATTTTGCGTTAACAACTTTTTGATCAAAAACGTAACCTTCCTTTCTTAAACTTTTTTTAAAATTATGTATTGGACTTCCTACCTTTGTTTCCAAACCAGGAACATTTTCTATAAAAACGAAACCAGGTCGAAAATAAAGAACAAATTCTTTAAAATCCTCAAGTAACAATCTGCTCTTTTGAGATTTTGTTTTATCAGATTTTAAGTTAGAATAATACTGACATGGACTACAGCCTACAAAGATTAGATTGTCATCATTTTTTTTTACTTCAACATATTTATTCAAATCCTCGGGAGATAAATTTGAAACATCTTCATTAATGAAAATTGCATCATTATTTTTAACATAAGTGGCTTTAAATTTTGCATCAATATCCACTCCTGCCAAAACTTTTATTCCGACTTCTCTAAAACCACAAGTCACTCCTCCTGCACCGCAAAAAAAATCTATAGCCTTTAATTCATTTGTTTCTTCCATAAATAGAAAATTCGTAATATACAAAAATATATAAAATAATATTTTTTTATATTGTTTTGTAAAAAAATATCATGGAACTTTTTATTAGAACCGTTTTAGTTTATAAATTATGAGTAAAAATGGAACTCAGCATAGATTTAGAAAAGCTAATAAATTTATTTTTTATCTCTCTTCCCGCCGACCTTCAACTCCCCACCAAAATCCAACATCACCACCTGACTTCCCTGAAATGGGTTATAAGACGGCTGATAATCAATATAGCCCGAAGAATGCAGATTCTTCAGGCATTTATGGTAGGTGGCTTTTGATCGGATTTTACTGATACGCATCACCTCATCGCGGGAAATACTGACCGGATTTCGGAAACGGCTGAAATTCCAGAATTGGAATAGGGCTAAATAGAGGCTGATGTGTGATGGGTTGAGCGTATGATCCTGAGCCACCTTTTCATAGAAAGCTGTGAGGTGTTTTATATAATTCATAATTGGTTTCGGTATTGTGAGCTATCATTGCTGCTGCTTCAGCATTTCTTCAATGTCTTTGTAATTGTAATATAATGTCCCGCCGACACGGGTGTACGATAAGCTTCCATTGGTACGGAGGTTTTGCAGTGTTCCGGAGGAGATTTTTAGAAGTGCTTTGACCTCTGACGAACGAAGCCATAATTTCTGCTGGGAAATTTTTATTTGAAACAGGTTTTGTAGGTCTTCCAGCAATTCGGTTTTGAATTCCTGAAGGTCTTCTTTAGTAATTAGGTTTACGATCATAGCTACTTCATTTTTGTTTTTGACTAAATTTTCTTCTACAAATTTGGGACATCAAAAGCTTGAAAACAATAGTGATAAAGGGACCTGGGCTACAAAAGAATAATCTGGATTCCTTTGTAACCTTTGGAGATTAAAAAAGAATAATTTGGATCATTATACCTGATTTTAGAAAAAAAGACGAGTTCCGAAGTCTTTTCCCCTTTTTGCAAAAAAGGCAAGAGAGTCTTGGATATAAAACTTGAAAAGTTTGTATATACAAAGACACATCTTGCTTAATTGTACTGCTGATTTTTCAGAGCTCTAAAAAAAATTGCACTTAATTGATTATTAATAAGTTGCAATAATTGCTTTTGAAAAGAAAAAAAGCAGAAAAGACAATAACATCAGGGTTGTTCAATTTTTGAGCCGCATTGACAGTACCCGGCTTAAATTCTGCACTGGGTTAGAATTGACCGGCTCACTTTTTGAGCCAGGTAAACCCTTTGTGGTAACATTTTTGAGCCGGTTTTCAAAAAAGTGGCTCAATTTTTACGCAGGGATATGAGCTGCTTTACTTTCCTGGATACAGTTTAGCAATATGGCGGTTTGATTTTTGAGCCGCATCGACAGTACTCGTCACAAATTCTTCGCCTGGTTATTGATGAACGGCTCACTTTTTCAACCAGGTAAGTGTTTTGTGGTAACTTTTTTGAGCCATTTTCAAAAAAGTGGCGCAATTTTTAAGCAGCTATGAGGCTGCTTTACTTTCTTGGAAGTGTCGAGTTGCTTAATTTTTGAGCCGGTTCTAAGCTGACCTGTGCACATTTTGCACAGGTTTCCAGCTAACCTGTATTTAAATTACGCAGGTTGATGATAGATTATCCATCAATCTCTTGTGCGAAGATTGATTATATTTGAATCACTATGAAGTTTTTAGGTAGAATAATTTTTATCAAAAAGAAGCCAAATGAATTACCAGATATTTGAACCGGATCAGGACTTGACAGCATTTATCAGATGTTATTGGACATTGGAAAGCCCGAAAGAAGAAACGCCTGAAAAGCAAACCATCGTTCCTGACGGATGTATGGAGATGATCTTTCATTATGGCGATCTATACAAACAATACTTGAATAATAGGAACAGCATTATCCAGCCCAGATGTTTTGTCATCGGGCAATTGACTCGACCACTTGAGATCGAGCCAACTGGCGAAACCGGAATTTTTTCCGTTCGCTTTCATCCGGAAGGTTTTTTGCCTTTTACTACCATTCCGATAAAAGAGATGGAAAACACCGCCGTTTCGTTGGAAAAGCTGTTTGGAAAGGATGGACAGGAAATTGAGCAACAGGTCATAAATGCTAATTCCACTTTGGAGAGAATAATGCTTATTGAAAAATTTTTACTGGATCGGCTGACTGACATAGAAACCATTGACCGCATTGTAAGATCAACTGTCGAAACGATTATAACAGCCAACGGACAATTCTCGGTCGATGAACTGTCCAAGCTTATCCAAGTCAATCGAAGACAATTGTTGCGTAAATTTTCTTCGGCCATCGGTCTAAGTCCCAAACAACTATCCAGGACGATTCGATTGCAGGCTGCACTCAAAATGTTGATGAACGATAAGTTCTCCAATCTCGCAGAACTGGCTTACGAAAACGAGTATTACGACCAGGCACACTTTATCAAAGAGTTTAAAGAATTTACCGGAGCTACGCCCAAAGAATTTTACAGTAGTCACCTTACGATGTCTTCGCTTTTTTACGGAACGGATTAAACTTGTCCCATTTTTACAATTTTAGTTTTTAAAAACATTGCAACTTTGCTATCTAAAATTTTCAACAAAGAAATAATCCCGTGTTTGGAAATTAAATAAAGTGACAATTATTCAATCAGCTAAAATTATGAAAACAGGAGCAAAATTTTTTATTACAGTCATTAGTTTGGCTATTCTTTATGCCTGGACAATAAAGCAGACAAACGACATTCAAAAAGCGGAATGGCTGATCGGTACCTGGGAAAATAAAACCCAGAAAGGCAGCATCTATGAAACCTGGACCAAAACTGGCAATAATGAATTGTCGGGGAAAAGTTATAGTGTCAAAGGCAAAGACACGATCGTTTTTGAAAATATCCGGCTCGTGCAGGAAAAAAAAAATTTATTTTATATTCCGACTGTTAAAAATCAAAATGAAGGTCTGCCTGTTCGTTTTGCCGCCAAAACTATTTCTGAAAATCAATTGGTTTTTGAAAATCCACAGCACGACTTTCCACAGATCATCGCTTACACAAAAATCACTTCCGATTCATTGATAGCCGAAATTTCAGGTATCATAAACGGACAGAAACGCAAACAGACCTTTCCAATGAAAAGAGTGAAAAGGTAATAATGTAGACAAGCTTCGGTTAATTCAATAAGTTCAAGTATATAATTGCAAAAATTCTACAGATCGCCCGCTACCTCACCGTCAGGGATATAAAGATCCTCTAAAGAACTTTTACCGCCTGGAGAATCCGATTTTTTGATGACGCTGATCTCTCCATTGAGCTCAATGACAACTGCCAAAACATCATCCAACCTTTCAATTCCTTCCTGACGCACTACAGCGTTAATCTCATCAACCGTTATGGCCTCGGTGTTCATATTTTCTTTGAGGTATTTGCCTTTATAGAACAGTAAACGTGGAGAGGAATTGATCAGGTGCTCCATCTTATCGGAGGTACTGGCCAATTTAGCAAACAGGTATTGTAAAGCTATTATCAGAAATAAGACCATTACACCTTCTGCCAATGGAACCATCGCAAGCATCATATAAGCCAATGTGGAACCGAGAGCAACCGTCACCACAAAATCAAAAGCGTTGAACTTTGCCAGGGTTCTTTTTCCTGAGATCCTGATGAAAAGGAATAGAATGACAAAAGAGGCAATGGTCATCAATCCAACCTGTCCAAGCTTTTCCCAATTTTCAAATAACAAATCTTCCATTTCCCATTTTTATCATTAGTGTTGATAAAATAATGCCAGAAATGATCTGAAATGAAAATGATTACCACACAAATGTTTACAGTACAATCTCTTCCGTCAAAGTTGTTTTTCCGAATCTATGGGAAACTGTAAAATCTAAAGAGTTTTATCTTCCACTCATATTCTGGTCATAAAAATCTGTGAATTTATTGATCAGGTCGTCTAAATTTTCTCTATTAAATTCTCCAAAGCCTAATGTCATAACGTGTCCTTCAAAATTATTTGATAAGACACGGTTGAAATTTTCGATATACGTATGAGCGTGTCCCTGCAATTGCAATTCAGCATTTATCATTTTTACCCAATGTTCTTCATCTTTATCATCTATCGAGTAAGTTAAATAAGGCAGAACAAAAGGAACGAATTTATCATATTGCTTATTCTTATGGGGATTTAAATTGTCATTTGGCCAAATCCTGAAATTCTCCAGTAGATTTAAATTTTCAGATCGAACAATTGTAGCAGTTTCATTTCTTGCAATTTCAGAAATAATTTTCCCTTGGTTCTGAGTATACAACCAAAACCAAGCTAAATCCCAGGCAGTGGCGCCTTTATGATTTATTAAATTATACGGATGGAATATCGAATCTATTGCGATATAGCCTTTTCCACCACCAACAGTATTTCTGATAATTTCTATTAAATCATTATGATTGGAGATTTTTTGCATAGGATTTCCATTAATGAATCCATAAATATAATTCGATGTCCAATTTGATGGTTTATGGTATCCGTCATCAAGAATAGAATTTTCAATGATTTTTTTCGATTGTGAAATTGCGTTATCACTTTCTTTTAATTCATTTTCCTTTTTTTGTTTTGTCTTGAAAAAGTCAAAAAATCCCATATTTATCTCTTATTTAATTATTCTTGAACATTCCAAATATACGCATTGAATCAATATCTACACGATTTCAGCAATTGAATCTTCCTCAATCTCCTTCAATCTCTTGAATCAGAGAAAATCTATGAAATTGATTTGGGCAATTTTAAAATGCAGATATCAGGAAACTTACGATTTGAGGAGTCTTGACATCTATCCAAAAACAACTTAATTAGAATCTGTCATTCGCAGCAAACTTTTCTCTGCACTGATGCTGATACTCTTGCAGCGACATACCATAGATCTCCGAAAACAGTTTTAGAAAGTTGGAACGAGAGGCAATTCCACATAGTTTGGCAAGAACTTCTGTTTTCTGATGAACTGCTAAATGATCTTCTGCGAGCAATTCGGCGATATACTTAATGCGCAACTCACTTAGGTAACGGTTAAAATGCATTCCTTTCTCCGTGTTAATGTAGGAAGATAGATAATTAGGGTTTGTCCCTACTCTTATTGCAATTTTTTTCAAACTCAGGTTCGGTTTCAAAAACTCTTTTTCGTCTTCAAATTTCTGTAGATTCTTCCGAATTCTGTTGCGAATCTCTGCACTCAATGTGGATTTTGGCGGTGAGACATCATTTTTTAATCTCTCAATATCAACACCCACACCCGCTAAGACCACATCGTATGTTTTCTCGGACTTCTTTTCCAGATAAGTGTTTATAGTGAATATAAGTAAAAACATAGAGACTGCTACAACGCCGAAGAGAATATTCCTGTAACGCTGTGTAATACTCGAATATTCAATATTTATCCGCTCGGCCTCAAACTGAATAAAAAGATGATGTGTGTCTTCTATGTTTATTTTTTCAATTTTGTGGAGGGTATTGGCAAAAGATAAGCTCTCATCTATATTTGATTTTTTATGGGCATTCTCCAGTAAAATCTTATAGTTTTCCGTAAGCTCAGGAAAGAAAAAATGGTATTTCTAATAAAGAGAATCAACTTTTCTAAAAAAACTAAAGGATTCTTGTTCTCGGTGCTGAGCCAATTTATTCTTTCCCAGATAAAAGTAGATCACCGATACCCCGGCAAAGTCATTTACCCTGACCAGTTCCGGAAGTGCACGATTGAGATCGGCAATACTTTGCTCGTAATTTTCTTTACGGAATTTAGAAATGCCTTCTGATTTAAAAAAATAACTCCTTAACTGGACGAAATCTAAATCTTTGGGTATTTCCCTCTTGCCTATTTCAATTAAGTGGTCGGCACTATCATCATCTCCCATTTGCTGGTAGCAATAGATAAGTTGATTTAAAGTATTATAATAGCCTTTGCGCATATTATACAGGATATCTGGGGAATTATTTTTCAAAATTTCCTGTCTAAAGAATGCTGAACAGGCCTCAAATTGACTGACTGCCTCATCATAATATCCTAAATAACTCTTCATTACACCCAGGTGATATAATATAATATACTTTATGTATGGACTAGTGCTATATCTGGCGTAGGATAACGCTTTTATATAATCATCCAATGCGGGTTGATAGTCTTTAAAAATAAAGTAAGACACAATTCCCCTTCCAAGATAAGCAGAGGCAATAAGATCATTATTACAACTATGCTGAGCGGAAGTTATTGCACTGTCTGCATACAGCTTTTTGCGGCATCCTGATGGCTCAAAATGTAGGGCATCTTGGTATGCATACGTTAATTCGGAATAATTTTTTTCTTTTTTCGCGAGGGCAATTAAAAGGTCAACGTAAGAAAGTGCTGTAGTATCATTAACCTTCTTGTAATCGTACTTTTTTCTGATTTGATGATAGGCCACATTGTCTGTACTCTGCGCAACCCATAATTCTGCAGTGGAAACCAAAAGCAATATAAACAACCTGAACATCTGCACGTTACCTTCATTTTTATTAAAACGTTTTATAAAATTACGTTATTTTTTATGGAATATCCAAGTGTTTTGTAAACTACATAACCAAAATGCTATCGGTCATGGTTCTTATTCACACAAAATAACATTTGATGTGCTGAATAAGCATCATTTGTCTTTTTGAGCACAATGTCTAATTCCAACTTATAATTACTTTTATGAAAAAAACTACAGTCTACAGCTATGCCGCTCTGGGATTTTGATACAGAGGATCAGTTTATAAACTGGCATCAGACATAGGAAACAGGCATCGTAAATCATTTTTTTTTGTTGAATTTCTGTTTTACATTTGATCAGTAATTGTTTGAAAAATAGACATATACTTTACACAGAATACTGTCAACAAAAAAAACTAATGTCATGAAATATTTAAAAAAAATAATACCATTTGTGGTAAGCATTTACTTTGTTATTCTCTTCTGCTATGCAGCTATCAGTAAGATATTGGATTTCGAAAAGTTCCAGAATCAAATTTCAGCATCACCATTGTTGAATGGATTTTCGCAATTCCTGCCTTACACGATAATCATTGTTGAATCTTTTATTGCAGGATTATTATGCTACCGGAAAACCAGAACTATTGGACTGATAGGAAGCTTTATTTTGATGCTCATCTTTACTGGATATATTGCTTTACTAATAAGGACAAGTAAAAATCTCCCTTGTTCCTGTGGCAGAATATTGGAGAAAATGAGCTGGCATCAGCATTTATATTTCAATATTGGCTGTGTTATTCTTTCTCTTATCGCTTTAGGTTTAAATCTAAAATACAGCAGGCCTGCTGAATAAGTATGTTACCGTAATATTTACGGATGATCGATCGTGACTGAATTTGTAATTAATGTTCAACCTTAAAATTAGACAGCCGAAAGCTGTTTAATAACCGACAATTTTTAATGTATTTATCAACCACAATTTGTCCGGGAACACAAGAATATGGTATAGTGGTACAACAAGTTTTTAAAACTATGGGTACAATGAGTAATCCTTACCGGCTCGTAGTACTTTCCGGACAGATTTCTAAAGTTTTTATGGTAATCTTTTTTGATGTATA
Source organism: Chryseobacterium geocarposphaerae (assembly GCF_002797535.1). Classification (NCBI taxonomy): domain Bacteria; kingdom Pseudomonadati; phylum Bacteroidota; class Flavobacteriia; order Flavobacteriales; family Weeksellaceae; genus Chryseobacterium; species Chryseobacterium geocarposphaerae. The sequence continues at coordinate 1,480,753 of NZ_PGFD01000001.1, forward strand.
AAAAGACCGCAATTATGAAACTTAATCAAATTTTAAAAGTCAATGCGGTAGCCATTGCTGCCGTGATATTCTCAGGGGCGGTGATGTCCTTTAAAGTGGCAGAGAAAAAAGCGGCTACAACGTATTTCTATAACAACTCGAGTATTGCCTCCGGAGCATTTTCTAATCCCTCACACTGGCAAACCACCAATCTTTCAGGGTGTGAAGATGAGGGAGAAAGACCTTGTAGTATTGTGGTTCCCGACGGGCAAACCCTGAATGATGTTTTGGATGGAAAAAGCAATGCGCAGGTTTTATCCATGAGTTCTGGTCGCAAGCCATAATTATTGTTGACAATAAATGAGGAATAAATTGAAGGCTGGCACTTGCCAGCCTTCTTTTATAGATCTTATTCTATTGCTTTCGTCTTTATCTTGGATTCTGAGGCATTCCGCTTAGCGTTATAATTTCTTCCGGGATGGCTATTGCATACCGAAGGTCATTCGGAGGCAACGTATAAGTTTGTCCTTTGACCGTTCTTGTTAACGTAATATTGGCCCCGTCCCGGTTATACCTCTTAAGATCTGCCCAGCGAATTCCCCTGAACAAGAGTTCCTTGCATCTTTCATTTTTAATGATCGCTAAGGCCTCTTGCTTTGAGCCGGCTGTAAAAGGGATATAGGTTCCGGTTTTCCATCTTTTAATAAGGAGACTATTTAGTGTCATCATAGAATTTGTAATGTCGTCTGTTTGAGCATAGGATTCTGCTGCGATCAGGTACAATTCATCCACTGTAACACTTGTCATTTTCCCTGAGGAGCCTCCGGTATAATTGCCCTTAAAAGAAATATCACCGTTAGCATTTACTGTGAAATAAGCGGACTTTCTGATGTCATTAGAATGATAACTCTGATACAGCGTATCAGTCACTTTAGCTGCTGCAAAGCGTACGGGTGCTGAAATCCTCATAGTTGTCCGCAGCAAAACTTCAACATTCATATTTTTGATGGGGTATGATTCTGTTACGTTCAGTGTATTGAAATCCAAGAGCGTATTTTGATAGCTCAACGCCTGCAAGGCATAGGCTAGGGATTTCTGATAATCGCCCATAAATAGATAAGTCCTTGCAAGGTATGCTAATGCCGTAATTTTAGATGGTCTGCTGGCAGCAACCTGTTTGACCGGCAAAAGATCCACAGCTTCATGCAGGTCTTTCAGGACCTGATCATAGGTTTGTTTCACTGTAGAACGCTGGGAGGGAATATTCATATCCGGATCCAAACGCAGCGGAAGTCCCAAATCTGTTGAAGCTTTACTACTGCTATAGGCAGGACACCAGATCTGCGCTGCGTCCAGATACCGTATCGCTCTCATTGCCAATGCCTGTCCTCTTACGTTTTCGGCTCCCGGGATGGCGTAGGTGTCCAGGTTATTGAGAACAACATTGGAAATATAAATACCTCTGTAAGTATAATACCAATCATTGCCTACACCCTGGCTGGCGGATACATGATCTTTCTGCCATGTATACAGGCTCTTATCCTCCTGATATTCCATAGCATCAAAATCGGCATCCGACAAATAGAGCTCATCACAGGAAGCCAGTCCGCTGGATGCAAAATTGATGACCACATCAGAAAGGCGGTCCATCAATGCCTGATTATCTTCAAGGCTCACAGCCACGGCCAGTGTCGAATCAGACTTTTCATCTAAAAAGCGGTTACAGCTTGTCGATATCATTAATACAGATAATAATCCTAATGTTATTTTAAATGACTTTTTCATAGTATAATAAGTAATGTTAGATCAGAAGTTTTAGAAATTGGCGCGTAATCCGATGGTATACACGGAAGGTGGTTTTAATCCGTTGCCACCGAGATTAAAATCCGGATCGATTCCACTTTTATTGGCTTTCCACAACAAACCAAGATCACTAAGGTTTATAAACAAACTGAGATCTTTGAACATTGTCGATCGTAAAAAATTTTCACTGAAACGATAGTTGAGATTGATGTATTGCAGACGGATATGGTCAGCCTTTTCTACCAGTACGCTTGAACCACTGTAAAAGGCATCCCTGTTGGCGTTGCTTTGTAACGTATTGGACGGAACATCCGTGAACGCTTCATCACCCTCTTTCTGCCAGCGGTTTTCAAAATCGCTATGTCCTGTCCAGCTCCTGTATAAGTTGGTATAGTTAATAGAACTCCTTCTGAAATAGTATCCCAATTTAAATACAATACCGATATCGAGACTAAAATTCTGATAGCCCACAGAGTTGATGAATGAGCCATATGCCGTTGGTAAAGCGGAACCAAAGAACACCAGATCATTGACCGATGTTCCTGCACCGGTAAGAGCTGAATAGTCATTGCTTACTGCGCCATTAAGATAACCTCTGGGGTCTCCCGTTTTGGGGTCCAGTCCTGCCCATTGGTAAGCAAAGATGGAATACACCGGTTTTCCTTCAATTCCTGAAATCGGCACAGAAGACCCATTGCCGATAAATTGATTGGCCATTGGGTTCAGCAGGTAATATTTTGAGATCTTATCGTGGTAAATGCTGAAGTTGAGAATCGTGTTCCATTGAATGACCTTATCAATGTTGAACGTTTTCAGAACTATATCCATCCCTTTTCCTTTGATCTCTGCCACATTGGAACGCATATAATCAATACCGGTGGTATAGTCCATCTGCGCAGGGCCAAAGAGATTGGTTCCTTTCTTGGTAAAATATTCCACGGAGCCGCTGATCCTGTTGTTCCGGGATGAAAAGTCGAGGCCTATGTTAACCATACGTGAGGTTTCCCATCGAAGGTTTGGATTGTAATAATTGTCGATTCGGGCCATTGGTGTTCCTGTATAAACTGAGTTATCCAGATCGTAGGCAATTGTACTTACGGCCACCATTGCAGGGTCAATATTTCCATTATACCCGAAAGAGCCTCTAAGCTTCAGGCTAGGAAGCCAGACTATCCTATAGAAATTTTCTTTTGAAATATCCCATAAAGTACCGACTGACCAGAAAGGATTCCACTGGTCATTCGTTTTAAGCCCGAACAGGTTGCTGGCATCCCTTCGGAAACTTGCGGAAATCGTATATCTGTTATCGTAAGTATAGGCTGCATTGGCATAAAGGGAGACAAAACGGGTGGTGCGTTTTCCCAAAGACTGGTTTCGCTGTATGAAATCAGTGCTGCCTGTGGGAAGCAGCGGGTATTGATGGGCATAATCTACGGCGCCGGAGGTCATCCGTTCCTCATCAAATCCATAATAGCGGTTGTAATGGTAGGTCCTGACGGCATCACGGCTTTCACCTCCTGTTATGGTGGAGATGTTATGCCTGTTCCATTGCCCGTTGTAGCTGAGCTGCCCTCTGATGTTGTTGATGGTGGTTAGAGAAGAGGATTGGTCTAAAATACCTCCTTTGGGAACAATGAACGTTACATTGCCGTTATTGATCTGCGCAAAACTATTGACGTAGTTCCTCGCATAGTAACTCCGGGCATTATGCAGATTATCAGAATTGTCATTCAAACGTTGATGCTGGTATTTTACATCTGCTTCCAGTCCTTTCCATATTTTATAATTAATGCCAGCGTTTACCATTACTTCCGAGGCTTTGGTTTTTACCTGGTCGTTCTGCCAGTCCGTCAGAGGATAATAATTCCAGTCATTCAGCTTGCCCTTTTCAAAGCTGTCCTTGTAGTTTTGGTTATAATCTTTGTTCACGACAAGAGGACGGCCGTTCTCATCTGCCAGCTTCATATAGGGAACGAACGAGTTTCTTCCCATTATAATTCCACCATAAGCAGTACGCCCGCTTTTCGTAGTAGTTTCCGTATAATACAGGCTGCTGGTGAGCGATAATTTATTGACAGGTTTCCATACATTCTGGAAACGCAGGTTCATCCTGTTATAGTCTTCCCCTAAATTGCCGGTATTATCATCATACCCCAGTGCAGTGCTCCATAAAAATGCAGGAGCTCCCCCTGTGACGCCCACGTAGTATTGTCTTTTTTCCGAAGGCGTGTACATATAGCGGCGGAACTGTTCTTTGGCGTCAATACTGCTCAATTGCCGGATCTGACGATCAGCTTCATCGGAAGAGATCAATCCGTTTTTTGCTTTATTCAACAGATCGACTACAGGTGACAGGACTGGATGAGAGGAAGAGTTGATATCACTGTTATAAAAACCTTTTTGAAATAATCCTTTTTCAACCTCTATAAAATCGGAAGATGACATTGTTTTCAGATAGCCAAAATCCGGCTTGGGGCTATAGCTTGTATTGAAATTGAATTCCACTTTGACAGGCTGATTGAATTTCCCGGTTTTTGTAGTAATGACAATGACCCCATTGGCGGCTCTTGCGCCCCAGATACTGGCTGCTGAGGCATCCTTAAGTACAGTAATGCTTTCCACCATATTGGGATTGATGTTACTGATGTCGCCTTCATAGGGAAAATTATCGACCACGATCAGAGGGGATTTGGGGCCGTTGATGGTACTGAGCCCTCTGACCATCAGCTGGGGACTTCCGGAACGTCCCCGTTCCAGGAAAACACCTCCCGCAACATTGGCAAGCCTGTCGAGTATATTGGTACTCACCTGTTGGTTGAGCAGTTTATTATCCGTGAATGTAAATGAACCGGTAGCTCTTTCCTTGGGGATCTTCTGGTAACCGGTGGAGATATTCACTTCCTGAATGTCATTCACTTTGTGCGAAAGAACAATTCTCAGGGGTGTATCGAGCGGTAATGTAACATCAAGCGATACAGATCTGTAGCCGCTGTGCGAAATATTCAGGGTGATCTTTTCCCCACTTGCAGGAAGTTTGAAAAAGCCATTCTTATCAGTGATTATAACTGTTTTTGAGTTCAGAATATTGATCGTTGCTCCCGAAAGAGGAAGCGAATTCTCTTCAGTGATCACATAACCTGAAAGAGTATGCTGTGCCGTGAGTGACAACGTACAGCATAGCAATAGCGGGATGTATAGTTTCTTCATAGTTAAAAATTACAGTTTGAATAATTGTTTAGTTTTTTAGAGAGGCATAGGAAAGCTTCTCAATGACAGCTCCACTAAGTATATCCCAGAGCTAATTTTTTAGTTTATCCCTTATGATCAGCATATCAATTTCACGCTCTTCTTCCTGAAGGTCCAGGTCATATTTTGAAAGTGCTTTTCTGATAGAAGGTACATCCGAGATCGCTCCCATTGTCATGTCTACATTGCCTGTTATTCCTGTATCATCTACTATGGGTAAGGAAACCGCAGGAATGGCATTCAGGTTATTGACCAATTTATAGAGTGAAGCATTTTTTAAGGTCGTCTCTGTCATTGAGAATGAAAAACGCGTTGGGCCTCCTTTGGTATTTAGCTTATCGATGGATGATGTCCTCTTTAGTACCATACATCTAACCTTTCTTTTTTCGATGGTGGCCTTGTAATCTGCATACTCGCTGAGATTTCTCAGCATTAACGGATAGAGTGAATCTGCCTTGGATAGCGGAACAATGTACTCATAGCTGTAGAGATTGCCGTCTTCTACAGATCCGTCAGCCTTTTTGATGTAGTCCAGTAATGTTGGGTTTTGGACTTCAACAATTCTTCGTTTCTCGCTAAAAGATTCTTTACGCATCTGGAATATCTCATCGGCAAGCGCGGAAAAGATCTCGAGAAGGGACAGATTGGTAAACTCTCGTCCATATATCTGGTTACCCGATCTTCGAAAACCGGAGCCAAAGCCCATTCCTCGTATTCTTCCTTTGGCAAAAATGGAATAATTGATCATTGACAATCCTTTCTCACGATCAAAATCTTCGGAAAGCATCAGGGGTCTTTCCCTACTCATCTGGATGACGGTCTGAAGTCCGGAACTTTCTCCTCCCAAGACCTTACTGATGGTATTTTCATTGACCTGCGCACCGTCTGTTGTGCTGAGCAGCTTTCCATCTTTGATCCATACAACATAGGGAACGCCCTGATGCGGAAACAAGGGATGAAAAAGCTGGTCTCCCGCTACGGAGACAACATTATTGAAACGCTGTCCGTTTTTGGAAGCAAAAAACTTTTCAAGAGTCTGGCGGTCCTGATTGCTTACGGCCAGAATTTTTACTTTATCTCCGAACTGTTCCTTAAGCTGCTCCATTTTGGGAAACGCCTTCAGGCAGGCACTGCACCAGGTGTTCCAGAAGTCCAGGAGAATGAGTTTATTCTTATCGTCAGAAAGATTTAAGGTTTTTTGAGGATGGTTGACTACCTGAAAAGAAGTTGTCCAGAAGCTATCGGGAAGAGGTTCTCCGACTTTAACAGATTTACTCTGGGCAAAGGATGTGATAGCCGCCACAAAGGTAAAAACAAGGGACAGGATTCCCCTGCAAAAGATATTTTTCATACTTTTGAATAGGTTTTTAATGATTATTAATAACTGATTATGCTCTTTCCGTTTGGTCGCCAAACTCTTGCGGAAAGGGCTTTTTTATTGTTCTTTGAGGTTGATTAATTTTTATTGTCTGTTTCTTGATTTGATAGTTTTATAGACCGTATCGACGGAAGCTTCACCAGTGCAGAAAACTCCCTGCCGATACAGGTCAAAATTTAATATGAATGAAATTTACTAATTGTGTGAGCTATAAAGCTCCAATGGATTTGCTGCCATTGTATCCTTCCTAATCTATACTTTATAGTAAAAGCAGCTTAGAAAATGTAGAGATAGCGAACTGCATAGGAAAATAAAAACGGCGTGGTACTCTACAATATCCGAACAGAGGTACTGCCATACCCATAGCAACAGATAGAGAGAGCCCACGCCGCGGACGTGAGCTTTCAACTTATCATCCCGTTGCTATTTGAAAATTGGCAGTTTTCTGGAACGAGATTCTAAGTAATAGCTTCGCGAACATTACATCGAAAGGTGTAATGTTTTTTGTTATACAAACGGAAAGTTATAGCTTATTAAAGATTATCTAAATAGATTTATAGTGTATATTTGAAATTGGTATCAATAATCTAAAATTGATAAGAGTTACTTAAAACTGTTACCCTATAAACTTAAAGAATGAATTATTTTAGTTTTAACCCTTTTGGAAATAAATCGTTAACTGTAAGCTTTGATTGTGATAGCTGTGGTATGAAAGTTAAAAGTGAAGATATTTTTATTCCTGCCCCAAATTATGCTGCAGATAAGGCAAGCGATAGCCAGGTAGAAGAAGAAGGTTTTGCCATATGTGACTGTGGTAAAGAGTTCCCAATTTCAATCTATGTAACATACGCTGGTGGTGATGGTCACGTAGATAACTTAAATAAAGGCGCAAACATTGAGGTGGAAGAAATTTCTGATTATGAATTGGAAGCAATATTAAGTAATACCGACTTTTATGATAATTTCGAAGACGAAATCCTAAAAATAAAGGAATTAAATGACTTTAATATAACGACAGAAGAAGATAGCAAGATCGAGCGGGACTTTTTCATTTCTGCATATGGAGTGATTTTACCTGATGAATTGATCTATACATTAAGAAATCTGTTATACATAAATGTAATTACTTGTCTGGAAACCTACTTGTCAAGCGCATACATAAACACCGTTATTTCTACACCAGATCATTTGAAAAGATTTTATGAGAACTACAAAGATTTTCAAAAGGAAAGAATACCGATGTCCCAACTCTATGATCTGAAGGACAAAGTTGAAGATAAGGCAAAAGAGGCAATGTATAAAGTTGTTTACCATAATTTAGATAAGGTCAAGCCAATGTACAAAGATACTTTGAACATCGAGTTCCCTAATTTTGCGAAAATAGCGCGGGCAATTGAAATTAGGCATGATATTGTACATAGAAACGGTAAAACAAAAGAAGGAGAATATATTACAATAAGTAAAGATGATATCGGTGACCTCATATCTGAGGTAGAAGATTTCGTTAATGAAATAGAAAGACAGATAAAGGAAATGTAACTATCTCAATAATAATTATAACGATGATTTTTCTAATCCTAAAAATGAATTAGAATCAGAGATTTCGTATTATATTTTTTAATATCTTCTAGGCAGAGTTGGAACAAAAATATTTATCCATATTGAAAATTTTCAATCAGTTTTTATTGATTGCTTAGCAACAATGTTGGCTATTCACAAGAAGGATAGAAATATTTGATAGAACTAATCAAACGATTCATTATAAAGATCATTATCAAACAATTCAAAAATGATTTGTCATTAGATTACTGGGAGGATAAAGTAATCAATTCAAAAAAAATTGTGATGGACAGAAAATAAAAAAATTTGATCTTGAAAAGTTAGAACAGTTAGCAGAAACTTTTTTAAAGTAATTATTAAGTCCTAAGTTTTAGTTTTTAGTATTAATAAAGATTTGTTAAACATTTTATTACTATTTTAAATCCCACGATATTGATTTATACTGGTTTGTCCGTACGAAAATTCTAAGCGGTAGCCTCGCGAACATTACATCTAAAGATGCAATGTTTTTTTGTTTTTATTATCTACTTCTTTATAGAACGTTTGAAACAGTTGAAATAGATTCTTGCTTTTTTTGCTCTAAATTTAATATGAACGCAACATTGTGGACCTGAAATCATATACAATCTTTAGCTTAAAAATAATTAAAATCAAAAAAAGAGAAAAAAAATGTTTAAAAAATTGTATATTCGTTTGATAACCAATCGACTGAGCTATGAAAACTAAAATTTTATTTTTTGCAGGCATTTTTATTTCACAACTACACTTCTCTCAGCAATTAAAAAATATATTGGAGGGATATACAATTAGTAAAATACCCACAAATCATTCGATTGTTGGTGCAAAATGGGTTACTAATTTAGGTGCCACGACAGATGGACTTCCTGAAAACCAATTAATTATTTCTCAATCATTAAATAATTTAGCGCTGGATACAGAAAATACTGGAAGTTTATCATTGGGATTACTATCTAGTCTCGGGTTAGGAGGTTATTCTTCAAACGATTTAAAAGTTGTCTTTAATAAACTTGAGGTATACACAGTAAAAGATTTATATAAATTACCATTAGTAGAAGGCGAAAAAATGGTTTTCTCCTCACTGAATGCTGCAGCATTTGATCTCATATTTAATGATAATATTTCTGCTAGTATTATGGCAAAATTACCAAAAAACACTCTTGAAATTGAAGGAGAAGTTGATTACGGGAATAAGAAAAGAATTAGTGTCAATGGTACTAATTTGTTTGTAGCTCACAAAATTGTTACAATTGATAAAATTAAAACAAAAACAAAAACCAAAAGCTTTCGGGAAGCTTTTGAGATAAAGGATTTAGCTGGATATGATTTTGTATTTAACTCTAATGAGCTTGTTCGCAAATCGATAATTGAAGCTGTATCCACCGAAGGATTAGAACAACTGAGTAATTTTAAATATCTGGATAATTTTATTGTAAAATACTCTAAACGTTTTCCAATTAAAGTAAACATTACAAACACATCGAAAGGAAATTTAGGAGTAGGAATGTTTAATGAAATTAAAGAAATCTGCTATTGCGAATTAAATAACGGAGATAAACATATTTATCCTATTACGGTTGTGAATGTCGGTGATCAGGTGACATATGATTATTTCCAAGTAGATCATTTTTGGATAACATATTCTATGTTTCCAGGTGTGACTAAGGACAATATGCCTGTTGGAATCGTAAGTACAGACAAAAATAGTAAGTTAAGTCTTATCTCTAAGACATACTATATATCAAAAGCCTTAGAATAGATGGTATTAACTTTAAAATCTAACATTGGAATTTTAATTTAATACAATAAAATGTCAACTTTTGGTTCAACACTAACCGATAGGTTGCGAACATTAATCAGAATATTTTAGCAAATGTTAGTAAAAAAATATGATTGATGAAATTTGAAGATTTTAAGAATATAATGTCTGAACCTAGATTAAATAGGTATTTATTAGCTGTTAGCGAGAATACAAAAAAGGCAATGACATCGTAAAAATCTGAAGCTTTCACAGGAGATGTTTACCGTTGTAAGCTGTTTTGAAGTTGCTCTACGAAATGCAATAGACAAACATTATTCAAATCTTTTCGGTATGCAATGGTTAAATGATTTTTGTTTAATAGGAGGAAGATTTGATACGCACCAATCAAGAACTACTAAAAATATTATTATACCAGCCAAAAATAAGTTGAACTCTTCATATACGCATCCCAAATTAGTTACAGAGCTTGATTTCGGATTATGGAGATATTTGTTTGCACAACCACAATTTAGAGTAGCTGGACAAAGCTTATTGCAAATTTTTCCTTCAAAACCTGCCAGTACACCGACAATTCAGTACAATCATACTTATATGTTCAATGAACTTGCAAAAGTCAATGATTTACGGAATAGAATTGCACATCACGAACCTATTTGTTTCCTTTCTAATAATCCTGTAATTGATACTTGTATAAGACAAGATTATAATTTAATACTACAGTTTTTCCGCTGGATGAAAATCAATGAGGCAGAATTACTATATGGACTCGATATATTATTAATGTATGTAATGAGATCGATAATATTTAATGAAATAATGAATAACCGAATTTTATGAAAATACTAATTGATAGTACTGCGTACAAACAAGACAAAACACATATGCCTATACACAATATTTTAATTGGGAAGCTAATGCGTTTTAATTCAATCAACATAAGATTGTTTAAGAATTAGCTTTTTAAATTACATTCTAATATAAGATTTATACCTTTATACTGGATTCTCATGCCTATTTGAGTTTTTATGGTTATTAGTTTTATCCTCGTTAATATGGAGATTTTTTTGAAATAATAGGACTATTAAAAATTACATCTTATCTGTATTGAAAAAATCAATTTCTAAAAATAAAATCGTTAATTTAGTTAACTATTTTCATGTTGTATTTCCCATTAAATACAGAACATTGATAAATAGGTAACTAAAAACTAATACATGACTAAACTTTATATCATTGGGAATGGATTTGATAGATATCATGATCTTCCGACCAATTATAGTGATTTCCACATATTTGTTAATAAAACTAATCATGATTTAGAAAACACTTTTGAAGAGTACTTTACATTTAATGTAAAACAAAGTTCAAATAATCAGTATTTATGGACAAACTTTGAGTATGATCTAAGTACCTTTAATTCGAAAGCGTTCTTCGATGATATAAATCAGATTGATATTCTTGATGAAAATTTTAAACCAAGCTATTTGTTTGCTCTTGAAGATGATTTGGAACAAGAGACTGAAATATTACTTAATAAAATCAGAGATGCATTTGAAAACTGGTTGACTGATTTAAATCTGGAATCAGCTGAAAAAAAACTTGATTTAGAAGAAAATTCACTGTTCTTAAGCTTTAATTATACAATGACGTTAGAGGAAGTCTATCAAATCTCAAGTGAAAAAATACTTCATATACATGGAGATGTTGAAAATGATCAGGGAAGCATGATATTTGGACACAATAAAACCGTAAAAAAACAACCTCTTTTTGACGAAAATAGTGAAAGCACGAGAACCCCATTTTCTGATTCAGAAGCCAATGCTCAACAAACTTTTTTTGCACTGCAAAAACCTGTAAAAGATACTATCCGTAATAACCACAGTTTCTTTAAAAGTCTCAGTAAAATCAATGACATCATAGTACTAGGCCATTCTCTTAATTCTATTGATATGCCCTATTTTAAAATGATAAAAAAATATAGCAATGAAGCAGCAAAATGGAAGATAAGCTATTATAGCAATGACGAAAAAGCCAGGCATTTAAAAAGTCTCCGAAAAATTGGAATACAAGAAAGTAGAATAGAATTTTTTAAGATGTCTGATTACGATTTGCTTTAGCAATTATTAAAGTTATCAATTATTATGGAATATAGTTTTAGAGAAAAAGATTACAAGGTTTCCAGATTTAAAACCTTCCTGACAAATCAAATAAAAACAAAATCACTTGAAACAGTTTTTAATTTTCTAGGCGAGTTCATTGAGCAAAATGATTTTGAGTTCAGTGATTTATTGTCAATTCTAGACAGATACATTGATTATTCAAAAAAAATAGGTCTTGAGAACGCAAATCTGTTTGCTTTTGTTGATAGTAAGATCAAAAAGCTATCTGATTCTAACAACCCCGAAATACTGTTATCTGTATCCAGTTTACATCACAAAATTGAATCTAAATATGCATTGAATTTCATTGAAGATAATCTTGATAAAATACCTAACAACACTAAAGAAAAAGTGTTAGTGCTACTTTTCAAAGCAGACATACTCTTAAAAAATAAAGAATTTGACAAAGCTTTTTCAATACTAAGAGATTGTTCAAATCAATCTTATGGCTTATACATATATGATTCTTTAGAATTGAAAAGAACAATTTTTGAAAAAATGGCCTTTATTGGTGAATTGCAGGGCCAAAGTGATGTCGCAATAAACTTCTACATATATCACTGTGCATTTCAGGCGAGCTTGGAATTCTTACATTTTCCTTACTTAGAACAGTATCGTAATTTTAGACTACCATACTCAATCGTGGAAAATCCCGAGCAGGAAGTTATTTCAATCGATAAACATTTAAAAGAAAAAAATATAGACATTCATTTATTTAATGCTTTCTTACAGAATTTTTATTATACTGAAATTCCAAAAGCTTTCAAACTGGAACATATTAATATCAAAACTTTTATGGTCACAGAATTACCTGTAAAAGAATTGACTTACTATACATATTACATTTCAAATCTTTCTGTCAATGAACTAGTTTCGACAATAGAATTTTTAATCTCACAGAAAATAAAGAATTTATAAAAGCATTATGAATATGGATAATTATCCTCCTATAATCTATAAATATAGAGACTGGAATAATAAATTTCACAAAAAAATATTAACTGATGGTGAAGTGTATTTATCATCACCGATGCATTTTAACGATCCATTTGATTTCGGTATTGTACAAAATTTCTTAACGCTGGGCACTCCAGAAAAAATTGAAAGATACGTTGATGAAGGAATGATTAAACATAAACAATATCTTTTAAGTAGGGGTTATGATTTAGCGAAGGAAAGAGACTTTCAAATAAAAAGACTTCAAAATTTAGACGAGTATCAAAAAGAATATGAAAAATTAAATGCTGAAGCAGTTAATAAAAGTTATGGTGTTTTATCTCTATCAGGAAGATGGGATTCTATTTTAATGTGGTCTCATTATGCTGATTTTCATAAAGGCTTTAATATTGGCTACAATGAGTCCAAAATGAGAAACTCAGGACTATTTGGAAAAGGTGGACCAGTTATATATTCTGACGAGTATCCCCATATCGATGCATTTGCAAGGCACACTATTGAATCATCTTTTCAGCAGACACATTACAAGTCACTAGAATGGGCATATGAAGAGGAATATAGACTTTCAAAATTATTTTTTCCCAAACCTCCAACCGAGGCCGATAGAACTGTAAAAGTTCCATTTGAGTTTGTAGAAGAAATAAACCTTGGAATTAAAATACCAGAAACAGATAAAGCTGATATTTTAAAACTTGCTGACCATCTGAATATAAAAGTTTTTCAAACGGAAAAAGTTCCATTTAAATTTAAACTTGCAAGGAATCGCATTTTGTAAATGTAAAATTTATCAACTAAGAAAATAATATATTATGATAGAGTTAAACGATGACTACGAGGACTTAGAGGATTTTTTTGAAATGTACGGAATCTCTACAGCTAGTCCTGGATTTTATGACGACTTGAATTTTACTAGGTTAGAGCAAATGATACCCAATTTTTTAGAATATTATGCTGCTTTTGTACTCAAAAAGTCTTTTAGTCCTGATTATCTACAAGAATCTGAAGAAAAGATTTTTAAAATTTCTAAAATACTTCACAAAGAATTAATTAGGGATGGTCGACAAGGTGCATGTATTGATTTGTCGCTGGTTTTGAGTAGAATTTTGGATTTAGAAAATGTTTGGAATTACATAACTAAAGGAAGTGTTACTATTGAATTTCCTCCTGATTCAAATATCAGTAAAAAGTACTTTTGGTCTGTATATTACGGACAATTTAAAGCAGGTCATGTATGGGTTGTAGCACCTCCGTTCAAAATAGTCGACTTAACAATTCATCAACAGCCTTACAAAATGAATGAAGAAAAATATATTCCAGACATAATTTTACAGAAGGAGGCAAGTATTTCTGATATGCAGTTATCAGATATAATTTCTCCAGAAGTTATGCAGCAGCTAAATATCAAAGCAGGTAGAGATCATTTAAAGATATTAAATAGTATTAATCCTCGATTGATCCCATTCTATGATTTTTTTGAAGTTGATAATTTTATTTCAGGCGAAACTAAATTTAAATATACTCCATTTGGGATTACAGCTTCCGACCAACCGCTGAAAAATATAACATCACTGAAATTAAATGGGATCTATGGTTTGGAAATATATAATGATCTTATTAAGGGTAAATTATAATCCATACAATTTGATAATATTCCATTGATTACAAGCTATGTTTCAAAATTTAGCCATTTACGGTTAAATGTAAAGCTCTGCACACTCTAATTAATACTTTTAATTTTACAAACTTTATGAATCGTTAAACCAACTCATTAAACAATGAACGAATTTAAACTAATAGCCCTACGACCTTTAGAAGGTTGTGACAAAAATTATAAAAAGATTCTACATGAAAATGAAACTTATGTTTTTTATAACGAATATGACTTTTCAAGATACAATACGAAAAGGCGTGAAATTAGCATAAAAAAAATACACTCTCCTGATTTATATTCGTTTACGAACGGCCTAAAAAAAGAAATTAAGCTGAATATTAGTGCAATTGTAGGACAGAATGGCTCGGGCAAAAGTAGTTTAGTAGAATTATTCTATGTGTCCTGTTATAACATATCAGTTATAAATCATGTTCTATACGACGAAGAAGATCAAAGACTATTGGGGGCTGATGATATTGTAAAAGATATTAATATTGAAATTTTTTATCAATTGAACAATAATGTTTACATGATAAATATGATTGGAAATAAGATTAGAAACTATGTTTTACAAGATAATATCTTCATGATATCAAAAGACAAATTTAAATTAGATAGCTTTTTTTATACCGTCGCAATTAATTATTCGCTTCATTCTCTAAATTCAGAAGTTTTAGGTAATTGGGTCCGAAAAATATTTCATAAAAATGATGGATACCAAACACCTATTGTTTTAAATCCATATCGACACAAAGGGATAATTGATATTAATAATGAAGAGTATCTGGTCAAATCCCGGCTGATCTCTAATATTTTAGGAAGGATAGATTCAAGAGTCAAACCTGAAGAAACTCTGCGAAATATTTTAGATAGTAAAACAGCATATCGTCTCAGAGTGGAAATAAATCGAGACAAATTTCAGTATGAAAACTCTAAACCAATATTTCCTATTACTGAAACAATTGGCAAAACTATTTTGCCGTTGGTTTATAAATATTTTTTGAAAGATGAAAATTTTGAACCTAAAAATACTTTGCTCAACAGATATGCTAAAGAATATATTCTTTACAAGTTACAAAGCATTTGTTCTAAATATCAACCTTATAAAAAACTTTTTAGATCTTTTACTGATAATATTGGACAAGCAAATGACTATCTGAGAATGTTATCCGAAGAAAATAGCCATGTCACTTTAAAATTAATTCAAGCCATAAATTTCTTAAGAAATGAATTATATTTTGATCGTAAAGAATCTTTTGATCTTACAGTTGCATATCTATCAACTCAACTTGATAAGCAAATCAAAACAAAAGATCAAAAACTGATAGATATTCTTCCACCAGCATTTTTCAAGGTTGATATTGAATTTAAAGATTCTGATTCATTTAGCCACCTAAGTTCTGGTGAGAAGCAACGAGTTTACAGTCTTGCAACATTAATATATCATATTAATAACTTAAGCTCAACAAATGCGAAGATTGTAAATAACAAGTACAATAATGTAAACGTAATTTTTGACGAGCTAGAGCTTTATTTTCATCCTGAGCTACAGAGAAACTTAATAAATGACATTATTGAAAACGTCAAGAAAATTAATCTAAATGAAATCAATTCCATCAATATTCTTTTGATTACTCACTCTCCTTTTATTTTATCAGATATCCCTAACGAGAATATATTGTTTTTGTCAAATTTAGGAGCTGCTGATCAAACTCCTAGAAATACAAAAACTTTCGGTGGAAATATTCACGAATTGTTAGGTAATAGTTTTTTTCTTCGAAATGGATTTGTGGGGGAATATGCGAAGAATAGAATACAAGGAATTATCGACATTTTAATTGATAGTGATAATAAAAAGAAAAGCAAACTTGATAAAAATTCTATTTGGAATGAGATTCAAATTATAGGTGAGCCATTTTTAAAGCAGAAGATCGAGGAAATGTTTTATCTAAAATTTGACAAAGAACTTAAAATATCAGAGCTTAGAGAAGAAATTAAAAGACTGGAAAATGGTTAAATTAAAGAAAAATACTAACGGTGCACAAGAGCATATGGTAATTGCTTCGTCATTAATTAGGAAGCGTATTAATTCAGTAATAAGTAAGGGATCAATTGGAAGAGATAAAGTTATAGCCCTAACAAATGATGTTAAAAACTTTTTAGAAAATCTCCTTATTGGAGACAAGTTAGAAAATTTAATTTTAACTCAACCGGAAGATTTAACTTCTTTAATAAGAGGAATATCAATTAATTACCCCAATTTTATAAATCCAAATTCTGATGAAAATTTACTACTTAGAAATGTTTTCGTCGTACACGGATATAATCACGATGATTTTGATAAATTAGAATTTATTAAGCGGATTAATGTTGATACATGTCCTTACTGTAATAGATCATATATATATTATTTATCAAGAGTAGGAAAAATAAAACCGCAAATAGATCATTTTTATCCTACAAATCTATATCCATTTTTAGCACTTACATTCTACAATCTTATCCCATCCTGTCAAACGTGCAATGGATTTGGTGCAAAAGAAGGTAATTGTCCCATTTTACATGATATGATCAATCCATATTTGATCGAAAATGAAGATTTTGAATTCACTTACAAAATAAAGCATATTAATTTTTTAAATCCCTTAATGGATAAAAACAGTGTTGAACTTTTGATGCGTCGTAAAATAGATGGCAATACTAAAATTTTAAAGTTAGATCAACTTTACCAACAACATTCTGACCATTTACTTGAACTGATCATTAAAAGTAAGGTTTCTTACTCTGACAAGTATCGAACATATTTAAAGTCCTATGCTGGTCTAAAATTTAATAATTCTGAAATTGATCGTATGATTTTAGGCAATTATTCTGAGGAAGATGATATTCATAAAAGACCTTTATCCAAGCTGTATCAGGATATTGGATTATCATTAGGACTCATTAAAAGGTCAACGCAATAAATCTTAAATTTAAAATTAAACGGAAGTAGGTGGCTGGTGGATGATAAATACGAATGAAAATGTACGAATTAGTTTATTAATCTGAATTAGTCAATACTTAATCTGACAGTTATAATCAAATTAGTATTGACTAAATTCAACACTAATATCCCTATTATTTAGTTTTAAGACTATCCCTCAAAACCGCCATATCATCGCTCACTTTCTTATCCAGAATCTTTGCATAATGCTGAGTAGTTTTAATATTCGTATGACCCAGCATTTTACTCACACTTTCAATAGGAACGCCATTGGACAAGGTAACAGTAGTAGCAAATGTATGCCTTGCAATATGAAACGTCAGATCCTTATTGATTCCACAAACGCTTGCAATTTCTTTGAGATAAGAATTCATTTTCTGATTGCTCAGAACCGGAAAAAGCACATCTGCGTTGACACATTGTGGATGATTCTCATACTTTAAAACCACTTCCTGAGCCACAGGCAATAGCGGAACTCTGGTTGAGGTATCGGTCTTTTGACGATGGGTAAAAATCCACTGGTCACCATCAATCCCGACGTTGATGTTAGACTTAGACAATTGCTTGACATCCACATAAGCCAGACCTGTATAGCAGCTGAATAGAAAGATGTCACGAACTTTGTTCAATCGGTCAGATGCAAATTTCTTTTCATAGATCATCTGAATCTCTTCTTTGGTAAGATAAGGACGCTCCACAGCTTTTATTTTTGCTTTGTAACCAAGAAAAGGATCTTTGGTAATCCAGCCGTTCGCCATACATAATCGCATAATCTTTTTGAAATTTTTGAGGTATTTCACAGCGGTATTATTTCCACATTTTCTTACACTGCGCAGCCAGAAATCATAATCACTGATAAAACCGTGATCGATTTGCGTGATATCAATATCAGAAACTTTGTATTTCCAACTAATGAATTCCTGGGTATGCTTTAAAGATGTTTTATAACGTTCTAATGTACCGGGAGCAAAATCCTGACCGACCAAAGCTTCCACTTTGTCATTATGCTCCTGAAAGATGGGAATGAGCATTCTTTGATCAATGTCAGTTCCAAGTAGTTTAGATTTTAAACTCTCTGCGGTTACAAAGTTTTCTTCTTTCAACATCAGGTAGTGGAAATCGTAAACTTTCTGTTCCAAAGTTTTAAGATAGAGATTCAGTGTTTTAGCTTCTTACGAATTACCCAATGCCTTGTGTGCTTTAACATCCCACTTCTTCGGATCGATATACCTTTTAGCGGCAATGTCTGCTGCCTTGCCGTCTATCGTAATTCGTAAGTAGATGGGAGCGGTTCCATTTGTTCTGATCTTATTCTTTTTGATAAAGAATAACAGGTTGAATGTTTTGTTCATTGTGTGATAACTTTAATGGTTTAATAATTTACTTTTTGTTACCACTTTTTGCAAGATGTACAATCGTTAGATAGCCTATTGGTCGGGTTTTCATTGATTTTTCGTGACCCATTTTTGTAATTTTTTGAATGGGACACGAAATAGGACATATAAATCGTGACCTATTTTGATTTTTTTTGATAAAAGCGTAAAACAAAAAACGCTGTAAACATCGATGTTTACAGCGTTTTAGCTTATTTTGGTTTCCCAACTGGCGGAGAGTGAGGGATTCGAACCCCCGGACCTCCCCTACAGACCTGCTAAACCACCTATATAAAGGTATTTTAATGAATAAGCCATTGAATGTACTTTATCTATAAAGTCTAATATGAAATGCTTTACTATTATCATCTTCTTCGAGTCCACAATCTAGAAAAATAGTCTCCCATTCTTCATGCTTATTATAGAAATTCAATTCACAATATTCTTGGCAACAAATGTGTAAATCAAATATACTTGTCATCGTAATTACCGCTAAAGGAAATAGAATATCTTCACTTATTTCCCAAGCTAAATCAATCCAATTAACATCTTTATTGGATTCATCAACAAACTTTTGGAACATTTTTCGTATCTCATCCTTTCTAGTCTCAATATTCTCATTTGATCCTATGAATACTCCTGTTTGCTTAAAATTATAATTAAGACAAATCTCAAATTCATCAGACATCTTAGAAAGGAATTTATGCTTACCAATATTTTCATCATATATTTCACTCCACATATCTGCATCAGTCAGCTCTACTATATCTAAATATCTTTTGTTTTTAATAATTTCCTTCAGCAAAACTGATCTTCCAAGATAGGTGTCCATTTCATAGATTTCATCTTTAGTATGAAAATGTAGTGCATAATCTATAATTTTAACTTTATAATCTTTCTGTTCTAGCCCTGTAAATTTTTCAAATGCTTGTAAATACTCATCATAACTATCTAATCCGAATTTACGTCCATACATATCAAAGATATTCCTTGAAATACTGTCAATTCCTGAATCTTTTAATAGGTCCAAAGACTCTTCTTTTAAAGCTTCTAAAATTCCCTCTCTTCCTAACTTTATCAAGTCATAATACCTTTTGAAAAGATATGCTTCAAAGTTTTTTAAGGTAAAAAAATGAATATCCGAATCACTTATTTTTTGGTCCTTACAATTCCATATACTGGGATCAACACGATATTGCATGTTAAAGCTTACTTTCATTTCTTCATCAACAAGTTGACAATATAGATTTTCATTATTGTCCAAATTTAAATAATACTTAATAGTCATAGTCGAAATTTAATAATGTTAAACAAATATTTATATTGTGTTAAAGAATATTTTTATGAAGATTCATACATATATTCTTTAATTTGTAGTGAATTTATCTTATTTGACTTTCAATTCTTAATCGAAAGGAATTTATATCCTTGTTTTTCCTTTGGTTTCCTATTTAGTTAGGTTATATTATTTTAAAGCATTTTGTTTCAGCAAATTTTATATTCCAAATTCATTATATATGAAATTTTATTCACACTTTAAAAACCAATTAAACAACTATTAATCAAGCAAATAGATAAATATACCATATATTTAATGGAAATATTAAAAATGGAAATATCACTACTAACAAAAGAAGATTTACTGGAATTTAAAATCGAACTATTGCTTGATATAGAAAGAATATTAGATGAAAAAATACAACATCTGGAATATACACCTAAGAGTATGGACCCAGAATGGGTAAGAAGTAAGTCTATACGGGATTTTATGAATATTTCTCCGGGTACACTTCAAAATCTTAGAGTAACAGGAAAGATCAAATTTAAAAAAGTCTTAGGTTCATATTACTACAATATCGATGATTTAAAAAAACTATTTGAAAATGAAAAAGGATAATACAATTAATTGGCTCTATTTTTTAATTCAAATTACAGCAGATCAAAGACTCAATGTTTGGCATATTTCATTACTATTAGCAATAGTAAAAATTGCTTATATCCAAAATGATAATGAAACTATATTCGTTAGTAGAAGCAAATTAATGTATCAATCACATATAAAATCAATTCCTACATACCATAAATATTTTAAGGATCTTCAAAATTTTGGATATATAAAATATACACCATCATACCATCCAGGTTATCAAAGTACTATTGATTTCTTGAACTTCAAAATTATCTATTAAATACATTTAAAATTCGATCAATATCAGCAAGAAATTGGTTCGAAGATAATACTGTCAAGTTCACACAAAAAGCCAAATGGCGCCACTTTAAGACAAGTGGCGCCATTTTTAAATATACTATTATATACTATTCTGTAAATTTTCTATTTTGAATTATCCAATATTTATTTCCTAAATCAAGAACAAAAAAGAAATGTAAGACTGTTCTTTATTTCAGTAATTCAGACGGTATTCCCAATATTTCTTTCATTATCAGAAATTACAATAATAATCAATTTCCTAATATAGATTATTCTTAACAATCTTGATTGTAATGATAACTTTCAGTATATTTATATTTACATCAGGTAAAATAACAACTAATGTACGACACTTTAATTGAATACATCAATTCACGGGTCTCAAGACCTTTAGCAGCTAATGAAATTAACATTATAAAAAATAATTTTGTTCCTTATAAACTCAAAAGACGGGAATTTTTTTTGCATGAAGGAGATGTAAGTACTTATATGGGATTTCTTGCTAAGGGTTCCATGAAAAAATACAGTACAGATACTAAAGGTACCGAACATATCATAAGTCTTTATATTGAAGGCTGGTGGGTAGGTGATCGTGAAAGTTTTTCAAAACTATCACCCTCTTCCTTCAATATTGAGGCATGTGAAGATACCGATTTATTGGTCTTAACAAAACAAGCCGGAGAAGAAGTATTCACACTTCCTATCATGAATGAACTTACCCGTCATTTGGACCAAAACTATTCTTTCGCCACTCAGAAAAGAATCAATGCTGCTATAAGTATGACAGCAGAAGAACGATATAATATACTCATTGATAGCTACCCTGAATTTTCGCAGCGATTTCCACAGCACCTGATTGCATCATATTTAGGCATTACGCAGGAAACGCTGAGCAGAATTCGATCCCGGGCGGTCAAAAAATAATCAGGCTTTATTGACAATAGGGATTACCTTCGTCCCGATTAATTCAATGGCCCTAAGTATATCATCTTTAATCAGTCCGGGATTATCCATCTGAAATGTAAATCTTGATATACCGCCTAGCGCCTCACTATGTCGTAAAATCTTTTCTGCAACTTCTTCTGGATCGCCAATAACATAAGCTCCGGTAGGAGCAGCCCATCCTCTCTCCTTTCCAATTTAATTTAAATTGGAGGTATTTTTTTATTCTTGATTTCAAACAAGCCAGATGTTTTGGAAGCTATATATCAAATGTTCATCACGACTTCGAAAAATTCCAGTTTCGAATGCCAATGGATCATCACTTAGAACTCATTTCGTTACTGTAGGAAAAACCAGAAAGGTGAAAAAAAAGCAGCATAGTGCATAAATATGATCGAATCACAATCAATTTTTTTGATAGAATCCCTACTGATTATACAGCCTAAGAATCTCTACCAATTCGGGTATGGATCGTATTTTCAGCTTTTCAAACAATCTGTTTTTATAAGTACTGATCGTAGATGAATGGAGATTCAATTGATTAGAAATTTCTTTAAGAGGAAGACCTTCCGCAATTTTATTAGCAATTTGCAATTCGCGGTCTGATAGTGCTTCAAAGGGAGAATTTCCGGCAGCACCAGTTAGTGATTCTAAAAAAATAGCTTCTTTTATACTATCACTAACATATCGACCCTTACTGAACATCGCAGTTAGAGCAGTTTCAATTACTTCAGCAGAGCTTTGTTTGCTTAGATAGCCACCAGCACCCATTTTTAGGTAGCGTATCCCATACAGTTCTTCATCCTGTGAAGAAAATATTAGAATTTTTAGTTCAGGTCGGTGAATTTTTATATAATCTATTGCGTCCTGAACAGCACCATTAGGCATATTAACGTCCATAATGGCCAGATCCAATTCTTCTTTCAGAATGAGTTTGTACAACGATTTATAATCCTCTACTTCAAAAATTATGGCATTCGGCATGAGTCGTTTGATTGTTTGTATCAAACCCATCCGGACGATACCATGATCATCTGCTACAGCAATACGAACGTTTACTTTTGAACCCATCATTCTATAAATTTACGTAAAAATAGGGAAACCGTAGTGCCTTTATTTTCAGCGGAAATGATTTGGATGTCTCCATGCAGCAAGGATATAAAATTTTTTACAATTTTCAAACTTAACCCAACTCCTTTCTCACCGGCAGTTCCCAGGAATATAGGAATGTTATAAGTGTAAATCTCAGATAAATATTTTTCATTCATTCCCGTTCCGAAATCAATCACCGAAAGTACCACGTTATCATCTTTCGTGATGGCTTGTAAATATATATCTTGTCCAGGCAGAGAGTATTTTACTGCATTGTTAAATATTTTGTCTAAAACATATTCGAGTAACACTCGATCGCCCGCAAGAAATGCATTGTGCTCTCCTTTAAAATAAAAATTAATATTTTTTTCTTTTAATTTAGCTGCATATCTTTCTTCTAAATAGTGAAAAAGATCCGTCACCATAATTTTAACGGGTTTAATCTTAAATTCCCCGTACTGTGTTTTTAGCCAGGTAACACTGTCCTGAACAGTTTGCAGATTCTTTTGGGCATCCCTTTTTATCTGGGGCAACAATTTAAAAAAATCTTCCTCACTTATGTTCTTTTGCTCTAGCTCTTCTATAAGCAAGAAAAATGTTCCAAACATTTCTTTTGAGTCATGAGATAATATCGAGATCAGCCCGTTTTTGAAATTGATTTCGTTTTCCAGTCTTTCGATTTTTGATTGCAGTTCGTTGACAAAATTACCCATAAATGTAGTATTAATGCTTAAAAAACCAACTACTATTTTTTAAAGTATGGTTATTAAGGTTAATAAAATCCCTGATATTCATGTTCGGAGACATTTTTTTCTCATAAAGATGATTTAATGCCATCAATGCAATAATAGGTAATTCGATTGTCTTTTCCAAAACTATTTTTTGATTTGATCCCAAGAGACGAACGGCTCTGATTATCCTATAGAAAGTGATGACATCTGAGCATACTTCTGAGAAAAAACTAAGTACTGGAACAAAAAGATAGGCATATTCTTAGCCGTACTTACAATACGACGGTATGTTAGTTAACTGGTAGCAATACAAACTGATAAATTAAAAACACGGAAATATTTTTTCCTGATCAATTAGGTCTATGTATAATTCTACTCCTATGATTGATTTTAGATTATATTATCTATACTAAAACTTTAAAAGTATTGTTAAATTTCGGTAAAGCTATAATAAACATTAATAGAGTAAGTGGTATTTTCCTTTCCAACCAAACTTTGGGCTCCCGCAGCTGGTATGGTGTATCGTACGTTCAATTCCAGATCCAAAATCGGTGTTCCGTTTAAGAGTATTTTTTGAGGAGTTTTGGATAAAAGAATTTTTAGTGTGATGTATTAAGATTTTGAATTTTCTCCATATTGGTATCAATACATATAAAATCAAAGGCCTCCTATAGGAAACCTTTGAAACACCAAATCACAAAATATTAATATGAAAAATATTTACTTTTCAGTCAGGAAATAAATTTTGCTAACATCCTAATTCCCGATGTGGAAGCTGCAGATCTTTTTAGGCCAACAGCTTACTAACAAATAAATTAACCTTTGATACTATTTAATCCCAGCAGATATGCTTTATATACTATTATCTATTTACTTTAATAAATTCTGAACGTGATAATGATAATGAGCTGAGAAAAGTTATACTTGTACGGCTTCCATTTTCATCTACTTTCAAAATAATTGATTTACAGCAGGGTGATGCTTTAAAATAGTTCTTATAACGTGTTCCACATTTGAAGCACTCTGTTACTATACTTTCATTTTTTTCCATAATATATCTGGTTTAAAAAATAAATAATTTTATTAAAACTCAGTAATTATAAAGCTGTTGCTGTATAAGTTACTGCTTGGGTATGTGTCTTCTGAGCCTGAACATTGCTAGTTCCTAGTATGGTGGCTCCGAAAGTTAAGACTGCGATTACGATTTGTTTTTTCATGATAATATTATTTTTAATTTTTATTCTTGTGTAATTGTCCTCTTTTGATATTACAAATCTACAGCGGTAAAAAAAGTTTCTTTGTAGTGGAACATGGAAGTTCATGTAGTAAAATAACTACACGGCTTATTCATATGATTTAAATAGAAAAGCCCTCAACACCAGAAAGTGTTGAGGGCTCATATAAAACTTTTTGTTTTACTTAGAGTACTGTTGCTGTATATGTTACTGTTTTAACTAGTTTATACATTAATACCTTTCATTATAAAAACGATTATTAATTTCTAAAATTCTTTCCAAATCTTGCACCCCAATGTTTCAATATTTCTTCGGTCATGGGTACAAGACTGAAACAGCCAATTAAAAACTTACTATTCCATCCAATATTGGATGCTAACAGTTTTGAAAATTAAATTGTATTAAACAAAAGCTACGAGAATTTGTTTGATAAAATTGAGGGATATAATTCATTTTTGATTTGACTTAATCGAACCAGGTCATCTATAAAAGTGTTTGAAGATACGCTCGTCTTGATTACCAAAAAACCAATAGCACTACTTCCTTTCCGAATGTATACTCACAATGGGACAAATCAGAATATTGAAAGTTAAATATCCTATTATACGGTCTCATGTTAAAAAAATACAATAAAACATCAAATATTTTAATCTGATAAGAATTAAATTTGTATTTCTATTAAAAACAATGGACAAGTTTAACTTTCTGCATCTCGTTTCCACTATTGGGATTTTCATGGTACTTTTGCTTGCCCTGTTTTTGATTACCGTAAAATCTAAGCACAGACTTTCAAACTGGCTTCTTGCTTTCTTTCTTTTTACCAATGCTGTAGATGCGGTCAAATTTTTGACGCGAGATTTTCCAATAAATCATATCAACCTCGAGGCGTTTCGTTGGAGCATTGTCTATCTGGCTCCGGCATCATTTTATCTTTATGTGTTGTCCGTTTGTTATACAAACTTCCGATTAAAACCAAAACATTTAGTACACCTAATTCCTTTTGTTGCTTATAATTTGTACTTGATGTGGGGAATTTATTCAGTAGACAGAGTCTCAAAAATACACTTTATAAATGGTATCTCTGAGATGCCTATAACGCAGTTTTTTTACTTTCTGTTCGAATTTCTATTTCAGGTGTATTTTATTGCTTCATTTCTTGTGATTAGAAAATCCAAAACGGTCTATCTTGAGAATTATACCAACCCAAATATTTCTGCACTTCACGCACTTTACAGAATAACAATTCTATATTATGTCATACATTTTATAGTCCTTATAAGATGGCTGGTTACTTTTATATTGGGTCCGGGCGAAATTCGAGCCTGGATCGTAACGCTTGATGGTTTTGCATTTTTATTTTGTACCTGTTGGTATCTGTTTGTTGCGTTAAACAATCCTGAGTTTTTCCGAGGAGTAAATTCAGACCTAAAACCAATTACAGAAGCTGTTCCGAAACGAAAAACCAGCACCGTAATCGTTGATGAAAAAAATAAGGAAATTGAACTTTTAAAAAGCTTCATGGTGGAAAAAGAACCTTATTTGGATTCTTCATTAACGATTCAGGATCTGTCGGAGCAGGTAAAAATGCCTGTCAAAGATTTGTCTACTCTGATCAACTTGTATATGGATAAACATTTCTTTGATTTTGTTAATGAATATAGAATTGAAAAAGCAATGCAAATCCTTAAAGATCCCTCTCAAAAAGAACTGACGGTTTTGGAAATTTTGTATCAAGTTGGCTTTAATTCCAAATCTTCATTTAATACTTCTTTTAAAAAATACACAGGAAAAACACCAACTGATTTTAGAAAACAAGCTTTGTAAAATAAATTATTTTCAAAAAAATGAGTTCGATTTTTTTTAATCGGTCGCGTATTAATGCATTCTGATGCATTTTTGCAGCAAATAATTAAAAATAAAATAGAATTGCCGTCAGATCAAATCAAGAAAATGATGAGATTCAATTTAATTAAAGAACGTCGTAAAATCAAACTCAAAAACTACTAATGAAAAATATATTTGTAATCTTTTTTTGCCTTTTTTCAATACATGTCTTTTCTCAAAAAAAGACAAAAAATATCCAATTTGCTAAGCCAACAAAAACAGATCTAAAAGTTGATAAAACCAATAAAAAATTAATTAATCAAATTGATTCTGTTATGGCAAAATCCTACGAAAGGGGATTATTTAACGGGAACGTGCTTATCGCTAAAAATAATAAAATCATCTATCAAAAATCATTTGGATTTACTGACGAAACGAGACAAACGCCTTTAAACAACAAATCAATATTTAATATAGGTTCTATAGCAAAGGAATTTAATGCGGTTGCCATTATGATTTTGGTGGAACGTAGACTACTTGATCTTGATGATCCTATTTCAAAATTTAATTTAGGATTACCAAAATGGTCTGAAAAAGTTACTGTAAGGCATCTTATTAATTATGCGAGCGGCATTCCTCGAATCGACCCAATTGCACCTAAGAATGATGAAGAGGCTTGGAATATTTTGAGAAATAATGATAGTTTACTCTTTGAGCCGGGGACTGGTTACAAGTATGACAATAGCAATGTCTTTTTACAAAGAAGAATCATTGAAAAGGTTACCGGAATGTCATTTGAGAAATTTGTTTCTAAAAATATAATTGAGCCTTTGAAAATGACCAATTCGGTCTTTGATCCCAAATCGGGATATAAAAACCGAACGTCTTGTTATGATTTTGACAATGTTAAATGCCCTGAAATGCAATTTATTAGTGGATGGCTTTGGGTGGATATTAATGATCTTTATAAATGGATTGAAGCAATGAATTCTAACCGATTAATATCCCAAGAATCCTTTCAGACTTTACTGAATAATCCATATGCAAAAGACGAAGGTGGATCGCTTGGCAGATACTTTGAAAAAGAAGAGCTACAAAGGCACAATGGTGTATCGTATAAATTTGAATCCATTTTTTTAAACGATTTTAAAAACAATATCACAATAATTCTAGTGTCCAATAATCTGAATAGAGTTTGGGATTTAGGACATATTATTTATAATCTGATGTTAGGAAAGGAGTACGAAATTCCTAAAAAATCTATTTATCAAACGATAAGAAAGGAATCACTCAACGATGTAAATAAAGCGATGGAAACCTACTTTTTACTCAAGAAAAATGCTAAAAATGAATATAGCTTTGAAAATCCGGGAGAACTTAATAAGTTAGGATATGAATTATTAAGAGTTGGAAAAATTAATGAATCTATAACCATATTTAAATTGGCTATCAACGAGTTTCCTAAAGATGCTAATCTATTCGATAGTTTGGGAGAGGCTTATTTTACCAATAAGCAATATGATTTGGCCTTAGAAAGTTATAAGAAAGCAATCAGTCTTGGCGGAACCAACGGTAATGCTGAAAGAATGATAGAAAAAATCGAGAACGCAAAAGATAAATAATTAGTTTACTGTTTAATCTAAAGGACCTAAATACTAAAAATTATATTGAAAAAATTTAGTCTACAAGAAATTGCTTTATAAAAATAAGCTTTGCAATTCTTATTTAATTTGATTTAAAAGTAACAAGAAGAAACATTTATAATTGCTGATTCTTTTATCCTGAGGACAAAAATTTTCATTTAATCAGATAATAGATAAGTAATTTGTAAGCATTTCTTCTTGTACTTTTTGGGACTATGACTATGTTATTTTTGTTTATAATTTTATTTTTTTAAGATTAAATTTCATTAATGGTCTGTTGATGCAATCACTAATTTTTTATTACCATTCTTCCTGGAGAAAAATAACAATAGCGGTAATGCCAAACCAAATGCCGCCCCGATAAAAAGATAAGCATCGATATAACTTAAAATGAAAACTTGTTTCTGAACAATCGCATCCATTAGTCCGATGGCTCTATGGTGCGCATCACCTAGGCTAAAACCTTTACTTTGAAAAAGGGATGTATACTTATTCAGTCTTTCTACCACTGAATTGTTGGTGTATGTAATGTTTGAAACCAGATCTGACCTGTGTTGAGCCATTCTTCTGACAATAAAAGTATTGATAATAGAAATGCCAAAAGATCCTCCCAGCTGTCTCATCATATTATTTATTGCCGTTCCCTGCGGTATATCTTCGGGTCTTAATGAAGAAATAGCAAGCGTAGAAAGAGGAACAGTCAGTAATGCCATTCCCAGTGCCCTGAAAATTAAATTAACCGAAATTGTAGCGAATGAAACCTCTAAAGTTACCTTGGACATTGACCAATTGAAGTAGATGAAGCAACAAAAGCCAATGAGTACAATTATTGCAGGTGGCACACCTTTCTGTAGCACACGCCCTGTAATAATTAAGGCAAATACGGCAATAATAGATCCGGGAAGGAGCATTAAACCAGCCATTGATGGTGTAAACTGTAAGAGCCTCTGAGCAAATACAGGAGTAAGATAAATAGAAGTAAACATCCCCATACCGGTAATAAAGGTGAGCAATGCGGAAATACTTAATGAAGGGGATTTTAAAATTGATAACTTAACGACAGGATATGCAGTTGTAAGTTCCCTGTAAACAAAAAGAAGAAGTGAAATAAATGCAGTAACCGCAAGTATCGTAATATAGCGGGTTTCAAACCAATCTTCTGTTTCTCCACGTTCCAGAATGGTTTGTAAAGAACCGACTCCTATGATCAGTAATATGATTCCCATCCAATCTATTTCTTTTATCTTTTTTCTTGTTGGAGATTCAGGAAGTATCCGATAACAGATAACAGCAGTGATAATACCAATAGGAATATTAATATAAAAAATCCATTCCCAGGAATAGTTATCAATTATGTTTCCGCCAAGTGTTGGTCCAATCGTTGGTCCGATAAAAACACCGATACCAAATAGGGCGCTCGCTATATTTTGTTTTTCTTTCGGAAAGCATTCGTAAACAACCGTTGCAGAGACAGAGAGCAATGCACCTCCACCGATACCCTGAAAAAAGCGAAAAGCTACCAGTTCCCATATTCCGGAAGCATTCCCACACATAAAAGAACAAAATGTAAACAGCACAAGAGAACCAATATAGTAATTTCTGCGTCCCAGGTTATTTACAAGAAAACCTGTCATCGGGATAATGATAACATTTGCAATGCCGTAAGAAGTCACAACCCACGAAGTATCTTCCAAGGTTGCTCCCAGACTTCCGCTCATATGATTGATAGCCACGTTGACAATGGATGTATCAATCAATTCCATAATAGCTGCCGATATTACGGTAATAATCAAGAGTATTCGATTCATTTTTTATATTTTTCCCTTTTTAAGATTAAATATACCGATCAGTATATTTAATCTTAAAAAAAAATCCTTAAAATAGTTATGACTTTTTATTATTGTATGTAGTTGTGAAGAAGCTTTTTTGCGAACTACTCAAGAGCAACATCCACCACATTTACAACTACCAGAACCGGCTCAGGCTGATGACTTGTATTATCATAGTTACGAATAAATACCTGTCTTTTGCTCGGAAATTTTATTCCCTGTACCTCTATATAATCATACAGATAGTGAGCACTTGCCACATTTTCAGAAATTTCCACATTATAATCATGCCTGCGCATTAGACCATTTTTGTCGATATAAAATGTCTGAATACGGCTGTGGCTTTCGACTGTTTCAGGAAAAATAACCCTCAGTCTACGGAATGTTTCGCCATCTTCTTCCCAGGGATCAATTTCTGTTACCTCAAAAGCAGGATTTGCAAAGCAAAACGGTGCGTTGAAGTAAATCCATATGGCATAGCTTGCAAAATAAAATGCCTGTAAGCGCGTCCAAGGTGTTTCCCTCTTGTGATTAATAAATGACTGTCTGGGATTTGAAAGTTCCTCAATTATTTCATTATTCAGTGTTAAAGCAGCGACATGGTCTGGTTCAAACGATGTTTTCCAATCTGCATAAACCGGCTGAAAAGATACTGATTGCTTTTTGGTACTTACAGAAACATACGTATCATTTATGATTCCCGGTTGTTGTTTCCTAATCCAGGTTAGCCCATCAACTTTTAGATGTGCCGATATGTTATTAAACTTGTCCCAGTTTTCAAGACCGCCATGTGCCTCGATCGTTAATTTTAAGAGATCATTCATAAATTATTTTTATAGTTATTCTTAGTTATACTGTTGATGATATATATATATAAAACAGGCTATAATTAGTATAAAATAGCGGTCATCTTCAGCATAAAGTTTATTTGTTGTGGCCCTCAATAATTTATCTATGTATTATTGAAGGTTTCGGTGACTATAAGCAACGCGTTAAACTCTTTAACTACTATCTATATATCTTTTTTTCATTTTTCAGCAATTCTAAAATATACCAATCGGTATATTAATATTTAAAAAAATAACCCTTGTAATTCTTGTTTAACAATAAGTTAATTCTTGATGCATTTATTTGTAAATATTCGGATCATTCAATTTTAAAAAGTGATACATCCCTCTCTAAAATACAGTGAATAAGAGCAATATATTTCAACAACTATATCTTTTTAAACTCATTGTTTCTCCTGATTTCTAAAAATAAAACTTTAATTGCATGCAAATATAAATAAAATAAAATACCGATTGGTATATTTTTATTACATTTGTATGTAGTAAGGTTCACTCCAAAATAAACTGGATAGAAAATTATAAATATCAATATACTCATCGGTATATTACAAAATATAAAAATTATGAAAGATGTATTTATCGTATCCGCTAAACGAACTCCTATAGGCAGCTTATTAGGTCATTTATCAGGATATACCGCTACGCAATTAGGAAGTATCGCCATCGAAAATGCGCTGAAAAGTATTGCATTAAGCCCTGAATGGATTGATAGTATTTATATGGGAAATGTGTTGAGCGCAGGAGTTGGACAGTCACCAGCCAGACAAGCTGCAATTTTTTCAAAAATCCCTTATGAAAAAGACGCTACCACCATAAATAAAGTGTGTGCATCAGGAATGAAGGCAACAATGCTGGGAGCACAACAAATCCAAACCGGACTGGAGAACATTGTAGTGACAGGCGGTATGGAAAGCATGAGTAATGTGCCCCATTATGCCTTTTTGCGGAAAGGTACAAAGTTAGGGAATGTCAGTCTTATCGATGGTATGACCAAAGATGGATTATGGGACGTGTATAATGATTTTCATATGGGAAGTGCAGCTGAATTAGGAATTAAAAAGTATGGACATACCAGACAAGAAATTGATGCGTATGCATTACGCTCTTATGAAAATGCACAAAAAGCCACAGAACAGGGTAAGCTCAAGAATGAGCTTGCTATAGTAACTATTCAGGAAAAGAAAGAAACTGTTATCATAGACAAAGATGAAGATATCTATAAACTGATTCTGGAGAAAGTAGCTCAGCTAAAACCTGTTTTTGAAGAAGACGGACTACTTACTGCCGCTAATTCGAGCAATTTGAATGATGGTGCGGCAGCTTTATTACTTGCTTCTGAAGATGCCGTATTGAAATATAATTTACAACCATTAGCTAAAATTCTATCATATGCCGATGCAGCCCAAGCTCCAGAGTGGTTTACGACCACACCGTCCATTGCTATTCCCAAAGCTTTGAAACAAGCAAACTTAAATATTGCGGATATCAGTTATTTTGAAATCAACGAAGCTTATGCTTCTGTTATTCTTTCCAATCAAAAAATTTTAGGATTAGATCTAGAAAAAATTAATGTTTACGGAGGGGCCGTTGCTTTAGGCCATCCAATAGGAGCTTCCGGCGCAAGGATTATTGTGACACTTCTGAATGTACTACAGCAAGAAAAAGGGAAATATGGAGTAGCTGCCATATGCAATGGTGGTGGTGGTGCCTCTGCTATTGTTATCGAAAACTTGGTTAGATAAATAGCAAAATCTTCACCCAAAATATTAAAAATAAAGATAAACTGTAATTACACGATAATGTAAAAACAAAAAACTCCGGAACATCCGGAGACAAAAAGCACAAATGATGAAAAAATTATTTAAGGTTCTAAATAAAGCTTTTCTTCAATTAAAAATATTAAGATAATCATTCCCTAATACGATAACTTACAGCTGATTGACAACCAGATTATAAAAACTGTATTTTATTTTGAGGAAATCCGGAATAACTAAAAAAACTTGAATTGAGTCTATTACCGTTAAATAAGCCAATTCTTGTTCTTTAATTTCAAAACAGCATGTTGAATTTGAGGAAAGCAGAGTAGAATAATGATTACGGAAATCACTCCCATTAACATCAAATCATAATAATCTCGTGTAGCGCGAGCCAATATCTGATGCCCAATCAGCTGATTAAAATAGCCAGTTGATCCCGCTTTAGAGGTATATACATCATTACCTGCACTCATATATTGCTTTTGGATATCCAATAAAGTAACTGGTAATTGGGGATTAATATCCGTGAGGTTTTCTCTTACCTTTTCCCGAACTGCCGACTTTGCAAATAATTGAAGTTCATTATTAAATGCCAGACTAACCGTAAATCCAGTAAACCTTGCGAATATTCCAATAAGTGATGCACTTATTAAAATTTTAGGAGGTACGGATGAAGCCATAAATAAAACAATCGGAACAAATAATATTCCTGTTGCCATACCATAGATAAACAAAGGTAGGATGAAATCAGTTGTTTCTCCCTGCACAGAAACAAATAGCAACATATAGACGTAATACACTGCCATAGTGATAAAACCAAAGATGATAATTCTTATCAGGTTAAAGCCCATCAAGATAAAGCGGGAGGTAATAAACATGCTCAAAATTGTTCCTGTAATTACGGCTATCCATATGGGAATAGTACTTAAAGGATCATTCCCTAAAATCACTTCAAGATAGCCATAAGCAAGACCTGTACTTCCTTTAAATATGTAAAATATAAAAAGAAGTAAGAGACCAGTGACAAAATTCTTTATCTTAAAAACCCTCAAATTGATTAATGGCCTTTTAAGCTTTAATTCTCTCATAATAAAAATAGAAAGGATGACTAGATTGCTTATGCTAAGGATAAATATCAATAAACTATCTAGCCATCCCAACTGTCTTCCATACACAAGGATGTATCCTAATATTAAGATAAACAATACATACAACAGATAACCTATCCAGTCCACCTGGTAGAGTGGAATTTTTTTTGTAAATCGTGCCTTACCGTTCATGGTAAGCAACACAATACATGTCAGAATAATGAGTATGATATTGAATCCATAGAATAGCCAGTTAAAATCAAAAAAATGAATTACTATGCTCGTATAGATGGAATAGAATGGCACTGCGATCTGTATACTCCCGTAAAGAAGAGTATAAGCAATTACACGGGCTCGTACGGACTCTAATCTTGGGAAAATAAGTTGTAATACTATACCAGACATCAGTGCACAGGTAATCCCCTGCAAAAACTGGAAGATAATAAATAATGTCCAGTCTTTGAAATGAAAACATATCGTTGAACCCAGGACATTGATGGCAAGTGCTGTTAATAAATATTTTCTGGGCTCAACATACTTTACAATACGAAAATCAAGGGCCAGGAAAGCTACAGTTGAACCATAAATAATGACCATGCCATATTGTACATCTGTAGGCTGTATACCGTAAAAGCCCATTGCCGCAACCGGACTGTCGTAGAAGGCAAAGCTAAACAGGCAGGTCATCAGAATGGCAAATATTACAGATCTTGCCATCCATTCGGAAACCCATGATTTAAAAATAGGTATTTTATATGCTTGCATCGTTTACTTTTTTAAAACATAAACATTTGCATTCATTCCTGCAGAAAGTTTCGCTAATTTGCCTGGCTTATCTGTCAGTTTGATCCGAACAGGAATACGCTGGATGATTTTAACAAAATTTCCTGTAGCATTATCAGGAGGAAGTAAAGAATAACGGGAACCTGTGGTAGGCGAAAGCGATTCAATAACACCATTGAATTTTTCATTTGGAAAAGCATCTACTTCAACAGATACCGCTTGCCCAATTTTGAAGTTAGCAATCTGTGTTTCTTTAAAATTTGCCGTTACCCATTTTTCTTCGGCTCTGTTCAGCATAAATGCCAGAGTTTGCCCTGTCTGAACCAGCTGTCCCTCCTGAATGGTCTTTTTTCCAATCTGACCATCAAAAGGAGCAGTGACAATGGTATATTGAATGTCCAACTCCTGTCTTTGAAGAAGATTTTCTTTGAGCTTTATTTCTGCCTGTATTGCGTTTCGCTGCGCCCTGAAATCATTTAGTTTTGATTCGGCTACATGTAAAGAAGCTTTTGCCTGGCTATAATCTGATTGTGAGATCGATAAAGAAGTACTGACATTATCGAATTTTTGTTGCGTGGTAGATTCATCAGCGAATAGGTTTTTATACCGTTCAAATTCTTTTTGTTGTTGATTCAATCGTGCTTGAGCTCCTGCTAACTGCGCCTTTATCACCTCGATATTTTTAATTTGTGTTTCCTCATTTGCAGCCAGGATAGGTAACTTGGCATGTGCTCCCATTAGTTCTGCTGATGCTGCATCTTTTTTTAGTTCATATTCGTCCAATTCAATTACCACAAGTGTATCTCCTTTTTTAACCTGTTGATTGTCTTTGTAATATATTTTATCAATATAACCACCTACTTTTACATTAATTGGAGACAGATAGGCATCAACCTGAGCATCATTCGTCTGTTCATAACGATAGCTTTTAAAAAAATAGGTTGTTGCCCAAATAATGATTCCCGCCAATAAGGCGATCCCAAACCATTGGGTAAGGATTATGATAATTTTATCTGTTTTATTCTTGTTCATGATGTTGTGTTAAAGAATTCCTACGATTGCCAATAATCTGATCTTTGTGAGTTGTACGTTTGTTTGTGCCGTTATTAAATTGAATTTTGCTTCCAATAATGTATTTTCAGCTTCAAGCAGATCTGTAAGAAGAGATTCCTGATTCAGATAACTGCTTCTGATAACCCGGACTGTTTCGGTATTTTTTGCTATAATTTTTTCAGCTGTTTCAACGCTTTCCAAAGCTTGCTGTTGCTGTAAATAGGCTTCTTTTACCTGGAGAGAAATTTCATCCTTCTTCATTACAGCTTTTTCTTTTGCCTGATTGCTGACAACCTCAGCATGAGCTATTGAATGTTTACTCTTGTAGAGATTGTCGATAGAAAACTGTGCTTTAATTCCTGTTTGACCAAATCCCCACAGATCATTCGAATACGGATAAAATGAAATCTGCGGATAAGTATAATTGTAATTGGAGTATAACGAGATTTTAGGCAATCTTGTAGCTTTAATCTGTTTGATGTTTAATTCGCTCCATTTGATATCGCTATTGACTATTTTGTAATCTGGAGATTGATTTAATGCAATATCTATATAATCATTGTAATCAGTAGCTGTGATGGTATCAAGCTCAACTCTATCTTCATAATTGATCGTTAATTCATTTCCAGTTTCATGCCCCATTAAGATGTTGAGCCTTTGTTTGGCAATTTCTATCTTTTTCTCAATATCGGACAGGCTGAGTTTCAATTGTGATAATTTTACAGATGTTCTCAGTACATCACTCTTTAGCACAATACCGTTTTTATGCAAGCTTTCTATCAATGCCAGCTGTTTCTTTTCCGTTTCCATTTCTACATCAAGAAAATCATGGAAATGCAGAAACTTATACAAATCAAAATATGCAGCCGCCACATTGTATTTTACACTATGTCTTTGTAGATCAACTTCATATTGTTTTCTTAACTCCTCTTCTCTTTTCATAACAATGTTTCTTCGGTCTTTACCTCCATTGAAAAGGTTGAGATTTAAGCTGTACCCCAGTCCATACCCATAACCTTTTACAGGTACATCCTGAGGTGATGCGAATAAACCATTGTCATAAATCAAAAATTTGGAATTGAGCTTTACATCGGCTCCTATTGAGAATTCCGGCAACAAATGATCTTTGGCTTCAAGTATTTCTAATTTGCTTTGCTGCAGATTTAAATCAGCCAATCTTAGTTGACGATTATTATCTTCGGCAACCTTCCATATTTCTTCCAAACTTAATGTTTGAGTATTTTCCGCCTGCTGAGCATGTAGAGAATGTCCAAATAAGAACAATAGGATGCTCAAAAATGAGGCTATTTTATGTTGCTTCATCAATTTTCTCGCTATAAATTCTTATATATTTTTCTCTGCAATCCATTTTTTAGCAGCTTTTTCAATTCATCAAAAGCAAAAGTTAAATCGATCATAGGCATAAAAGGAGAATAATAAGAACAAGCAAACCAATAGATATTGGACTGCAATTTATTATCAGAGTTTTTATCTCTAATTTCAAGCTCTTTAGGAAGAGATATTTTTCTATATTTCATAAGATTACTATTATTTACACAGCAAAATTATCTACTCCACCCTGTCTCTTTTTTATATAATTAGCCTAATATTTGTTATATTTGGCCAAATGGAAGATTTTAACCAATTAATAGATATTGTTGATCAGCATCCAGCTTCAATCCTGGTGATACGGCAGCAGACGGAACAGCTTTTTCCTTCACATCAGCATGCTAAAGCCCAGTTGTTATTGGTTTATGGAGGTATCGCTTATTTACAAACGCAAGAAAAAGACTTCTATATCCCATCTAATCATTATATATGGATACCAAAAAACTATCCCCACAATTTAATGTTTAATACACAGGATCTTTATATCATCAATATCTATTTTCCAGATGATGAAGCGAGAGATTTTTATGATGAATTGGGTATTTATCCGGTGAGTAAGCTTCTGGCAGAAATGCTGTCATTTAGTGAAAAATGGCAAGGAGATTATTATCCGGGGTCCTGGGAATTTGAATTTTTATCAACACTTAAGAATGTACTCTCAAAAGAAAATCTTAAAAAATTTTCCATTCAACTTCCTACAACAGACGATCAGCGGCTCAATGCTATTATTGATCATATCAGAAATCGGTTAAATGAAAACTTCAGCTTAGATGCTATTGCCCGGCAATCCGGAATGAGTGTGAGAAGTTTGACAAGATTATTCCAAACGAAGCTGCACATCACTTTTGTTCAATACTTAAAAATGCTCCGGATAATCCGCGCCATGGAATTAATAAAAGATACGGATCTGAATATTACCGAAATCGCATATGAAGTTGGTTATTCAAACATATCAGCGTTCAGTAATAATTTTCAGCAACTAACAAATATGAGACCCAGTGAGTTTAAAATAAAGTAAAAGGATGTACAATCAATTATAGAACCTCATGGAACTTCTATGAAAATTCTAATTTTTTGTACTTATTATAGTTACCAACTATTGACCCCGTCCTGCAGTGCCTTTTCATAATTTTCCTTATTAAAAGAATATAGTTCCTGTGCTTTATGAGCACCACCCGTACGCAGTTCGTTCAATTTTGTCAAGATTCCCATATTTTTAATTTTTCTATAAAAATTACCCCGGTTAAGACTCTTCCCCAATATCGTTTCATACAACTTTTGCAGTTCCGTCATCGTAAATTTCTCCGGTAAAAGATTGTATCCTATAGGTTTATAGGTAATACGTTCTCTAAGAGTCAAGAGTGCTTTTTGGATAATTTCCTTATGGTCCATGGTAATACTATACTGATCCAGATTGTTGACATCCAGCCAGTCAAATTCTTCACTCATTTCATCTGCTTTAGGAGAAACATTATGATAGTTGACCAGTGCATAATACCCAATGGAAACAAATCTTTGCTTATGCCACAAGCTGTCTTCATAATCCGCAAAAAAATCTTCGCTTCGTCCATACTTTCCGAATACCGCAAACTCCTCCAAAAATATATTGGTTACCCCGGCACGCTGAGACAGAATTCTCACAGCAGCATCATCTATATGCTCTTTCTTTTGAAGATAACCACCGGGAAGAAACCATTGCTGGTTAAATTTCATCTTAATCGCAAGTACCTTAAGCTCATTTTCGCTAAAGCCGAAAATAACTGTATCGATGGAAATATGTGGTAAATATAGCTCATAGGACTCAACTGATTTCTCTAAGATCTGCTTATGGGGATTCATTTATTTTCTATTGTTTGACTGGAACAAATTTAAGGTCATATTTAGGAAGAACCAAAATTTGCGCCTCCAGATTCTATTTTTGGGTAATGTTCAGTTTACGATTTTTTAATATTTCCAAAGCTTTTCGACAGTATTCGCAACAACACTACAATTTAACAAGCTAATAATCAACAAAATACACAAATGTTAATTTTTCCTAACATTTCTTTTGGCCGTATCAAAAAAAGAATGTAATATTGGTTGCTTCCTAATGAAGCAACTAATATTTATATGAAAATATCACCCCCCTACCAGATATAATTCTTGTAGAAACCACTATTTATGATGCTAAAAATCAATTATTAAGATACTGCATATGCA
The DNA here is from genome assembly GCF_002797535.1 of Chryseobacterium geocarposphaerae. Classification (NCBI taxonomy): domain Bacteria; kingdom Pseudomonadati; phylum Bacteroidota; class Flavobacteriia; order Flavobacteriales; family Weeksellaceae; genus Chryseobacterium; species Chryseobacterium geocarposphaerae. The sequence continues at coordinate 1,520,244 of NZ_PGFD01000001.1, forward strand.
ATTCTATATCTCCTTGTAAAAATTAAACTTTAATAATAGATTGATTGATAATTATGAAAAATCCAAAACTGAAAATTTCCGCATTGGGACTGCTGCTTTCGTTCAGTGGGGCGTTCGGGCAACAGGTCGATAGCCTGGCAGTGAAAAATGCTGTGAATACTGCTACAAAAGGTGGAGAAGGTGTAAAGACTGTTACCACCAAAGAAGATAATAACAGAAATGTAATGTTAAATGCGGCCAACAATACAAGTCCAAGAGACGTGAATATCGGTCTGCCATCAACCGTTGGAGGAATAACGATCCTTGAAAACGACCTTCCCGTCGTTTATTTTTTCTGGCCTGAGTTACCCAATAAAACATGGAGACAAAGTGTAGGTCTGGAAAAAACCGGACTCCTGAAAATGGATCAATTAGCCAATACCATGGGAGATCTTGGTTTTGCAGTGAATTCTTACTCGCAAACCGGAACAAAAGATTTTAAATTAAAAGGAAAATTCACAACGAGTACTTTCGGTTGGTTACAAGGTGATGTAAATGCTTCAGGACCGATTTCTAAAAATGGCTGGACGTACACTGTAGGTGCTTTTGCCAACTTTGATCCGAGTACGTACAAACTAGGCTTTGCAAGAAATGCTGATGAAACAAAGATTTTCAGGGCAGGTGTCACCAAATATTTTAATAATGATAAAGGTAAAATCTCAATTTTATATAAATACGCAGATTCTTACAGCATTACCAATTATGCAGTTTTCCAATACGGCGAAAACGGGAAAGTAACAGAACTTGATAATTTCAAAATTGGTAGAGATTCTTATGTCGTACGAGACGGGCAGATGAAAATTAAAGATATTCTTACGGGAGAATCTTATTGGGCGTCCATGAGTGGCAAAGATAACAGGTCGACATCACACAACATTGATATTTTTGGTAATTACCTATTAAACAACGGATGGAATTTCAAATTCACTACAAGAGCGCATTTTTCAAAAGTGAAGATGGCCAATATGATTCCTTTAAGTATTTTCAATGCTAATTCTACGGCAGGATATACTTTAGCTTCCAATGGTCAGCCTTATTCAGGGCAGGTAGGAACTATTTTGGGGATGTACACACCAGAAACTCCAATTACCAGTGTTGCCGGTCGTTTTTCTTTGAATAAACAGCTAGGGAATCATAACGTGACATTGGGAGTATTGGAACAGTACTATCATGTTGACAAATTCACATCCAACCGTACTTTTTTCTTCCAGACTGTTGAACCACAGCCTCAGAGACTAATTGGTCCAAATACGGATGCTGATGGATTCTACAACTACAATGCAGGTGGAGAATACCATAGTGGAACAGAAAACAAACTTTCACTGTATGGTACGGATGAATGGAAAGTTACCGACAACTTTAATCTGAGTTATGGTTTACATTTGAGAAACCACATCCTTGACGGAGAATATTCTTTGACGCCGAGAACGGTTGGTTTCAGCTTTACAGACCCGAGTCAGTTCAACCATATCAGTCAAAGTTTCTTTCAGATTGCAGGAAGTCTAAATGCGACTTACAACATTACTAAGAACTTTGGAGTGTTAGCCAACTTCTTGTACACTGAAGAAAACAGAAGGTTGGAGAGTTATTCACAAGCTTTTGAACCGAATACTAATAAAATTAAAAGTCCGTTGGGAGCATTCGGGGTTTTCTGGAATACCAACTGGATTCAATTGATTTCCCAGGCGACTTATCTTAAAAAGAACAACAACCTGAACCGGTACAACCTTGTAAATCCTGCCAACAGTTCTCAGGCACAGACTACAACGGTTTATTACGATATTCAGACTTTGGGCTGGACGACGGATTTTGTTTTAAAACCATTCAAAGGATTTAATTTACATTATCTCGTGACGTTCCAAAATCCGGTGTATAAGAAATTTAATTTCAATGCCTTCGGAAAAGACTATAATTACAGTGATAACAATGTGTTAGGCGTTGCTAAAGTATTGATGGAAATCGACCCTAGTTATTCTATTGACAAATGGAGGTTCTGGGCAAGTTTCAGGTATTTCTCAAAACAATATGCGAACCTTACGAATGCCTTATACTTCGCTCCAAGATGGGAAACATTCGGAGGGGTAAGTTATACAGTTAACAAAAATATCAACATTGGTGCAACGGTCATCAACTTCCTGAACCAAAGAGGAGCCAGCGGAACCATCAACGGTGCTGAATTAATTACCGACGCAAGTCCATATTACGGAAAACTGTTAACAGGGACATACATTATGCCTTTAACGGGACAATTCTCAGTAAGCTTTAATTTCTAAAATATAAACAATGAAAAGAACGGTTTTAAATGTTGCTGCATTATTTTTAGGAATAACAGCATTTGCACAAAATATTCAGACGGTTACGAATTCTAAAGGTCCGGTTTTAGGATATTCCGCAGATTCAGGAGTGAAGATTCTGACAGTTGGCGGAAATAAATTCAAGGATTTAAATAAAAACGGAAAACTCGACAAATACGAAGACTGGAGACTTCCGGTTGACGAAAGAGCAAAAGATTTAGCTTCAAAAATGACGGTCGAGCAGATTGCAGGTTTGATGTTGTATAGTGGTCATCAATCGGTTCCTGCACCTCCAGATGGCATAAGAGCAGGAAAATATAACGGCAAATTTTATAAAGAAAGCGGCGCAAAAGCCTCTGATTTAACAGACCAGCAAAAGAAATTTTTAAAGGAAGACAACCTTCGTCACGTTTTGGTAACAACGGTTGAATCTCCTGCAATTGCAGCACAATGGAGCAACAATATTCAGGCTTATATTGAAGGTTTAGGATTGGGAATTCCTGCGAACAACAGTACAGACCCGAGACATTCCGCAACAGTAACAGCCGAATTTAATGAAGGCGCTGGCGGACAGATTTCTCTTTGGCCGGATGGTTTGGCAATGGGCGCAACATTCGACCCGGAATTGGTGAAAAAATTCGGAAATATTGCCGCTCAGGAATACAGAGCATTAGGAATTTCAACGGCTTTATCACCTCAAATCGACTTAGGAACAGAACCTCGTTGGTACAGAATTGCTTATGTTTTCTCTGAAAGTCCGGAATTGACAGCAGATATGGCCAGAGGGTATATTGACGGTTTCCAAACCACCAACGGAAGCAAGAATGGTTGGGGAAACAAAAGTGTAAATGCAATGGTAAAACACTGGCCGGGAGGCGGACCTGAAGAAGGCGGTCGTGACGGTCATTGGGCAATGGGAAAATTCGCGGTTTATCCGGGAAATAATTTCCAAAATCACGTAAAACCTTTTACAGAAGGTGCTTTCAAACTAGCTGGAGGAACTAAAGAAGCTTCTGCGGTAATGCCTTATTACACGATTAGCTTTAATCAGGACACAAAGAACGGCGAAAATGTTGGAAACGGTTACAGCAAATATTTAATCACAGATTTACTTCGTGGAAAATACAAATATGACGGCGTAGTTTGTACCGATTGGTTAATCACCGCAGACGAACCAAAATCTCCGGGCGGATTTGCCGGAAAACCTTGGGGTGCTGAAAAACTTTCCATTGCGGAACGTCATTATAAGGTGTTGGAAGCCGGAGTTGACCAATTCGGAGGAAATAATGATAAAGGGCCTGTTTTGGAAGCCTATCAAATGGGCGTGAAAGAACACGGCGAAAAAGCGTATCGTGCTAAATTTGAGCAGTCTGCAGTCCGTTTGCTGAGAAATTTCTTCAGAACCGGATTGTTTGAAAATCCTTATGTCAATGTTGAAGAAACCAAGAAAATCGTTGGTAATCCTGAATTTATGAAAGCAGGCTACGAAGCTCAGGTGAAATCTATCGTGATGTTGAAAAACAAAGCCAATATTCTTCCGATTAAAGAAAGAAAAACAGTTTACATTCCGAAGAGATATTCTCCAGCAACGTTCAATTGGTGGGGAGTTTATACAGCTCCGTCTCTAGAATATCCCGTTGATATCAAGAAAGTAAAAAAACATTTCAACGTAACCGAAGACCCTTCAAAAGCGGATTTTGCATTGGTTTTCGTGAAAAGTCCACACAGTGAAGAAGGCGGTTACAGCGACATCGATGCGAAAGAAGGAGGAAACGGTTATCTTCCGATTTCTCTTCAATACAAAACGTACACAGCCACAGAAGCTCGTGAAAAAAGTATTGCAGCGGGCGACCCGGTTGTTGCACCTAATGTTCACGACAGAACATTTAAAAACAAAACTTCGACAGCAACCAATTTCACAGATTTATTAGCCATAGAAAATGCATACAAAGCAATGAACGGAAAGCCTGTCATTGTTTCCGTAACAGCTTCTAAACCGATGGTTTTCAACGAATTTGAAAAGCACGCTGATGCGATTCTGATGAACTTCAATGTATCCAATCAGGCGGTTGTGGATATTATCACAGGAAAATATGAGCCTTCAGGGTTGCTTCCTCTTCAGATGCCTGCGAATATGGCAACCGTTGAAAAGCAAAAAGAAGACGTACCTTACGATATGGAAACACATAAAGATTCCGAAGGTCATAACTATGATTTCGGATACGGAATGAACTGGTCTGGTGTTATTAAAGATTCGAGAACAGAGAAATATAAAAAATAATTGATGATTCTGGGTCTGTATTTTACAGGCTCAGAATTTTATTTTTGAATGAAAGCGTTGCTAAAATCAAAAGTCAAAAAATGTAATATGAAAATCAGATACACAATCTATTCATTAATGCTAAGTTCATTAATGTTTGCCCAGGAAAACCTTGATTTCAGCGGAAAGAAAAACTTAATTTCTCCCGAAATCAACGGTCAGAATGTGACCTTTCGTTTGCTCGCTCCCAATGCAAACAGCGTAAAACTGCAGGGAAACTGGTTTCCGTCCAAAGGAATGGAGCCCGGTTCCGTAGATTTGCAGAAAGATAAGGACGGTGTTTGGTCGTTCACAAAAAATGATTTCAATCCCGATATTTATACCTACTCATTCGTTGTTGACGGCGTAAAAGCTAACGACCCGAACAATTCGTACCAGGTGCGTGATGTTTCGTCGGTGATGAGTATGATTTTGATTGACGGAAAACAATCTGAAAATTATAAAGTTCAAAATGTCCCGCACGGAACGGTTTCCAAAAGATGGTACCATTCAGATGGACTGAAAGAAGACAGAAGATTGACTGTTTATACACCTCCGGGTTACGAAAATTCTAAAGAAAAATTCCCGGTTTTGTATTTGCTTCACGGAATGGGTGGCGACGAAGAAGCGTGGATGACTTTGGGAAGAGCATCGCAGATTTTAGATAATTTAATTGCTCAGGGAAAAGCAAAACCGATGATTGTCGTAATGCCAAATGGTCACACCAGCAATTCCGCAGCGCCGGGCGAATCTTCCAAAGGGTTTTATAAAATCGATATGAGAACGCCGGATATTTTCAGTGGTGATATGGAAACCTTTTTCAAGGAAATTATAAATTTTACGGAGTCCAATTACCGGGTAAAAGCCGATGCCAAAAACCGTGCAATTGCCGGACTTTCGATGGGTGGATTCCACTCGTTGTACATTTCTGCCAATCAGCCGAAAACCTTCGATTATATAGGCTTATTTTCTCCGGCGATTCTTCTTCCTGACGAAAAGAAAAGCCCGGTTTATCAGAATTTAGACCAAAAACTGAAAACCCAGCAAAACAATTCGTACAAACTGTATTGGATTGCTATCGGAAAAACCGATTTTCTTTACAAAAACGTCACAGAATATCGTCAGAAGCTCGACAAAATGAACTTTAAATATCAATATGTAGAATCTGAAGGAGGTCACACGTGGAGCAATTGGAGAACCTATCTCAACGAATTTGTACCGCAATTGTTCAAGTAGGATATTAATATTTGGGCAGCTATTTCCGCCTTCCGCTCTCAATCTTTTTTGCAAGACGATTTCAGGTTACTAGAACTTAAAGTATAAGCAAAAAAGGATTTCCGTTCAAGTCGGGCTGCGTGAAATTCGCTGTTAAAATTAACAAAATAGGTTACAGCATTTTTGTCATTCAGAGCATAAACTGAAAGTTTACGAACGAAGTTCTGAAGTGAAGCGTGGAATCTAAACTTTCAATTCGTGCTTAGATTCCTACGGAAAGATAAAAAACTGTCAGTTTATTGCGGTCTTCGCTGAGCGAAACGCCTTTGCGAACGAAAAATTTGCATAACAACATTAAAAAAAACTTAGCGCTCTTTGCGTTAAAATTTAAAATCAAATCAAAATGAAAAAATTAATCATAGCAAGTATCTTCCTATTCGGAATAAACACCAACGCTCAAAAATCAATTCCATTATACCAAGGCAAAGCACCAGGCTCAGAAAACTGGACATATTCCGAAAAAGAAATGGATTCCGATTTATTCAAAACCCATTTGGTGTACAACGTTGCGGCTCCGGCAATAGAAATCTACGAAGCACCAAAGGCAAAAGCCAACGGAACAGTAATCGTAATCGCTCCCGGAGGTGGATTTCAAAGTCTTTCCATCAATAAAGAAGGAAGAGATTTAGCCAAAATTCTTCAGGAAAAAGGAATTACAGCGGTTGTTTTAAAATACCGTTTGCTGGAAACCAAAACCGGCGACCCGGCGCGCGAAATGATGGAAAACATCAAAGACAGGCCGGCTTTTGATGCGAAAACAGCACCGATCAAAGTAATGGCAGGAAATGATATTAAAACTGCCATTTCTTACATCAGAAAAAATGCAGCAAAACTCAATGTAAATCCGGAAAAACTGGGTGTTATCGGCTTTTCAGCGGGTGCAAGTGTGATTCTGGAAAGTGTACTTCATAGCGAAGATGTTTCTACCATTCCAAATTTTGCAGCTTCCATCTATGGCGGTCCTAGTGATGCGGTTTTAGGTTATCAGGTTCCTGAGCAAAAGTTGCCTTTGTTCATTTGCGCAGCAGACGATGACCAATTAAAATTGGCTCCGAAATCTATTTTATTATACACCAAATGGCACGATGCAAAACAACCTGTAGAACTTCATATTTATGAAAAAGGTGGTCACGGTTTCGGAATGGGAAAACAGAACCTTCCTGTTGATAAATGGTCGGATGTATATTTGGATTGGTTACGGTTTCATAAGTTTTTATAACATTTTAATCAAAAAAACAATCATATAATTTCTTTTACGGCAGTAGTTGTGCCTGCACAGCTTTCTGCCGTAATTTCAGAAATCCTTAATAATAACAAAAAGTAAAACATATTATGAACAAGAACGAAACTACTTTGCTGATGCTTTCGAAAAAAGCAAAGTTCGCAGGATTGTTCCTGGCTTTATTAACAGCTTCGCCTTTTGCAAAGGCTCAAAATAAACCTACGGTTACCGTTGCCGGAAAAATATTCAAAGACCTTAACAAAAACGGAAAGTTGGATGTCTGGGAAGATACAAGACTTTCGGTGGACAAAAGAATTGATGCCATTATCAAACAGATGACCAATGAAGAAAAAGTCAATCTTCTTATTGGAACAGGAATGCCCGGAATTGAAGTTCTGACCGGACCTGTCGGAGATTCAAAACAAGGTTTGGTTCCAGGAGCGGCGGGTGGAACAGCAGATTTCGAGAGGTTCGGAATTCCTGCGACGGTAGTTGCGGACGGACCTGCCGGTTTGAGAATTGCTCCAATAAGACCGAATGATTCAAAAACGTATTATGCAACCGCTTTTCCTGTGGGAACAGCTTTGGCTTCAACCTGGAATAAAACACTTTTGGAGCAGGTGGGAAAAGCAATGGGAAATGAAGTGAAAGAATATGGTGTAGATGTACTTTTAGCGCCCGCTTTGAATATTCAGAGAAATCCGTTGAACGGTAGAAACTTCGAATATTATTCCGAAGATCCTTTAATTTCGGGAAAAACTGCAGCCGCTATTGTAAACGGTATTCAGTCTCAAGGTGTGGGAACTTCCATCAAACATTTCGCCGCAAACAACGAAGAAACCAATAGGTTGACCATCAACGCTCACGTTTCTGAACGAGCAATGAGAGAATTGTACCTTAGAAATTTCGAAATCGCCGTTAAAGAATCTCAGCCCTGGACGGTAATGTCTTCTTACAATAAAGTGAACGGCGTTTATACATCAGATTCAAAAGATTTATTAACTCAGGTTTTGAGGAACGAATGGGGTTTCAAAGGAATTGTAATGACCGACTGGTTCGGTGGTTTCCCCGGATTTGAATCCATCAGAAACGGCGGAATCTCAGATGTTGTCAAGCAGATGAAAGCAGGAAACGACCTTTTGATGCCGGGAATTCCTACGCAGAAAAAAGTGTTGCTGGAAGCTTTAAATTCAGGGAAATTATCTCCGGAAACTGCGAACCTCAACGTAAAAAGAATTTTAGAATACATTTTCAAAACGCCGACTTTCGACCAATATCAATACAGCGACAAACCTAATCTTGCAGAACACGCAGAAGTGACAAGAAATGCAGCAACGGAAGGAATGGTTTTGCTTAAAAATGAACAAAATGCTTTGCCTTTTGACAACAAGCAGAAAGAAGTTTCGTTATTCGGAGTGACTTCTTACGCCTGGATTACAGGCGGAACAGGAAGCGGAAGTGTAAACAACAAACACACCGTTTCTTTATTGGAAGGATTGAATGCAGCAGGTTACAAATTAGACAAAGAATTGGTCAATTTATATACACCACACGCTGAAAAAGAATTAGTTGCCGAAAAAGAAAGAAGAAAAGCAAAAGGAATTTTGGCTTTACCGGAAAGACTTCCCGAAATAAAACTTGATGATTCATTTTATGCTAAAAAAGCGCAAACTTCGGAAATTGCTTTCGTGACGTTGGGAAGAAACTCAGGAGAAGGCGGTGACAGAGTTGTTGATAATGATTTCAATTTAGCAACAGAAGAAATTGAAATGCTGGATAAAATTTCCAAAGCTTTCCACGCAAAAGGAAAGAAAGTCGTTGTAATCCTGAATATCGGAGGCGTTATCGAAACGGCTTCGTGGAAAGATAAAGTCGATGCTATTTTATTAGCTTGGCAACCGGGTCAGGAAGGCGGACATTCCGTTGCAGATGTGATTTCAGGAAAGGTAAATCCTTCCGGAAAACTAACGATGACTTTCCCTGTGAATTACGCAGATCACGCTTCGGCAAAGAATTTCCCGGGAGTTCCTGCAGATAACCCGAAAGATGTGACGTATCAGGAAGGGGTGTATGTTGGTTACCGTTATTTTAACACGTTTGGCGTAAAACCTTCGTATGAATTCGGTTTTGGGAAATCTTACACGGATTTTGCGTATTCAAATATTAAAACGAACTCAGAGACTTTTAATAACCAATTAGAAATAACTGTTGATGTAAAAAATACCGGAAAAGCTACCGGAAAAGAAGTCGTTGAATTGTATCTTTCAGCTCCGGGGAAAAATATCGACAAACCAAAATCTGAATTGAAAGCTTATGCTAAAACCAAAGATCTGAAACCTAGAGAATCCCAAACCATTACTTTGGTATTAAATCCGAAAGATTTAGCATCATTTGAAACCGCAAAATCTGCGTGGGTTGCAGAAGCCGGAAATTACAAAGTATTTGTCGGAGCTTCTTCTTTAGACATCAAACAAACAGCAGAATTCTCTGTTCCGAAAGAATTAGTGGTTGAAAAAGTTCAGCACATTCTACCTGCGGATGAAAAGTTTGAAGATCTAAAGCCTAAAAACTAATACATCATTTCAATTATCAGAACGACCTAATTTGACTGTATTGCGAGAAATAATATTCAGGAATTAGGGATATTTAATATTTCATTGTTTGACAACGCCAATACTTTTTGTATTGGCGTTGTTTTTAGTAGAAAGCGCAAAATCTAAAATAGATTCAAAGATTTGATTTGATCAGTGACATAATGCTGGATTTTTATAATGCAAATTTCCAACAACGCACACAAGAAAAAGTATCTCAATTCCCGAAATATGTAACAGAATCTCTGTTCGTATCTAATTGCATGAAATTTTTGAAGCTTCTTTTTTTTAATCAAAGCTATTTTTATGATTTTTTGAGCCAATGACGGAAAACTTCAGACAAAGTAAAAATATGATAAAATTCTCCTATTTTCTTTTTAGTACATAGCATTACAACCATTTGTTAATTACTCCATTTATGATATTGATTCCATTTGTTAATTTTTAACAAAAATTTAATTTATATTTAATAATTTACATATATTTATGCAAAACTAATAGATAAATCAAATGAAAATTAAAAATTCAACAAACATATCATTTGTTTACATTTTCAAAAATATTTACTCCGAAAGTAATCTCACAGAAAGATATTTATATTCTACATCACAGTTGCCCCAAGAAAATCTTAAGGATTATACTTTTTTATAAAACGGGTAATCAATTATTATCATGTTCACAAGGATAAAAGCCAGGAAACTGATAGCTAAAAACGACATCATTAATCACCTTTAAATATTTAATTATGAGAACAAACAAAATGTGGCTCCTAGCCTTTCTGTTAATCATTCTTTCCAGCTGCTCTACGCTGGAAGAAAAAAGTTTAATGGAAGAACCTGAAACAAATCTAGGTGCCGGTGCAAGAGCATTGGCGGCAACACCAACTCTGCATGTCGGAGGCAGATACCTCAAAGATCCGTGCGGCAATAACGTTGTCTTACATGGGGTTGCCATAACACCTAGCCCTTGGTTTAACGGGTGTCAATATGGTGCCAATTCCGGCTACTGTACCTGGGACAATTATAATGTTCAGGGGGCTTTGAATTATAACAAAGCTGTCATGGACAAACTCAGCAACCCTACCGATGGCTGGTATCTCAATTACATCCGTCTTCATATCGATCCGTATTGGACCAATGATCCCGGACCGGCTATTCCTGAGAACGATATCTCAAGATTCAATTATAACCGTCTGGTCACCTATACGGATCAGGTGATCATTCCACTGATCAACCATGCCCGCAGCCTGGGAATGTATGTCATCCTGCGTCCGCCAGGCGTATGTCCAAATCGTATTGCTGTGAACGATGCTTATCATAGCTACCTTAAAACCGTATGGACCTTTTTGTCACAACATCCGGGTCTAAAGAACGCTGACAACGTAATGTTCGAATTAGCTAATGAACCTGTTGAAATCCTGGGAACAAACGGCACATGGGGATCTACGGGTAACGAACATTTTGCAGCACTTAAAAACTTCTTCCAGCCTTTAGTTAGCATTATCCGTAACAATGGAGCAAATAATGTTTGCTGGATACCAGGTACGGGATGGCAATCACACTATCAGGGCTATGTCAATAATCAGATCACAGGGGGAAATATAGGCTATGCTGTTCACATTTATCCTGGTTACTGGGGTGGTGTCAACAATTATCAATCTTTTCAAAATGCATGGAATATCAATGTTAAACCAATCGCAGACATTGCACCAATCGCCATTACAGAGACTGACTGGGCTCCGCAGGGATATGGCACCTTCGGTATTGGTACAACCGGTACTGCGGGCGGAAACGGATTTGGTGCAAATTTAAAGTATATCGTAGATCAATCAGGCAATGTGAGCTGGAATCTCCTTGCCCCGGATGATCTGCTCCACAAGGGTGATCCCAACGCTGGAACAGCCTTCAACAATGATTGGGAAGCTTGTGCCGCCCCGGTCAAACAATGGTTTCAGCAATACGCGTCCTCTAACTATCCTGTTGGAAACTGTAATACCACCAGCAGTCTGGTCAATAATGGTATTTACGAGATCGAGTTCCAGACCGATGCCAACAAAGTACTCGATCTAAAAAATGGAGAAGACGCCAATGGCGCAGTACTAAGACCATGGACAAGAAATGGGGCTAATGCACAGCGCTGGGTTGCTATTGATGCCGGCAATGGCTACTGGCGTTTTGTATCTAAAGCGAGTGCTTCCAATCGTTGCATTGACCTGACTAGTAATAGCAATACACTGGGAACATCAATCCGGCTTTGGCAGAACTATACTAATGATGCGCAGGCGTGGCAGGTAGTTGCCGTCTCCAATGGTTATTACAAAATCCTGTCAAAGGTAGATGCCACACGTGGTTGGGATATTCCCAACTGTACCATGGATGGTAATTCAAACCTACAGCTTTGGGATTATTACGGGACATCCTGTCAATTGTTTAAGTTCAAGTTTATAGCGATGAATTAAACACATGGACGAGAATAAACATTGTTTTAAAGAACTTCAAGATTTAGGTTATATAAAATAACCATGTTGGCGTCAACTACCTTCAGTTGACGCCATTTTTTATATCAGAAGGGACTATTCTTACTTCGGTTCCATTATTTCAAAGTTTTTTTTATGTCGTTCAGAAAATCAAATACAGGAAAGACATCCCCTTGATTGGTCAATGCAATGATCGTATTCCCGTTTTTCAGATCTCTCCAGAACAGGCTTCTGAAACCGGCCAATCCACCCGTATGTTGAGCAATCATCGAACCGTCAGATTTCTCGATAAACCAGCCCGATCCATATTCAGAATGGGTACCGTCCTCCAGAATCGGTGTCTGATATAGTAATTTAGTACTTTCTTCTGATAATAGTTGATTGGTTCTTAGCGCCTTGTCAAATTTATAAAGATCTTCTGCCGTAGCATAAATACCGCCGTCTCCTGTGGTAAGAATAGAATAATCATCTACTTTTTTATCCCTGTTATACCCTATAGCTTTATCGGGAATGACTGTATTAGATTCATAAACTGTGGTGTGATGCATTTGCAAAGGATCGAAAATATTCTTTTTCAAAAATTGGGCATAGGACATTCCGGAAATCTTTTCGATAATTAAGGACAGGATAATGTAACCAGAATTGCTATATTGAAATTTTGTTCCGGGTTTGAAGGCTAATCCGTCCTGATTTTGAAGCCAATGGATAACCTCATTATTGGTCAAACCTTTTTTTGTAAGTCTATTTTCATAATCTCTTATTCCTGAGGTATGATTCAGCAATTGCTTTATGGTAATATGATGGGCATAGGAAGGAAGATCGTCAACAAACTTTACGGCATCATCATCGAGTGAAAGAAGTCTTTTTTCCGCCAGTTGAAAAATGGCAATGGCAGTGAAGGGTTTACTTAATGAGGCAATATAAAACGGGGTTTCTTTTGTGAGCTCCACTTTTTGATCCAAATCCCGGTAGCCGAAAACGGTATCTATAATGACTTTATCATTTTGAGCGATTAATATGCTTCCATTGAACTTTCCTTTCCGGTAATAGTTATTAATCACTTCATCCGGAGTTTGACTCGTAGTCTGACACCCCATTACTATTAAACAGAAGATAAAATAAAAATGTTTCATATAAACCCTAGACTGTATTATTTATAGATGTAAGAATTTCTTAGCTTAAAGATTTGTACTGGATGTAATGATAGCTGGTTTCATTTTATTTTGTCCTATTGATCGTTTCTTCATACCCATCATCCCAATACATTTTAATAGCATTACATACATTGTTGCTATCCGTTATAAACTCTACTTGATAATCAGTGCCTATCTGGAATAAATTAGCTGTTATGGCTATTGCTTTTCTTGGTTCGTTACTTTTTTGATTGGTATCCCTAAACATTAGCTGATTGCCTGAAAGCGTAACTTCAAACTCCGAAAATCGTCCTGCAAACTTGGTTGCCTCTGTTGGATTGATGATTACATTTGAGGATTTTGATTTATTAAAATTGATTTGCCAGTTAATTTTCCTTTTCTCATCTTCATCTTTTTCGGTCAGTAATTTTTGATTCAGAAAGTGATTTTGAGCGGTCAAAATACAATTTTGCTCTTCTGTTTCAATGTCCGGAATTACGCCAACACCTTCCCAATCGGTTTTAGTGATAACATTTTCTTCACGTGAATATGGAATAAATGCTACAAAGCCATTTCCCATGCTGAAACTTCTTGTTGCATGAGCACCGCCTTTTGATGTATTTCCAATGATAACAGCCTTTTTCATACTTTGTAAAGTGTAAGCAAAACTTTCAGCAGCCGAAAAGGTTCTCCTGCTTGTTAGAATATATAAAGGCATTCCTAATTTTAAACCGTCTGTTATTTCCTTTTTATTTCCAATATAAGAATCTGTCCATTTATTTTCGATTCTGTTATAAGTTTTCCCTGTGTAAGTTTTTGTAGGAAAAAAGTAACTTAGAATTTCACCTAACATTTCACCGTTACCTCCGAAATTATTTCTTAGATCAATGATCAATCCGTCAGTATGGGAAATAAACTGCATTGCTGAATGTACTGTCTTTCTTGCAGAAGGACTGGGAACAGCGAAGTTTGTAAATTCTATGTAGCCCATATTTGAAGGCATAATTTCTAACTTTTTAAAATAGAAATTTTGTTTTTCATCTTTTTTAATTTGGTCTGCTAAAATTGCATTTGACCCTTTTTTATTGGCAAGAAATTTTATGATGTCTTTTTCTAATCGGGGATTATATTCAATTCGCAAATGATTGTCTTCATTTACTGAACGAAGTGCTTTTTGAATCTCATTGGCGAATTGGTTGGGGTCTGTGACAGACCTAAATATATTGTTTTGAGTTTGTTGCTTCAAAAAGTCTGTCATTACTTTTGCCTTATCAGGGAAAACATAATTATTGATCAGCGAATTACAAATGCTGTTTACAACTTCTATTTTCGTTAAACTGTCAATCTTTTGCGACTCATTATTTTGAGCAAAAAAAAGTTGTCCAATGAAAATGAATAAGCCCTTCAAAATGTTTTTCTGTATCATTTACTGTCCGTTTTAAAAACCATTAATAAACTTTCTGAGCTTAGATTAATTACGCTGTTTTTTGTAAACATATTCATGTCTTTTAATCCATGCAGTTTCTCCGGAAAAAAGGACATCTTTCTGTGTGGATAAAGAAGTATTGCCTAATATGTAAGTCTGTCTTATGGTTGCTTTCTTACCATCGTTTCCATCCTTGCCTTCTTTTTCAGTTATGATTCTTATATCGCCGTTGGAAAGTTTTGTCCTGGAAACCAGCTTTTCTTTACCAATGTATTGCCCATCTTTTGAAATAGAAAGAGTATCGGTCTTATTTGCACTTTTTTCTTTGGGATAAGTGTGAACGAAAAGGAATTCATTCGTGTTGGAAATTCTTTTTATCTCAAGATCCGCAGACATCATATAAGGTTTTCCGGAGCTGTAATCCAGATAGGTTAATTGCCCTGTCCAGTTTCCTTCAACCTTCATAAAATCATTGATTAGCCGATTGGATTTTTTCTGAGCCTGCATTAATATTACTGTCAGTAAGAAGAACCCGATAAGTAGAATGTTTGTTAATTGTTTCATATTAATTCTTTTGATTAATTAATTTCACTTATATAAATCTTTCAACATTTTACCGCCTCAGAATGAGAAATTGATTGTGTGATTTTTAGTTTATATTTTAAGACAATTATTATTTTAGAACTATTACATTTCGGTTTGCCCGTATATGTTTTGCCTGATCTAAATTCAATCAATTTCTATTAATTAATTGAATCGTATAATCCAGTTCCACATCTTCCTTATTGATCCAATTTTCGAATGTAGTTGCTGTTTCGTGATCCGGTATTGTACCGCGGCCGAAATTTTTATCCAGATCAACCGCATTGGTGTATTTCTGTAAAGGTATAGTAATAACCAGCCCGGTCGGAATTTTAGCCTGGCTCAGCATTCCGCTTGTATTGCCCTGATAACCGCCACCCGTTTCCTGCCCGATCACTATAGCTTTTTTGTTATGTGATATTACTGCCGTAAAATCAGCACAGGATGAAAGACACAGACCATTGATTAATAGATAACTATTTCCTTTAAAATTCATCTTGGCAGGTTCCTGCGGTTCGTAGTAATCGAATTCTTTTGTGATCCAGGATTTTTTCCAGAGATACAATCCGTTATTTTCTTCAGGTTTTTTGTAGAACATCTTGTTGACACCTTTAATCTCCTTCGCGACAGCTTCTGTAACTTCAATCTTATCCCAGTATCTGAATGTCTTGTCGAAGAAGAAAGATGCCAGCAAAGCTGCATTATCATCTGTCCCTCCTGTATTGTTCCTTACGTCAATGATAAGATCTTTGATATTCTGTTGTTGCAGAGTCTGGAATACGTCCTTGATAAATTTCTTAAAATTCTGCCCGCTTTGCTTTATTGCAGTATCGGCAAAGGAATGAATTTTTAAAATAGCTATCCCATTTTTCACCTCAAACTCAAGGGGTAAATCATAGTTCTTTTCAAGCTGTTCTAAAGGAGGAAAAACATCTTTGAAAGCTCCATTTAGCTCAAAGGTCTGATCAATGCCTTCTGATCTCACAACCACTTTAAAAACTTTGGGCGCATCTATTATTTCCTGATACCAAAATGGAAATCTGTAATTCAGCAAAAGAATTTTTTCCGTTTGGTTATATCCGTCTGATGGAATAGCATCGAGCAATTTATTTAATATCGCTGAAATCGGAGTTCCATTAATTGAAACCAATTCTACCCCCCTTTTAATACCTTTATTTTCCGAGTAATTCTTTGAGATTAATACCTTCTGATTCTTGGCATCTACAAAAATTTCTAACGGCAACAAAGTATTGGAAGCATTAATAGAAGTCTTGGATTCTTCCGGCAGCTCAATTCCGGTATGGAGGCACCCGATCTTAGCAAACAAAGGTTTCAATTTTCTGTAATATTGCAGTTGGGTCAAAGAATCCTGAATGCTCTGTCGAGTGGAATCAATTAAAAATCCAAATTTTTCCTTGTCTGTATATCTGTAGAATCCGGGATGTTTTTTGCTGATCTCATCCATTAATCCTGATGTCCATTGACGTAAGCTATCTGCCGGATATTTTTGCTCAGGTTTAAATTCCTTTGTCTGCCCAAAGAAATTTAGCGTTGAAATTATCAATAGCATAATTATTAATGCCGGTTTGATAAAATAATTTCCTTGTTTTGATAG
The DNA here is from genome assembly GCF_002797535.1 of Chryseobacterium geocarposphaerae. NCBI lineage: Bacteria > Pseudomonadati > Bacteroidota > Flavobacteriia > Flavobacteriales > Weeksellaceae > Chryseobacterium > Chryseobacterium geocarposphaerae. Next base: position 1,537,196 of record NZ_PGFD01000001.1, read on the forward strand.
ATGTATCATTGTTATGCTATACAAAAAGATTTAAGTTTAATACAAGTTAATTTTTCTTTCTCAAAAGTCCTTCCAACACTTTTTTCCCGTTTTCGTTATCGGGATTGAGTTCAACAGACTTTTGATACATTTTGATGGCTTCTTCTTTTTGTCCGTTTTCAAGAAGCGCTTCTGCATAACTATCAAAGGCATTCCAGCTGTTGGGGAAGAGATCAACATTTGTTTTTAATGTTTCAACAGCTTGTTTGTAGAAATGTTTTTCCGGCAAATGATAAGGATTGTTGTTCCCCATAAAATCATACCCGAGCGTGTTCATTTCATTCTCACTCAGATAATAATTAAGCGTATCTTTTCTTAAGCTTTCCAATGTTTCTCTCGCTTCTGTTGCACCTTTGTTAAGTAAAATATTTCCATAGATCTTGGCAATATTTTTTTTGGGTGTATCCACTTTTTTGCGGTTCAGAAGCATCATAACTTTTGTAGCATTTTCGTGGGCATTGAAATGAGCATTGTCAAACAGGATGACGGTTTGATGTTTGGTGACGTTTCTGAGAATATTGGAGCTCAGTCCCATTGCTGCCCCACTGTGGTACACCAGTTTTCCCATTGTAGAGTCTTTTTCAATTTCCCAGCCTAATCCGAATTCATCGGGATTATTTTTACCGTTATTTAATTTTACCGGGACAAATGCTTCTTCCAGGGTCTCTTGTTTTAGCAAAGTGTTATCATAAAGTGCTTTGTCAAATTTCCATAAATCCCGGATCGTACTTATATAATCGGCAAATCCTCTGAAGGCATAAGAATGCCAGTATTCTTTCACATAAGGAATTGAATTGGATTTAACAGGATTATCATCATACAAATGAAGATAGATGTGAGGAAATGCAAAATTTTTTATTTCAGCTCTGTTGAATTGCTCAGGTAAAGGGAAAAGCACAGTTTCTTTCATCTTTGCCGGTCTAAGAATATTTCTTTTAATGTATTTTTCATAAGATATTCCCGAGACTTTTTCAACAATCAAAGCTAGGATAAGATAGTTGATATTATCATAATTTCCTTTTTCACCCGGTTGATAAACAAGCGGTTGTTTGTTTGCAATAACTCCCGGAAGAAAATCTTCGTTGGTGAAAACTTTATCGGGATTTTCTTTTTGCTCTTTGTCAAAAAAAGCATTGTAAGGTGGAAGTCCGGAGGTATGTGAAAGCAAATGTCTGATCTTTATTTCCGGGTAAGGAAACCCCGACAGATACTCCGTAACAGGATCTGTTATTTTCAGTAAACCCTTTTCCTTGAGCTGCAAAATAGCAGTTGCTGTAAATATTTTTGAAATACTGGCAATGGGAAAAGTGATATCGGGTGTATTTGGCGCTTTGATTACGTGATCTGAAAACCCAAAAGATCTTTCATACACAATCTTATTGTTATCAACCACTAAAACATTGCCACTGAATTGTTGATTTTTAGCCAATGCATTGAAATAATCATCGATTATCTTTTCCTTTGATTGCCCGGAAATTTTTACCAATAATAAAAGAAGAAAGCTGGTTAAAAGCAGTTTTTTATGCATATTCAATGTATTTTGTATTATAAGCTTGTTTAACCACAAAAGGAACAAAAGACTTTAGATAAAGTTTTAAAGTTTACTATAAACGAAGAAAAGAACGCATAAGCATTTAAAAATCTTTGATTTTTATTCTTTTGAGAGCTTTTGTCATTTAAAATACATTTACAAATATCTTTTGTGTCTTTTGTGGTTAATTTAAACAGATTTATTGTATATCCTGATATTTTTTATAAGAATCATAGCGAATAATAAAGCCTATCCAGATGACAAGCAAAACAGCAATTAGTATCAACTCTGTCTGATGAAGGCCATTTCTGAAAAAATTATTCAGCGAATGAAATCCGGATACAGCCAGTAATGAATAGGTCTTATTATAGACTTTGCCAATTCCCCAAGTCCCTAAAAACAAGATACCAAGAAAAATCAAATTAGAAGTGGTGAATTCAAAATTCAGATGCCAGATAAACCATAAAACGGCGATAATGATGATACTTTGAAGCTTCGGCAGATCTTTTAATTGTTCCTGTAAAAATCCGCGCCAGCCGATCTCTTCCAATAAACCATACACCAAAACTGTGGAAAGCAGCACAAAAGGAAATTGTCCCTGCTGAATATAGCTGACTGTTCCAATAAGCAAGACCGGAACAATCCAGAAAACAAGAAAAGGCAAAAATATGTTTCGGTAATTTCCTTTCAGGGAAAGCTTTAAGGGAATATTAAACAATTTAACCGAAACAAAAGCACCGATAGCCGGACCAATTCCTCGTAGTAAAATTTTTATAAATTCGTTGTCGGTAAAGTCAAGCAGATTGGTTTTCACTGCCAAAAAGCGAAACAGAATGGCAATAGCATAAAAAACGATAATGCTTCCAAGTCGTTTTCTTTCTTTCATATTTTTTTGAATTAGATCATCCAAAATTAATTATAAGAAAGCCAAATCCACTTGACGATGGGTAAGTTTTACTTCCCGGTAACTCTTTTTCTGAGGCGGCTAAGACTTTCCGCAGTTAACCCCAGGTAAGAAGCGATTATTTTGAGAGGTGTACGCTGGAAAATTTCAGGGCGTTGGCTAATGAGATTGAGATAACGTTCTTCCGGACTCAGTGTCAGAAGATTGATCTGATCCTGTTGTTTTCGCAGGAACAATATTTCGGGGATCGCTTTGCCAATTCTTAATCCTGTTTCATTACGGGAATAGAGCTCATTGAGATCTGGATAGCTGATCGACCATAATATACAATCTTCCAATGCCTGTGTTTTAATGCCTGAAGGCTGCTGTTTGAGGAAAGAAAAATAATCGCTCATAAAACTGTTTTCATACAGCAAATTGATGCAGATATCTTTTTTCCCGTTCCAAACGAATAGGCCGACAGAACCTTTGGCTACAATATTCAAATATTTTTCTACACTCTGATAATCTTTTATGACCTCATTTTTCTGAAATTCTCTGACCTCTATTTTTTCTGAAAAACGCTCCCAGATATTGGTCTCAGCATTATAGAATGGAGAAAAAACATTTTGAATTTCTTGTGGTGTAGGCATATATTCTGTTTATATACGCAAATTTAATATTTCCAGCCATATTACTAATTGGAATCATCCTATTCTCCACCTATTCTTTGTAAAATTACCCGTCTTAACCGTTCTTCATGCTGATCTCCCCACTGTCCCAAAGCGCCTACGACAGGAATCAGACTTTCACCAAACTCAGTTAAGCTATATTCTACTTTTGGGGGTACGACAGGGTAAATTTTCTTCGTGACCAACTCGTGGTCTTCCAACTCTTTTAGCTGGATATTTAAAACCCTTCGCGATGCATCCGGAATTTTACGCTGCAATTCGCTCGGTCTTTTATGTCCCTGATAAATAAACCAAAGAAGACGGATTTTCCATTTGCCATACAGCACTTCACCGATCAGGTCAAGACCACAATTCAGATTCGGAATTATTTTTCTTTCATACATAATGTAAAAGTAAGCGTATGTTCCGATTTGTACAATAGGGGAATAATTTATCCCTATATGAATCGTAATTCCGTACTTGTATGAACTGTTTTTATACCCCAATTTTGTCCTATAAAACAAGTCTAAAAAATGGAACAATTTAATTACAACAATGAACTATCTGGTAAAATTGCATTAGTGACAGGAGGTACGAAAGGAGCCGGTAAAGCAATTGCAGACAGGCTGCTAGAAGCTGGAGCAACGGTTATTATTACCGCAAGAAATGCCCCTGAACAAGAAAACAGTAATCTGCATTTTATTGCATCCGATCTGAGTACAGCAGAAGGTACCCAAAAAGTAATCAGCGAAGTGCTTTCGGGCTACGGAAGACTGGATATCCTGGTTAATAACCTTGGTGGATCATCTACTCCGGCAGGCGGATTTACTGCGCTTAATGATGAAGATTGGGAATCAACACTACAGGCTAATCTTTTGGCTCCGGTTCGGCTGGACAGGGGATTTTTACCGCAAATGATCGAACGAAAAACGGGTGTTATTATTCACATCGCTTCTATCCAAGGTAAACTGCCTCTATATGATTCTACTTTGCCTTACGCAGCTGCAAAAGCAGCACTGAGAAACTACAGCAAAAGCTTATCGAACGAAGTTACTCCTAAAGGTGTTCGTGTACTGGCGGTTTCTCCCGGATGGATCAATACCACAGCATCGGAAGCATGGCTGGGCGAAATTGCAAGAAATTCGAACAGTACAGTAGAAGAAGCGCAACAGGGCGTAATGGATGCATTGGGAGGAATCCCTTTCGGAAGACCTGCTGAACCTGCCGAAGTAGCCGAATTTGTAGGTTTCCTGGTTTCACCAAGAGCCAACTATTTAACCGGAACAGAATATGTAATCGATGGCGGAACAGTACCAACCATTTAATAATCATTTAAAAAATAAAAAATATGAATTTACCAAATGTGATCAACGAGTTAGTAAAAACACAGAATAATTTCGACAGTGCTGCTTATGCCCAATGTTTTGCAGAAACAGCCGTAGTTTTTGATGAAGGTAAAACCCATAATGGAAGAAAAGAAATTGAACAATGGATCGACAAATCGAACAAAGATTATAAAGCCACGATGGAGCCGGTAGATTATGATGAAAAAGAAAATATCCTATTGGCAAAAATTTCAGGTACATTTCCCGGAAGTCCGATTATTTTAAAATTTCATTTTGAAATTGCTGACGAAAAAATTCAGCACTTAAAAGTGACAGATTAAGGTACACAAAAAATATCTCTAAAACTGATGTTGTAGTTTGAGAATCGTTGATCAGAAACCTTTTCTCTGAATTGAAGCTTGATCAAAGTCATAAAAAGAGCCCGTTATCACGAGTTGTGAGACGGACTTTTTTTATTTAAAACTTAAATAATATTTCAACAGTATCAACCTTTCATATTCAGTCTTTCTTCCTGCAAATCCAATAGTCTCAGGTGCTTCCTGATGATATTTTCATCCAGTAAGAGTTCTTCGCGGTTTTTGTTGATAAGCCAGTTTCTTTGAGTGTCGAGAATATCAATATAAATACGTCTGTACTCCTCATAATTCAGAATAATTTCAGAACTGCTCAATTGATTCTCATATTTCTGTAATTGATCTTTTAACGCCGGAAAACTTTCTACTTTGTCAGCATAGTCACTTCGGATTTTATCAATGGCTACTTTTGCCAGATTGTTTAGAATGTCATAATCTATCTCTTTTGCACTTCTTATGAAATCCCTGTCTACCGGCGGAAATCTTTTAAGTAAAAAAGGAAGAGTAAGCCCCTGTAAAAGCAGCGTCAGCAGAATCACAATAAAAGTAATAAAAAGGATCATATTTCTTTGTGGAAACGGAGAACCGTCATCTAACGTCAGGGGAATGGAAAGCGCCGCCGCTAAAGAAACCACTCCTCTCATTCCGGTCCATCCAATAATTAAAGGCGTTTGCCACCCAGGTGACTGCGGATCGGCAACGGTAATGAAATTTCTCATAATTAAGGTTGTAATCAGCGCTCCGTACCCTGCTAAAATCCTGACAATAATAAGCACTACGGTGACTGCAATTCCATAACCAATGGCAGTATAAATATCTGTGTCGCCCAAGCCTGAGACAATTTCAGGCAAATCTAAACCGATCAGCATGAAAACAATCCCGTTCAACAGGAAACAAAAACTTTCCCAAACGGTTACCGTACGTATTCGCGACGCACTGCTTAAAAAATCATGACTGCGGTAAGAAAGAAATAGTCCTCCAGTAACCACTGCCAAAACTCCGGACGCATGCAGCTGTTCAGCCGCCAGATACATGGAAAATGGTGCAATAAAGGTCAGCAGTATATCTATATTGGCGTCAGTAGGCAATATTTTATGCATTTTCAAAAAAACATATGCAATACAAAGTCCGATTCCTAAACCTCCGAAGCACATCCATACAAAACTTCCGGCTGCTTCATGCCAGACAAACTGTCCGGTTGCAGCAGCAATCATCGCAAACCTGAAAATGATCAACGAAGAAGCATCATTCAGCAAGCTTTCGCCCTCAAGAATGGAAGCCAGCCTTTTCGGAACTTTTACAAACTTTAAAATTGCTCCGGCGCTCACTGCATCCGGTGGCGAAACAATACCTCCCAGTAAAAAACCAAGCGCCAGAGAAAATCCCGGAATAAAATAATTGGCAAAAACAGCAACTGAGAGTGCCGTAAAGAAAACCACTACGAAAGCAAAGCTGAAGATAATCCTTCGCCATCGCCAAAGCTCCTTCCAAGAGGTTGACCATGCCGCTTCATACAGTAACGGAGGCAAAAAAATGATAAATAATAATTCGGGTTCTATCTTGATAGGTGGTACTCCGGGAATAAAACTTATGACAAGTCCTGTCAACACTAGTAATACCGGATATGCGACTTTAATCTTATTGGCCAGCATGATGAGCATCGTAATTAAGAAAACCAGGAAGAGATAAAATTCAAAGTCTTTAAGCATATACAAAATTTTAGATACTTAAATATATATTAAATTCTTAAAAATTTTACATTTCTACAGAAATTTCCCCTTAGAAAACTAATTGTTTTTTCGTTCATACTTCAGCTGGACCAATCCTGTTTCAAATGTTTTTGCTGTAATGAATTCAAGCGCCTGTTCCGGTCTTCCGTCTTTAAAAAGCCTTGTTCCGCCACCTAATAAAATCGGGATCACCGAAATTGTAAACTCGTCGATCAGATAATGTTTCAATAGCTCATTTATAATTTGGGCACCACCGTCACAATATATATTTTTTCCTTCTTCGGACTTTAGATGGTTGATTAATTCTGTTATATCTCCTGTATAGAAAGTCGTTCTGCCCACTTTTTGTCTTTCAGTTCTTGTGATAACGTAAATATCCCGTTGACCATTGTCATAATGAGATGGGCCGATTTCCTTAAGTACATAATCATAGGTTTTTCTGCCGATAATTATTGTATCAATTTGGGAAGTAAAGTCCGCGTAACCGTAATCTTCCCCTTCTTTTTCTACAATTTTCAAAAAACTCAGGTCATCGTTTGGTTTTGCTATGTAGCCATCTAAACTCATAGCAATGAAAAGTGATAATTTTCGCATTGATTTAATTTTAATATTTCTGCAAATTTACTTTTACACAACTACCTGTACTTTGTAAAAATGCGACAAATTAAAGTAATGATGGAGCAAGTCCTGTATTTCGCTTGATCTCATTACTAAGATGCGAATGATCATAATAACCACATTCAAATGCAATATCCAATAAGTTGCGGTTTTGACCTGAATTTTTAATCAACTGCAATGCATGCTGAAAGCGGATAATATTTGAATATTCTTTGGGTGATAATCCGATCAGCTTTTTAAAATTCCGTTCGAGTTGTCTTACTGTTGTAAAATTTCTTTTAGCCACCTCATCAATGCTTAGCTTTCCTTTTGTTGAATGTATATTTTCAAGTGTGGACTGTAGCTGGATATTTTTGCTCTTTAGCCTATCTGAAAAGAATTGATCAAAATAATTGAATGGATTATCCAATGTTTTATCGATATTAAAGGAATTGGATTTTCCAAATTCAACAGTATCGTTTGTTAATTCATTTTGTGAAGCATAATGATAGAAATTGGCAAAGGTTGCAGGTTTTAGGCACACGCCCAGTAAATGAGTATCCCTGTCAATAATGCTGTCCTTGAAAGAATTCATGGCACCTACGACATAGGTTTTTCCAAATTCCATTGAAAATGAACCGTTATCCGTCAAGCATGTATTTCCTAAATTTATGAGTACACCTGCACAGCCATCCGGGAAAACGCGCTCCCACTGTTTTTCTATCTCATTTCCTTTCAATTCCCAATAAAAATGAATAAAAGGCTCTAATTCTCTGTGAGGTTTTATTTTTTTGTACTGCATGGTTTTATAAGGTGTTTTTAACTACCTGTGTTCGTTTTCCAATTCTTCAAAATACCTCATCACTTTTTCTTCAGTGTTGATTTGCAAATTTACCTTACTGTCAAAAAGTTCTGTTCTTAAATGTTTATATAATAACACTCCGTCTCTCAGGCTTTGCAATAAGGACTGTCTTTCATAACCTGGAATGGTAAGTTTTAATTTTTCAAAGTCTGAAGTTTCTAAAGTAGTTTCCATTTTTCTCACACCTCGAGGTAAATTTCCATTCTTGATGTGGAGTAATGGCCCGAAAACAATACTGCGTAGAAATCCCATAAAATCGTAAGCTTCAAAATATTCTCCACGCCCTATTTTCAACAGTGCATAATGAATCCATATCCAAAAACGATCCTCGATCCACTGATAATCCGGATAGGGAAACCTGGCTTCTGTATGATGAATGATGTTCGCAAGTTTTTCACCTTTGTCGATGAGAAGAACCGGAGTTTCAATACGGCTTTCAAATTCTTCAAGGGTTAAAAACTTTATATCCACATGTAAAAGAGGGTCATCATAAAGGCATATCAGCAATCTTGGTTCACCGACATGTTCTCCTGTAAACCCCGACAAAAAATTTCCCAACTTTTTTGCATATTCAAGCATTACATTTTTATCGTTAGAAATTTTCTGTTCGGTCACAAGAATAAGGTCTAAATCTGAAAATTCATCTATTTCATCAGTAAGCCAGGAGCCGGCTACAGCTAAGCCAATAACATTGTCGTCTGACTCTAAGATTTTCTTTGCATTGTATGCAAATTCCTGTTGTATCATTATTGTTTCGTTTCTTTAGGTTATATGTAACTGTAAAATCCAAAGGGTTTGCTAGAATTTTTTAAATATACAAAATAAGATAATGACATCTTTAGTGCACAAACTATATTCCAAACAGATCAATTTTTAAAGTTTTTGGCAAATAGCATAGTCATCATTAATAATAGATTCTCATTTTTGTAATTGAATTGATTGGAGTTAAATTTTAATTTTAAAGACTTTAAAAGGCTTTTTAAACTGCTCTTTTCCGTTGTGAAACCAAGGCATCAACTGAATCTGAGAATTGGAAATGTACAAATATCCATCATCAGAAATACTGTAACTGTCCGGCCAGATCAGTTTTTCATCATCTTTTATAATCGTATGCATTTTCAAATCCGGCGTAATTTTCACAATTGAATTCTTCTCCAGATCTCCCAAATACAGGTTTCCTTTTTTATCGAAAATCATCCCATCTGTGGTGGCGAATTTTCCTAAATCCTCTACATTTTTGTTTAAAACAGCTTCATTGGTTTTAAAGTCTCGTAACAAATCAGTTTTAATTCTGTACAAACGGTTATCCGTAAGCGGTTTGTAGTATAAATATTGATTATCAGGAGTCAGCGCAATACCGTCAGAATTAACTTTCAGCAAAGAACCGTCACCTTTTTTAAGCTCCGTTCCTAAAGGTGAAAAATGGTAGTTCGGGTCAGATTTCACTGATGGAGAATTGGCTAAAACCAATCTTGAATCTCCTGTATTAATATTCAAAACCACGATTCCGCCTGTATTTGAATTGCTTAAATACGCAAAACCATTTTCATTATCCACGCGGATATCATTGATGTACACCTCTTCGCTCACCACATTTTCTGGAAATCTGTAGATTTTCTCAATTTTATTGTTGGCTAAATTGATTTTCACCACTTTACTGCTGTGTTGGTACACTTTTCCGAGCCCGATTCCTGCGGCATCGACTACCCAAAGAAATCCTTTGTCATCGGTAACTACTGATTGTACCGTTACAAATTTATTCTGTCCGTCTCCGCCTTTTTTAAAGCTGTTCCATTCTGCATTAGGATAAGGAACCGGTTTTCCGTCTTTCACTTCAACCACTGAATAGGAATGCGTGTCTAACCAGTAGGGATAGTTCACAAAAACCCGGTTATCTTTTGCAACGGCAACACCCGTTAACTGATACGTGTTGTCTGAGAAAACCTCTTCTAATTGCACATTTTTTTCTGTTGAAATTTCACTCCCAGGCTTTGAATTGGCCTGATTCGGAGATTTGTTGCAGGCGGCCAAGGAAACCAATGCCATTGCCAGTACTGCTGTATTTTTTAAGTTCATTTTGATGATTTTATTGTTAATTTTAAAACGTTGAATTGCAGCAACCCAACTTGAACGGAGCTCTTTTTCTTTTGAAGAAAGAAAAAAGCGGGAGTGGAAGGTGGATTAGTTGCCCCAATAAAAATTATGACATTACAAAGTCACCACGATTTTACCAACTGTTCTGCCCGTTTCCTGTTCCAGATGTGCTTCTCTCATTTGCTCGAAAGGAAATATTTTTGAAACGTGAGGTTTTACAGCACCGCTTTCCAACAAAGAAGCAATATGCTTCATATCTTCACCGCTGGATTGCACGAGAATGAAATACCCTTTTACGCCTTTGGATTCTGCTTTTGATGTCACCTGTTCATTCAAACCCGTCGGAATACTGATGATGGAACCGCCTTCTTTCGTCACTTCAAGGGAATGATCGATATTGTCTCCGCCAATCGTATCCAATACAAAATCAAAAGTTCTGCCTGCTGATTTCCAGTCGAAACCCTGATAATCGATATGTGAATCTGCTCCTAGATCCAAGACAAAATCTTTATTTTTTGCGGAAGAAGTTCCCGTCACTTTCGCCCCCAGATGTTTGGCCAACTGTACTGCGATATGTCCTACTCCACCTGATGCAGCGTGAACCAAAACATTTTGCCCTGACTGAATATTCGCATTGTGAACCAAAGCCTGATACGCCGTAAGCGCAACCAAAGTAGAAGCTGCAGCGTCTTCAAAAGAGATATTTTGGGGTTTTAAAGCCAGTTGATTCGCCGGAGCAGCGACATATTCGGCATACGCTTTTCCGTGTCCAGGGAAGTTGACCATTCCGAAAACCTCATCGCCCACTTTAAAGTCTGAGCTTTTAGTTTCTTCTACAATTCCGGAAATATCCCAACCCAAAATCAAGGGATTTTCTGTTTTGATTCTTCCGTAAACACCTTTTCCAGCACGGCTTTTCACATCTACCGGATTGATGCTGATGGCTTTTACGTTTATTAATACTTCGCCTTCTTTAATGGTTGGTTTTGCCAATTCTACGTATTCTAAATTGTCTACGCTTCCGGCTTCTTTTAATACAATTGCTTTCATAATATTGATATTTTTTTAATGTTATTTATTTTTGATTATTTGTTATTCTGCCTGATTTTAACACAAAGTGCACTAAGTTTTTTTTAATTATTAACTGCATCTAAGTTTCACAAAGCCGTTTTACTTATAGAAGCTAACAGAATTTTACTTTTCTGACAATGAGTTTGAACTTAATTTCGTTGCGGTTTTGCATTAATTTTCAGCTTATAAATCACGACTGGAAATTTCACTTTACTTTTTCCGTTCTGAAATGCAGCCAAACGGTTCAGCTGACCGGTCGGAATCCATAGATATCCGTCGTCGTCAATCCATAAAGCGTCTGCCCAAAGCAATCTTTTATCTTTAATGACCAGGCTTTCTTTTCCTTCCGGTGATATTTTAATGATTTCACTGGTATTGACGTCGCTTACATAAATATTTCCTTCTGCATCGATAGCTGTTCCTCCTGTTGATGGAGTTTTGTAGAATAATTCAACTTTAGACGACAAATCTTTTTCAGATAGATTTTCATCATTCAGATATTGAGTTTCAACTCTCCAAAGCGGGCCGCTTGCAGGCTGGAAATAAAGCCACTTTCCATCGGGAGAAAGCTCCAATTGGTCTGCGTGGATTCTCACTTCATTTCCCTTTTCATCTTTTATTATTTTTCCTTCTGCTTTTATGGGTAAATTGTCGGTGGTTGAAGGGTGATTTTCTAGAACACGTCTGCCTTTTCCCGTCGTTTTATTCAAAATAATTAAAGCCGGTTCGCCCGCGTCGGTCAGGTAAATCGTATTTCCCAAAATTCTGAGATCATCAATAAAAGTCGAAGGTTTTGCAATTCCAGAAAGCGGAATAATCTGCTGGACAGTATTAGTTTTAATATCAATGGAAACCAATTTTAACGCATTTCCTGATAATGGATTTTGTCCCATCGAAGGCGTTCCCGTATCGACAATCCAAAGCAAACCGCCCGGTCCGATTCTCAGAGAATTGGTTCTTACGAACTTCTCATTTACATCTGCTCCTGATTCCCAATTGTTCCAGTCTTCATTTGGATAGGGAATGATTTTTCCGTTTTTAAGAACTTCTCCGATTCTCATTCCTTTATCGCCCTCAATTCTTGGAAAATTAACAAAGATTCTTCCGTCTGAACTTGTCGTAACGCCATTCCAAACTACATCTGATATTGCTGCTTTTTCTAATTGTGCATTCGCTAATCCGAAGAAAAGAAATAAGGAAATAAAGTTGAATTTAGTTTTCATTTTAAATTGATTTTCGATGATTTTGATAAGTCAAAGGTAGAAGCATTCCGGCTGAATAAATAATACATTTCGGGGGAAGAATAGCACAGATTTACAGAAATGAAAAAAATCTTTTTAGAAAAAATATTTATCAGAATTATTAAATCACAAAACCAATTAATTTTAAAAAAAGGTAAATTCACCTCTATTATTTTGGTTTTTAAATTAAATTTTATACTTTTGAGGTAAATTTACCTCATAAATGATAAATTCAATTTTAAATAAAAGTTTTAATTATGATGGTCCTTCTTTAGAGGATTTATTAGTTGAAAAACTAGAAAGTTCTGGCTTGACAAAAACTCAGTTTGAGAAACTTGCGGGGATTGAAAGAAAAAGTCTAGATTCGATAATATATAAAACCTCTAAACAAACTGATATTAGTAAATTAATAAAACTTGGAGAGTTTTTAGATTTAGATTTTGATAAACTTTTAATATTACATTATCATAATAGACCTCAAGAAGAAATTGGAGACCTCCAAGATTCAATGGATATAACATTTATTAATAAATATTTTGACTTAAAGACTTTATCATCTCTAGGATTTTTGGACAAAAAATCGGAACTCGAAGAGTTAAAAAATAGAATCTGTACATTCTTCGGTATAAAATCTATTTACGAATATGATACTACTTTAAATGATGTTCTTTTTAGTAGGACAAAAAAAACCTATAGTGACAAAATGAAGGATTTTTGGATAAAATCCAGTTACAAATATTTTGAGCTAATTAATAATCCTAATGAATTTGAAAGAAGAAGTTTGATTGAATTAATTCCAAAGATAAAGCCTTATACAAGGAATATTGAAAATGGATTGAAAACTATTTTTCAAGCATTATATAACGTTGGAGTAACGGTCATTTTTCAACCATCTTTACCCAAAACCCACATTAGAGGTGCAACCTTTTTTGTTAACGATAAGCCTTGTATTGTAATAACCGACTATAATAAAAATTACGCCACAATTTGGTTTGCTTTGATTCACGAGCTACATCACGTTTTATATGATTTAGATATAATAGCAAAAACAAGTTATCATCTAACAGGAGAACCAGATTTATTTTTATTGCAAGAAGATAAAGCCAACAACTTTGCTTCCGAGTATTTGATTTCTGAGGAAAAAATGAGATATATAGAGAAGATGATTCATAATAAAGTGATGGTATCTCGTTTTGCCGAACAAAATCAAATTCATCCCTGCATAATTTATTCGCAATTCCAATGGAGACAGGCAGAAATTGGAAATGATTATTGGGGAGCATTTAAAGAACAATTTCCAAATATTTCTTTAGCAACGAAAAATTTGAATATTGCTAATTGGGATGTTGATTCGATTAAAGAAACAGCAAAAAAAATGAGAGATTTATTAACCGTATAAATAAAACATAATGGACGAAAATAAAAAGAAATTAATAGAAGAAAAACTTTCTAAAGAAGATTTAGAAAGATTGGAAATTCTACAAAAAGCCGAAGAAATCAAAGGTGAACAGCTTGTTTTAAATCTAGATGCAGAATTAGCCGTAGAAAATGAGGCAGAAAAATTACTAGGTCAAAAAATTGATGACCCTGTAACAAAATTCCAACTTTATTATCACGGACTAACAAAACTATTAAAAGACAATCTCCCTAAAGGTAAAGAAAATGAAGAGGTAAGAAGAATAATATATGATGAAAAAAATATCCTAATAAATCGTGGAGCAAAAAAGGATGAAAAAGGAATCAGGGGAAGCGATGGAAGAATGGCATATTTGGATGACTTGGAACTTGCAATCAAAATAGTTGCAGATTGGACAAGTACAAAAAGTTCTCCTGCCGAATTATTCATTGCATTTTGGAGCAAAAACGAAGAACTTGGTTACGGACATCAAGATTAAAAAAAACTTTTTAAAAACAATTTTTAGTTAATAAATCATCACTCGAAATTATAATCTTGAGTGATGATTTACTAGTTCAAAATAAAAAATTTAATTCATCTGCGACTTCCTGAATTCCAAAGGCTTCATTCCTGTCTGTTTTTTGAACAATCTTGTAAAATAAGAAGCATTTTCAAAGCCTAATTCGTAAGCGATTTCAGCAACTCCTTTTTCTCCTAACCTCAACAGGTTTTTTGCTTCTGATATCATAAAAATGTGAATCAGTTCCATTGCGGTTTTTCCTGTTTCCTGTTTTAACAAATCACTCAGATATCTTGGCGACACAAAAAGCTGGTCGGCTAAAAAAGCGACATTCGGAAGTCCGTATTTTTCCAATAAACCTTCGCCGATGTATTTTCTCAACGCATCATTGAATTTTGAAGCCGTCTTTCCTGTCACCTGCGCTCTGTCGATAAACTGTCGTTTGTAATATCGTTGTGCGTATTTTAAAATCGATGAAATATGACTTAAAATAATATCACGGCTGTATTCATCAGGATTATTAAAATATTCGCTCTGAATTTTCGAGTGAAGTTCCAGGATAATCTGCTCTTCTTTTGGCGAAAGATGCAAAGCTTCCGTCACTTCATAATCGAAGAAACTGTATTTTTCAATTTCCTTAAAAAGCTCGTGGCCGTTCAGATAATCTTCGTGAATCAATAGCATATAGCCTTTTTCTTCAAACTCAAGATTTTTCATCTCAATAATCTGTCTTGGTTTCGCAAAAAACAGACAGCCATTGTCGTGGTCATACGGTGTGCGGCCGTACATAAAAATCCCTGATTTTATTTTTTTGAAAGCTATCACATAACAATCTGTGGTAAACTCTCTGTTCCCCAATTTGCACTCCGACTGGCAGCCGATCATACTGAAAAGCGGATGTTCCGGAGCGTCCCAATGATTACCCAAATGTAATTCGGTAAGGGTTTTGTAATGTTGCATCGGTTTAATTTTATCTAAGTTAAATTAATTTTACCGAAACTAAAAACAGAAATTATACTATCCTAAAAAAAGGTTGATGTATCCTGCCGTAAGCTCCGGATATTGATGTTGAGGACCGTGTCCCGCATCATTTAAAATAATATGCTGCATTGTAGGTGCATTTCTCAATAGCGGAAACCAGTTCTCTGTCGCAAAGCTGATGTCGTGGTCCCCGGAAATAACCAGAACGGGAGATTTTAGGGTTTTATAGCCTTCTCTGAAGTTCAGTTTATCTTCTTTCATTGTTCCCGAACCCGCAATATATCTCTGGAAAACCTCCATTGTAGAAGGAATCAACGAACGCTCTAATCTCTGCGCTATCCTGTCGTGAGATTCTTTGGCTGCCTGTCTGCTTTTTTCGGAAGCCGGCTCAAAGAACAGATAATATTCATCTTCCAGATCATTAATAGGTTTTAAAGCGTGGTCAAAAAACACCTGCTCAATTGGGATTGCATTTTCTCCCGGAGGATTGGTTCCGATTAAAACGGTTTTTAATACTCTTTTCTGATTCTGAAAGGTAACAGCCTGCGCCACCAATCCGCCGTAAGACCAACCCAAGACATTAAACTTATCGATTCCCAAATGGTCTGCCAAAGCCGGAACCGTACCCGCCACTTCTACAATATTCAAAGGCAACTCACCTTCTGAACTTCCGATTCCCGGATAATCAAAAAGAATGACTGTATTTTTTTCTGCCAGTGAATCCAGAAATAAAGGATCCCAGGTATCCATAATTCCTCTGAATCTGTTGACAAAGAACAACGGAGCTCCGTTTCCGAATTGTCTGTAAGCAATTTTATTGTTGTTAATTTCTGCGAATTTTGTTTCTGCGTTTAAGGCTGTCGTTTTCATAAGTATTAAGATTTTGCTTGATATGTATTAATTCAAACTTGGAAATATTTGGTTGGAAATAATTTATCAAAACAGCGGAAAATTAGCACAAAAAAAAACGATGTTATTATTCCGCTGATTTGAATTTTTTAATTAATGACCGTGAGCTGCGATACTCACTTCTTTCCAGTTTTGAATATCATTTAATCTTTTCGTGTAAACTTCATTCACGACGTGATAAGCAATTTTACCAAACAATAATCTTTGCGGAGGATTTTGGTTGTCGATAAGGTTTAAAACAGGTTCTACTGTTGCTTCCGGTTTTCCCCAGGTATCCGGATTTTCTCCACTTTCTGCAAAAGCCGCCCGCACCGGATTATAATCTGCAATATCCGAAGAAGTTTGAACTGCAGAAGCTCCCGCCCAATCTGTTGCAAATCCGTTAGGTTCAATTAAAGTGGTTTTGATTCCCAAATGTGCCGTTTCCGAACCAATGGTTTCAATTAAGCCTTCTACTGCAAATTTTGATGCGTTATACAATCCTAAAAGCGGCAAAGTCGTTAATCCCAAAAAGCTGGAAATCTGAATGATATGCCCACTTTTCTGTTTTCTCATCACCGGTAAAACGGCTTGTGCTACCCAAAGTGAACCGAAAAAGTTGGTTTCCATCTGTTCTCTCGCCTGTTGTTCCGTTGTTTCTTCCGTCGTTCCGAATAAGCCGAAACCTGCATTGTTAATCAAAACATCAATTCTTCCAAAGTGTTTTTCCACCTGTTCCGTCACTGCAAAAACTTCTGAACGGTTGTTGACATCCAGCTTCAAAGGAAGAATATGATCTCCGTATTTATCTTTCAAATCCTGTAATGCAGAAACGTTTCTTGCTGTTGCCGCTACTTTGTCTCCTCTTTCCAAAAGTGCTTCAGCCCATAATTTTCCGAATCCTTTTGATGCTCCTGTGATAAAAACTATTTTACTCATTGTTTTAATTTTTTAGTGTTATTGAATGAAGCAAAGTTATCATCAAACCCATCCGAATAGGTAGCCCATTTTAGCTTAAAAATAGCACAGAAATACGTTTTGGAAAAAATTTCTCAATAAAAAAAGCCTTCCGAAAATACATCCGGAAGGCTTTCACTTAAAACTAAATACTTATTATTAAAACACTTCTTAAATAGCCTGTGCCAAAGGAAAATCAATAGGAATCTGAGTGTTGGCAAATACATAGTTGGTAAAGCTTCTCAGCGCCACCAAAGCTGTCAGTTCAATCAAAGCTTTTTCATCAAAGCCTGCGTTGAAGAAATTTTCTAAAGCTCCGTTTCCTGCATTGCCTTTATTGTTGGCAATAGATTGAGCCAACTTAATCGCAGCGTCTAATTTTCCCTCTGAAAAACTTCCTTTTCTGATTTCCAGCGTATCTTCCTCTGTAAAGCCTCTCATTTTCGCTAAAGTCGTGTGTGCCGCCAAACAGTAATCACATTCGTTGACTTGTGAAACGATAAGATTGATGGCTTCTCTTTCTTTTGCCGTAAATGATGAATCGTGAGCCAAAGACGCCTCGGTTTCTAACATCGATTTTAAAGCGGATGATGAATAACCTATGGTCGCATACAAATTGGGAATTTTCCCCATTTTTTTCTCTACAGATTCTAAAATGCTCTGTGCACCAAAACTTAGCTGTTCTTTTTCAGGTACTGAAATTGTTTTCATTTTTTATGATTTTTAATGTTATTTATTATAATTTATTTTTCAAATTTTACATCCAGAATATCGATGGAAACCAATACAAAATCTTTATTGTAAGAGTTATCTTCGTCATTCAGAACATAAATATTTCTCTTTGTTCCTGTTTTTATGCCTTCAAATTCTTTGTAGTCTTCAATAATCTGCGTTGCGGAAGAGCCGCCCAAAACTTCAGGCCAATAATCGTGACGTTTTAAAAGTCCGTCTTCATTAAAATAAAATATCTGTCTTTTGCTGTGAGTAGCGAAACCATCGGGATAAATCACTTCTAATCTATCCAATATTTCACCGTTTTCATTCCAAAATCCAAGATGATTGATTTCCACTCCTGGAACCAGAAAATTAAAAGGAGCCGTTGTGTAATTCCAGGTTGCATAGCTGGAGAAATAAATAAGCTGAGCTCTCGTCCAGGGCGTTTCCACCGTATGACCTTTAAAAGACTCTCGAGGGTTTTCCAAAGATTCTATAAGTTGTCCGTTTTCGTCAAATAACTGAACTTTTCCGGGCTCGAAAGATGAACTGTAGTTTTCTTTAAAAATATTTTCCCATATGCTTTTCTGCTCTTTTAAAGAACCGATAAACTGTACATCGCTTAAAGCGTTTTCGTGTCCTTTCATTCTCCACACTGCACCACCGATTCGGGTATGGATTTTTACCGTCTGAAATTCTGCAGCATTATTGATTCCGTGAGCGTTTAAAATTTTATTGACCAATGTTTGAGTTGAAGTTTCCATTTTATAATTTTTTGATTGTTATTGATTTGTTTCATTTTGTTGAGACAAAGTTAGCTCGGCTTCAACCCTAAAGTCTAGTTCATTTCAGCGGAAGAATAGCACAGAATTACCCAACCGAAATCGTAGAAATGTATAAGACATTCCGTAAAATCGACAAGCGAATCGTATTTGCTTATCGGAACTTTGCAAAGAGATTTTAAACAAATTCATTATGAAAAATACAGTATTGATCACCGGTGCGTCATCGGGATTGGGAAAAGCAAGCGCTAAATTATTTCAGCAAAACGGATGGAATGTCATTGCCGCTATGCGTTCCCTGGAAAACGAAAAAGAACTGAATCTTCTTGAAAATGTTCTATTGGTAAAACTGGATGTTACAAATCCTCAACAAATTCAGGAAGCGATAGCAAAAGGAACAGAAACATTCGGTTCGATTGATGTTCTTTTGAACAGTGCAGGCTATGGATTGATGGGCGTTTTCGAATCTTCAAGCCCTGAACAGATTCAGAAACAGTTTGAAGTCAATGTTTTTGGCCTGATGAATGTTATCAAAGCTGTTTTACCCCTTATGAGAAATCAGAAAAAGGGAACCATCATTAATATTTCTTCTTTCGGAGGTATTACAGCGGGACCATTTGCCAGTTTGTACAACAGCTCAAAATTTGCGGTGGAGGGATTTTCCGAAGCATTGCATTTTGAAGTTTCTCCATTTGGAATTAATGTGAAAATTGTAGAGCCAGGAAGCATTGCTACTAATTTCAGAAGCGGAATCGAGATGATTCAAAATACGATTGAAGAATACAACACGGAATTGGCAGCATTTATCCCAAAATTCACCAAACGGACAGAACATCTTCCCAAAGCAAGCGCAGAAGACGTTGCAGAAACTATTTTAGGCGCCGCAACCGATCAACTTTCCAAACTAAGATATGTGATTGGCGAAGATGCGCAGTTTTACATTGATCTGAAAAACAAAAATTCTGAGGAGGATTTTCTGAGACTGATGCAGAATTAATCATTAGAAAACTTTAATTTTAACTAAAATCAGAAAAATGTCAGAAGCCTTCATTTCAATACAAACTATTTCGGATCTACACCGTTTTTACAATTATGGAGGCCCAAAACATCCTTTGATTACGGTAATTGATTTGAAAAATGTTACCCGTCCGGACAAGAATTTTGCGAACTACCTTTACACCATTGATTTGTATATGATAATTTACAAAAAATTTAAAGGAAGTTTAAAATACGGGCGTTCAACCTATGATTTTCAGGAGGGAACTTTGATGTTTACCGCTCCGAACCAGGTGATGAGTCCGAGCGCGGATACTGAGATTGAGGAAGGCTGGTTTCTGGCATTTCATCCTGATTTTATTTACGGCTCAGATTTAGGCAGAAAAATTCATAAGTACAGTTTTTTCCAATATGACAGCAATGAAGCACTTCACATTTCGGAAGATGAAAAAATTTTGCTTGATGAGGTGATTGTAAGAATTAAAAAAGAATATTCCCAGAATATTGACCAACATACACAAGGCTTGATTTTAAATCAGATTGAAATGGTTTTGAATTACTCAGACCGATTTTACGACCGGCAGTTTTTTACCCGCAACAAAACAGGAAACGATATAACACAACGCTTTGAAAGTCTCCTTAATGATTATTTTAATGATGAAGAATTGATTGAAAAAGGCATTCCCGAAGTAAAATATTTTGCCGAAAAGCTTAATCTTTCACCCAATTATTTATCGGACCTGCTTAGTAAATCTACCGGGAAAACAACCATTGAGCATATTCATCTTAATGTGGTTGAAAAAGCAAAGCATATACTTTTGGGAACTTCAAAAACGGTTAGTGAAATTGCTTATGAACTCGGATTTGAGCATCCTTCACACTTTACCAAGGTCTTTAAGGCCAAGGCCGGGATTTCGCCGCTGCACTTCAGAAAACAGTTTCCCGGGCAGAACTAAATCAAAAATATCTTAAAAAAATTTTGATGATAACTACTTCGCCGCTTCTTTTTTATACTGGACAGGTGTAACACCCACCACTTTTTTAAACAACCTTGTAAAGTAGGACGGGCTTTCGAAACCTAAATCATAGGCAATTCCGGCAACATTATTTTCTGAACTCAGCAAAAGATTTTTAGCTTCTTTAATTAAGTAAATATGAACGTGCTCTAACGCTGTTTTTCCGGTTTCCTGCTTCAGAATATCACTAAGGTAACGGGGCGAAACAGCTAATTCATTAGCCATAAAATTTACTGTAGGCAAACCATCTTCCAAGTGCTTATTTTCCTTAAAATAGTTATCTAAAACCGTAAGGAATTTTTTAACCATTGTTCCGGAAACGTTGGAACTGCGATCAATGAACTGTCTTTTGTAAAAACGGTCAGAATATTTTAAAATAGAATCGATATGTGACAGGATAATTTCCCTGCTGAACTCATCAGAATTTTCCTCATATTCTCTTCTGATTTTTTCATACAGTTCCCACATAATCACTTCTTCAGAAGGCGAGATGTGAAGCGCTTCATTAATTTCATATTCAAAATAGCCGTATTTTTTAATCTGGTCATTCAGCGGATGTCCTGACAAATAATCTTCGTGAAAAAACATCACAAACCCCTTTTCTGCAAACTGTACATTTTGCACCTCAATAATCTGTCTGGGTTTCATAAAAACCGCGGAACCATTGTTATGATCATATTTGGTCTTTCCATACAAAACGTAGCCCGATTTTATTTTCTTTAAACCAATCATATAAAAGTCTCCTGTAAAACGGTCTTCCCCTACCGAGTACGTCATCAGTTCTTTACAGGTCATTAGACTTAATAAAGGATTTTTCGGAGGTTCAAATCCGCTTTTTTCATGCAGCTCTGTGATGCTTTTATAGTGATTGATTTTTTCCATATTCAATTTGGAGTTAGAAGCTTTTATGTCTTGAATTTTTTTATTTAACCACAAAAGGCACAAAAGATTTAGATAAAATATTTAAAGTCACAAATTAAACTGAAAATAAAAACACGCAAGCTTTTAAAAATCTTTGATTTTTATCCTTTTGAGAGCTTTTTATTATCCATTTGTAAAAATTGCTTTTGTATCTTTTGTGGTTAAATTTAAAAATTAGTTTAAACAGAATTTAATCAAATTTACTCAATTAAAAATAGAAATGAAAAGCACTTCTGTTTTATATAGTAACTGACTTTATCCGTGAGCTGCTTCTGAAACTTCTTTCCAGTCGTTCCAGACCCGCAGTTTTTCTGCGTACACTCTTTCCGTTTTCCTCAATCCTACTTTTCCCAGGAATAAACGAAGCGGCGGATTCTCACTGTCAATTAATTTCAAAATCGCAGGAACCGTTGCTTCCGGTTTTCCATAATCTTCAGGTAACAGACCTTCTGCTTCTCCTAAACTCGATTTTAAAGCATCATAAGCCGGAATGGCATCACCGTGAACTGCCGAGCTTCCGCCAAAATCGGTTGTGTAACCATTAGGCTCAATCATCGTAACGTGAATTCCAAAATCTTTCACTTCTGTTGCCAAAGCTTCGCTGAAGCCTTCCACAGCAAATTTTGTCGCATTGTAAATTCCCAAAGTAGGCAAGCTCCAAACGCCCAAAACACTTGACAGCTGGATCACGTGGCCACTTCCCTGCGCTCTGAAAATCGGTAAAGCCGCCTGTGTTACCCAAAGTGTCCCGAAAACATTCGCTTCAAAAACATCTTTGGCCACCTTCTCTCCTACTTCTTCTACCGCTCCGAAAACGCCATAACCCGCATTATTAATAACAACATCCAGACTTCCAAAGTGATTTTTAACTTTATTTACTGCTTCAAAAACTGCTTCCCGGTCTGTAATGTCCAAAGAAACAGGCAAAAACTGATCTCCGTATTGTTCTGCCAGATCTTTAAAAGCTTCCACATTTCTTGATGTTGCCGCTACTTTATCGCCTCTTTTAAGAAAAGCTTCTGTCCAAAGTTTTCCAAATCCTCTTGATGCTCCTGTGATAAAAATTGTCTTTTTCATTTTTAAATTGTTTTGTTATTTAATTTTGATAAGACAAAGTTATCTCGCATCGAAGCCAAGCTTGTAGCTCAAATCAGCGGAAGAATAGCACAGAATTACGGAACGTTTCTGGCTTGTTCAATTAATTATTTTATATATGATTCTTAAGATGTTCTTCAAAAGAAACCAGCTCCTGTTCGATATTCGGATTTTTGAATACATCATAAAAAGCAAACGTCGGTAACGGCTGAACGCCCACAAACTGAAGCGTAGCTGTGAAAGGCCTGGTAAATTCTTCCATTGAATGATTTTCCAGCAACTGACCTGAGTTTCCAAAAGTTTCTTCGGGAGCGTTCCAGGTATTCACAATGATTCCTTTAGACTTCAGAAGACCGCCAGTTCCGTAGTTTCCGCCACTATTCCTGCCGTCTCCGGCATAGATTTTTCCGTAGCCGCTCATCAGAACTTTATCGATATAATCTTTTGTTTTTGCAGGCATTCCAAACCAGTTGATCGGGAAATGAAACAGAATGACATCGGCATTTACCCACTTTTCGATTTCCTCTGGAATTTCGTAGCCATTATCAATGACCGTTTCCAGAATTTCGTATCCTTTTACGTTGAAAGCCTGTTTACTTTTCTCAAAAATGGTTTTGTTAAGATTTCCTTCTGCAATTTGCGGCCATTTGATGTGCCCGTTGATGATTAATGCTTTCATTGAATTACAAATATTTTCCAAGGTTAAGTTCAACATCGCCATAGGTTTGTAATCCCTGGTCTAAGAGTTTTTTAATTCTGGTTCTCGCTTCAGGCTCTGTTAATGATGCGAAGAAGGCTATCTGCGTTTCCATAATATGTTCATTTTTTGGAATAATTACCCTTTCGTTCATCGTTGCCTTTATTTTCCTGATGATTTTCAAATCAAATGAGTCGATTCTTTTTGCCAAATTTTCTACGAATGCGTCCAGTTCATTATCCGGAAATGCTCGGTTGATCCAACCATAATCAGCGGCAGTTTGGGCATCATAATCGTCGCCGCTCAAAATAATTTCCAGAGCTCTTGCTTTCCCTGTTAACAAATGAAGACGCTCCAATCCACCTCCGCCGGGAAAAGAGCCGATTCCAATTTCGGGTTGTGCAAAAACAGCTTTTTCCTTGCTTGCAAAACGCATATCGAAAGCCTGGATAAACTCGCTTCCCAACCCTCTCGCTCTTCCTCTGATAGAGGCTATGCTTACAAACGGAGCCTGTTCGAGACGTTTGGCAACATCAGGCCAAGATTTTGAAAGTCCTGTTTTTCCCTCACCTTTCGGAAAATCAAAAATATTGACCAATTCTGCGTGAGCGACATAAAATTCCGGGTTGGAACTTTCAAAAACCACTACTTTCAAATTTTCGTTGGCTTCCAATTCATCCATTAATGTTCTTAACTGAACTGAAAATTCAGGATCGAATACGTTTACCGGAGGATGATTAATGGCTACTTTCCAATAGCTTTCTGTTATTTTTTGTGTTGTAAAAATCATAGTAATAATTTTAAATTGATGTAAATCTTTAAGACATAACTTTTTGTCTGTTCAAAATTAATTGCACAAATACTGGATTTTTAACACAAATCGGGGAATATCTTATCCTTTTCTCTGATTTCTGATTTCTGTAGGAGAAATACCTTTAATTTTCTTAAAAAATCTGGAGAAATAAGGAACGTTCGTAAAGCCTAATTGGTAAGCCACATCGCTGATATTCATATTGGTCTGAAGAAGCAGAATTTCGGCCTGTTCAATCACAAATTCCTGAATAATGCTGATGGTACTTTTCCCGGTTTCTGCACGGATAAGGTCTGTAAGATAGTTGGAAGACATATTGAGCTCTTCGGCAACAGACGAGACGGTAGGAAAATTTGAAACGGGTTTGGATAGATCGTTATAATGGTTTTGCAGGAAGCTTTTTAATTTTGAAGACACTGAAAGGGTTTTTGTGGCTTTGTCTTTAAATTGTCTTTCATAAAAAACATCTGCATACGAAAGCACGACATTTAACAGCGACAGAATAATATTGATATTGGCATTGGTTTTATTTTCCACCAGCTCCATATGAATTTTTGTAAAAAGCCAGGTAATAGTCTCTTCTTCCTCCGCAGTCATAAACAACGCATCATTGATCTCGTAACTGAAATATTTATACTGATGGATTTTGGCAGCAACCGGATTTTGTTTAATGAGATCAGGATGGAAAACAAAAGCATAACCGTCCCAGAAAGTCAGGCTATCCCAGGAAACGACCTGTCCCGGTTCGCTAAAAAGCATCAATCCGTTCTCGGTATAATATTTATTGTTTCCGTAATTGATGTCTCCGGTAAAGTTTTTCTTCAGCGAAATCTTGAACATATTAACCTGAATTTCACTACTCGCCTGCGGAAAATTTGGAATGGCCTGTTTGCAGACCCTGCTGTCCATCAATGGATGCAGAGGAGCTGTGAGATTCAGGTATTTGTTATAATTTGTAAGATCGCTGAAAGTTTTCATAGGAGCAAAGTTGCGAAATTATTATATAATTTACTTTTAATTTAGAAAAGGAATATTAAATCGTAACATCAGAAAACTTTTACCTAGAAATTTTATAAGCCAGATTCGGATCGGTGCTATCTCCCGAAATCATCCTGTACTCTTATTATATCGTCTTCATCTGAATGATTATCTTTATCTGTATGTAGCCATATTTCTGCAACAATACCCCAGTCTTCCAAACCTATCAGGCGATGTCTTTCTCCTTGTTGAAGTTTTATCTGATCTTTAGGATAGTATTCTATTAAATTTCCCTCTTCATCATTATTACTTTTTTTCACTCCGACTACTCCTTCAACCACCTGCCATATTTCGGCTCTTCTATTGTGATATTGCCAGCTTAATCTTGTTTTTGGGGCAACCAAAAGAATTTTAGGGCTTAATTTTCCGCCTATTCGCAGATTTTCTACATCAATTTTATCAAAATACTGATTGGCAAAATCCTGAGCCTGGTTTTCATCAATTACAAAAAAACCGCCCCAAGGTCTTGTGTCATCCTTCGTAACGATGTTAAAACCTTGTGATGTCAGCATTTTTTCTACTCTTTCAAATATTTGTTGTTTTTCTGCACTCATTTTTTATTTCTTTAAATATTGCTTTTGTTTATTTATTATTTTATTTTTCTTTTGACATGGAATACGGGAAATCTTTTTCCTGCGAACCTCTCTCTTTATTGGGCTGGTTATTCATTTGAAACTCTAACACTGCTCCCTGCATCAATTCTTTATGGCTCAACCAGTTTTTGGAGTACGGCTGCAGATTCAGGTTTAATGATTTTACATAAAAGTTTTTAGCACTGTTTTCAGGTGCTTTTATTTCAATTTTCTTACCATTTTCCAGATGAATTGTTGCTTGCCTGAATAATGGTGCTCCCAGAACATACTGGTCCGTTGCCGGTGTTACCGGATAAAATCCTAATGCTGAAAATACATACCATGCGGAAGTCTGCCCATTATCTTCATCTCCGCAATATCCATCCGGCGTTGCATAATATAATTTATCCATTACCTGTCGCACCCAATATTGTGTTTTGTAAGGAGCTCCGGCATAATTGTATAAATAAATCATATGTTGGATAGGCTGATTACCGTGCGCATATTGTCCCATGTTCATAATCTGCATCTCACGGATCTCATGAATGACGCTTCCATAGTAACTATCGTCAAAAATTGGCGGTAATGAGAAAACCTCATCCAGTTTGGCTTCAAATTTCTTTTTTCCGCCCATTAATTTTGATAATCCGTCAATATCCTGAAAAACAGACCATGTATAATGCCAGCTGTTTCCTTCGGTGAAGGCATCACCCCATTTAAAAGGATTGAAAGGTGACTGAAACTTTCCGTCTTTATTTTTTCCCCGCATTAAACCTGATTCCGTATCAAATACATTTTTATAGTTATATGCCCTTTTTTTATAGATTTCAATTTGAGACTCCGGCTTTCCTAAAGCTTTCCCCAATTGATAGATGGAAAAATCATCGTAAGCATATTCTAAAGTGCGGGCAGCATTTTCATTGATCTTTACGTCATATGGAACATATCCT
The DNA here is from genome assembly GCF_002797535.1 of Chryseobacterium geocarposphaerae. Lineage (NCBI taxonomy): Bacteria > Pseudomonadati > Bacteroidota > Flavobacteriia > Flavobacteriales > Weeksellaceae > Chryseobacterium > Chryseobacterium geocarposphaerae. The sequence goes on from NZ_PGFD01000001.1 coordinate 1,563,948, forward strand.
AATGAATTGTAGTACTCCACTCCTTTTCGTCCCACTGCACTGATCGGACCTTCATTGTTGGCTCCATGTTTTACCGCCTGCCAAAGGGTTTCGATATCATAACCGCTAAGTCCTTTTATATAAGCATCTGCTACTACGGAAGCTGAATTGTTTCCAATCATGATATCAGAATATCCGGGACTGCTCCATTCCGGTAAAAATCCTCCTTCTTTATAAGCATTAGCAAGTCCTTCCTGCATTTCAACGTTGATACTTGGATAGACTAAATTCAGGAAAGGATATAAAGCACGGAAAGTATCCCAAAAGCCGGTTCCGGCAAACATTCTTCCGTCTACTATTTTGCTATTGTAAGGACTCCAATGTTTTATTTTATTTTGAGCATCTATCTCATAAAGCTTTTGCGGAAAGAATAAAGTTCTGTATAAAGAGGAATAAAAGGTCCTCATTTGTTGATCCGTCCCTCCTTTCACTTCAATTCTTCCTAAAGTTTTGTTCCAGATATTTTTGGCATCGGCTTTTACCTGTTCAAAATTACGTTTTCCGATTTCTCTGTTCAAGTTCAATTCTGCCTGTTCAAAACTGATGAATGAAGAGGCTGCTTTTGCATAAACAACATCTTTGGTTTTAAGCTTAAATCCAACAACTGCTCCTGCATGATCACTTGTGATCTCCAGTTGGTCATTGATAAATTTATCATCCTTCCAGCCTCTTGTTACATCAAAATCTTTATCAAACTGAACAACAAAATAGTTTTTGAAGTTTTCATATTTACCTCTGGAATATTTGGTGGTATAGCCTATAATTTTTCTTTCTTTGGGAAGAATCTTTATGTAAGAGCCTTTATTGAGAGCGTCAATCACAACGTACGCGCTGTCTGTTTTAGGGAAATCAAATTTAAAGTAAGCAGCTCTTTCTGTAGGCGTGAATTCTGTAGTTACATTGATATCTGCCAGATAAACACTATAAAAATAAGGTGTTGCTACTTCTGCTTTATGACTGAACCAGCTCGCTCTATCTTCTTCTTTAAATTTCAATTTTCCCACTCCAGGCATCATGGCAAAAGCCCCATAATCATTCATCCAGGGAGATGGCTGATGTGTTTGTTTAAAGCCTCTTATTTTGTCTGCGTCATAAGTATAAGACCATCCGTCACCCATTTTACCTGTCTGTGGTGTCCAGATATTCATTCCCCAGGGAAGTCCTATTGCAGGATAAGTATTTCCGTTGGATAAAGATGGTTTGGACTGCGTTCCCATCAAAGGATTTACATAATCAACAGGAGAAACCTCCTGACCGAAAACCCAAATACTGAATACAATAAAGAAAGTTGAAAATAGAGGCTTCATTATATATGTTTATTAATTCTTTGCATTTTCTTCAAGACGTAACTGGCTGCACCCAAAATAGCAGCATCTTCAAAAATAGCAGAAATTTTAACAGGCATACTGATATTATTTTTTACTAAATTCTTATTAAATTTTTCTTCAAAATAAGGATATGTTTTCGCAATATTCCCTCCTATAACCAAAACCTCAGGATCATAGAACCTAACATATTTTATGACAAATTCTGCAAGAGAGTCTGCATATTCATCAAACATTCTGGATTGTATTTCTTTTGGTTTTTCCAATAAATCTTTGGTTCCTGAGATTTGCTCACCTGTTAATGCTGTATAACGGTTGATAAACCATCGTGTTGCCAAATAGTCTTCACAGATGGAATCTTTTAGCTGAAAATTCCACAAGGCTTCATCAGTTGCTTTATTCCCGTCATAAAAAGTGGTTCCAAATCCCGTCCCCAAAGTTACACCAAAAACTCTTTTATAACCCTTGGCACAGCCTCCTAATACTTCACCCTTCAAAAAGGCTGCAGCATCATTCACAAAATGGAACTGATCTTCAGAAATGGATAATCTTTTAGCCAATTCTTCTTTAATATTAATCCTGTAAATATCAATATATTTCCCTTGCCGTATAAGAGAAATCCCTTTTTCATAATCAAAAGGTCCGGGCATTGCGATACCTATCAAAAGCCCTTCTTTTGTGAGACCTTTAGCTCCTCTTTCTATTGCGGAAACCCATTTGGAAAATATAACTTCCCTGCATTCAAAAGAATCAACATGTTCCCTGATATAAGTTGAAGCAATAATTTCACGTTTTTCAGGCTGCACCTGAGCAATCGTGATATGTGAACCTCCAATGTCAATTCCCAGTATATTTTGCATTATTTTCTCAATCTGTTTTGCTTAGCAGTTTATTATGAAATTAAATAAATAGACAAACAAGAAAGCAAGTTAAGTATTTTAATGCAAACATTGCTTATTGTCGCCTATTCCAGACTGAAACTCTAAATCCTAATTTTAGTTTTTCCGTTATATATTCTTCCGCCTTTTATGATTAAAATACTATTTGAGAGACCAGATAAAAATTATGTGACACTATTACATATCAATAGTGCCACATAATTTTTATAAGTGTCCAAAATTTTATATTTCATTATCGTCAGACTAATCCGTATTCCATCGCTAATTTTACTGCAGTACTTATATTTGTGGTTTTGAATTTGGCAATCAGGTTTTTGCGATGACTTTCTACTGTATGTGGACTGATGCACAGCTTATCCGCTATTTGAATTGTGGTAAGACCTAAAGATGCTTCCTGCAAAATTTCTTTTTCTCTACGGGTTAATTTAGGTATCGTATTTAATCCGGAATTCGCTTTCATCTCTACAATTTTTTTAGTTTGATTGCATAAAAACTTCTCCCCTTTAAGTATGGTCTGTATTCCTAAAATGATTTCTGAGACCAAAGCATTCTTCTGTATATATCCCATAGCACCTTCTTCCAGAGTACTATTGATCACTGCAAACTCATTATGCACACTCAAAATCATGATCTGAATAGCCGGATATTTTTTTAATATGGGTTTAATCAAATCTATACTATTGCCATCGGACAGGTTAATGTCTAGTAATAAAACATCTAAAGCCTGGTTTTCCAGTCCTTTAAAAAGTTCAGTTGAAGAGGAATAGCAGCCAACAATCATAAAATTCTCCTGCTGGGAAAGAATATTTTTTAGGCCTTCCAAAAGTAATGGATGATCATCGGTTATAGCAATTTTAATCATAATCTTTTTATTTGGGAAATTTGATTTCAATATTGGTTCCTATATTGATTTGGGATTCTATCTGCATTGTTCCTTTCAAAAACTCAACCCGCGAACGTATATTGTGAAATCCTGCAGAATGCAGATGATTCAGAATACTTGTGTCAAATCCTTTTCCGTCGTCTTCTGCAATAATGACGTAATCGGATTCATTTTCGATGAACTGAATAATAATTTGCTCTGCAACAGCATGTTTTACAGCATTATTGACCAATTCCTGAACAATCCTGTAAACCAACAACTGACTTTCCGGTGGCAGCTGATTGGTATAATATAAAAACTGAACATCAATATCCAGCTTCGGGGTGGCCATTCGAGACACATATTCCGTCAATGTTTCCTGAAGGCCATACTTCAGCAACAGATCCGGCATAAGATTATGGGCAACGCGGCGCAGTTCGTCAACGGCAATATCAATCTGTGCCATTGACCTTTCTATTTGCGGCTGATCTTCATCCTTTGATTTATCCTTTAATAAAAATAGATTCATTTTGGTACCGGAAAGCAAACTTCCGAGACCGTCGTGCAGATCCCGGGCAATTCTTTCCCTTTCCTGTTCCTGGCCTTTTAGCATCAATGTAAGATTGGATATTTTCGAACTCTGGGTCATCTTTTCCATTTCAAGAAGATGTAATTTTTCTTTTTGCCTGATACCTTTTGTTCTCTGAAAATAAGCATAAAGGAGAAGTACAAGCAATAAAGAAACTGAAGCTGTCAAACCAATATAAAATGTATTGATTTTCTCTTTATAACTGATCCGTTCTTTATAGAGATCCACTTCTTGTTTTCTATTAAAGGATTCCAGTTGCGACAAACGAAGTTCCTGGGCTTTTTTACTGTTTTCTATTTCAGTAAATTTCAGTTTTCTAAGCTGGTTTTCTTTCGTTAATTCAAGATTTTCCAATTTCTGAGCCTGCCGTAAACTTTGCCAACTCATTTCTTTAAGCTGCTGTTCCTGCTTTTGAGAGGCTAACTGTAAGCGGAGCAATTGTTGCTTTTGCTTCTCCCTTTCATATTGCACCTCCAGTTTTTTGCCTAAAGCCGCATTCTTTTGATCATAGATTTGTTTAAAGGTTTCTATATATTTCTTTTGGTAGAATATAGCCTCTTTAAAATTATTTTCATTTTGGAAAAGCTGGGAAAGGTTTTCAAAAATGGCCAGCTTGATCTGCGGATTAGTATCATTACTGTATTCTGATTCTGCAAGTGCTGTTAACAGATAATCTTTTGCTTCTTTATTATTCCCATTCTGTAAGGCTATTTCAGCCAGAAGACCGCTTGCGGAAGCCACATGGTCATGATTTTCTGTAGCAATACCCTGGGCTTTAGCCAAATTAGCATAATACAGCGCTTTCCCTTTGTAGGATTTAGGGAAGTAATTTAAATACAAATTAGCCAGATTTATCGCCACAAAAGAAAGATGGGAAGGAATCGGCATACGTGTCTTATTGGCATTATAAGTATCTATCGCTTTGATATAGTATGACTCTGCACTTCGGATAAAAGTTTTATTTTCAGTAGATTCATACCGCTTTTCATATACATATCCCATAGCCATATAAGCCTCAAACAAACCCATTGGATCATTTTGCTGCAAGGCAATTTCCAATGATAACTTACTGTATTTTTCCTGCAGTTCATACTCATTCCAATCGGCGTAAATGCTATTAAGTTCCCGATATACAGATGCCTTTCTACCGTTTAAACTTTCAGAATTAGTGGATTTTTCATAGAATGATAAAGCTTTTAAAAAGTAGCGGATCGCTTCAGCTTCTTTATTATTACGGGCACAGATCCAGCCCAGTCCATAGGCTACATATCCTTTTGTTTCCTGATCTTTTGTTTTTAATTCATAGAATTGGGCAAGCCTGGACGCATTTTCAGAGGCTTTAACATTATCCAACAGCTTATAATTTATTGCCGCAACTGTATATAAATAAGCAGCATATTTTCCGTCTGTCTCCTTTTTGGCATAAGCAATATTTTCATTTAAAATGGCAAGAGCTTTATTTTCTTGTTTATTAAAGAAAAGGGCTTGTGCATATTTTCCGGTTATCATCATTCGCCGGATGCTTCCCGGCTTATATTTTTGGTATTGCTGTTCCAGATTATTGGTCAATTTCTGTGCCGATGTGCCGTGGCCTGTTAATACAAGACATATAAAAATAATGGTGAAACGAAAAAAAGAAAAAATTTTGATCAGCATTTTTTAGGTGATGAAAGGGTGCAAAGTTATCACTTTATCATTTCTTCCGGGTTATTTTTCATATTCAATTATAATATGACAGTATATACTGTCAATAGAGTGATGTTAAAAATCGTTATTCTTATTCAATTTTTCAATCCCTGATTTCAGCTAATTTGCCTTCCTATTTCATTCATTAAAAATTAGCTGAAATCAGGGATTTTTTTAGAGGTTAATTTTCCTCAAATTTGCCCAAGATATTTCTAAAAACACAAATGATGAAGAAATATCTAATGATATGAATACCTGTAATTACAATAACGAATTGGAATTTTAGAGTCCCAGGATTTGCGTATTTTAAGCATATCAAAAAAAGTAAACAATGAAGAAGCGAATTATTTTTTTATCAACCCTGATTGTACTGTTTTCCTGTAAAGACAAAACAGAAAAAACCGAGCACCATACGAACAATGATAAAAAAGAAAATCATTTAAATAATAAAACTACCGAAACCAAACCCGCAGTAACTGAAAAAATAAATGATACTTTCGAAATTCTCATTCCTAAAGAATATCGGGACCAGGGGGAAGAAAATGAAGTCAATGAATTAACAAAGAACTGGCTCGATTTATACAAAAAGAATGGAAAGTATTATTTAGGTAAAGCAGATTATAATATTGCCAGAGGTTTTTCCGAATGTTCCGGGGATTCTACAAAGGTTATTCATTCTAAAAACAATTCCATTTTACTGATGAACAGTCCTCAACTGGCACTTGGTGAAGTAGAGACCATTACAATTGGGAAAAATAAAATTTGGCCAAAAGAGAAATTGAAATTCCGTTTTGCCAATCAAGAATATACATTGCGTGCAGAAGGTAAGGTACTTTCATCGGAAAAAATAACCACCGATAATGGTGAGGAAATATTTCAAAATGTAAAAAATTACAAACTGTATATATCAACAACTAATGCTCCGGAACAGCTTTTCTTAGAAGAAGAATCATTTAATGACACTTTTGTTGAGCTTCTTTTTATCGGGGATATTGATAAGGATGGGAAACCTGACTTCATTTTTGGTGCCAACAGAGATTACGAAGAAGAACGGGTGATTTTATACCTTTCTTCCAGAGCAACCAAAGGGAAATTAATTAAAAAAGTATCGGAAGCAGATATCCAATTTGATTGTTAAAATATCAACTGGTAACATTTACTTAGTTACAATAAGCCCTAAAAGCAATTTCTTTCGATTATTTAATAAAAGCACATATATGCTTTATGGCTTTTTTATATTCCTAAATCTTAAAAAAACATGAAAAAATTATTTACATCAGCGGTTCTAGCCCTGATCATAAGCATTCACGCAAGTGCACAGGAAAAAATCTATTTTGATGAAAACTGGGAAAAAACCACCCCAGGCAAAATGGAATATTATCGTGAAACAGAAAGCAAAGGAAAACTTACCTTAATCAGAGATTATTATAAAAATGGAACGCTTCAAATGGAAGGTCTTGTTTCTGATGCCACACCGGGAAGTGAAGTCTTCGAAGGTAAAATTACATGGTACAATCCTGAAGGTAAGATATTGAGTACAGGGACATTTTCCGGAGGCAACCAGATTGGGCCGGCTAAAACTTTTGATGAACAGGGAAGAATTCTGGAGGATCTGACTTATAAAGCAGATGGCACTTTTACAGGTAAGATTTACATGTATAAAAATCCGGAAGAAATGTCTTATAATAATACGGTTACAACCTATGACACTCCGGATAATTTCAGGTCGGTGGTTTATGACGAAGATATAAAAGGAATACGTTATGAAATCATCACCGATAATAAAAAAGGGTCGTATGAAACTAAATTCTATGGTGAAAAAGGAAAATATATTGGCTCCAATAACTCTGGAAATTCCGGGGATAATGTAACGGTAGAGTATTATTATGATCCGATGAAAGTTGCTAAAATTGAAAAGCAAAATAAAGACGGAATAGTAACGGAAAGTATCATCTACTCCAAAAAAGGCGACATACTACAGGAAGAAAAGAAAAGCAGAAAAGACGGCTATAAGAAAACCTATGACGAAACCGGTAAGCAAATAGGTAATCTGGCTTACATTTACGACAAAGAAAACGAGTTCTATAAACCGTTTGAAGGCGAGGATTACCAATTCAATTATCTGTATTCAGGTTTTACTTCTATCGATACTTATAAAAACGGAGCTTCCGTTCTTAAAAAGTTTTTTGATGAAGATGGGAAATTGTCTTACGAACAGACATTGAAGGATGAAATGATCCAGGACATCAAATATTATGATCCGGACGGAAAACTGAAAGGAGCAATAACTTATAAAGATGATATGCCTGATACGGGTACTCTTTACGAAGGTCTTATCGAACAGCAATATAAAGATGGCGTTTTAGTGAATTCAAAATCTCTCAGAGAAGATGGAAAATTAAAAAAAGAAACAAAGATCAATAAGGATCAAACTGTATACAATTCTACTGTTTATGATGAAAATGGAACTGTTGCCTATACGTATAGTCAGCCGGTTGACCAGGAAAGTGGTTTCACAGCACAGATTGTACAGTATGCTAAGGGAAAAGCTGCCAATAAAGCAGTTGTAAAAGATGGCGTACTTCAAAGCGGAAAAATTAAATATAAATGTCAACACGGTTTAAAGGAGCTCGAGCGTAATGGAAAATGGGTGCTGATAAAGCTTTTCAGCCAGGAAGGAAAATTAATTCAGGAATCTAAAGTTCTTGCAGAAATGGAGGAAGAGCAGGATCCTTACAATTCATTAAATACCCTGATTACCGAAGATGATCTTCAGTATGAATTTTATGAATCTTTATAAATATCTAAATATATAACAGATTATTTTAAGACCAACCAATCGCAGGAAGTATTTCACCAAATCAAATTTAAATACAAAGGACATTATAGTTTATCTCCAACAACAGTCCAAATTCAAATTCCTGCGATTTGGGTGGTAATTCATCTGATATTTATCTTTTTGTATATTCATAAGTTTTAGACTTTAATCTTCTTTCATAATCAAAGCTGTCTAAGTAAAAAGAACCTCAACAGTTATTGATGAAGCAAATTAAATTACATTAAAAGGCTGATCTTACGATCAGCCTTTTGAATTTCTACTTTATTTATCAAAATAAATATTACCAGCTTTTAATTTGTTATCTACTATTTACCAAACAAAATCACACGGCTGCTGTCTTTCTGCAATCACTCGTAATGAATTTGTGACATACAATCTAAGGAAACAATGCTGTTCTATATAATATATGGTTTTACCATTTATCTGAACTTCCAGACCATTACCTTTTTGATCAAAATTATAAATGACTATCTGTTGTTTAGGGTAAATTTTATTAAAATTAACACGCATATCAACCTGGTCCGCTACAATATGGATAAGCCTATTTCTATCATCTACATCGAGGGTGCTATAAGCATCGATTCCATATTCGTGCGGATTTAATCTAATGGCATATTTTGCATTAACAATTTCATCTCGGAGAGTAGCTATCTGACCGTCCGGAATGAACATTGTATCTGGTTTTTCCTCCTCTGATTTAAAATTTCCTATGGCCTTAACACAACCTTCAACTCTTACTTTGTTAGAGTCAATATCACCGCCAATTCCGATATTTTTTTTACCTAAATCATAATTGATTCCTTCTAATCCATCAATACTACTTCCATATTTATAATATTCACCAATTTTACCCGCTATAAATGCTTTTTGATGAATATCAATTAATCCTGATTCTCCCCCAATTTTGTCATCTGACAACATCAAACCAGTCCCTAAATTCGTAGTGAACTCTACATTTAACTGGATTTGATTCGCAAAATTAGATGACACCCAGGATTGAGTAGCCAAGAATACATAGCCATCAGTAGCATGATATATATAAGGGGCTCCCGTGGATGAGCCTGAAGAAAAACCTAGTGCATAAGCATTTTCCCAGGTATTAACTTTAGTTGCAGGATTAAAATTAGCCGAAGTCCAGAAATCACTTAAAGGTTTATGATCTCCATATCCTAATAGTACAAAATTGTTTGATGAACCTGCTTTTAAGAATCCGCCTGCTCGAACATTCTGTTTAAACTCACCAAAGCCTGTTGATGTAACTTGAAATAGATTATCAAGTGTAGAATAGTTCTTAACAGCAAATCCTGAACTTACTCCAAAACCGTCCGTATCATCTGAAAAGTGCCTAATATAATGGGCTGTATCGGATGAGCCTTTAAGATAAATAGATTGACCATTCGCCATGGCAAGAGTAGTATAAAACTCCTTTAATGCTGTTATAGCCTGTACTGTATTTGTGGTAACAAATGACTGTCCATTAATCCAATTCTGAGTAGCTATTGTAGCTATTGGAATACGTACTCTTTTAATACCTCCCGGATCTGCTGCATCAGCTATTTGATATGCTCTATTTGTCGTAGTTGTCACACCTGCTGATGTAACATCAGTTACTTTTACAGAAAATCCTTGCCAATAAGATAGTCTTGGGAACCAAAAACAAAGTTCACCATTTAGATTTAAAGCAATAATTTCCGTTAACAGTGGGTGCGTAGAATAACCAACAGCATTGATAATAGTATCATTGTAAATATAACCCTGTATCTTACAATCCATTACCATACCTCCACCATACATGTTTCCTTTAATTTCTACTAAAAATGCAGCACCAGACCATTGAGAGTAGTCTATATTAGTAAGTATTCGGGTACCTTGAGTGAAATCTCTACCTGAATGAAGCCATGCACTATCTTTTGAATCAGGATTGAAATTTCCTGCATTCCAAACTAAATTATCATTTACATATAAACCACCTGAATGATTTAGTTTTAAAGAAGCAGTATTAGCTGTTGAACCAGGCACATTGATTTCTACGTGATCTCCGTAAGTTGGATTCCAACCTCTTCCTAATAATTTTCTCTGAGCCCATCCACTTGCCCCTGCTGTTATAATATTAGTTAAAATATCCGAATAATCAATTGTTGCTCCATTATGAAAATAATCTACATACTTACTATACCTATTACCATCTTGCCAAGGTCCTTGAAATTGCCTTATTCCAAAACCATTTTTATTGAATGCGATTAAGTTTTGCTGTCCTCCTGATGCATCTGTGTAACCACCAAAGTGTAAGAAGTCTGCATAAGTCGATGTCGTTATATCATTATTCCAAGTAGTAAATCCATATGAAATTTGCATTGGAGATATCTCATTAGGATTTATTTCTCTATTATCCTGATAGTCTCTATAATTACCGGAAGCAAAGCTTGTTCTAGGTAAATGTCCTCCTCCTCCTAATAGTAAGTATGAATCATCTGAGCCTCCTTTTATAAACTTGGCAGCATTTACATCTGTCAGTAAAGTACCTGAATAATCCATAAAGTTAAATCCATTAGATCTAAAACTTAATGTAGCAGCATATTGCCCTGGTTGATGAAATCCTATTGATGGGTATACAGTAGAACCGTTACCTCTTGTTTCAATTGCTGTTAAATTATAAGAATTACCGATTGCTCCCGAAAAATATTTTCTTCCTAATATATTTTGCTCTGAATACTTATCAATATACTCTGTACCATCCAAAGAGCCATCAGCCTTTAAAAAGTGGGCGGCTGTACCGCCCACTACTCTATAGCCTTTAGAAGTATTATAATATGCGTATTTTATATCCATATTAAATGTCTTTACTGGTTACTGTTACTGATACAGTATTAGGTAAAGCAGAATCAAATTCAATATCTATTTTATTCGGATCAGTTAATTTTATTCTGCCATCAATTTTGTAAAATGTTACAGTATCATACATTGCAACATCCACATTTCTAGTTCCTAAATTGTGCGCTATACTTGAAGTTCCGGAAATAGCAGTCGTATATGATCTTACAGTATTACTTCCGGCAGTAACTCTACCTTTAGAATCAACAGTAACCTGATCATAAGTTCCGGCGGTTACTCCTGTTGCAGCCAATGTCAATGCAGAGGTAACGTTTACCGAACCGTCAAAGGTTGTCGTCCACGAAGCGTCACCTGTAGCAGAAATTGTTCGCGGTGTTGTCAGTTTTGCCGCCGATCCTGTTGTATTGATTGCTGCAGTCCCCGTTAACAATGTTGCCGGAACAGCAGTAACAGGAATTGCTACATTTCCAGAACCATCAATACTCTGTGCTGTTGCGGTTACTCCGGAAAGCGAAATAGTTCTAGGGGTAATCCATTTAGTAGCGGTAAGAACATTTTTCGCTGCATCTGCCGTATTATCAACGTTACTTAAACCGACATGAGATTTATTTAAAACTACAACACCTGTCAATCCATTTACAGAATCTACAGCACCAGAAGTGATATAAACGAACGTTGTTCCTGTCCATCTGTAAGTTTTGTTAGTGTCAAGAGATACATAAATTTTACCTGTTTCTCCAGCAATAAGATTGGTATAAGCTGCTTCTTTATAAAACTTTCCGTCAGCAGTTTTATAATATCCTTCCAAAACGTCATCCACATAAGATGGCAATTGAGATGCCGGAACCTGCCCTGCTCCATCCAAAGTAGCAACCCCATTTGCCGCACCTTTCTGAGATAATGGGATATAATTAGCCAAATCCGTTGAAGTAGGCATAGAGCCAAGATTCACCGTTATTCCGTTAGCCGTCTGAGTAATTCCGGTAACCACATTTCCTGTACCTGAAGTAGCGACTGGCAAGGAAAATGAAGTTCCTGTTAATGTCAGGCCATTACCTGCGCTATACGTTGTATCGGTAGCAGCTAATGTGATAGTATTCCCGGTTTGATTAATCGTCACGTTAGAACCTGCTGCAAGGGTCACATCGCCGGATACTAAAGATCCTGATGCACCACCTTTCAGACGGGTAATTGTGTCCGGCGTAGTAAATGATCTGTTTGCCGACAAATCATAAACTGTACCATTAATTGTTAATGTCCGCGTTTTAGGCACATAATCTAAAGGATTAAAGTTGCCATCATGCCAAAAAGAATTGATTGACCTCGTGCTACCGCCTGCGGTTAAAATGTCATTGTCTGTTTTTCCTTCGATTTTGTACCCTACAGAGCTTCGATAATAAGCGTATTTAATGTCCATAATTATATTTTTTTAATTGTTAACTGAATGATATTGGGTGGTATTGAATCAAACAACACTTCAATAGTATTGCTGTCTATTCTTCTTACCTTAAGGGGTATTGTAAACATTGTAACTGTGTCGTAAGCATCAATCACAAAACTTAATGTATCAAGATTATGTTTTATCACAGAGTCACCCCTGACTCTCTCTTCATATTTGTTTTTTTCGGAACTGGTGTCATCTTCGATAGTTTCAATTTTATCATATACCAAATCATTGAACTGATTTTGATAAGTGACAGCTCCCCAGTTTAAATAACTTCCAACAAGGCGGATTTTATCATCTGAACTATTGATAACAGCCTCTTTAAGCAATTCTATCTGTTCTTTATTTTCTTTAATATAGTCTACTATTTCCTGAAGCTCATCCAAAGAAGGATCATTGGAAAGGAGTAACCTTTTAATCTTTTCGATCTCCGATGTTAAGTCTTTATCCACATCTTTCAACTTACCAACAAAATCATCTACCTGTATTTTGGTGTACACATTACCCACTTGATCGGAGCTATCAATCGTGGCAATATTGCCAATGCCGAGCTTACTCTTCCAACTCTCTATATGAGCCGGGGCTAGATTACTGGCATCAAGCAGAGCCAGAAATTCCGAATGAGCCTTTGGATCTGTTAAATGCTCTTTAAATGCTTCTGCACTCGCAAACAATTGAAACATTTCTTCAAACCCTTCAATATTCTCTATAGGAATTAAGCTATCCTTATGATAAAAGGATGAAAACGTTTCTTTAAATTGTGCCTCTGTTGGAAAATCTCCAGCTTCAAACCAACTGAAAATTATATCTAGTGGTGTACTCATTTGATTATTTGATAATTAGTTTTGATAAAAATTGATAATTTGAGAGATTCAATAGTGGGTTACAAAACCACCTGCGTTTTTTGCTAATATTTTTGAACTCAATGATGATTCATCTTTTTTAAGAATTCAAATTTTATATTTCTTCGGCTTTTATAAAAGTTTTTTGACCTCTCTATTCTGTAGTTGCAGTACCTTTTGTTTTTTGAAATTGAATGGTACTGATTGTAATTTCAATGCTCAAAATTCACTTTTTTTTCGTTCCTGTGAAAGTTTTTTGGGGTCTCTATTCTGTAGTTGCAGCAAGTCCCAAATCTCATTTTGGTAAATTCAGAACAATTTTTCTGTACAAGGATTCAACAGATAAAAACTATTTATGTATTCCATCATACTTGTACCCGGATTTTTAGAGGTCGTGAAAAAAGTAAGAGCAATTGATTAAAAATTTTAAAAACATAAATTTTATTTTCTATATTTGCCCAGCAAAAAAAGAAATGATATTATCTAACTTAAAAAAGGGAAAGAAACAGTACTTACGTCGAACGTCGTGAGTCATTTTCCTTTGGTTAGAACCCACATACAGGAGCTTGTCATCACGACAAGCTCTTTTTTTGTTTTAATAATTAACATTTTTACCTATACTATGAAAGTTTTAAAATTTGGAGGCACTTCGGTTGGAAGTCCGGAAAGGATTGAGCAGTTATTACCTATTATCAGTTCTCAGGCAGCAGACAAACACCTGGTTGTTTTATCAGCCGTATCAGGAACCACTAATGATTTGGTAACCTTATCCACATTATATGCAAAAAAAGACATTCAAGCCGCTTACGCACACATTGACAAGCTTTATGAGCAATATAAAAAATTTGTTCATCAATTATTTAAAACGGAAGAAGGTATTTTAGAAGCTACCGAGTTCATTGACAAAATATTCGATTTATTTTACCAATTTAAGAATAAGAATTTCACCTCAACTGCTGAACGAATCATTCTTGCTCAAGGTGAAATCATTTCCACTACCCTTTTCCATTTGCATTTAAAAGAAATTGAAGTTCCTTCTGTACTTTTACCAGCGCTGGATTTTATGCTGATTGATGAAAACAACGAGCCCGATATCGAATATCTTCAAGAGCACCTAAGTGTGGAAATTGCAAAATATCCTGAGGAAAAACTGTTTATCACGCAAGGTTATATCTGCAAAAATGCTGAAGGGGAAATTGATAATCTTCGCCGTGGAGGTTCTGATTATACTGCTTCATTAATAGGTGCGGCACTACAGGTTGAAGAGATTCAGATCTGGACAGATATTGATGGATTTCACAATAATGATCCGAGATATGTACCAAATACAAAATCCATTGCCAAACTTAGTTTTGATGAAGCGGCAGAGCTGTCCTATTTTGGAGCCAAAATCCTGCATCCCCAAAGCGTTTTCCCGGCAAGAAAATATAATGTTCCTGTAAGATTACTGGATACAATGAACCCAACAGCACAAGGCACGTTGATTTCAGGAGAAACCAGCAATCAGAATCAGATTGTAGCCATCGCTGCTAAAGACGGTATTACAGCGATCCGTATTCAATCTTCCCGAATGCTGATGGCATACGGATTCTTGAGAAAGGTTTTTGAAGTTTTTGAACGTTTCAAAACTCCTATTGATATGATCACAACTTCTGAAGTAGCCGTTTCACTTACCATAGATGAAACCGGCTCTCTTCCTGAAATTATAAAAGAGCTGGAACTATTTTCTGCCGTTGAAATTGACAATGATCAATCGATCATCTGTATTGTCGGAGATTTCAGAAAAAGCAATCACGGATATGCAAGCATTGTTTCGGATGCCGTAAAACATATCCCTATTAGAATGATCTCTTACGGAGGAAGCGAAAATAATATTTCATTGCTGGTTCCTTCCACTCACAAAATTGAAGCATTAAGATCTTTACACAACAGATTATTTTAACTTATTTAAACTTATTTTATCAAAAATCACTTTACTCGTAAAGTGATTTTTGATATATATGTTCTATAAAAATAGTACATAGCTATATAATAAAAGTGGAACATAAATATTCGTAAAGTTTAAAAATTCTTTTCTAGCTTTGCTTTAATGAAAAAATTTCCAAACTTTAAAGCGCTAATTAATTATTACTCCACTGAAAAAGGAGGACTGGTAAGTCCTGTATCTACAGGATTTCGGGCAACATTTCTGTTTCCTTTTGAATTGCAGACTTATATTGGTGCTCAGACTTTTGAAGAGGAAGAGCTTATTTTTCCCGGAGACTCTGTTACCGTTGATGTTACACTGATCAATGCGGAATTATTTCTGGATAAATTGTATACCGGAATGGATTTCGAAATTTCCGACAATACCGGCACGATTGGTAACGGGATCATCGTTGCTGTTTATTCTTAATTTTTAGGCAAATCAACTATTATCTTTATTCTGAAAAGCTTTATTGGCGATTAAATTAGCCATTATTTTCATCTTTCTTTACTCTTTCATTTCACGTAAGTTGGATTTAGCCGTAAGTTTTCTTATATTTAGGCAGCAACGTACTTCTATGAAAAATCTAATATTTTTAAATCTTCTTTTATTGTTGCTTGTAAACTGCAATAACAAGGATAAAACGAAAGAATTAGCTTTAAAAGAGCAGCAGCTCTTGGAAAAAGAAAAATTATTTGCCCAAAAGGAAGCAGAATACAATGCTTTGCTGAAAATGAGAGACAGCATTTTTAATACACAACATGCAGATTCAATCAAAATTATTAAATGGCCTGATAGTATTGCTGGGTCATGGACCGGAAAAGTGGTCTGTACTGAATCTAACTGCAGCGATTATGTTGTCGGAGATCAACGAACCGATATTTGGGAATTTGCCAGTGACTCTATTCAGCTATTCACAAAAATCATCAACAATAATAATTTGGTAAGATCATATTCCGGTAATTTTGAGAATAACGAGATCAGGCTTAATTTCAAAACAGATTCTACTGCCAAAAAAAAGGTGGATATGAATGTTTTGCTCAATGATATTTCGGCAGATAAAATCCGGGGAACAAGGACTATAGCTGTTGACAATTGCATGGCAAAATTCTCAGTTGAGCTGATACGTTCTAAAAAATAAATGTTCATGACTTTACTTACCCTACATACAAATCTTCCCGTTGAAGATCCAGTACTGAAATTTCTTTTGGTTCTCATCATTATTCTGGCAGCACCACTTTTATTGAATAAGATTAAAGTTCCTCATTTACTGGGTTTAATTATAGCCGGAGCAGTTATTGGTCCCAATGGATTCAATATTCTGGCAAGAGACAGCAGTATTGTTGTGACCGGAACAACCGGGCTTCTTTATATCATGTTTTTGGCGGGTCTGGAAATAGACATGGGGGATTTTAAAAAAAATAAATGGAAAAGTCTCACTTTTGGAATCTACACCTTTACTGTACCTTTTATTTTAGGGTATCTGGGAGGAGTCTATATTCTGAATTTCTCGGTACTGACTTCCATACTTTTTGCAAGTTTATTTTCATCGCACACGTTAATAGCTTATCCTTTAGTCAGTAAATTAGGAATATCCAAAAACTCTGCAGTGAACATCACCGTGGGCGGAACAATGATTACCGATATTTTAGCACTCCTGGTCCTTGCGATTATTGTAGGAATGTCTCAGGGAGATGTTAAGACAGAATTCTGGGTCAAACTTTCAGTTTCTTTTATTGCATTTGCTTTGGTTGTACTGCTGATATTCCCGATTATCGGACGATGGTTTTTCAAAAAGGTAGATGATAAAATTTCCCAATATATCTTTGTTTTGGTAATGATTTACCTTGCTGCCCTATTAGCAGAATTTGCAGGCGTTGAAGCAATCATAGGCGCATTCTTTGCGGGGCTGGCTTTGAACAGGCTTATTCCGCATACTTCTTCATTGATGAACCGCGTAGAATTTGTAGGGAATGCGATATTCATTCCGTTCTTCCTTATCAGTGTCGGAATGCTGATAGATTTTAAAGTTTTTTTTAAAAGCTGGGAAACTTTAGAAGTGGCGGCAATTATGCTTATTGCATCTATAGGAGGAAAATATCTTTCTGCTGTTATGACCCAAAAAACTTTCAGACTTAGCAAAGAAGAAGGTCTGTTAATTTTCGGATTAAGTTCCGCATCTGCTGCTGCCACATTAGCTTCTGTAATGGTTGGATACAATATTATTCTTTCCGAAAGTGAAACAGGAGAACCCGTTAGATTATTAAATGAACACGTTTTAAATGGGAGTATTCTATTAATTCTCATCTCATGTACTATTTCATCATTTATATCAATGTCTAATGCACAAAAAATTGCAGAGCAAGATAATGAAGAGACCGTATCCGGAAACAGTCACGAACAGGAAAATATTCTTTTGGCACTGAATTATGAAACAACAGTGGAAAGAATGGTTAATCTTGGGATTTTAATTAAAGCACCTACCAATCTGGAAAGCCTGTTTGCTTTAAATGTCATTAATGAAGATAAAAATGAATCGTCCGTAAAAAATGCCGAGAAACTATTACATCAGGCTACTGATGTTGCCGCTGCCGCAGATGTAAAAATACAGTCTTTAAAAAGATATGATAATGACGTGATCAACGGAATAAACAACGTCATTAAAGAACAAAATATTACAGACCTCATCATTGGGCTGGAAGATGATAAAGGCTTCTCCCCGTCCTTTGTTTATAATCTTTATAATGGATATCTACAGAATGATGATGTGAATGTAATGGTTTACCACGCCGCACAACCTTTATCTACCATAAAAAGATACGCTGTTATGATTCCGGAGAATGCACACCGCGAAGCCGGATTTTTCCATGCTTTGCTCAGAGTATGGAATATCGCACGGAATTCCGGGGCAACCATCACTTTTTACGCTTCTGAAGAAATTATAGCAATCCTGCAGAGAATTATAAAAAAAGCCAATATTGAAGCGGAATTCATCATCCTAAATAAATGGAAAGATGGCGAAAAAACAGCAACGGAACTGAGAGATAACGAAGCGCTTATTATTTTTATGGCAAAAAGAGGAATGATATCTTATATTCCTCAGATGAGACTGATTCCTGAACTGCTGAACAGATATTTGATCGATAAAAATTATTTGCTTATTTTTCCTTTTTCTGAATTTGACAATACCAATACTGAAAAAAGGTCGGTAGGAAATCATGTTGACTTTATAGAAATCGGAAAAATCATCACTAAAATTTTTAAATAGCATTTTAATGAGTTTTTAAATTGCTCTTTAAAAATTAACGATGAAAAATAAAAGGTAAATAGCAGCTTTCTATTTACCTTTTATTTTGACATTTTATACTTGTTCTATGATATATTTTGCTACTTTTTCTTCAAGATCATCCAGATCAAAAGGTTTTGAAATATAATCATCTGCCAAAGCTTCCGATGCCAGAGCAGCAATATTATTATTTGCTGTCATGTAGATTACCGGAATATGCTTAAATTCTTCATTGTTTTTAAGGATTTTGGTAGCTTCCACGCCTCCGATCTTCGGAATCCAGTTATCCATTAAAATAACATCCGGTCTACATTCAGCTACTTTTTCAAGAATATCGTGTGAAGTCTCCGAAATCCTGACTTCGTAGCCATTTTCTTCAAAGATGATAGTAACTACTTCTAAAATAGCAGCATCATCATCAAATATTAAAATTTTCTTATTCTCCATATTTTTATGTTTAATTCATTCTATATATTATAATTGATTGATATCATTCGCTAAACTATCCGGTCTTATGATGAGATCATAATCAATTTCTTCCATGGCATGCTTAGGCATATAATCCACTTCTGCTGTTTCAGGATCCTGGATCCAGATTTTTCCTTTATACTTTTTTATGTAGCTCAATCCTTCGGTTCCATCAGCATTTGCCCCTGATAAAAGAATTCCTATCATATTTTTTCCATAAATTTCTGCCGCACTTCTAAAAGTAACATCAATGGAAGGACGGGAATAATTCATTTTCTCCGAACTGTCCAATGACATATATTTTTTGCTTTCAAACAGCAAATGATAGTCTGCGGGAACAATATATATGACATTATTCTTAATCTCAGTTTTGTCCTCAACTTCAACAACCGGTTTTCTTGTAAACTGCTCCAGCAAGGTACGCAAAATATCACCAGATTGTGCTTTGCGATGAACAACCAGTACAATGGGAATATCTACTGTGTCATCAAGATTTTTGATCATTTGTATAATGACCTGCAAACTCCCTGCTGATCCTCCGATAACAATTAACTCTATGGTACCCTGTGATTCCAATCTCTAAATTTATTTAATGATGATCAATTTTTTTCCAGATTTTCTGTTCTTCGACCTGATGATAGTTCCTCTCTATAGTAGAAAACCTAAGGGTTTCTTTCGCTCCCAGCGCCAAAAATCCCAGATTTTCCAAGCTATTATCAAACAAATTGAAAACTCTTTCCTGTAATTCCCTGTCAAAATAAATCAAAACATTTCTGCAAATAATCAGTTGAAAGCTGTTAAAAGAGCTGTCCGAAACCAAATTATGGGTAGATAAAATCAGTTTTTCCTGTAAACTTTTGTCAAACCTCACACTATCATAATTAGCGGTATAATACGTAGAAAAATCTTTAATTCCTCCTGAAAGCATATAATTCTCAGAATACTGTTTCATCTGCTGCAAAGGAAAAACACCCGCTCTTGCAGTTTCCAAAACAGAAGGATTCAGGTCCGTACCATAAATAAGAGATTTATGATAAAGCCCGGCTTCTTTCAGCAAAATGGCTATAGAATAGGCTTCTTCACCTGTTGAGCAACCGGCAATCCATATCCTGATCAGCGGATAGGTGCCAAGCTGCGGTAATATATCTTCTCTTAAAGCTTTAAAAAAAAGAGGGTCTCTGAACATTTCTGTGACGTTTACAGTGATTTCTTCTACAAAACGCGTTATATAGTCCGGATCATTCATGATCGTGTATCTAAGCTCGGCAAAGCTGGTAAACCTATCCAAGAGACATATCCTGTTCATTCTTCTTTTAAGGGAAGCTCTGCTGTAGCCCGAAAAATCATAGCCATACATCTCATAGACATCATGAATAAGGTATTCTACCTCCTGATCTTTTATGATATTCGGTTCCAGCATTTAGATAAATTTTTCTATCGCAGTTAATAAAAGATCTACATCAATGGGCTTTGAGATATAATCATTCGCACCCACTTCAATACATTTCTGACGGTCTTCAGGCATTGCCTGTGCAGTCACTGCAATAATGGGAATATCTTTGATTTCAGGAGTGTTTCTTATGATTCTGACGGCTTCATAGCCATCTATTTCGGGCATCATCATATCCATCAAAATAACAGAAAAATCGTATTCAGACTTCAGAATATCAAAAGCTTCCTGAGCCATTGTACAAGTTTCAACGGCATAACCACGCGCCTTAAGGGTTAGCTTTAAAGCAAATATATTACGTGGATCATCATCCACTATTAAAATTTTCTTATTCATCAGAATTTTATCTCTTTAACTTTCATATAACCATACTCGAAGCAATGACAAAAGCTGATCAATATCTACCGGCTTTGAAATATAATCTGAAGCTCCTGCATTAAGACATTTTTCACGATCTCCAATCATGGACTTAGCAGTCACCGCGATAATAGGCAGCTTTTTGAATGCCGGTATTTTCCTGATTTCCATAATGGATTCATAGCCATCCATTTCAGGCATCATCATATCCATTAAAATAACATCTATATCCGGATTGTCACGGAGCTGCTGAAGCGCATGCTTTCCATCCATTGCTACAATAACGTCAACTTTATATTTTTCCAGCGCTTTGGTCAAAGAAAAGATATTTCTTACATCATCATCTGTGATGAGAACTTTTTTCCCGCTTAGCACTTCCGTCAGAGATCCCAGAGCTTTTCCTCTGGTACTCTCAGCGGAGTTTTTTTTCTCTTCTACCAAATGTAAGAATAATCCCACCTCATCTAAGATTCTTTGATAAGAGTGCGCCGTTTTTACCACAATAGAGTCAGCATATTGTTTTATTTTCAATTCTTCTTCTTTTGATAAATTGTGTTCCGTAAAAATAATAATCGGAAGATTCTCCAAGCCTTCATAACTTTTTATGGATTCTATTACCTGGTATTTATTTCCTTTTAAGCTTCCGATGTCAAGAATAACGCAATCAGCTTGATTGGAAGTCAACGCTTTGACACTGTCTTCTACATTGTGCTCTACAGAAAGAGAAATATTAAAATTACTCAGATAATAAGATAATGCACTGGCATGTTTGGCATTTTCTTCAACAATAAGAACTTTTTGAGGGCCCTTTTTTAAAGCTTCTTCAATTTTTCTAAATACATCGGTCATTTTATCAAGAGCTACCGGTTTACTGATGAAGTCAACCGCACCTTTCATGAGGCTTTCTTTTTTAACGTGCAAAACAGACATCATATGCACCGGAATATGTCTGGTCTCTGTATGAGATTTTAGCTCATCCATCACCTTCCATCCGTCTTTTACAGGAAGCTGAACATCCAATAAGATGGCATTTGGCTTAAACTTCTGAGCAGCTGAAAGCCCTTGATCTCCTCTTACCACAACAACACCTTTATAATCCTGTAAATGGGCATATTTTAATAAAGCTTTCGCAAAATTGATATCATCTTCGATAATCAGAATTACTTTATCCCCATCCTTAATATTTTCTCTGTCGTCCTCTACATCTTCAGGAATTTCAAGCTTACTTACCTGAGCTGTGTCTATTCCGGTTTCATCAAGTATATGTTGAATTTCTTCAACATCCTCACGGATAATCTCTACCAAATCATTTTCTGTTTCAACCTGCCTGTTTTCAGGTACAGCATTCACAGGAATAATAAAGCTGAATTCACTTCCTTTATTAAGCTCACTCTGCAAAGTAAGTTCGCCTCCGAGAAGTTTTGCTATTTCGCGGCTTATTGATAATCCTAATCCGGTACCTCCGAATTTTCTTTTTGTAGATCCATCCGCCTGCTGGAATGCTTCAAAGATGATTTTCTGTTTGTCTTTTGCAATCCCTACTCCAGTATCTTTCACAGAGAAAATGATAAACCCAGGTTTTTCAGAATGGTTTCTGATGTGTAAATCAATACTTCCTTGGGATGTAAATTTTAAAGCGTTGGACAAAAGATTTCTTAATACCTGATCGATACGAAGGCGGTCTCCCTCAATAACCTTTTGAACATCGGGTTCAATCTGAATCTTAAACGGAAGACGTTTTTCCTGAAATACAGGATTGAAAAGACTTTTCAAATCTTTAACCACCTCTTCAATATACACATCCTGATATTCAAGAGTCATCTTACCGGATTCTATCTTGGCCAAATCAAGAATTTCATCAATCAAGGTTAACAAACTTGTTCCTGAGCTCTGAATAACTTTAGCTGATTCTACCTGGTCTTCATTAAGATTTTTTTCCGGGTTTTCGGCCATTAATCTTGATAAAAGAAGGATCGAATTCAGAGGTGTACGCAATTCATGCGACATATTGGCTAAGAATTCAGACTTATATTTGGTGCTTAAAGCCAGCTCCTCTACTTTTTTCTGAATTTCATTATTACGTTCTGCAATCAGATGATTTTTTTCTTCCAGCAATCTTGAACGTTCTTCCAGCTCAACATTTGCCTGCATCAGTTCTTCCTGCTGTACTTTTAATTCCTCTTCCGAAGCCTGAAGTTTCTGAGTCTGAGCTTCCAGTTCCGTATTCAGATTCTCGAGTTCGGAATGTTGAACCATAAGCTCTTCAGACTGAGCCTGGGTTTCTTCCAACAGCTGCTGTTCTTTTTCCCTGCCTCTTGCGGCGCTCAGTGCAATTCCGATGTTTACACAACATTCTTCAAAATAGGCAATTCTGTCTTCTTCAAAGTTAGAAGTGGATCCAAGCTCTAAAATGCCTATTATGTGCCCGTCTGCAAAGATTGGGAGCAATATAATTCCATAGATTTTGATCGTACTGCTGGCAAAAGTTACGACAAAATCATCTTCATGAAGATTATTATAGACCTGGGTTTTAGCGTTAATAAAAGCCTGGCCAACCATTCCTTCTCCCGGCTCGAAAGTCTTTTTCATATTGGCTTCCAACCCAAATGCTTTATTAAGTTTTAAAACGCCTTCATCATACAAATACAAAGAACCATTGATACATTTACCATACTCTATCAATTGTTTTAAAGCCTTACCGGAAACTTCTTTCACAGATTTGTTCCCAACAAGAGATTCATTGAGTAAAGCGAGCCCTTTTTGACGCCAGTCACTTTTATTAATTTTTTCAAAAGAATTTTTTAAAGATTCGGTCATGTAATTGAGAGATTCTGCAAGATCGCCAAGGTCGCCTCCTGCATTATCAACAACCTTTTCGGTATAATCACCGTTAGCTACTCTATTGGCAATCCTCTGGATAGCACTTACACGACGTGTCATTTCCTGGTCTTTTTCCTTGAGCATTCTTTCCAGTTTATCTCTTCTGATAAGATCCGCTCTCATTTTAATATAGAAGAATGCAGTGACTACCACAGCAGCTATAGCAGAAAAAAGAATGAAAAGAACAGTAGTATTGGATGAACGGTTTAGATCTTTATTTTTAATTTCAAGCTGGCTTTCTTCATACTGTACAAAATCATTGACAATTTTACGACACTGGTCCATATAATCTTTACTCGTAACGATTTGCTGCTGAGTCATTATATTACCTCTCCGCCTCTGTTCAACCAAATATTTCAGATTATCTGTTACCTGATTAACTGAAACTTTTAAGCTATTAAGCCTGTCCTGCTGGTTCTTATCATCCAGGCCCAATGATTCTGCGCGAACCATAGCTTTAGGATATTCTCTCATGCCCCTCTTGTAAGGCTCAAGAAAATCTTCTCTTCCGGTCAGCTGATAGCCTCGGTTTCCTGTTTCCGCATCCAGTAAGGATACCAAAACATCTTTCACCGCCGTCATTGCCAACCTGCTTTTGGAAAGATTCTCCCGATGATTCATCTGGTTCTGGATGCTCCAGTAGGAAGCAAGTGAACTGGCTATCAAAATCAATAGTGAAAGGCCTACTCCAAACTGGAGATTTCGTATAATTTTTTTTGGCATAAAACTAATTTAATGGTAAGGTGAAATAAAAGGTAGAGCCCTCATTTAAAACGCTGGAGACCCCAACAGTCCCATGATGTTGTTTAATGATTTCGGAACAGATGAACAATCCTATACCCATTCCCTGAAACTGGAGTGAAGATTCTTCCACACGATAAAACTTTTTAAATACGGCATCCTGTTTAAAGTCAGGAATTCCGATTCCAAAGTCGGTTACACTCACTCTTACCTCCTGTGCTTCTTCATCCACAAAAGTTGTAATAATCACCTGATTGTTGTGGGGAGAATACTTTATTGCATTCGTCAGAAAATTGATCAGTACCTGTTCTATACGAATTTCATCCAAAGGAATTAAAATATCCGGCTTCACCCCTTCGCGTTCAATCTTCACTTTTCGTTCCTCATGGGTTTGCTGAATGGTATCAATAGCATTACTGATAACACTTTCCAGGTTTACGGGCTTTTTATTAATCTTTAATTTTCCGTTTTCAATTTTGGACACATCCAGCAAATCTGTAATGAGCGCATTTAACTTTTCAATCTGCCCCTGAAGCTTGGTTACAAATCCGGCTTCTGAACTTTCTTTATCAAGCTTCAGCTTTCTTTCTAAGAGCTGTACATAGGCTTTAATGCTGGTTAAAGGAGTTTTTAATTCATGACTTGCAATACTTAAAAATTCATCTTTTTCTTTTTCTATCTTCTTCTGGTCATCAATATCCGTAAAAGTTCCGACCCAATTTTTAATCCGGTCTTCATCGTATACCGGAGTTACTCTCAACAAATGATAGCGATAATCAAGAGATCTAATATTTTTGATTCTAACCTCCAGCTCAAGAGCTTTTCCTTTTCTTTTACATCTTTCAAATTCTTCTCTAATATTAGCATCATCAGGATGACTTTCCGGGAAATTCTGTTCGTTTTCTGAATACTGATACCATTTACCATTCACAAAATCAACAATTCCGTCTTCATTGAGTGTAAATGCAATCTGGGGAAGAGATTCAAGCATTAAATGGAAATGATCGATCTGAGATTTCATCGTGACCTGCGATTCCCTTCTTCCTTTCACTTCCAGCTCAAGGTTCTGCTGCGTTTTTTTCATAGCGATATTCTGCTCCTGGAGATTATAGAAAGTTTTTACCTTCAGTAAAAGTATTTCCGGATCTACGGGCTTGGTCACATAGTCTTTGGCTCCGGAGGCATAACCACGTGTGATAAATTTTTTATCCGTGTTTACAGCAGACAGAAATATAATGGGAATATCTTTTGTTTTGCTATATCCTGATAATGATTCTGCCACTTCAAAACCATCCATGTCCGGCATCTGAACATCTAAAATAATTAAAGCATAATCGTTTTTTAATGCTTTACCTAGTGCCTCTTCACCGGAACCGGCTGTTTCAACTTTGAAATCCTTGGATTCAAGTAATTTTTGTAGAGAATACAGGTTACTTTGATTGTCATCAACAATTAAAATCATAGAAGTTAGAATGAATTATGAGTTACGCGTCGTTTGATTTCAAAAATACTTACAATATTTTAAAAAACGGCAATTTTTCAGGGATTATCCAAGGTTTTACATTTATTATTTTCTATAATTAAAAAATATTAAAACCTGATTAATTATTGGGGCAAAAAAGCAGTATAACCATCCGGTCATCTTTAAATATTTATTCATTAAATTTACTCTATGGAAAATAAAATTATTGATAAAGTAGCATTGATCAGCATTTCTGACAAAAAAGTTCTTACCGCACTTTCCAAACTGAAATCAAAACTCTATTTACCGGGTGGCAAAAGAGAGCCCAATGAGTCTGATACTGAATGCCTGAAAAGAGAAATCATGGAGGAGCTCAACGTTGAAATCAAAGAAGATTCGATACGCTATTTTGATACCTTTGAAGCTCCGGCTGATGGTAAAGATGAAGATATTCTGGTAAGAATGACATGCTATTTTGCAGAGTATTCAGGTACACTTCAAGCTTCAAGCGAGATAGAATCTTTTGAATGGATCGATTTTAAAGACCGTCATAGAACCTCAGCGGTTGTTGCTCTTATATTGGACCGGTTAAAAAGTCTGGATCTGATCAGCTCTTCTTAAATTTCAAAGGAGAATATTGTTTTTCCAAGCCTATTAAGCTTTCAATATTAAGATATTATTTCTTTAATTTTTACGCTTCTAATTGACAGTCACTTCTTCTACCTTTAATTTTCCTTTTCCCCTCACTTCCACGTGTGCATTTAAATCTCTGGAATAGAAATTCTACAAGAGCCTGAATACTCTTTTTTGATCACAGTGATTGAGATCATATTTTTTATGATAATTCTTACCGAATTTAGGGTTAAAAATTATTGTAAAATCCACATTAGATTATGAAAAAGAATTTTTTTGATCATTTTGCTGATCAGGCTGCATACTTTGCAGGAAGTCCGGGCGCATTCATTGGGGCAAGTCTACTGGTAATTATATGGGCTGTTACAGGACCATTTTTCAAATTTTCCGAAGTATGGCAAATGGTGATCAATACCGGGACAACCATTGTAACCTTCCTTATGGTATTTCTGATTCAGAAAGCACAGAATAAAGATTCAAAAGCAATCCAGATTAAACTGAACGAACTTGTTGCAGCACACGAAAATGCCAATAATCGTATTGTAGATATAGAAGATTTAACGGAGGAAGAACTGGATCAGATTCACAAATTTTATGAAAATCTGAGGAATTCTCGCAATAGAGATACCTCCAAAGAAGAATAAAAAATATTTTTGGAAAGTATGATTTTGTAGAGTATGTGACCTGAATCAGTTTCCTTTTTATCTCTAACTACCTTTCATTCATATTTTTGCATCATCCCCCTCTTTTTAAGGAGGGGGATTTAAACATAAATAAAAGTAAACTCATTACTTATGTAATGAAAGATTTTAATCCAGAGGTTTTCTACCAGTAATGATATTATATAAAACCACAATTATAGCAATTACCAGTAATATGTGTACCAAATATCCTGTACTTATCCCCGGTATTACGCCTAACATTCCTAAAAGCCATACAGCAATACAAATGACTGCTACTAACCATAATATACTTCTCATAACTGTCAATTTTTTAATTATACAATTACTATCTGCATATTTTATGCCTTTTTTTATGCAAAGCTTATTAATTAAAGTTTTATGCTGTATGTTTTTCCCAACATTCTTGTTGGGAATTTTCTTTAAGTATTACTTTTTTTAGGTCTTAAAATCAACCTGATAGAAGGATTATTTGTTATAAAAAGCCTTAACCAATCAAAGGCCAATCGAATTTTATTACGAAAGCCTACCAAAGGAATAATATGAATAAAAAGCCAGGTAAGCCAGGCCGGAAACCCTTTAAAAGAAAATTTAGGAAGGTCAACAACCGCATTGAATTTTGAAATAATTGCCATACTTCCCTTATCATTATACCTAAAAGGAACTAAAATCTTTTCGTCTTCAATTCTCTTCAAATTTTTTCCTAAATTTTTCCCTTGCTGAATGGCTACTTGTGCCAACTGGGGGTGACCTTTAGGATATGTTTCTTCTGTCATTTGCAGGCAAATATCTCCTACAGCATATACACTATCTAATCCCTGAACTTTATTGTATGCGTCTACCAAAATTCTTCTTCCCTTTCCTATACTTTCCTCGGGGAGACCTTTTACTTCCCGTCCGATTACTCCTGAAGTCCAGATTAACGTTTCTGTTTCGATAACCCTTCCGTCTGCCAATATTACTTTTGCATCGGTATAGTCTTTAACAGCCACATTTAAAATAATTTTAACTCCCAATTTTTGCAATTTAGTATAAGCGGCTTCCTGTGCAATCTTACTCATAGGAGACAGCAAAACCGGAAGAGCATCAATAAGATAGATATTGGAAAAACTCCGGTTAATTTCAGGATATTCTTTTTCCGCAATATACTGTCCCATTTCCGCGATCATTCCCGCAAGCTCCACTCCGGTAGGACCACCGCCGGCGATGACTATATTCTGCAGTTTTTGAGCTTCTTTAATACTTTTATTCCTTGCCGCTTCTTCAAGTGTCAGCAGAATGTAGTTTCTCAGATACAACGCTTCATCAATTGTTTTCATAGGCAATGCACATTTCTGAACATTTTCCATTCCAAAGAAATTAGATTCTGTGCCTAATGCCAGAACCAGATAATCGTAATCCAGTTTTCCGTTATCTGTTTCTATGGTTTTTGTCTCCGGAATTACTCTTACCAGACTTCCCATATAAAATTGTACATTTTTGTAGTTGGAAAACAGTCTTCTGAACGGATAGCTGATATTAGAAGCTTCAATGAAAGAAGTGGCAACCTGGTAGATAAGCGGCGGAAAAAAATGGTAATTATTCTTATCTACTAATGTTATTATAAATCTATTATCGTTTACCAAAGATTTCACCAGATTAATCCCGGCAAAACCTCCGCCAACAATGACAATGTGCTTTTTCATATGTAATGGATAAAACTGAATAACAAATAGTGTTCATTTACAAAACAAAATACTTGGGCATGAGTTCAAAAAAGTATTCGTATTTTTTCATTTCAGCTAAAAATGATTTCAGCATGGATTGCCTTATGTCTTGTTAACAGGCTTCTGCATTTCTCCCATTCTGTGTGCTGCCATACTGTCTGTGGATATATTGGTCATAGCTACAGATAATTTGTTTTTAAATCCTGAGATTACCTTATCATCACCATTCATAAGGGCATTATATCCATCAAGGGCTACCTCTTCAGGGGAAGCAAGGTTATCCGGATCTTCCAAAATTTTACTTTCATTCATATCAGCTTTATTAAAGAAATCAGTATCTGTAGGACCTGGCAATAATGCTGTAACGGTAATACCTGAGTCGATCAGTTCTTCTCTAATGGCTTCAGACCACGATAAAACAAATGCTTTTGTCCCATGACATACCGAATGCCATGGTCCCGGAGCTTTACTGGCTAGTGAAGCGAGATTAAGGATTTTTCCAAATCCCGTTGGCAACCGGTCTTTTAAAAATAGTTTAGTCAGTATAATAACAGAAACAATGTTTAAATTAATAATATCAACCTCCCGATGAATATCCGTTTCCTGAAACTTGCCATATACGCCCTGACCAGCATCATTAACAAGAATTTCCGGACTGATTCCGTTTAGTTTCAGTTCCGAATACAATGAAAAGGCATCATCCTGCAGGAAAAGATTTTTGGCCATTGTGATTACGTTGCCTCCAAAACTTTTGAACTCATCTGCTTTTTCTTTTAGTTCATCATGATTACGGGCAACAATTACAAGGTCGTACCCATTTTTTGCAAATAACTTTGCCAATTCATAGCCAATTCCGCTGGTTGCTCCTGTAATAAGGGCATATTGATTTTTACGTTCCATATTTTTTATTTTAATGTGGGTGAATATTTTTTCAAATTTTAATCTTTCCAGGGATCAAGAACTACTTTGACACAACCATCCAGCTTTTTATCGAATATTTCATATCCTTTGGCCACCTCATCCAATGACAGTCTGTGCGTTATAATATCATCCAGCTTTACACGTCCATTTACCACATGATCCATCAACTGGTCGATAATGGCATGAACATTACATTGTCCTGCTTTAACCGTAATTCCTTTGTCAAATATCTGTCCCAATTTGAAATTGTCGTAATTAACAGGATACACACCAAGAACAGAAACAATTCCGCCACGTCTTACAGCACTCATACAGGCTTCCCAATACCTTAATGGAACCTTTTTCAAAGTTTAAAACTGCTTTAGCTCTGTCTATAAAATCTCTGTCGGGTTCAAAACCTACTGCTTCAATGCAGAGATCTGCTCCTCTTCCGTCAGTCATATCCCGGATCTGCTGAACTGCATGATCTGCATCTTCCCATAAAATGGTATCACAGCCTGTTAATGCTTTAATTTTATCTAATCTGTATTGTTGGGTATCAATAACGATTACTTTTTTTGCATTGTACAGAATAGCACTTTTGGCCGCCATTGATCCAACAGGTCCTGCTCCAAATATTGCCACTGTCTCACCACCTTTTAATTCGCCCCACATAACCCCGGTATAGCCTGTGGGAAAAATGTCTGTAAGAAATAATACTTGTTCATCAGTAAGATTTTCCGGTACTTTTCTTGGACCAATATGTGCATACGGAACTCTTACATATTGGGCCTGTCCTCCATCATATCCTCCATATAGATCTGAATACCCAAAAAGAGCTCCGCCTTTATCTGTCAATATTCCTCCTTCCGGGCCATAGTGTTCGGGATTGCTTCGTTCACAGGCTGTCGGAAGATCATGTTGACAGAAAAAACAAGTTCCGCATGAAATGGGAAACGGAACTACTACTCTATCTCCCACTTTGAGATTGGTAATGTGCTGTCCTACTTCTTCCACGATGCCCATAAATTCATGCCCCATTACCATAGGTCTCGCCTGGGGAATACCTCCAGAATACATATGAAGATCACTTCCGCAAATAGCCGTTGAAGTAACTTTCAGAATGATATCATGAGATTCTTTAATCATCGGGTCATCTACGGTATCGCATGTAATGACTCCTGGTGAATGGATAACTGCTGCTTTCATATTTTAATGTTTTGGTGTGATACTGGTGTGTCTCTATATTCTGACATCTATTGTTACCCAAAATTACAACAGGTTGATTTTCTTCTCTATGACTGGAGTCATAATTGGATATATTATCATCATTATTGGTTCCTTTGGAAATTTTGAAGGTCAATCCTTCATTTTTCAGAACCGCTCATCATTTCTTTTTATTATCCCATGTTCACACCATATTTTAGCTTACTTCATCTCTAACCATTTGGCTTATTTTTTGATAAGTACAACACTAATCCCCTTAAAAACCACCTACAAAACATTAAGATATGATTATCAGTGAAGATCTTTTAATAGCTTTCGGCGGCGAATACGAGACCTACCCTGCTAATACAGTTATTTTTAGTGAAGGAAGCCAGCCGAAATTTTATTTTCAGATTGTGAATGGTAATGTTGAATTAAACAATTATCATGAAGACGGAAAAGAATTTACCCAAAATATTCTTTCTGACGGTCAAAGTTTTGGAGAGTCTCTACTTTTTAGTGACCAGCCTTATCCCATGAATGCTATAGCCACAACAGAATGCCGCATTCTGAAACTTTCAAAATCAGATTTTCTTGACCTGATCAGCCAAAATAAAAAAGTTTCTTTCGATATGTTCAAATGCTTATCGGACAGGTTGTATTACAAATATCTGATGCTGTTTAGCATTACTTCTTCCAATCCTGCCTATAAAATTAGAGCACTCATGGATTATATAAAAGGTTATAATTCTTCTGCCATTCCCAAACATTCATTTTTGGTTCCTTTTACGCGCCGTCAAATAGCAAACCTTACGGGGCTTAGAATAGAAACGGTAATCCGGACCATTAAGAAAATGGAAAATGAAAACATTTTAAAAATAGAAAACAGAAAAATATATTATTAGCATTAGTTACTCTTTTTAATCCAAACGGAGACCGAGGCAGGGTTGACATAAAAAACAGCTTTTCCGGTTTCGTCCGTCTTTACCTGCTCTTTTCTTTGTTCCAAAAAATCGATATATATGTTATTGGCATGCTCTATTCCTAAATCAATTTCTTTGTATCCATCTTCACTATTGGATAATATGACAACACAACCAGGATTGTCTGGAGTTCCTCTTCTCACCCATGCAATACAATTCGGGTGGTCAAAATAATTTACCTGTTCCCCATAGGCAAAGTATTGCCTTACCTTTAATAGCTTTGGTAAAATTTCTACTTTTGGGATAACGATATTTATTTCTTCTCCATCTTTCATATCGGTATATTCGGCCCCAAAAAGATCCGGATAAAATACGCATGGATATGCCTCTTCTGATAATAAAATAATTGCATAAGCGATTGGCTTGAACCAGTTTTGAACTGAAGACTCCAGAGCCTGTAGCTGCTGGGTATCATGATTTTCTACAAAGGAGACGGAAAATACGGGCTTTTTCTCCAGGAAACTTCCTTTCAAAATCTGGCTAAGATCATAATATTTTCCTTCTTTTGAGGCTGTAAAAAAATTATAATGCAAAGGCGCATCGAAACAAGAAACCAGATCATTCATATGATCTGAAAAAAAGGCTATTTTCTCTGCTTCATCTTTCCAAAATTCACCTAATATATAACAATCAGCCTTGAGCTCATTCTTTATATAAGAAATCCAGTCTTGTAAAAAATTTGAAGAAATATGCTTTAAAGCGTCTAAACGAAAACCATCTACTCCTGTTGTTTCCAAGTACCATTTTATCCAGTTTTTCATTTCCTTTACTACCTCAGGATTCCGATATTCTACATCTGCGCCCATCAGATAATCATAATTGCCCAGCTGA
This sequence comes from Chryseobacterium geocarposphaerae, assembly GCF_002797535.1. Taxonomy (NCBI): domain Bacteria; kingdom Pseudomonadati; phylum Bacteroidota; class Flavobacteriia; order Flavobacteriales; family Weeksellaceae; genus Chryseobacterium; species Chryseobacterium geocarposphaerae. The sequence continues at coordinate 1,596,854 of NZ_PGFD01000001.1, forward strand.
TGACTTACATCATTTGTCCATTCGGTACTATATCCATTGTGAATCTTAAAGATCCCTTTTCTCTCTTCTCCATCTTTATTAATAATATCTATACCGCTAAAGCACATGTAATTCCATATAAAATCAGAATATTTCCCTTGTCTGGCAGGAAATGTGAACTTGGTATATGCAGTTGCCTGGATGGGATCACCCATTATTTCATTCCGGTTTTCACTATTTACTTCGTGTATTGTGATCTGTTCTTCTTCATCTCCTCCCATTCTATGATTGAGTACAATATCAGCATAGACAGAAATTCCCGCTTTTTGCGCTTTTTTAATTGCATTAAGATATTCATCTTTTGTTCCATATTTAGTTGCGATTCCTCCTTTCTGATCAAATTCACCTAAATCGTACAAATCATAGACATCATACCCTATTCCTTCTTTTCCTAAGCTACATTTCGTTGCTGGAGGCAGCCAAACAGCCGTAAATCCCAAGTCTTTTAAATACTGTACATTTTCTGAAAATTCATTCCATAGTTCACCGGAATGGTACCAGTGAAAATATTGTATGATCACTCCGTTCATAAATTTTTCTATTAAAATTCATCAAATAAATTTCCTACATAAAAAATTTAAAAAAAATGATTCCAATCATATTGTTTACTTTTTAATTCATAAAAAACAATTCGGTCTGATATGACGCCAGTCATAAAACTACATTTCTTTCAATTTCTATCTTTGATCAACACCAAAAAAATATAGTTATGAAATCATTATTCTTATTCATGGTATTTACGTGCTGTCTTACTTTCGTCAGCTGTACCAAAGATCCCCAACCCAGAGCTACCAACATTGACAGTTTAAATACAGGAGACAGCATGGTTTCGGGTACTGCTCCTATAACGCCTGATTCCGGGGATCAAACGCTTCCTATGGATAGTGCCTCTTACGATGTAGATTCCATTAAAAACAGTAAATAGGAATTCGCCCTTAGTACGCCTTACGTTTTTCTTATTATGAAAACGAAATTGATGCTCTACCCCTTAAAGCATCTAAGATTTAGAAACTCTCTGTACCTTCTATACTATTTCGTTATGGCAGAAACCTCATTATTTAATCAGCCCGGAATTCAGATTACCATTGTCTTACTGCTGATCATCATTATTGCCGGCCTGGTTATCGTTGTTCTGAAGTTTTTATCCGTTTATTCCCAGATATTACGAAGAAAAGAATATTCGGAAATTCAAAAAAAAATAGAAAACCTCAGCCCTGAAGAACTTAATGAATATGAACGAAGAGAAAAAGAGCTTGATTTTCAGCAGCCTGAAAATCAACTTTCCGGACATGTTTCTGCTACTGATGAAAAGGGAGTCATCCGGAATATTAATTCGGTAGAAGAATTTCGTTTTTTTCCTACTAAAAGGAGAACCTCATCTTTTCTCAATTATGTATCTCCGGAGCTCACCCGGCTTATTCTCTGGTTTCTAGGAACTGCCATATTTTGGCTTCTTATAGGAACCTCTTTCGGATTGTATGCCGGAATAAAATATGTAGCTCCCGATGTTGAGCATACGAGCTGGCTAAGCTTCGGAAGGCTCCGTCCGGCACATACCAATGCTGTATTCTGGGGATGGGCTTCTCTTGCGATGGTGGGGCTTTCCTATTATGTTGTAACTAGGGTCAGCAATATTGAAAATTATAATATTAAACAGGGATATGTTTCATTAATTCTCATGAATACTGCCGTTCTTGCCGGAACAATATCGTTGCTTTCAGGAATTAATAATGGCGGAGGAGAATACCGTGAATATATATGGCCTATTATGATCACCTTTGGAATAGGAGTAGCTATCTCGACACATAATCTTTTTAAGCCTGTTGCCAAAAGAATTGTTAAAGAAATTTATATTTCAAACTGGTATATTATTTCCGGCTTTATGTTCATTGTGGTCGTTATTTTAGTAGGTTATATTCCTGTATGGCAAAACGGTGTCGGAGAAACCATTACCCAGGGATATTATATGCATCAGGCGATCGGAATGTGGTTTATGATGATCAATCTCGGTCTGATGTATTATTTTCTTCCTCAGCAGCTTAATAAGCCTATCTACTCTTACAGTCTTGGAGCATTGGCATTCTGGACCCACATTTTGTTCTATACTTTGATTGGAACGCATCATTTTATTTTCAGTGCGATTCCCTGGAGACTGCAGACAACCGCTATTATTGCCAGTATGGGAATGCTGATTCCCGTTGCAGCAGGAACCACCAACTTTCTTCTGACCTTTAACGGAGCATGGTACCAGTTAAAAACCAGCTATACACTGCCTTTTTATTTCATGGCCATCATCTTTTATGTTACAGGCTCGTTTCAGGGAACTGTAGAAGCTTTCCGGTACACGAATCTTCTGTGGCATTTTACAGATTTTACCGTTTCGCATTCACATCTTACCATGTACGGAATTATCACCTTTATGATCTGGGGATTTTCTTACACGTTAATTCCGAGACTTACAGGAAAAGAGCCACCCAAATTATTGGTTGGTGTTCATTTTTGGTTAGCCCTGATCGGATTATTGATGTACGTGATTGCTCTTATGATAGGGGGAACACAGACCGGTCTGATGTGGATTAAGAAAAAACCTTTTATAGACGGAGTTATCAATATGTTTCCTTTCTGGCTGTGGAGAGCGATCGGCGGAACATTTATGTGGATTTCCCATCTCATTTTTGCTTACAATTTTTACCGGATGGTAAGGATAAAAGAGAATCTCCGGATTCCCCGAACCCCTGCGGAAATTTTGGCTACCAAAAGACAGCTTGGAAATACAGAGTTTAAATCTTAAAAATTACAGTTATGATGCTTCTCAATGACCATAGAATCCTTTTCGGCTCAGCATTAGGCTTGTTCTTATTTCTGACGTTTTATATCGCGATTATTCCCGCTATGGAAAATCAGAAGATCAACCAGCCTTTACCCAGACAGGCAAAAATGCTAACAAAAGATGAGAGAGCCGGAAAAATGGTATATATCGAAAATGGCTGTGTTGCCTGTCATACCCAACAGGTAAGAAGTGTGGAAATGGATAATGTTTTTGGTAAAAGACCGAGTATTCCTGCAGATTTTGCCATTAACAGAAGAACTGATTTCTGGAGAAACACGGCCAATCTTATGGGAACCCAAAGAGCCGGCCCCGACCTTACGAATGTAGGAGAGCGACAACCCAGCTCAGAATGGCACCTCATTCATCTTTATCAGCCCAGAGCAGCGGTAGAAGCTTCTATTATGCCTTCTTATGAATTTCTTTTTATCGAAAGAGACTATTTACAGCCAGGAGATGTAGAAGTAAAAGTCCCGGAGAAATTTTTAAAAAATAAAAGGAAAAAAATTGTAGCCACTCCAAAAGTTCTCTGGCTGGTTGCCTATTTGAAATCATTAAAACAAACTGATTATACAGACAAATCAATGGTTCCTGCGTTTCTCTATAAGCAGCAGAAAAAAGAAGCGGGCGGAAGTCAGGGAGGAGAAAATCTGCCTGATGGCGGAGAACTGTTCACAGCCAATTGTGCATCCTGTCATCAGGCAAACGGTGAAGGTGTTCCCGGAGCATTTCCACCATTAAAAGGAAGTCCTGTAGTCAACGGTGGAGATTTGGAATTGTATGTCACCATCATTATGAAAGGTTACGATCCGAGACCCGAGTTTGCAACCATGCCGCCTGTAGGGACAAATGCCAATTTCACCCCGGAAGACGTTACGGCCATTATGAACCATGAACGGACAAGCTGGGGCAATAATGCCAAAAAAGTGACTGTAGAAGAAGTAAAAGTAATCATGGATAAAATTAAATAATTATGAAATTTTCTGTAAAATACCTCATCACGTGGATCTCGGTTTTTTTTACGATCTATACGTTTGCCTGTGATGCATGCAAGCTTAGACAACCGAAGATAACTCAGGAATATACCCATGGAACAGGCCCTGAAAGCGATTGGGACTGGTTTATCGTAGGTATTGTTGCCCTGATAACAATTTTAGCTTTTTTTTATTCGGTAAAGTATCTGATTAAACCCGGAGAAAAGAATAAAGACCATATCAAATATTCTGTTTTACCCTAAAAAATGAATTATGACTAAAGACAAAAGTAAAGTTTTCCTTTTCATAGATAATGATCCGGCACCTATTGCCGAGCTGGACACTCCTATTGTCTTTGATCTGGATACCAGAAAACTGACCGACGGAGAACATATTCTAAAGATTATAAGTCATTCGCCCACAGGAAGAGAGGGTATCAGAACCATTCATTTTACAGTGGCCAATGGTCCGGCAATAAGAATAGAAGGACTAAAAAATAAAGATGTTGTAGATGGCACCCTGTCATTAATGATTAACGCTTATGACAAAGGGAATCAAAAGAGTTTCCTTATTAACGGAAGCGAGACTCCACAAACAATCCCTTTCTGGATATGGATAATTATTATTTTATTTATCGGCTGGGCTCTTTATTACGAAATAACCAGTGCCAACATCCAGTAAATTATGACATTGATAGACTGCCTATTGTAAGAATAATTTCTAAAATTATGTACGGTATGAAAAAGTTCAAAATATTTCCTTGCTTTCAGGCAATCTATTATTTATTTACCTCGATATGGCCTCTTATCCATATGAAAAGCTTTTTGATGGTAACCGGTGAAAAAACAGATTTATGGCTGGTAAAAACAGTAGGTATTTTGCTTCTTCCTTACTGTCTGCTTCTATTTTATCTTACGTTTAATGATAAAAAGAATCCGGTTATTATATTGAGCATTATATTCTGTTGTCTGGGACTATTTATTATTGATATTTACTATTATTTAAACGGTGTTATTAATGGAAGTTATCTTATTGATGCCGGATTTCAACTCCTGTTTATGGGATACTGGCTTTATTTTCTATCTATAAGAAAAATTCGTTAATTTTTTCTTTATAATCCACTACAGTTCAGTAGATCTTCAGAAGATTTCAATCCTGGTATTCTAATTTGGAAATTATTTATCTCTATTTTATTAAATATTCAATCTGCATTAGAAATCCAGAAATCCGTTGACTAATGTCTTCCATTGAATCTTTGAAATTCCAATCATTCCACCTGCAGCAATCAAGAGATTTCTTGCTTTGTCTATAAACTCTGCATCCATATTTGGCGTCTCATTTCTGCCATAAATTCCGGCTTGGATAAAATCCCTTCCTTTGAAGATTCCGAATGTAGAAGTAGCTTCATCCGAATAAAAATGTACAATATGTTCGGAAGTTTTATCCTGTGGATTTTTCGAAGGTCTGCACGTCATCATTATAAAATCAAGGCAAATACCATGCGTACGTTCTTCAAACAAATCTGTAATCTCTACCCAGTCAAAACCTTTGGCTTCAACCGTTCCCGGACCCGGAATGTCTATCCTTATGTAATCTCCAATTAATGGATACCGGTCCACCATTTCACCTTCTGAATCAAAAAGTTTAAAATCGGCAAAACTTTCTCCACAATAGCTTTTCCAGTTGTTTATCAACATGAATCTTTCTTTTAATCTATTGAATCCTTCATGTACTTCTTCCGGATTGGCATAGTCTTTCTTAGCTTCCGTATCATGAAAGCTACCTTTCTTATGAACAGGTACTCCAAATATTTCTTTAGGTTTCATAATCGTATTATTTTTTAATTTTCATCGTAGGCCATATCCACCGGTTTGGATTCCGGAGAACCTTTTTCCCGAAGCCATATGGATAAAATCACCAGAGATGCCACGGCTAAAAATTCGCTTTGCCAATTCTGGAAAGATTCGAACCAGAACCTGGATTCTGAAATATACTGCAATGCCGAAACTACAGGTTCATTCTTTGAAATCTGCTCCGTATTATAATCTTTAAGACTTCCGTAGAAATGCAGGATAAAACTTATCAAAAACAATATACCAAAGGCTAATGATAATGAATGTTTATATATTTTAAGCCATATTCCTCCTTTCTTTACGGGCCATGGAGCATTGGGATGAGGCTGAGGTTCTTTATCCACCTCCTCTTCTCCTTCCAAAGGCTTGGATTCGCTGGAGCCCTTCTGTCGCAAAGAGACTGTGAGTAATACATACAGCATCATCTGTAGAAATTCGCTTTCCCAGTTTTCAAATGTAGCCTGAATAAAATGGCCGCTTTGGAGGTATTGCGTTATATTCAATGCTTGCTCTCCATTTTCCACCAATTCCTTATTTTCTGTTTTCCAACCTGTTAAAAACTGTGCTAACAGGAATGAAAGCATCAAAAAGAGTAAAACTATACTCAAACTATTGCGGTAAAAAAAGCTTTTGGAATTCATTGTTTTACTATTTAGAACAGTTAAATCTTATTCGCGTTCTTCAATGTCTATTCTTTGCAGGTCTTTCACTGTAGGTCCGGTGAGCATTTTTCCATTAACATTGAATCTGGAACCATGACACGGACAGTCCCAGCTCAGCTCGGCACCGTTCCAGCGGACTTCACAGTGTACATGCGGACAGGTACTTTTCAGCACATGGATTTTCCCTTCTTTTTCTTTATATACTGCAAATGACTCGCCTTCATGTTTTATCACTTTAGCCTCGCCTTCTTTAATTTCTTCCCATGAAGCAATCTTTTCGGCCGTTATTTTATCTTTAATAAAATCGCAGGCAGCCTCGGCGGTTTCCTTTACGAATTCTGTAAATCCTGCCATCGGTTTTATTCTTGACGGGCTGAATATTTCTTCATATTTACTTTTCCCATGAATAATAATATCCGTTAAAATTTGTGCAGTTATTGTTCCGAAGATCATTCCGTTTCCTCTAAAACCTGTCGCCGTAAAATACTTTTCCTTTACTTCCCGGAAGCTTTCCGATATAGGGAAATCCGTCCACCGGTTCATAATACTGGCTCGACCAGCTGTAGTATACTGTTTCAACATCAAAATATTGCCGGACATAGTTTTCCAATCTTGAAAAACATTCTCCCGTATTTTCTTCATGGCCGGTTTTGTGATCTTCTCCTCCCGCAATCAGCAGGGTTTTTCCATCTATTTTCTGAGTTCTGTAATAGTGATACGGCTCTGTAAGGTCATATCCGAGATGCTGTGAATATTCGTCATAATTTAAGCTAAAAGCCATTGCATAGCTTCTGTAAGGAGCTGTCATGAAATGAAGGATATTGACTCCCGGAGGAATATGGGTAGCATACACAAGATTCTTCGTTTTTATTTCACCTTTTGAAGTCTTCAGAACAATTATTTCGTCCTGTTCCTCATGACTTTCACAAGTACAATCTTCCAAAATATGTCCTCCTAGCTGTAAAAAAGCTTCACACAATCCCTTTATATATTTGATGGGATGAAACTGCGCCTGGTTGGGAATAATCACGGCTTCTTTAAAAGGAATCGGAAAAGAAATTTCTTCCGTATACGTCATTTCATGTCCCACTTTAGAAGCTCCAGCCACAATATCTTTCAATTTTTCAGCCTGTCTTTCGTCTAATGCAAAAAGAACGGCCGCTTTTTCTTCAAAATCGCAGTCCAGTCCATATTTCTTAATATTATTTTTAATATGATCCTGCGCTTCTTTTCCTACTTCAGCAAATAATTTTGCCTGTTCCAGGCCAAAATCATTAATCGCTTCATCGAAAGTGGTATCAAAAAAATCATTGATATGCGCTGTTGTTCCTCCGGTGGTTCCGAAACCAATATTGGCCGCTTCCAGAAGAATGCAATTTTTGCCGTTTTCCTGCAATTTTAAAGCTGTAGAAACGCCTGTAATTCCCCCACCAACAATTACAATATCAAATAACTGCTTATCATCTGCTTCTGAAGAAATTCTTTTAATTTCTTCCTGCCATATACTTTTTCTTACTCCATCTCTGTACATGACTTTTATTTTTTAATTATCGGATATTCAAAGTATCATTTTCCGAATTATTTCCGGAAGTCTTCTTTTTTGTATTTTCACTTTCTGTAGTGTTTTCTTTAGAACCTTTTTCATCAATATCACATCTGCATGAAGTGAAAGTGCATACACTAACTATTCCTATTATTAAAGCTGCTGTTTTCATATTTTATAATTTTGGTGATTTATCCGTTAACAATCAAGCCTCCGTTTGGATGGAGAACCTGTCCCGTAATCTGAGCTGCTCCCTCTGATGCCAGAAATAAAAAGCTTTCCGCCACTTCTTTCGGTGTCGCGTTTCTTTCCAAAGGAGGTTTTCTTGGATCTTCTTCTTTTTCATCAAAAGTTTCCTTGGTAAGCGGTGTTGCCACAGGTCCGGGTGCAACGGCATTTACTCTTATCCCTTTTGGTTTCGCCTGTAATGCCAGAGACCGGGTAAAAGAAACGATGGCTCCTTTTGTTGCTGCATAGTCCAGTAATTCCGGATGTCCCTGGTAAGCTACCGCCGAAGTTGTATTGATAATGCCGTCTCCTTCTTTTAAATGCGGAAATACTACTTTGGACAGTAAGATCATCCCGATGATATTGGTATCAAATGTTTTCCGGATATTTTTTTCTTCCAGATCCTGAATACGCTCTGCCGGAAACTGGGTCCCTGCATTATTGATCAGAATATTAATTTTACCCCATTCAGAAATTAGTTTGCGGACTGTTTCTTCACAAAATTCATAATCATTGATATCTCCGGAAAATATCCTGCATTTTCTTCCTAATGATTCAATTTCCGTTTTTACTTTTTCAGCATCTTCGTCGTCTTCATGATAAATAATGGCCACATCGGCACCCTCCTTTGCCAAAAGTAACGCTACTGCTTTCCCGATTCCGCTGTCGGCTCCTGTAATAAGAACCGATTTGTTAGCTAGCTTTAATTCTTTCATTTCCATTTATTTTCAATTGTAATCTTGATTGTACTTCTTTATTTTTACTGACTTCTGTTTTAAAGCACCCCAAAATGAATTCAGTGTAATATAATTGGGCATTAAGGGCTTGGGTTTTGGGGTGCAGTTCCAGTTTTCCGGTATGGATGATTTTGCCTTTATAAGAAAATGAAAAGAAAGCGAATATTTTGTAGGATGAATTTCTGATAGGTGTGCAATAGCCTGTTGTGGCAATCGACCAATCGGTTTCATAGAGTTTTGCTACATTAAGGGCCATTGTTTCTACAATATTTTCCGAAACACAGTCGCATTTCTCCGCTTCTTCTTGATCCACGTTCAGTAATTTTACCTTCATGGGTAAAGTATAGGCTGTCATTCCTCCTTTATAAATCAATGATGCATTAGGTATCTGAGAAAAAGCCAGCTGCAAACATCCTGAGGTTACACTTTCGGCAACCGCAATCGTTTCATCTGCCGTCATTAGTGACTGACCGATATATTCCAGAAGTTTTTTATGAAATTCCATCGCATTCTATTTTTAAGTAATTGATTATTTATATTAAGAGTTCCTTTCCTGCTCCAGCTCCCACACTCTGTGCTTAGCAATTGCATGGATGAACTTTTCTGCACCATTCTTATCTTCCCAGGTAATGATTGCAGGATCTTCATGTGCTCTTGCTCCCACATTACTGTTCATGTACAAAGGTTGGGTTCCTTCATCAAAGTAAATTGCCTTACAATGTTTATAGGCTTCGTTGATGAAATGCAGAACCAAATGCTTGTTTTCGGGAATTAATAGTTCTTTGACAGCATCTTCTCCTCCCGCTATATATAAAGCATCAAAGCAAACACTTGCCGTACTTGTCAATGAATGTTTAGGAATCAAAGTAGAGCCGTCACTGGTTCTTAAAGGCGCCAAACTGGGGGCTATCAGTTCCACAGTAGCTCCTTTTTCTTCCAGTTTTGTTTTTACCTCATCGCTTGCTCCCGCATCTAGACCACCTGCAACGATGAAACCAATTTTTCTGCCTTTAACCGTATTTTTAATAGTGTTCTGCATGCTCAAGGCTTCAGAAATTTTTACCTCAGGCTCTTTCTCTTCACTCTGCAGATCGATTGGATTGGCATCTGCCGGAAGGCTCTGATTCGGAAAATCCAGTTCTTTTACCTCAACTCCTATTTTTTCTGCTACCCGCCAAGCTAAAAATTTATCGATATAGACTAATTGCCCTACCAATCTTTCTCTAATTTCCGGGATCGTTACTTTTGACAATTCAAAAATCAGTGCATTCTGAAGATGGAATTTTTCCGGAGTAGACTGACTGTTGTAGAACAATTTAGCTTGGGAATAATGATCTACAAAGCTTTTACTTCTCTCCCGAACTTTTTTCCCGGAAACTCTTTCTTCCTGCGAAGTGAAGCCACCTTCTTTCATCATAGCCTGAAACGGACAGCCTCCTCCTATAGAATTAGGTTCGTAACTCACCTTTCCTTTTACGATCTGCTGTCTCATGTGCCCGTCTCTCTGGTTATTATGAACCGTATTAATTGATCTGTTAATAGGTATTTCATGGAAATTGGGCGATCCTAATCTTGACAATTGAGTATCTGTATAAGAAAATAATCTTCCCTGCAGCAAAGGATCGTTGGTAAAATCAATCCCGGGAACAAGATGTCCCGGATGGAATGCTACCTGTTCCGTTTCTGCAAAAAAATTATCCGGATTTTTATTTAAGGTTAAAGTCCCCACAAGCTGTACAGGAACAACTTCTTCGGGTACAATTTTCGTAGGATCCAGAAGGTCGAAGTCGAATTTATGTTCATCTTCTTCAGGAATCAGCTGTACGCCGAAATCCCATTCGGGAAATATTCCTTTTTCGATGGATTCCCAAAGATCGCGCTTGTGAAAATCAGGGTCTACCCCCGAAATCCTTTGGGCTTCATCCCAAGCTACTGAATGTACTCCCAGTTTTGGTTTAAAATGAAATTTTACAAAATGTACTTTACCTTCTTCATTAATAAACTTAAATGAGTGAACTCCAAAACCTTCCATTCTGCTGAAACTTCTCGGAATTGCCCTGTCGCTCATCAGCCACATGATCATATGCATACTTTCGGGCATTAATGAGATAAAATCCCAAAATGTGTCGTGTGCAGAAGCAGCTTGAGGAATCTCATTGTCAGGTTCAGGTTTTACAGCATGCACAAGATCAGGAAATTTGATGGCATCCTGAATAAAAAATACGGGCATATTATTCGCAACCAGATCATAGTTTCCTTCTTCTGTATAGAATTTTACGGCAAACCCACGAACATCCCTTGCCAAATCTGTACTTCCCCTGCTTCCCGCTACTGTTGAAAATCTTACAAAAACAGGAGTCTCTTTTCCTTCTTCAGTTAAAAATTTAGCTTTTGTATATTGAGCAAGGCTTTTATTCAGTTTGAAAACCCCATGTGCTCCGGAACCTCTTGCATGAACCACTCTTTCCGGAATTCTCTCGTGGTCAAAGTGTGTTATTTTTTCTCTTAGGATAAAATCTTCCAGCAAAGTAGGCCCTCTGTCACCAGCTTTTAAAGAATCCTGATTGTTATTGATCTTGAGTCCCTGGTTGGTAGTCAGTTTTTCATTTTCATTCAGGGTAGTATGTACTTTCAGCTGATCTGTTTTCTCGTTGATGTTCTTATTGTCTTTCATATCTATTATTTTTGAGTTTGATGTTTCTAATTAAGGCTTTGTTTGCAAGTCACAGTTTTTCAATATTGTTTCTTTCTAAAGTCTCCAATAACCTGCTTAGGCATTCTTCTTCTTTTAACACTTTATTATAAGCGGTCTTTGCATAAAGAATAAAGGAAGAGCCCTTAGCCGAAGCTTCTTCAATCCCATTTATTATTGTATCGCGGTTATTATCTTTATATGAAACAAATATTCCTCTATATATGTATCTATCAGCTTTCTAAGAACCTCAGATCCTGTATTTTTTTTTATTTTTTCCAAAGATCTTATCAGAAAAGCCGCTCCGTAAGAGCTAACCTCTTGGGGATAAACAATTTCATTTTCGGGATAGTTATTTTTATAATGCAACACAGTAGATTTCAATAGATCATTTTCTCTCATCTTTATATTTATCGGTTTTCAGATATATGTATAAATTTTTCAAAATAATGCATATCTTCATTGTCTTTAAAAGACATATAAAACATGGTTTTTATCGGTTCTTTTTTTCCTATACTTCCCAAAGAATCAAACTGAGCAATAAGCGCCTGAACGTTTTCCGGATCGGCATCTTCTTCAATTACAAATACTAAAAAAATATTACGGTCGATTTCTTTTGCATATATTGAAGCTCCTTCATTAAACAGTTCTCCATGGTTGGGAATTTTGATAAAGCATTGCCGCTTTAACGTCTTTAAAATTTTCTTAGAATTCATAATTGTTAACGTTAAAAAGCCATATAGATCGCCTCTATATGGCTTTACTATATTTAATGGAATATTAATCTTCCTGTTCTGCGTCAAAATTGATGAATGTCTCTGCAATGTCTGTAAGATTCTCATCCGTTTCTTCTTCTTCCTGTAGTGTTTTTTCCAGAAGATCTGCAGCTTTATCATGTCCCATTGTGATAGCCAGCTGAGCTAGCCCTCCATAAGTAGCTATTTCATAATGTTCCACTTTTTGTGCTGCAATAATGAGTGCTGCATCTCTTGTCATAGAACCTTCTTCGGTAGATTTTATAACTTCTTCTCCTTCTTTGATAATCCCTTTAATCGCTTCGCATTCTTTTTTCTCAGGTTTTTCATCTATCAGTTTAAAAATCTTTTCTAATCTGCTGATGTGTTTTTTGGTCTGCAACTGGTGATCTTCAAATGCATCTTTAAGCTCTTCGGTCGTTGCTGCTTCCTGCATTTTTTCAAGAGCATCAACAATTGCATTTTCTGCATAATAAATATCCTTAAGTGCGGATACAAAAAACTTATGAAGCGGAGCATTTTTCATCTCTTTTGCATCTACAGATGCATTATCTATCGTCATATTTTTTTTCTCTGATACGGCTGTGCTGCTGTTATTATTTTCTGCTGTTTTTGTTGCCATGATGTGAATGGTGTTAAAAAGTGAATAAAAAGATTCCCCCTTTATTTTATATCGATAAAGAGGCAATCATTGAAAAAAGAATTATGAATTTCGTCTACCGCCAAATCCGGATCTACCAGAACCTGAAGATCTTCCGCCACCATGAGAAGCCTGGCCTCCCATACGGGCGATTCTTGTACGTTCTGCTTTACTCATAGAAGCAAAACCTCTTCTTGATGTTCCTGAGCCGGAATTGGAACCTCGACCTGAACCGCTGTTACCTCCTGATCTTGAGTTGGAACCTCTTCCATTTCCTGATCTTCCTGAACTGGAGCCTGAACCCGAACCGGAAGATCTTCCGCCACCATGAGAAGCCTGGCCTCCCATACGGGCAATTCTTGTACGTTCTGCTTTACTCATAGAAGCAAAGCCTCTTCTTGAAGAACCATTTCCTGATGACCTGCCTCTACCTCCTGATCTTGATCCCGAACCAGAACCGGAACGTCCACGGGAACCACCTCTACCGCCTCCGGAAGTAAATCTTCCCTGGCTGTCTCTTTGCTGGTTTCTGTTACCGCTTCTTCCTCTATTATCGTCGTCATCTTCATCGTCGTATTCATCATCATAATCATCGTCGTCATTATCATAATCATCTTCATCATCGTAGTTATCATAATCATCATCGTCGTCATCATAACTATTTTCATAGTCATCATCGAAATAATCTTCATATTCTGTGAAATCATCGTCATAATCTTCATCTCTTGATGCATCATTATAACCATGATCATACCCTAGTTGGTAAACTTCTTCAAGATTGCTGGATGAACTTCCTCTTGAACTACGATTTTTTGAATTTCTAGTGTTCATAACTGAATTTTTTATAATTAATATTAAGTGATGGCTATTGCCGGCCGTGACTAGTATTAGACAGCAATCAGTTTAATCTTATGGATATTGAACACCGAAGCAATGCTTCGTAAATGATACCTCAAAACGAGGTTAGAATAATTTGTATATCAAATGTACAGCTTAATAATTCACTAATTTATGACCTGAATCATATTGAATTTATTAATACATTTTAATTTAATTTCTATCTTTTTAAAGGGTTTCGTTTCTCTGTTCCAGTTTTAAGAGTATGTTTCTTTAGTAACTTTTTAAGATAATTCAGACGATGTCAAAATTTCGTAAAACCTGAAAGAATCAGAGGAAAACCAATCCTATTATTTTTTTACTTTTTACGATTTGCAGAATCTTTCGGATAAGAGATTGTATCGGATGGCTGTCGTTTTATTAGAGTATCCCGAGCAGGAATTGTGTCCTTTATGGTATCAGGGGTAACAAGGGTATCCTGAATCGATGCATTCCTATATTCTGTCTGCTTTTTACAGCTCATGAGTACACCTGCCAGTGCACACGAGAATAATACAATAGATTTCATAATATAAATTTTTGTGATGTGATTTCAAATTTAGAACATTCTTTTTCCCATGTGTTATGATCTTAGTCATAATGGCTGAAAAAAGTAAATTATTTCTAAAATAAAAATCCCCACTTTAAAGTGGGGATTTTTTTTATTTGGAAAAGAACAAATCAGCTTCGGCTTTTCTTCTCCGGATCAGTCCATTTAAGAGCTTACCACCTGCGGTAATGTATTTAGAAACAAACCAATTTTTAATGGTTTCCGGATCTGCTTTTTTATTAATCAAAGAAAATAGTGTATCAGATCCTCCGGTATTATAGGTATGAGATACAAGAGCATCAAATTGATTTTGGGTAAGTGCTACTCTAATTTTATTATTGACAATCTTTTCATAAGTTGGTAAAACAGATGAAAATAATTCTACTCCTTTTTCTTTACTAATTGAAGGATCTTTCATGGTCACTTTTTTCCCCTCGGGATAATATGTATTTCCATAGCCTATGGTCGGAATCCCTGCTGAATCCAGATAGGGTTTAGCACTGAAACCTTCAAATGATAAAATTAGGTTTATACCTTTTTGTGATGTTTTCATTCTATAAAACGTTTAAATATGAAAAAGGCCAGTATTAATATGATTGCTCCCAATACAATAACAATCAAGGCTCCTGCCTGAAATCCGTTCGACCGTATTTTTTTTGTGTCTTGAGATATAGCCGAAGAAATTTCTTTATCTGTTTCTTTGGAAATAACATTTTGTGATACATCCTGAACCGTACTAACAGATTCGATTTTTTTAACCTCCGACTGGTGATGATCTGCCTTTGCGTAATGATTATTGATTAAGTATTCCGCATTTCCCATGATAGAAATACTCTGAATGGTATCTTTTCCGATCACATTATGAAAAACGAATGGATTGGAGACATCAGATTTTCCTTTAATCAATACTTCTCCGGACATTTCATTTTTCTTTTCGTTCAGTAATACATCAGCAGATGAATTCTGAACTAATTTTAAGCTCTGTATGCTTAAAGAATCAGCTTTTATTTTAACCGTTTCTTTTTTATCTTCTTTGTAGCTGGTCGTTATTTTATGTTTACTCCGACAGCCCAATATAAGGCTGCTCAAAAATATCAGCAGCATAATTTTCTCTTTCATAGGTTTTGTTTTTTGAAATTAAAAGAATGTAAATCCTCTATTATCTAAGTTTTTCCGGATTTTTAAAGAATTCCGGTTTTTATGAAAATATCTTATCTTCCTTTACGTACTCTTTTTTAATGCTTTCTAATAACATCTCCAGGCTAACCCTGTAATCCGGTGCTTTTGATGCAATGGCTTTTAAGCTTACATCCTGTATCACGTTCATAATATTAGAACCGGTAAGTTCATACCGTCTGGCAATCTCTTCTAAATCAATGTCTTCAAGCTGTAATTGTTCGGGCAAATTGTGCTGCCAGATACGCAGACGCTCCTCTCGCTTTGGATTATTGAATTTGATACAGCTGTGAAAGCGTCGCGTAAAGGCTTTATCCATATTGTTTTTAAAGTTGGAAGCCAAAATAATAAGTCCCGAAAACGTTTCTATTCTTTGCAGCAAGTAAGAAACTTCCTGATTGGCATATTTATCATGAGCATCACGCACATTGGTCCGTTTTCCGAAAATAGCATCCGCCTCGTCAAAAAATAGAATCCAGTTTTTATTTTCAGCTTTGTCGAATAACTTTGCCAACTGTTTTTCTGTTTCCCCAATGTATTTCGAGACCAGCATAGAAACATCAACCCTGAAAACAGGCCGTTTCGTATATTTTCCCAGAAGGCTGGCCGCAAGAGTTTTTCCTGTTCCCGGATCTCCGTAAAACAGCACTCTAAAACCAGGCTTAAGTTTTTTCTCCATTCCCCAGTCTTCCATAAGAATCTGGCTGCTATTATACCAGGCTTCAATAGTCTGAAGCTCATTTAACGTATTCTGAGGAAGTATCAGATCAGTCCAGGATCGGCTGGTGTTTATTTGTTCCGCCGGAAAATCATTACTCATTTTTGGCAATAATTCAACTCCAAAAATGATGGTATTAAAAGCGTCCTCGTAAACATGAATCGGGCTGTTTATTGATGTATAACCCTGAACTGCAATGAGTTCATTTTTAATTAAAACCGAATCCGGATTGAAATGATCCAGCGCTTTTAACCGTTCTGAGATACTTTCTCCTCCTAAAACATACTGTACAGCCTGAACTGTCGGATAAAAGAGTCTTCCGTTTTCATTGGTTGCACAATAATCAAACAATGCACTCGTTGGGAGTTCTAAATAAATCCGTTTCAGCAATGATGGATCCAGCTTTGGTAATAAAGCTATTAAGAGAATAATAACTTCCTGATGGGTAAATTCTTTTGCTGAAATATACTCTCCTAATGGAAAGCCTTTATGATCTTTAGCTATAAATTCAGGTGCTCCTATGCTAAAATCTTCTGAAGGATTGTTTATACGCCATGTAATAACCTCTTCTAAATGAGTAAATAATTTTTGTATCTGAATGAGTTCCATTGGTTTTAGTCTTTTTTATTTTTTAAACAGGCAGTAATGGATCTGGTCTCACACTACATAATTTATTTACTTCTATTCCATCTACGTTGAAACTTATTGAAAATCCAGATGTATTATACGTGTACACATTAGCCAGATGTATGCTAACTCTCTTAATTTTAAGATGTATTTTCATATTTGTAACCGCATTTCCGTATCCACCTCCAAATATTACAGAATAGGTAACATCAGACGACCGAACTCCTGCTGAACCATTAGAACCAGTAACATACGTATTATTAGTATCTACAGTTACTACCGGTTTATTCTCCCAATCCAGAGCTTTTAAATATTGAAAATCTATATCAAATATGACATAATCTTGTTCTACATTTCTTTCCAATATTGATGAAAATACACTGAATATTTTGGGGATTGTAGTTTTAGGTTCATGCCCTACTGTACCATCGTTTTTCTGTACTAATTGTCTTGTATAACTTGTATCTCCTTGTACATTTGGTATGCTGTCACAAATAAAATTTTTAGTTGTGAATCTAATTCCATCCTCTCGAACAAGGATTCTATTAATAGGATTCTTGGGATCCTCCATTATAACCCTGCTGGAAAGCTCTATATCACCAGGAGATAATGTAAATTGACTGTCATAAGGATAACCGTCCCGATAAACATGAAATGATGCAGTCTGAGTCCTGAAAGATCCTGCTATCTGCTGAAATGGATCAGTTCCTGATGCTCTTAAATAGTTCGCCTGGGAACCATTGGATTGTTTAGATATTACCCCTTCATTATCCACAACATATCGATCGTGAGATTTGTCTTCATTGGGAACTAAATAAATATCCAAAGGCTGAACAGGTTGGGTATCACCTGATAAATCTACATAGGTGTTGTCAAAAACATTGACATATTGTATAATTATTTCTTTAAATTTTGGCATATTTTTTTATTTTAACTACTTATCGGGAAAATCCAAACTCCACCTTCATTTCCGCCTTCTATGTTTGCTATAGCATCATCAACGTATTTCTTTTGGACATAATCTAAGTCCTCCAGTCCATCGATTTCTGTAATTGGAATTTTTGTGCTTTTGTGCCTAAAAGAAGAAAATGTTTGCTTAAATTCTTCTGCTGTAGGCATATCGCCGGTTTGAAACCAACTTAATATTGTTTCTAAATCTGTCATGGTATTGAAAATTTTATTTTAATGAAAATTGATGATCTGAGTATGTTTACAGATTGAAAACGACCATCCGTATTTGCTGTGGTGATTTTATTTTTTGAAATATTTTCATCAATCACAAGAGAATATTTTTACTGATTCATTAGATCATTGGTTAACTGAACACCAGTATGTTTTGTGTAAATTTAAAAATGCAGCTTCGTAAAAAATTTTCTTTTAATAGCTTTTTGAAGCATAATACATATTTTAAACTGAAGATCACATTGTATTATACAGCACATTTTATGATTTATGGTTTCTCCGTTTACTGATAATCGCATTCTATTCTAATATTTCTGATTTGTTTGGCTTCACCATTCCCCCAGACTTCCTTATTATCCTGTCCTGCCAATAAGGAGGCTGTTATTAAAAGCTGATCATTATCTGCATTGTAAACCCTACATTCTATATTCCGATCGATTTTCTGAAGGTCTGCCTTATAATAGAAATACAAATTATCCCACATATCGTAATGATCTGTAACAATATCTCTACCTCTATATATATCAGTCCAAATGCCTGCTTGTGCTCTATACTGAATAGCTTCTTCTGTTTTATTAACAAACTTAATACTTGTATTTACGATGTTAATTTGTTGGTCCATAGGGTATTTATTTATACCACACATAAACCCTACTCCATTATAAGTTCCAAATTCAAGTCCGTCAGGAATTGTAGGCAGGTTATTTCCAAATAGTCTCTCAAAAGGGAGGAAATCTACAGAACAGGTAAAATGATAATATTCGTTTATCCCCAATCCTTCTGCCGGGAATTCTTTTGTTTTAAAGATAAAAGGTACCTTGCCAAAGATCTTTAACTTTTCACTACCGTTAGAAGTATTCTTCAACTCTATTACCAGATCCTCCGCACCTTCTGAGCTCATAACTATAGAAAATTTTTGATCTCCAACATCGATAACAGAATATTCAATATATCCACTATCCAAAGCTTCCAATCTATTAGCAATATTTACAATATCTCTATAACTAAGGGCATCCGCTTTATGCCTTAAAGAATCTATCAACTCCGCAAACTGAATTTGTGTGGGATATTTACCTGTTTCAAAATAGGTTTTTAATTCCTCCCTTTCGGTTAATTTATTTATTTCTTCCATAATCTTTTGTATTCTGTTTATTTTTAGAGCCCAAATAACTAACTTATTATCTGATATTTAAACTTTTAAAAATCCATTTTTGGGCATTGGAATCTTATCAGCTGCTACTGTTTAAGAAAGTCTCTTTTATCGGAATTCTACTTTTAAGAGGTCAATCTCACTCTTAAAAAAATGATTGAGGTGTTATGAATTAGTTATAAATTGATTATCTGAAGTCGTCATACGATCTCCAGATAACTTTATAGTAATAGGATTTGGCTTGTCATTTAATGGTTCAAAATTCTTTCTTTTTTTCTTATTATAAAAGTTTTTTGACTTCACTATTCTGTAGTTGCAGTAGCTCCTGAAATTTTAATCTATAATTATGCGCAATTATTTTTAAAACATTTTGCTTATTATTTTTCTCCTACATGATAGCTGCATTCAATTCTTATATTTCTGATTTCTCTCAAGTATTGACTACCGCCCCAAGAGTTGCTGCTTTGTCCTGCCAAAAGAGAGGTAGTCGATAAAAGCTTATTATTATCTGCATCATAGATTTCGCAGTTTACAGACTGACTGCTTCCACTAAGGTCTGCATCATAATAGAAGAATAAATAATCCCAAAGGTCATAATGATCGGTGACTGTATCTTCTGCTTTAAATCCATCACCCCAGTATTGTGATTCTATTCTGTACCGGATAGGTATCTCTGTATTATTATTGAACCTAACATCTGTGTTTATAATATTGATTTGTTTTCCAAAATCTCGTGTGTAAATTCCCACAGACATCTTTTTGTCACTCAGTACTCCAAGCTCAAATCCATCTGGAATTGTTTGAAGGTTATTTCCAAACAGCCTGGTAATCGTATAAGTGCGATCAAGCTGGTATTCTAGATTATAATATTCGTTTACATTTAGTTTTCCACCTAAAAACTCTTTTACTCTAATCGTGTAAGGCGCACTTCCGAACAAATATCTTCTTTCAAAGTCTCCTAAAGTTTCTTCAAAAGTGATTATTTGATCTTCTTCATCCTCTGAACTGATAACAATCGGTAATTTTAACCCCTTAACATTACTTGCAAAATAGTAAATAAATGTGTTCTCAATGGCTTCCAAACTATTGGCAAGGGTTACCAGTTCTCTATTCGTTAGGATATCTTCTTTAAGTCTCAAAAGATCTATCAGATCCGAAAATTGACTTTGTGTGGGATATTTGCCTGTTTCAAAATAGGTTTTTAATTTGTCTCGGGTGGTTAATTTGTTTTTTTCCATATGCTTTACTATTTCTGACTGTTTTTTTAATATAATCGTCTTTATTTAAAGCTCAAAATTCATTCTTTTTTCTTTCTTATTAAAGCTTTTTACCTTCCCGATCCTGTAGTTGCAGTAACTAGAATAAACCGCCGGAAGCAACTATCTAATTCACGCCCAAATATTTTATATAAATTCACATTTATCCAAAAACAAAAGGCTCGGATTTTACAATCCGAGCCTTTTGTTTTGACTTATAATTAATGAGAAACCTTCTCTCAATATTCTGATATTAATCTAGCTTAAAGAAGAAAAAAGCTATCGCTGCCCATTCTTTTTTAACTCCTCTTGCATAACCAATCGTACTATGACTGCTGTTTTCGACCGTTCCATCATCTTTGATATAACCAATAGTTGAATGACTGCTGTTTTCTACTGTCCCATCTTTTTTAACATAACCAACAGTAGAATGACTCTTGTTTTCAATCGTACCATCACTTTTGATGTAGCCAATTGTACTGTGGCTTTTATTCTCTATCGTACCATCAGTTTTGATATAGCCTACTGTAGAATGGCTGCTGTTTTCAATTGTTCCATCGCTTTTGATGTAACCTGTTGTATTATGGCTTCCTGATTCTATAGTTTGGGCGCTTATGAAGGAAAAACTGAATAAAAAGGTGCAAATGAATAGTGTTTTTTTCATTATTTGTAAATTTTCGGGGTGTTATTATAACTTTTCAATGTTATCTAAAGATAGTGAGTTTTATTGAATACAAAAAAGCGAAATTTCTATTTCTAGAAATTTCGCTTTTAATTTTAATAAGCTGGTTAAATTTTGTCTTTATAGTGATTATAAAATTCTAATTGATCTATTAAAACCTCATTAATCTCTGTCCAGCCATGCTTTTCAGATAAGTCAATGGCAGCTTTCCACGCATTCATATTTGGCTGACCAAAATTTACACCACCCCAGTATCCCGCACTCACTAAAGCATCCCATGCCATAAGAGGATCGTTTAATTCTTCATCTATAGCTTTAGCAGCTTTTATATGAGCGTCTCCATCGTAAGTGTTTTTATTTTTACTAAGAATTTGACCTACTTCATACAGTGGATGATTCTTCATTTTTGAAAAATAACTTAACTCAGGATTAAATTTACTTATTATTGTATCTAATTGAAAATTAGATGACGTTGTATAAGGAATAAAACCAAAATCAAATTCTACCGGGTCAAAACCATGTGATTGAATAAAACTATGCCAAAATTGGTTTTCTTTTTTTTCAGTCTCTATATCAATTAAATTATATGCTCTTTGTCCGATAGCATTACAAGCTCTTGTATTCCATATACCGTAATTATTTATTTCAAATTCAGGAAGATAGGAATTATCTTTTATCATCAAATTCATTAACTCAACATATTTTTTCTGTTCTGGAGTATCATAATAATGATTCCAAAAATCTAAATATATTTTGGTATAAAATTCCGAGGGATTTTCCAAATATTTTAATTTATCATCATTATGTAGATATTCTTTTAGAAATTCTAATGAATCTAAGCTATTTGTATATTGTCTAAGCGGTAATGAAAGTTCTTCAAGTAATTGCCAATCATCTAAAATATATTGGACAAAATCTGAAGTATCCAACATTTTCAACTGTCTCATCGGCAAAAAATTTGCTAAATTATTAGAAAAAAGAGAGTGATCCCATCTACTTCTTAAATAAACAGGAGATTCTAATATTTTTTTATTAGGTGATAATTTAATAGCATAGCTATCATATGTTTCAAAAGAAAATGGTGCTACATACCATTGCCCAACTTGTAATATTTTGGTATAAAGTTTAGCTTCTTCTTGATGGCTAAATTCAACTCCTACAATTGTATTTAATTTTTCTTTGCCTTTATACAGTTCTTTTAGATCTTGGTGTATTTTATTTAGTCTCATAAATTAATTTTTTTAATGATATGATTTCTCCAAATTACATTGGCAATTTCTTTTAATTTATCTAATGCTTTTGGATGTTCAGATTTATCTCCATCGTTATCACTTTTGCTAAGAGCCGTAGCTACAGTCTGGAGACCTACAGTTAAAGCACTTTCATAACTTTTTTCTGCAATATCATTTATTGTTTTAAGAATTTCTCTCTTATACGACTTCAATTCCTCTCTATATTCTCTAGTTGTACTTGCGTCGGTAAATTTATTAAATAATTCTTGAATTTTCTCAGCAATATCTTTTGAAATTACATCAAACGCACCAGCTTTATTACCTGGCGATTTTATAATAAAACTACCTTTATTTTCTACTACAAAACTATCCAAATCAATATTACCTCTCTTTAACAAAAGATGCGCCTCTTTAATATAATTATCCCAATGTGATTTTCTCATTTGGGCTCGTTTTGTTTTTTTTGTACCATCATAGCCCATAATTACAATTTCTTTATTTTCCATGGAATATTTTTCCAAATCTTGGATAACATCCTTTTGTAACTCTTTACTATGAACCGCCTCATCAGACTCTCTATGGGTATCTTTATGCAATAAAATTGCTGATAAATTATTTCCATGGTTAGGGAAGTTGACTGCTATATCAGCTTCTCTTTGTAGAAGCTTCTCAGCTATATCCTGAAAGTCTTTAACCTCTTTAGATTTTTCTTCTTTATTTATTTTTTTTCCAATACGTCCATAAAACTTTTCTATTCTATCCATAAATTTATTTTCTGGAACATGATGTGATTCTCTATCCTTCCCCTTTAACGGATGCTTTCCGACAGCCAATTCACCAAAAGATTCTTTTTTGATATCAATTTTCACTGTTACTCCCTTTGGATTTACTTCTCCTTCAAAATGTATTGTTTTCAAATTTTCATTTTCTCCGTCAATAACCATCTTAAGAGACTTCATATCATATTGCTCTTTTATTTCCGGAAGTTTTTTTCTTATTTTTTCGGCATCTTGAGTATTTTTTGCATATTCTTTTGCTTCATTCAATCCATCTCTTAAGTCTTTTTCTTTTTCAGCTGTAGTACGCTTATCTTCTACTTTTTTCTCCTTCTTATCTTTCTTGCCGCCAAAACCAATTTTCCCAAACAATCCTTTAGCTTTAACTTTCACAAAATTCCAGAACTTCACAATCGCATTCTCAATACGCTGGCGTATTTTTCTGATAACGCCCAATACTTTATCTGCCAATCCTCCAATTCCTAATAAGGAAGCTAAAAAGCCAATCAGTACAGGAACCGCTCTGCCCAATGCATTTTCTATCGACTTGGCTACAGCGCCTACATTTCCGCTGGCAATAGCTTTGATGCTATCACTAAAAGCCTTTACCAATTCCATAATTTGTGCTGCTCGCTGGATGAAGAATTTCACCACATCAATAATTGCCATTGCCGCTTTTATAAATGCTCCAACCGGAGTCAATAAGCCCATTACCCATTTGATTCCTGCCTGGATCACCTGCGTTTGAACAATATCCATAATAGTATCCATCACCGTAGCTTTAAGATCGGCAAACTGGTCTTTCAAATATTCCCAAAGTCCGGCAGCACCCTCTTTACGGACAACCTGTACTATTTCAAGACCTTTTTCTGAAGCAGTCTCAAGAACTTTCATTACAGGTTCACCTATTACTCTGGCTCCAATTGATCTGATTCCTCCCCATGTTAAACCAAGAACCTGTGTGGTAATGGAGAAAATTCCTTTTAACGAGAATACATCTTCCGGCATTGTTAAAGAAATACCTTTCATTGCCCCGGTTAACCATCCAAAGAAGCCTGTTTTAAGGTGAGTCCAGATATTGGCTCCGAAATTGGTAAATCCTTGGGAAACTCCGGCAATAAGGTTTCTGAAGAATCCTATCGGATCCATGATAATCGATTGAATCGCACTGATAACCCCTGACAATAAATTGGTAAGCGTATTTTTGATTTCAATAATGATAGCAAACACGCTGTTCTTAAGCACATCAAGAACCTGATTAACCAATCCGCTATTTTGCGCTTTTAAATCTGCAATTCGGGTATCGATACTTGCAATATTATCAGCATACTTCTTAGCCAACACATCGATTAAGGCATCTTTTTTATTGTTTACGCTTTCTTCCAGTGCATTAAATTTGGCTTGAATTTCTGTAATCGCATCTTTCCCAATTTTCCTCAAGCTTGGCGATAAACTGTTTACATAGGTCTGAACGTCCTTTTTCCCCTTAGCAATTCTGGTTTTGGCCGCGTTAAGCTGATTGGTAACATGGCCTGCAATATCATCGATATATTTATCCATTGTTTTAATGTACAGAGCCTTACCGCTTACAAAGTATTTATTGACTTCAGGCGGTAAACCGACAACTTGGTCTTTCACCCATTTACCAGCCAAACCTAAAAGACCATATTTCGCATATGCATCTCCGTAACGTTTCTTTTTATAAGCCTTCATTCCTTCATTAACATGAACTTCAAATGCTTTTTTAGCATCCACACTACCTCTTGCAAATTTATCCGCAACCGTTTTATCCAAACTATTTAAAATGGAATTCACGTCCGTTTTAGAACTTTGATAAATACTATTGATATGATCTGCAATTTCTTTTCGTTTTTGGCTGTCTTTTCCGGAAGTTTGCTTTTGCTCGCCATGTACATTGCCCAGTCCGCCTTTTCTTACATCATGCATTCCACTAATATGACTTGCCGCTTGTGCCTGTGCATCAGTACGGGTTTTTGACAATTCCTTATTTTCTTTGTCTCTAAACTGTTGAGTTGCTTCAACACTTTGGGTTTTGGCTTTATTCTTTTGTGCCAAAGCATCTGTAAATGTAGGTTCATTCGATTTTGCAAGCATATTGTCAGTCACCCCATTCGCTTGCATTTCATTATCGATACTTGCTGTTTGTTCCTTAATAGGCTGTTCTACACTTTCTACATTTCTTTTCACAGGCATTGCTTTCGCTGCATTTGGTATCCCTGGAGCTTTACCAATGTTCGGTGTCGGCATTTTGGCAACGGCACGAGTTGGCTGAGCGTTAGTATTCGGCTGTGCAGAAGTTGCAGAAGCAATATCATTAGATGCTATATTCTTCTCTTTTTTAACATCTCCCACCGCTTTCTGATTAACCTCATCTATATTGTTATGCTTTTCAAACTCATCTGCTTGTTCTTCATTTTCCGGAAGTGTAATATTCTCTATTTTTTCAGTCAACTGCGCTTTAAAATCTTTTTTGCTGAACATCCCTGCTTTCTGCTCGTCCATTGTGTTCACCTGACTCGCCTGTGCCATACTTTGGCGTTCGTTGGAAGGTGATGGCGCTGCAGCCTGTGCATCGTTGCTTGCTTTTTGTGATGGCTCGTGTTGTTTCTGCAACTTGGCCGTATTAGCTATATTTCCGCTTAATGCTGTAAATTCAGGATTACTATTTGCATTTGGCGATACTTTTTCAATTTCGCCTGCTTCAGCTTTGTCAGGATTAACTGCCTGAGACTGGTTTGCATCCGATTTAATTGGAGTATCTTTTTTATCTACTGGTTTTACTGCCGGATTTGTTTCTTCAATTTTTTTACTTTGTTGATGAACCATTACCTGTTCTTCCAACATCTTTGGTAAATACGTTCCGGATTTAAGATCATTATAATTCTGCGCCTGATTTGTATTTAATGTGGTTAAATAGTCTTTTTCGGTCTCTTTTGTATCAGGATGGTTGATATCTCCTGTTTGAGTCAAACTTTCCTGATGTTTTTTATGCATCATTTGCGAGCCTTGGTCATAGATCGTTTGCGAACCATGAACAGCCATTACATTACTATTAAGATTAAACTGATTCGGATTTGCCGATCCAGCTATACCTTTTAAATCTCCAGAATTTTGCTTCTTTGCATTGGTTATTTCCACCTCAGATAGAGGTACCACCGATTCTTGCTGCCTTTGCTTTCGGCTTGGACTTTGGTGGGCATTGTCTTTTTCTACAGGAGTTGCTGCTTTCATTGACTTAGTTTTTTAATTTCATATTGATTTTTTGAAGGCATACAAAACGCAATTAATACAATTGCGTTTTATACTACCTGTTGAATGTGAAAATCTGACCGCGTGAGGGTAGATTTTTTAAAGAATGTAAGTAATCGGAAGTGGCATTTGGCTGGTGATGAGAAACAGGTAATGCTGGAACCACTTCAAGTTTTTCTCTTGTTATCTATTTTCGAGTTTTCAGTTTTTCTAGTTCAAATTTGACTCTTTTCCGGAAGAATTCATTAATTTTTAAGTGATGGATTCTGTAGTTGCAGTAAAGAGTTTTTCATGATTGTTTTACTTTAATGACTTTGTTTTCGCAAGCACTTTCAAATTATCGTTTTCGGGTATGAACTGCCTTCAATATCATTATTTACTTATTTTTTATTGAGCCGGATTATCTGTATTTTCTTCTTTGTCAGCTTGTCTTTCTGTATTTACGCCATATCGGTTTTCAATAAAAAGGTTCACTGCTTTATCAATCCAATTGGGCAGGTTTGTTGTTATCATTTTCAGAAATTTATCATAACCATAGCCGAGTACAAACAGTACGCCTGTTGAATACCATTTATCGTGCAGCTCAGCTCTGTTCATTAGATAACTCATGGTAAAGCCGACAATTATCACGATCAACAATGTGATAAAGTGTTCCCATGGCTGTTTTTTCTCTTTGTTTTGTATAGAGACCAATACTCTTAGTAATCCGCCTGAAAATGCAATTGCCGTTCCTATTAACAGGGCTTTTATACTATCCAGATTCATCCTTTTTATATATTATTAATTAAAGATTTTGATTTTTTCATACTTCTAAATATCCTGATCCAGTATGTACATATCATCTAAAAATCTTTTACTTTTTCGAATATTTCCATTTTTATTTACATAAGCCAGCTCATCAATAAGATCATAAATGTCCTTCGCTGGCTTTTCTTGTTTTTCCTTATTTTTTTTCTTTTTTTTCTTTTTCATGGTTCTAAAATTTTTGTATGAACAATTCTTTTTGTCTTTGTAAGATTGATTTTTTTTCATCATCTGGTTAGACGGCTTCTGCTTTCCGGTTCATATTGCACCCGAAACAACAGGCCTTAAAAGCAGAAACCGTTTTTACCTTAGTATTTACCTATAAACTTAAATTTGAGAGGTATCGAACAGCCCATTATGATGTATGGGTTAGTTATGAGAATAACTTTGAGTCCTTTTACCTTTTTTAGAATGTATAATTACAAGATCTAATTTCTGAGTATATTGTTCAGCAAGGCTGAACTTTATGCCTGAAGAATAATATTATATATTGTTCTTTCGGATAAAAACAACATTTCTGTTAACTCTGTGACAATCACTTTCATCTGTTTGTTTTGATTACGTTTTACATATTCAATAACAAAATCTTTTCTTTTTTCTACTAATTCTTTGCTACGTTTCATTTTGGTTAGGAGTTTTATATATTAATGTTTTATTTTGTTTACATTTTTATTCTTTAATTAAGTCAATAAGAGTCCCCAAAGACAATATTTAAGTCTTTGAAAGGGTGTCTAATCAGGTATTAATTTTGATTTTAAGAAGTTGATATCATGTATTTTTCGATAGAAACAACACACCAACTTATTACTGTTACTTGTAGTAAATGACTTCCTTATGTTTACAAATAATCGATATTTTGTTAACATTAAGCATCATTACTTAATTTGTTTAAAAGAGCTCAACATTTAATTTATTTTATCCTTAGATATTTTAACAATTTTACTGCTAATAGTAATTCATTGATCATGTTATTCTAAACAGCAGTTTTACGTTCCTGGTTTAAGCCCAGCATCTTATTTAGTCATATAAAAGCGCATTTTTATCAACAAAAAACATTTAAAAATGCACAAAATTCACATAAAACCCCTCTTTAAAAATGCAATTTTTACACTTAAATAGGTTAAAAAATTTCTTATTTATTTAATTTATGCTATAAAAAGCTAAAAAAACAAGATCCGGATATAAGATACCTGCAACATAAACCAATTATCAAATCCCTGTAAAAAATCGCAAACAACTATAAACAGGACATTTAAAAATCAAATAAATATTAAATTATAAATATAATTTGTATATTTGTGCTGTACCATTTTAACAGCGAAACAAATATACGAACATTGTTCGTTTTTCAAAATAAAAAACGAATTTTTTACGTATTTATTTTTAAAAGTAACCCTAAACATATCAAAATGAACTATTTAGAATTCAAAGAAATCAGGAAGAAGCTAAACATGAAGCAGGCTGATATAGCAAAATCCATAGGAGTTGGTACTAGAGCTGTACAATATTGGGAAAAAGGCGAACGAAAAATACCAGAAACAACTGCTTATTTTGTGACCAATCTACTTCAGGAACAACAAAAGAAATTAAATAACAGTGCCTCGCCCGTTGTTTTTTCAGATTTAAAAATCATGAATGTTCCTCTTGCGAATCAATATGCACAGGCTGGTTATTTACATAACTTTGCAGATGAAGAATACATCGAGAGCTTACCTACTATTCCTTTTACGGATGATGTGGAGCACCGAGGCGAGTACATGTGTTTTGAAGTAAAAGGGGACAGCATGGATAACGGATCCTACGAAAGCTATCTTGAAGGTGACATTATATTATGCAGAAATATAAGACAGGATTATTGGCTGAGTAAGCTACATTATGATAAATGGGATTTTGTGATCGTCCACAAAGAAAAAGGAATCTTGGTAAAACGAATCATCAACCATGATGTTGAGAAAGGCATTATTACTCTTCATTCTTTAAATGAATATTATGAAGATTTTGAAATCCACCTGAAAGATGTTGCCAAGCTTTTCAATATTATAAGTACGAGACGTAAAAATAATAGAAGATAGAGTGAATAAAATCCTCAAAAAAATTGAGGATTTTTATTTAGTCTTTAATTAACTTCACAGTGGTATATTGATGAAACACCAATGATCCGACCATCTTTTTCTACCTCATAGATTTTATTTTCATTATCATTTGCAAATCTCACCCATCTGATTCCATTTTCATTGAATCCTACACTTACTCCACCTGTATCAAAACTACTTAAGTATGGGGGCAATGCAGGGGTTGTACCATCAGTCAAATAAATAAAACTTCCCACTTGCGGAGTAACTGTATTAAGATTGATAGTTTTGAGTAATGTGCTTCCTGTCAAACAAATTTTAGCATCTGTGTAAACTGGGTCTTCAAATTTTCCCGATACACAATATGCATCGAAAGTATAAGGAGCTTTTTGCATAGACCATCTTCCGGACGTAAACTTAACCACATTAGACCAACCAGAAACACCTGAAATCCCTACAGATTTAAAGAAACAATGCTTTCTTACCCTAATGTATAATTCTCTTGAATAAGTATAATTTCCATTATTCATAAAAACATTTTCGATTGGAGTATAATCAAAGTCTATTTTCATCTGAATAATATTGTTGAAGTACTGATCTGTTGCTATCTGATATTCCGGTGTAGCAAGATCCGTAGGGTCAACAAAATAATCCATTACGATCTGGCCATTGTTTTTTATTTCTATTTCATTAATCTGTGGTTCTTTACAGGATAATGAACTACAATTTCCTATTGTAAAGGAGCCCGTTTTGGTAGCAAGAACTCCGCCAGCGGACAATTCTACTGTCAAATCGTAATCACCAGGAGTCTGAATGACAGGAAGCTCTACCACACTATTGGGATCTATATTACTTATAACTGTCGGATTTCCAGATCCCTGAATTCCGTACGACACAGTTGCAGCCGTATTTGTTACTGGCACGGAAGATGTATAATCTATTCCAAATGAAATTTTGCATTCTGCTGTTGCCATTATTTTATTTTTATTGTTATTATATTTTTATTGATGCATAAGAGGTGATTTTAATTTAAATTTCATAATCACCCCTTTTAAATGCAGTATCTTATCATTCATACACATTTACTTCTACTTCCTGAGTAGCAAATGCTCCGCTATCAGCATCAACAACCGTAAGCTTGAATTTATATGTTTCAATACGAAAATCTGTTACCAATAGATCTGGTTTAGTTATTCCGGAAAGCGTTACTACCGGACCATAGGTCTGAACCCATGAATAAAGAGGCGTTTGCACTCCCGGATTTTCCCCTTTTAATGTAAAGGAATTACCTTGGGACAGATAAAATTCCTGCGGACTTTTTAGATTAAGCTTAATAACAGGAGGAATACTCTCGCAACATTGGACACCTCCTGTGAAGTCAATATTATTTATTACAACAGAAGGAGCAACAGGAAAATCATACCAATTGTTGATATTTATGCTTTGAGAGCATCCGCTTCCGCCCACATTTATTCTTATTGTCGGAATTTTTGCAGGAGACAGATTATAAAAAGTATAGCTTACCAATCCTTTTGCATCCGGATTCTGGGTAACCCAACCGCCATTATCCAGGAAATCCCAACTATACGTATAGTCTGCAAAATTTTGCCCGTTTTTTCCTGAAACTTTAAGGATTATGGTTGTTGCATTAGAACCGGCTTCCGGATAATAAACAGAATCTACAACGATATTTACATCTGGCTGTGAAGTAACTTTTATATTGCAAGTGGTAGGTTTCCCGTTTACAGTAAAGGTAATTTCCTGACCATATAATTCAGGACTTACTACCTGGGGATCAAAGAAATACAATCCGTTTCTTACTGTTACACCTCCGTTTAATTTAGCATCCACAACAGCTTTTACTATTCCATTCGTAGGGAACACCGTAAAAGGTATAGGTTCAGATTTGGCACAGATAACCGTATTCGGTAAACTCAATTTAATTACAGATTTCGGAGTACAACATATATATGGCAGTGAAAAATCTGCAATAACTGTTGAATCTCTTCCAATAGTTTCATAAACCATTACAAAGGTACCTCCTCGCTCTACACCTCGTTTATGTTCCAATCCCGGATGTTCTTCTACATAATCATTGAAATACGCTTTAAACAGATCTTTATTATCTACCAATTCTTCCAGAGACAAAACCATAACATCAAATCCCAGCTGCTGCTTATCCCTGATTTCTTTTATTTGTTGAAGAGCATCCTCATAAAACATTCCCTGATGACCTTCAATATTATAAAATGAATTTTTATCTATATTAAAATTTAAAGGACTATCAGGCATTTGTGTATTGGGTGAAAAGAAATCAATAGCATACCCTAAATTATCTGCAGCCGATCGATTGCTTGTTTTATCAAAATTCCAGGCTTTTAGCAATTCTCCTGTAACCTGATAGTAGAAAGGAACTGCTTTATTACTTAAAGGATTTAATTTTTGTGATGGAATAATTTTAATTCTTGCTTCTTCCTCATAACTAATTGAAAACCTAACATTCTGTGCCTGCTGAACGAAACGACTGATTAGCATTTTAACTCTTTCCATTGCTTTTTCATCATCTAAAACAGGAGAATTATAAAACTGATGCCTAAACGAATCTAGATGGATATTTGATGTTAATTTCCCTAGCAAAACGTGTTTAGGAAAAGAATCTAAATCCGGAAAGCCTTTAGTAAAAGATTTGGGAAGCAACTTTATAATTTCAGAATAGGTATCCATTACATCTTTCACAACATCATAAGCATACTGAAAACCAAAACGTTGAACAAAAAACTCCTGCAATCTATTTTTAAAAGATGCATGATCTGCACCCTGAACTCCTATTATTTCTGAGATTTTATTGATTTTATCAAATACAAACTCACCATAATTAATTTTTTCCAAAGCAGCAACATACAGCTCCTTTACGTCTGAAGAAGTAAATTGCGTTTCCACTCCTTTTTCTAAAATAAGCCGCTCTACAATCACCCGTTCTTGCTTTTCAGCCTTCAATATTTTATCTATAAACAAAGGATGAGGATGGATAAGATCTTTTATTTTTTTCGGAATTGTACCATCTATATCAGGTAATGGCAACAGGTTATCTCCAATAATATTATTAATTCCTGCCGCCGAAGTAAGCAATACTTTAAGGTTACGAATTTGTTGAACTCCATGGTTATCACAATCCACTCCTCTACAAGGCTTAACTTCTTTTTCGTAATTTTCTAAATACAGCAACAGGTATTTGTCATCCAAATCTGAAAGGTTACTGATGGGCTGAAAGTCCGAATTAGCTTCCTGGGCCGTTGCCAATTCCCACAGCTCAACCTGGCTTCCTCTGCCGTTGTTCACATGAAATGCAGGATAGTGTACTTTGAAATTATCATATATTTTAAAATGGGTATATTTTTTATTTTCTATCTTGATGGTTTTCAAATCACTTACGTACAATTCTTCACTTACCACACTCGTATTATTCAGGGTCAGTAAATCTCCATCAGTAGTGAGCGCCACTCCCTGAGAAAGCTGTATACCGCTCAACAGCCTATTTGAATACGTAAGACTGGGCTTGAGACCACATACCACACCCACTCCCTGCAACATTACCCTGGATAAACGGTCCTGGTCTTCAAAAAAATCCAAAAACTCGTTGAACTGGGTATACTCTATATATTGTCCTTTGCTGAATTTGCGGTATTGAGTCGATATATTACGTAGAGATGATATATCACTTAATTGATTATTCATTATTATTAATTTTTTAATGATTTATTAAAGTCTTTTAGTAAACTTCACAGGCAGAGTGACTGCCCATGAAGTTATACACTTACTCCTTTTCAGAATTTCTTATCTTGTTACTCCCGTACAAGGATTTATTTCTAAGAAGTTACCATTCGGATAACCTGAGTAAATAGGTGTTGTAGCATTTGCCAGGAAAATCTGAGTAAAGGCAACACCTGTATGACAATAATCTAATGCACATTCAAGAGAGAACTTCACAAAACCATCTGGTGATAGCAACGCGATTTGCTGTGCTTCCGCCTGTGTTATAACAATTGTATTTTGTCTGCTAAACCCACTTGTTGCATTTGTAGGATAATAATTTTTTGCATCTTGGCTTCCCAACGTATTACTTAAATGGATATTCCCTTTGATAATTCCTCTTGGATCATTGTAAGGAGTTGCACCCTGAATTAAAATACCGTTTCCTTTTAAATTAAAACTAGCATCATTACAAGTGTGTCCCGGATCTATACCATCTCTATAAAGAATCACCACCTTCATTCCATTTAAACACACAACCGTCATTTGCCCTTTTAATTTTAATGGAGCTACAGCAACTGTTTTACTACAGCCATTTCCGTTAGTTACAGTAAGCGTTGGATTGAATACATCCTCCTGCCCTGCAACAAGATTGTATTTATGCTGAACAATTCCATTACCTGGTAAAGCACTTAAAGATAACGGTGCTGTTCCGTCCCCAAAGTTAAATACATAAGTAAGTCCTGTACTGCCACTAGGAACACTCACATGGAAATCTACCGTAGCATCCGGATCTGACGTATCTACTCCGTAGCTTATATTTCCTGCAGTTACAGATACGTTTGGTTGTTCGTAGACAACCAATTGTGCCTCAACCTCATCATCATTAACCGTGAAAGTAATGGTCTGTCCGAAATACGCTGCATTCACCAGAGAAGGATCTAAGAAGCTCTGACCTCCGGATTGTGTAATTGCCGGTATCTGAGTACCATTTACAAAAGCTTTCACCTGACCATCTAACGGAACAGTCGTAATAGCCATCGGAGCATCGTTTTGACATAATTTGCTTTCCGGTAGTGCCAGGAATACAGGATCTTTTTTAGAACAGCACAAGTAAGGCAATGAGAAATCGGCTAAAACCTGATTGTTTGTTTCTGATTCATAAATTAAAACAAAAGTTCCCCCCGGCTCTACACCAGCCACATGCTCTAAACCTGACTTTCTCTCTAAAAATTCGCTTAAAAGCTCACTTACAACATCGTCTTTTTTAGGATCCTGTCTTACAACGGTAACACTTTCGGATGATGTTTCTTTTGCGAATTCAACCTGATTCAGCAATCTTAATTTATCGTCTAACTTGGAGATGTTTAGTAAACTTTGTGAACTAATTTTCTGATTACTAATATCACTGGAAATGGATAGCAATTGCTTTCTAAGATCTTCTATTGATACTGTTTTTTCTTTCACCGGCACTTCTTCACCAGGTTTTTCCCCTTTTTGCAATACCAATGCAATAACATCAAAAGCCAATCCATATTTTGTTTTAAGATCGTTGATGTTTTGTAATGCTGTTTTATATGGCAACCCGAGATGCCCCTCAATTCTATAGAAATCATTGTCATCAATATTATAATTCAACGGATTCTGAACAAAGTCGTCTCCCGCTAAATTGGCTGTATGATAACTTAAATTATAGGCTTCTCTATCAGTTTTTGTTTTTTCATAATTCCACTGAACCAATAGTGGCTTATCAACACGATAATAATACGGTATTGCTTTATTCCCCAATCTTACATATAGATTAGAAGGAATAATTTTAACAGGCCCTATGAATGATTGAAATCCATTAATTTTCTGTACAAAACGATTGGAAAGCATTATAACTCTTTCGTAGTTCTCATCATCATTTGTAGTTACAGGTGAATTATAAAAACTGTGACGGAAAGGAGTATGATCTCCTAATTCCAACCTTGCACCGACAGGACCTAACATGAGATGCTTAGGGAATGATGCTATACTCGGGCAGCAATCAACATCCAGATGCAATATCAATTCTTTTATTTCGTTGTATGTATCGATTAAATCTTTCAGCAAGTCATATCTGTATTGATATTCATCTAATACCCCTGCCGTTTTAGGATACATTAAAGAATTCAATTTGCTAAACAATGATTCACCTCCTAAATTAACACTTATATTAAAAGTTTTCGCAATGGCACCAAAACCATCAGTCAGATCCGTAACAGTTCCAATAGCATTTTGAAATCTTGATTTTAAATCGGATGCTTTTGTAATGCTCGGATCTAAAATAACTCTTTTAGCTTCTATTTTAGGTAAGTGATCAAAAAGTTCTTCGTAAGTATTGTGAAGTTTATAAAGGGTATCTTTTGCATCACCTTTATCCATAAGATCAACCACAGACTGCGAATCCGCCAGAAGCACTCTAAGATTGGATACCTGCTCTGCTCCCGTATTGTCACAGTCAGCGTCCTGACATGGTGTCTCTTCATTGGAATAGCTTTCCAAATACAGAATAATAATTTTATCATATATATTCTGAATGGTTCCGAATAGCTTAAAATCTGCTGCATTAGCGCCTCCTGCTATCAGCTCGCTATATTCTTCTTCAGTGATCAGCTCTATAAGAGGTATTTGCTGACCGCCAATACGGAAATGCTCATATCTGACGACATCCGTATAATCTCTATAGTATTTATATCTTACATCGCTGAAGTCGATTAAAACTTCTGATGCATTCGCTCCTTTTTTACGCAGCGTTATCAGATCTCCGTCTGTAGTAACTCCGGCTCCCTGTGCAATTAGAATAGTCTGAAGGAAAGGATCATCTAATCCTGCTTTTCCCACCATATCAATTTCAGTCGGCAACAGCAGATTCGTGTATTCTGATTTAAAACCACATACCACTCCTACACCACTCAATCGTGTTCGTGACAGCCTGTCCTGATCCTCGAAATAATCGATAAATTCATTGAGTTGCCCCTCGGTTAGTACCTGATTTTCGTTGAACTTCCTATATTGGGTTGTTACATTATCTAATTTAGTATTCATTGTTTGTCAATTTTTATATGTTTGATTGTCCTAATATGATTTTTCCGTCTAAATCGTCATCATCTTCCATTGCACAGTCCAAAAGTCTTCCCGGTCGGTAAATATTGTTCAGATTGGTAAGAGCAATCAATAAATCATGAATGCTGTTTCCAAGATTAGCAGTATTGTTTTTCGACTTATCTGAAAGGTATTTTTTAAAGGCAACTTCAAATTCCGCAAGGTCATTCTGAGCCGCTTCTTTTTCGCTCAGCCGATCTCCTACCCAGCAAATTTTTGCCAGAACATGGGCCGGAATTTCTTGTCTGATAACTGTTTCTGCATAGCGTCTAAAATCAGGATCCTGAAAACGATAAGCAAAACCCGGAAGTACTACACTTACTCGATAGGAATAAGGATCGAAAACATCTGTTTCGCAGTCTTCTTCACACGAAGACATGAACGCTTCCGAATATTCCACCGATTCCGTTGCTGAATCTTCGGTTTCAATATCGTACATCACTTTGAAGGTTTCTTCTATCGACATACAACCAATGCCACCCACGATTTTATAATCTTTAGCCGTTGGTTTAAGCAATAAATGCTCGACAAGAAAAATTCCCTCTTCGGTAAAGTCATATTTAAAATATCTTACAATCTCCCTGATTCCATCTTTCAACTCTTGCAGCGTGGAATAAGGATTGGTCATTTTATGAGTGGCAATCACATTTTTCTCAACGGTATCATCTACAATTTCAAAATAGTAGTTACCTCCTGCCGAAACACGGATTTTAATATTTCCAATCAGACAGTAATCATCCTGGCAGTTTTTTAGTTTTTCTATGGTATCTGGATCATCTTCATCCAATTTCTTCAATGCATTTTCCAGATCTTCCTGATCGATCTGAATCGTTTGATAAATTGCTTCATTAAGATTCTTGGTTGCAGCATACTCAATCTGATAAGTATTGACAGATGATAAGATAATATTGCTCTCTGCATCTTTTATTTTCCAGGTATAGCTTGCCTTCCCTTCACTATTTTCTGTTTTGATAATCGAAACTGGTGATTGGGATAAGCTCCTTTGCTGATAATTTTTAATTCCCAACAAACGGGCTATTCTTTTCTGTACCCCGGAAATATTATCTGTATTCCAAAGATCTGAATCTGCAAACAGGATATAATTATAGCCTAATCCGCGGTCTTTACTTAATGATTTGTATTCACTCAGGAATTTTTCTTTGTTGCTCAGTACAATTTCATCGGTAGATTTTCCGTATAATGATTTCATTAAGAAAGTATAGTCACTGAATGTTTCAGCAAAACGGGAAATCAAATGATCCAAAACTTCATTTCGGCGTTCTACACTATTATCCAGCTCCTCATACAGGGAATCTGTAAGTTCATCATCATTTTCAGGATAGTTAGGAACCAATTCATCAAAACCTTTAATATTTTTAAGAGCCTGTGTAAAGAATGTTCTTTTTAAACCACCATTAATACTCAATACTTCTTTCACTTTTTCAAGATGTTTGAAGTAACCGGCAAGTATCTGATCAAAAAACAATAAATATCCTTTTAGCTGCTTTGCCAAAGCTTCTCTTTCGGGAGTCTTATTCCCTATAATCCCTGATATTCCTACTCCGTAAGTATCCGGAAATTCATTTAAAATAGTAGCATAGCTGGCAATATCATAGGATGTTCCCTGTGGTAAAGCCAATTCTTTATTTAATCTGGCATTATCTCTCAGTACTTCTTCTTCTCTTTTAAGAGTTTCTAAATAATCCTGAACTTTTTTGTCATTGATATTTAAAGGAAGAGAACCTTTACTGTAGCTGAATGAACTTAGCTCACACAATTCCGGTTTTCTGCCTTTTTCAATACAGATCAGCCAATCGTTGGTCTGCTTGATCACATTATCACAGCCTGCAATAGAGATTTCATGGATTTCTTTAACCCCATCAATTTTCATAATTTCACTGATGATATCGGAAACACGGACTTCTCTTCTCAACTGGCTGTTTTTAAGTTCTTCAGTATCAATAAAACCATTATCCAAAAGCGGTCCTTCAAAAATCTGATCCGTAGTCAGCCCTTTTTCCAGCATTTGTTTTAATGAATAAAAATGAACTTCCGGAGATAAGTAATTGTTGATTGTTCGTATTACTTTGGCATGTACCAGCTCTTCATCAGCTTTGTTTACCAGTCCGATACGGGCACATACAGCGACTTTTTGGGTTTCAACTTCTTTAATTTCGGCTAAATCTTCGCAAAGACTTCTATTGGCGTGATAGCGATCTAATATCTGAGTTTTGATATTAGATTTTTCGCATCCTGTACCTACTTGATCAATATCTTCAGCATAATCCACATACAGATCATATAGCCCTTTTATATTGAAGTACTGTGTCTTTTCCCCAATAGGCTCGAAGTCTATCTGCCCTGTTTTACAATCCACATACAATGTTTCATTTTTAGGGACCAGCCAACAGTTGCGGATGGGTCTTTTATGACCCGCTACTGAACTGATATCTATAAATAGTTTTCTGTAATCAAGCTCGTTAAGAGGTCTGGAAGGCAAAATTTCTGTAGCTTTTAGAAACTGCGTATGAATATCTTTGTTTACATCTTCGGATGCTAAGATATCTTCCATATTCAGATTCATTCTCATCCCAAGATCTGTTATGGCATAGCTCAACACTTCTAAAGTGGTAATACCGGGATCGTGGGAGTTATAATCTGTCCAAAGTTTTCCTCCCAGTTCTTCTATGTATTCAATACCTGTTCTGCGTAGAAAATGAAAATCGGTCTGATCTCCGGTTTCTATATTTTTTGATATACTAATGTGCTTATTTTCTGACATAATTATGTTCTCTTCTTTTTATTATTAAATACATACCTGATCTGTAATCGTAATATTATGCTGTTTAGCAGATACCAGGATAGATTTCGGATCCACTTCGATCAGAGATTGTCTTTGCAAAACATTATTCACCAGTATTTTGATCTCATCGATATAATCCACATAGTACAGCTGCTCCAGGTAGCTTACCAACTGATTGACATTTAATTCTACATTAAAATCAATGTCCTTTGAGTCTGTAAAAGCCCAGGGAGAGATATATTTTTTAATATCTTCATCCAATTGTCTGATATAGAACGTTTCATCGTATTGTTCGAAGAATTTAACCCTTGCTTCTATTTTGGCTTCTTTATAATTAGGATTGATTACCTGAGCAGTAACATGCATCGTATTTAATTCATTTACATAATTTTGAATTCTGTTCAGACTGGCTCTACTCACTCTTGGCTGGTAGATATCAAAAGCATTTTTATTTTTAATGTTCGGTACTACCATCAGGGTAACATGGCCGGGAGCCATATATGAAGTTTCAGAAGTATGGTTTAAGCATTTTACCTTAAAAACTTCCGGGAATTCCTGCAATACTAAACTTTCATAATCCCATTGCGTAATTGCTCTGTGTTTATGTCTCAGCCGTTCACTTACACGTCTGTAAAACTCCGCATCTGCTTCCTTGTATTTACCATCGAATGAATTATAAGGCTGGTTAACCGATTTTACCTGAGGTACTCTGGTAATAAGCTTCTTGATGGTATTCGCTTCTAATCCGTTATTTAAGTGGGACAAATCATTATCCTGATTCTGGAATGTTGCCAAAACAGCCTGACTATATATTCCCTGAACTTTACATACGGCATCATAGCTCCTTCTTGATTTAGCCCTGATCCAGACTAATCCATCGGTGAATCTTGTGTGGCTGGTATTGATATCTTTAGGAATTTTAAACTTTACAATACCTGATTCCAAGAACTTTCTCGTTTCGTTTTTCAGCATACTTTGTGAAAGGTCGATCCATGTATTGCCGGACAGGATATGCCATTCGATGAACTCTTTTTCATCGAAAGTATCCACTAAAGGGTTTTCACTTCCTTCCAGCATCTGGATCAGCAGGGAAACGGTAGTTTGCGGTACCGCTTCGAGGCCAATGTACAATTCGCCTCCATTTTCATGTACGGGAACAATGCTTTTCGTTTCAGTTTCTTTTTCATATTGCCCGAATACGTCTTCGTGGTACAACTGTACCCCTTTGCTTTTGGCAGCTTTTCCGTTTGAATCTTTATCTAAATAAGAATATGCAATTTCTCGTGCACTGTAGCTCAGTTCGATATCTTCCGCGAAAGGAATATATGGTTCGTTCGGAACAAGTTTATTTTTACCGGGATCGCTGGATAATGCCAATGTGTATAATTTAGGGTACACATCCTGTAATGCCGACTGGTTGAGCGTCAATCTGATTGCCTCGCTCGTTCCGGGATCCGTACTGGTGTTTAGAATGGAAAATTGTGTTTGATAACCGTTTTCCATTTTTCTGAACAGTTCAATATTATTGCCTTTCTCGCGCCACACCTCTTTTTCCAATATTGCTGTATCTGCGGTGAAATAAGCATCTGAACGAACAACCGACGGGCCTTCCAACGATTCAAATTGTTTTACACTGATGTTTTGATTCGGCTGAATTACATACCCCCTGTATAAATTGGTTATTGAATCCGGTGTATTTTTCCAGTTGATGATGATCGCTGCATTTTCCCATTTTTTGGAAAACATTTCAGGATATTTGATGTAAAAATTAGATCCTTTAACCGGTTGTGCGGTGAACGGATAATACGGTTTTTCAGCATTTAGTGAGCTGCTGTCGTTTTCGATCTGAAGAGATCTTACACCTTTTACATCTACAGCTACTTCTACATTTTTCACCGACTTTTCCGCAAGAGCTTCGTAAATATCGTAATACTGTGGTCCTTCGATCATGAATCTTACCACAGGGAAATCCGTCT
Organism: Chryseobacterium geocarposphaerae; assembly: GCF_002797535.1. NCBI lineage: Bacteria > Pseudomonadati > Bacteroidota > Flavobacteriia > Flavobacteriales > Weeksellaceae > Chryseobacterium > Chryseobacterium geocarposphaerae. Next base: position 1,637,830 of record NZ_PGFD01000001.1, read on the forward strand.
GAAAAGTTTGTAACAAAACATCCTGATTGTATTTTACCACGGCAGGAGCCTCTTTCGTTAATGTAAAAGAAAGCACCAGCTGGTCTGCGCTTTTTCTTATACATCGTAAGGGCATTCCGGAGAGCCATTCTTTTTCTCCGCTGCACAGGACTTTAATATTGTTTTCAATATCTCCGGCTGATAAACCCTGAAATTTCTGTGCTGAATTTTTATTAAAGTCTATGGTAAGCGTTACTGTTCGTTCACCTTCGTTCAATTCAAATAATGAAGATGCCACCGAAAAGCCCAGTTTAGCTGTTGGAAGCTCTTTATAAATAGACTTACCTGAAATTGTTTCATCAGAATTATATCCAAACGGCCACCAATAGTTGCTGTCTTCCGGCAATTTATCACCCAGACCATCGGCTGTGTCGGCAACCGGAGCCATTTTCAGTTCTCCTTTTTCAACGTCGTTTAAGAAACTTTTGAGCTCGACTACTTTTGCCTGATTGGCGATAAGCTCTTCGCCTGTTTTGTAAATACGTTTTTTTCCGTTCGCATCTTTATCACCATCCAGCAATGTACCGCTTGGTATTCTTTCCTGAATTGCTTTTTTGGCCAATTCAAAAATCACATAGACTTTGTCTTCTTTGGCATCATTTTTTTCAATCTGAAGAATTTCGTTATAATAGAAATCCAGATGTCTTTTTGTTAAATTATTGAAGGCTTTTTTTGAGAAATCCAATAATTTTAAAAAACAAACAAATAAAGTGAGGTGAGGCGTTAAATTACTGTCTTGTTCAAACTGGGAAATAAGGTCTGCAACCTGTTTTTTCATACTTTTATACTCAACACTCTCTCTACGTGGTATAGTATCAGTATCATCATCACCCAAGAAAAAGTTTCCCCAGTTTCCTTTTGGTGTTGTATTATCATCTTTATCAAAATATTTTACACGCTTCGCAAAATTGTTTGCAAATAATAGCCAATCAAACAAATCGAAATCGTGTAATTCAAGATTGCCAGGATCTAATTCTGCTAAAAAGCGCTGCATTTGTGATTTTCCTTCACGATAATGTGAAAATGTATCTGTTTTTTTCATTTGTTTATATTTATCTTTCTATGGTCAGATGCAATACTTATTGTAATGTTGGTAGTATTCAAAATGGCTACAGACATCCCGTAATCAGTAAATTTCAGTAGCTTCCTCTTTATAAAAAGGAAAAACAATATTGCTTCTTGTATTCGTATTTCTTACTTCGTAGTCAATTTTTATCAACACTTCGCCTTCAAGTTCTTGCTGGGTATCAATATCAATACTTAAAATGTTGATTCTAGGTTCGTGATATAAAATCGCACGTTCGATGATTCCTTTCATCTGTGTAATAAGCGTTAAATCTAACGGCTTAAAGAGCATTTCCTGCAAATCACATCCATAGTCCGGAAACATTACCCGTTCCCCAGGACGTGTTGACAATAAAATAATAAGGCTATTATTGATGTCTTCCACATCGGTGGTCATTGCCAGTTTTCCTTCAGTTTCATTAAACTCAGGCGGAAAGCTCCAGCCTATTCCTAAAAAATCTGTATTTATTTTCATACGTTATTTTGTATTATATTTAGTTGTAACATCTTGCATCTGTAGCATAGAGTTTGGTTTGTTCTAACCGTTTTATTATTGATGTTTATTTAAATGGCGTTATTATCATATAAAACCTTTCTCTTATTATCCGCCTATTAAAACAGTAGTTTCACCTGCGCTTATTACGCCTCCATGAGCAGTGGAATCCCCCATTCTTGCGGCAGGTTTTCCGCCTATCAAAACACTTGAAGAACCTGATGCAATAGTATCTATGGGACCTGTACACACTGCTTTATCTCCTACTCTGGCTGCGGGTTTTCCACCGATAAGCACGGTAGGTTCTCCTGCAGGGATAATGGGTCCGCCTACATGCGGAACATTTCCTGTCACCATAGGACAGGTATGCATATCTGTAATTCTTGCTGCCGGTTTCATGATTAATTGATTTTTACCTGAGATCCTTTTACAACAGTCACCGCACCTGATTTAAGTTCAGAACCTGAGCTTCCCTCTGCTTTTAACTGAGCACTTGCTTTGATATTGATATTAGTTCCTTCCATCTTGATATCGCCTTTTGCTTTCATCTTGATGTCTTTCCCACTTTCTATACTAATGCCGTCTTTATTAAGCGTAATTATATTGGAATGTTCATCTTCTATTTTAATGATGTCTGCATCTTCATCCAGGATCACTTTTTTTCCTTTTGGTGTTTCAAGGGTGTAAGAGATTTTGTCGTCATTAAAGATCATTTTCATTTCGCTTCGGGTAACAAATCCTTTTTCGTTGTTCTCATCAGAAGCTACAAGCGGAGCGGGTTTTGTGCTGCTGTTCAGCATTCCCAGTACCACTGCATCATTAGGATCATCATTAATAAAACCGATAATGACCTCATCCCCGATTTCCGGTCTGAAAAATGATCCTCTGTTTTCTCCGGCATCAAGAGTGGCTACTCTTGCCCAAATTCCCTCTTCTTCGTTATTAATAATGGGTATTTGTACTAAAATTCTGTCTTCCCCATCCGGATCCGATTCTAACTGTGATACAACACCGATATGCAATCCGCTTATGGAAGGAATAATTCCTGAGCCCGGCATTTCGCTTATATCATAAGTTTCTGAAAACCATGTTGGAGAAAGCCCAAACTGAGCATCTACCAACCAGTTTCCATCGGCTATTTCATGACGGACACCTGTAACGTATATTTTCCCGTTAAATCGGTTCCCTACTCCCTGGAGCGTTAATGAAACTCCCGGTTTTACTGATGGAATTCCCTGGAATTTTACCCTTCCTCGTGTTTTTGCTAATTGTTGGAAAGTTGCTTTAGCATCACTCCAATCTTGTAGTTCGTTTTGAGTAAGATTTCCGCCGTGTTTAAGCTGAAGATCTTCAATTCCGAAAACTTTCGCTAAATCTCCGGATGAAAGATTTCCGTTCAGGTTAATAGCCGGATCCTGAGCTTCCACTTCTGTCAGTTCCTGATCGGTATAGCTCCAGGTTTTAGCTGTAATTTTGTTGAATTGATCTCTTGCGTCAATTTCACCATCAAACTCATGTACAGAAGATCCGTAAACAACGGTTTCCACTTCTTTTCCACTAAAATCAGGTTTCGCTACTTTCACCGTTCCATCTTCAACAAAACATAATTTACCGTTTGCCTGTGCTCTGGTTAACATAAAATCCCAATCAGAAGCTTGATACTGAACCAATTCTTTATGTGAATTTGAAGTCGCTTCAACATCGGCAGTGGCACCGCTGTTACCAATCAATTCTTCAATGATATCACTGTCTTTGCTGTCGTAGAAATATTTGCTTTTTCTTCCTAAAGTCATTTTTACAGCTTTATCTTTGCATTCGATAATCAGGTAAGAAGAGCCACTTCTGACTTTTATATTATGTTTTACAACAACTCCTTTAAAAATGGTTTCTTCTTCAGAGTGATATCCTGCTGTAATTTCGATTTCTTTTCCGGGTATTAACAGTTCTTCATTACTTAGCTTGAAATCCTGTTCTGGTACGCTTCCATCTAAAATAACGATACGAGCATAAGGGATTCTGTTGACTTCTTTTTCTACAACAATGCTTTTAACTCCGTATTTACCAGGCAATTCGGTACCTCCGGACATCACCTTAAAAGTTATTAAATCGGAAGTCCTTGCTGTTTGTATGTATCCGCTATTGTTCATTTTATGATGTTTTTTCTATAGGTGGAAAGTAGAGCTCGCTCCCGGGTTTTAACTGTCTGAAATTGATAAGGCCATTTATTTTAGCGACTTCCAGATAGTATTTAGAATCTCCGTAAATTCTTTCGGTCATTAGAGGAAGTGTATCTCCGTCTTGTACAGTTCTTTTATGGGTAAGGTCTGGAGAAGTTGTTTTTGCAATTTTTGCGGCAAGTTCTTTACTAATTGATCCGCCGAAATTTGCTTTTCCGATAGCTCTTAAAGGAGTCCCATCATTATTAAATAATTTATAATCTATTGTAAATTCGTTAAGGATTCCCTTAAATTCAAATTTTCCCCAAATAATGATGACATTATACGGTTTATGAATTGTACCATCATATTGTCCAGTTGCTTCATAGAAGTCATACAACTGCTGGGTAACAGATGTTTTACTGAAAGGATCTTTTTTTCCTAAACCTTCTTTTATCTTATTTATAAGCTTATTACCAGGGTTATCTTTTACTACTCCTGTACCGTCGAATAAAAATTCCAATTGTAAAGACGGAGCGGAAGTCTTATCAAATTTTTGTTCACCATCACTTGCTCCGCTTGCCTGTTCCTTATTAAAATCGTTTTTACGTGTAAAAGAAAACCCAGTTGGATTAATAAGGGCTTTAAAAGCCCCTCTGGTTTTTATTTTTTTATAACTAGAATCCTCGTAAGAATCTATTTTTACTTTCATAATTTCTCCTCCCATTATCTTTCTTTTTTACGTTTTTCAATATTTGACATTTGTTCTACACTTTCACTAATTGCCCGCATAATTTTTGCTTCATCAACTGATGTTGCATTTGTTGTTGCTGCTGCTTTTTCATCCACATTTATTTTAATGTGAAGCTCTTTTATTTCTATTGGCATTTCGTTTGTTTTTTTATCAATTATTAATATCCAAAAACACTAATAACCAATGATTTAACATATTTATTTTAAAAAATCTAAGCACATGAAAAGTGCGTTCAGTCTTACTATAGACCAATCTCTTGTTATTTATCTGAAAAATTTTGCTGAATGTTATCTGAAAACTAACACACTTCCCGTGCTTAGATTAGATTTAGAAATTACAAGCCTAAGCTTGCTAATGATGAGGGTATTGTGAAATATCTGTATTTCAGTTCTATGGTTTCAATAGCAAGTTTGCTTTCTTCTGCGTTGAATTCTGAAACTTCCCATTTTACAGGATATGCTCCAACTACATTCCAAACCATTAAAGGTGCTGTAGATTGTAGACCTCCTGAAAGGGTAATGATCAGATCTCTTGGTTCGAACTCGAAGTTTTCCATCGCATTTCTGCACCAGCTGATCAATCCGGAACTTACGATCAATCCACGTTTAAGAACTAAATTAGGATATTTTGGTCTCAAAGGAAGCTGATGAGTAAATCTGTTTTCGCCTCCTTCGGCATATTCTTCAGTTGGAATTTCTGTTGATAAACCGGAGATCGATTGAAATCTGGAGTCAATACCCTCTGTTGTCGAGATCCCATTAACAATAAAAGAGAAACTGGTTGGAGGATATAAAAGAGCCATGATTAGTTATTTTCGATAGTTAATCCTTCGTGTGCAATTTCCAGTGTCTCAATGGCAACTTCATTTCCTTCTGCTTTCAGATCTGTTGAATTCACTTTAAGAACGAATGCATTTTTTACTTTCCAGGTTACTGCAGGCTCTCCATTCTCATCCAAAAGAGAAATTGTAATGGATCTTCTCTCTACTGTATTGAGCTGAATCGTCTGAAACCATTCAAAAAATTCATTATCTCCTTTGAAAGTCCCTCTCTTTAACGTAAGGTTGCTGTAAGTTTTCAATCCCGGCATTTTAATCTTGCTGAAATCAGGACTTGCTCCGTGTCTGTATTCAATCAAAGCAGCTTCCGCATTTAATCCCGATACTTCCTGGAATCCTACTTTTGTTCCGCCCCAATCTACTTCAAAGGCAAACTTTACTAATGGATATGTACTCATAATGTATGTATATTTATTGTTATTAATTTATTTTATGCTTCCTGTAATTTGTGTGAAAAACGAAGGACAATAAATTCAGCCGGACGTACTGCTGCCATACCGATTTCGATGTTCATTTTTCCTTCCAGGATATCCTGAGCTGACATGGTTTTGTTTAAACCTACACTTACGTAATACGCTTCTTCAGGCTTACTTCCTGCCAAAGCTCCGTCCTGCCACTGCTGATTCAGGAAATTCTCGATCATAGTCTGTACACGGATCCATGTATTGGCTGTATTCGGCTCGAAAACGAAACGTTCTGTAGCTTTTTTCACAGATTCTTCCACCATGTTGAAGAAACGACGTACGGAGATATATCTCCATTCATTGCTGTTTCCGTCTAAGGTTCTTGCTCCCCAAACCAAGGTTCCTTTTCCTGTGAACGTTCTGATCGCGTTGATTGATTTTCCAGCAGTTGGATCTACGTTAAGACTTTCCTGGTCTTCGTGAGAAATTTTTACGGTAGGAGCTACTACATAATTAAGCCCAACATTAGCTGGAGCTTTAAATACTCCGGAAGTACTGTCTACTTTAGCATATACTCCTGCCATTGCAGATGATGGGGCTAATACTAATTTTTTAGACTCAATTAATTTTTTAGCTTGGTTGTAGAAATCTGAGTTTGTTGTTTTTAACCATGCTAAATTATCTTGATTTACAGGCATTGTAACATTTACAAGAGTTCCTGAATTATCTTTTTCTTTATAGCTAGCTATTTTAACAGATTTATCTTCAAAGCCATAGTTTAAAACTGTCTCTAATTTTGGGTAATAAGCTGCTCCATATTTTAAACGCTCACCACTTGGTCCAGAACTAGGACCCGCAGTTCTAAATGTAGAAACATCTCCAAGAACATCCATAATAACGAATCTGTCTTTCAAATCTTCTGCCTGATCTAAAGCCAGATTATACAATTGATAAGCATCTGCCGCAGCTAAAGCTTCAGCATCCGGGAAAATAATAAGAGTTGGCTCGTCTTCTTTTTCCAATGTATCAAGACTTGCTTTTAAATCAGGCTGTTTCGCTACTCCATCTGATGGGTATAATCCTGCAGAAACGATATAACATGGTCCGCCACCGTTTGCAAAATACATTTGCATAGCATAGTACATTTTGAAAGTACCGAATTTATTTCCGTAAGTTGCAGTGACAACAGTATCCTCAATTGAAATAGAGATTTCTCCACCTTCATCTTTTGCTTTTCCGAAAATTGTTTCGTACTCTAACATAGAAGAGATTCTTGTCGGTTCATTTTTTGGCCCTTGTGTTGTATATCCAATAAAAGCAGGAATAGCCGTTTCTACTTGTGCTACAGAGGGTGGGAATTTTGCAATTTCCTCTACGTAGACTCCAGGTGTTTTGTAATTCATTTTTTTTAATTTAAAGTTAATATTAGTTATTTTCGATAGTTAATCCTTCGTGTGCAATTTCCAGTGTTTCAATTGCAACTTCATTACCTTCTGCTTTCAGATCTGTTGAATTCACTTTAAGAACGAATGCATTTTTTACTTTCCAGGTTACTGCAGGCTCTCCATTCTCATCCAAAAGAGAGATTGTAATGGATCTTCTTTCTACCGTATTCAATTGAATTGTCTGGAACCATTCAAAAAATTCGTTATCTCCTTTGAAAGTCCCTCTCTTCAATGTAAGGTTGCTGTAAGTTTTCAATCCCGGCATTTTAATCTTGCTGAAATCAGGGCTTGCTCCGTGTCTGTATTCAATTAAAGCAGCTTCGGCATTTAATCCACTCACTTCCTGAAATCCTACTTTTGTTCCGCCCCAATCTACTTCAAAGGCAAACTTTACTAATGGATATGTACTCATAATGTATGTATATTTATTGTTATTAATTTATTTTATGCTTCCTGTAATTTGTGTGAAAAACGTAACACAATAAATTCAGCCGGACGCACTGCTGCCATACCGATTTCGATGTTCATTCTTCCTTCCAGGATATCCTGTGCAGACATGGTTTTGTTTAAACCTACACTTACATAGTAAGCTTCTTCAGGCTTGCTTCCTGCCAATGCTCCGTCCTGCCACTGCTGGTTCAGGAAATTCTCGATCATAGTCTGTACACGGATCCATGTATTGGCTGTATTCGGCTCAAAAACGAAACGCTCCGTTGCTTTTTTCACAGATTCTTCCACCATGTTGAAGAAACGACGTACGGAGATATATCTCCATTCATTGCTATTTCCGTCCAAGGTTCTTGCTCCCCAAACCAAGTTTCCTTTTCCTGTGAATGATCTGATAGCGTTAATTGATTTTCCAGCAATTGGATCTATATTAAGCGCATCTTGTTGTCTGTTAGAAATTTTTTCTGTTGGTGCTTCTACAAAATTAAGTCCTAAGTTAGCGGGTGATTTCCATACTCCGGAAGTACTGTCTACTTTAGCATACACTCCTGCCATTGTTGATGATGGAGCCAATACTACTTTTTTAGACTCGATTGCTCTTTTAGCCTGATTATAGAAGTCAGAGCTGATTGATTTCAGTCCTGCTAAAGTTGAGATACCGAATGCACCTGTAACCAAAACATCAGCCTCGTTAAAATCATAACTCAAAACTGTTTTTAATTTTGGATGATAAGCTGCACCATATTTTAAGCCTGCAGCAATTACTTTACTTCTAAAATTAACTTCATCATCTCCAAGAACATCCAAGATGACAAATCTGTCTTTCATGAGTTCTGCCTGATTCAAAGCAGTGTTATAGACAGAGTAAGCCTTAGTAATATCAACCTCATCAATTTCATCAAGATCTAAAGCATAATTAGCAGAAGCTTCGGCATTATTTGTAGCCGTATTAAAAACGGTATTAAAAACAGCAGCGGCAGCCTGAACAGCATTTTTAACACTACCAACAGTAGCATTTGAAGCCGCAGCAGCAATCTCTGCAGCATCCGCAACAGCCTGAGCCGCCTTATTAGCCGCAATCTCAGTAAGATTATTAACATCAGTAACAGGATAATCATCAACTTTAGCAACAGCAGCATCTACGGCTTCTGCTACAGTTCCGCCTTCGACAGCTTCAGCAACAGATATGGCTGCTGCTTTAGCAACAGTTGCTATATTCTCATTACCTTCTGCCACACCTGCAGCAGCCTGAGCAGCTGTAACGTCGGCAAGAGTCGGCACTAAGCCTTGAAGATCAGGGAAAACGATAAGAGTAGGCTCGTCTTCTTTCTTTAATAATTCCAAGCCTTTTAATAAAGTTTTATCTGATGTAGCAGATTCTACCAGAACAGGGTCTGTATAATCTCCTACTGATACAATATAACAAGGACCTCCTCCATTTGCAAAATACATTTGCATAGCATAATACATTTTGAAGTCGCTGACTTTGGTTTGTGTTGCCGTTGCAACGCCATCTTTGAAAGCTACAGCAAAAGCTTCAGGGTTTGCTTTTCCAAAAAGAGCTTCGTACTCCAACATAGAAGAAATTCTTGTCGGTTTGTGTTGCTCTCCTACTTCTGTATACCCGATAAAAGCAGGAATAGCAGTTTCAACTTGCGCTACGGAAGGCGGAAATGTCTCCTTCTCCTCCACATAGACTCCAGGGGTTTTGTAATTCATTTGTTAAAAATTTTAAATTAATATTAATTATTCCTCGAAGTACACCTTCGAATGTTCATTCATAGCTGAATGTTGAGAATTATTGTAATTGGTGTGAAAAGTTCAGTACGATAAACTCAGCCGGGCGTACTAATGCTATTTTGACAGTTACGTCCATTGTTTTAGGCTCATCTTTATTGCCATGTACTTCAACATGGTAAGCTTCTTTCGGAATACTTCCTGCTAAGGCACCATCCAGCCATTGTTGGTTCAGAAAATTCTCCAGCATTGTCTTTGCCCGTAACCATGTATAGGATATATTAGGCTGATCAATGAACTGTTTAAGAGCTTCCTTTATTGATTGTTCAACCATATCATAATATCGACGCACATGCACATATTTCCATTCGTTATCTTCCTCTTCGTTTTTATCTTTTCCATCCAGTGTTCGTGCTCCCCAAACCAAAATCCCTTTTCCTGTAAAGTTTTTGATCGCATTGATCGATTTCCCGGTATCATGGATGTTTAAATCTGACTGTTCTTCTTCAGAAACTTTTTCTGTCGGAGCAATTACATAATTAAGACTTACGTTTGCAGGAGCTTTCCATACTCCTCGTACACTGTCTACCCTACCATATACTCCTGCCATTGCTGATGATGGTGGCAAAACAATATGTAAGGATCTTATTTCGGTTTTTATCTGATTATAAAGTTCTGAATTGGATGATTCTAAATTTTTAAGTGTTATTCCGTCTGCAGCTCCTTTTTTGTCTTTTACATTGAGAATTGCAGCTTTTAACGCATCAAATTCTCCACTAAAGACCGGTGCATTTTCATCTAAATCATCAGGGACCATAAAATCGTCTATTGTTCCATCATATATAGCGTCTAGTACAATTTTGGCTTCTTCAATTGCTTCCGTTAAAACAGCTTTTGTATCAGGAATTTCTCCATGTGTATTATCGGCTGAGTCATTAATTTCTTCTGCAATTGCAACACCCTGACCTAACAAGTCTGCAAGAACAAATGCATTTGCTGATCCGCTTGAGATTTCTTCACTTGCCAGTCTTTTTAATTCTTCTAAAGCAGCAATTTCGCCCGAATAAAAATCGGCACTGGTTTGTCCTTCATTTTGTAAACCTATATGGGTAATAGGGGTTTCATTCTCATCAAAAGTATAATTCAATATGGTTTTTAAATGAGGGAAATAAGCGGCTGCATAGCTGGATGAGGTTACTTTATCTCTAAAATACTCAATCGTATTAAGATCTCCCGATGTCGTTGTAGAATCTCCGTAATAGGTATCCAGAATGACAAATCTGTTTTTTACCCGTTCTGCCTGAGCTATTGCTTCATTATAAAGAGTATAAAATTCCTCCTGATTTTTTAATGATATGGCATCAGGAAAAACAAGAAGTGTCGGTTCATTTGAATTTTCAATCTTATCTAAACCTGTTTTTAAGTCGGTATATTGTACTTCTGCTGATGTATAATTCTCTACTGAAACAATATAACATGGTCCGCCACCATTCGCAAAATACATCTGTAATGAATAGTACATTAAAAACTGTACCGGAGGTGCCACAATAGTTACTCCTTTACCTTCTACATCTTTTAACTGAATACTTTCTTGTTTGGCTTTTCCAAAATATTCTTCATATTGCAAAAAAGAACTGATTTTGTACGGCTTATTGTAGCCGACAGTTGCAAAGTCTGTATACCCAATAAATGCAGGTATAGCTGTATCGGCTAATGTAACTGAATAAGGAAGTCTTGTAATTTCTTCAACTGAAACACCTGGTGCTTTTAGATTTAACATGTCTTGAAAATTTAAATTGATGGTTATTTGTTTTTATTTTTTATGATTAATCGACTTTAATACTTTCTATATTTACTTTATCAATTAACTTAACAGGAACTTCGTCTACGGCCTCTATTTTTATCACACTGATCTTGTATAAAACAGAAGGCATCACTTTTCCTCCGAGTAATCCCCAGATATAACTTAGCTGATCAAAAGGAACAGGGTGCAGTTCTATCCTGAACCTGAAATTTTTTTCCACATCAGAATCAACATATTCCAATACATTGTTTGTCTGGAAAATCTCGATGACTTTTGATATGTTTGTCAAAGCTTTGTCATAGGCAGTTCTGTTCGCGGAGATCATCAGGTATAAGTTCAAATAAGCCGGAGGATTCTGCTTTTTCATGTCATACACAGGAGGATTTCCGCTTATTGTTTTTCTGGTGTACCAAGATTTGTTCTTCAATGTTGATTCTTCCTCGACGTTTAGTAGGGTAATTACTACTTTATTATCAAGCTCTGAGGTGTCATCATCATGTTTTGCGATGTCATCAACAACTGCGATTTCGCCGTCATCATCCATCAAGCCTTTTAACGGATCATTCAGCTTATTTTTTAAAATCGTCAATACTTCTTTAATCATAATTTTGTTCTTTGTTATTATGGTGCAAACATACAATAGCCCCCGTCCAAAAGACAAATATTTTGAGGGGTCAAACCTGTCTTTGCAGTAAATATTATTTCCAATATTTTTGAAAAAAATTAGAATTAAATTAAGCAAAATACTGAAAACCAAATATTTAAAAATAAATAAAATAAATATTAGCTTCAAATAATCTAATTTTAGTGAAATACAGCTTCCCTATTGAAGTTAAATTTTATCATTTCAAGACAAGCATATCTCTACACCTATGGCAATAATTTAATTGTCATTTTTTGTTTTTTGAAATCAATATATATTACCAATGATTTTGCTTCAAAATTAAGTGTCATTTGAAGTACTCGTTCTCAAAATATGTTTGAATATTTCCTTAATCAGAAGGACCTTTAAATTATGACCTGTGCATTAATACTTTATTTTATCTTTTACTGCAAAGACTGAATAGACAGACCTCATAATTCGTAAAAGGATTTTTCTTCCTCTAATTTTGACCCCAATAATTTTAAAACTTTAATCACATGAATATCAAAAAACTTTTTAGCAAGCGTAATGAAATTATTGGCGGTCATTTCAATGAACTCCGGTCAAAAATGGGTATGGCCAATCAGGATGAAGAATTTATTTTTTCCGTAAGAGAAGAAATCTGTAATCAGTGTCCTTTGAAAAGTGGTAATAATTGCAACGCCATGAAATGGATGAATCCGGAGACTCTGGAAGTTTCAGATTCTTCAAAAGACGGATTTATAAGAGGTTGCGGATGCAGACTGAGCGCAAAACAAAGATCAAAACTGAGTCTTTGTCCTGCAGGATTTTGGGGAGGTGAATTTGATAAAAAATAAGCAATTCAGTATTTATAAATATTGTATAATTAAACCCATTTGATGTGAAGCAGGATCATATAATTCAGAGAGTTTTTGTCGAAATTGCAGTCAACAACAAAGAAAAAGCACTGAATATCAAAGAAGATATTAACAGCTTTTTGTCTGTTGATGTTTTTCCACAAATAGAAAAGTATATCAATGCTTTAGAATATAAATTAGAGGGCTATACCTTACAAATTCCCCGGTTAGAACTGGATCTGAATGTAAAAAGCAGTTCATTAAATGCCGAATTAAAAGATAAAATTGTTCAGCTCTTTGAAGAAAAACTGTCAGAAATGACCGGGCCTATTGAAATTTTAAATCAAGAAGCAGAAAACGATTCAAAAGCTTATTGGATCAGCAATCAGGAGAAGATGGTTAAGACTTTCATCTATTTTTTAGAGAAAGGAGATATGCCCTGGTGGAATCCTGATAAAAAAGGTTTTTCTTTTTTGGAACCTGAGGTTTTTGATGCCATGATTCACTCTACTAATTTTGAAAAGAGCATAATAAATGTTCTGCCAAAACAATATGTTCAAAATCGAATAATCAATCAGCTTTCAAACGAGCAGATTGCACAGTTATGTCTGATAATTTTAAAAAATAGGGAATTAAAAATCAACTTAGAATCCGATATCATCAACTATATATCAAAGCTGGATCATACAAACAGATTGATTATTTGGAGTCTGATATTAAATGTAGTATCAGAATATCTGACCTCATCAAATAACAGCCTTCAGGATTATATTGTACAGCAAATATCAAAGTTAGAAGCGGCTGATTTTTTACAGATAAAAACCAACCGTCAGAATCTAAAATCCATCATTAAAATTTTCCCTTTTATTAAAGAAAGTGAAATTATTGAAAGCATAAAAAATAATGTAATAAACAATCCTGAAAACAAGGAAAACCCGATTGGGACAATTAATGAAGAAGACAAAACAATCCACGAAGATTTAAACCCGAACGAAGGACAGTATATTCAAAATGCGGGACTTATTATGCTACATCCTTTCCTCAAAATCTTTTTTGAACATTGTAATCTTATTCATCCGAAAACCCAGCAACTTACAGATCCCGAATTATGCGCCCATTTATTACATTACATCGCTACCGGAAAAACAAACGCTCCGGAATATGAGATGGTTTTTGAAAAATTCTTATGCAATATCCCAATGAATCAAAGCATTAACAGGCATATTAAGCTTTCGCGTAAACATAAAACACAGGTTAAAAATTTAATAGAAAGTGTTCAGCAAAACTGGAAACCGATGAAAAAATCATCTATAGCATTATTACAAAATGAATTTTTTCAACGTTCGGGCAAATTAGTGGTTACCGACCATGATTACACCCTCACAGTAGAACGAAAAACACAGGATATTTTACTTGATAAACTTGCCTGGGGAATAAGCCTTGTAAAACTGCCGTGGAAAGAAAATTTCATGTTTGTAAACTGGTAATAGACACTTTTTCTCAAATACTTCAAAGCTGATTTTGAATCAGGAACGATGTCTTTACTATTGAAGTATAACCAACTTACCAGCTTGAACTTTGAATCTGTAAATCAAAAAAGTAAGAAGAAAAGCCAGAAATAGCTTAGCACAGCCTGTTTCTCCTAATAAAACTGAACACTACTCCCGGCTACTCAGATTCTAAAAAAAATCCATCATCACAATCTGTTTTTCACATTCAACAGGTAGTATAAAACGCAATTAGATTAATTGCGTTTTGTATGCCTTTAAAAAATCAATATGAAATTAAAAAACTAAGTCAATGAAAGCAGCAATTCCTGTAGAAAAAGACAATGCTCACCAAAGCCCAAGCAGAAAGCAAAGGCAGCAAGAATCGGTGGTGCCTCTATCTGAGGTGGAAATAACTAACGTAAAGGCACAAAATCCTAAAACATCATTCATTAAACCTGGATCATCGAACACGGATAATAACCGTCTCAGTATCAATGGCGGTATTGCATCAGTTCATGGTTCACAAACTATTTATGATCAAGGTTCAGAAATAATGTATGGAAGGCTTCAGGAGAGTTTGTCTCAAACTGGCGATATCAATCATCCTGATACAAAAGCGACCGAAAAAAATTATATAGCAAGTTTAAATGTCAATCAGGCACATAATTATAATGACGTTAAATCTGGTACGTATCTTCCGCAGACGGTACAAGAGCAAGCAGTAGTTCATCAGGAAAACAAAAAAAATCAAGAAGCAAAGCAAAAGCCGATTAGTAAAGGTAATGCTGATGTATCTTTAGCTGATTTGTCAGCTACTCCGGCTACACAACTGGCTGATCATTTTAATACTGTACAGAATAATAGTACTTCACTTTTAAATAGTCAGTCTGAAAAAGCAACAGGAAAGCTTCCGAAAGTGAATGCTAAGACAGGTAGCGCTTTTCCAGGATCTAAAGCAAAAAGTAAATCCGGCGCAGGTAAAACGGTAGCAAAATCAAGTAAAAAAACAGTTAAATCTGCTGGGCAAAAATCGAAGCTAAAAGAAATTTCGTTTCCGCAGAACGAACCGTTGAAAAAAACAAGCTACTCTTTCAATACAACTGGAAATAAAAATGGTGAACTGGAAAAACAGGCAACACAACAGTTTAGAGCTGTTAGTCTAGATACTTCGTCAATTCCTACAACAATGCAGCAAAACGCAAATGTAGATCTTACAGGTGAAGCAGATACAGAGCATTTAGCAATCGAACAGAAAGATGTAGCACAAGATTTAAGCATCAAAAAAAATCAGGCAGCAAAAGATATCCATAAGGATCATGGTGAAAACAGTATTATTAAGAAGCCAAAAGATGAAATACTGAAACCTTCTCGTAAAATAAAATCCAAAGCCATTAAGAAGCAACCGCTTGATGTACTAAAGCTGGAAGGTATTGATGAAGCAAATATCAATGCTCAGTTTGATCCCATTATTCAATCAAAAATAGGTGCGGAAAATGAAAAATATGAGGCCGCAGAATTAGAGCATAACCAGAAAGTGCTTGAACATGAAAAAGCTGCCGAAACACAGATTGGTATCGAAAAAGACCAGTCTCAGGAAAAGCAGAGGAAATCGGTAAAAGATGCACAGGCAGATGTGCACAATTCAAGAGTTGAGTGGCAAAATGCACTTAATAAAACAGAAACTGATTTTGCAAAAAAATCCGGCGACCAGGCTAAAGCTACTCTTGGAAATATAAAGACAGAAAAGAGTAAAGGGGAAGAACAGGCGCAAAAACACATTAATAAAGCCAATGAAGATGCATTAAAAGAGAAAAAAGAAGCTGATAGAAAAGCGGCAGAGAAAAAATCAGAAATGGAGGGAAAAAGCGGAGGTTTCTTTGGTTGGCTGGCTGATAAAGTTTCGGATTTTATCAATGCGCTTAAAGATGCTTTAAATGTTGTTTTCACGGCACTCAGAAAAGCTGTAAAAGCCATTTTCGAAGCGGCTAAAAAATTAGTTTTAGACGCATTAGAAATAGCCCGAAAGGCGATAGTAGGGTTTATTAAAGGATTTGCTTCGTTGTTGAAAGGATTCTTAGACATTGCTTTGGCCGCATTTCCCGGTATCAGAGACCGATTGAAAGCCAAAATTGATAAATACGTGGCTGCTGCCGAAAAATTCGTAAACCAGACTTTTGAAGCCTTTAAAAAGGCGGTTGTTGCAGCAATTGACTTCCTTGCAGATGTAGTGGATACATTACTGGGAACGTTACAGGCAGTATATAATTTTGCACTTGATGCAATTAATACTATTGCTTCAGGAATAATTAAAATGCTTGAATTTATACTTGATATAGAAAAGCAATACAATCTTTTCAAAAATTTAATTACCGGAATTCAAGAAATTTGGAATAATCCTAAGATTTTAGAAAATTATGTTATTGGTTTTATAGCTCCGTTTATAGATAAAATACCCGGAGAAGCGAACAATCAGTTTAAAAAATTCTTTGCTCAATCCGGAGTTTCATTTGCAAAACATATCACAGGAGTCTGGACTCATCTGCAACCCATTTTAGCCTATATGTCAGGCAACTGGTGGAGCGAAATGAAAAAGATGATCTGGTATTTAGTTTGGCCTTTTGCTGAAGGGGGACCTGTTTATACAGAAGCTCCAAAATTATGGACACTTATCCCGGAGATATGGAATAATGTCACTAATAATAATTTTAGCAAAGCTGTGGATGGCGGACTAGCTTGGATGCAGGCTTTAAATAATGTTGTTGGTGCATTCTCTGGTTGGATAACTATTGGAAGTGTTTTAATTGGGGGTATTATTGGAGCATTTTTTGGCGGAGTTGGAGCAATACCAGGAATAATGGCCGGATTAGAATTTGCAATAGCATTAGGTGAAGGCTTATTAATATCAATGTTAGCAACAGAAGGCAGTATTATAACAAAAGCTGTTTTTGATATACTAACTGTTGATGATGATGGTGTAGAAGGAGAGGCTATTAAAAAGAAAAGAGAAAATAATGAAAGCGGGCAAGATGGTGAAGCATCTAAAGATGACAATTCAATGGTCAATTACGAAAGTAATGATGTTGAAACCGGTCATGATCGCTTACAATATGCTTATCAACGTATTGCCAACAGTGGTTTTGCATTGGCTATAATTGGTGTATTCATGGCTTTAGGGGCTTTAGCGACCCAAATAGTTAAAGCGTTAAAACCTAAATTCTCACCCAAATTTGCTAATTTTAAAGCAAAGATTAAAAATACTAAAGCAGGAAAGGCTTACAGTAAATTCAAAGGAAAAATTATTGAGAAAGGGAATAATGATTATCGCCCTGAGTGGATGAAGGAGAAAGGAAAATCTAGTATTCGCGAAGAAGATGTAAAACCTATTCAAACCGAACATGGAAGATCTTATGGACAGGCAAAAACCCATGAAGGACATACAGTTACCATTACTGAAAGAGGAGAAATATATATTTGTGCTTCGCCTTGTGCACCCATTCGTGAAAAATATGTGTTGGAATTGGAAGATAATCCTGAACTAATGCATCAAATTGAAGAGCTAGAAGCGGATACTATGCTAACCGATCAGGAAAAAGCAGATTGGATTGCGGAAGAAATAGAACCAAAACTTTCGAAGATAAGAAAAGAGAATAATGCTAAAATAGAAAATGACCTTAGCAAAGCTACCAAAACTTCACGATTTAGTCCTAAAGGTACAGTTCGGAAAATACGAGATAGAGAAGTCATTCAATCAGAAGACATTAGCCCAGCTGGAAAGCTGCCTATTGGGAAGT
This sequence comes from Chryseobacterium geocarposphaerae, assembly GCF_002797535.1. NCBI lineage: Bacteria > Pseudomonadati > Bacteroidota > Flavobacteriia > Flavobacteriales > Weeksellaceae > Chryseobacterium > Chryseobacterium geocarposphaerae. The sequence goes on from NZ_PGFD01000001.1 coordinate 1,655,754, forward strand.
CAAGAATTGGAGAAGTTAAAGAGATTAAATTTACACAATCTTCAGTTAATAATGAGACAGGTGATTATTTTGTACTCGGAAATGCTTACTATCTGTCTATCGGTAAACCAGTGCCAGTAAAAGATATTAATGTCTTCTATAATTTAGTAGAAGACATGGAAGGTCTTATCACTGCAGATAACCGTCGATTAGTTGCAAATAAGATTGCAGGAAGAGAAACTATAAGATTTCAATATTTGAATCCTGAAGAACTTATGACCAAACATGCCTTTAAAATGACAACATTAACTAAAGGAACTGATATAGATATATTTGTTTATTTGGATAAGAATGGTAAATTTGTTAAAAAGCCTAAGCCAAGAACTCCAGAAGCTAGGACGGTTATATTTGAAACATGGAAATTAATTGAGCAAAAAGATGGGAGTTTGATAATTAAAAATCAACAAGGAAGAATAGTGCCTTTAGAAGAAATAAAAAATTATTTACCGAATGAAAAATAAAATATTAGAGAGATTTAACAATATAATATTAGATAGTTATTGGATAAGAGTTGTTGATGATCATGAAGATCCGACGTATTATTTAATTGATATAAGAGTTGTAAGTGAGGGCAATTTAAAATCCTACTATTTTTATGGTTTAGCTGAAATGTATCAAAAAAACATACATATTCAGGAACAAAAAAATTATTTAATAATTAATGAAACAAGCAACTGGTCTGAGATATTTATTGATAAAAATAAAAAGGAAATCTCTGCATCTCTGAATATTAATGAGGAACTTTTGAAGCATTATATATTTCAAATAGGAGAAATCGAATTCAATATACTTGCAGAGGGGTACAATATTGATGATAATTTTAGAGAAATGTTTAGAGAGCAGGAAAAAATCAAAAATTTAGTATCATGATAGCAAAACCATTATTTCCTCATTTATCAGAAGGAAGCATAATGTATAGATATAAAGCCATAGAATATTTTAATTCATCAAAAAAAGTATTTACCACCGTGAATATGTATGATGAAGAAAAGAGAAAATCTATAGTAGCGGGATTTCTATTTACTGGAGTGGAAGAAGTGAGCCAAAAATTAAAGACAGAGAATATGCTTAGAGAATTTGGTCTAGAAAACAACCCTATGTTTGAATTTATTTTTTGCTCAAACATTGATAAAGAATTAAAAACATATATATTAGCTATTGGTGTTGCAGTTCTGATAATAAAAGCGAAAAAAGTTGAATTAATTACTGAAGGTATCTATTATATGGGATAACAAATAATTAATATTTAAACTTCAAAGAGGCTGTTCGAAAAGTTCGGATAGTCTCTTTTATGAATTTAACGATATCTATATTAATTAAGTCACTACCATTTTTTACTACTTATAAAAGGTCAAAGTTTACTTATTTAAAGTAACGCTTTCCCGTTATTATTGTTAAAATCTCCTAATTTTTGAAATTAGAAAACTTTAAAGTCTTTAATTGAGTAATTTAGCATTGGATTAAAAAATGTGTTAAGATTTTCTATGAAAAACATCTTCTTTTTATTGCTTGTTTCAGTGGTACAACCTGCATTGGCACAAACCAAACTGGAAAAAGCAATTACCAGTCTTGAAAATAATTACGAACAGGAAAAAGTATACATCCTTACCGACAAATCACAATATGCAGCTGGTGACCAGATATGGTTCAAAAGTTTTGTTTTTGATGGTTACAATCGTTCTGCACTGTCTACTACTTTATTTGTTGAATTATATGATGCTGATAAAAAATTAATAGACTGGAAAACGGTACTTCTCACGAATGGTGAAGGCAGCGGAGACTTTAAACTTAAGGAAGATCTTCCTGAGCAAATTTATTTTGTAAGAGCCTATACGCCTTACATGACCAATTTTAACGAAGATTTTCAGATCGTTAAAACGATTCCGGTTTACAATCCCAGTTCTACTAAAACATTAGAAATTGCAAAAAGTACAGACTGGTCTGCAAAAGCTTTCCCGGAAGGAAGAACTTTCATTAATGGAGTACCTACAAAATTTGCCGTAAGATTATCCAGCAATACTTCTTTACCGGAAAACTGGAGCGGAAAAGTAATAGATACACAAAATCCGAGTGTACCTGTAACTAACTTTACATCTTTTGATAAAAATGTTGCCTCATTTACAATAACTCCGGCTTCAGGAAAAAAATATCAGGCTATCATTCAGGATAATGCAGGAAAAAAGCAAACCATAGATTTACCTGAGGTCGTAAACAGTGGTGTTAGTCTGCAAGTTTCCAGCTCTAAAGATGGAATTAAATACAGTTTAAAAGGGATCAATTTAAAGCAACAGCTTCAAAATTATAAAATTGTAGGAACCATCAACAATCATTTGGCATATAGAGCTAATATCAATCAGCTAATTAATGAAGCTTCAAGTCTTATTCCTACCAAAATAAGCAACGGAGCCAACGGTATTTTACAATTAGCCATTTTCGATGAGCAAGATAATCTAGTTGCTCAAAGGCTTTGCTTTATCAAGCCTAATAATTTAAAGATTGAAAAGGCAGATATTATTAGTAAGAATTTAAAAACCACGCCAAGATCTTTCAACAGTATTGATCTTTCCCCGGAATCATATTTTAAAAACTACACCGTTTTGGTAAGCGAAAACGATGGCAACAATACACCGGAAGAAGAGAATCTTCTGAGCGGCCTGTGGTTGACGGGAGATTTTACTTCAAAAATAGACAGTCCCGCGCAATATTTCTCCAGCAATGCCAATAGTGAAGCTTTAGACGCTTTGCTTATTTCTGAAAACTGGAACAAATTTGACTGGAATTCTGTTCTTAACGGATCTGTGCCATCCATTAAAAATAATTCTCAAAAATTTCTTTCTTATAGGGTAAAACCTCTTAAAAACAACGCCATGCTGAAAGACACCAATGTGACTTTAGCATTAAAACTAGGGAAGAATGAACCTACTGTTAATTTATTTAAAACGGATCAGAACGGATATGTCTATCTGGATAATCTCAGCTTTGATGAGCCTTTGAGTGTTTCATTATTTGTAAATGCAGAAAAAGATAAAGAATCAAGTACGGATAACTTATTCGTCACCGTAGAACCACTGGTAGTTCCTACACCATTTAAAGGCAACTTTCCAACCACAAAATACAGACTGGTAACAGCAGCAGCAAACAGAAAACTTTCCACAACAATTTCCAGAGCCATCAATACACAGAAGAATATTAAAAAGACTGAGAATGTTGATGTACAAATTGAAGAAGTAAAATTAGTAGGAAAGAAAAAAGATCCCAAAGAAGAATTGGATAAACAACTTTCTACCGGGATGTTCAGTTCTATAAATTCTACTATATTCGATTTCGTAAATGAAGACCAGCATGTTGGAGGATCCAACAATATTTTTGACTGGCTGCAGGGAAGAGCGGCCGGTTTAACATTTCAACGGGACAATTCAGGAGTGAATGTACCCTATATTCGTGGCAGTCAGGCAAAACTCTATTTAGATGAAGTTCAAACCGATCCCAGTATGATTGCAAGTCTCCCCGTAACCAATATTGCTATGGTGAAAATTATTAAAGGAGCCGGATTAATAGGTGATGCCGTATTAATCTATACCCTGAAAGGAAATATGAAATCCAAAAGCAATGAAAGTGAAAAAGCAACACAAAATAATAATCTGGCCATAGTAAAAGGATACGATAAACCTTCGGAATTCCCTATTGAAATGATTGATAATGATTCTCCGGCTAAAATTGAAAATGATACCCGAGAAACATTGTACTGGAATCCTAATTTGTTTGACAGTGATTATGTTCCTCCAAGAATTAAGTTTTTCAATAATGACTCTGCAAAACAATATAAAATGCTTATCATAAGCTTTGATGAAGACGATAACCTTCTTTATGATCAGGAAATTTTAAAATAAAGCTAAACGGCATTACTTTCAAGATAGTAATGCCGTTTTAATTTTATAATCAGTAATTATTAATTCTATTTTGATGTTTTCACTCCCTGAGGTAATATTTTTCTTTGATTTCAAAATCACTGATAACGATCTCCGGTCCATTACAAGATGAAATATATTGCAAGAACTCATCATTACGGAGGAAATACACAAATGTTATCCAACTTTATAAACAGTAATCTGCAATGATTTCGTTAAATCATCTATCAACAAAACAGGAGTTTTGAAAAATAAAGTATTTAAAATCAACTACAAATGTTTTGATTGCAATAACCTAGCATTCTTTCCAATAGCAATATTAAAAAAAGTACTATTTTTGTGAGGAATTATAAATGTTGTCTAATAGCAGATTTATTATTACATTAGACATACCAATTTATGAAATATTAAAATTCACCCAAATGAAAAAATTAATTCTACTCCTTACTTGTTCGTTCGGTATTTCAGTTTTTTCGCAAATTAAAGTACTAAAAAACGAGACTTTAGTAGAAATTGGAAAAGATAATTCTGTAGGTTTATTCAAAAAAGACGATAAATTCACTATTAATTATCAGGACCTCAATACGAGTAATCTCAATACATTCAGATCATTTTCATTTTTAGATGTCAATGGGGATGTAGAAGGTCTCTATAAATTAATTACCGGTGGCCTTATCGATCAACCAACAGGAAACATTACCCTGGAGCTTCCTAATGACATTATTGAGCTGCACTATGAAAAAAACTACGGCCAGCCTACCGTTCAGTTTATTCAGTACATCAATAAAAACAGGAAATATGTAGGGAAATCCCAATTCTTAAATAAGAAACAGGTTGATAAGATCTTTGGTATAGGAACAGCCAAATCGGCATTGTACAAACCTGTTGCAAAGAACAATCTGACCCCTGTAAATCCAATGCCTGCTCCCGAAACGGCAAAACCGGCAACCACAAAAGGAAAGAAATCAAAAAAATAATCAATAATACTTAACTCATTCTCTTAGGATGAGTTTTTTATTTTTATTTTTGTAAAAAAAGATTCTCATCAGATTATGTCCCTTCAAATAACTCAATTAACAAAAAAGTTTGCAGAACAAACTGCGCTTAACAATATTAATATTTCAATTGATAAAAATGAGATCATTGGTCTTCTGGGCCCAAACGGTGCCGGGAAATCAACACTTATGAAATCCATTGTCGGTGCACTTACCATAGATGAGGGTGAGATTATTTTTAACGGGAAAAACATTACAGAAAACGAAATAGAAAGCAAGAGAAAAATTGGCTTTTTACCAGAGAACAATCCACTTTACCTGGAAATGTATGTGAAGGAATATCTGCAATTTGTAGCCAATATTCATAAAATTCCTACATCAAGAGTAGATGAGGTGATTGATTTAGTAGGAATTACACCGGAAAAATCTAAAAAAATAGGACAACTTTCTAAAGGATACAAACAAAGAGTAGGTCTTGCGCAGGCCATCATTCATCAACCGGATTTATTGATCCTGGATGAGCCGACCAACGGTCTTGATCCCAACCAAATCATCGAGATCAGAAATGTGGTAAAAGAAATCGGTCAGCAAAAAACAGTTTTACTTTCTACCCACATCATGCAGGAAGTTGAAGCACTTTGTTCCCGTGTAATCCTTATCCATAAAGGAAATATTCTTCAGGATTGTCCTATTGAAGAGTTTAAAGGTAAGTTTGAAAGCCTTGAAGAAGCTTTTGCAAGCTATACTGCATAAAAAGAAGAACGCCCGAAAATTTCGGGCGTTCTTCTTTTCTTTAACAATTAGCCATAAAATATTCTTGTAAAAAGAACTTTAATTAGCTTTAATTTGATAAATTTAACATCACCAATAAAATATTAAAAATGATCAAAAAACTTTTATTTACAGCACTTTGTATTGCTCAGTGTTCATTATTTACAGCACATACAATCCATGAGAATCCTGTTTCAAAAGAAAATTATAAACAGGAAAAAGTACCAAAATCAGTTATTATTAAAACAAAAAAGTTCAAGCTGAAAATAGATAAGCAACCCAACGGGAAATATCTTTATCAATCTTGGGCAGCGACCGGAAAAGTAACTTCAAAACCGAGTATGATTATTTCTGACGGAGAGTTGATCCCTGACGGAACCGGAGGAAACTATTATTATGAATTTAACAATAATGGCTATACTTATCAGGTCTGGAGAAATTATTTAACCGATTCGCCTAAAAAAGCACCTTATACTCTTGTTGTGACTGATCAAAACGGAAAAACAATCGTCAATCAGGATGGACAAATCGTAAAAAATTAAAATAAAAACTCTCACTATTTATGTGAGAGTTTTGTTTTTATGTACCTGCTGGTTTTATTTTCAAATAAAAATTACTTTCATCAAAACTTTCTTTGGCCGCATTATAGCCTATATTGAAAATCTGCTCAAGGCGGTCTTTTTTTCTTTCAAAGGTTCCGAAACTGGATAATTTTTGAGAGGAAATGAACCAGTCACAATACTCGAATTTTACTTTTTCAATTCTGTAAGAAAGAAGATCATAAGAACGTGAAACAATAGCTTTTATCGACTTCAAATCATTGATTTTAATATCATGAGGCGGAGAGACAAAAACCCCGATCAGTCTGTCGCAATCATCGCGGATAATATCAGCAGGAAAGTTATTAAGAACTCCTCCATCACAAAACATTTCTTCCTCCAAAATATAGGGTGTCGTAATTCCCGGAATAGAACAGGACGCTATAATGGCGTCGGTAACCAGAAAATCATCATCAAAGATCTTTTCAGTTCCGGAAACCAACTCTGTGGCCACAATCTTGACCTGTTTCTCCAAATCCCCAATTTTCATATCCCGAAAAATTGGTTTCAGATAATTGTTAAAAATAACGGAAGAAACCAGCCCCGGCTGATTGAACGTAAAATGTTTCCAGTTGAAAAAGTATACCGATTGAAAAAAATCAAGGATTTCTTCCGGTGTTTTCCCTACTGCATAAAGGCATCCCACAATAGAACCTGCACTACAACATGCCAAAATATCTACATCAATATTTTTTTCAAGCAAAAATTTTAAAACTCCTGCATGAGCAATACCTTTGGTACCACCACCCGATAAAACCAATCCTGTTTTTTCAAAGTTCATTGAATAAATTTAAGAAAACATCGTTACACAATGTATTTAATAATCTAAATATTTTGTTAATTTTTCGGAAAATAAAAAACCACAGAAGAATCTGCGGTTTTAATATTTAAAATAATAATCTCAGATTAAATGTGGATCACTTCTCCGTAAGCAGCAGCAGCAGCTTCCATAATAGCTTCAGAAACTGTCGGGTGCGGGTGAATAGACTTAATGATTTCGTGACCTGTAGTTTCTAATTTTCTAGCCACAACAGCCTCAGCAACCATATCTGTAACTCCTTCTCCGATCATGTGGCAACCTAACCACTCACCGTATTTAGCATCGAAAATCACTTTGATGAAACCATCCGTATTTCCGTTCGCCGTAGCTTTTCCACTTGCAGAAAGAGGGAATTTACCCACTTTGATTTCATATCCTTTTTCTTTAGCCTGTTTTTCAGTAAGACCAACAGAAGCCACTTCAGGATGACAGTACGTACATCCAGGAATATTGCCGTAGTCGATTTTCTCAACGTGCATTCCTTTGATTTTCTCAACACAAGTAATCCCTTCAGCAGAAGCAACGTGTGCTAAAGCCTGAGTCGGGATGATATCTCCGATTGCATAGTATCCAGGAACTGAAGTTTCGTACCATTCGTTGACCAAAACTCTTCCTTTATCCGTCTGGATTCCCACTTCCTCAAGACCGATGTTCTCGATATTTGCAGCGATTCCAACAGCAGATAATAAGATGTCTGCCTCAAGAACGATATTTCCTTTCGCAGTTTTTACAGTAGCTTTTACACCTTCTCCACTTGTATCAACACTTTCTACAGAAGCATTCGTCATGATTTCGATACCTGATTTTTTCAAAGACTTCTCTAAGTGTTTAGAAATTTCCTCATCCTCAACAGGAACGATGTTTGGCATAAATTCAACAACAGTTACTTTCGTACCCATTGTGTTATAGAAATCAGCAAATTCTACTCCGATAGCTCCGGAACCTACAACAATCATAGATTTCGGTTGCACAGGAAGAGATAACGCCTGTCTGTATCCAATTACTTTTTTACCATCCTGAGGTAAGTTCGGTAATTCTCTTGAACGGGCTCCTGTTGCGATAATGATGTGAGTCCCTGTATATTCAGTTACTTTTCCTTCTTTATCTGTAACAGAAACTTTTTTACCTTTCTGCACTTTAGCCGTCCCTAAAATAACGTCGATTTTATTCTTTTTCATCAGGAATTCAATCCCTTTGCTCATTTTGTTGGCAACACCACGGCTTCTCTGAATTACGTTCGGAAATTCAAAACTTCCTTCCACTTTGTTCAAACCATAATCTTCAGCATGGTTAATATAATGAAAAACCTGAGCCGACTTCAACAAAGCTTTAGTTGGAATACATCCCCAGTTAAGGCAAATCCCCCCTAAATTTTCTTTCTCGATAATTGCAGTTTTGAAACCCAATTGTGCCGCTCTAATTGCAGTAACATATCCACCAGGACCACTTCCGATGACAATAATATCGTAATTCATTAGCTTAAAATTTTTATGCGAATTTAAGGAAAAATATTGGATGAAGCACGTTTCTGAAAATTCGTGAAGCAATGCATAGTAAATGTTGTTTCTTTTAATTTAAACTAAAAAAGAGAACACGAAAGCATTCTCTTTTTAATAAATTTTATTTTACTTTAAAAATTTCATAAAATCGAATCTACAACAATAAGTTTCTTCAATTTTAATATTTTTGAAATTATTTGATATTACATCTTTTTAAGTAATCGCTTCTGTTCCTGATATTTTTGATTTAAAGCTTTTAGCTGATCCCTTTTCATTTGCTTGGTCGCCAATGGATGATTCAAAATTGCCTTTTTTTCCTGATTATATCTCTTATCAAGTTCTTTCGATTTTATAGCGATCAGCTCGCTTTTCGAAGGATGCGGTGGTACAGGCGGATGTTGTTGCGCAAACGCACTTGTTGATAAACCTATCAATAAAATCGTTGATATAAAAAACTTTTTCATGACATTTACTTTTTATGAATGGTTTTAATTAAATAACAATCTTCAATTAAATTCATTCGAATTCAATGTAAATATTACATATATCGTACCACAATTATTTTTGCTAATAATTTATTCAACATCAACATTTTGTTTTAGAGGCAGGTTCTTAGATGAATTTCCAACAAAAACCCTGTATGTTCCCTTTTCAATAACCCAGTTCATTGTTGAATCTAAAAACTGTAGTTCCTTCACAGGAACTTCAATTGAAATTTGTTTTGATTCTCCCGGCTTTAACTCTACTTTTTTAAAACCTTTCAACTCAATGATCGGTCTTGAAACCGAAGCTAACAAATCTTTGACATACAGCTGAACAACTTCACTTCCTGCTTTTGAACCTGTATTTTTCACATTGACTTTTGCAATAATAATGTCATTTTCAGCAAATTTTGTTTTATTTAACTGTAAATCAGAAATTTCAAAAGTCGTATAATTTAATCCAAAACCAAAAGGATATAAAGGTTCTCCACTTAAATCGTAGTAATCATTTCCTCTCCCCGTCGGATGATGATTGTACGTCAAAGGCAGTTGTCCTTCTTCAATAGGAAAAGTGACCGGCAATTTTCCCGAAGGATTTTCTGCACCGAAAAGCACTTTTGCCACAGCATTTCCACCCTCTTCTCCAGGATACCAAGCATCCAAAATCGCACCGACCTTATCTTTCCAATCCGTAGTTTTTATGGCGGAACCTCCTATTAAAACAACGGTTGTCGGTTTATTTAATTTTGAAACTTCCTGAATAAATTTTTCCTGATTTCCCGGAAGACTCAAAGAGGAACGGTCCTGAAATTCTCCCTCATGAATTCCGGCTGTAACGATGATGTAATCCGCATGTTGAGCGAGTTTTAATGCTTCATCAAAATCTTTCTGATAGTCGTTTAAACCATAATTCCAGATCAGTTCGATATTGGCTTCTCCCCTGTTTTCGTGGAATTCTACAGCAATATCATATTTCTGACCTTTTGTAAAATCAATATCAACTGTTTTGGTTGAATAACTCAATTTTTCCCAATTATCAATCAATAATTTGCCATTTATATATAATCTGAAACCGTCATTTCCCCTTAAACCCAACTTATATTTTCCGGAATTAGGAGCTTCCAGTTTTCCTTTCCAGCGAATACTGTAATTGTCGGGCTGCAGCTTATCCGGATTTGGAGAGTACAATGTCCATTTAAAATTTAATTGCTCGTCCCGTTTTTCAAATGCCGGATTTCCTTTTAAATCAGAATTGGAAAAATAATTTCCTTTCAGTCCTTTTTGATTTTCGGAAGACAAAAATTCTGCCGGAACTGTTGTAAAATTTTTCAGATTCCAATCAATTCCTTTTGAGTAATTGACTTCTATATTTTTGTTTTTAACGAAATTTTTAATTCCATCCAAAATACTCACCTTTTTATTTCCTGGCCCTGAATAACCGCCCAATCTTGCATCGACAGCATCTGTTCCAACCACCAAAATCTTTTTATAATTTTCAGAAATCGGAAGTGTTTGATTATTGTTTTGGAGCAAAACAAAAGATTCAATCGCCGCTTTTTCCGCTAAAGGCTTGTGATTGATTTTCTTTAATTCATCAATATCTTTACTGGAAACATAGGGCTTTTCAAACAAACCGAGCTCAAATTTTGCTCTCAAGACCCGTGCTACTGCATCATCAATTCTCTCCTTTGGAATTCGTCCATCCAAAAACGGCGGAATAAATAACTTATAATGCTGATATTCGGTCTGGAAAATCACATCAAGACCAGCATTTATGGCCTGTGCGGAAGCATCATCGTAATCTTTTGCCGTAAAATGCAAAACGTTTGCTCCACCAACTGCACTTGCATCGCTGATGACAAAACCTTTAAAATTCCATTCTTTTTTTAATTTTTCAGTCAATAACCAATGATTTGCCGTTGAAGGTTTTCCATCCAACAGATTATAAGAAGTCATTACAGATCGGCTTTTTCCTTGCTGAAAGGCTTTTTGAAAGGGAATCAAATGAGTTTCTTCTAAATATCTTTTACTCCAATGAATCGGATATGAATCTCTCCCACCTTCACCAACATTTGCTAAAAAATGTTTCGGAGTCGTAATAATTCCCTGATTTTCAAAAGAACTGACGAAATTCACACCCATCACAGAAGTTAGAAAAGGATCTTCGCCGTACGTTTCTTCTGTTCTTCCCCATCGAACATCACTTGCCAAATTCACAACCGGCGTCAAAATCTGACGGATTCCTCTTAATTTCGATTCTTTGGCAATTGCTGTGGAAACCTCCTTCATCAACTCAGGATTGAATGTCGCCGATAAACCGATCGCCTGCGGAAAAGCTGTCGCGCCTTCCCGCATCAATCCGTGCAAAGCTTCATCAAAAGGGATAATCGGAATTCCCAATCGCGACTCTTCCACGAAATATTTCTGAATGGCATTTATTTTTTTCACCAATCTTTCCGCATCTTCATTTGCATTGTATTTCAGCAATTGTCCGGCAACTCCGCCACCCTGATTCCCTGCACTTACCTGCAAACCAAAAATTCCGTGAGCATATTGCCCTTTCGGAACATGATCCAAATCTCCGGGAATCATGAAGCATTGCCAGAATTTTTCTTCTGGAGTCATGCGTTTTAACAAATCCTGAATTCTGGCTTCTACAGGTTGTTTTGAGTCTTTGTATAATGGTTTTTGAGCGGCAATAAATGTAGTGCTCAGTAATGAAATTGCTATGATTTTAAAACAAAATTTTAAGAACATAAATAATTTGATTTAATTATTATTCTTTTGTCTTGAAACAAAAGAACCAAAAAGTTCAAGACTTGGAACTCTCCGCTAAAAATTAAAATTTAATCCTAAAATTCCCAAAACTTGCGCGAATTCAATATTTTTTCTTCGTTTCAATATTTGTGTCACGCTTCAAACAATGGGAATTTCTTAACGGATTAAATTTTAATTTTCTTAACGCTCCGATTTCCTATGTCGTTTTTTGATATAAAAGTAGTCCACAATTTGAACTATTGTGTAATTTGGATTACGGTGGAATATTTTAACTGGTTTCTTTCTTTCGGTAAATTAATTTCAATTGAATTTCCTGTCTTTTTCCATTGGATTTTATTGGATAATCCTAAAACTTTTAATGATTTCGGTTTAAAATTTTCCGGAATTGTAAAACTTAATGTTGATGGAGATTCATACTTTGGCTGATCATCTAAATGAAAAATATTCACTGTTTTTCCGTCTTTGCTTTGGGTGTAATAAAAATTTCCATTGTGATAAGGTGCAACACTTCTCGTCGCAAAAACTGCTGACTGGTTTTTATCCATCCAACCTGAAATTTCCTTTAATCTTTCATAAACAATAGCATCATAATCCCCGTTCGGTCCGGGCGCAATATTCATCAGGTAATTTCCGCCTCTTGAAATAATTTTCACCAACGTTTCAATAATTTTTTGAGAGGATTTGTAGTTATCATTTGGAACATATGAAAATGAATCGCCCATGGTGATGCAGCTTTCCCACGGAATCGAAAGTGGCTTTTCAGGAACGGCCTGTTCAGGCGTCACATAATTTTCCCATTTTCCGGGAACCGTGCGGTCTACAACGATGATTCCGGGTTGATTTTTCCTGGCCATCATCCCGATTTTATCCATATCGATATCCTGTTCAACCTTAATGGTTCTCTGCCATTCAACATTGGGATCGATCGTTTTGAACGGACGAACCCAGCCTCCGTCTAACCAAAGAATATCGATCTTACCGTAGTTTGAAGTAATTTCATTCAGTTGATTAAAGGTAAAATTTTTGAAACTGTTCCATCTTTCAGGGTATTTTTTCGGATCATAGTTTACATTTCTGTCTTTTGGAGGAAAATAGGACCACCAGTAATCATCAGAATGCCAATCGGGTTTTGAGAAATAAGCTCCGATCCTGAACCCTTCTTTTCGGAATGTATTGAAAATTTCCTTCGTCACATCCGCTTTTGGATTTTTGGAAAAAGGCGTTTTTGTAGAAGTTATCTTATAATCAGACTGTTTCGTGTCAAACATAGCAAAACCATCATGATGTTTTGTTGTGAACACCACATATTTCATTCCCGCTTTTTTCACTGCATCTGCCCATTTCTGAGGATTGAACTGAGTCGGATTGAAAGTCGTCTGAAGATTTTCATAGTTTTTTACATATTCGCAGTACGATTTTCCGTGTTCCGGTTTTCTCTGCGTCCACGATTCATCTTCCGGACATAGGCTCCAGCTTTCGACAATTCCCCATTGGCTGTAAATTCCCCAATGCATAAACAATCCGAATTTAAGATCCTGCCAGTTTTCAAGATTCTGGATAACAAGCGGATCTGTGGGCTTTTGGTAGCCTTCCGAAACATTATGAGCCTGTGAAAAAAGTGTGACCGATGTAAATAATGATGAAAGAAAAAAGGTTTTAGCTTTTGGTCTGATGAACATTAAGTTTAGTTTTTGCTAATTTAATCATCATTTATTAAACTGCAAAAAGCATGAATTATTTAGGTTAAGGTTCGGTTTACGACAACCTGCAAAACTCAGAATCAACAAAAATATATTATCATAATTTAAACCAAGTCTTTAAATGCATCATCTATTTTAGAATAATTAAATTTAAAGCCGCTTTTCATTAATTTTTCAGGATATACACTTCTACTTTTCAACAATAATTCTGTTTCTGTATTTAAAAATATGGAGACAATTTCCAGTTGCCAAACCGGAGCATTCAATCCAAATGGAATTTTCATTCCTTTTCTTAATTTTCTCATGAATTTTTCATTTGGTAAAGGGTTGGGAGCTGTAATATTAATTTCACCCACAATATTTCCATTATTGATAATGTGTTCGATAGCTCTGCAAAAATCATCAATATGAACCCAACTTACGTTTTGATTTCCTCTTCCTTGTTTTCCGCCTAAACCTAATTTCGTGATCGTTTTCAGCTTTGAAAAAGCGCCGCCATTATTCCCCAAAACGATGGAAGTCCGCAAAGCTACTTTTCGCACATTTTCTGTTTTTACTTTAAAAAATTCTTTTTCCCAGCTTTTACAGATATTCATTGAAAAATCGTCCCCAATGATTCCGTTTTCTTCTGTGTTTAAATGAGTTTCTGAATGAATATAAATGGTTGCCGAACTTGCATTTAGCCAAACTTTAGGCTTATTGGTACATTCATCAATGGCGTGCTGAAGAACTTTTGTGCTTTCAATTCTCGAATTGTAAATCTCTTTTTTATTCTTTTCCGTATATCGGCAATCGACAGACTTTCCTGTGAGATTGATTAAAACATCAGCATTTTCGAGTAAATTTTTCCATTCGCCCAATGTCCTTGCATCCCAATGAATTTCATTCTTACGTTTTGGATTTCTGGTTAAAATATAAACCTGATTTCCTTTGTCTGTAAAATATTTTTCGAGATTTTTTCCGAGGAAGCCGGTTCAGGCGGCGATGATTATTTTCATTTGGTTGATGGAATTTAGTTGATGGTTGATGGATTTAAATATTGAGATGCTTCGACAAGCTCAGCATGACATCGCTAATACTAATTGTTTGTAAAAGCCCGAAAAATATCCGCATGAATATTTTACTTTTTATTTGTTTCTTTTTACTTTTAGATTAAATACTTTCTTGTTTTTACTTCAATTTCAGAACCTTCTGCTAGCATGACGGAGATTGGTTTCCGATGATTTAAACATTCGAAATCGTTACCATAGACTTTTTGAAAATCTATTTCAAGCTGATGGTTTTTTACTAAATAATAATCCCATTTTGGATGATAGACTTCATACTCGGAAGTTTTATTCTCTTTTTTTGTGAAACCATAATAATGTTCAGTTATGAATTCAAATTCGGAATTGCTTTCCATTTTTAAAGGTACATTTTCTGCAGTGATTTCAATGGAATGCCAGGTTTTATCTTTCCAAGAGTATTTTATTAATAGTTCTTCGTCTTTTTGATGCATTTTATTTTTCATTGGCTTCGTTATATAATTTTCTTTATAAACCGAATTAGCAACAAAACTCAAAGCCGGTTTCGGAACAATTTCTTTGATGAAGACGACTCCTCTTTTCCAGTTATTTTCTTCTTTTTTCTTTACATAAAATCTCAGATTCACTTCTTCAAAATTTCTGTGAAAGGGAATGGGAAGTCCGAGTAACTTTGTATTTAAAAACATAAATCCGACTACACTTACATAACATTTTCCCTGGTAAAAATCGAGTTCTGTTCCTTTGGGAAGATATTTTTCTAAAATCTTGGGATTGATTTCATAGTTGATGATGGCTAGTTTTCGCCATTCGGCTTTTAGGAAGTTCATTTTATTTTAGTTGATTGTTGTTGGTTGTTAGCTTTTAATGTTGAGATGCTTCGACAAGCTCAGCATGACATCGCTAATACTGACCGTTTTGACGCTCGCTTCGCTCGCGCTTTATCCCTTTTTTTCCGTTAAGTTTTCATTATTTTCTGCGGTTTCTTTAATTAATTTGTTTCGTTCCAAGAGGAAGTTTTTCATATAATTTTTAAGATAGATTGTATTGAAAATTTTTCCGATGATTCCGAGCGGAGATTGAAATTCGAAAATATCTGTCATAATTGTGTTTTCACCTTCCTGCCTGAAAATATGCTGATGTTTCATAGATTTAAATGCACCTTTCAGCATAACATCCGTGAAATGATGAGGCTTTTTCATGCTGATAATTTTTGTTGTTAATGTTTGTACAACTCCTAAGTGTTTTGCTTGCCAGGTTACGGTTTCTCCCAGCTCGATCAATCCTGAAGTTCGTCCCGCAATTGCTTTTTCCCCGGTTTTAAAGGTTGATTTTTGATGAAGATCAATATCTCTTGCCAAATCAAAAACGGTTTGAATGTCGGATTTGATGATTGTGTCTAAATAAATTGTTGACATTTATTGGTGTTATTTATAGGAGTTGAGATGCTTCGACAGGCTTAGTATAACATTGCTAATACGAACTGTTTTTATTGATTTAATAGGATTAAAATGATTATCGTTGTCATTCTGAAAATCATCCACGAAAGTGTCGGAAGAAAGTTTAATTTTAAAATTCTACATCTTCTGATGTGTTCGAGAAACATGATGAATACTATAATTCCGAAGTAAATCACTGAGAAAACCTGATTTAGATTTAAAAATAATGCGGGAATTAAGAGTAAAGTCCCTATCAAAGAAACAGTCATCATATTTCCCAGATAATTCCAGGTTTTGTCTTTTAAATAAGATTTTAAAAACACAGTCTGCCAAACGATTTGTCCAACACAAATTGTAAGTTCTCTCCAAAAGTTCAGCCTTAAACCTAATCCTAATTTTACTGAAAATAAGCTTAAAATATATCCCGAAATAATTACAACAAAAGCCATGTAAGCTATTCTGTATTTTAAATTAAAATCCGGAACACAAGCTTCTTCCGTATTATCTTTTCTTGAAGGAATAATTTGTTTTCTGTTGTAAGAAACAAAAGAATACAGCTTTTTGAAAAGCCAATATAGAGGTTTTATTCTGGCAATCTTTTCTAATGACGGAAATGAATTTCCGATAATTAATAATAAACTATCCAAACCATAAATCACTTTATTTTTTTCGTGATCAACTAAAGCGATCTCGTTTCTTGCACGATTAAAATCAATCAGGTTTTTATTTTTAAAACTTACTTCTGTAAAAGCTTCTCTTCCGCCTTTATCCAACATTCCGGATTTTATAAAACCTTTTGAATAGATGTTGCACATCAGGCATTCGTTGTCGTAGATGAGCGTGCGATTTTTGAGGGTTTTCATTGTGTTTGTTTTTAAAATTTATAGAGTTTATAACAATCAAAAATGTAGAGAAGTGCTAAAATCGGACTGTAGAAGAAACCAAAAAATGGAATTGCTATGAATAAATTAGAAAGCTCATAAGAATATGATCCAAAAAGCAAATATAAAATCAGAGAAATCCAAACTGGTATAATAAAAAATCCATAAATAAAAAAAATTAAAGATTTTTCTACATCAAAGAAGAGCTTAATTATATAACTGACAATTTGCGGAATTCCCACTAAAAAGTAAAATGATAAACCTCTAATATAAGATTCGTCTATAAAAATTGAAACAATTCCTGTTATTAAAAATAAAATCTGAATGTAAAAGTCATATTTTATGAAAGTTTTCATGGTTTTTGTTTTTGAGATTTATAAAAACTGTGACAATCTATGAGATAGAGAACCGCCAATATTGGGCTATAAAAAAAGAAATTATAGGGATTACAATAAAAACTCCAGCTGCAGTATCAATATTTCCAAAAATAGCCAGTAAAATCAATGATGGAAAAATAGGCAAGATTAAATAGCTGTATACTTTAAAAATCAATGATTTTTTATAATTGTAAGAACATCTTATCAAATAGCTTACAAGCTGTGAAATTCCTATTCCAAAATAAAAAAGCCAAATAATTTTTTCATTTCCTGCCAATAATGCAATTATAACTGTAATCGAAATAACAACAAAAATTGTTAACTGAAAGTAAAAATCGTTTTTAGCAAAAGTTTTCATGGTCATTAATTTTTTAAAGGTTCAAAAAATCTCCTCTCGTTCTTTTATTCTGGATTTTGAAGGTGAAATACATCCAGATTTTAAATATCAATGTTTTCATTTTTGATGATTTTATCTTTATTCATAGCGTGTTTACGGCCTTTCAGGAAAAGTAACAGATTCAACAGCATCATTACTCCGAGATAAATAGAGAATCCGCCAATTTTCTTACTCAGAGCAACGACTAGCCTTTCCACCGTTTCAATTTGAAAAAATTCGATAATACAAAGTGCAAAACCAATATTCAAAAGATAGAAACCGATTTTGAACAGTGAATTTGTTGCCATCGCGATATCTTCTTTTTGGTGGAAAATATCGATCATGAAGGTTTTAGAATTTTTAAACAAGAACTGAGATACACAAATCGTCAAGATAATGGCAACAGGTAAATAGATCATGTAGGCAGAAAAATTATAGGTTGCTGTGGTTAAAATTGTTGCATTCATAGTAGTATTATTTTATAGTTAAATTTTTTCTTAAAAAGTAAAGGGTAAAAATGTTTATAAAATGTAAAAAGCAAAGGATTAAAGTGATATATCCTATTTTAATGGCGGTAACTGTAAGAACCTGTTCCAAAGAATTCACCTTATCCCAGTTGCTAAGATTAATTGCAATATAACCGAGATTGATCAGGTAATAACATCCCAGCAGTATTCTGTTGATTGTCAAACAAAGGTTTGTATCGTGAATGAGATAATCCAGATAATACTTTCCTGAATTATAACATCTTCTTCCCACATCAATCGTGATGTATGAACTGACGAAAAGAAAAAGTACGTATGAAATTATATTGAACATTTTAAAAATATTATATTTTCAATAATTTATGAAATATAGATTCAAAAAAATTTATTCTGCTATCTTATTTTGTTTCATCGTTTTAATAAGACAAAAACCATAAACCAAATAATAGACGTTAAAAAGCATTCCTCCAACTCCCATAAAATATATCGCAAATTCTATGTGGGAATCAACTGTTAAAGAAGTTATGCTATATAAAATGAGAAAAAATAAAATAACCCCAAAGAAATAATAGCGATGAAATTGACTTCCAACGAGAGAAATTCTCAATAAAAAACCCAGCAAATTTGAAACTCCAATAAAGAAAAGTGCAATAAAAAATTCTGTCCCTTCAGTTTTTTGAACATAATCAAAAATAACGTATGTAAGGCTTATGAAGGTTAATAGAGTCTGAAATATCACTTCCGCTTTTAAAATATTTAGTTTCATTTTCAAAGTTTTTAATATTATAATATTTTCAATATTTTTTGAAAGTTTATTTGAAATAAAAAAGGATTTGCAGTCCTTTCTATTTTAATAAATTAGTAATTTTTCCGACGAGCCAGTGATCATCACTCTTTATGGCAAGATCCATGATGTTGAATACTTTTCCCGTTACGTTTTCCATTTCCCCCATTAAAGCGGAAAATCTTTGGGCTTCTTCGGTATTTTCATCTATATTTTTTAATTCGGAAATTGAGCTTAAAACAGGTTCGATTTCCCTTTTCTTACGTTCTTTCACCAACTGTTTAAAAAGATACCACATATCTCTTTCTGCAAAAAAATATTCTTTTCGGTCACCTTTCATCAATTCTTTTCTTACCAAGCCCCAATCCATGAGATTTCTTAGATTCATATTGGCATTTCCTCTTGAAATTGAAAGCATTTCCATCACCTCATCTGTAGAAAGTGGTTTTCCTTCAGCCAAAAGCAAAGCATGAACCTGAGCCATCGTACGGTTAATTCCCCAGTTGGTTGCCAAAGTTCCCCAAGTCTGAATATATTTTTCTTTAGCTTCTGAAAGTTGCATTTTGTATTGCTTTTAATTTCTGATACAAATATAATTATAATTTTTGAATTTTCAATAATTTTTGAAAATTAAATTTTAATATTTTAACTTAAATTTAAATGGTTGATTCTTAAAACTAAAATCAACCATTTATATAAACAAGATTTTTAAAATTACGGATTTATTACTGCTCTGATTCCTTCGTTCCAAAATTTAGACTCCGGCATATAATAAAGATAAACATTGCTTGCTTTTCCTGTATATTCGCCGGCAAATTCTACTTTTAAATCCAGATTAATGGTTTTCGTTTCGTTGGCATCAAAATGTTCCCAATACAACACGAGATAATTATCAAAAATTTCATAATAAGAAACCTGCTTTTTATCAATTAAATCTTTCAGCAAGGCATTTTGCAAAGTCAGACCTGCAGGAATTCCGATTTTTGCAGTCGTCATTGGTAATTGTGAATTCACTTTATTTTTAACAGTAACAGTCAATCGATTCGTTTCTCCTACTTTTGAGGATTGAGATTTTAATTTTGTTTCCATTGTTACAGGAATATTTTCACTTTTCGGAGGTTCTAAAGTATAAAACTGATAGTCCAACTTGTATGGCAAACCTTTTTCACATATATATTCAACCGTTACATCATTATTTCCTTTTCTAAAAGCCGATGCAAAACTGTTGTTTTTATCCAAAACGATCACATTATTCACTTTAATTGCTGGCTTATCAGTCCCATACAGTTTCTCATTTTTAGCAAAGAAATTAGATAATGTTTCCAAAGCTAAAGCCGTTGCCTGAGTCGATCCAAAACCGTAATAACCGTTGTAATTAATTAATTCATCAGCAACTTCAGCGATTTTCAATTGATTTGGTAATTCATTTTTCTGCAATGCCATCATGTAAAGTGATAGCGTTTCTGCATTGGCGGAAATTCCTCCTGAACCCGTAAAAGTTGCCTTTGATTTGATATTTTTTCCGGCATATTGTTCATTAAGAATGGTAACCAAATTATTGTAGTCTTCATTTTTTCCAAGGTTTTTTGCCGTATTGGCCATCAAAGCCAATTGGTAAGAATCTTTTGTCGCCAAAACTCTTTTTAAGCTGTAATCATAGTTTTGAAGCAGTTCATTTTTAAAACCAATTTTAGAAAGTGCATACAGAACATACATATTTCTCGACCATGAATATTCGGAATAACCCGCTCTCATTTCGTAACTTTTTCGTACCTCAAAAAGTCCGTTTGCATCTCTTTTAGACAAAATAAATGAGCTCAAATTCTGAATTAATTTTGTGTCTACATTCACATATTTTTTCAAATCTTTAAATTCCAGCAAAGCAAATGCAGAAAGAGCAACATCAGATTCGTTTCCTCCAAAGTAGGAGAAACCACCATCTTTATTTTTATAGGATAACATTTTCTGATATCCTTTTTTCATATTTCGGATGACGTTAGATTCAGTATTTGCGTCGATTTTTTTAATTGATTTTAAATAATCTAAAATGAAAATATTCGGATAAACTGTTGAGGAAAGCTGCTCAAAACATCCGTAAGGTTCTTGTTTTAATCTTTCTAAATCTTCAAACATCTGCAATGCTGAATTTTCATAGACGTAATAGGATGCCATCAAACTCCCGTTGATATATTCCGGAATATTGATTTTGAAATTTTCGTTTTTATTATTAATGATTGAAAAATGATGCGGAAAACCTTTTTCTTCAACTTTTAAAGGCAAAATCATCGTTTCTCTGAATTCTCCCGATTTAACAGCAAACTGAACATTAGAATTAACCAGTTTGTCTGCCTGCATGGTTACAAATAATCTTCCGAATTCCAATGGTTTTAAAGTGATTAAGCTATCGGCTTTCATTAGTTTTATATAATTCGGAACAATCACATCCATCGTTAAAGTTCGGGTTTCCGATGAATTATTTTTAATCACCACGGGAATTGTCATTTGGTCTGTCCGGGTTAAATATTGTGGAATTTTGGAATCGATAGAAATCAAACTTTGTGCAGCATAAGTCGTCTCGTCTCTTCCGATTAAGCCGTTTGCTGAAATTCCTTCTGTCATAATTCTGAAAGCTGAATTGGCATCCGACTGGTAAAACTCAATTTGAGCTTTTCCATTTTTATCAGTTTCAACGACCGGATTCCAATATAATGCTTCACGATAATCGTGCCTGTAAGCCGTATTTGTTGACTCATAAACCGGATAAGAAAACTGGCGTGAATATTCATAGCTGACTAAACTGTCATTCGGAATATTTTTTACCGCAAAATAGGTTTCGGGAGTGATATCGAATCTTATATTTGAACCTCTGCCATTTTTAGAATTAATAATAATGACGCCGTTTGCTCCACGATTACCATAGACTGATGTTGCGGCTGCATCCTTCAAGACTTCCATAGAATTGATTCCATTTGGGTTTATACTTCTAAACCCAGCACTATTTGTGGGAATTCCATCAATAATATATAATGGCTCTATATTCATGTTTACTGTACCAAATCCTCTTATTAAAACAGTTGGTTTAGATCCAGGTTGTCCACTTCCTGTAGAAATATTCACTCCTGCAAGCTGTCCTTGTGCTATATTCATAAGAGGGGGGGTTGGCCTTTCATCAAAATTTTTAATTGTTGAGGAAACAGCCCCTTTCTTAATCATAGATTTAAGACCTAAAACAACAACTTCTTCAATATCCTTGCTTTGCGCTGAATCCTTTTTAGAACTAATCGATCTTATAATATTTTCACTTCCATTATTAATTATTTTTAGCTTATCCTTTATTTCCGCTTCTTTAACAATCTCATCTACATTAATATTTTCTGAGGATTGCTTAGCTAAAGGATTTATATTGAGTTTATAAGAAAGAATTCTCACGCTCACTTTATGTTTTTTATCTGCAGCTTTTGCAATGACAGAGTAATATTCATTTCTGTTTAAATCTGAATAATAAAACAATCCATTTTCTGAGGTCAACTGTTTTTTAATTTCAGAATTACTTCCGATTAAATAAACTTCTGCTTTTACAGGTTGTTTATTTTCATCTTCAACGATGCCGTAAATTGGGTTTTTCTTTTCAGGAAGATATTTGTAGTTTCCTGTTTTTTCAACTTCAGGATTCATTGCAAAGTATCGGTAACCGTTCGTCAGCATAACCAAATCTAAACTTTTGGTAGCTTTTTCTTCTTTTTTATCAAAATAAAACTGCGGTCTCTCAATTTTGCCTCTCAACTCTGAATCCATTAAAAACCAGGAAAGAATATGGTTCTGCTTGTCATCTGCATACGTCCACAATTTATCGTCAACTACACTCACCGCAAGATTCGCAGGAATCGGCTGGTTATTTTCATCGGTCGTTTCAATGTTGACAACTGCTTTTTCTCTCGGTAAATAATTTTTCTTGACCGGAGTAACCTTTACTTTCATCTGTTTATTCTCATTTGTGAAAACAATTCTTTCGGCAAGCGGAATATTGTTTTCAGAAACGGTGAACCTGCAGATTCCGATTGGAAGTTCTTTTTCTGAGATTTCAACCTGATTTACCCCCTTTTTTAAACTTAAATTTTTAGAATAAATCTCTTTCTCACGGAAATTTCCGGAGATTACAACATTTCTCTCAGAAGTCGAGTTGATGAATAATCTGATATTTTGGTTTTCTTTTTTTAGATTAAAAACAATTCCGTCATTTTTTGCAACTGGAAGTTGATAAATTTGTGTGATATTTTCCGGTTTTAAAACTTTAGCATAATATGTTTCGCCATTTTCTGGAGTTAAATAAAAGCTTCCCATTCCAAAATTATATGCAGAAACTTCAGTTATTTTCTGATGATTCTGATTGTAAATTCCTAAAAATGCATCCACAGGTTTTTCAAATTCATCCAAAACTTTGAAAGCGATATTTTGTTCAATTCTGTTAATGAAAGTTCCGCCTTCCGGCATAAATTTTAAATCAAGATTATTTAAAACTATGGGAATATTTCTCGAAATAGATTCTGTGAAACCGCCAAAATTTACTTTAACATTCAATAAAGCGTCAGAAGATTTCAAGACTTCAGGAAGTTTAAATTTCAGCAGATATTTTCCATCTTTATCGGTAATTAAATTACCTTCCGTAATTTTTTCACCTTGATGCATTACCGTGTAATACGCCTCGTAATAAGGAATCGGAAGATTACTCAAACTTCTCATCGAGAAATCTGCCAAGACCTCATCGCCCGCTCCGTACCCTTTTTTAGGAAAATCGAGTTTCATTAAAATTCGTGGTGAAACAATTTTCTGGAGCGTAATTTCTTTTTCAAAAACATTTTTTCCTGCTTCATTCTGCATCCAGGCTGTAAAAGCTCTGATTTTATAAATTCCACCTTTCATGTCATCTCCAAAGTAAAAATAGCCTTCTGAGTGACCATTTTTAACTTCATACTTCGATTTTTTCACCACTGTTCCGCTTGGATCAACGAGTTCAAAATTTACCACTTTAGATTGCTCTGTCGGTAGTTGGTTTTCTGCCTGAACAACATAAATTTTAAAAAACATTTCCTCCCCTGGTTTATAGAAAACATGGTTGGTCTGTATATACGTTTTTTCCTTTTTGAAATCATTGAACTTATTTTGTGCTTTAAATAACAAGTTTGAAAGCAAAATAAAAACAGGAATGATATAGGATAAAAATTTGAATTTCATAGGTTCGTTTTAGTTGAAATACTTTTGATTATACATTCAATTAAAATTTAAAAGAAACCGTACAACCATACGTTTTAAAAGACGGAAGATTGAAAAAATCCAAACCCCTGCTGTTATCAAAATCATAAAAATTCTGATCAGAATCTACACCGTTGTTTGCCTGCCAAAGGAAAATATTGTTCACATAAAAACTTACGCCCAAAGCTCTTCTGAATTTTCCGACATCAAAATAGGCAGAAAATGTAATATCATTGATCCTTACATAATCGGATTTTTGCACATAATTTTCGGCAACACCAAGGAAACCATATCTCGTCCATCTATTCTCACTGACTGATTGATTAGGATTGTAAAAATCAACCGGAATCTGATTGACATTTCCGTTAGAATTTACACCCTCAAAAACATAATTTTTAATATTCCTTTCATCTCCCGAAGCCTGAGAACGGCCATAATAATCGAGAGCAGCCTGAGTTCCGTTCCAGACTTGTCCGCCCTTTTTCCATTCCCAATTGATGTCTAAAGCAAACATTTTATAAGTGATATTATGGGAAAACTTCATCACAAAATCAGGAGTCGGGTCTGCAATAATTTTTGTTCCTGAAGCTTTTATGGGATAACCATTATCATCAATAATCATCTTTCCTTCTGCATTCCTTTCATAATAGCTTCCTACAATCACACCTAATACCTGACCTTCTGACAAAGTTTTATAAATATTGCTGAAACCTGAAATCATCAGATTATTGTAACCCGAATTTACACGATTGACAACATCCCGATATTTAAAAAACGAGGCTTTACTTCCAATAGCAAAATCAGGACTGCGGAAAATATTATCATAATTGAAATTAACTTCATAACCCTTGTAAGTATGGTCTGCAAGATTTTTTAACACCAAATTCTGATTTTCAAAAAGAGGAAATACATCGTCTTTAATTTTCCGATCGAAATATTCTGCAGTCAAATTCATTTTATAATTAATCATAAATTTGAATCCTGTTTTCCATTCTTTCACATTAATATTGGTGAGATTTTTAAATGTTTCGACCTCTTTTAAAGGAAAATAAAACCGGGAATCCTGGGCAGAAAACTGAGTTGTTGTATACGAAGAATATGATTTTGAAATTTCCGGCTCGGCAGCTAATTGCGTGTAAGCTCCCAAAACCTGAAAGTCGGTATTATTCCAGCCAAATATATCTTTAAATGTAAAATATCCGTTTGCCTTTGGCAACCAATAATTGTTTTTTAGAGAAGTATTTGAAATATAAAATGAGTTTCCAAGATTTACTCCGAATTCTATATCATTATAATTGTCGTAATCTAAATTATAATTGAAAATATAATCCTGCGATTTTCTCTGATAAAAATAATTACTGTCTAAAATATGACTCACATCAATTTTACGGTCATTTAAAATATGATTTAAACCAAATTTATTCGTCAAATGTCTTCCCTGAAATTGATAACTCGCAGAAATATTTGAATTATAAAACTCATTTTTCTGATTTCTTATATTGTAAAGTCCGTTTTGGAAACCAGTTGTTGAAATCTTATAGACATCACGATACATTACATCCTGATTGTCATAAGCTTGACTGATATTGAATTTAAAACCTCTCCACTGTCTGCTCAGATCAAAATTAAGCTGTCTTACATTTTCGTAATAGTTGTACTTACTTTCCTGCCTAAAAAGAAATTCGGGGTTGTCTGCAAACAAACCGTAGCTTCTCTGTAAGCCGTTATTCAGATAAGCATTCTGGTGATTTGAAAAAGAAACCGGAGCCAGAAGAGAATTCTGATACGACCGATTGAAAAGTCCGATTCTATTGGTATTTGTCGCTTTATTTTCTTCATAATTAAACCCTGCATTGATTTTAAATTTTAAAATTTCAGTGCTGAATTTTGCTTTAAAAGAATTGACAATATCAAACTGATCCACAAAATACATCTGATCTTTTTGTTGCCCGATACTTAACGAAAGTCGTGCATCTTCATTATAACCACCACTTTTAATGATTGCATTTACATTCAACTGATTGCTATAACCAACTGTCGTTTTGAAGAGATTGTTATTATAAGCCTTTGCAGGGGAAATTCCGTCAGATAAATTGATTAATTTTCCGTTAATATCATATTCGTAAGGTTGTCCGCTATAACCCAACGTTGAAATATCGGGTCCGAAACTGAACATTTCGCCCATTTCAGGACCTTTCCAAACCAAAGAACCATTTTCTGACCTTCCCTGAACATATCTGTTTTGAGTTTTAGGAATACGGTTCCGATTTTTTATATCCAATGAGGTGCTGAAACTTCCATTAAAAACAAGAAATTTTTCAGGCTGCCTTTTAAGTTTATACGTAGAATCTGACTTTAATTTTAGTTTTCTGACCGCAGAAACACCATATCCAGCATTCTGTCTTAGAGAATCGTAAGATCTCTCAATACTGAAGTCATCTGCTTTAGGCTTTTTAATCAGATTGTCATAATCTTTTGAACTGATATTTTCAACTGATTTTCTCTTTATTTGCCTCTCAAGAATATTTTTTAATTCATAAACGCCATAAACAACCTGAATATTTTTGCCGTTATTCCAAACCAAGGTATCGCTTACATCAGCCTGAATAATCGCAAAACCTTTTTCATCCGTCAATTCATAAACTCCCTTGTTTTTATTGAAAATTTTTAGGAAGTTTTGAGGCTTCTTTTTTTCATTATAAAATGTACCTGAAAAATAACGTTGAGAATCCTGCGAAAATGCAAACTGGACTGCAAAAACAGGCAATAACAGATAAACTTTTTTCATCTTTGATAATATTTCTAAAAATAGAGAAAAAAAAGAAATCTCCGAAGAAATTTCTTTTTTTGCGCCTGCATGTTATTAATTTTTAATCACTTTAAAAGTTTCCCATCCTTTTTCTGTTCTGGCTCTGATGAGATAAACACTTTGTGGATAAGATGAGATATCAATAGCACTTTTTCCGGATAGCTTTTCTTTTTTCATAATAATTTTTCCAGCCAAATCAAAGACGTATAGCTCATCAACCGGAAGATCTGAAATAATGTTTATCGGACCTTTGGTAGGATTTGGAAAAACTTTTATTTGATGCTCAGTTTCGCTACCTGCTTCGGTTTCCAGTTTTTTATTCAGATAGTTGTGAGAAGTATTTTTATCACATTCTGTAAGTGTTGCACGTTGTAAAATAAGTCTCAAAAGAAGATCATTCAACTTTTCAACTTCATAAGATTCTACGGTAGGTTCAATGTGATTGTTCCCGATTCCGCTGTGATTGGTAAGAAAAGTATATGTACCGTTCGTCATCAGCGCAAAAGTTCTCATCAAATATTCTGTTTGCTTATCAATATCGCTTGCAGACAGAGGAATGACTGTTATTCCTTTCTGAGATGCTATTTTTATGTATCTAAAAAGCTTGTCAATATTTTCTTCTGATTGATGTGGAGGTGCATCAAGAATCAAAAACATGATTTTGGTAGAATTTTCTGTGCTCCATTTCAGTTCATTTACAGAGACATCCATTGCTTCAACTACAGCTTCCGGAAAATCACCACCGCCTGAAGCATTCTGCTGTTTGATAAAACTTAAAAGCTGGCTCGCATCCTCATTAAAATCAAACTTTTTGGTTACATATTCATCTCCCCTGTCTCTGTAAAAAACAGAACCATATCTTACCTTCGTATTTTTCAGGTTAGATTCTACTTTTTTTAGAACATCCAAAAGTTCAGACTGTAAATAAGCAATTTCGTCTCCCATGGAACCGGTCGCATCAACTACAAATGCAAGATCTAAAGCTCTCTTTTCAATACATGGTTTATCTACAACAATAAGATTTTGTCCGTTTTTGAATTCTTTAGGATTATTACTGATTATGTTATTTGATTGATCTTTCAAAATATATTTTCCTATATTTTTCTCGTCGTTAGTTATTGGATTAATCCATAATTCTGCATTTCCAAGATTATCAGTAACGGATTCCCAGACTACTTCATTTTTATCATTAACCAACTTTAGTTTTTCTCCTACTACAGGCTTTTTATTTTTATTCACCAGTTGTACAGATACCCTTCTTTCAGGGAAAAATTTCCATTCATTTTTATATCTTTCTAAAGCAGGCACAGCAATATCCATCCAATAATTCCATTTAGAAAAATCGTTTACTTCTCCTGCAGTAAGCTGTCCCGCTTTTGGAAGTACTTCTTCTTTGTCTACAGGTTTATCTACAATATCGGTTTTTGCTTTTGGGAAAAGCTTTTTCATGAATTTACCAAACTTTTTATTTTTTGATTTTGAAGCATCTTTAGTAGAAATTACAATTACGCCATTTGTCGCTCTGCTTCCATATACAGAAGTTGCAGCTGCATCTTTAACCACTGAAACTTCTTTAATGTTTTCAGGTTTTAATTTTTTAAATTTCTCTCCGCTTGCAATCTCACCGTTAATAATATATAACGGTTCTGAACCTTCTTTAATTGATGCAACTCCACGAATACGAATAGCACCTGTGTAAGAGCCCGGCGTTCCGGAAGAAGAACTGATTGATAATCCTGGAGCTTCTCCACTTAAAGAATTTAAAAATCCTGCACTTGATGAATTATTAGCAATAAGATTTCCGCTTACAGTTGAAGATGATGCTACAGATTTAGTTACTGTTTTACTGTACCCAAGCGCTACAACCTCTTCAATATTTTTTTCTTTATAGCCACTGTCTACAGGAACATAAGGAACTTCTTTATTAATTGCGATTGGTTTAATTTTATAATTTTTAGCACTAATAATTAATGGTTTTTCTTCAAAAATAAAATCCAATTCTATATTATGGCGATTATATAATCTTTTTGCCTCTTCATAAGCTAATACTTTTTGGTTTCGATTCTCTTTTAAAGCATTAGCTTCTTTTTCAATATTAGACTTTACCGTACTGTCAATCGTCTGAACATTTGAATTTGCATTTGATGAAACCGTATTCTGAACAATCGCAGGCTTTTCAATTTCAGAAACATCATTTTTATTGATAAAATAGAATGCTCCCAAACCAATAATCAAGCTCGCTGCAATTCCATAAGGAATCCAAATCGGAATGATTCTTTTTTTATTTTCTTTCTTATCCAGTTTTTCTTCAACCTGAGCCCAAACTTTATCAAAACCAGGAAAAGTCGCTGGTTCTTCTGCTTTAGAAGCCTCATTGAATTTTTTATCGATATCGTGATTATTTTCCATTGTTGTAAAGTTTTAAATGTTGTGATTGACCAAGAGTTCCTGAAGTTTTTTTCTTGCGAAATTCAGTTGAGATTTTGATGTTCCTTCACTGATGGAAAGCATGGTTGCGATTTCCTTGTGCGGATATCCTTCAATCGCGAATAGATTGAAAATCGCTCTGCAGCCTTCCGGGAGGAAATTAAGTAACTTAAGAATATCTTTTTCGAAAGAGATGCTTTCTGCGGGTATATCCGAAGATTCAACCAAGTTTTCATCCAGAGAAATATGAAGCGCTTTCATTACTCTCAGTTTCTGCAAGCATTCATTCACCGTAATTTTCTTTGCCCAGGCTTCGAAAATATCAGGATTCTGCAACTGATCAAGTTTAGTAAAGATCTTATAAAAAGTATCGGCCAGTACTTCTTCTATATCTTCATCATTTTTCAGGTAACGTCTGCAAACCGAGTAAAGTTTACCCGCCATCTTTTCGTAGACCTTCCGCTGTGCATTGCGGTCATTCCGTTGACATGCTATTAGTAATTCGTGTTCCATATGTTGGCTTTATACTCTAATAGATGCAGAAGTTTTGAATTGGGTTGGAAACATCTAAAACTTTTTTTAAAAATATGAAATTTCTTTTCTTCAATAATTAATCTAGTATAGCCTAAAAAACAAAATAGGAACTGAAAGACCCTTTTCATAAAAATAAAATCTCTCGTTTAACTTTTCCCTTTGTAACAAATCTGTAATATGAACGACTATTCATATAAATAATCTTTTTTATAGTAATGAAAAATACCAAAATTGTGTCATTACTTTTTGTTTTGTCTGCAGGAAGTATGATGTTTGCTCAGGATGACTTAATCAACAAGTTAAAAAACAACCAATCTCAAAATGCTAATTTCCAGTTCACAACGTTGAAAGATGTAGGAGCAACTTCGGTAAAAAATCAGGGTTCTTCAGGAACTTGCTGGAGTTATTCAGGAAACTCTTTCCTTGAATCTGAAATGCAGAGAATGGGAAAAAAACCTGTCGATTTAGCGGAAATTTTCACTGCAAGAAATTCTTATCATGATAAAGCAAAATTATATGTTTTAAATAATGGTGCGATCAGCTGGGGTGACGGAGGAGAATTGCACGACGTTATTAATATGTATAAAAAATACGGAGCAGTTCCACAAGATGTTTATACAGGGTTAAAACAAGGACAGACTCTAAATAATTTCTCTGAAATGCAGGGTAAATTAAAACCCGTTTTAGATAGCTTGGTTCAGGCTGGTTCCAAAGGAAAATTAACCGATAATTGGATGGCTTCTGTTGATGCTATTTTGGATGAATACTTAGGAAAAGTTCCAACCAACTTTACGTATGAAGGGAAATCTTATACACCACAAACCTTTGCTAAGGAAGTTGTAGGGATTAATCCTGAAGATTATGTAGAAATTTCTTCTTACAAAGATTATCCTTATTATCAAAAATTTGTAGTTCCGATTCCTGATAACTGGAGCCACGATTCTGACTGGAATGTCCCAATGAAAGATTTAACTGCAATTATTGATAACGCTGTCAACAAAGGATATTCCGTAGGTTGGGCAACTGACGTTTCTGAACCGTATTTCTCTTACAAAAACGGGGTTGCATATGTTCCGGATATGGATCTGGATCAGATCACCAAAGACAACAAAGGAACTTTATTTACAGAGCCTAAAAAAGACAAAACGATCACTGAAGATATGCGTCAAAAGGCCTTAAATAATCTTTCCACAACGGATGATCACGGGATGCACATCGTAGGTCTGGCAAAAGATCAGTCTGGTAAAGAATATTATATGGTGAAGAATTCTTGGGGAGTAACGAATGATTTTGAAGGCTATATCTATGTAACAAGACCTTATGTTGAGTACAAATCTACAGCAATTCTGGTTCACAAAGATACACTTCCAAAATCTATTAAAAAGCAGTTAAAGCCAACTAAAAATATTGGATTGTAAGAATCACTTTTTGCCTTTTACCGGCAATTTAGATATTTAAATCTGTTAAGACCGTTTTCAAATTGAGAGCGGTTTTATTTTTTCAATCAATAGAGAAATATTATATTTGATCTTCATCAAAATTATTTACTATGAAAAATTTAAGAAAATTAGTAAAATCAGACTTAAAAAAGATCAACGGAGGAAATGCTCCGGAATGTCCGGTGGATACAGTTGAATGCTATTATCCGCCTAAAAATGGAAATCCCGGATACTGGAAATGTGTTTCAATAACTTTTGGCTGTCCGAATTAAAACTGAAAAACCGCTTCAAGATCATTCCTGAAGCGGTTTCGTTTAAAAATAATTGATAGGTAAAAATTTAAATATAAAAAAGTGAATTGCTAAAAGTTACTTTTATTTTTCCTACGTCAAGCCAGAAAAGTTGTAAAATTGAAGGCAAAACAAAATCACGATTTACAATTCACAGTATTTTTTTAATAAAGAGTTGCCATACTTTCAGCTTTGAAATCTAAAAGATCTTCCGTTTTCCCTTCTTTCACTTTTCTCACCCATTCCGGATCCTGTAAAAGCGCTCTTCCAACAGCCACAAGATCAAAATCTCCCCGGTCTAATCTTCTCGTTAATTCCGTTAGATCTGCTTTTTCTGTTCCCTGTCCGGCAAATGCTCCCATAAAATCTCCTTCAAGACCTACAGAACCTACAGTAATTGTTGGCTGACCTGTAATTTTCTTTGCCCAACCTGCAAAATTTAAGTCAGAACCTTCAAATTCAGCTTCCCAGAAGCGTCTTTGTGAGCAATGGAAAATATCAACTCCGGCTTCTTTTAATGGTAATAACCACTCTTCCATTTCTTGCGGAGTATTCGCTAATTTCGTTCCGTAATCCTGCTGTTTCCATTGAGAAAGACGGATGATAATTGTAAAATCCTCTCCTACTGCAGCTCTGATTGCTTTTACAACATCTACAGCAAATTTGCTTCTTTCTTTCAGTGTTTTTCCTCCGTATTCATCGGTTCTTGTATTGGTAACTTCCCAGAAAAACTGATCAATTAAATAACCATGTGCTCCGTGAATTTCAACCACATCAAAGCCAAGATCTTTTGCAGATTTTGCCGAAGCCGCAAACTGGGCAATCGTATCCTGAATATCCTCCAATGTCATTGTAGAAGCTTTTTCCATATCTACCAAAGGATAATCTTCAGACATCCTCGTATCTCCGACATGCCAGATCTGAGGTCCCATTTTTCCACCATTTTCATGAACAGCATCGATTACCTTTTTCCATCCGTTTAATGCTTCTGTTCCGTAAAAATCGGGAATATTCTGCATGTTTTTTGATCCCGGTCTGTTGATCACAGTTCCTTCAGAAAGGATCAATCCTACTTCCGAAGCCGCTCTTCTTGCATAATAGTCTGCAATTTGCTGAGTCGGAACTCCGTTATCAGACTGAGCTCTCGTCATCGGGGCCATTACGATTCTATTTTTTAGTTCTAAATTCTTGTATTGAAAAGGTTTAAATAATGATTCTGTGCTCATTTTTAAATATGTTTTTTATATTTGTTACACAAAGTAACTAATAATAGTTCATTTTTGTATCTTTTACATTTAAAAAAGTGGTAACTTTGCAGTAACCTACATTAGTAACGTAAAAGTAACATATGAAGCAAAATGAATTAATGGCTTACAGCTGTCCTTTAGGAAAAGCAATGTCTGCCTTAGGAAGCAAATGGAAACCGATCATCGTATTGGTCATTAAGGACCGAAAATTACGTTTTGGAGAACTTGCGGTACGAATTAATGTAATTTCCAGGAAAGTCTTAACCGACCAGTTACGTGAAATGGAAGCCGACGGATTGGTAATTCGTGAAGAGTTTAAAGAAATTCCTCCAAGAGTTGAATACTCGTTAACAGAAAAAGGATTGGCATTGTTACCCATTTTATATCAGCTGGAAGAGTGGGAAAGGAAATATCATGTGCATGATCCGGATAAAGAGAAAGATTGTAAATTTCTTCTGGAAGAGAAGAAAATAAAAAAGGCTGTCGTTTGATGGTCTTTTTAATTAATCAGGAAATTCTTTATTAGTGTATTTTTCTTCTGTTAGATTTGTAAACCAGCCTAAAATATTTATATCATGAATTATTTGTTGTTCATATTCTTTTGGATAAGGGACTATGTCCTCCACTAAACCAAATTTAAAGCGATGATGTTTGTTTGTAGAGATGAGAATAATTGTTTTGTATTTATATTTCCCATATAAATTGAATGATTCAATCGCAAGTTGATTCAAAGTACTAAACATTTCATCTGACATTTCATCAGTGTAGCTAGTAAACAAAACACCAACTCCATTAAAGTTTCCTATTCTCCTTCCAAAATAAAGGCCAGAATTTTTTGTATTTTTTTCATGGAAATCAAAATAGCTTTGTGAAATCGATCGTCTAGTTAGTCTATCAAACGATAATAAATATTTTGCTATCTTCTCTCGGTCATCAGTTATATTTATAAGTAATTCGTTTTCAACAAATTTATCTATAAAATAACTAATTCTATCCGCTTCTTTTTTATTTTCAAATAACTTCTGATTTGTAAATTCCTCCCATTTACCATCAATAGTTAAATAATAATCTGTAATTTCTTCATCGTGTAAAACTTTAGGAAATTCTCTTTTATTTAATAAAAAGTATGCTAGTAAATCATTTTCAGATCCAGAAACTAACATTGTTTTCATTGATGTATTTAAATTATCATCAGTTAAAGAAAAAAAATCTTTTTGAGTTTCTGCAGAAAAATCGTCGTCACCTGCTGGAAGAATTATTGTAAATCTATCTTTAAATAACTCTTCTCTTTTTTGAAGATAATCTATAAAATCCGGAATAGTATCAAGCTCTTTAATTATTGTCTTAAATGTTATCTTATCAAAAACCGTAACAAAATCATTTTTATTAGTTAGAGAATTAAAAGGATAAAATTTTACGTTTTCACCCAGATTAACTACTATTCTAAAAACTTTTTGAATTTTATCTTTTATAAAAATTTCTTCTATTTTGTCAGGATGCTTAATTTTTATTTCTTTATCACTGAAAAGAGTCTTAAAAGCACCTGCTATTTGTTTAGTCGCTTTTGAAATTGTATTATTAAAATATCGTAGATGATTTCCTTTAAACTCATAATTTTTAACCGA
The DNA here is from genome assembly GCF_002797535.1 of Chryseobacterium geocarposphaerae. Classification (NCBI taxonomy): domain Bacteria; kingdom Pseudomonadati; phylum Bacteroidota; class Flavobacteriia; order Flavobacteriales; family Weeksellaceae; genus Chryseobacterium; species Chryseobacterium geocarposphaerae. The sequence continues at coordinate 1,690,330 of NZ_PGFD01000001.1, forward strand.
AAAAATAATCAAAACATCATTAAAGATAACAAGCAAATCACATATTTCCTTTTTGTCACCATTCTCGTATTTTGGGCTTGGATAACACCAATATTTAAAAAATGAAGAAAATGCTAATTCGTTAACGAAGTCTTCTCCTTCTGTTCCTTTAATTTGACTATCCATAATTTTTATTAAAAGCTTATATACATAAAATTAAGGAAATTAATGTTATTCTAATCATTCAAAACAAAAAACCGCTCCCAAAAAGAAAGCGGTTTCCAAATTTATCTAAAAATCCCAATTAAAATATCGCAGGATATTTCTGAGGATTTGTTTCATTGAACATCGCATAGATTTTTTCAACCATATCGTCTGCAGATGGCTTAGAGAAATAGTCTCCGTCACTTGCATACGCTGGTCTGTGATCGTTTGCAGAAATCGTCAACGGATCAGAATCTAAGAATCTGAATGCCTTTTGTTTTTCTAAAATCTGCTGAAGGATAAACGCTGAGGTTCCACCTTCCACATCTTCATCGATGACAACCAATCTGTTTGTTTTCTTTACCGATTCAGCAATTTCGTGAGTTAAATCAAAAGGAATTAATGACTGAACATCAATAACTTCTGCAGAAATTCCTAATTTTCCTAATTCTTCTGCTGCTTCCATTACAATTCTCCAAGTCGAACCATAAGTTACCAATGTAACATCACTTCCCTCTTTAGTAACCTCGATTTTTCCAACAGGAACAGTAAATTCACCTAAGTTATCCGGTTGTTTTTCTTTTAATCTGTATCCGTTCAGACATTCAACAATGACGGCAGGATCATCACTTTGAAGCATTGTATTATAGAATCCGGCAGCTTTAGTTAAGTTTCTTGGAACCAATACTAAAATCCCTTTTGAAAGATTAAGAATTCCCGCCATTGGAGAACCTGAATGCCAAACTCCTTCTAATCTGTGCCCTCTTGTTCTGATGATTACCGGAGCTTTCTGACCACCTTTTGTTCTGTACTGAACGGTTGCCAAGTCATCGCTCATTCCCTGTAAACAGTATAAAATATAATCTAAATACTGGATTTCGGCGATTGGTCTTAGACCTCTCATTGCCATTCCGATTCCCTGACCTAAAATCGTTGCTTCACGGATTCCTGTATCGGCAACACGAACGTCACCGTATTTCTCCTGCATTCCTTCAAGACCCTGGTTAACGTCACCAATATTTCCGGCATCTTCACCAAATACTAAAGTTTCAGGATATTTTTCGAAGATTTTATCGAAGTTATTTCTTACCACTACTCTTCCGTCCACATCTTCAGAACTATCTGAATAGATTGGTTTAACTTCTTTTACATTCTCCGCTTTCCACTGAGACTGAGAATACAAATGAGAAGAATAATTGTCTTTTTCAACCTCAAAAATCTCATTGTATTTCTGCATCAACTGATTTCTTTCTGCAGAGTTTGTCCCTCTTGTTGCCAATAAAGATCTTCTTACCAAATGGAAAACATCTTTTTTAGCTTTTGAAACTAATTTATTGAACTGATTGATATAATTTTCAATTTCAGCGTGTTGTCCTTTTAGATTTTCAACTAAAGGTAACACTGAATTGATTAAATCTGTGATTGTCTTCTGATAGTTTTCCCAAGCCTGTTTTTGTCCGGCTTTTACCGTTTTTTTAGCTTCTTCATCAATGGCATCCAACTCTTCCGCAGTTGCCAAAACTTCTTCTTTACCGTCAATTTCAATGGAATAATTTAAAATCCATTCTTTGAATTTAACTAATCCGTCAAACTGAGATTCCCAAGCCAAACGTTCTTCGTTTTTATATCTTTCATGAGATCCCGAAGTTGAGTGACCTTGAGGCTGCGTAACTTCAATAACATGAACTACAACCGGAACACTTTCCACTCTTGCAAATTGTTCTGCTCTTGCATAAGCATCCAGTAATGCAGCATAATCCCATGCTTTTACCTGAATAATTTCACAACCTTGAGCTTCTCCGTCCTTTCTTTGGAAACCACTCAACATTTCAGCGATATCGGCTTTTGCTCTCTGATTTTTTGTAGGAACTGAAATTCCGTAACCATCATCCCAAATTGAAACCACCATCGGAACCTGAAGCGCACAGGCAGCATTCAGAGTTTCCCAGAAATGACCTTCTGCTGTAGAGGCATCCCCGATCGTTCCAAAAGCAATTTCGTTACCTTCTTTTGAGAATTTTTCAGAACCGTCGAATTTAACTGATTTATATATTTTTGAAGCCTGAGCCAACCCTAATAATCTCGGCATTTGTCCCGCCGTAGGAGAAATATCCGAAGAAATATTTTTCTGAGCTGTTAAATCTTTCCAGCTTCCGTCCTCATTTAAACTTCTTGTCGCAAAGTGCCCGTTCATCTGTCTTCCAGCCGATGCAGGCTCTCTTTCAACACTTGTATCTGCATATAACTGTGCAAAGAAGCTCTCTACTGTCAACGCATCTACAGCCAATGCAAAAGTCTGATCTCTATAATATCCTGAACGGAAGTCTCCATTTTTGAAAACCTTCGCCATTGCAAGCTGAGGAAGCTCTTTACCATCCCCAAAAATACCAAATTTAGCTTTTCCTGTAAGAACTTCTCTTCTTCCTAAATAGGACATTTCACGAGAAATCCTCCCCAACTTGTAGTCTTCAAGTATCTGATTTTTAAAATCTTGAAAGGAAATTTGCTGTGTTTCAATATAGGTTGTTTGCATAGCCAAATATAAAATTTTTAAATTCTCGAAGTATTTTGCTAATATACACTTTTTAAATTAATTTTAATTTTTATTAATCTTTTTTAAAAATTTGATAATAAAAAAAATTGTGTTTTATTTTGGTTAAATTTGTATGAATGGAAAAAAAATCTACACATATCTTAAACGCATCGAGCAATCTTTTGGGGTTTTCTTTATTGATAATAACGTCATTAAAGATCTCCAGAATCAGCCACAGCACCTATTTAGATGAATTTGCTGGGGTAGCATGCTTATGTTTTGCCTTCAGCTGCTTTTTTTCTTTCCTATCGATCAGAACAAGGAACGAAAAGCGTGGAAACAGGTTTGAAACTATTGCGGATTATTTATTTTTAACCGCTTTATTTTGCATTGTTTTAGCTGTTATTATTGTAACAATGAAAATTATTTAATTAAAATTTTCTTTCAATTACATACTCAAGCATCAAATGTAAAGCTTTTTTAGCCTCAGAATCAGGGAATTCATCAAGAATGTCTTTTGCTTTCTGCTGAAAATCTTTCATCACAGAAATAGCATAATCAAGCCCTCCAGAAGATTTCACGAAATTTATCAACTCTTTTACACGTTTTTGGTTGTTATTATAACGTTTTATCGTATTGAAATAGTATTTTTTATCTTTTTCGTTAGCAGTTTTTAAGGTATGAATCAAAGGAAGTGTCATTTTCTGCTCTTTAATATCAATTCCCACAGGTTTTCCGATCACATTTGAGCTTAGATAATCAAAAAGATCATCTTTAATCTGGAAAGCCAATCCAGTGTAAGTTCCGAAGTCCATCATCTTTTTAGCTAAATTTTCATCAGCATTGTTAGATAGTACCCCGATCTCGCAACAAGCAGCAATTAAAGTAGCTGTTTTCTGGCGGATAATTTCGTAATATACCTCTTCTGTAATATCTAATTTTCGGGCTTTTTCCAACTGAAGAAGCTCACCTTCAGACATTTCCCTGATAGTTCTGGAAATTACAGCGAGCAGGTCGTAATCTTTGTGATCCGTAGAAAGTAAAACGGCTTTTGACAATAAAAAATCTCCGACCAAAACTGCAATTTTATTTTTCCATAATGCATTGATGGAGAAAAAATTACGTCTTTTAAAGCTTTCATCCACCACATCATCATGAACCAATGTCGCAGTATGAATTAGCTCAATCATTGAAGCTCCACGATAGGTTTTTTCGTTGACATCTCCGATAAGCTTTGCACAAAGGAATACAAACATAGGACGCATCTGCTTTCCTTTCGTCGTAACGATAAAACGAGTGACTTTATCTAATAAAGGTACTTTGCTCTGCATTGATTCATAAAACTTCTGTTCAAAAAGTTTTATTTCCTCATTGATCGGTTGCTTGATTTCTTCTACGATGTTTGCCACAATCTGCGAATGATGGATAAAATAATTATTAATTCTCACAAAGATAATTTTTTTCAGGCAATTTTAAGAGAAATTAATCTTTGAGTTTGCCTTCAGGAATAAAATATAAGCTTTGTTTTGCCCCTCCCAATGGAGAATGGAATTTCTCGCCTGAAATATAAATACCTGACTCATCGGCAGCAACCCCCTCAATTTGACCTATTGAAAGTGCGCTTCCCAGATAAAAACGCTTCGGATCTTCTTTAAAGAATATTCCGGGTTCTGTTTCTCTGAAAATATTTAAAAAAACTTCTGTTTTCTTTGTATAGCCTACCAAATACAGTTTTTTATCAAAATAAGCAGCATCTGTTACTACAAAATTAGTTTTAAAAGCTTCGATTTTTTTAGCCTCCTGCTTTTCAGAAATTGTAGGATCTACAGTATAATGTGTTGTAGATTTTGATGCCCATTCTTTAGTAAAAAGATGAATTTTACCGTCTAAAAAAATCATAGCCTCTGCATCGAAATCGGTTTTTAAATTCTTAGGCGTAAAATCAGTTTGCTCAGGATAGAAAAACGGGATTGAAGTAACATCTAAAGCTGTTTCTGAGAAAGAAACCTGATTAGCATTCGCTTCATGAAGTTTTTTATAAGATATTTTATAAATGGTAAGATCTTTTCTTGTACCAGCATTATTACCGAAATCGCCTACATAGAAATTTTCACCATCATTCGTTAAAGCCTCCCAATCGGTATTGGTTAAGTTTGTTTTGAATATCCTGATTATTTCACCATTATCTTTATTGAGTTCAAAAAGATCAGGAACATTGCCACTATCGTTAAAGGTGTAAAGCTTCCCATTTATCATACTTAATCCTGATGTTTCCTGAACTTTTGCATCCAAATAGTTCACTCTGTATTTTCTGATTTTAAAAATATCCGGTTGCTGAGAGAGTAAAAATGTTGAGACTGAGAGAAAGACGATTGAGAAGAACTTTTTCATACAGCAAAATTAGCTTTTTCCGATAAAACAAAAGACAGGCAAAAGCCCGTCCATTTGATATTATAGTTTTTCGTTACGCAGATTTCTCGTGAATCTGTTCTTTTTTCCTGTTCTTTTTCTCCCAATATTCCCGTTGGTAATCCTTAACGGTTTTTCCTGTTCCGTCATGCCTCCATCCCGGCGAATTGAATATATAATTAAAGCGGTCTTTAATAGTAAGATTGGGTTGCTTAAGATCTTTTGCTATTTTCTGCCATTCGTATAGTAAAGTCGTTATCGGCCCATCATCCGGCATTTTAGGATAAATTCCGAATTTCACAGGAACTTTAGGGTCTTCAGGTTCAAAAGTCCCGAAAATTTTATCCCAGAATATAAAAACCATTCCCATATTTCTATCCAAATATTTGATATTGCATCCATGATGAACTCTATGGTGAGAAGGCGTCACCAGAATGTATTCTAAAAAACCCATTTTTTTTACAGTCTGTGTATGCACCCAGGTTCCATAAACCTGACCAACAGCATAACAAACCATAATTGTCCATGGATTGAAACCTAAAAAAGCCAAAGGAGAGAAAAAGAGATAACGGTACAAAGGCTGAAAAACCGGGCTCCGGAATCCAGTTGTTAAATTAAAATATTCAGAATTATGGTGAGTAATATGTACTGCCCAAAAAGCCCTGGATTTATGATCTACCAAATGATGGAAATAATAGGCCAGATCTGTTGCAAGGAAACACAATACCCAATAATACCAGGTTCCCATATCAAAATCGAACAGTCTGAAACTAAAAAAGAAGAACATTACGCCCATCGCAAAAGCCTTCATCACCAGATCCAGACCGAAGTTCATCAGTGCAAGATATATATTGGTAAAGAGATCTTTTCGACTGTACAAATGCGCCTGTGCTACGCTGCTATAAATCATTTCCGCTAAAATAACGGCAGCATGAACAGGAATAGCCCAAGCATAAACGCTTTCCAATCCATTCTCACTCATAAAATAATCCATCATCTGTTACTTAGTTTAAGTACAAATTTAGAATTTTAAGAGATCATTAAGAATATTTTTTGATTTTTTTAATGAAATTTTAATCTACCGTCTTATTGGCAAGCTGACCGCAAGCAGCATCAATATCACCGCCACGACTTTTTCTCACCACACAAACAATTCCTGCATTTTCTAACTGACGAATGTAGTTTTCTTCTGCTTGTTTGTTGCATTGATCATATTTTCCGTCACCAATAGGATTATACTGAATAAGATTCACTTTAGAAGGAACCTGTTTGCAATATCTGATTAAAGCTTTGATGTCTTCATCACCATCATTGATTCCTTTCCAGACACAATATTCAAAAGTGATTACAGAACCTGTTTTCTTGTACCAATATTGAAGAGATTCCATGATTTCTGTTAAAGGAAATTTATCCGAGAAAGGCATGATGTCGTTACGCTTAGATTCAATTGCCGAGTGAAGCGACAAAGCCAGTTTCACTTTCAATTCTTCGTCAGCCAACATTTTGATCATCTTTGGAATTCCCGAAGTAGAAACGGTGATTCTTCTCGGAGACATTCCTAGACCTTCCGGCTGGGTGATTTTTCTGATGGCTTCCACAACATTTTTGTAATTCATCATCGGCTCTCCCATTCCCATAAAAACAATATTGGAAAGTGGTCTGTCGAAATACATTTTACTCTGGCTGTCTATTAAAGCAACCTGATCTACGATTTCTGCAACTTCAAGATTTCTCATTCTTTTGAGTCTCGCTGTTGCACAAAATTCGCAGTTCAGAGAGCAGCCTACCTGTGAAGATACACAAGCCGTTGTTCTGGTTTCCGTTGGAATTAAAACGGATTCTACCATTAAACCGTCATGAAGCTTTACTCCGTTTTTAATGGTTCCGTCAGAACTTTTCTGAAGCAGATCAACTGAAACAGGGTTTATGGTATATTCTTCAGAGATTTTATCCCGAAGCTGTTTTGAAAGATTCGTCATCTCATCAATCGAATGGAGGTTTTTACTCCACAACCAGTCATACACCTGTTTCGCGCGAAACGGTTTTTCTCCTAAAGACACAAAATAGTCCTTAAGCTGGTCTAATGATAATGTACGGATATCTTTCATATTATTTAAAGAGCCAAGTTAAAAGTAAAAATTAAAAAGTTTTAAAGTTTGGTATTATTAACTATTGCAGCTAAAATATTCTTTAATTCAGCACTTTCATTTAATAAAGCTTTAAATTCTTCAGAATCATAGCCTTCTAATTTTTCTAAAATCCGAAGCCAAAAATTACTTTCTCTGGCTTCTCTTAAAGCAATTTTCACTTTATTTTTAAAATCTGCTTTAGAAGATCCGGCTTGTGATTCTTCATAATTAGCTCCTATTGAAGTTGCTGATTTACCAAGTTGAAATCTTATTAATTTACTTTCAGGATCATTTGGAAGTGATCTTAAAAACTTAAGACAATTCACTCCAAATATAAAAGTTCTTGTAAGTAAATCATTTTCTTTCATCTCAACGTATACTTTTTACTTTTAACCTGGTTCTTTTTACTTATTTTGTTATAAAATCAACATTGCATCTCCGTAAGAGTAGAATTTATACTTTTCTTTTACGGCTTCTTCGTATGCGTGCATTACGAAATCTCTTCCTGCAAACGCAGCAATCATCATAATTAATGTAGATTTTGGCGTGTGGAAGTTAGTGATCATACAGTTGGCTACTCCGAATTCGTGTGGAGGATAAATGAATTTATTCGTCCAACCGTGGAAAGCAGAGATTTTCTTGTTTGAAGAAACTGAAGTTTCCAATGTTCTCATTGTTGTAGTTCCAACAGCACAAACTCTTTTATTCGCTTCAACTGCATTGTTGATGATCTGAGCGTTTTTCTCATCGATGAAGATTTCTTCAGACTCCATTTTGTGCTTAGAAAGATCTTCCACTTCAATCGGGTTGAATGTTCCCAAACCAACGTGAAGCGTAACCTCAGCAAAATCGATTCCTTTGATTTCCAATCTCTTCATCAAATGTTTTGAGAAGTGAAGACCTGCAGTAGGTGCAGCAACCGCTCCTTCTACTTTTGCGTAGATCGTTTGGTATCTTTCTGCATCTTCCGGCTCAACATCTCTTTTGATATATTTTGGAAGCGGAGTTTCTCCTAACTCCTTTAATTTAGCTCTGAATTCTTCGTAAGAACCATCGAATAAAAATCTCAATGTTCTCCCTCTTGAAGTTGTATTATCGATAACTTCTGCTACCAAAGATTCATCTTCTGTGAAGAATAATTTGTTTCCAATTCTGATTTTTCTTGCAGGATCTACCAAAACATCCCAAACACGAGTTTCTTTGTCAAGCTCTCTCAACAAGAAAACTTCAATCTTAGCTCCTGTTTTTTCTTTATTTCCATAAAGACGCGCCGGAAAAACTTTAGTATTGTTGAAAATAAAAAGATCCCCTTCATCGAAATAATCAACAACATCTTTGAACAGTTTATGCTCAATAGTTTCGGTTTTTCTGTTCAAAACCATTAATCTCGCTTCGTCTCTGTGCTCGGATGGGTGTTCTGCCAATAATTCTGCAGGAAGATCAAAATTAAAATCTGATGTTTTCATTTTTTAAATTACGGTTTAAAAATTATTGAAATTACAAGGTGTAATTTTCGAGGTGCAAATATACGACATTAAATACCCCTTTGTCAAGTGTTATTTTATATCATTACAAAAAACAATTCCAGATATAAATTATGACTACACAAAATTTATTATTTTTTTCCATTCTTCTATTTTTTTCTCAAAAGAAATCGTATGTAGCGGACTTGTTGAGGGTAATAAAAATACAGGAATTTTATAATTCTTACCTAAAATTTTCTGCAAATTCTTGTAAGATTTCCCACCATTACAAAAGATTGCGTGGACATTCGGATATTCTTCCAAAAGCTCTTCAATCTGATTTGCTTCTTCATTTCTTATTTCTGAATCAAGACTTCCTTTTCTTTCACAGGAATCGATAACATCCCAAAGTGCAATATGGTGTTTTTTTAAAACATTAATCTTTTCCTCATAATCATCAGTGAAGCTTTCATTAAATAATTCAAAGATAATCTTCCAGAATTTATTTTGAGGATGGCCATAATATTGTTGTTTTTCCAGAGATTTCACTCCAGGAATTGAGCCTAATATTAAAATTTTAGAATGATTATCAATGATGGGCGGAAAAGAAAAAATTCTGTTTTGCATAGATCAAATGTATTATTTTTTTGATTTTGAATTAAAACAAAAAACGGACAAAAATGCCCGTTTTTATTTATAGTTTCTGGTAATTTCAAAATATTACCTGGTTTTTAACCACCCGTCAAAAATTCTAACGAATTTTCGACACTTCTCCAGAGGAGGGGAATTGGAATTACAAAGTTTCTTTCAACCAGTCAAAGAATTCTCTCTGCCAAACCAACCCGTTTTGTGGATGAAGAACCCAGTGATTTTCGTTCGGAAAGTATACCAGTTTGGATTTCAACCCTCTCAATTTAGCAGCCTGGAAAGCTTCCTGACCTTGTTCGTAAGGAACTCTAAAATCAATTCCTCCCTGAACAATCATAATTGGCTTATTCCATTTCTCTACATAATTACTCGGATTGAATTCCGTATATGCTTTTGGCAAAGGTTTTTCCCAAGGAGAACCTAAATCCCAGTTTGCAAACCAAAGTTCTTCAGTCGTTAAATACCAAGATTTCATATCAAATAATCCATCGTGAGCGATAAATGTTTTGAATCTGTTCTCATGAATTCCAGCCAACATAAATACGCTGTAACCACCATAACTTGCTCCTACAGCTGCTACCCTGTCTCCATCTACGTAAGGTAAAGTTTTAGCATAATCTGTAGCTGCCAGATAATCCCTCATCGGTTGTCCACCCCAATCTCTCGAGATTTCTTCATTCCATTTTGTTCCCCAACCCGGCATTCCTCTTCTGTTTGGCGCCACAACAATGTATCCATTTGCTGCCATTAAAGCAAAATTCCATCTTGTACTGAAAAACTGGGTTAATGCAGATTGCGGTCCCCCTTGACAATATACCAAAGTCGGGTATTTTTTATTCGGATCGAAGTTCGGCGGGTAATGGAACCATACTCCCATTTCTTTTCCGTCGGAAGTTTTCACCATTTTCAGTTCAGATTTTCCTTGAGCTAATTTTGAATACATATCTTTATTCGCTTCAGTGATCTGCTTCATTTCTCCGTTTTTAATATTGACAGAGAAAATATCCGTTGCATGGTTAATGTCAGTTCTTCCTACTAAAAGTGAGCTTTTCTGATCTGCAAAGATTTCATTCACGTCAAAATCACCTCTCGTAATCTGCTGCACTTTAGCACTTTTCGGATCTAATGAGAACAATTGTTTTGTCCCTCTGAAAGCTGCAGTGAAATAAATCGTTTTAGAATCTCCGCTCCAGAAAACATCTCCGGAAACGCTTTCATCCCAACCGCTCGTTAAGTTTGAAATTTTTCCTGATTTCCAGTCCATGATTTTCACATCGTTCTTATCCGCTTCATAGCCGTCTCTTGCCATGCTCTGCCAGATTAAAGATTTTCCGTCCGGACTGAATTTTGGGTTTACATCATATCCTTTATTAGCTTCTGTCAGGTTTTTTGTAGTTCCTGAAGCCAAATCATAAGCGAAAATATCTGTATTGGTACTTGTAGAATATGCTGCGCCGCTTTTAGGTTTTGTAACGTATAAAAGTTGTGCAGAATCCGGGCTCCAGATGAAATCTTCTGCTCCGCCAAAAGGCCTTTGAGGAGAATCCCACATTTTTCCTTCCAATAAGTCTTTTGCAGCATCCACTTTATCTGAAGTGTTGACTACAAAAACATGATTGTATTTCCCTTCGTTAAAGTAATCCCAATGTCTGTGGTTCAAATCTGTATACACTTGCGCCGTAGTTTTGGGAGTATCAGAATATTTGTCTTTTCCCATTACTTTTTCCACCAAAACCTGCTTACTGAAAGCAATTTTTTTACCATCAGGAGAAATTACCACATTATCAGCTTCCCCGATTGTGTAAAATTCCGACCATGTTTTACCACTGTCTTTGGAAAGAAAAATCTTGTCACCTTCCTGGGCATAGATTCCGTTTTTATCCCACTGAATAAGTGCTTTTTTACCAAAATCAATTTTTGTGGACTGATTATTAAGAACATTTAGGAAATAGTTCTCACTTTTTGTTTTTTCGGTTTTAAGATCAACCTGCCCCACTTTATAGATAAGTGAGGACTGATCCGGTGAAACTGCCTGTACTCCAACTTTTTTCAAAGTCCATAGGATTTCAGGCGTCATTACTTGTTGTGCATTCATTAAAAGCGGAGCTGCCAAAGCCAGCAGACTGTACTTAAGTTTCATATTCTGATATTCATTTTTAACGGATCTATAAAATCTTACTCGATTTCATACTCCTAAATTCAAAGATTGCCAAAGTTAATATTTAAAATAAAAATGAACGAAAGAATTAACATTTAAGTTATTTCTTATCTCAAAAGAAAAATCCGCCTGTTAAAAACTGACGGATTTTATATTGTTTAAGGTATTTTTTTAATCTCCATCTGAAAACATTGAATTGGCCAAAGAAGTAATAATTGACAGCAAAATACTGAAAAGAAATGCCCACCAAAATCCATCGATTTCCATGCTATCAATAAAATAATCTGCTAATAAGATAATTAAAGCATTAATTACCAAAGCGAAGAAACCTAATGTAATAATAGTAAGTGGCAATCCGAATAAGCTTAGTATCGGTTTTACGATTACATTCAGCACCCCTAAAACGATGGCAAAAATAATGGCTGTGCTAAATCCTTCAAAATGTACTCCCGGCAAAATTTTAGTGAGAAGATATGCTACAATGGCAGTGATCAGTAATCGGATAATGAAGTTCATGTTATTTATTTTTATTATTTGTAGTAACTAGCGAACAAAACTCATTCCATTTTCATGTAAAAAAGGTTTATTACTGCTTATTTTATCTTCATCATGGTCACTAATGATGTCGCTACATGGCTTTCATTTCCCCCATTTTCATCCACAACATAAATCTCTGTTCTTACGACACTTATCTTTCCTCCTCCTTTTACCACATAAGATTTTGAAACCAATGCCTCTCCTATTGCCGGTCTTAAATAATTGACTTTCAGCTCAACCGTCACCACATAGCAGTCTTCTTCATAATGACTTACAGCAGCATATCCCGAAGAAACATCCACCAGAGAAGCGATCATGGCTCCGTTGAACATTCCTGCTTTTCTGGTCATCATTTCCATCTTTGGAATTTTAATTGAAATATAATCCGTTTCCACAGCTAATAATTCTGCTTTGTAAAATTTCAGGGTTTCGGAGCGGCTGAAGCTATCTAAAATGAGCTGTTTTTTTTCTGAAGTCATTATTTTAATTTAAAACAAATGTAGCATAACCTTAAAAAACGTGAAAATTTTCAGACACTATTCATCTATAAAAACAATAAACTGTAAATTCGTTCAACTAAAACCTGGAGATATCCCATGAGCAACGAATTAATCTACCGATTCATCAAACCTGAAAAATCTCTTACCGATTTTGTGTATGGTTATTCCTCGTTGCAAAACCTGTCAACATTCAAAGAAGGAGTGATCATTCCCAACGGAAAAATCGATCTGCTATTCTGTAAAACCACCGATAACCGGTTTCAAATTGTTTTGATGGGACTGGAAACTCAACCTAAACCAATGCCGGAAACGGAATTTTCAGATTTTTTCGCGATCAGTTTCAATCCTCTTGCATTAGAATATATTCTTCATCAGTCCATTGCAGAATTTGTGAACAGCGGAAAAGAATTACCCAATAATTTCTGGGATTTCAGTATTGATGATCTTAACGATTTTGAACAATTTTGTGCGAAAGCTTCTCGAAAAATAAAAGCCTTATTGCCTGAAGACATTGATGAACGAAAACGCAAATTATTTGAGCTTATTTTTGCAACCCATGGAGAAATCACGGTTAAAGACCTCTCGGAAAAGATCTTTTGGAGCGAACGTCAGATCAACCGCTATTTTAATAAACAATTAGGAATCTCTTTAAAGTATTACTGTAAAATTTTACGTTTTCAGGCTTCTCTTCATCATATTAAAGATGGAAACCTTTTTCCGCAGCTTAATTTTACAGACCAGTCTCATTTCATAAAAGAAATCAAAAAACTTTCCGGAGTTTCTCCTAAAGAACTATTTAAAAATCAAAACGACCGATTTTTACAATTTCTGGTGTATCACACCTCCTAATTTTGCAGCATAAAATTTAAAATTATGCTTATAAAAGATAAATCAATTGCCATTGTGGGCGGTGGTCCGGGAGGATTAACATTAGCAAGACTGTTACAGCTAAAAGGTGCCGATGTAAAAGTATATGAAAGGGATCTTAATAAAAATGCACGCGTTCAGGGAGCTCCTCTTGATCTACATGACAACTCAGGATTGGCTGCAATCCGTAAAGCAGATCTGCTGGAAGAATTCAAACAGAATTATCTTGTGGGAGCCGACAGAGAGCTTATCGTTAATGAAAATGCAGAAATATTTTTCAGTGACCATGAAGGCAAACCTGAAGAAAATTTCGGGCATCAGCATTTCCGCCCGGAAATCGACCGTGGAACATTAAGGAAGATCTTACTGGAATCTTTACAACCTGAAACCGTAGTTTGGGACAGCCATTTCGTTTCTATGGAAAAACAGAATGAAGGATGGCTTTTACATTTCAAAAACAACACAACAGTATACGCAGATATTGTGATTGCCTGTGACGGAGCCAACTCAAAAATCCGTCCTTATATCACTGACAGCAAAGCTTTCTATACCGGTATCATCATGCTTGAAGGAAATATTCTGCAGGCCAAAAAGAATGCTCCAAAAGTTAATGCCTTATTGAAGGGCGGGAAAATAATGGCCTTCGGAAACAAAAAAAATCTTCTGATGGGCCAAAAAGGAAACGGTGATATTGGATTCTACGCAAGCTTTAAAACTGATGAGAGCTGGGTAACAAAAAGCGGTTTAGATTATAATGACAAAGCTCAAATGCTGGATTGGTTCAAATCTACTTATCCGGAATGGAATCCTATGTGGCTTGAATTATTTGAAAATGCAGAAACGCCCTTTATTCCACGTCCGATTTACTGTATTCCTTTTGATCAGACTTGGGAAGCCCAATCCAACTTAACCTTAATCGGAGATGCTGCTCACGTAATGCCTCCGTTTGCCGGAGAAGGCGTTAACATGGCCATGCTGGATGCATTGGAATTAAGCGAATGTTTGACATCAGATCAATATAAAACTTTACAGGAAGCTATTTCCGAATATGAAATTCAGATGCGAAAAAGAGCTGCTCTTATTGCAAAAGAATCTCTCGACAATGGAGAATTGATGCATGCTGAAAACGCTCTTGAAAATATGCTGAATTTTTTCAACGGGCCTCATGAATAATAAAAAAGAAACGGTTAATACCGTTTCTTTTTTATGTTGTATATATTTTGACTTTAAGGAATAATGACAGTAAACTGATCATTAAAAGATAAAACTCCTTCCGTCACACTTTCAGGATGTGAGCTGAACCCTTTTAATTTTGATGTTTTGCCTTTTAACACTAAATCCATCAACTGTTTATCCGATAATTTTTTTCCGAAGATTTCAAAATTCACTTTAAATCCACAATTCTTAAAATCTGAGCAACCGACAGCTGTTTTCCCTTTCATTAAATGATGAGCTTTGCATTTCGGGCATTGGGTTTCTTCCCAGGATTGAAGTTCTTTTTTAACGGCAGGTTCCCTCTTTTTCTTTTCTTTAACCTCCACTTTTTCTTCTTCCAGGGTAATCACTTTTCCTTTTCCGTCCACTACTTTTTTAGTGAGTTCGGTTACCATCTGGATCAGTTCTTCTTTAAACTGATTGGCTTCATATTCGCCGCTTTCAATTTTACGAAGTTTCAATTCCCATTCCCCTGTCAGTTCGGGACTTTTCAGCAATTCATCTTCAATCGTGTCAATTAATTGAATTCCGGTATGAGTGGCAATTAAGTTTTTCCTTTTCTTTTCAATATATTTTCGTTTGAAAAGGGTTTCGATAATGTTGGCTCGCGTTGATGGTCTACCAATTCCATTGGTTTTTAGCAATTCCCGGAGTTCTTCATCTTCCACCTGTTTTCCGGCCGTTTCCATAGCTCTCAAAAGGGTTGCTTCCGTATAAGGTTTTGGCGGTGAAGTTTTCCCCTGATGAATCATCGGATCGTGAGGTCCCGTTTCTCCAACGGTGAATTCCGGAATCGTTTGTTCTTCTTCCTTCTCTTTTTCTTTATCGTTGGATTCTTCTTTGGGTTCTTTAGCATAAACGGCTCTCCATCCCGGTTCAAGAATCTGTCTTCCACTGGTTTTGAAAGGAATTGTTCCCACTTTTCCTTCTACCAAAGTATTTGAAATTTTACATTCAGGATAAAAAACAGCAATGAAACGTTTGGCAATCAAATCATAAATCAGCTTTTCTTCCCTGCTCAGATTTTGAGACGGTGGAACTTCAGTTGGAATGATCGCATGGTGATCGGTAACTTTGGTATCATCAAAAACCGCTTTTGACTTCGGAATCGGAGCTTCCAGCAGAGGTGATATTAAATCCTGATAGAAATACATTTTTCGCAAAATCCCTTCTATTTTAGGATATAAACTTTCGGATAGATAGGTTGTATCAACACGGGGATAGGTCACGTGCTTTTTCTCGTATAAACTCTGAATATAATTCAACGTATTCTCTGCAGAATACCCATATTTTTTATTGGCTTCGACCTGAAGTCCCGTCAAATCGAAAAGTCGCGGATTTTTTTCTTTTCCTTCTTTAATTTCGAAAGAAACGATCTCAAAAGGATTTACTTTCAGATATTCCAATCCTTTTTCAGCACGTTCCAAGGTTTTTAAACGGTCGATCGCCGCGTTGAAAATAACATCCCGGTATTTGGTTTTAAGTTCCCAATATTCTTCGGTGGTAAAGGCATCAATTTCTTTTTGACGCTGAA
Source organism: Chryseobacterium geocarposphaerae (assembly GCF_002797535.1). NCBI lineage: Bacteria > Pseudomonadati > Bacteroidota > Flavobacteriia > Flavobacteriales > Weeksellaceae > Chryseobacterium > Chryseobacterium geocarposphaerae. The sequence continues at coordinate 1,706,506 of NZ_PGFD01000001.1, forward strand.
CCAGCATCGCCAATGTAGGCGTCTGAACTCTACCGATGGAAAGAACCGCTTTATTCCCTCCGAATTTTTTCGTAAAAAGTCGTGTCGCATTGATTCCCAATAACCAATCTCCGATCGCTCTTGCATTTCCTGCTAGATACAGATTTTTGTAATCTTCGGCTGGTTTTAAGCTTGCAAAACCTTCTTTAATCGCTTCTTCGGTAAGAGAAGAAATCCACAAACGCTGAACCGGCTTGTTGCATTTTGCCTTCTGCAACACCCATCTCTGAATCAGTTCTCCCTCCTGACCGGCATCCCCACAGTTAATGACCTCATCACATTCCTCGACTAACCTTTCAATCACTTTAAACTGGTTTTCAACGCCTTTATTGGGAATTAGTTTGATCCCAAAGTTGTTAGGAATGATCGGCAACAAAAACAAATTCCAGGATTTGTACTGCGGGCCGTAATCATGAGGTTCTTTCAGGGTACAAAGATGTCCGAACGTCCATGTCACACAATAGCCGTTTCCTTCCATATAGCCCTGCTTCGGAGTGGTAGCGCCCAATACTTTAGCGATATCTCTGGCAACACTGGGTTTTTCGGCAATACAAAGTTTCATGAATGTTCGGAATTATAGAAGAGGGGCAAAATTCGGGATTTTTTTTGGATTTTGCTAATTTGTTGATAGATGGTGGCTGATAGTAGTTAGTTGATGGTTTAGAATGAGTGTGATAAATTTTTAGTTATAGTAAGGCTTTACGGCTATAAGTATATATTTTAATCTATAATTTTCTACTGCACCATCCTTTTTACTTAATCTGATAGTCGGTAATTTTACTTATATATTTTAAAGCGATGTCAGGATTATTTTCCTGGCATTTTTATTTAGGATTTTTCAGCCCTTCATATTTTAATAATGCCTCTTTATCGCCGGGTTCTTTTTCGATATAGATTTTCAGAAACTTTATAGCTTCATCCTTGCGACCAGACAGTCTGTAGGCCTCACTGATATTGTAATAACCATAGGCAGAGCCTGGAAAAGTATATATATTCAGTTTAAACAAATCTATTGCCTGATTGTATTTCTTTTCAAATAACAGCTTATATCCATATCTTTCAATAAGGTTTTCCCTTAAGTTTTTTTTCGGATTGCTTTTTATTTTTATAATGGCGGCTTCATAGCCTCTATCACAGGCTTGCTTAATCATTTCTTTAGTATAAAAAAAATTATCAATGGAAGGCGTTGAACCTGCTAATTGTTTTTTAATAAGATTACTTACTTCCCAGTAATTTTCAACTTCTCCGTTGGTGAGAATTACAACAGTATAGCCTGAATCCGGAAAAATCATCAGTTCATTTGCAATGCCCAAATGCCCGCCGGTATGCCCGATCATCCGATGGCCGTTTATTATGTTTTCTATGATTCCGTAGGCATACATTCCTTCCCTGTACTTCACTTTTCCTGTGGTATAGAGTTTTACACTTTCTTTATTTAAGAGGATATTGTTTTGTATGGCATTGGCAAATTTCAATAGATCGTCGGCAGTGGAATAACCTCCTCCGGCAGGGGTTCCTTTCACAACATTTGAAAAGATATTGTTTTTCCATTGCCCCGGCTTTTCTGTCGACATGGTGTATCCTGTAGCTAAATTGGGAACAGCTTCATCCAGCTCATAAGCATCTGTATCCAGCATTTTTGCAGGCATATAAATATTTTCCTTTACAAAATCAAAATAACTTTTGCCTGTTATTTTTTCAATAATTAATCCAAGCACCATATATCCGGAATTGCTGTACAGGAAATCGGATCCCGGCCTGAAAGCCAGTTTTTGATCAATAAACAAAGGAAGATAATCTGCAACTGTTCTGAACTTTTCCTTTGCTGATTTCTCATGCTCTGCCCAAAAATTCCCCATTCCTGAAGTATGAGTTAATAATTGATGTATTGTTACCGAATCAGCAATGGATTGGTTGGGAAAATCCGTAAGGTATTTACCTACTTTATCGTGAAGCGAAACTTTCCCTGCTTCCGCTAACTGCAAAACAGCCATAGCCGTAAACATTTTATTCATTGAAGCTAGGTTGAATTTTGTATTCGTTTTGTTAGGAATACTGTCCGCGAGATTTGCAAAGCCGAAAGCTTCCTTATATATAGGCTGCCCATTTTTAGCGATAAGAACAACCCCGCTCAGATAATTTTCTTTCTCAAGCTTTTTTAATTGCTGGTTGAGCTCAATTATATTAATGCCAGGTTTCTGTGCATATACGAAATGAGCAAAGCTCAGGCAAAACACAATGATGACAGGCAGTAATTTTAGTTTATAATTTCTCATATTCAGCTTTTTGAGAAAATAAAATTACTCACCATTTCTATAAAAACATTGTAAAAATGTAAACCGTTAGTTATATAATTTTGCAGCCAGATGGAATGATCCGAATTTTATTATTTTCAGAAACAATATTTGCATTCTGGCATACAGTTACAATACAGTTATTGCTGGGAAATGCCCAGTATTTATTTGATTTCGGAGGATCTTTTTCGGATATAAAATAATACCCTTCAATATATTTTTTAAAATTTCGTTTTGGGGTGTAAAAAAATTGAACCTCCATTTTATTAATACTTATTCTTTTCTTAAATCTCAATAATTAATTCTTTTTCATAGCCGTTATATTTTTCATCAATATACCCATGCGGATTACAAATAATTTTCGTATTCCCGATTTCATACTTTGAAGGTGCGTGAATATGACCGTGAATCCAATATAAAGGCTGATATTCCTGAACTAAATCTTCAAGATTAGAAGCATAAGCCGACGTTACCGGATCATTTTTATATTGTTCCGGAACTGAGTGAATACTTGGAGCATGGTGAGTCACCACAATATTTTTCATTCCTTTTGCCTCTTCTAAACTTTCTTGTAACCATAATTTAGATAACTGATGAATCTTAAATATGTCAACAGTCCTCATTTTCGAATAAGAAGGATCACGTTTTATTTTTTTATAATCATTCATTACCGACTGACAAATCATTCCGTATTCTATCGGATTTCCGAAAATTGAGAAGTCTGTCCACAACGTAGCTCCATGAAAGCGAATTTCTTCAATATCCACAAATGAATTTTCCAGTACAAAAATATTGGAATCCAGGGCTGCCTCTTTTATTTTATGTAATGTTTTTGGATAGGAACCCTTATAATACTCGTGGTTTCCCAGAACATAGATTACAGGTTTACCGGGAATTTTAGACTTAATCCATTCAATCCCTTTTGTTCCTAAATTTACATCTCCTGCTAAAACAACTATATCAGCATTATCAAATAGTATATCGGTATATCCAAATTCCTGGTGCAGATCACTTATGATTTGTATTTTCATTTTTACAAATTACAGAAAAACTCCCTTAAATAAGAGAGTTTTCTAACAATATTTATAAAACAAAATTAATTAATTTCCATCGGAACTTCCATTAAAAGGATCTCCGTGTTTTCTGAAGTTGTTTTTATCTTTAATTCAGAAATATCTTGGACTCCTAAACCATCTCTTTCTTCCAGTTTCTGCCCATCAATTTCTGCGCTTCCTTTAATGATAAATGCATAAACGCCATTCCCTTTTTTCTTAATCTGATACTGGGTTTCCGTAGTATTTTCAAAATTTCCTAAATGAAACCATGCATCCTGATAAATCCAGACTCCCTCATCATCCACGTCGGGAGAAAGAATCTGCTGAAATCTGTTTTTGCTTTTTGTTTTGTCTAATGTAATCTGGTCGTATCTCGGGTTCACATTCCTTTTTCTGGGATAGATCCAGATTTGCAGGAACTTTCCTAGTTCCTCATCACTTTTGCTGAATTCACTGTGCATCACTCCGGTTCCGGCACTCATTACCTGAATTTCACCACTTTTTATAACCAGTTTATTGCCCAGACTGTCCTCATGTTCCAAACTGCCTTCAAGAGGGATGCTTATAATTTCCATATTATCATGCGGATGCACTCCAAATCCTTTTTCTGCTTCTAAAGTATCATCATTTAATACTCTCAAAGCACCAAATTGAATTCTTTCAGGATCGTAATAATCTCCAAAGCTAAAAGTCTTTTCACTTATCAACCACTCATTCTCAGTTTTTCCTCTGGAATCAGCTTTATGCAAAACATTTTTAGTTTCATCCGGTTTGGAAAAAGCAATATTCACTTCACTCTGTAATAATCCGCTTCCGCCTCCGTAATGTTGTATTACCTTAACTTCCTTGTCTAAATTTTCACAAAAAGCTTTAATATCCTGTTCAAACTGATCTTCCAGCCCGGAACTCAATAAAACAATATCAACTTTATTGTTGCTGATATAATCATAAGCTTTATTTTCAGAGCTTAAAAGTTCAGCTTTCCAACCTTCATTTTTTTCTATAATTCTTTTTAAGACAACAAGAATTTCCTGATTTTTTCCGAGGACTAAGAAATTAAGCATTTTCATTTCAGACGAATTAAGGGTTAAATTAAAGTTCAGTTTCCTATAATGTTTCTTTGAACCAGACGTCATTATATTCTTCCGGATGACGCTTGAACTGAGCATGAACATAAGGACATAACGGAACGATCATTAAATCATGTTCTCTGGCATAAGAAACCAGTTTTTCCAGTAATATTTTTGCAAAACCTCTTCCTTCATATTCCGGATTCACTTCTGTATGGTAAACCGTTAATTTGTTACCAATAACTGAAATATCCATTTTTCCGGCTTTGTTGTCGTCTGAGAAAAGCTGAATTTCTCCTCTTACGTTTCCTAAAACTACTTCTGTTCTTTCCATTGTTTTAATTTTTAATAATAACAAAGTTAAGGCCTCTCACAAGATTATATCATGATCTATGATAATTTCGGTAAAAGTTTTTCATTTTTCCAGATTATCAGCATGCACAAATAACATATTACAAATCAACATATTATAAAATAAACTTAAATTTTTTTTCAAAAAGTCTACTTTTTTAGTGGACTAATAAAAATTTATCCCTTATATTTGCAACCGTAATCAGGACATTAAAAATATAATGAAATCGAATTTTAGAAATCAATCCATTAAAAAGCATACCATCAATACTATGATGATGTATTGCTGTATGCCTGGATTACGAAATTGCTGTGGTTGACCTTACTTTTATATGACATATTTTTAAAGGCTTTACCACGTTGTAGAGCCTTTTTTGTTTAATAAGAATAGCATCAAAAATGATAGAGATAAAGAACATTTCAAAAACATTTCACCATAAAAAACAGTCTTTTAAAGCGCTGGATAATGTAAGCCTGACTATTGAAAAAGGCGACATTGTCGGAATCATCGGATTTTCAGGAGCGGGAAAAAGCACCTTAATCCGAACGGTGAATCTTCTTGAAAAACCGGATAATGGTGAAATCATTATTAACGGAAAGGATTTTACAACATTAAATTCCAAACAATTAGCCCGAGAAAGAAAAAAAATAGGAATGATTTTTCAACATTTTAATCTCCTTTCTTCAAGAACGGTTTTTGAAAATATTGCTCTTCCATTGGAACTGGACCATGTCAACAAAACGGAAATCCATCGAAAAGTCAATGAACTGTTGAAAATCGTAGGTTTAGAAGATAAAGCCAATGACTATCCTAAAAGTCTTTCGGGCGGACAAAAACAAAGGGTTGCCATTGCAAGAGCCTTAGCCAATGATCCGTATCTCCTGCTTTGTGATGAAGCAACAAGTGCGCTAGATCCTGCAACCACTCAATCCATTTTACAGTTGTTGAGGGATATTAATCAAAGGCTGGGAATCACCATTTTGCTGATCACTCACGAAATGGAGGTCATTAAAACGGTCTGTAACCACGTTGCTGTAATTGACAAAGGAAAACTGGTAACCAAAGGAACTTTAAGCGAGATTGTCTCCAACAAAGAGAATCCTATCATCAAACAATTTTTAAACTCTAGTGTTATGACTATACCACAGGAACTGAATAAAAAACTACAAAAAGAACCGCAAGACGGCTTGTTCCCTCTTGTTGAGGTTGAAATTAATGAACAAATCTCTGTTGAAGAACTGCTTTCAATAGTATATGATAAATATAAAATTCCGTACAAGCTTCTGAAGGCCGATGTTGAATACTTAGGAGATTCCAACTTCGGAAAACTATTGTTACAGCTTCAGGGTGAAGAGGAAAAAAATCAGCAGGCTATCTATTATTTCAACCAGAACAAAATTCAAAATACGGTAAGAGGATATGCTTAGTGATACGGTGATTTCTCTTTTATCAAAAGGAATTTGGGAGACAGTTTATATGACATTCGTGTCAGGATTTTTTGGATTTGTATTAGGTTTACCGGTTGGAATTCTATTGTTTTTAACTAGAAAAGGACAGCTTTTGGAAAATGCAGTTTATAACAGGATTTTATCTGTTTGGGTGAATATTTTCCGTTCCATTCCTTTCATCATTCTGATCGTATGGATGATTCCGTTTACAAGAAGTCTGGTCGGAACATCAATTGGTGTGAATGCCGCTTTGGTTCCTTTAAGTATTGGTGCTGCACCTTTTATTGCAAGATTGGTAGAGAACAGTTTGTTGGAAGTTCCTTACGGATTGATTGAAACCGCAAGAGCGTTGGGAGCAACTCCACTTCAGATCATTCGGAAGGTTTTGTTGCCGGAAACACTACCATCCTTAATTAACAATGCTACGATCACACTGATCACCCTGGTCGGGTATTCCGCAATGGGAGGAGCAGTCGGAGCAGGAGGATTGGGACAAATCGGTTATCAGTACGGATATATTGGTTATGATGCACTTATCATGAATCTGGTATTGGCTTTATTGGTGGCTATCGTATTTATTATTCAGTTTTCAGGTGACCGATTAGCCAAAAGATTTGATCATCGTTAATTGAAATTTAGACAAGAATTATAGTGTGTAAGCACTTTAAAAATATAGTGTGAATGTGAAATAGTGTGGTGGTTTGATCATTTCAGCCATCGATCCGGCGAAAAAGGTAATTCAAAAAGGTATAAAGCCATATTTTATTATTATCAAAGAATTTAAAGATTGCCTTTTTGCTTTTTCGCCATTTTTTAAGAAAATAGTTGACAATGAAAAAAATAAAGATTTTAGGAGCATTAGCAGCGGGATTGTTATTATTTACAGCCTGCAGTTCACCGAAAAAAGATGATCCGAATGTGATTAAAGTAGGCATCACTTCCGGTCCGGAGCAGGAAATTGCTGAAGTGGCTAAAAAGGTGGCCAAAGACAAATACAACCTTGATGTAGAACTGGTTTCTTTCAATGACTATGTTGTTCCGAATGAAGCGTTGAATAACGGAGATATTGATGCGAATGCTTTTCAGCATGTTCCTTATTTAAATGAACAGTCCAAACAAAGAGGCTATAAATTGGCTGTTGTAGGAAATACTTTTGTCTATCCGATTGTTGCCTATTCAAAAAAGATTAAAAACATTGGTGAGCTTCAAAACGGAAGCACCGTTGTCATTCCTAATGATCCGACAAATGGAGGACGTTCTTTACTTTTATTACAGAAAAACGGATTGTTGAAACTGAGAGATGGGATCGGTCTGCTACCTAAAGTGACTGATATTGTTGACAATCCTAAACAATTAAAAATCCTTGAAATAGAAGCTCCACAATTGCCAAGAGTATTGGATGATAAAGAAGTTGTAATCGCTGTTATTAACAACAATTTCGCAGCACAGGCAGGATTGGATGCCGAAAAACAGGGAATTTTTAAGGAAGATAAGGATTCACCTTATGTGAACGTAATTGTTTCCAGAGAAGACAACAAGACTTCCGAAAAAGTAAAAAACTTTGTAAAGGCTTATGAATCCGATGAGGTCGCGAAAAAAGCGGAGGAGATTTTTAAAGGAGGGGCCATTAAAGGCTGGAACTAGTTTAGTGAATTGCCTATGAGTGAATTTTTCCATTATTCTGCAAAATTCACTATTCACTTTGACTATTAAAGAAGTCTATTATTATATATTGTTGGCATTGTTTCATATATTTTGAAATGATGCCTTTTCTTTTAATTTCATTTTCCTATTTGATTAATTTGATTTACTTTTTGATAAAAGCTGATGATAATTAGACATTTATTAAAAAAATATATTTTCTCAATTTGAGATAATAAATATTTTTTGCTATTTTTGTTACCAATCAAAAAAGAAGGCTTTTATGTTAAAGAAAACCGCCATTGTAAGTTTATTTACTTTTATTTCTGCTTCGTATATGGCTCAAAATACTACTCTACCCGTTTATTTAGATGAATCAAAACCCGTTGAGCAACGAGTTCAGGATGTACTTTCCAGAATGACTCTTGAAGAGAAAGTGGCCATGCTTCATGCACAGTCAAAATTCAGTTCTCCGGGAGTTCCAAGACTGGGAATTCCTGAATTCTGGACAACAGACGGACCTCACGGAGTTCGCCCTGAAGTAATGTGGGACGAATGGAACCAGGCAGGCTGGACGAATGACTCCATTATTGCCTATCCTGCTTTAACAGCACTTTCTGCAACATGGAACAAAAAAATGTCATGGAACTACGGAAAAGCACTTGGAGAAGAAGCCCGTTACAGAAAAAAAGATATTCTTTTAGGACCCGGAGTAAATATTTACAGAACTCCACTGAACGGAAGGAATTTTGAGTATATGGGGGAAGATCCTTATCTGACTTCAAAAATGGTGGTTCCTTATATTAAAGGAGTTCAATCCAATGGCGTTGCAACTTCTGTGAAACATTTTGCACTGAACAATCAGGAAATGTTCCGTCATACAAGTAACGTGAAAGTGGATGACAGAGCGTTGTATGAAATTTATCTTCCGGCTTTCAAGGCAGCTGTAACAGAAGGAGATTCCTGGACCATCATGGGAGCTTATGACATGTACAAAGGTCAGTATGCAAGCCAGAACCAATATCTTTTGAATGATATTTTGAAAGGAGAATGGAAATATAAAGGCGTTGTAGTTTCTGACTGGGGTGCTGTAAACAATACTGAACAGGCTATTCATAACGGATTGGATCTTGAATTCGGAAGCTGGACTAACGGACTTTCCGCAGGTACAAAAAATGCTTACGACAATTATTATTTAGCAAAACCTTACTTAGATTTAATAAAATCCGGTAAAGTGGGGACAAAAGAGCTTGATGACAAAGTTTCGAGACTTTTAAATTTAGCTTATAAAACAACAATGAACAGAAACAAGCCTTTCGGAAACATCGCTTCTGAAGAGCATAAAGCGATTGCCAAAGAAATCGGCGAAGAAGGAATTGTTCTGTTGAAAAACCAGGGAAATGTACTTCCTATCGATATCAATAAAGCTAAAAAAATTGCGGTAATTGGTGAAAATGCAATCAAGATCATGACTGTTGGTGGAGGTTCTTCTTCATTAAAAGTGAAATATGAAACACTTCCTTTAGACGGAATTAAAGCAAGATTCGGAAAACAGTCGGATGTACAATATGCAAGAGGTTATGTGGGAGATATCGGCGGAGAATACAACGGTGTAAAATCCGGACAGGATTTAAAAGATGACCGTTCTCCTGCTGAATTACTGAATGAAGCTGTTGAATTGGCAAAAAAATCTGATTACGTCATTTTTGTCGGAGGATTGAATAAAGCCGATTTCCAGGACAGTGAAGGAAATGACAGAAAAAGCTACGGATTGCCATACAACCAGGACAGCGTGATTGCTGCATTAGCAAAAGCAAATAAAAATTTTGCAGTAGTTCTAATTTCAGGAAATGCAGTAGCAATGCCTTGGATCAAAGAGGTTCCAACCGTTTTACAATCCTGGTATTTAGGCTCAGAAGCAGGAAATTCCATTGCTTCAATTTTAGCCGGAGATGCTAACCCTTCAGGAAAATTGCCGTTTACTTTTCCTGTGAAGCTGGAAGATAATTCAGCCCACCAATTGGGAGAATATCCGGGAAATAAAGAGGAATTGGCAGCCGGAAAAGGAAAAGATCAGAAAAACCCTATCAATATTACGTACAACGAGGGAATTTTTGTAGGATACAGATGGCATGATACGAAAAAAATTAAGCCATTATTCAGTTTCGGACATGGTTTGAGCTACACTACTTTCGAATTTGGAAAAGCAAAAGCTGATAAAACAACAATGTCTCAGGACGACAAAATTACGTTTACAGTTTCTGTGAAAAACACAGGAAAAAGAGCCGGAGCCGAGGTTGCTCAATTATATATTTCTGATTTGAAATCTTCTGTTGAAAGACCTACCAAAGAACTGAAAGGTTTTGAAAAGGTATTTTTAAATCCGGGAGAAGAAAAAGAGGTAACATTTACTATTGATAAATCTGCTTTAAGCTTCTTCGATCCTCAAAAGCACGATTGGGTAGCTGAGCCGGGAGATTTTGAAGCGCAAATCGGAAATTCTTCTGATGCAATCAAGACGAAAGTTAAGTTTACATTGAAGTAATTTTACTTATATATATTTCTAAAACGAGATGCCTGAATTTTCAGGCATCTTTATTTTCCACCATAAAAAATTTGTCTTACTTCTTTTAATATCCTTTTCCCTTTTTCTATTTCAAATATCTTTACAACATTCCCTTTTTCATCAAGTTCTTTTTTATGTATCACGAATTTAGTTTTTTTAATCTCTTCAGTTTTCCCTTCTACTTCAAGTTTTCCTTTCACCGAAATTGGATCTCCATATTCATCTAATTCATAATCTCCAATAAATTTTTGTCTAGGAAAAGTAAATTGTTCAGACTCTAATCTATAACCACTTCCCTTTGAATACCAAAAATATTTTTCAATATCACTAAGAACAATATCATTATCTAAATACAAAGTATTAATAATTTCTGTCTTTCGTCCTTTTCCATCCATTATTTGAAATTCTTTTTTTGAAAGTTTATTTTTTGAATCATAATAAAACTTTTGAATATTGTTTTTTTCGTAGGAATATTTCGTAACTAAGTTTACTAAAGTATCTTTTAAATCATTATTTTTTATTTCCAAACCTTTATAAAACTTCTTCTCTTCAATAATTTTATAATCATTGCTAATTTTAAAAATAGTAAACAAAACATTAGACTTTTCAGCATTATCCTTATCATTGAGGCAAATTTCCTGTTTTTGTTTATCATAACTAATAATTTTTGTCAGAAGTAATTTGCCATTTTTATTAGCATAGATATGAATACTATCAAATTTACTTTTAATCAAATTCTCAGTGAAAATTTCTTGCATTTGAGAATAACCATACAAACTGAAAAACATTAATATAAAAATCAAAAATTTCTTCATAGTTATTAAATCAGAATGCAAATTAAAGCAAAATATTCAGTATGTTAATTTCATGTCATCTATTTCAAATAAGTTTCATATAAATCCGTTCTCCTGTCTTTCAAAACCTGTACAGAACCATTATAATGCAAATCTTTCAGAAGATTCAGATCAACATCAACAATTAAGGTCATTTCTGTATTGGGTGTTGCTTCTCCTTTTACCGCATTAGAAGGAAATGCAAAATCTGACGGCGTGAACACCGCTGCCTGTCCAAACTGAATATCCATATTATTAACGCCCGGAAGGTTTCCTACACAGCCTGCAATGGCAACATAGCATTCGTTTTCAATCGCTCTGGCAGCCGCACAATGTCTTACTCTGATATACGCATTCTGAGTATCGGTAAGATAAGGTACAAACAGGATTTTCATTCCCTGATCAGCCAGTATTCTCGGAAGCTCAGGAAATTCGACATCGTAGCAGATTACCAATCCTATTTTGCCACAATCCGTATCAAAAACCTTGATCTCACTTCCTCCTTTCATCCCATAATACTTTCTCTCATTCGGGGTAATATGAATTTTTCGGTATTCATCAATTCTTCCGTCCCTGTGCAAAAGATAGCTTACATTATACAGATCATTATTCTCAAATACGGGCATACTTCCTGAAATAATATTCACATTGTAGCTGATCGCCAATTCGGAAATTTTGTTTTTAATACTTTCAGTCATTTTTGCCAGCTCAATCATACTGTCCCTTCCCGATAAGTTATTGAATGGCGCTAATAAAGGCGTATTAAAAAGTTCCGGAAACAGAACAAAATCCGATTTATAGTCTCCCATTACATCGACAAAAAATTCTACCTGCTCATAGAAGGCATCAATATCTTTAAACTGTCTCATCTGCCACTGCACGAGACCGATCCTTATGATACTGTCCTGCATCGTATTCGGCTTTTTACTGTAATAGATATTATTCCATTGCAGCAAAACAGCATTTTCTCTGGACGATTCATCTTCCGGAAGGTATTTTTTCAGCACCTTGATAGGCAGAAAGTTATTGGACAGCTGAAACGAAAGAACCGGATCATATATCTCTTTATCTCTCACCTTGCGAATATAATCTCTGGCAGAAAGTTCGTGGCTGTATTCGTGATAGTTAGGAATTCTTCCGCCCAATACAATAGATTTCAGATTCAGCAATTCACAAAGCTCTTTACGTGCATCATAGAGCCTGCGTCCCAGTCTCAATTCACGATACTGCGGATCTACAAAAACTTCGATACCATATAAAACATTTCCCGTAGAAGAATGGGTATTAAATGTATAATTTCCTGTAATATCGCTGTAGGTATGATCATCTCCAAAATCTTCATAATTTACTATAATCGAAAGAGCGACTGCCGCCAGTTTTCCGTCTACTGTAATACAAATCTGGCCCTGAGGAAAAATTTTAGTAAGCTTGGCAATGCTTTTCTTTGCCCAAACGTATTCTGACATTTTTGGATAGGCAAGCTTCATAACTTCTACCAGTTCATCGTAATCTTCAAGCTTTAACGATCGTGTTTCAATTTGCATATTATTTCTTTTTTATGATTTGTAAAAGTGTAATAACTATTCCATATACGGCTAACTGCTAATACAACTAAAATATACGGAATTTTTGATTTTTAAGATTAATATTCTTGTGTTCTTTTTAATTATTTGTTAAGTTTAACTTATTGAAATTTATTTATTGAACTAATACAAAATGAGCAATCAGGTTAAAACCTTCAGAGAACAACAGCATATGACCCAAGCAGAGCTTGCTGAAAAATCAGGACTTTCATTAAGGACCATTCAGAGGATTGAAGCAGGAAGTACTCCTAAAGGTTTTACTTTAAAAGCTATTGCAAAAGCTCTAGAAATTGAAACCGAAAAGATCGTGCCATCTGTTCAGGAAAAGGGCCCAAACAATAGAGCTAAACTTATTAATCTCTCTTCTTTAGTTGGTCTCATCATTCCATTCGGAGGAATTATTATGCCTCTGATTCTAACCCATAAAACCCGAGACCCTAAAACCAAAGAAATCGGAAAAGATATTATCAGCATACAAATTTTATTAGCCGCCGTTCTGTCTCTTTTTATGATTATCAGTCCGTTTATTCAGCACCTTTCAGGCATCCGGTTTCCTCTTTTTCTCATTCCTCTTATCAGTTTACTCGGTGTAAAACTGTTCATCATCATTAGAAATGGCATCAGTTTAAACCAAAACAACACTTTACATATCAAACTGAAAACCAATTTTTTATAGTTTAAAAACTTTAATTGTCGTAAAATTGTCGCCTTATTTTTGTAAGAATTCTGTTGAAATCCACGAATCTTGCAAAAAAAATAACAATGAAAATTTTTAAGAAAATTGTACTGGCTTTTTTAGTCACTTTAATTCTGGTATTGATTGGCACATATTTTTATTTCAATCAAAAATTCACTCCCGAAAAAAATTATTTAACGGTAAAAAACGAAAGCGGAAAAGTTCCTATGATATGGTTAGGAAATGATAAAAATGTTTTGCTTGTCCCTATTCATTTTCCAACAGATTCCACTACTTATTATTTACAGTTTGATACCGGTTCTCCTTCAACAGTGCTATACACACAGGCTATTAAAAACATTAAAGCAATACAAATCAGTCGTGGCCGGGCAAAAGCATCCTTCACTTTAGGAAAAACTGAAATATCTTCAAATCGGTTTAAGCTCATCAATCAGGGTAAAAACGATCACAAAGACACTTTTCCTATTATCGGAACTTTGGGAGCTGACATCCTGGAAAACAACAGAACTCTCATTAATTTTAAAAACAGTTATCTGGTTTTTAATCTTACTAAGGCTCCCTCTCAATATACTGATCAACTAATGGATTTTAAGTTTAAAAAGAGAAAGATTATTTTGAAAGGAATATTGAAAGGAAAAGAAAAACAATTTCTGTTCGATTCCGGAACGAGCGCTTATGAATTGCTTACCCAAAAAGAAGAATGGACGAATTTAAAATCTCCTCATTCCCGTGTAGTCATCGAACAAGCCCGATCATGGCAGAATATCCTTACCAGCTATACTGCAACTTGTGATCAGAATATTGAATTTCAAAACAAAAAGATTCCACTCGGCCATGTTACCTATGTAGAAGGATTTTCACAAACACAATACGCACTTATGAAATTTTCAGGAATGACAGGAATGCTAGGGAATAAAATTTTTCTGAACAATGTTTTATATCTGGATTGTAAAAATGAAAAAATAGTTATAGACTGATTAAAAAATCTAAATACAACTTGGCGAAATATGAAGTGCAAAAAATAAGTTTTTATTACAAATGTAAAGCTATGAATAACATTATCATTTGGACTTTACAACAAATAAATTTTGAACTCCACAACAAAATGAACGATTAAAATAATCCTCAACTTTGTCCTGTAAATTTAAAAAAATGGAAAACGCACAAAAAACAAAAGTGTTGGTAACCGGCGGAACAGGTTTTTTAGGAGTTCATACTGTTTTGCAGTTATTACAGCAAGGCTATCAAGTCAGAACAACCCTTCGTTCACTTTCAAAAAAAGATCAGATAATTAAAGCATTGGAAGAATCAGGAATTACAGATTTTTCACCTCTTTCTTTTATTGAAGCCGATCTAACAAATGACTACAATTGGGATGAAGCGGTAAAGGGTTGTGATTATGTCCTTCATGTTGCATCTCCCTTCCCTGCAAAGGATCCAAAGGATGAAAATGAGCTTATAATTCCGGCAAGAGACGGAGCATTACGGGTTTTAAAAGCATCACGTGACGGAGGAGTAAAACGGGTGGTATTAACTTCTTCATTTGCTGCAGTCGGCTACAGTACTGATATTGAAAATTATATTTTCACAGAAAAAGATTGGACAGATACGAATATTGATCTTCCCGCTTACATTAAATCTAAAACTGTAGCTGAAAAATCTGCATGGAAGTTTATCGAAGAAGAAGGAAATAATCTGGAAATGTCCGTCATTAATCCTGTTGGTATATTTGGTCCTGCAATTGGGGGTATTACTTCCGCTTCCCTGGATGTTGCCGTTATAGGAATTTTAAACGGAGATCTTGAGTCAACACCTCATTTTACTATGGGCGTAGTGGACGTGAGAGATGTAGCAGACATCCATATCAAAGCAATGCTTCATCCTAATGCTGCCGGTGAACGTTTTATTGCAACTTCAGAGGGTACAATGAGTTTTTATGATGTAGCTGAACTATTTAAAAAAGAAAGACCGCAGTTTACCAAAAAAATGAAGAGGCTGGAACCTATTGACAGAGTATATTACAAACAAATGTCCAACGAAAAGGCCAGATCTGTACTTAATTGGAACCCGAGAAGCCGGGAAGAAGCGCTCTTGGCAAGTGCAGACAGTGTAATGAATGTTTGATGAAATTTTGTTAGATTTAAAAGCAATAAAATTACTGTATCGGAATTTTGGTGAAACACTTAATTTTTCGGTACAGTTTTTTTCAAAATCCATATTGAGTAATCATGCCCGAAATCTTATTCATTTAACTGATCAAAGAAAATTAACATCATGAAATTAAATAATCTACAATCCTGCCATTTAGGGCCAGAGATATCACCCGAACAGTTTATTCCGGAGCATTTTTTTCTGTTTTTACTTAAAGGATCCATGATTTCATATGACGGCTACAAACATTACGAGATGAAACCCGGAGATTACTGTGTCGCAAGAAAAAATCATTTTGTTCGTTATACCAAACACAAAGACGAGGGACAGTTTGAAAAAGTAATTATTGCTTTTGATGAAGTCTTTTTAAAGAAATTTCTTGCACGCCACCCTTATCAAACCGAACCATCTACCAGTAATGACGCATTTTTATTTATCAAGGAAGATAAGCTGATCAATAATTTTATACAGTCTCTAGAGCCTTACTACAATGGAACCGAACAATTGGATGATGTTTTTGTTGATATCAAACGTGAAGAATTGTTGATGATTTTGCTCAATAATAATTCTGAACTAAAAAATATATTTTTCAATTTCAATGTTCCGCACAAAATTGAGCTGGAATCTTTTATGAACCAACATTATAAATTCAACATCAGTATGGAAAGGTTTGCATTTATGAGCGGGCGGAGCTTATCAACTTTCAAAAGAGAGTTTAAAGCCATTTTTAATACCACTCCAGGAAAATGGCTGATGAAAAAACGTTTGGATGAAGCTTATTTTCTGTTAGATAAAGAGCACAAAAAGCCCACTGATATTTACACTGAACTTGGCTTTGAAGATCTTTCCCATTTCTCTTTTGTTTTCAAAAAAGAATTTGGGGTATCTCCGTCAAATATTGGAAAACGTAAAAAATAACAATATATGCTAATTCTATATTTTTAGTGGTAAACTTAGATCAAGAAAGGATAGGAAAATGTAAATTTAATACTTCTTTTCTTGATTAATGAGTATAGTTTTATGGTATAGAGAATCGTTACTTTCCGATACAAAACTTAGAAAATATATTCCCCAAAACCTCATCATTTGTTACCTCACCGGAAATCTCACCAAGATGTTCCAAAGCGTTTCTAAGTTCATAGGCCAATAATTCCGTAGAGATTTGGAAGGTAATCGCTTCTTTTACTTTATGCACAGCATCCAAAGATTTCTGTAAAGCTTCGAAATGACGCTGATTGGTAATAACCACGTTATTTTCGGATGCTTTTAACTGTTCAACATAAGAAGACAATTCGTTTTTCAGATCCTGAATATTCTGGTTTTCTACGGCAGAAATTTTAATAAAATCGAAATCATGTGTAATCTCATTTCTGAAAATATCTTCTACTTTTTCATAGATTGACGGGGAAACCTCATCAATTTTCGTTGAACAGATAATCAGTTTCAGATCCTCTCTCAATAAAGATTTTATCATCTCAATATCCTCAGAAAAATCTTCAGTTCCTGCATCTGCCAAGTATACTAGAATGTTAGCATTTTCTACCTTTTCTTTGGCTTTTTTTACACCAATCGCTTCAATTTCGTCCACTGTTTCACGAAGTCCGGCTGTATCGATCAATCGGAATGCATGACCTTTAATATGTAAAACTTCTTCAATAGTATCTCTTGTGGTTCCCGCAATATTACTTACGATCGCTCTTTCCTCCTTCAACAAAGCATTAAGCAACGTAGATTTTCCTGCATTCGGTTTTCCGATAATGGCTACTGCAGTTCCGTTTTTGATGGCATTTCCGTACTGGAAACTTTCGATCAATAAATTTAATTTTAGTTCGATTTTATTCAATAGCCCTACCAATGCGGACCGGTCAGCAAACTCCACGTCTTCTTCAGCAAAATCCAGCTCCAGCTCAATTAAAGAGACAAAATTGAGTAGATCAGTCCTTAAAAAAGAGATTTCATTGGTAATTCCCCCTTTCAGCTGATTGATGGCTACTTTCCTTGAAGCTTCATTTTCAGAAGCAATAACATCGGCAATCGCTTCAGCCTGAGAAAGGTCAATTCTCCCATTAATAAAAGCACGAAGAGTAAATTCCCCTGCTTTTGCCATTCTCGCTCCGTTTTTAATCAAAGTCTCAAGAATACGTTTTCCAATGTGCGGAGAACCGTGAAAAGCTATTTCCACAGAATTTTCCGTGGTAAAACTTTTTGGTGCCAGAAATATTGAGAGCATGACTTCATCTATCACCTCTTCCCCATCTACAAAATATCCGTAATGAATGGTATGAGACTTCTGCTTCGCCAGCTTTTTTGCAGGAAAAGATTTTTGAACGACTGATAAAGCATCGTTCCCCGAAACTCTGATAATCCCTAAAGCTCCTACTCCATTGGCTGTAGCCAACGCACAAATGGTATCGTTATTCATGCTGCAAATTTACGTTTTTTAATTGCAAAGAATTATACCGTTTATCTATTGTCACTATTTCATTTCTTCTTAAAAATATCAGGAATACTAAAAAGCTTATTAAATCTAAAAATCACCCCCAAAAAGGGATGACTTACTGCTTTTGAATTTACTAATGTATATGAAAGGTGTGATTTGGTATTTTTGCTACACAAATATAATATTTATTTTTCACAAATTAGAGAAAAATAAATAAATTATTATTATCCCTATTTCAATTAATAAAAAAAGCCTTGTAAGTATTATTACAAGGCTTTTTATTATTTTTAATGTATTAAAGCGGGCTTACCAGGTTCAGGAACCATTCTTTAATATCACCTTCCAAAAACGGAGCGAGCTTATCTTCACAGGTTTTATGATAGCTGTTCAACCAGTTAATTTCACTTTCTGAAAGTATTTCTTTTACAATCGTATCTTTAAAGAAAGGACAAAGCGTCAATGTTTCAAACTCATAGAATGTTCCATGGATCGTTTTTTCTGCTTCCTTCACTGCGATCAGGTTTTCGTGACGGATTCCGTAGTCTCCTTCAAGATAATACCCAGGTTCGTTTGAGCAAACCATTCCTACCAAAAGATCCTGTGGATTCATATCTTTTCTGATATTCTGCGGTCCTTCATGAACATTCATAAAGCTTCCTACCCCATGACCCGTTCCGTGGTTAAAATCTTTTCCTTCCATCCATAATGGTAATCTTGCAATAGCATCTAAATGAACTCCCTTTGTTCCTTTCGGGAATTTAACCATTGATAAACGGATCATTCCCTGTAAAACTAAGGTAGAATTTCTTTTGAATTCTTCAGAAACTGTTCCTAAAGCCAATGTTCTTGTAATATCAGTAGTTCCTTCAAGATACTGACCTCCGGAATCTACCAGAATACTCGCGTCATTCGTTACTTCTTTGCTTCCTTCGCTTTTTGCAGAATAATGCATAATGGCACCATTGTCTTTATACCCAACAATGCTTCCGAAACTCTCTCCTACAAAATTTTCTCCCTCAGCACGGAACCTTCTCAGTTTTTCCCCGATTGAATATTCATTCATTGCTTCTTTTCCGGCACTGTGAGTCAGCCAATACAGAAATTTCACCATGGCAACTCCGTCTCTCACCATTACTTTTCTGAAACCTTCCAGCTCTGTTTCATTTTTCTGAGCTTTCATTAAATTTCCGGGAACCGGAGCTTTAATAAATTGATTATCGGATTTTAGTGCTTCAAAAATAGATTGGTTGCTGTTTGGGGAAACCAAAACTTTTTCATTTTTGAATACTTTTAAATGATTGTAGAACTCTTCATAAGGCATCATTTTTACAAAAGATTCATCCATTTGTTTTCTGGCTTCAACTTCTAATTTCTCCAGACCAGTAAACAGGATTGCATCATTTTTGGTGATAATGATATATCCTAAAAATACAGGATTGCTTTGTACGTCACTTCCTCTTAAATTCAGTGTCCAAGCAACATCATCCAGACTTGAAATAATGTGAACGGTTGCTTCCTGTTCTTCCATTTTCTGGCGGATAGCAGCAATTTTATCGGTAACCGATTTCCCAGCCCATTTTACAGGATGCACAAAAATCGGATTATTTGATGGTGTACCTCTGTTAACCCAGATTTGCTTCAAAAGAGGGTTATCAACCAGCATTATATTTTTTGAATTTAATCTTTGAGTTAAAATTTCCCAGTTGGCATGTGCTGTTGCCAATGCATTTACAGCTACTTTTCCGTTTGCAGGAATTTCGGAAATAATCCAGTCGATATAATTAGGCGTTCCTTCCATACCGTCTTTGAAAAGATCAATTCCTGAACCTTCCAACTCAATAGCTGCTTGTGTAAAATATCTTCCGTCTGTCCAAAGTCCGGCTTTATCTTTTGTAACCACTACAAAACCTGCAGAACCTAAAAATCCGGACAGCCAAGCCCTCTCCTGCCATTCTTCGGGCAAATATTCGCTCATATGCGGATCTGCAGAATATACTATAAATGCATCAACATTATTTTTCTGCATTTCTTCGCGAAGCGCAGCTACTTTTTCCTTTGAAGTCATTTTTATGATTTTTAAAGAGGGAAAGTTACAAATTTTTAAGGTTCTAACATGAAAGTTCAGCGTCCAATTTACAGCAGGTTATTATCAAATCAATTACGTATTAAAAGATGAATATCTAATTTTTATTTTTTTGGAAAGATTCTTGCAGTATTCGCAGTATGGAAAGACAGAATTACAAAAATCACAAAAAATTTTATCCACCACACCATTTTATCTATCTACCCGTTCTCATTATTTTAGAAATTCTGGGTATTTATAAAGTTTTTAACGACAGTACGAATCAGCTACTCTGGATATTATTTTCGATTATTATTTTCCTGCTTTTCTATCTGGCTCTCATGCTGAGACAACATTATGCTTTAGGACTTCAAAACCGGTTGGTAAGACTTGAATTCAAACAGCGGTATTTTGAAATTTTCGGAAACAGATCTGATGAGGTTGAAGAAAAACTGAAATTTGATCAAATTGCAGCATTGAGATTCGCTTATGATGATGAATTTAAAGAATTGCTCTATAAAGCCCTTCATGAAAATATTTCAGGAGATGAAATCAAGAAGTCAATTCAAAATTGGAGGCCCGATCTGCATAGAATTTAGAATACTAAACACCAAAATAAATTATTATGAAAAAATTAAGTTTATACAGTCTCGCAATGTTCAGTTTGCTATCATTAACAAGCTGTGAAGCAGTAGAAACCATCTTTAAAGCTGGAATGTGGTGGGGAATTATTTTAGTAGTAGGAGTTATTGGTATCATTTTATGGCTATTCTCCAGAGGTAAAAACTCTTAAAATGATGCAGAATGGATAATCCAGACTTAGATATCATTTCTCATCTGAAACCTTCTAAGATCCTTAAAATCCTGAAAGACCCGGAAGCTTCTGCGAAAGCGGTAAATCTTATCTATACCTCAGATACGGAATCAGCAGGTATTATCAGAAAAAAACGGGGTAAAAAATATTCCTATTTCAAAGATGGGGAAAGAATAAAGGATAAAGACGAGATCAAAAGAATAAACGGACTGGTAATACCTCCAGCCTGGGAAAATGTATGGATTTGCGCATTGGATAATGGTCATCTTCAGGCTACTGGTTTTGATGTAAAAAAGAGAAAACAGTACCGTTATCATCCGCTTTGGAATGCATTGAGGAATCATACGAAATTTTACAGAATGCTAAAATTCGGATACGCCTTACCTGCTATGAGACTTCATATTGAACAGGATCTGGCTTTAAGAAATTTTGAAAAGCGGAAAATCCTCGCTTTAATTGTCAGCCTAATGCAAAAAACAAACATCCGGATTGGCAATAATGTCTATGAAAAATTGTACGGTTCGTTTGGCTTAACGACTTTAAAAGATAAACATGTAAAAATCAAAGGGCAGAAAATCACCTTTTCATTCAAAGGAAAAAAAGGTATCATGCATAATGTGGATCTTAAAAGCAAAAGATTGGCAAAATTAGTCCAGAAATGTAAGGATATTCCGGGAAAGGAATTGTTTCAATATTATGATGACGAAGGCAATCATCATTCTATAGATTCGGGGATGGTGAATGAGTACATTAAAGAAATCAGCGGCGACGATTTTACAGCAAAAGATTTCCGGACGTGGTCGGGAACGGTAAATGCTTTAATTGCTTTTAAAGAAATCGGGTACGCTGAAACCAACACCGAATATAAAAGAAAGGTGAAGGAAGCTCTCGAAATGGTGGCTTCTCATCTCGGAAATACAAGCACAGTCTGTAAAAAATATTATGTCCATCCTTTGGTCATCACTTTGTATGAAAACAACAGCATCAAAAAATATCTTGATGAGCTGGAAAAAATAGAAGAAAATGATGGTAAAGCGGGCTTAACTCAGGAAGAAAAACTGGTTCTCAAAATATTAGAAAACGAAAAGATGTAAATAGGTGCTATCGATTTTTTGTCAGGATTAAATGTTGTAAATTTGTATCATTAGCAAATTAAAAAATAATACAACGTAATATGTCTAAAGCAATTTCGCAAGTACCATTTGCAGTAAACGAACCGGTAAATTCTTATGCACCGGGAACTCCGGAAGTAAAAAGCCTTATCGCTCAATACAAGAAAATGTGGGCCGAAAAAGTAGAAATCCCAATGATCATTAATGGTAAGGAAGTAAGAACTGATGATAAGGTTCAACTTCAGTCTCCTCAGGATCATGCTCATGATTTCGGATTTTACCACAGAGGAACAATGCAACATGTGGACGATGCTATCAACGCTGCATTGGCTGCAAAAAAAGAATGGAACGAGCTGGGTTGGGAACAACGTGCAGCAATTTTCTTAAAAGCTGCTGATCTTTTAGCGGGTCCTTACAGAGATGTAATCAACGCTGCTACCATGATCGGACAATCGAAAAACGTACACCAGGCCGAGATTGATTCTGCTTGTGAGTTTATTGATTTCTTAAGATTCAATGTTGAATTCATGACGGAAATGTATTCTGAGCAGCCGGTTTCTGATGCTGGAATCTGGAACCGTGTAGAATACAGACCATTGGAAGGATTTTGTTTTGCAGTAACTCCGTTCAACTTTACGGCAATTTCAGGAAACTTGCCAACTTGTATGGCCATGCTTGGAAACGTAGTGGTTTGGAAGCCTTCTGATAAGCAAATCTATTCTGCAAAAGTAATTATGGATGTTTTAACTGAAGCGGGACTTCCTGCTGGGGTAATCAACATGATCTTTACAGACGGAAAAGAAACTGCTGAGAAAGTTCTGGCACACAGAGACTTTGCGGGTCTTCACTTTACAGGTTCTACAAAAGTATTCCAGGGAATGTGGAAAATGATCGGTGATAATATTCACAATTACAGAACATATCCAAGAATCGTTGGGGAAACCGGTGGAAAAGATTTCGTTATCGCTCACCCTTCTGCCAACGTAGAAGCAGTAGCTACAGCTTTGGTGAGAGGAGCTTTCGAATATCAGGGGCAGAAATGTTCTGCGGCTTCAAGAGCTTATATTCCTCAATCTCTTTGGGCTGATGTGAAGAAAGTAATGGAAACCCAGATTGCTTCCATTAAAATTGGTTCTCCGGAAGATCCATCCAACTTCGTAAACGCAGTAATCGACAAAAATTCTTTCGAAAAATGTAAAGGATATATCGACAGAGCCAATGCTTCAGGTGAAGCCAATGTAGTAATCGGTGGAACTTGTGATGATTCTAAAGGATGGTTCATTCACCCAACAGTTATCGAAACTACAAATCCTCAGTACGAAAGTATGGTTGAAGAAATCTTCGGTCCAATTTTATCTATCTACGTGTATGAAGATGCAAAATGGGCTGAAACTTTACAACTAGTAGATTCTTCTTCTCCTTATTCATTGACAGGTTCTGTGTTTGCTCAAGACAGATATGCTATCAACGAAGCATTCAAGGCATTGGAAAATGCATCCGGAAACTTCTACATCAATGACAAACCAACTGGTGCAGTTGTTGGTCAGCAGCCTTTCGGTGGTGGCAGAGCTTCAGGAACTAATGATAAAGCAGGTTCTAAAATGAACTTACTGAGATGGACTTCTGTAAGATCTATTAAAGAAACTTTTGTTTCTCCTAAAGATTATAAATATCCGTACTTAGGGTAATCAGCAATACATAATGAACAATGATTACTTGTTGTTCATTTGAAATACAGCCTCGGAACTTCGGTTTCGGGGCTTCTTTTTTGTAAAGCAGGAAGAAATGTTTTATAACTACATTCAAATAAAGGCATCAATAAGAAGATTTTGTCCACTTTTAACAAAATTTAGTCTATTTTATTGATATTTAATACTATACCATCCCAAATCGGAATAATAATTGGACTTTATCATCTACACCAAAAAATAAAATAGTATGAAAAAGTTTTTGTTACTAGCCATAGGGTTAGGAATTTTTGTCGTGAGCTGCGGCACCAAAGAATCATCTATGCAGAATACCAATCCGAATTCAACTTCTGTAGATACTACAAGGTCAACCCCTGCAAAAATTGATACTCTAAAGGTTGATTCTACCGCAGTACCACCTGCAACAAGATAAGGATAAGTTTAATCTTAAAATAGCTCAGCCGCGGAACTTCGTTCCGCGGCTGAGCTATTTTTATTGCTTCAAGCCATTGTCTTTTATAATTATTAAACATTTATGTTTTATTATTATATTTGAGTAACATTAAAACAATCAATATGAAAAAACTATGGATCGTTACCGGCTTAGGTTTACTGTTTTTAGGAAGCTGTGCAGACAAAAAAGAAAACAGAGAAGAATTTAAAGAAGCTCATAATAAAGATTCTATCAGGAACTCTATGGGAGACAGCGCTGTGGCAAATTCTGAACCTTCGCAAACAACGGCAGATACAGCCAAAATCCCTAAAGACAGCCTTACTTCTCCAAAGAAATAAAAAATTTAATTACTTCCTAAATTGGGAGCCAATGATACAAATCCGTAATGCATATTGCGGATTTTCTTGTTGTTTTATCTTTTTAATTTCCTTTCCGTAAATACTTTGCAATATTTTTCAAATAATCAAATAATATAATGCTCTTAATGATTACATTTGTAGCGGTCAAAAAAATTTAAATGAAAAAATTAGCAATATTATCTTCCCTGTTTATCGGAGCACTAGCATTTGCTCAGGGAATGAAATTTGAAGAAGGCAATTTCGCAACTATTTTAGCGAAAGCCAAAAAAGAAAAAAAATTGGTGTTCATAGATGCATATACTACTTGGTGTGGACCTTGTAAGCTGATGGCAAAGAATATCTTTCCGCTTCAGGCTGTTGGTGATTATTATAATAGCCACTTCGTGAATGCAAAAATCGATATGGAAAAAGGGGAAGGAATTGAACTTGCTAAAAAATACAATGTAAAAGCTTACCCGACTTATCTTTTCGTAGACGGAAACGGAGAAATCGTGCACAGAACTTTAGGATATGTAGAAGAAAAGGATTTCATTCAGTTTGCAAAAGATGCGGAAGATCCGAGCAAAAGATTAACCGCTTTGAAACAAAAGTTCGAGAACGGAGAAAAAAATCCTGAGTTTTTGAAAAACCTTGCTGGTCTTACAATCTATAGCGACACTGAATTTGCAGGAAGAGTTTTAGAGCGTTATTTTACTGCTAAGACTGAATTAGACAGAGATGACGTACAGATGCTTCTTTCCGGAGCTCAAACATCAGACAGTCCGTTATACAAAATTTTCCAGTCTAAAAAGACTGAGATCACAAAGGTTATTCCGACTGAACAATATGATGCGATTGATAAAAACATCAAAGTAAGTACACTCTTCAAAAAGTCATATAATAAGGATACAAAAACCTGGAATGATAACTATTTCCTGACGGAAGCTCAAAAATTCTTATCAAAAGAAGAAGCTGAAAAAACCCTTAAAAAGGCACAGGCAGGAAGAGCATTAAGAGATAAAGATTTTGCAACCTATGAAAAACTGACGATGGAGCTTTACAAAGATACTTCAGCTCTCTCTTCAGAAGAATTGAACTCTATCGCCTGGAATTTCTTTGAAAACGTAAGCAACAAATCTTCTTTGGAAAAAGCATTAGCATGGGCTCAAGAGTCTGTAAAGAAAAATGAAAACTATGCCAATACGGATACCTTAGCAAACCTTTACAATAAAATAGGTGATAAAAAGAATGCTAAATTGTGGGCGGAAAAATCAATTGAACTGGCAAAAAGCACAGGACAGGATTCTGCAGATACTGAAAAGCTTCTAAAAACTCTTTAAGAGTACAAGAATTATAAATAAGAAAGCCGAAGAAAATTCTTCGGCTTTTTATATGGTATAATTTAATATTCAAATAAAACGCTACCCCAGGTAAATCCGCTTCCGAAAGCGGAAAGAAGTACCAAATCTCCTCTTTTGATCTTCCCTTCTTCTATCGCTTCACTTAAAGCAATCGGAATAGAAGCAGCCGTTGTGTTTCCATATTTCTGGATGTTGTTATGAATTTTTTCATCCGGTAATCCAAACTTCTGCTGAACAAACTGAGCAATTCTCAAATTTGCCTGGTGCGGAATAAACATATCCAGGTCTTCTATGGTTTTTCCAGCTTTTTCCAAGGCTTCCTGCATTGTTTCAGGAAATCTTGTTACCGCATGTTTGAATACAAAGTTTCCGTTCATAATTGGATATACCTCTTTATTCGTAACATTTTCCGGTTCCTTTCTCATTCTGTCGCTCCAACCGAATTTAGAACCCGGAAACTGGGTACACAGCTCATCGGCATACTTTCCTTCAGAATGCATATTGAAAGACAAAATATCTCCCGCATTTTCATCTTCAGTCGCAGAAAGTACGATCGCTCCTGCTCCATCTCCGAAAATTACGGAAACTCCTCTTCCCTCATCAGAAAAATCTAATCCGAAGGAATGAATTTCTGCACCAACCACCAGAATATTTTTGTATGTATTCGACTTAATAAAAGCATTGGCAACGCTCATGGCATAGACAAAACCTGAACATTGATTTCTTACATCCAATGCTCCAATGGTATCACAACCTAACATATCCTGCAACAGCACCCCACATCCCGGAAAATAATAATCCGGTGAAAGCGTTGCGAAAATAATATAGTCGATATCTTTAGCGGTCAAACCTGCATTCTTTAGCGCTTTCTCAGACGCTTTAAAGCCCAAATATGCCGTGGTTTCCTGACTGTCATTTCTGTTTTTTCTATGTCTTCTTTCTTTGATTCCCGTCCTCTCCGTAATCCACTCATCATTGGTCGTCATTAATTTTGCTAGATCATCATTCGTAACAACGTTGTCCGGAACATAAAATCCAATCCCTTTTATTGTACTTTTAATCATATAGTTTTTTAATTTTGGCAAAGATAAAATTTATTTAATACATAGGATTTCAAAATATTACTATTTTTACTTATGCCAATTAACACAATATATAGAGACTCCCTGTGCGAATGGGTAGATGTGGAAGCTCCTACCGAAGAAGACCTAAAATTTCTTCATGAGAGGTATGAAATCAACCATCTGCTATTGGAGGATACCTTAGACCCGAACCACTTACCAAAGTATGAAGAAGACGGAAGCGTGAAGTTTTTTCTTCTGCGGGAAAGTACAGAACTGGAAAGAAAAACGCTCAATACGATAAGTGATATCAGTACCAAAATAGGGATTTTTCTTATCAACAATACTATTATCACCATTCACCGGATGAAGACCAAAAGTATTTTTCATACCAAAAAAGAGCTTTCTTCCACAGAGGGCAATACTACTCCTGACAAAATTGCTTTAATGATTGCTTTACTGATCATGAAAAGTTTCGATGATGAATCGGTGAGTCTGATGGAAACCATGGATAATATTGAGAATGAAATTTTCCTTAAAAATACTAACCACACCAATCAGATCAGAAGACTTTATAAATTAAAAAGAAAATCAGGCCTTAATTCCAGGGTGCTGACAATTTCTACAGATGCTATTGATAAATTCAAATTATTGAATTTGCAGGATTCCGAAGTAGTGGATTTAAAGGATAAGCATAAGGATGTTGTAGCAGATTTCGACCATTTAAATATTCAAATCACCAACCTTATCTCCATGTTTTTGGCTCTTTCTGATCAGAAAGCCAATCAGGTCATGAAAGTTTTAGCCATCTATTCGGTCTACTTTTTACCTATCACTTTTATTGCCGGAGTGTATGGAATGAACTTTGACCATATGCCTGAACTGCACCATAAAAACGGATATTTTTTCACCTTGGGACTGATGGCTGTTGTAGTGATCTGCACTTTTATTTATGCTCGCAGAAAACAATGGTAACTTCATTAATATCGTGAAAACACTGGGAATAAATATTTCAAACATAATTAACTTTGAATGGTAAAAAAATATATCATTGTAACTGTCATCCCGACGAAGGAGGAATCTCATAAGTATTTAAAGATTCTTAGTTTTAGTCCCTTTCATTCAGAATGACAGACTACCTTTGAAATAACCATTTCATAAAAACACCAAACCATGAAACCTGAAACTTTACACAAAATTCTTGAGGAAGATTTCCTTTCCAAAGATTCTAAGGAAAAACTTGCTGCATTGTATGATAAAATATCCTGCAAAGAGTTTTCGGATCTGTTGGATGCTAATGGCAATCAATATGTGGAATTCGTACAGGAAGGAGGCGGAGTCTGGGGAAGTGCATTGGTGGGCTATCTGTATGGTCTTGAAATCTTCGGGATCCGTTTTCTGAAAGTTGCAGGAACAAGTGCGGGAGCTATTAATACGATGCTTATTGCCGCCTGCAAAACTAAAGAAGAAGCCAAAAGCGAAGTGATAAAAGGCATCCTTTTCAACTGGAAT
This sequence comes from Chryseobacterium geocarposphaerae, assembly GCF_002797535.1. Lineage (NCBI taxonomy): Bacteria > Pseudomonadati > Bacteroidota > Flavobacteriia > Flavobacteriales > Weeksellaceae > Chryseobacterium > Chryseobacterium geocarposphaerae. The sequence continues at coordinate 1,735,077 of NZ_PGFD01000001.1, forward strand.
TTTGCAGATTTTATGGATGGAAAACCCTATGTAAAGACAACCATCCATGCCATGCTGAATAACAAGAATTTTATTAAAATAAATGCAGTCTTAGCTGTCATTCTCATGCTCATTCTTGTCATTATTCCCTTTGCCGTTCCATCAGAAACTACCTTACGAGCCAAACTGCTTTTTCTGATCCCTTTAATCCCCATACTTATTGCTTTGATCTGTTTGAAGAAACTGTATAATGACTTTAAAAAACAAAACAGCGGCTTCAATCCGGGAAATGCTTTCCTAAGCCAGATGAAAGAAGTCCTGAACAACTTTGGAATAAAAACCGTAGCAGAACTGAATAAAAAATTTATTCAAAAAGAAAATGAGCTAGGTTTACATTACCGATATGGCAACGGACAGGAATACTATAATAAAGCTTTACAAAGCATTGAAAGCATCAAAGAGAAAAACTTAGAGCATATTGATTCTACCCGGTATAAAATATTCTATGAGAGTTCTGTAAATAATGACTATTATAAAAACAATCCTTTTTATCAGCTAAAATCTGAATACGTTATTGTTACGACAGATATTAATGCCAAAATAAAAGTTGAGCTTCCTACCATGGCCAATCTTTATTGGTCTGAAGAAGAGCTCAAACACATCAGTCCCGCGGAATTCGTACGGGCTTCCATGTCGGTTCCGTTCTTTTTTGGACCCATGCAAAAACGCATTAATAAAGATGATGATTCGGTAAAATATGCCTGGAAATTCTGGATGAACACCAAAAAGGAAGACATCAATCCTGTAGGAGTTTTTATTGACGGTGGAAGTATTTCCAACTTTCCCATCGATCTCTTTCATGCCAATGATGTTTTCTATCCAAGGATGCCTTTATTCGGAGTACAGCTGACCAGTGATTCTGATATTGCCTCCGAAAAAGGAAAAACCAGCGAGGTGATTTTAAAATCACCATTTTCTTACGCCGGAAATATCATCAGTACTCTAAAAGGATTTAATGATAAAACTTTTCTTACCAAACACTCGTTCTACCGTCTTTTCAGCATTCAGACCGTAAATTGCGGAACGAGCAGCTGGCTGAATTTCTTCATGAAAAGAGAGGAAAAAGAAGAACTTTTCAACCGTGGCTTCCAGGCTGCTCTCGATTTTCTCAATCACTTCGACTGGGAAAAATATAAGTATGAAAGAATGATGCTCTCTATGAAAGAGAAAAAGATTTTGAAAGAAGAGGATACACCAACTGTAGGGTAAATCTTACACTTTTTAATTTTAAATATATGACGAAATACATCTGCCAATGTTGTGGCGAAGAAAAAGAAGATTGGCCTGCAATCGCTTATTCTGCACCTTATCCATATTTCCAATTATCTGAGGAAGAACTTAAAAATTCTGAATTAACTCCAGATTTATGCATCATTAGATATCCTGATGAAACATGTTACTTTGTTCGCGCAGTTCTGATTCAGGAAGTCAATGAAAGTTGCCAGGATCTTGAATATGGAATCTGGGTTTCCTTAAGTGAAAAAAGTTTTAACGAATATGTGGAAAATTATGATAATGAAGAATTCGAAGGTGGATATTTCGGATGGCTTTCAAATTATTTTCCTGATTATGAATTCAGTGAAAGTATTCCTACTGATGTGATCGTTAACAACAAAATAGGAAGACCATTTGTTTATCCTCATGAAAGTCATGAACATCCATTTGTAAAAGATTTTTACAGCGGAATTTCTAAAGAGGAAGCTGAAAGGAGGGTTAATGTAGTTTTAAATAAAAACTAATGTACAAGCTAGCCTCTATAAAAAAGTTCACTGATAAGTATTTTGTCATTATCCTTTTTGTATTCCTTGCTTTATTTATCATTTTTTGTTTAATTGGTTCAGCAATAGAAACAAAAAATATGCTCAAAAGACCAAAGTTCACTATTGCAATTGCCATTACAGATTGGCATCATAAAAATAATAATGGTGTAGGGACAGATTATATGTATAAACTTGATGGTGTAACCTTTAGAAGAACAATATCAGATTCCTATAAAAAAGGAGATAAGTTTTTAATAATTTATGACTCTTTAAAACCAGAAAAATCTCAAAGCTTACCTTTATATCCTGTAAAGCAGGATTATATAGGACTAAAGATTCCCGAAAACGGATGGAAATATGAAGAAGTTCCTTTTAAAATCGATAGCAATATTATCAGAGAGTATTTAAATGATTGGAATGTTGAACCTTATGAATATGATTAAAAAAATTTACTTAGATATTGATGGTGTTATTTTAACATCAAAACAAACGCAGCCCGCTAAAAACATTGAAGAGTTTATGCATTTTATAGTTGAAAATTTTGACTGTTATTGGCTAACAACGCATTGTAAAGGAGATATAAATCCTACAATTAAATATTTGAGTAATTACTTTAGCAAGACTACAATCTATATCTTTAAAAATATTAAACCTACCAATTGGGAGACTTTAAAAACAGAAGGTATCGACTTTTCTTCGGATTTTATTTGGCTAGATGATTATCCTTTATATTCAGAGAAATTGATTTTAGAAAAAAACAATTGCTTAGAAAATTTAATTGAAGTCAATTTGAACAACAAAGACGAATTATTAAGAATAAAAGATGAACTAATTAAAAATGTTTTATCAAATACATCGATATAAATCCAATCGCTTTTCTTAACTTTAATAGCACCAAATACAATAATTTATGAAAAACTCATTACTACTAGCCTTAGTTATCTTTTTAGGATTTGTAAGTCATTTAAATGCTCAAAAAATATCAGACGGACAATCTGTTGATATCAACGGGATGAGCGTCACTTTTAATATTTTAAATAAGGAAAGTGTTGAAGTCGGAGGAAAACCTTTTGACCGCTATAAAGTTTCGGCAACGGTAAAAAATAACTCGGACAAGTCTTATAATATCAGGCTTACTTCATTTCCTCAAATCGTAAGTAATATTGGCATTGTAGAACTGGACTGCATCAATGCTACCGGAGCCAAGCTGACTTCAAAGAAAATCCAGCTGAAAATGAAAGCGCAGATCATTAATGTTACATATTCAGCGTATGATAAATCCGGAAAATTCATGAACTCTACCATTCCTGTCACCGGAAGCTATTATTTTGATGCAGGAGATTCTATCAGTGACAATGCTATTTTCATTGTTCCGCAAGGTGAAAAGCCCGATGTTTCGGTGAGAAGTTTAAAATAAATATTGAGACTTAAAATCTAATATAGTATTTCGGCTGTCATGCTGAGCGCAGTCGAAGCATCCCTAGATTTTATACGAAAGATTTCTTCGATGTCGAAATGACAACAGTGAATGTTTTCAGAAGCCATTACTTCCTTCGGCTCTTTAGATAGAAAATATAGAGAACATATTCTAATCCATGCAAGGTGTTAAAGCTGAGCGTCTCTAGGTATTGAAGTCGTCCATCTAAAGATGTTAGGATCGCTCGATTCTAATGCTTAGAATTTTTTATAGTTGTCAGAGTTCAACTTTTCTCAGTTAATAAAAGCTTAGAGCTGTCATGCTGAGGAATCGAAGCATCTATTGTTTATATGAAAAGATTTCTCCGTTGTCGAAATGACAGCAACGAAATTAATCTATTTTGTATACCATTTAGGATGATGCTTTAAAACAGTATGATACACAGGACAGCTTTCTGCATGAGAACCTTTCAGATAGCCGATACTCATCAGGAATTCATTCACAATTTCACCTCCTGTAAACTTAAAGGTTTTCTTAAAAAGCTTCATCCATTCCGGTAATGTTTTGGGATGATGATGCTCCAGCCATTTTTCAAATGAACCGAATTCTTCTTGCAAACTGAGGATCGTTTTTGCATTTTCTATGGCCGCATTTACTTTTAATTTATTTCTGATAATTCCGGGGTCGTTCAACAGCCTTTCACGGTCAGCTTCTGTATAATGGGCTACTTTTTCAATTTCAAAATTGCTGTACGCCTCTCTGAAGCTTTCCTCTTTTTTAAGAATTGTTTCCCAGCTCAATCCGGCCTGATTGATCTCCATAATCAGCCTTCCGAATAATTCATTATCATCATGAATCGGGAAACCATAATGGTTATCATGGTAATTTTTGTGAAGTTCTCTCCTGCTTTCAGGCTGCATTCCGTCGATGGCTAAGCAATAACTCATTTTTGTTTTGATTATAATTGATGATGTAAAGATAATGGTAAGTATTGACAACTGTTTGTCAGGAATCAATTTCAAGTCTTCAATTTCTATTTTTAAACAGAAACAGGTTAAATAAAATACACTTCTTGAAGTTCTTTTCCATTGTATTTGTATATAAGATCATTTAATTAGCCGATCTTATTTATTATCTACAGTTTTCATCCCAACACCGATTGTTTATTTTCATCAATTCCAGAATACGATTAGTAAGCTCTTCATCATGAACATATCTTCCTACACCTACCCTATAAACAACACCGTTTTTGTATGTGAAAATAGCCTGAATTTTCCTAGTATTCAGATATAAATCAATCTCACCATAACTGTAGGCTATTCTTACTTCTTCTCCTTCAGAAAACTGATTGATCCTTTTACAGATAAATGCCAAGTCAGTCTTATTTTTTATGTTTAGATTTCTTATTCCACCATTGGATTCACACCATCGGTTTTCTATTTGTATATCTACCCCTTCACACTCTATAGGTTTATTTTTACAATTAATCAGAAATAAGAGGATAAGGATAAAGGATATATAGTTGTTATACATTGTTCTCATTATTTTTAGTTTTATTTATTTCTCCCAGAAGTAAATTGTTTGGTAGACATTGTTTATAGTGCCACATCCTTTTGTAATCTGAAAATTTCTTTTGCATTGAAAACAATGACCGCCAGGAATATGATTGAATAGGCGAGAACCTGAATTCCTCCAAGTGCTTCATGATAAACCGCTCCCGCCAGAATAAATGCGATAATCGGATTGATATTCAAAATCATTCCTACTTTTGAAGAAGCAATTCCGGACAAAGCATATAAATTTAACAGCAAAGGCACAATGGTATACATAACCGCAATGATTTCAATATACAGATAGAATTTGAAACCGGTAGGAATAGCCCCTGAATACGACGGAAAGAACGGCAACAGAATGAGTGCAGCCAAGATAATATGGAAATTCAGAATCAGGAATTTATCAAACTTGGAATTGACGCTTTGAGTAATCAAATAACAGGCGTAGGTGGAACCAATAATACTGCTGTACAGCATATCTAAAAGGTTAGAATAAGATAATAGAATACATCCTAGTCCACTCAGAAAAACAGACAGCCACTGAAGTTTAGTTAACTTTTCACGAAGAATAAAAAACGCAAGAATAGTTGTAATAATAGGGCAAACAAGATAAGCCACCGAAGTAGCTCTTACACTCACATGATTCATGACATAAATAAAGGAAAACCAGTTCCCGGTGAGCAGAATACTGCTCAGAATATTGAGTCCTATTATTTTCTGCTTATTTTTTTGATCGAGGCTTTTAAAATATTTAAAATTGTCCTTCAGCTTCAATCTTCTGAAAAGCACCGTTACCAAAGTCATAATAATCGCGCAGCTAAACACCCTGTAAAACAAAATATCCAATGAAGCATAAGCATGTAATGGTCTTAGAACCAAGCTAAAAGTTCCCCATGTCGCAAAAGCAAAAATAGCAGCTAAATAATATTTCAGGTTTTTCAAGTGAAATTGGATTTATGAATTTAAAATGAAGGCAAAGATAGTCGATTATTAGCCATTCTAAGTTCTTTATCACTTTATAATATATAACCGTCACTTCTTGATAAGCACAAAAAACCCTCTGAAAATATTCAGAGGGTTTATATAATTAAAAATAAAATCTAGTGTACGCTACTTAAATCTATTTTCTCTTTACTTTTTCTTTCTTTAATGAAAAGGATAAACGGAATACAAATCAGGAATATTACTCCTAAATAAAGGAACACATCCATATACGATAATACAGTTGCCTGTTTTGTTACAGATAAATCCAGCATTTTGTAAGCCGCATTCAATGCTGCATCCGGAGTCATTCCTTTGGCGACAAAGCTCGCTTTTAATGCATTCACCCTCTGCTGAACATCAAAGTCGGTGGAATCTAAATGGGTAATCAGATTCACCCTGTATTTCTGACTCGCATTAGCGATAAATGTGGTAATCGCTGCGATTCCGAAAGATCCTCCCAACTGTCTCATCATACCGGTGAACGCCGCTCCCTGACCAATTTCCTGACCTTTCAATGTACTTAACGATAGTGAAGTAATCGGAATGAATAACAATCCAAGACCTGCTCCCCTTACAATCAGCATCCAGAAGAAAGCATCTTTACCGGTATCGGGTGTCAGAATTTTATAGCCCCAGAAACTGTAAATAAAGAATATAAATAATCCTAAAGAGACAAGAATCTGTTGTTTGGCACCTTTGGATAACAATCTACCAATGATAGGCATCATAAAGGCGGTAGTCAACGCGGCAGGAATCATCAAAGCTCCCGACTGAAGCGCCGTCCATCCCAAAATACTCTGGGTATACAACGGAACAATAAAGGTAGAACCATACAATCCAAATCCTAATACAAAGGACATCACGGTACCGATCCTCAAATTACTGTTCTTCAATACTCTTAATTCCACAATCGGATATTTGAACGTAAGCTCCCTCCAGATGAATAATATAAATCCTAAAGCTGCCGATATTGTAAATACAACAATCCACTCACTGGCAAACCAGTCTTCTTCATGGCCTCTTTCCAGAATATATTGTAATGATCCAACAGTAACTGCCAGTAAACCAATTCCTATCCAGTCAACATCCGAAGCTTTACGCTTTTCAGCATATTTTGGACTTCTCACAAACTGAAGCGTCATTAAAGTTGCTGCAATACCGATAGGAATATTGATATAGAAAATATACGGCCAGCTGAAATTATCTACGATATATCCCCCAAGAGGCGGTCCTAACGTGGGACCGATAATTACTCCCAGACCATAAATCGCTTGAGCCATACTTCTTTTTTCAATCGGATAAGATTCCGTAATGATCGTTTGAGAAGTTACCAGGAGAGCTCCTCCTCCGATTCCCTGCATCAATCTGAAAAATACCAATTCCCAAATATTCGTCGCGTTTCCGCATAAGAATGAAAATACGGTAAAGATGATGATGGAAGCCGCGAAATAATTTCTTCGCCCGAACTGCTGGGAAAGCCAGCTCGTCATTGGTACAATAATTACGTTACCTATGGCATACGCCGTAATTACCCAACCTACTTCAGAAAGTGTAGCTCCCAGATTTCCCTTCATTTCATTGAGGGCAACGTTTACAATCGTGGAGTCCACAATTTCCAGTAGTGCACAAAGAATAGCCGTAATCGTAATGATTACTCTTCGGGCACCGTATTCTACTAATGAATCCTGCATAGTTATTTTTACGATGTAAAAAGTGAATTGTCAATAATCAGTCTACTTTGTTGTCAATTTTACTACTTCATTTCACACTGCATCACTGACCTCTCTTATAAAACCTATCCCAACTTCATCTCAATTTCCGGTCTTCATTTCATGTTCATCATTGACCTGCCTTCGCAAAATTGACAATTCACTTATATATTATTTCAACGAAACTTCTGCTTTCACGTTCATTCCTGTTCTCAATCTTTTTGCAATATCCTTATCAAGATTTACAAAGTCTATTTTTACAGGAAGTCTCTGAACCACTTTTACGAAGTTACCACTTGCGTTATCCGGAGGCAAAATTGAGAACGTAGCTCCTGTTGCAGGAGAAAATGAACTTACAACTCCTTCAAATTCTCTATCAGGAAAAGCATCAATCTCGATCTTCACTTTCTGGCCTTCCACCATTTTATCCACCTGGGTTTCCTTGAAGTTGGCCACTACCCATTTCTGGTCATTTTTAACTAAGGCAAATAACTGAGAACCTGCCTGTAAATATTGTCCTGCCTGAATTGGAACTTTTCCAACATATCCGTCTTCCGGAGCAACGATTACTGTATAAGATAAGTTTAGTTTTGCATTTTCTACATCTACTTCTCTTTGTTTTGCAACGGATCCTGCAACACTAATCTGTTGAGAGCTTGCTGCTGTCTGAGAAGACGCAACATTAGTTTGCTGGGCAATCTGATTTTTCTGGTCAATTAAAACCTGTAACTGTCTGTCGGCAGATTGTTTTGCTGCTAAAGCCTGCTCATATTGTTGCTCGGTAATAGAATGATCTTTTACCAATACTGAATATCTTTTTAAATCCTGACCCGTTTTCCAAACATTTACTTTTGCTGCTTCAATTTGCGCATTGGCAGTAGTAACTGCTGCTTCTGAAGTATTGATGTTTTTAGAGGTTGCTGTAGTAGTAGCTTCTGCGTTCGCGATATTGCTTTTTGCCGTTACCAAAGCAGCCTGAGCTTGTTCAAGCGCCATCTTCTGATCTCTGTTATCTAAAATAACCAAGGTATCTCCTTTTTTGACGAATTGGTTATCTTTTACTTTAACTTCCGTTACATATCCTGAAATTTTAGAAATTACAGGTGCTAAGTTTGAAGCGATCTGAGCATCGTCAGTTTCTTCGTGAACCTGCCCGTAAGAATAAGTTTTATATCCGTAGATTCCTCCACCGATTAAAACAACCGCCAAGATTATTGGGAAAACTAAACTTTTTTTCTTTTTAGGTTCAGTCGCTTGTGTAGTATTATTTTCCATTGTTGGTATCGTTCTTAATTATTTAATTGTTAAAGTTCCTGTAGTTTGTAATAGTTTTCTGTATGCCAACGCAGCGTCTGCCTTTGCATTGATTACTCCAACATTGGCCTCAATCTGAGCCGCATCCGCATCCAGTAATTCCGTCATGGTAGCCAGACCGTTGTCATATTTATTTTTTGTGATTCTGTAATTTTCATTAGCCTGTTCCGCAGATTTTTCGAAAACAGCAATTCTCTTTTTAGAATAATCTGTATTCTGATATTCTCTGTTTACATCAAGCTTGATGTTATCATTTAACAACTCGTTGGTTGCTGCCAATTGCATTTCTCTTGCTTTCGATTGCTTATAAGCTGAATTTTCTTTCCAGATATTGGATAAGTTATAAGAAATCCCCACTCCAACGTTTACGGCATTATAGATTGTTAAAAACTTAGGAATATCAGCTGCAACATAGCCTCCTGTAAATGCAAGGGAAGGAAGATTTTCCGCTTTTGCTGCTTTTGTTCCCAAAGCGGCTGCCTGTCTTTGCTTATCAAGAGCCTGAAGATCTTTACGGTTTTCTTTGGCTGCGTTTACATAAAAATCTACAGGCTTTACATCTTCTCCTTCCTCAATATAATTTTGATCTACTTCAATTTCTGTAGTTTCGGGAAGACCCAATAATAAATCCATATTGATATTGGCAATATTGTAGTTATTTTTTGCTTCCAATAATTGCAATTCTATATTTGAAGTCTGAAGATTCGCTTTTAAACGGTCATTCCTTGCAATAACTCCATTATTTTCAAGTTTAAGGAAAGTCTCGTCTCTTTTTTGAGAAGCGGTAAGGTTTTCTTCTAAAACTTTAATGGACTGGTTGGCTTTAAATAAGTTATTGTATGCCTGAGCAACGTTGTAAGCAATTGCCGTTTTGTCATTTTCAGTCGTTAGTCTGGATGCTTCCACCAAATATTTTGCAGATTGGATTCCGTATTTTATTCTTCCACCGCTGTAGATCGGAACACTCAGGTTAGCCGATCCGTAAAGAACTTGATGTACCTCCGGACTGCTACCCCCTTCCGCTGAAACTCCCGGAAGCTTTATATTTACATTCGGTTTATTGGGAAGATACATATAACTTCCAGAAACTTTAAGCTCCGGTAATTGTTTGTTTTTTGCTTCCAAAAGGTCTGCTGTAGCTTCTTCAATCTTTGCAGCATCAATCTTCAGATTTTTACTGTTCTGGATTCCCAATTGCACAGCTTCATCAAGAGTAAGTGTTTTTTTCTCCTGAGCATTTGCGTTTGCAAACCCTACGAATAGAGCTAATGCAAGGACTGAGTTATTTATTTTCTTCATAACCTAAAAGGTCTTTTAGTAAATATTTAATATGTTTATTAAGTTCTGAGTAATATTTTTCATCGAAAACTTCTTCATCCTCAGTATCATTCAGGAATTCTTTATACATTTCTTTGGCATTGGATGCATAAAATAAAGTTCCGCTCACTGTAGCATGTAAAAGATAAATAGGAGGATTCTTTGTAAAAATTCCTTTTTCTAATCCACTTTCCAGGATTTTAGAATACATCGCAATGAATCCCATTTTTGTCTGCTTCAGAAATTCAACAATCTGAGGATTCTTTGTATGAAGCTGTTCCCGCTGCATAATTCTGTAGAAACATTTATGGTTTCTTACCCTGCCGGCAAACTGATCTACTATTTTCTCTATTTTTTCCCATTCGTTGATATCAGTTCTTTCAAGGATATCCTTCGAAAAGAATTGCCCCTCATTCATCCTGTATTCAACTAATTTTTCATAAAGCTTTTCTTTTGAACCAAAATAATAGGAAATCATAGAGATATTCACATTTGCTGCTTTTGCAATCTCACGGGTAGAAGTACCTTCGAACCCAAGCTCTGCAAATAATTTTTCAGCAGCATACAATATATTTTCTTCTTTTGATAACATTTCTATGTTCTATTTTCAGGCTGCAAATATACTACCGATTTTTGATAAATCAAACGATTGATTGATTTTTAATTTAATTTTAATTTTTTGTTAATAAATGAAATATTAAAACCCTAATAATCAAATATTTAAATTTTATTCAAAAATTAATTAAAATGATAGATTTTGTGTTTATTAATAATTTTAAAGACAAAACAGCTTTCTAATTCAGGCTTCAGAAAGAGATTTTTAAGATAAAAAGAAAAAGTTTTCGATACTTATTTATGAATTCTTGTGTATATGTCTTGATAATTTTATTCCTAAATCTGTCCAGACTATTTTAGGATTTCCGTTTCTGGTAAGGTGCAGATCAGCTGTATTGATTTCTTCCAGAATACTTTCAATATTGGCTCCGCTTATATATTTTGAAAATCCTTTCCAGTTAAAGCCATTGGCATCAATCTTCTTATACACCAAAGCCTCGGATTGGTAATTTTGAAGCAAAGCCAATCTGAAAATTTCAGAACAGTAATTTAAAAAGTTTTTCTGCTTCTCCCTGTTCCATCCCGCAATTTCTCTTGCCCAAATAATGATACTTCTCAGAAATTCAGGCTTCTTTTTCACCATAAAAGCGTCACGAACCCATTGTACAAAAAGTTTTTCAAACTCTTCGTTCTTGTTTCCGGATTCTAAAAGTTTAAGAGCATCGTTCAGATCTCCCTGAGCTTCATGAACGATTTCTTTTATTTTTTCATCTGAAATATTAAAATTAGTTTTCAGATACATCTGAATATCTTCATCATTAATTCTTGGAACTTCTACAATCTGGGTTCTAGAAAGAATAGTCGGAAGAATATCGTTGGAAGACTCTGCTGTCAATAAAATAACTGTTTTTGCAGGCGGCTCTTCGAGGAACTTAAGAAATTTATTGGAAGCGGCAACGTTCATCTTATCAGCTCTCCAGACGATCAGAATTTTGGTTCCGCCTTCAAAACTTTTAAGGGAAAACTTCTGGTTTTGGTCATCTATTTCATCTGCTGAAATAAACAGCTGCTTATTTTCAGATTCAAGAAAAGCCGTCCAGTCATCATAGCTTGAATAGGGAGACTTAAGAATCATTTCACGGAATTCTTCAAACTTATTTTTGCTTAAAGAATTTTTATTATCCGTAAAAACGGGAAAACTGAAATGTAAATCCAGATGATTTAAGTGCTCCACCTTTGAAGCAGCGTGTTCATTTTCCCGGCTCAAAACTTCTTTTGCATAGGCTAAAACCATAGGCAATGTGCCATATCCTTCTTTTCCTACGAAAAGCTGGGCATGGCTTACTCTGTTTTCGGTAATACTGTCTCTTAGAAGTTTTTTCAGATTTTCTTGTCCGGCAATGTTCTCCCAATTCATGGCCCAAAGATAAAGAATTTTTAGAACGGATGATTTGTGAGATGTGAATTTTACTTCGCAAATAAATCATGAATTTTATGTAAAAATCAACAGCAAAGCGAATTGGCAACTCACTATTCACCATAATTCTCTCTATTAATCCCCTTAACAAACTTTAACCTCTTATAATTTTTACAATTCATTAATATTTAAGATATTTGCGCATTGTTTTAAAAATATAGAATGAAAAAAATCTTTGTACTATCATTCATATCAGTTGGATATTTCTTACAGGCGCAAAATCTAGGTAACTCACCTTATGCAGCTTATGGAATTGGAGATGTAAAATATGATAATACGATTGAAACTTCCTCTATGGGAGGTATATCAACAGCTTATATCAGTGATTTCACCAGCAGCTTCAACTTTGCAAACCCTGCTAATAACGCTAATTTTGAACTGACAAGTATTAAACTTGAAGCGACTAACGAAAACAATTATTTTAAAACTGATTACAACAGTACAAAGTCTACCAAACATTCTACGTATCTGTCTAATATCTCTTTAGCGTTTCCCTTGTCTTCTAAGGTAAAGATGGGATTATCTTATCAGCCATATAGCTCTAAAAGCTATGATATTACAAACAGTTATGAAGTTACTAATCCTCAAACTTTAGAAAAAGCTACCTATACCAACCAATTTAAAGGAAGCGGTACGTTAAATACGGCACAGATTGCTTTGGCTTATAAAGTTGCTCAGGAATTCTCAGTAGGTTTAAGAGCCAACTATTATTTCGGAAATCTTTCTGATCTGGATGAATTCCACACTTCTAATGCTGAATTATACAATGGATATGAAACGACTACCAATGTAAGAAACTTCAACTTCACTTTAGGAGCAAATTACCAGCATCTTAACACAAGTACAGATAAAAAGTTAACCATTGGAGCAACTGCTACTTTTGGAAACACCAGCAATATGATTACCAGCTATAAAAATAGTACTTATTTTTATACAGATGCTTCGATGGAAACAAAAAGCTACGAAACCATTATTGAAGAAAAGCAGTCAAATGCTAAAAACCTTTTACCTTTACAGGCTTCTTTAGGAATAGGATATGGAAGTGAAAACCAATGGTTTGCCTCTGCTCAGGTTGACTACAAAAAAGGAGAAGAAACTTTATATTTTGGTCAGACAAGACAATTCCAGGATTCTTACAGAGTTTCTGTAGGGGGGTGGTATTTGCCGAACTATAATAACTTCAGAAATTATTTTTCAAGAGTGGTTTACAGATATGGAGCATTCTATGAGAAAGGAAGTCTTTCTATAAACGGACAGGGTGAGCTTGATCCAAACGGGAACAGCATTAATAAGTTCGGTATTTCTGCCGGTGTATTGCTACCATTCAAAAACAGCAGTATTACAAGGATGAGCGGTCTTGAAGTAGGAGTAGAATTAGGAAAAAGAGGAACATTAAAAAACAACTTGATCAATCAGAATTATATCAATTTAAAGATAGGATTCAATTTTGCGGATAAATGGTTTAGAAAATCATTGTATAACTAAAAAATGAATTTGAATTCAAAAATAAAATTTAAAAATATAGCATATCTTCTCAGTTGTGCTATATTTTTTATCATGACATCCTGTGAAGAGGATCTCACAAAAGGAAACGATAATAAAAATAAAAACTTTCCTTCACAAATCATCAATAACGCTCATATCATACAGAGAGATTCGGGGATGGTCACTTTAAAAGCAACCGCTCCTATCATTGAAAAGTATGAACTGATAGACAGTCCTTATATCGTAGCTAAAAGGGGGATCAATATTGAGTTCTTTGATAAAAAGAAACCTAAGACTCCGGGAAGGATTACGGCAAAATATGCGCGCATTTTTGAGTATAAAAAATTCTATGAGGCAAAAGGAAATGTAAGGATCACCACCAATGAAGGTCAAAGATTTGCCATGCAAAGTATTTACTGGGATCAGAAGAAAAACAGGATTTATACACGGGACACTGTTTTTGTAACCATGGAAGACGGTTCCACTTTGGTTGGAGCTAAAGGTATGACGGCTAAAGATGATTTCTCGGAATATACTTTCTTTAATAGTTCCGGAGATATCAATTCTAAAAAATTATCCGAAAATCAGAAATAAATCTCTACTATGATTTTTCAAGCCATTGGATTAATGTCGGGAACAAGCCTGGATGGTTTGGATATTTGCTTTGCAAAGTTTGAAAAGCAAAAGGCGTGGGACTTTGAAATCATAAAAGCCGAAACAATACCTTACTCTAAAGCATTAGAAGATCAGCTTAAAAACTCGATCTATCTTTCACCCGAAGAACTGCTGGAACTGAATTCGGAATATGGCTTTTATCTAGGGAAAACTGTAAAAAACTTTATTGAAAAATATCAGCTTCAACATCTTGATTTAATTGCTTCTCACGGTCATACTGTTTTTCACCAGCCACAAAAGAAATTTACCCTACAGATTGGAGATGGAAGAGCCATTAAAATAGAGACCGGGCTACCCGTAATCTATGATTTCAGAAGTCAGGACGTTTTAATGAAAGGGAATGGCGCTCCCCTAGTTCCGATTGGTGATGAACTGTTGTTTTCACAATATGACGCCTGTCTGAATCTTGGTGGTTTTTCCAATATTTCTTTAAAAGTCAATAATAAAAGAATAGCTTTTGATATTGCTCCGGTAAATATTGTTTTAAATAAATTTGCGCAAGAGTTGAATAAAGACTTTGACGAAAACGGTGATCTGGCTAAAACAGGTAAAATCCATGAGGATTTACTATCTCAGTTAAATTCATTGGAGTTTTATCAGAAGCCTCATCCGAAATCTTTAGGAATTGAATGGTGTAATGAAAATATTTTCCCATTATTCCGAGGTGTTGAGGCCATTGATATTCTGGCTACCTTTACGGAACATGCAGCACAACAGATTTCCAATGTTTTTAATAAAAATAAATTAAAAAATGTTTTGTGTACCGGAGGCGGAACTTTTAATCAATATCTGATTGAAAAAATAAGAAACAAAACGACTACAGAAATCATCATTCCCCCCAAAAAACTGATAGAATATAAAGAAGCTTTAATCTTTGCTTTCATGGGCGTTTTAAGACTCAATAACGAAATTAATGTACTTTCATCTGCAACAGGCAGTTCTCAGGATCACAGCTCCGGAATTATCGCATAAAAAAACCTTCATTACTGAAGGCTTTTCATTTTATTTATAAGCTTCGATCTTATCTGTCAAAGTATTGATAAAGTTCTGAAGAGGTTTTTCTACCATCATTTTGATAAACGGATTGAATTTCCCTTCAAACAACATTTGTACTTCCGTCTGATTTTCGTTGATAGGGTTTATAGTTGCCGTTAATGCAAAGTCTAAACTAGAGCTTGCAGATTTCAAAACTGCTTTTTGATCATTCACTTCATCAATTTTTAAAGCAATTTCCGGCATCCCTTGCAACCCGAATTTAAATCCGTCTTCTCTGGTTTCAAACTTTTGAAGACCATCTGGCATAAAATCTTTATAGTTTTCCGGAGATTTCAGGAGTTCTACCAGTTCTTTGGATGATTTATTGACAATAATCTTTCGTCCTTCTAAATTCATTTTTTATTTTTGTATTTAAATTCTTAATTATTACAAATGTATAAAGTTTTTGTGAACGAAAAAAAATTATTGCTATCTAAGCAACCTGAAAACCTGGAAAAAATGCTTGGTTATGAAAACGTCACATCATTGGAGATTGCGCTTGATCTTCTTGAAAATACATCTGTAAAAGAATTGAATGTTTTTGGAGAAAATATAGATGAGATCTGGACTGAATTTCAGAATCTTTTCAGAATCATTGAAGCTGCAGGAGGAATTGTAAACGACGCCGACGGAAACATTCTGTTCATCAAAAGGCTCGGAAAATGGGATCTTCCGAAGGGTAAAATGGAAAAAGGAGAATCCCGCGAAGAATCTGCCGTACGTGAAATTGAAGAAGAGACCGGTCTGAAGGATGTAGAACTGGTACGATTTATCAATACTACTTACCATATTTATATTGAAAGAAATGGGGATAAAGTATTGAAATGTACACATTGGTTTGAAATGAATTTCAACGGTGAAGACACCTCAAAACCGCAAATAGAGGAAGGAATTACTGAAGTTGCATGGAAAAATACCTCTCAGATTGAAGAAGAAGTTTTTCCCAGTACTTTTAAAAATATTAAGCTGATTATAAAAGAATTCTGGAATACAAGAGCGTAAGTCTCTTTTTACATTAATAAAAGTTCACATAATTTTTCTTATGTGAACTTTATTTTTTGTACATGATGCAAATCTGCTTAAATAAAATCTATGGATTTTTCCAGTGCGATACCTCTTGAGCCTTTTAAGAGGATATTTTCAGACTGGATTTTATGTTGCTTTAAATATTCAATCAGTTCTAAAGTATTTTCAAAAGAAACTGTAGACGAATTGATCTGCTTGAAGTTTTTCCCTACTGTGATAATTTCATCGAATCCTAATTTCTGAGCTAAATTGAGAATATTCTGATGCTCTTTTTCGCTCTCCTCTCCCAGCTCCAGCATATCACCAATAATAATTGTTTTTGAGCCTTCAAAAGTGATGAAGTTCTGCAGAGAAGCAGTCATTGAACTTGGATTGGCATTATAGGTATCCAGTACCAACGTTCTGCCATCTTTTTTAACGATCTGAGAACGCATATTGGTGGGAGTATAGTTTTCTATCGCATTTTTAATTTGGGTAAAACTAATCCCGAAATGAAGTCCTAAACTCGCAGCTGCACATAGATTGGTAAAATTATATTCACCTGTAAGCTTTGAAACTGCTTCTTCATTCCTGTAGAGTAAACCCACAAAATGCTCTTCAGAAAATGATTCAAACTCATAATCCGAGCTTTCTTTTCCAAAAGTAATTTTAGGTAAATAACCTTCAGTTTTTTCTACCTGGATAGGATCATTCTCATTAACAACAATAGTTTGCTGATGGTTTTTAAGGTAATCATACAATTCGGACTTTCCTTTGATCACTCCTTCAAAACCTCCAAAACCTTCCAGATGCGCTTTTCCGAAATTGGTAATGTATCCGAAGTTAGGTTGAGAAATTGAACACAGAAGCTCGATTTCCTTTTGATGATTAGCTCCCATTTCAATTACCGCCATTTCATGCTCCGGCTTGATGGAAAGAATCGTTAAAGGAACTCCAATGTGATTATTCAGATTCCCTAAAGTATACTGAACATTAAATTTCTCTGAAAGAACTGCATGAATAATTTCTTTTGTAGTCGTTTTTCCGTTGCTTCCTGTAAGACCTATAATGGGGATCTGTAACTGACTTCTATGATAAATTGCCAGCTGCTGCAAAAATTCTAAGGTTGACGGGACATAAAAAATATTTCTATCTTTATTTTCAAAATCCTTTTGTTCTACAATAACTGCCAAAGCTCCTTCATCAATAGCTTTTTCAGCAAAAGTTGCCGCATTGAAATTTTCACCTGAAAAAGCAAAGAAGATATCATTATTTCCTATTTTTCTGCTGTCAATAATCGCCTTTTCAGATCTTAAAAATAAAGGATAAAACTGTTCTACATTCATACATCAAAAATAAAAAAACCTTCCAGAATTCTGGAAGGTTTTTGAAAATTATTTTGATAAATATTATCTTCTAGTTCTATTCTTATCATTAGTTCTAGCATCCTGAGCTACACGGAATCCAATCCAACCATAAGCTGTATTTTGGTCCTTATATCTTCTTTGCCCCGGATCTAACCAATAAGCAGTATCTTGCCAAGAACCTCCTTTTACTACTCTTACATCGTTTGAGATAGCAGATGTTCTGTCTTTAGTATCCTTCTGCATGATTACTTTACCATTTGCATCTACAATAAATCTCTTTTTAGGAGAGTTGTACATATCAAAAGTAGTAGCAGAATCTGATGCATTTCTATAATCTAGAGAAGATTGTCTATCACCATCTCTAAAGTTTCTATAGTCAGCAATAGTTTGTCTTTCAAATTGACCAGGTAAATTTTTGTAAACTAATCTACCATCAGCCAGTGTATCGTATTTAATATTACTTTCATCAACCACTTTGTAAGTACCGTCTCCGTTTCTTACAATTGCCTGAGGCATATTACCTCTGTAGTAGTTGAAATCACTGTAATCTTCATCAATAATAGGTCTGTAAACATCTGCAGTCCATTCAGAAACGTTTCCGTACATACCATAGATACCTAAGTTGTTAGATGGATACTTTCTTACATCAGCTGTTAATGCAGAACCGTCATTTTTCCATCCAGCAGGTCCGGAGTAGTCACCTTTACCTTGTTTGAAGTTTTCAAGCAACATTCCTTTTTCTCTACCTTTTGTACCTCTTAAAGATTCAATTCCTGGAGCTTTACCTTGATAGTTATTATATTCTCTGTTTTTCTCCATTCCTAATGCTGCATATTCCCATTCAACTTCTGTAGGAAGTCTGAATTTCTGAACCATTGCAGAACCAGGAGAAGCGTTTGCAGCAAGAAGTCTTTGGTTGGTAGTTTTCATACCAGATTTCTGCTGTCTTCTTTGCTGATTGATATATCCCTGCATCTCAGGATCATTCGATTTGAATTTATCCATATTGAAAGCAGTACCACCCTGATTATTAGACTCGTTGATATACAAATCCTTTGCGATGATACCAGCATTCATCAATGCCTTTTCATTAGCTCTGTCTGTTAACCACTCACAATATCTGTTTGCTTGTGTCCAAGAAACTCCTACTACCGGATAGTAGTCATATTCCGGAGAACGGAAATAAGTTTCATTGAAATCATTTCTAGATAGTTTGTTGTCCCACAACAAAGTATCCGGCAATGCGCCATTGTAAATTTCTTTGAAGCTTGGATCACTTGGTGGGAATACATACTTCAACCATGTAAGGTATTCGCGGTATTCGTAGTTAGTAATTTCAGTTTCTCCGATAAAGAATGAACTTACCTGCATTCTGCGAGGCGTGTTATTCCAATCATGCATAACATCATCTTTCACTAATCCCATTGTAAAAGTTCCACCTTCTACATATACCATTCCCGGCCACCCTTTCTGCTGCTGTTGCTTTCCTGCAAAAAACCAACCTTGTTTTTCGTTTGGTTTCCAACCTGTCTTGCTGACAAATTTTTTAGTACCACCTCCTTTGCTGGTACCTGACCCTCCACAACTGGTTAATGCAAGTGTAGAACTTAATGCTATTAATGAAAACAACTTTAGTTTTTTCATAGTCGATTTAAATATTTTCAAAGTACAAAGAAAAAATAAATTATTCAATAAATCAAGAAAGATTTGATTTTTTTGAAAAACGATAACAAATTAATTTTATTGTATCACAATTTAATTATAAAATTTTCATTTATTTTGTAATTCAGAAATTTCAATAATAAATATGAAACAAAAAGTATCGATTTTATTCCTATTCGCTTTTGTATCATCATTTTGGGCTCAAAGAACAACCATTGAATGGAACGGCTCTAAAATCCAAGATTTTGGTGAAACAAAACTGAATCTCCCAAATTTCAAAAACGAGGGGTTTTCATTTGGCCAAAATAATATTTTTATATCAACTAAACAAAAAATAGGAGAAAGAGATTTAAAAGTTTCAAATCTAAACTGGGAAGCCGTTTCGTATAAAGAATTGTATGAAATTAAAAAGGATCTTCTTCCTAACCGTGATATTGCCGATATCAGTTATTATTATTTTGAAGGGGAAAGATATGCGAGCATTTCTGTTGCTTTATTTAAGAACGAAAAGGGAAAAATACTAAGGCTTTCTTCATTCGACGTTAACGAATCCACTGTCAGTACAAAAAATATTGCTGCTAAAGTAGGAACTACTGCCAATCCTCTTTCTACCGGTACTTTTTACAAGATAAAAGTAGACAAATCAGGTATTTTTAAAATTACTACTCAATTTTTAAAAGATAACGGAATCAATCCTAGTTCGATAAACCCTAAGAACTTCAGAATTTATGGAAACGGAGGAATTATGCTTCCTGAACATAACCAAGATGTAAAATATAGTGCTCTTCAGGAAAATGCCATCCAGGTTGTAGGAGAAGATGACGGTGTGTGGAATGATAACGATTATGCTATTTTCTATGCGCAAGGGCCTAATGGATATAATCTGTATGATAAATCCAACGGGAATGGTTTTAAGAGATACGAAACAAGAAATAATGTGAGTAATAACGTAAAAAATATCTACGAAGACTATTCTTATTATTTCATCAATTTTGATAAAGGAGCCGGAAAAAGAGTTCAGTCAGCGGACATCAACCTTCCTTCTACTCCACTAATTACGAGATACGATAGTTATCAGGTAGTTAATAATGACCAAAAAAACCTGTTAAAAATAGGTAGAATCTGGGTGGAAGATTCTCCTTTTACTACCGATAAAACTGTAACATTCACCACCAACTCACCAATACAGGGCGGAGATATAATACGATATAAAGCACAGGTAATCGGGTTTAAGTCCCAGCAGAATTCAGTTGAATTTAACATTAATAATCAAAATTTCGTAACACGTTTGGTTCCACCAAACGATCCAAACTATGTATATGATTATCTTCCATTGAAATATGAAGGAACCTTAAATAATTTACAAGGAAATCAAATTACCCTTACCTGCAAACCTAACATCAGTACAAATCCTAACGGAGTATTTTATTTTGACTACCTGGAAGTTCAGTATAAAGAAAACTTAAGTTTCAACGGTTCACAAATGAACTTCAGAGATTTTTCTCTTGTAAGCGGGAGCAATACATCATACGGGTTTAGCATTAATAATGCATCAGCTATTGAACAAGTCTGGGATGTTACCGACATTACAAATGCAACAAGGAGAGTAAATAAAGCCACAGGAAATACTATTTTTAATTTTGGATATGTTGCTTCTGACCAGAATTTCAATAATGAATTTGTCGCTTTCAGATCTGATGCGGCTTATTCTCCTCAATTTGTTGAAAGAATCGGAAATCAGAATCTATCAGGATTACAAAATGTGGATTACCTGATCCTTACCACTCCTGAAATGATGGGACAGGCGCAAAGATTAGCGAGTTACCACCAGACAAAAAACAGTTTTAATGTACAAATCGTAGATATTAATAAAGTATACAATGAATTTGGCAGCGGAAGCAGAGATCTTACAGCGATCAGAGATTTTGTTACTAAACTTAATACTCCACTGGGAAGTTTAAAATATGTTTTTATATTGGGAGATGCTTCTTATGATTATAAAAACAGAATTCCAAACAACACGAATGTTGTTCCAAGTTACCAGAGTGAAGAGTCTCAGGATTTTGTAAGCTCGTTTGTAACAGACGACTATATTGTGATGACCAGCACGCAGCCTCCAACAAATTTATTAATTTATAACACCTTGCCAGATCTTCCAGTAGGTAGAATTCCTGCCGCAAATGTAACCGAAGCTACCAACATGATAGACAAAACGCTGGCTTACTATAATTCTTTATCCGGTCAGTCCACTCCTTTCGGAGAATGGAAAATGAAGCTTGATTTTGTAGTAGATGACGACAACGATGGTGGCACTCCTTTCCATACTGTAATGAATAATACACTGGTAAATACATTTGAAACAGGAACGCTCCTTAAAGAATACAATGTAAGAAAACTGTATTTAGATGCATTCCAGGCTCAAAGTACCGCGGGGGGACAGCGTTATCCACAAGTAAACCAAGCTATCTCTAATGATATAGGAAACAGTCTGTACCTGTTCTATTTTGGGCATGGAGGAATCAATGGCTGGTCACAGGAAAGAGTATTAACTTCTGATGAAGTACAAAATGCCAATAATTTTTCTAAAGTTTACAGCAGATTCCCATTTGTTTCCACTATCACCTGTGAATTTACGCTTTGGGATGAACCAAGTACTTTTTCTGTAGGAGAACAATTTATAAAGCTAAAACAGGGAGGAGCTGCTGCTATGATTACTTCCAGCCGCGCTGTTGGTGTAGATTATGGAATACAGTTCACCAATCTTTACACACAGCAGATGTTTAAACTTACCAATGATGATTTTATCACTATTGGGAATGCACATTTAAATGCAAAAAAACTAAAACCCGGAGATTCGAACCATTTAAAAGTAAACTTTCTGGGAGATCCGGCTATGAAATTGAGCAGACCTCAAAGATTATTGGTAATAGATAATATAGAAACTCCTGTTCCGGGATTAATAAGAGGGCTTGATTTTGTTAAAATAAAAGGACACATCAACAATCCTAACGGAACTACCAATACTACGTTTAACGGAAGGGTTGTTATTAATATTTTCGATAAGAGACTCAATAAAGCTACCTTAAACAATGATGGAAACCTAACTCCTGTATTAAACTATACTGAAGAAGGAAGTGCTATCGTAAAAGCTTCAGGAATGGCTGTAAATGGAGTTTTCACTATTGAATTCTATGTTCCGAAGGATATCAATTATGCAGTAGGTGAAGGAAGGCTATTAGGCTATGCAGACAATAAAGCGACTGATGTTTTCAATAATCAGGCTGTACAGGTAGGTGATATTAATCCTAACGGAATCAATGATAATGAACCACCAAAAGTAAAGTTATACATGAATAACACTAACTTCGCGGATGGAGGTATTACAGATCAAAATCCTATGTTGCTTGCCTGCGTTACTGATGATACAGGAATAAATTCTACAGGATCTGGTATTGGTCACGATATTACCGTATATTTAGACGGTCAAATTATTAATACCGTTGTATTGAATGATTTCTACGCTTCAGGAGAAGGAAATGGATGCTTAAGTCCTAGTTTGGCAGATTATCAAAAAGGAAATGTAACATATCCTTTCCGGAATCTGGCAATAGGTCAACATCAATTAACATTTAAAGTTTGGGATATAAACAATAATTCGACAACTGCTACGTTAAATTTTGAGGTTAAGGATGAAGCCGACCAGCATTTAATTATCAACAGACCATTAAACTGGCCAAATCCGTTTACTAATAAGACCTATATACAATTTGAGCATAATTGTGATGATATTTTAGATGTACATGTTCAAATTTATACCATAACAGGAAAATTAGTAAGAACTTTGTCTCAGGCAGTGGTTGCAGAACCCTTCTTACAGGGCTTTAGAACACCTCGTCAAGCAATAGAATGGGACGGAAAAGACGATTTTGGTGATACAGTAGCAAAAGGTACGTATATTTTTAAGATATTTGCAAAAAGTCAAAATCAAGAAAAATGTAAAGGAAGTGCTACAGCTGTAGAAAAAATGGTACTTTTGAAATAATTTTAAAATGACAAAAACAATAATATTAATAAAAAACTGATAATATATTAAAAGACAACATATGAATTTAACTACTAAACTGCTATTAGGAATAGGTTTAAGTGCTGGTTTTTTAGGCTATTCACAAGATTTGAGCAAGGTGAATCCTGTATTAACCGGAGCTCCTTTTCTAAGAATTGCACCAGACGCAAGAGCCGGAGGTATGGGAGATCAAGGGGTTGCTACTTCTCCAGATGCATTTTCTCAATTTTGGAATGCCGCAAAATATCCTTTTAGCAGAACAAGTTCTTCCTTTGGTATAAATTATACACCATATATGGGAAAGCTTACGAATGATGTTTTCCTTCTTTATGCAGCTTTTCATAAGTTTTTAGGACAAGAAGAAAGATCTACTATCTCTGCGAGTATTTACTATTTCAATATGGGAGAAGTTAATCTTACCTCTTTCGTAGATAATCAGGTACAGTCTAACGGGGTTTCTAAACCAAACGAATTCTCTATTGACGTAGCTTATGCTCTAAAGCTTTCTGATTCTTTCTCAGGAGCTGTTACCGGTAGATTCATTCGTTCAGACTTAGCCGGAGGATTCAATACTGATACAACGTTGAAGCCTGCTAACTCTTTTGCAGTTGATATTTCTGCATATTATACCTCTCCTAAGTTTTCCAGCTTTGGAGGTATGGACGGAAAATTGAATGGAGGTTTTGCTCTTCAAAACTTAGGCCCGAAATTGGATTATACAGGTAATGAAGAATCCAGATCTTATCTTCCTACAATGGCAAGATTAGGGGTAGGTTATGATATGTATCTTGATGACATGAACAAAATTGGTCTTAGTGTAGAAGGTTCAAAAATTTTGGTTCCTGGTTCTGAATTTACAGGTCAGTATGATGTTAACAGAAATCCAATCTATGCAGTTCCAAATGTAGGACCTATTGCAGGGATTGGAAAATCTTTCAAAAACAAAAACTCTATCATGTATAGCGGTGCATTAGAATATTCTTATGACAACGCTTTTGCAGTGAGAACTGGTTATTTCCACGAAAGTGAAGAACAGGGAGCAAGACAATATGCGACTGCAGGTATCGGATTAAAATACCGTTCTTTCGGACTTGACGTATCTTACCTGATCAATATGTCTAAAATTAATACGGCTCTAGATAATACGCTTCGTTTCGGTTTAACCTGGAACATCGGAGAGGAAACATCTAATGTAGATTATTAAATAAACATAATATAAAAGCTCAAAAAAGTCTCATTTTTATGAGGCTTTTTTATTTTTCAATAATTATTTTTGTAATATGAACTATTCATCGGAGCTCAAAAAATTCGTCACCAGCCAATACGTGTATTCTGCTATCAGAATTACGCTGGCGACAGTTTTACCATGCTTAGTTCTTGCGCATTTCGGAATCTTAAAAGAATACTTTTTATTTCCTCTGGGAACCAGTTTTGTAGCTTTAACAGATCAGCCCGGTCCCTTTATTCGTAGAAGAAATGCTTTAGCTTTTGCTATTATTTGCTTTGTTGTCGTTGCTCTTATTGCCAGTCTGGTAATGACCGTTAAAATCCTTGTTTTTGCAGAGATTATTGTTTTCGGAATGTTTTTCTCTTTAATTGGAGTTTACGGACAGAGATTAGCAGCGGTCGGTTCTCTTTCTTTAGTTGTACTCGCTATTTTTATTGACGGGCATCTTACCGGAACTAACATCCTTAAAAGTTTACTGATCTTCGCTTCAGGTTGTATTTGGTTTTTATTGATATTCTTAATTGTAACAACCATTCAGCCTTATAAACTGGCAAGCCAGATGATTGGGGAAAACTACCTTCAACTTGCCGAGTTTTTAAAGATAAAAGCGAATTACTATCAAAAAAATCCGGATTTTGATAAGCTTTCCATTCAGGTAATAGCCAAACAGATTGAAATCAAAAATCTGCAGGAAGATACCCGCGAAACGGTGTTTAAGACCAGAACCATTGTCAACGAATCTACCACAACCAGCCGTTTGCTGATGTTGATGTTCCTGAATTCAATGGATCTCCATGAAAAGCTGATGACTTCAGAAAGTGATTATCAACAACTTCAGCAAAGTTTTGATGACAGTATGATTTTGGTAAACATTCATGATTACCTGAATCTGCTTGCCGAAGAGATCACCAATATCGGAATCGCCCTTCAGATCGGAACAAGAGCAAAACCTATGTTCGATCTGGAACTCGAATTAAAAAAATTAAATCACCTTTATTTTGATCTGAGAAACGAGC
This sequence comes from Chryseobacterium geocarposphaerae, assembly GCF_002797535.1. Classification (NCBI taxonomy): domain Bacteria; kingdom Pseudomonadati; phylum Bacteroidota; class Flavobacteriia; order Flavobacteriales; family Weeksellaceae; genus Chryseobacterium; species Chryseobacterium geocarposphaerae. Next base: position 1,760,738 of record NZ_PGFD01000001.1, read on the forward strand.
GAATTTCACCTGATAACTTTGAGAATTTCATGATTCTGCGCCAGATATTAATGCGTATTGATGAAATCACCAAAGAGATCAACGAAATCTATAAGGTCTTTTCCCAAAATGTAAAACTGGCAAAAAGTCTGTCTACCGGCTTAGATCTTAGAAAATTCATGCCGAATGAAGAGAAGATTAATTTTAAAGTTTTAAGAAACAATATATCACTTTCTTCCTTACACTTCCGTCATGCTTTAAGAATCACCATTGCCTTATTGCTCGGATATTCATTTTCTTTATTTCAGTTTTTGGGAATCGGTCATACTTATTGGATTTTGATTACCATTACGGCAATTTTAAAACCCGCTTACTCCATCACCAAACAAAGAAACCTTCTCCGTTTGTACGGAACGATTGCGGGAGCTATTATTGCGTATGGAATCCTGCATTATATACATATTAATGAGGTTTTGTTTACCATACTTCTTTTAAGTATGGTGATGTGTTTCAGCTTTTTAAAAGGAAAATATTTTTGGGCAGTTCTATTTATGACCATTTATGTTTTTCTAAGCTTTAATTTTCTAAGTCCCGGAAATGTAAATATTATCTTTAAAGACAGAATTCTGGATACGATGATTGCCGGAATTATTGCTTCCTTGGTTTCTTATGTTGTGCTTCCTGTTTGGGAGCATACCCAGAATTTAGAATTAATGAAAAAATCAGCAGAATCTAATTTCCTTTATTTTCAAAGCGTTATTTCCAAATTTTTAGATGAAGATTTTGATATTGAGGATTATAAAATGAAGCGTAAAAATGCGATCATCTCATTAGCCAATCTTTCCGACAGTTTCCAGAGAATGATCTCAGAACCCAAAAATCAGCAGAAAAAACTGGAAGTGGTTCATCAGTTTGTAGCAACTTCACATCTGATTACCGCTTATACTGCTTCGCTTTCCCAGTATGTAAAAAATGATGAAAAATACCCTGAAATAGATTCGGAAGGATGGGGTAAAAAAATAGAAGCAGAGCTTCAGCAGATTTCCAATCTTTTGAATGGAGATAAAATCAGCGAATCCCTAAAAATGAAAAGCCGTATTGAGCCTGAAGATTCTTCTTTTGACGATCTGATCTTAAAAAGAAAAACCGAGCTTGCCGAACACGAAGCCAGAAACTACAGGGATCCCAGCAAAATTTCACATCTAACTGAGCTGAAAAACGTTCATGATATCCTGGAGCTTATTTATGATGTGGCCAAAGAACAGCGAAAAGTAATTGAAAAGTACAGAAATGAATCAGAAGGCGCAGCAGCTTCTGAACCTATTCCTCAACAATCGTAAAGCAATACTCATCAAAAAATTCTACTCTGGCTTTCAATTCATCGGAGATATGATCATCATGTACTCTACATTTGATGTGATGAAGATGCTTTAATTCGAATGGTCTTACTTCATAATGTTTTTTCAAAGACCAGTGCTTGGAATGGTGAATTTTATACATACTTTCCTTTACACTCCAAATAATGGTATAAAAAGTAACTTCATTATCAAAAGGAATAAACCCCCGCTCGTTTTCATAAGTGAATTTATCAATTACCCTTAAAATCTTAGGATTAAATTTTTCCAGATCAATCCCTATTTTATTTTTGGAAATGGCAATGGCAGCAAAAGGAAAAGAATGGGTAATGGAAATTTCTGCATCTTTAGGAGAAAGAAATGGTTCTCTTTCTTTATATAATATTTTAGAATTTGGCTTCAGACCTTTCAATAGTTTTCTCACCATTAATACTTCCAATAATTTTTTCGGATGATAATCCTTTACTTTTTCGGCATTTTCAGGCTCTAAAAGTTCATCAGGATTCAATTCTTCGTTTTCATCATATTTCCAAACAAGAATTGTAGCAGTGTCATCAGAAAAATCACGATAAAGAGGCATTCTTTTTTTCGATAAAAGTAATGAAAAGAAATTATATAAAAATTAAAGACTAAAAAACGAAATGAGGCCGCTTAAAAAACATGTAAAGATTATTGAAAACTTGAATAATTTTCTTCATATAGCATTCGGTCTACCTATTTTAATATTTTTTCATCTCAAAACAAGATGTTTTATATCTAAATTATATGTTGTAATTTTGCAATTCGTTATAAACCGAAATAAAATTATTCATCAGATATGAGTACTACAACACAATACATTCCTTACAAAGTAAAGGATATTTCCCTGGCAGAGTGGGGAAGAAAAGAAATTACCCTTGCAGAAGCAGAAATGCCTGGTTTGATGGCAATCCGTGAAGAATACGGACCATCTCAGCCATTAAAAGGTGCTAGAATTGCAGGATGTCTTCACATGACAATCCAAACTGCAGTTTTGATTGAAACTTTGGTTGCTCTTGGAGCTGAGGTTACGTGGTCTTCTTGTAATATTTTCTCTACTCAGGATCACGCTGCTGCTGCTATTGCTGCTGCAGGAATTCCTGTTTATGCTTGGAAAGGCCTTAATGAAGAAGAATTCGACTGGTGTATTGAGCAGACTTTGTTCTTTGGTGAGGACAGAAAGCCATTGAATATGATTTTGGATGATGGTGGAGATTTAACAAACATGGTTTTTGATAAATATCCTGAGCTTACAAAAGACATCAAAGGACTTTCTGAAGAAACAACAACAGGTGTTCACAGATTGTACGAAAGAATGAAAAACGGAACTTTGGTAATGCCTGCAATCAACGTAAATGATTCAGTTACTAAGTCTAAATTCGATAACAAATACGGATGTAAAGAATCTGCAGTAGATGCTGTAAGAAGAGCGACAGACGTGATGTTGGCTGGAAAAAGAGTGGTAGTTTGCGGATACGGAGACGTAGGGAAAGGTACTGCTGCATCTTTCAGAGGAGCAGGTTCTATCGTTACGGTAACTGAAATCGATCCGATCTGTGCTCTACAGGCTGCAATGGACGGTTATGAAGTAAAAAGATTAGATACTGTGGTTGATAACGCCGATATCGTGATCACAACAACGGGTAACTTCAATATCGTAAGAGGAGAGCATTTCCTTAAAATGAAAGATAAAGCGATCGTTTGTAATATCGGTCACTTCGATAATGAAATCGATATGGCTTGGTTAAACAAAAACTACGGTCATACCAAATCTGAGGTTAAACCACAAGTTGATCTTTATACAATCGAGGGTAAAGAAGTAATCATCCTTGCTGAAGGAAGATTGGTAAACTTAGGATGTGCTACTGGTCACCCAAGTTTCGTAATGTCAAACTCTTTTTCAAACCAAACTCTGGCTCAAATTGAGCTTTGGAACAATTCTGCAGCGTACAAAAATGAAGTATATACGTTGCCGAAACATTTGGATGAAAAAGTAGCTGCTCTTCACCTTAAAAAATTAAGCGTTGAACTGGAAACTCTTTCTCCTGAACAGGCTAAATATATTGGTGTAGAGGTTGAAGGTCCGTTCAAACCTGAATATTACAGATACTAATATCTAATATTATTACAGATAAAAAGACTCTTCAATTTTTGAAGAGTCTTTTATTTTTCGGGAAATATTATTAAAAAACAATATATTTGACCTCACTATACAAAAAAATATAATTAATGAAAAAACAAGGAGTATCGAATGCATTTGTTGCCGCATCCTGGATTGCTTTAGGAGCAGGAATGATTGGCTTTATCGTAGGCTTGGCAAGAGCAGAAATGCAGCTTAATGAAAAAGGGTATTATTTTACCATCTTATTATACGGGTTATTCGCCGTGGTTTCTCTCCAGAAAGCTGTTCGTGACAGATTAGAGAATATCAAAGTGACAGATATTTATTATGGTATCTGCTGGTTTGCAACCTTATCATCTATTGTTTTATTAGCAATCGGGTTGTGGAATGCTACTATTCTGCCAAGTGAAAAAGGCTTCTATGGGTTTGCTTTTTTGCTGGCTTTATTTGGAGCCATTGCCGTTCAGAAAAATACAAGGGACAATATGATACAGGAATAAAAAACGAAGCTCTCCAAATTGGAGAGTTTTATTTTGTATTATTTATCGTAATGATTAGGGTGATGGGCTTTAATATCATCCACGGTTCCCAACACTTTATCTTTTAAAGAATCCTGATACTTCTGAAGGTTCTCTGCAACGTTTTCGTCGGAAGCTCCCAAAATTTTCACAGCCAAAATCCCGGCATTTAAAGCTCCGTTCAAAGCAACTGTCGCTACAGGAATTCCTCCCGGCATTTGAAGAATCGACAAAACCGAATCCCATCCGTCAATAGAATTGCTAGACAAAATAGGAACGCCAATTACAGGTAATGTTGTACAGCTTGCTACCATTCCTGGTAGATGTGCCGCTCCTCCTGCTCCCGCAATAATCACTTTCAGCCCTCTTTCTTTTGCCGTTTTTGCGTATTCAAACATTCTTTCCGGTGTTCTGTGAGCTGAAACCACCGTTAGTTCATACGGAATGTCTAAAGATTTTAAAAAATTTGCAGCCTGTTCCATAATTGGCAAATCACTTTGACTGCCCATAATAATTCCTACCATCTTCAATTTTATTAGATGTTCAAAGATAAAGAATTAATAAGTCTGAATACAAAAAGCCAAAAGTAAAATTCAAATTCTGTTCCCTAAAAAACATGATCAACTGTACCCATTAAATTGTTTCTAAAATAAATATCTTTGTTATTACATTGATATCACAAATTGAAAGATTATAAGCTTCTTTTTGCCATTCTTACCGTTGCTATTGTCTGGGGTACGACATTTTTATCCATACGTGTGGCTGTAGAAACTATCCCAGCCTGGTTTGTAGCAGGTATACGTCAGTTTTTGGCAGGAATAATTATGTTGATTATTCTTATATCGAGAAAACAGTTTCACTGGATCGGATGGAGAAATCTGTCTTATCAGCTGATGGTTTCTTCATTAATGTTAGTGATTGCCAACGGAATGACCACTGTTGCTGAAGAAACCGTAACCAGTAGCTTGACATCATTAATAAGTGCCTGTTCTCCTATCCTCATATTTCTTGGAAGTGTTGCTCTTGGCTTGCAAAAGTTCAGTATAAGAGCATTGATAGGAGTTCTGATGTGCTTCAGCGGAATTGTCGTTATTTTTTGGGATGGTATTCAGGATCTCCAAAACCCTGATTATGCAATGGGAATATTATTTTTATTCATTGCCATTGCAGGTTGGGCTTCAGGAACTCTTATTACAAAAAAAATGAATATTAAGAGTCATAATATTTCACTGAGCTTATTTTACCAGTTTATATTTGCTGGTATTGTACAGATTATTTTTGCCTTGCTTTTCTCAGAAAATTACAATTTTGGAAATTGGAGCATAAAAAGCATTTCAGCTATGCTGTATCTGGCTATATTCGGTTCTGTAGCTGCTTTTTTTGCCTATCATTATGCGCTCACAAAAGTTTCTCCTGTTCAGGTTTCAATTTTAGCTTATATCAACACCATTATCTCCATATTTTTAAGCTGGCTTATTTTGGATGAAAAAATTTCCGCTAAATTTATCATCGCAGCTGTCCTGATCATTGTAGGAGTATTTGTGACGAATTATAACAGGGAAATGTTTAAAAAACAGAGGATTGGTGATGCAATATAAAAATAAGAGAGAAATTTTTCTTCAATTGATCGCCAAAAATTTATAAGTAAAAAGACTGCTTTTCAGCAGTCTTTTTTTATCTCATCGGTTAATAATTACTCAGCAATCACTCTTACCATTCCTTTCACCATTACCAGTTTTTCCATTAACTCTTCTCTGGAATCTGCCAATACATTGATGTGCCCCATTTTTCTTCCCGGCTTGGTTTCCGTTTTTCCGTATAGATGGATATAAGTTTCAGGAAGCCTTAACACATCTTCCATTCCTTCATATACCACTTTCCCTGAAAACCCTTCTGCGCCTACCAAATTCAGCATTCCGCTGTAGATAATCGCATCGGTATCTGCTAAAGGTAAATTTTTCACGACTCTGTACATTTGTTCAAACTGAGAATTGGCATTTCCTTCCTGACTTTGATGTCCTGAATTGTGCAATCTTGGAGCCGTTTCATTTACCCAGACTTTACCTTCTTTGTCCAGAAATAATTCGATCGCAAAAAGCCCCGGAGAATTGATGGCGTTTAAGAATTTTTCTGTGATAGAATTAATCTGCTCCTCAATATCCTCTTTTAAAAAAACCGGACAAACATTAAAATCCAATAAGTTTAATTTAGAATCGGCAACCATTTCCGTTACAGGGAATGTTTTGGTTTCTCCGTTTTCGTTTCTGGCAACAATTACGGAAAGTTCTTTATCGATATCAACCAGTTTTTCAATAACAGAATCCTGTACCCAAAGATTTTTCATGTCTTCAGCAGTACGGATTACCTGTACTCCTTTTCCATCGTACCCACCTGTATTCATTTTCTGTACAAAAGGAAGCGGCATTTTAATCTCGTCGGAACTCCCATCCATCACCTCAAATTCCGGACTTGGAATATCATGAGCTTTATAAAATTGCTTTTGAAGAATTTTTTGTTGAATGGTTTTAATGATTGTAGAATTCGGAACCACTTTTATTCCCTGACTTTCCAATTCGGCCAAAGCATCTGTGTTGACGTGTTCAATTTCGATTGTTACGACATCTTTATCTTTCCCGAAATTCAAAACGGTTTCATAATCATTGAAATTTCCTTGCGTAAAGTAAGAAATATTATGGCAGGGCGCATCTGAAGCCGGATCCAATGTATAAAATTCATCATCATATTTTAATGCTTCCTGAATCAACATTCGACCTAACTGCCCTCCTCCTAAAATTCCTATTTTCATTTTTTTACTTTTATTTTTCTATTAGATTTATTTTAATTTAAGCTTACGATTGTCATTCCGACGCAGGAGGAATCTCTAGAAATTTATTGTTGAGATTCTTCACTTCACTTTATTTCATTCAGAAGACATGAAACTTTATATTTTATTAATATTTAAATACCCTAAACCCATCGGATTTTCCTGGTTTTCTGCATCAGATTTTTTCAACACAATAGAATATTTGTCCTTCATTTTTTGAGGAAGAATATCCGTTACATTAAAAATATCATCGATATCTACTCCGTGTTTATCATCAATATGACTTACGGCTCCTTCAAACCCCATCGTTTCATAAAACCTGGTAGTTTTTGCTTTTTTCACAATATCTCCCATAGAGGTTCCGACCATCAGATGTTGTTCATGAAATTCTTCAAAAAAACCTTTCTTATAGCCTCCCAGATTAATAAAATACAGCTGTTCTCCAGAAGTCTTTTCATTCTTCTCAACAATTTTCACCTCGTATCCGTCAGCAAATCTTACTTCCTGATAACAGTCTATGTGAATTTTACCATCTGCCTCTTTCCAGAACTCTTTCATATCCGGAATCAGATCTTTTAAATTTTCCGCAATTCCGAAAAACACGTCGTGTTGCTCAATATTTCTGCCTTTAGGCGTTGCACCAAGAATAATATAGAATAATTTCAGATCATTTTCCATGCTGCAAAAATACGTTAAATTTATCTTTTTTAAACGTTTGGCAGACTAACGCAATAGTTTTATATTTGTAACATGTCAGAAATCATTATTCTCTTCCTTGGAGCAATTTCGGCAGGACTATTAGGTTCACTGACCGGTTTAGGAGGAGGAGTCATTATTATTCCTTTATTAACGCTGGGTTTCGGCGTTCCTATGCATTATGCAATTGGTGCTTCTTTAATCTCTGTAATCGGAACTTCTTCGGGAGCTGCCGTTGCTTTTGTCAAAGAAGGTTTTACCAATATGAGAATCGGAATGTTCTTGGAGATTGCCACCACAGCCGGAGCGATCATCGGAGCCTTAGTTTCCGGAATGCTGAATCCGAATACCATCGGGATTATTTTCGCCAGTATTCTTCTTCTGACTGTTATTCTGAATTTAAAAGGTAAGCCGGATCATCAGGAACCTGTGATAAAAGGCAGTCTTGAAGATAAATTAAAGCTATATGGAACTTTTCCTGATAAAGGGATTTTAAAAAGCTATTCCGCAAGAAATACAGTACCCGGATTTTTAATGATGATGTTTGCAGGTGCCATGTCTGGTCTTTTAGGAATTGGATCCGGAGCTCTGAAGGTTTTGGCGATGGATAACATGATGAAGCTTCCTTTCAAAGTTTCTACTACTACAAGTAACTTTATGATTGGAGTAACGGCGGTTGCCAGCTCGCTGATCTATTTTCAGAGAGGTGAAATTATTCCGGTTATTGTTGCTCCTGTTCTGATTGGTGTTGTGGTTGGAAGTTTTATCGGATCAAAAACTTTAATGGTTTCAAAAACTAAAAAGCTGAAAACCTTTTTTGCAATTGTTATCACAATTCTTTCGATTTATATGATGTATAACGGTATTAGAAGCAATTTCTCATGAGAAAGAATTTTACAGATGCTGATCTTAACCGTTCTGTTGGAAATCTTCTCCGATTGGGCGTTATTTTATCGGTTGCCACTTCACTGATAGGCTTTATCAAGCTCTTCTCAGAAGGTTTTCAAATGCCTAAAAAATACAAACTTCTCGATATGGGAAACTCTTCCGAAAAGGTATGGGGACACTTTTGGGACTCGCTTTGTAAAGGGGAAGGAATGGCCATTATTCAGCTGGGAATTTTACTCTTGATCTTCACACCTTTAATGAGGATTATTTTTGCTTTAATAGGCTATATGAAAGAAAAAGACTACGTATATGTAATCATTTCCTCCATTGTTTTAGCAATTATGGCCATAAGTTTCTTTACAGGGTACGCGCATTAATTATTACATTTCGTAAAACTCTAACGGAAGTTGATCCGGATCTTGGGTAAAGAAGAATTCCTTACCTGTAAATTCGTCTGTTCTAATCTCCTCACAGTTTAATCCTTTTTTAATTAATTCCTGACGTTTTTCATCTACATTTTCAACAGAGAAAGCCAGATGCCTCAAACCACAGGCTTCCGGACGTGAAGGTCTTGCCGGAGGGTCTGGAAAAGAAAAAAGCTCAATCACATACTGATCCCCAATAGCCAAGTCCAGCTTGTAAGACTGCCTTTCTTCACGGTATACTTCACGAATAATGTTCAACCCTAATGCTTCAGTATAAAACTTCTTGGAGACCTCATAGTTGGAACAAATAATGGCAATATGATGGATTTTCATTCTATTTGATTTCTTTACAGTTATCTTTTCTTCTTGTATCAATGATATATTGGATTTTCCATTCTCCGTTTTGTTTTATTAATTGGAAGCTATTGGCTCCACAATGTGAAAATTTTCCTTTAAAATAAAACGAATACTGAGTAAAAACACTCGCCAGGTTTCCATCTACATGAATAGCTTCAATACTAATTCTTTCGTCCAGGTCATTTTTTTCCATTTTAGAAACTGAAGCTACAAAATCTTTTATTTCTTCATTTCTTACCCCAGTTTTTGTAATCGTCTGAAGAATTGCAGTCTCCGAAAAGGCCGAATTCAGCAATTCCGGATCAGCATTTTTCATTCCTAAAAATAAGTTTCGAATAGGCTTTTCAATTTCCTGATTCTGATTTTGCTGTCCGAAGTAAAAACTTCCAAATAGCAAAGCAATAACAGCTATTTTATTCATACTATATATTTGCTAAGTGAATAATAAAAATGACGAAAACTACCTTTTAAATTCAAATTTAATGAATAAACTTTAAAGCACAATCCATTTGAAAACTTATAAAAATTAATTACATTTATCTGCTTATTAAAAAATATGTGGATATTCTACCTGAGTCTAACTGTTTTGTTACTGATCTTAACCTTATTGCCTAAAATTCAGCATTCTCATTGGGTTTTTCGTGTTCCTGAGTTTGGGAAAATTCAAATCACTTCTCTTATACTTTTTACCATAGGATTAGGATTTACGATTCATTCATCCGAAAAATTCTGGTACTATCAATGTCTTCTTTTTGTGATGTTTATTCACCATAGTGCCACTCTTGTAAAATATACACCTCTATATCCTGTTAAAAAATATTCCCGGAAACATCATTCATCTGAAAAACTGCATTTTATCTCGGCAAATGTTTATCAGTTTAATAAAGATTATGGTCGTTTTATTCAGCTTGTAAAAAAATATCAACCTGAAATGTTCCTTACCATGGAAAGTAACGGAGATTGGGAACAAGCACTTAAAACGCTAGAAAAAGATTATCCTTATCACCATAAGATAACTCTAGAAAACACGTATGGAATGCATTTCTATTCGAAAATAAAGATAGAAATTTCACACACCCATTATTTTGTAGCAGACGATATTCCCAGTATTGAAGCGCATCTTAAAACTAAAGACGGATTTTCTTTTGTCTTTTTTGGTGTTCACCCTCCCCCTCCAAGTCCTACTGAAGAAAAAACTTCTAAAGAAAGGGACGGGGATCTTTTAAGTACCGCAAAAAAAGTGACAGAAATAAAAAAACCGGTTATCGTTGTTGGAGATTTCAACAATGTGGCATGGTCAAAATCATCTATTCTTTTCAGAAAAACAAGCCACCTCATTGACCCCCGAATCGGAAGGTCATTTGTATCCACTTTTCATGCAAAATATCGTTTGCTAAGGTTTCCAATTGATTTGATGTTTCATAGTGAAGACATTTTTATTGAAAACCTGAAAACACTAGATAATTTTGGATCAGATCACCTTCCGGTATATTGTGAATTTTTTATTGATCATGAGCAGGAAGAAAAACAGGAAGAAAGAATAGATTATGCCACACAGGAAGAAAAAGCTGAAGCTAAAGAAATGATCGAGGAAGGTAAAAAAGAAGACGGACAACGTGATGCCATCGTAACAGAGGATTAATTAAAATACTTTTCCTATTATACTATTATAAAAGAAAAACGGACAAAAGTCCGTTTTTTTATCACTATATTTATTTCTTAATTTAAAACCTCATCACATCCTTCACCACCCCGTTTTTCTGGGTAAATGGTAAAAGTTCCTGATTGATAAAATCTTCAATTTTGTTTTGTTCCAGGTTATTAGGGAACAGTAAATGTACGTTTGCACCGGCATCAAGCGTAAAAAACAGTGGTAAACCTGTAATTCTTCTGAAATCCCAGACTCTGTTGATTACTTCCAGTGTTCCCGTTTTCATCAGAATAAACGCAGGATCACTCATCATCATCATCGCGTGAAGTGTTAACGCTTCGTGTTCTACCAACTTGATAAAGCTCTCCATATCTCCATTTGCTAGAATTTCTTTCATAGGTCCGAAGTTTTCTCTCGCCTCCTGAAATCTTCTTTCTGCATAAGGGTTAGTGTTCATTAAGCCATGTCCAACGGTAGAAGAAACACTTTTCTGCCCTTCGTGAATCAGTAAAACCCAGTCATTAAAGTTTTTGAAAATATCGTGAATTTCATCATTCGGATATTGAACTGCGAATAAATCAGAACTTCCTTTTACCTGAGATTCTCCCCAAACGACCAGCCCGTTGTATAAGCTTCTGCAAGCACTTCCGCTTCCTAATCTTGCCAGAAAAGATGCCTTTCTTAATGATTCTTCATCTGAATCTTTTCCTGAAAAAGTTTCATCCAATTTCATCAGACATTTTGCAATTGCTCCGAATCCTGAAGCCGAACTGGCAATTCCAGAGCTGTGAGGAAACGTGTTTTCTGTTCTAATCATATATTTTCCCTGTAAAATCCAGGGAAGGTACTGTTCTATATTTTTGAAGTACTTTTCTATTTTCTCGGCAAATTTCACTTCTTCGTTTCCGGCTAAAAAAGTCTGAACAGAAAATGGTTCTTCAGCTACAAATTCAATGGTTGTATTGGTTTTACAATGATTTAATGTATAGCTGATACTTGGGTTCGCAGGAATCTGATTGTCATATTTTCCCCAATATTTGATAAGGGCAATATTTGACGGGCAGCTTTCCGAAACCGTCTGATTATTTATTATAAAATCTTTCTTTCCTAAAAATTCTTGTGCAATCATAATTTAGCTTAATAATAAATCTACTTGTCTATAAAAGGATCTTGTAGTTAATATTTTAGTACATTTTTTCGATAACATCTGCGTACTTTTTCAGTACTACATTTCTTTTTATTTTCAATGTAGGGGTGATCTCTCCGGAGTTAATTTCAAATTCTGCAGGCATTAAAGTGAATTTTTTCACTTTTTCAAAATCTGATAAATGCGACTGTAATTCTTGTATTTTCTCTTTGTAAAAATGAAGTACTTTTTCATTCTTCACCGCATCTTCCCAGTTCGTAAACGGAATATTATTTTTCTTAATAAAATCCTGTAAAAATTCAAAGTTGGGAACAATTAATGCCGAAACAAACTGTCTTGCTTCTGCAATTAAAACAATTTGCTGGACGAAATTATTATTCGTTAGTAAATTTTCAATCTGTTGTGGGGCGATATACTTTCCATTGGAAGTCTTCATCAGATCTTTCAATCGGTCTGTAATGGTAAGGTTTCCATTCTCATCAATTTTTCCTGCATCACCGGTTTTAAACCATCCGTCTTCGGTAAAGACCTTTTGAGTTTCCTCTGGTTTGTTGTAATACCCTTTCATGATTCCGTTTCCTCGGGCCTGGATTTCATCATCCTGACCAATACGGATTTCTACTCCCGGTAAAGCTTTTCCGCTTGTTCCGTGCTCGAAATGAGTTAAAGGAAACAATGTTAAAGTTGCCGTAGTTTCCGTCAATCCATACCCTACCGTAACATGAATTCCTACAGATTCAAAGAATTTGGTTACCTCCGGTGATAAAGATGCACCACCACAAGGTAAAAACCAAAGCCTTCCTCCCATTCTTTCTTTTATTTTACTGAAAACAAGCAGATCCGCAAAGGTTTCTTTTATTTTTAATCCGAAAGGAATTTCCTTTTCGTTTCTTCTTAATTCCGCCGTTTGCCATCCTATTTCTCTTGCCCAATTAAAGATTTTTTTCTTTAATGATGAACCTTCTTCTGCTTTTTCCAGTACACCTGCATAAATTTTTTGAAAGAATCTCGGAACGGCACACATCATCGTAGGCTTTACTTCTTCAAGAGCTTTGGCTATATTTTTCGGATCTTCAAGAAAATAGACACGAGCACCTCCGTATAAACATAACAAGCTCCAGCTTCTTTCGAAAACGTGACTTAACGGTAAAAACGCCAGCGAAAGTTCTTCTTCAAAGTTTTTAAATTTAAAAAATTCAAAATGAGCATCGAAGGCTTTAATGAAATTTCCGTGTGTTAGCATTACACCTTTTGGAGTTCCTGTTGTCCCTGAAGTGTAAATTAAAGTGGCAACATCTTGTTCTTCTTTTTTACAAAATTCAAATTTTGGAGAAGATTTAGCAATAAAGTCTTCCAGATAAAAACTGCTGAATTCTTTTTTGATCCAGACTGCTTTTTTAGAAATAATAATGGTTTGAAGCCGGTTGTCTTCCTTCTGCAAAAGCTCTAAGCAAGCATCATACTGAGCCTGATTGCCAACCAAAATGGCTTTTGAATCGGAATCTTTAATGATATACTCTGCCTGTTCAGCATTATTGGTTGAATAAATCGGAACCGTAATGGCACCGATTGACATCGCTGCAAGATCAAAAATCATCCATTCAGAAGAATTATCAGAATAGATTGCTACTTTATCATGCTCCTGAACTCCTGCTTCTTTAAGTGCATTTGCCGTTTTATAAATAATTTCACTAAATTTTTTCCAGCTTAATTCTTTCCATGCGGCTTCTTTCTTTTTGAAGCCAATAGCAGCTTTTATAGCATGTTTCTCTATATTTTTATGGATAATTGCTTCTGCAAGATTCATTTATTCTTCAGCGTTTTGTCGTTAATATAATTGTTCAAATGAAAATCAACACTTTCCGATAAAGGAATAAATTGATAATCAAGCCTGTCTTTAATTTTCCGGTTTGAAATCACATTCAATGCTGATATAGACTCGATATTGGATTTGGTAATAATTCTCAGCGAAGGAATCAGCCATCCGAAAAATATATTGGCTAACCAGCCTATGTTTAATTGAAATTTCGAAAGGATTTTGGCTTCCTTCAACCCTAGTTTTGATCTGATCTGACGGCCCAGTTCAGCATATTTTCTATTTTCAGAAATAATAACAAACCTTTCCCCGAAAATATTCTTCTCCATCAGTTCTACAGAAATTTCAGCAACATCTCTTACGTCTACATAGCTTGTTCCACCGGAAAAAGTAAAGCTGTTTTTCTCAAAAGTTGGGAAAATATCTCCACTGCTGTTTCCCCAGTTTCCGCTTCCTATAATCATCCCGGGATTGATGATGATCGTGTTTAATCCTTCTGCCGAAGCTCTCCAGACTTCCATTTCGGAAAGGTGCTTTGAAATTGCATAGGCAGAATGTTCTTCTTTAGGATTAAAGTCTGATGTTTCGTCTAACTCTCCTTTTTCGTTAAAATTATCCAGTACTGCAATGGAACTTACATGAAGAAACTTTTTCACGTCCGAACCGTCACAAGCATATAACAGGTTTTCCGTACCTTTTACATTCGTATGATACATTTCTTTTTCATCTCTGGGATGAAAGCTTACCTTTGCAGCGCAGTGGTATACTTCCTCCACATCTTTCAATGCATTCTGAAGCGAATGGATGTCATCAAAATCTACATCTACCCATTCAATCCTGTTAAAGAAATCATCAGGGTTTTCCGTATAATAGCTATACGAATGTTTTACTTCATTTAAATTGCTTACCGGTCTTTTAGAAGCACGTACATTTTTTCCTTTTTTAAGAAGTTCCAAAACGATTATCCTGCCTAAAATCCCGGTTGCCCCCGTTACAAAAACCATCAGTTATTTTTAATTGATTGCTGGCTAAATTATGATAATATTTTCAATTGTAATTCTTCATTTCTAATAAAAAAATGAAGAAAAATTATGTATTGCAAATTTGCGACTTTTAAAACATATAATAGAAATTTTCCCATATTATTAAAATAAAAAAGGAAACTTATTGCTAAGTTCCCTATAAATATAATTTGTTAATATGTTTTCCTAGAAATTTTACAGCTACTACGTATTTAATTGTTTTTTATCAATAAGTCTTAAAATTCATTTTATTTTTTATCACAATAAAAGATTATTTTTAAACTTTTAATAAAACTAATTTAGTTCTTTTTTCCCACATTAAAGAATAAATTAAATTTTTAAGAAAATTTTAACAAATATTAATCCTTGAAGGCATTAGTGGATTTGTAAAAAATCTTTAACCACAGTCATAAAATCAACAGGATTATCTGCCTGAACCCAATGAGCTGCATTTTTAATGATTACAAACTGTGCTTTAGGAAACTGTTGTTTTATCGCAAAATGGTCCTGAGGAAGGATATAGTTAGATTTTTCACCTGCAATAAAAAGTGTTTCTCCATCAAATACACCATATTTTATAGCATTAGAGACAAACTCATTGTACTTTTCTGAAAGCGTTTTAAGATTAAACCTCCAGTTCAATTTTTTATTTTCATCCCAATACAGGTTTTTGGTAAGAAACTGAATGGTAGATCTTTCAGGAATATACTGACTTAAAACCGCCTCTACTTCACTTCTTGAACCAACCGTATTAAAATCAACGGTTTCCAAGGCTTTAATAATTCCCTGATGATGTGGAGGATACGCTTTTGGAGAAATATCAACCACAATAAGCTTTTCTACTTTTTCAGGATATTTTATCGCAAACTGCATTACAGCCTTTCCTCCTAATGAGTGACCTAAAACAAAAGCTTTTTCCATACCATAGTGATCCATATAATTTGCAATATCATCTGCCAGATCATCATGAGACATATTCTCAGAGTGAAAGCTCCTGCCGTGATTTCTCAAATCGATAAGATGCACTGGCAAAAACTCTCCCAAATCTTTCCCGAAACTTCCCCAATTATCAAGCATTCCAAACAACCCGTGAAACACTAAAAGCGGTGTAGACGAAAGGTTTTCGCCAAATATTTTTGAATTTAAAATTTCCATAATTTTATCTATCAAGTTAGAAGCTAGCAAATATTCTACTCTCAATAATCTACTGAGCCCATTTCGCCAATCTCTTCAGATACGCCTGAACCGTATTTTCCAATCCCATATACAATGCCTCAGAAACCAAAGCGTGGCCAATAGAAACCTCCAACAGATTTGGAATATGATCTGCAAAATATTTTAAATTGTCTAAACTTAAATCATGACCTGCATTTAAACCCAATCCATAATCAGATGCAACTACTGCGGTTTCGTAATAAGGTTTAATAGCCTGTTCTTTATTTAACGTATAATTTTTTGCGTAAGCTTCTGTATACAGTTCTATTCTGTCCGCACCGGTTTTTGCAGCATATTCTACCAACTCAGGATTCGGATCCAGGAAAATAGAAGTACGGATCCCGGCATTTTTAAATTCTGAAATGATTTCAGTAAGAAAATCTAAATGTTTTATGGTATCCCAACCTGCGTTTGACGTAATTGCATCATCCGCATCCGGAACCAAAGTTACCTGCTCCGGTTTTACCTCTAAAACCATATCAATAAACGGGCGATGAGGATTTCCTTCAATATTGAACTCTGTAGTCACCAGAGGCTTCAGATCATACACATCTTTTCTTGTAATATGTCTTTCATCAGGACGTGGGTGAATGGTAATTCCCTGCCCTCCGAATTCCTGAATTTTAACGGCTGCTTCCGTCACACTTGGCGTTTCGCCTCCTCTGGCATTTCTTAATGTCGCTATTTTATTGATATTGACACTTAATTTTGTCATTTTTACTATTTTAAATTTTAATATTAACCTGCATCACTTCCAGATCAAATTCTCTGGAAGCTACCAGCAGATGGTCAAAAATATCTGACTGAATCTGTTCAAAGTTTTCCCATTTGGAATCGTTGGTAAAACAGTAAATTTCCAGAGGTAATCCCTGCGATGTAATTTCCATCTGCCTTACCAAGACAGTTCCATCCTGATCTATATTTTTGTTATGTCTGAGATATTCGTATGCATATTTCCTAAAAGTCCCAATATTGGTGAGCTGCTGTCCGTTAATCAGTTTTTCTGCATGACTGAGGCTACTTCTTTGTTTATTGATTTCTTCTTTCTTTTGCAGAAGATAATCTTTCAGTAAATTAATTTCCACCAGCTTATTAAACATCTCATCATCTAAAAACTTAAATGATTTTATATTGAAAATAATAGACTTTTTTATTCTCCGGGTGTTGCTTTCAGACATTACCTGCAGGTTTTTCACTTCCGTACTCATCAAATCATACGTCGGAATAGTGGAAACCGTTTTATCAAAGCTCTGGATTCTGGTTGTAAGCAGAGTAATATCTTCTATTGTTCCTTCCAGATTGTATTTGGGAATTCCGATCCAGTCGCCGACTTTCATATTCTTAGAAGTTGCTACGTGAATACCTGTTACAAATCCCAAGATAGTATCCCGGAAAACCAGGACCAAGACCGCAGTAATTGCCCCTAAACTCCCTACAATCGTAGTTCCTTTTATTCCGAAAATAACACAGATTCCTACGATTGAAAAAATGAAAATCCCGAGAATCTTCATGGTTTCTGAAATGGCATTCAGTGCCATGATCTTGTAAAAATCCTGTTTGATGCTAAAATAATTTCTAAAAGCCGTTAATCCCCGATACAACATTCCCGCAAATATCAAAACAACTCCTAAATTAATAGATCTGATGATAAATGTGTTAGTTATAGGGATTGCTCTTGGAGGAAATATAAAAGCCTGTATACTCGCTACAACTCCTAAGGCAACAAAATGCGCTACGGAATTACTTACTTTGGACTCATAAATGGACTTAATGATCGGATATTTTTTTTCATTCTGAAAAAAACGGAAAATAAAATTAATTACTGGCTTTAGTATAAAATCTACCAATAAAAACAAGGCTACAAGTAATGCCAGTTTTACAATTAAATGAACAACCCAGTCAAAACCGGCAGGGGAAATCTTGCTTATATAAATATAAAGCTGATAGCTAAGATCCTGTATAAAGTTTCTTGTTTCTTGTAGTTGATCATTCATCACAGCAAATTTAGGAAAATTAAGACTGAGTTTTATTACAATTTTTCTATCAATTTTCGTCCCAAAACTGATTATCATATACTATTTATTTCAGATATTTTGAGAATATCAAATTCACTACATCAACGACAAACAAATAGAAACTTAACTAAAAATAAGCAATATAAATTAATTATTGTAAAAATATTTAAACATTTAACAATTTTATATTAATTATTTATTTACATTTGAATAAAACTAAACAAATCAAAATCAAATACATATGAGAAAACACTACTTACTTATTATGCTGTGTGTCTTCACACTTTTAACCAATTGTTCAGGAAACGACGATTCGACATTAACTTCAGAAAATACTACTTCTGCAACTGTAGAAACTGGAAAACTTTCAGGAAAAGTAATGTCACAAAACGGAACAAAGCCCATTGGAGGAGCATCGGTTTTTACATTTGATGACAAGTATAAAATCTACTACACGACATCGGATTCAGATGGAAAATTTACATTGGATGCCCCTGTTGGAAACCACACTATTTACATACAGACCGGAAATGGAAGTAACTTCCGTACGGAAATTTCTGCAACGGTAAAAAATAATGAAACTTTAAATCTTGACGTAAGCCAAACCAAGCTGAATCAGGTGGCAAAAATTGCCTACGTAAAAGGGACTTACGACAAGATTGAAGACATTATACAGATTTTAGGCTATACAGCTACCGAAATAACCAATAACGATCTTGCCAATCTGGCAACAATTGCACAATATGATATTATTTTTCTAAACTGCGGCTCAAGAAGTAACTATTCTTCAAACCCAGCGCTTTTTGCAACAATCGATATCAATCTGGCCACTTTCGTTGCTAACGGAGGAAGTATTTACGCTTCAGACTGGGATGTTGCTTACTTAGTCGGCGGAACAACCAATACTAACAATTGCTCCCTTGCCGGAGGATTTGTGCCTGACACAAAACTTTGTTCTAAAAACATCGGAACAGTGGGAATGGTAGGCGCTACGGTAAATAATGCGGGACTTACTACTGCTTTAGGATTCAATACCCTTAATATTGATTTTGACTTAACAGCTTGGCAAAAAATAATCAATTACGATCCGGCTTACTGGGAGGTTTTAGTGAAAGAAACTTCTACAAACGATGCTTTAATGATCAGAACGAATCATTTTACAGCGACAGGTACAACAACTATACCGATTGGAAATGCTCCAACAACAACATTTGTGACCGTTTGCATTACACTTCCGGGAAATATCCAGATCAGCCTTTCGGTTCCCCAAGCTTTGGTTCCTTATTTAGTTGCGTTAGGAGCAACAGTAGGACCTTGCTCAGGATCTTCAACAAGTGGATATATCTATTATACGGCTTTTCATAATCATGCTTCAGGAAATATTGGAAATGCAGGTGTTATTTTACAATATGTAATCTTAAATCTTTAGTCTCATCATAAACGTAGTGTAAACATGCGAAGTGGCTTTTTCTTTAAAAGCCACTTTTTTTATATCTTGCATAGACAATTAAAAAAGATGGATACAGCATTAATCAATATTCTTTGTCTAATTCTACTGATCATAGGAATTTTAGGAACCTTTCTGCCTGTTTTACCCGGATTACTACTGAGTATCTGCGGATTATTAATTTACAAATTTGGAACAGATTCCGATTTACCGATGATCTATATCTGGGCTTTTGGCATCTTAACAGCTATTTCTGTGGTCCTGAGTTATGTAATTCCTGCGAAAACCACAAAAAAATACGGAGGAACCCGTTGGGGAAGCATCGGATCTGTGATAGGAACCATTGTAGGAATGTTTTTACCCATTCCATTAGGCTTTTTGATTGGTATGTTCGCCGGAGTGTTTATAGGAGAATTATTGCACGACAGCAAAGACATGAATAAAGCCCTAAGATCTACAAAAGGAGCTTTCATTGGATTTATTTACGGAACAGGCTTCAGCTTCGTAGTAGGTGTGGCAATGTTTTTGGTTGTAGTTTTGGATATGCTCAATATCATTTAAAAATAAAATTATGCTTAATAAAACCATCATACTCAGTTTAGGATTATTGTTTTTAATCAACTGCAATACCCAAAAAGAAACTAAAACCTCAACAAAAGTGGACACTGACGAAAACGGAGCAACTAAAGTAATCAATAAAGACGGTAAGGTCATCTATTTCAGCGAAGGTGAAAACAAATTCCTGAAAGAATACCAAATGAACGTTACCTTCAAAGGAATCTCTGAAGACAGCCGTTGCCCTAAAGATGTAAATTGCGTTTGGGCAGGAGTTGCCGTAGCGCAGGTTGAAGTAATGGGAACTGCAACGCGTCCTATGACTCTGAATCTTGCAAGTATTGATAACAAAGGTAGAAATTACAATACATCAGCAGAATTCAATGGATATACGATTTCGTTAATCGATGTTCAGCCTTATCCCGGAGCAGCAGAAGGAACAAAAGCGCTCAACGGAAAATACAAAATCGGAATTACCATCAAAAAAGCAGGAGAAAATCCTACCACGAAATAGGCTTCTTTCCTTTTGAAACCAGATATTCATTAATTTTTGAAAAAGGTTTGCTTCCGAAAAATCCTCTGTGAACGGAAAATGGAGACGGATGCGCAGACTTTAAAATAAAATGTTTAGCCGGATCGATGAGTTCGGCTTTTTTTTGTGCAAAAGCACCCCACAATACGAAAACCACATTTTCTTTTTTATCCGATATTTCTTTAATAATAAAATCCGTAAACTTTTCCCAGCCCAAATCTTTATGAGAATTCGGAGAATGGGCACGAACCGTAAGTGTAGCATTTAATAATAAAACGCCCTGTTTTCCCCAATCATCAAGTTCTTTTGAAGTTCTTACTACGCCCAGATCATCTTTTAGCTCAATGAAAATATTTTTAAGAGATGGCGGTGCGGCAACCTGCTCAGAAACAGAAAAACACAAACCATTCGCCTGATAATCATTATGATAAGGATCCTGCCCGATAATCACCACTTCAATATCCTCAAAAGGTGTAATTTCCAACGCTCTGAAAATCTGGTTTTTTGGCGGAAAAACTTTTGTCGTTGCGTATTCTTGTTTTACCTTTTCCCAAAGATTTTTGAAGTATTCTGTTTTTTTTATTGGGGCTAATATTTCTGTCCAGGTCATTTTTTAATTTGAAAATTTGAGAATGAATTAATTTGAAAATTCAAATCTATCCGCTTGTCATTCTGAATGAAACAAAGTGGAATGAAGAATCTCTCATCAGACACCAAATTTAACAATAAAAATTTAGATTCTTCCTTCGTCAGAATGACAGACGGGTCTTATTTCTTCAAGCTAAACACCAAATTGTCCGGAAAACCCTCATCTTCCCTCCCCTCTTCCAACACAAAATCATATTTTAAAAGAAGACCTTTAGAATTTTCATTGAATTTATTGGTCATAGCAACCATCTCCTGCAAATATAAATCATCAAAAGCAAAATCTACTACAGCTTTCAAGGCTTCTGACATTATTCCCTGTCTGTGATAATCGGGCAATAGTTCGTAACCGACCTCAGCAACTTTCCGATCTTCAGAAAAGTTATACAGGCAAATGGTTCCAATTAAATTCGACTGATCTTTAAACGAAATACCCCAATAAAATGATTGATTATCTTTAGTTCTTTCTTTAATGGTTAAAATAAACTGAAGCGCATCATAATTATTTTTCGGAGAATTTCTCTGCACATATTGATTGATGACTTCATTACTTCGTATTTTAAAAATATCCTCAACGTGATTTTCGTTGATTTCTTTTAACTGTAATCGTTCTGTTTCAATCATAAATTTTGTAAATATCTCAAATATACATAATAATCACATTTTCTCACTAAATTTGCATTGTGTATATAAATAAAGAAGATTTAAACGAATTAGAATTTCCGCAATTGCTCGCGGAAATTTCTTCCTTTGCGTATTCTCCGAAAACAAGAGAAAAAATTCTTCAACTTCGTCCGATGGAAATAGACGAGGCAGAACTCTCTTTGAAAAAAACTTCCGAATATTTATCAAGTTTTGAGAGTTCGAATGCGATTCCGTTTGATGAATATGAAGATATTGAAAGTGAGTTGAAACTCATGCTGATTGAAAATTACCGTCTGGAAAACAGCGCTTTCATCAAAATCAAAACCATCACGGAACAAATCGGGAAACTGCAGAAGTTTTTTCCAACCATGCCGGAAACCTTTCCTACTTTAATTCAGAATGTTTCTGTGTTGGAATTCAAAAAAGAAATTATTGATAAAGTTGATAAAGTTTTTAACCGTTTTGGTGAAGTAAAAAGTGAAGCTTCACCCATTTTAAAAGCTTTGAGAGCTGAAATACAGGTTGCCAAAAAAGCAATTCAGGAAAATTTCAATAAAGCTTTATTCAACTACGGACAGAGTGACTTTTTGGATGATATTCGCGAAACGATCATTGATGATCAGAGAGTATTGGCGGTAAAATCTGCCTATAAGAAAAGAGTTGCGGGAAGAGTTTTAGGACTTTCAAAAACGGGTTCTATCACCTACATGCAGCCGGATTCTGTAGTAAAACATCATTTTAAGCTTAAAGAAAGCGAGGAAGAAGAGAAAAAGGAAATCGACAAAATCCTTAGGAAATTAACAGCCGAGCTGGCGGAATTCCAACCTCAGCTTTGGAGATACCAGAAGTATATTTTCGATCTTGATTTAACAAGGGCTAAAGCTAAATTTGCTGAACTCATCAACGGAGTTTTACCGAAAATCAACCGTCATAAAACCCTACGATTACGAGAAGCTTTCCATCCTTTGTTATTTTTAAGAAACAAAGCGGAAAATAAGACCATTTTCCCTCAAACCCTGACTTTAACGGACCATAACAGAATTATCTGTATTTCCGGACCGAATGCGGGAGGAAAATCTATTACCTTAAAAACTGTAGGACTGCTTCAATTGATGATCCAGAGTGGAATTCTGGTTCCGACTCACCCGAAATCCGAAATGTTTTTCTTTGATAAGATCATGACGGATATTGGGGATAACCAATCCATTGAAAATCATCTTTCGACGTATTCATCAAGACTGAAGAAAATGTCGGGGATCATTCGTGAAGCGGATGCCAATACCCTTTTATTGATTGACGAGTTTGGAACAGGCTCCGATCCTGAATTGGGTGGCGCTTTAGCGGAAAGCTTTCTGGAATTCTTCTATGATAAAAAGAGTTTTGCAATCATTACAACCCACTACACCAACATCAAACTGGTTGTGGAGCAGCTTCCGAATGCTCAGAATGCAGCGATGCTGTTTAATGAAGAAACACTGGAACCGATGTATAAACTTGAAGTAGGACAAGCGGGAAGCTCATTTACTTTTGAGGTAGCGGAAAAGAATAAAATTCCAAGATTTATCATCCATTCTGCAAAGAAAAAAGTAGAACATGATATTGTGAATCTGGACAAAACGATCGTAAAGCTTCAGCAGGAAAAGTTTGAAGTTGAAAAATTAAAGTCTGATCTTGCGGAAAGAAAAGAATCTGTAGAAGACAAACGTGACAACCTGCAAAAACTGAATGAACAGCTTCAGCAGAAGTTGTACAATTTCCAGAAATTATATGAGGAAGAACACCGTAAACTACAATTCGGAAATAAGATTGAAACATTTATTGACAGCTATACGAAAGGGAAATCTAGAAAAGATGTGGTGAAGGATTTCGTAAAGCTTCTGGAGCAGGAGAAATTCAGGAAACTAGGTACAGACAAGGATGAAAGCAAGAAACTTCAGGTGGTGAAAAGAAAAATCACGCAACAGCTGAAGAAAGAAGAAGTGATCGAAAAAATTGCCGAAACCAACGAAAAGCTGGAAGAAAAACGCAAAACCGACCGTGCACTCTGGATGAAAGTAGGGCAACGAGTACGTATTTCAGGAAGTACAAGCGTAGGAACGATTGAAAAGATCTCCAGAAACAAGGTAATTGTGAATTACGGAACCTTCAAGACGACGATTGACGCAGATGAACTGGAAAGGATCTAATGAGAAATGATAACGGTAAATACGCATATCACTTTTAAAGATTTCCTGATGTTCAATGTGAAAAATTCATTAACAAGGATTCTTGTTTTTCCATTATTAGCTTTGATCTTTTTCGTGGTAAAGCAATTGATGGAAGAAAGTGAAGAAAGAGATATTTTAAGCTCTGCTTCGATATGGTTTCTTTTTGTATTTGTTTTTATTGTTATCCGTTCGTATTTCCGTTTAAAAAATGCTTTTTATTCCAACAAGAAAATTCAGGAAAATATTTCTTATACATTTACTGATGAAAATGTTCTGAACAAAGGAGAGACTTTTGAAGGAGAATTCGGCTGGGATACCGTTTATAAGGTTAAGGAAAACAAAGAATGGTTTTTAATTTACCAAACTGCTCATGTGATGAATATGGTTCCGAAGAAATATTTCAAAAAGGATCAGATTTCAGGGCTTAGAAACACCATCCGAAATAATCATGTGAAAGCCAAGCTTAGAAACGATTAAAAATCAAATCCAACATAAAAATAGAGCGTCATAATTGACGCTCTATTTTTTATTTTTTGATGAATTTTAATTTCATAGAATTTTCTTTGTCTTTTATCTGAATAAAATAAACTCCTTTTAGCAAATGGCTTACATTTATTGTTTTATTTTTAATTTTTCCTTCAGTTAATTTTTGCCCGGCTGCATTGTAAATTTCAAAACTTGAGTCGGAGGTAATTCCTGAAATATTTAGAATGTCAGCAACAGGATTGGGAAAAATGCTAAATCTTTCGAATTCGGTTTCATTCGTTGACAAAACTTCAGGTCCTAATTTAACCACCCAGAAATCCGGATAGGTTGGAATTCCATAATGAAGAGAGACATCACCGTCGTTAGAATATGAATATCCCGTCATGATAAAGCCTCCATCGGATGTCTGGCTCATTGACTGTCCGAAATCACCTAAACTGCCACCCATTGATTTTTGCCAGATTACATTTCCGTTATTATTAATTTTTACAATCCAAAAGTTTGCTGAACCTGCAGGATTTCCTGCTGCATCTCCATCATCCGATGAAGAATATCCGGCAAATACATATCCTCCATCCGACATTTCTTTAATAAAAGTAGCAACATCATTACCTGTTCCTCCTTTAGATTTCTTCCATATAATATTGCCATTTCCGTCCAGCTTGATGATCCAGGCATCATTAGTAAATAAATTTCCGTAGTGATCATGTACAAGACCATTCCCCGACCTTGAAAGTCCGGCAACCATATATCCCCCGTCTGATGTTTGTATTACAGATTGTGCATTATCGGTACCACTTCCCCCGAATGTTTTCTGCCATTGTAAATTCCCTGTACTATCCAGTTTTAACACCCAATAGTCATATTCACCATAGAGTTGCGTTACATCGCCACTGTTAGAATCTGTAGCTCCTGCAACAATGTATCCGCCATCAGAAGTTTGTTTGGCATCAAAAGCCAGTTCTGAATTATAACCACCAAATGATTTTTGCCATTGAATATTACCCGTATTGTTAATTTTTACCATCCAGAGATCTGTATTATTATAAGGCAAATGACCAACAGCATCCCCATCTGTAGAAGATGACTCACCTGCCACGATATAGCCTCCGTCTGAAGTTTGCTTGATTGAATATGCTACATCCTCACCATTTCCACCAATTGCCTTTTCCCATTGAATATTTCCGTTAATATCTAACTTAACAATCCAAAAATCAGAATAAACACTTCCGTGATATCCGGTGACATCACCGTCATTTGAGTCTGTTCTTCCGGCAACAATATAACCTCCATCTGAAGACTGCTGTATAGAATAAGGATAATCATAACCACTTCCCCCTAATGATTTCTGCCACTGAATATTTCCACTGTTATCCAATTTCACTACCCAATAATCACCTCCTCCGTGATTTCCTGTCACATTACCGTCCGTTGAAGGAGAATAGCCCGCTACAACAGAGCCTCCATCTGTAGTTTGACATACTGAAGTTCCCTGATCCCAATTGCTTCCTCCAAGGGTTTTCTGCCATTGAATAGCAGGAGCTGTTTGCGCTGTTATTACAAGTGAAAGCATGAATGCCAAAAGTGAAAATATATTTTTCATTGTTTATGAGTTATGAAAAGTAATTTAGAGAACTTACTTTTCTTCATGATTAATTATGGTCAAAAATAAGTTTTTTACAACAAAATAAATAATTTGAAACGGATGAGAATCAGAGTTTGAAAAATTTAAGTAAATAGTTTCAAAGCAAAAAGTATTGTTTCTATGAAATATCTAATTTATATATTTGAATGATAAAAATCAAAAATGGTCAAAAGTCTAAAGATTTTATGGATTTTCTATTTTAAATTGTTAATTCCTGCTGTCCTATTTTCTTTGCTCATAAATACACAGCTTGGTTTCACGGCCGGTAATTTCGGATTATGCTTTCTTCTCTTTTTACCGGCGTTCCATTTTTTGATATATGAATTAAGGTTAAAAGATGAATATTACTTTTATGCTAATTTCGGATTCTCAAGATTATTGCTTTGGGGGATTACAGTTATAGTAAGTCTAATTATAAATATAGGTTGCCAATTTTATGAGTAAACTACATATAGACAGTCTGATAAAATCTTTTAACGGAAAGACAATCTTAAGAGACATTTATCTTGGTTGTGAAACAGGGAAAATCGCAGGAATTTTAGGAAGAAATGGCTCCGGGAAATCTACTTTACTCAAAATAATTTTCGGAACAATGAAAGGAGATCATCAATATATAAGAGTTGATGATAAAGTTCTCCAAAATCAGTGGGACAGAAAAAATAAGATTGCCTATTTGCCACAACATTTTTTCCTTCCAAAAGGTATTAATATTAAAAATTTGATTCCAATTTTCTGCAATAAAGAAAACTCAGAAAAGCTAACTGAGTTGGATTTAATAAAACCCTTATTGAATGAGACTTCAAGAAATCTTTCCGGAGGTGAGAAGAAAATT
Organism: Chryseobacterium geocarposphaerae; assembly: GCF_002797535.1. Classification (NCBI taxonomy): domain Bacteria; kingdom Pseudomonadati; phylum Bacteroidota; class Flavobacteriia; order Flavobacteriales; family Weeksellaceae; genus Chryseobacterium; species Chryseobacterium geocarposphaerae. The sequence goes on from NZ_PGFD01000001.1 coordinate 1,787,780, forward strand.
GTTGAAGCCTTACTGATTATTTTCTCCGAGTCAAAATTCATTTTACTGGATGAGCCCTTCAACGGACTTTCTCCGAAAATGACAAGCGAAGTGCAAAAACTCATCAAAGAGCAATCCAAAGAGAAAGGAATAATCATTTCAGATCACCGATATCAGGAAGTATTGGATATTTCGGATGAAATTTATCTGCTTTCCGATTCTCATTTAAAATCCATTAAAGATTTAAAAGAATTGCAACGCTATAATTATCTCCCGAAAAACATTTAATTTATATATTTGAACTATCAAAAAATTTTCAAGATGATTTCTCTGAACAAAGCATTTTATATATCTATTTTCAGTCTTTTTTCTTTGGCTTCTGTAAAGGCTCAGAATAAAGTTCCTTTCGGAGTGGTAAAAGCAGAAGAAGGCTATGCAATGGTGCGTGTTCATAAAGATGATTATCGGAAAATCGTTGATAAAATCCGTATGAAAACCGGTGATGTGTTTGTCTATGTAAAACCTGCTCCGGGAGAAACAGAATGGATCTGGATCAAATATCCTGAAAAAGATGATACAGACAAACCTTTCGTAAGATACGACAGCATTACCAAGGAAGGGATGGTAAATAAAAACCGTATTGTTTTTGTAGACCAGTTACCTAAATTTACCCCTTCTAAATCTAAAAACGGGAAATCTTTAATTTTCACAGACGATACCAATCCTAAAATACCCGGAAACCAAAGAACCAAAGTTATTATTGACATTTACCCTTCTTATGCTCACATTAAGAAACAGGAAAAAGATGCTGAAGGAAATATCATTAAAATTGACAAACAGAAAACCTGGGGAATCGGTAAAGAGCTTCCAGAAGGAATGACTGAAATAAAGTCTATCCGTGTACAGCAACCGGGAAGAGGCTCCGTTTTTGTAAGGGATGCCATAAAAAACCTGTTTCAGCCTACGATGGATTTTGATAATGTAGGAGTCACCGCTTTAGATCAGGATCATATCTTCTTATATATGATTAATGGTTCCGGAGAAAACCGTTATGTCACCTTCTGGTCTATCAAACAGGGAGCGGCAATTAGTCAGATTATTTACAAAAACCCGGAATAATCTCTTAATTATTCTTATTTTTGCCTTCGAAAAAGTTTAACGACTTTATTCATCATAGAAATTGGTTCTGCTTAGCTGCTGATTAATAGGGAATCGTGTGAAAATCACGAACTGTCGCGCAACTGTAAGTAACTGAAGTCTTTATAAAATATTCCACTGTGCTACCGCATGGGAAGGAAATAGAGATGTTACAAGTCAGGAGACCTGCCTTTTTCTTTAAACAAAAAACTTTCGCGATCTGAAGTTTATTGATCTGATGGATTTTAACAGGTATATTTTATGTCCCTGCTATTCTTCTGTTATTTTAATCTATTTCATTTCGCCTTAATTTAATAATGAAATATGACTACAGAAGAAAGAATTGAAGCATCAGAAACCCGAATTTTCAAAGCAGTTTTCCCTAACACAACCAATCATTACGATACGCTTTTCGGAGGTACAGCGATGCAGCTCATGGATGAAGTGGCTTTTATTGCAGCTACACGATTTGCAAGAAAACGTGTGGTAACGGTAAGCAGTGATAAAATTGATTTTAAAAGATCTATTCCCGCAGGAACGATCGTAGAACTAATCGGAAAAGTTTCCCATGTCGGAAAAACAAGTATGAAAGTCAATGTTGAAATCTATACGGAACAGATGTATTCCTATGAAAGAGAAAGAGCTATTGTAGGGGATTTTACTTTTGTAGCCATAGATGAATTTAAGAAACCAATCTCAATATTATAAAAAAGGTTGCGGCGACCTGCGGTCGCCGCAACCCTATATTTTCAGCATGTTTATTATGAGTTTCGGCGGGCAAAGCCCGCCGAAACTTTTTATTTACCTTCCTTCATTGTGGACTAAAACTTATTTTACAAATTACCTCAACACCTTTTCAGATTCAAGGCTAAGGTTCAATAAATGATGGAAAGCCTCTCCCATTTCATCGGAAGCTCTTACGATGGCATTCTCCAACATATTTCTGATTTGTTTTTCCGTTACTCCGGCTTCTGTCCAGCTTTTTCCCGAAGTATGGGAATTCAGGATGAAAGGCATGATTCTGTCGATGGCACAAGCAAAAATGGCATCCGGAGTTTTTTCTTCCTCAAATTCAAGCCACAAATTAAAGAATTCCGTACGCAAAGGTTCATCTAAAATCCCGAAGATCTTTTGGGCAGAAAGTTTTTCTCTTTCAAATTTCCCTACCATAGCAGCTTCATCAAATAAAAATGTATCTCCTGCTTCAATCTCTACCAGATCATGAATGGAAAGCATTCTTATTACTCTCAATAAATCAATATCTGCCCTGTTTTTCGCGTAAGGAAAAAGAATCTGAGCTAAAATAATTATTTGCCAGGAATGTTCTGCCGTATTTTCTCTTCTGGTATCATCCGCATTATAGTTTCTTCTTTGTACATTTTTCAGGGCATCTACCGCCAGGATAAAATCAATCTCCTTCTGTATTTTCATTCTTTATTGTTATTTACATGATCATATTTTGAATTCATTTATAAAATGTCGATCAAAATTTCTGACCTAAAAATACGAAAATTTAAAATTTTTGGAAAATTTTAAGGCTTAAATAAAACTAAGATGAAAATCAACAAAAATTTATTTTACTGATTATCAATATTTTAAATAATAAAATTAAAAAATTACACTACTTTGTATTGCATAATACCATTTTATTTACATATCTTTGTAATGTAAAATCGAAATAGGATCAACTAGCTAGGTTCCGAACTTCGAAAATTATATAACTAATTAACAAAACTTATTAAAGATGAATACTGAAAATACCAAAGCGCAAATGCGAAAAGGAATTCTGGAATTCTGTATTTTAAGTCTCATCAATCATCGTGAAATGTATGTTTCCGACCTAATAGATGAACTGAAAAAAGGAAAACTGGATGTAGTAGAAGGAACACTCTACCCTCTTTTAACAAGATTAAAAAACGGCGAGTTCCTTTCATACAGATGGGAAGAATCTACAGGAGGACCTCCGAGAAAATATTACCAGATCACCGAAAAAGGTAAATTATTTTTAGATGAACTTCAAAATACCTGGAACGAACTAACAGATTCCGTAAACCAAATCACTCAAAAAAATTAAAAAACAAAGCTATGAACAAGACACTCTCAATAGGACTCGCAGGTTTTTCTTTTACCATAGAAGAACACGCATATATAAAGCTTAGCGATTACCTGAATGCACTGAGAAGCTCGCTGGATGCTTCGGAAGCTGATGAGGTAATGCATGACATAGAAATCAGAATGGTAGAAATCTTCAGAGATTCTTTAGGAAAACGTGAAGTAATTAATGATACTGATGTAGAAAAAGTAATTGCTCAGATCGGATCTCCAGAAAAAATCGAAGAACAGGAAGAAGCTTATTATTCTGAAAAAAACACAAAAAAAACATACTCTTCAGGAACTGAATATACGGATAAAAAACAATTGTTCCGTGACCCTGAAAGACAAAAAATAGCAGGTGTTTGTGCAGGTTTGGCTCATTATGTAGGAATGGACATTACAGCAATGAGAGCGATCTGGTTAGGGATTTTCATCTTAGGGATTTTCACAGCAGCCGTTTCATCAACCCTTGTTTTCCTACTTTACGTAATCCTTTGGGCGGTATTACCAAAAGCAGAGACAGCAGCAGATTTCCTGAAAATGAAGGGAAAGCCTATGAACTTCGACAATCTTAAGAATGAGTCTAATAAATTGGTACAATTTGCCAACGAATCTACTCAGAGGGTCGGAGAAATCTATAACGAGAACAAACCTTATATCAATAACGCAGGAAGTGGACTTTGGAATGTATTCCGTTATATCTTAGGTGGAATCTTCGCATTCATGTCCTTATCTTGTTTAATCGGAGTATTTGTAGTATTCGGCTTCATGGGAGCAGACAGCGACTTCCCTCCTGTCAGCGAAATGAATTTCTATTTTGACAATGACAGTATGAAATACATCATCATGGCATTGATCACCTTAGGAAGCTTGATTCCTGCAATGATCTTCGGATTATTAAGCATTAAATTAATTTCTCCTAAAACGAAATTAAGAAACACGGGATGGGTAATCGGAGCATTATTCCTTGCATTGATCTCTTTAGGCACTTATTTCGGAGTTAGCATGGCAAGACAGGAAATGTTCCTGAAAGGTCATAAGGAAGACACGGAAGAAGTTGCTATCAACACACAATCTGACAGTATTTATGTAGATGTAAAGCAAGTGACTATTCCTCAAAATTTCAAAGGGTACGATAACGATCTTTATTCCGATAAAATCTCTGTATTCAAAAAAGACTGGATCCATGTGGATGTAACAAGAAAAGCAGATATCAAAACTCCATATTTGATTATTAAAAAAGAAGCTAAAGGATATAATCTTCCATTAAATGTAAGTGTTCCGGTAGAGGTGATCAATAACAGAATCGTTCTTCCCAACTTTGTAAAATATCCTTATGAACACAGATTCAGAGATTACAGCATCGATTATGAATTGGTAGTTCCTTTGAAGACCATTGTACTTCCTGCAAAACATGATCTTATCAACTTTGATGGAGACTTAAATGCAGACGGAATCAATGATAACGATCAGGAAAAAGACGAAGACGGAAACATCAAGATTGAAAAAAACAAGATTACTGTAAACGGCTCTACCATTGAATATAATTCTGATGATGAAGACAGCATCATTGTAAACGGTAAAAAAGTGCCGAGCAACCAGGCTGACAAAGTAATTGATTCTATGAAAAACAGCATCAAGAAGATGAAAGGAGGTAATCTGGACATCAAAGTAAACGAAGGTAAAAACGAAATTTCCATCCAAACTAAATAATTAACTGCAGAGAGTGGCAGAAGGTGTGAATGAATAACACAACCGTTTGAAATTCACACTCTTCTTCTCTCACAGAAAATAAAAAATATAAATATTTAGTTCTCTATGTAAATAAAAATCTTTACATTTGTATAACAAAAAATCATAACCAAAAACACTCAATAAAATATCAATAATCATGGTACAACTGGCACTAGAAATTGTAATGAAAATCGTTGATTTAATCAGCAGTTTATTTTAAGAGCGATAATATTTCAATATATTTGTAAAGTATAACCACTTTGGTTATACTTTTTTGTTTTTAATTCAAACGATATGAGAAAGCTGATTGGCAAACTGATGTTAAAACTAATGGGTTGGAAAGTTGTCTTACAAGGCGATGTAAACAGCCTGAACAGATGTATTCTGGTGGTTGCGCCCCATACCCACAATATGGAATATATCCTGGGAAATCTTGCCTATTGGTCATTGGAAAAGCCTTTAAAAGTAATCATTAAAGATGCTCATACAAAAGCTTGGTATGGCGGATTGGTAAAGGGACTGGGAGGAATTGGTATTGACAGAAGCCAAAAGAATGACCTGATAAATTTCGTGGCCAAACAATTTGCAAAAGAGGACTTCAGTCTGGTAATCACCCCGGAAGGTACAAGAAGCTGGGTTCCAAAATGGAGAAAAGGCTTCTATCATATGGCTTTGGCAGCAAAAGTCCCTATCGTTTTAGCAGCAGGAGATTTTAAAAGAAAAATAATTTATCTGGGTTACACGATTCCTTACGAGAGAATTGCTTCAACATCTTTTACTGATATTATGGAAGAAATCCAGAATTATTATATTAAAAATGATATAGTGCCGAAAATTCCAGCCAACTGGAATCCGAATATTATGGGGAATGATACCGATGCTAAAAGTTAGAAGCAAAATTATTTACTTATTACAACAAAAAGCTATACTCTCGCAATGTATAAAGATAAAACTAAAGAAGAAATATTAGCATTCATCAATAACTGGGGAGGCGAAACATTTGCCAAAACGCTCGAAATAAAATTCACCGATATTGATCTTGAAAATGAAACATTAACGGCAATCATGCCTGTTTTGCCAAGAATACATCAGCCTTTCGGAATTATGCATGGCGGAGCAAGCTGTGTGCTGGCTGAGACAATGGGTTCAAGCCTGTCGAATATCTTCATTGACGGAGAAAAATATTACGGCGTAGGTACCAATATTAATACCAATCATTTAAGAAGTAAAAAAGACGGTATCGTAACAGCTGTTGCCCGCTTTATTCGAAAAGGAAGAACAATGCATGTTTCTGAAATTGAAATTCGTGATGAAAAAGGCCAATTGGTAAGCCACACTACAATGACGAATAATATTATCAACAGATAAGAAATTTCAAACAAAATACATAAAGACTCAAAATATTGAGTCTTTTTTTATATACTTGCTGCAACCTTTTTATTTTTTTGCATCTTATATATAGAAATTAAAAATCTATTTATATGAAAAAACTATTATCCCCTTTTCTTGTCTTTGCTCTATGCATTTTTAATTCTTGTACCAATAACGCAAGTACAATGAATGACGAAGTTGCCAAAACACTTACACCATCTTATGATGTATATGTCGCAGGTAAAGAAAACAACAAGGCCAGTTATTGGAAAAACACTTTAAAAACAGAACTTACGAATGGAGAAGATATAACGCCTTTAGAAATAATCGTTCAAAGCAATAATGTGTATGTAACAGGAACTAAAGGCCCAACCCCAACTTCACTTAAGCCTATTCATTTTTTTTGGAAGAACGGAACAAGATATGAAATCAAACAGTACCTTAATCTTCCGAGCACTGGGCTAAGTGATATTACAGCCTTTACAGTCTATGAAGGCAATGTTTATTTTGCAGGTTATGTAGAAAACCCTAACGCAGTAAACCCATTGGAGAAATATGAGCTTTGCTACTGGAAAAACGATTCTAAGAACATTCTCTATAAAAGTCAGTATATCCCTTCCGCAGAAGGCATTACTGCTGCAAATTCAGTTACAGGTACAGAGGTTTATGTATCGGCTAGAATTACCGATAATAATCAAAATACAGACAGAGGATATTTTAAAAATTTAACTTTCAATTCTTTAGGACAATCCAATAATGTATATAACTTTGCAAAAAATAACAACGGACTTCATCTTTTATATCTTAAAAACGGCGTCCAATATTACTCCAAAAACATTTTCACCAATTCAGATATATATATTGGAAATAATATAAACCCAGTAGGGGCTCTTGGTCATTTAGTAACCGATAAAGCATCGAACGATTTCTACACTTATGAATTAGGAAATAATTATTACAAAAACAATACTTTAATTTCTACCAATTTTTCATCTCTAACTAATATTCAAAATATGTTTGTGCTCAATAATAATATTTATATGATTAAATATAGTATTTCTAATGGCACTTATACCGGAAAAGTATTTGTAAACGGAGTGGAAGCCCAAACGATTACGAGTACACAAAACAGTTCACAAAACTTCACTGGGACCTTCAATGCAGTGTACGTTGTAGAAAATTAAATGAATGGCAAAAATAAAAACTGACTGGCAAAAAATCTATCTCGACTATTCCCCAAAACTTTTGGGGATTTGTCGCAGATATATCCAGGATATTTACATTGCGGAAGATATCATACAGGATAGCTTCATTACTGCCATGCAGAAAGACCATCAGCTTCATGATGAAAAAGCTCTTTTTGGCTGGTTAAAAAAAATTGTGGTCAACAATTCTTTACAATACCTAAGAAAATTCAGCAAAGATAATTTTGTGAATACCGAAGCTTTAGAAATTCCAGATACATACTCAGAAATGGAACATCATTCCCGGGAAGAGAAAAACATCTTTATTTATGATTTCTCGAATGAAGAATTATTGTCATCTATAGACAATCTTCCACCTCACCATAAATCTGTTTTCAATTTATACTTTATTGAAAACCATTCCCATGCAGAAATTGCCGGTTTATTAGGGATTACGATAAACACTTCGAAGTCTCATCTTTTGCGGGCGAAAAAATCCATTCAAACGTATTTACTCAACAATATAATCAATCACAATACTCCTAAAAATAAAACAGCACAACTGCTTGTTATTTTCGGATTGGGAGGACTATTGTGGGCACAAACCTTTAGAAGTAAATTTTCAGATTTTCAAATTGCAACCTCTAAAAAATTAGAAATTCCTGAAAATATCACAATCAAAACCTCTACATTTCATCCTTATCGATCAAGCCTGAAAAAGAAAGTAATCATCGCTTCAACCTGCATAATCATTATTCTTTCTTCTCTATTTTTATTTAATACAAAAAGTCATTTCTTTCTCCAGAATCAATCGATTACTCAGGATTCAATACTGGAAAAGAATAACGAAACATCCGGAAGCCAGTATTCAAAAGAAAAATCCGTTTCCGAAAGAAATGTATCAATAAATACAGTCAATCCATCCATAAAAATGAAACAGGATACATCAGAAAGCCTTGATAGTACTGAGAAAAAAAGCATTAAAAACAAAGGAAAAACACAAAAAATACTTCTTAAAGACACCGTAAAAGAAACTTCCCAAAAAGTGATTGTTGTGAAAAAAATCATCAAAAGAGATACTATATTTGTAGAAAGATAAACTTATCGAGCCATGTTTTTAAAAAAGACTATTTTCCTCTTTTCTCTCATCATAATCAACTTTTCATGGGCACAAAAAAAGAAAAAAATAGATACGGTATATGTTTATGAAAAAGTGATTGTACACGATACGGTTTATCTGGAAAAACCTTTACGGCTAAAATCAGCCAATCTGGTTATAGCTCCGTTAACGATTTCTCAAAAGGAAATAAAAGACATATACCAGGAAAATATCAACAAACAAAAGTCTGAGAAAAAGATCAAACGTAAAGTCTTCAATGCATTCCAATATGGTGTGGAAGCCGGGATAGGATTTAAAAACTCGGACTGGACAGCATTTATATCCAAAAATAAACAACAGTTCGGCGAAAATTTAGGGCTCTGGATTTCCAAAAACTTATTCGCCTCTCCTTTATCTCTGATACTTTCTGCAAATGTTTATCATTGGAACTCCTCTTTTGATCTGGATGCCAATAAAGAAGATACTATTCTCAATGGATTTTATTTTACGACAGACCAACAGCCTTTATTATTTCAAAGATTCAACAATAAACATTTTGAATACGCTTTACGGTTAAAAATTGCCTATGAATGGAAAAATATCCGCCCATTTGCCGGTATTTTAGTCAATCATAATGTATACAAGATGCAGTTTCTGGTTCCTGAAAATAATGTTTTGAATTCATTGGAAGACTTTAAAAGTCAGCAAACCAACATTGGATTTTCATTCGGACTACAATACAGGGTTTTAAAACATTTTATTTTTTTTGCGGAATATCAACACTACCAGATGAAAAACATTTCGCTAAAAAACAACGCATTTGATTTTGACATTTTTAAGACTAATAATACCTTTGCAGAAAGTAAAATCAACTTCGGAATTTCCTACATCATCTCCAAGATCTGATTTTAAAAATGTAGTACATAATGATTTATTTCAAATTTCCATTCGACGAAAAACTCTATTCGACAGACGAAAACTCAAGTGAAAACCATATTAACTTTTATTCTTTTGACGGATTAAGGCAAGTTGACTGCAGTGGAAAAATTGTTGAAATAAATCAGGACAATTTCGATAAAATAACAATTTCAAGTAATGATTTAAAAGAAGATAATAATAAGTTTACGCCAGAAACCAAAGACGAATATCTGAATAATCTGAATGAGGTAATTGAAGTTATCAAAGACAACCAACTTCCTAAACTGGTTTATTCCAGAAGAAAAATCTTTACCGATTTTAATCAGATTGCCCTTAAAGAAAGCTTTAAAAACCTTTGTAGTGCTTATCCAAATGCATTCAGCTATATCTTAATCAATGGTGAAAATTCGTGGATGGGCGCTTTTTCAGAAGTCCTGGGGAAATTCAATAAACAAACCCATATTTTTGAAACAATGAGTCTTGCCGGAACACTTCCTGTCTCAGAAAGCTGGTCTGAGAAAGAAATTGAGGAACAAAAACCTGTTTCAAGCTACATCAGAGATATTTTAAAAAAATATTCAGAAACTCTTGATGAATCTGAAACCTATGATCATATTTCAGGAAATATAAAACATCTCAGAACAGATTTTAAAATAAAAATACAACCTGAAGACTTAGATACTCTCATTCAGGAATTGCACCCTACCCCGGCTGTTTGTGGGATTCCGAAAGATTTCTGTAAAGAAAACATCCAGAAATTGGAAAAATACCCACGCGAATTGTATGCAGGTTATATCAAAATAGAAACCGAAGAAAGTATCCAGTATTTTGTTAATCTCCGTTGTTCTAAACTTTACAAGAATGCCGTTCATCTTTTTGTGGGAGGCGGAATCACCGCTCAAAGCAATCCGGAAAAAGAGTGGATAGAAACTGAACTGAAATCGGAAGCTGTGCTTAAAAATCTTGTGGTTTCTTAAATTCACATTTTTATAGATTCGCATAATAAGATTGGGGGAGATTCTTCATTCTATTCAGAATGACAAGCTTATATTTAGTGATAATCATAAAACGAAAACCTCTTTCAGACTGAAAGAGGTTTTTGTTTATGATAGTATAATTAAAAAATAATTATTTTCTTACTCCTATTTTACTCCAGGTATTCATTACAAAAAGTAATATTAACCCTATAACACCTGCTCCAATAGAGAAAACGAACTTCAAATTATCTTCTGATAAAAGATCTGTGTTGAAATCTATTGCATATACATTGATTCCGATAATGATAACGAAAACGATCAAAAATACTTTATAAAACTTCTGCATAATTTTTAAAAATTAATATAATTCTGCACCAATTGGGCAAAGTTTGCGGTAAATAATTTGATTGAAATCGCCAGAAGAATAATTCCAAAAACTTTCTGTAAAATAGCTAATGTTGCTTCCCCCATTTTCTTTTCCAGCCAAGTAGCAGATTTCAGCACCAAATATACGAAAATTGTATTGAGAATGATTCCAAAAATGATATTAATATCATGGAATTCAGCTTTTAAAGATAAAGTGGTCGTTAAAGTCCCCGCTCCTGCTACCAGTGGGAAAGCAATAGGAACAATAGATGCCGACTTTGCTTCAGACGTTTTATTAATTTCAATTCCTAAGATCATTTCCAATGCAATAATAAAAATGACAAATGCACCTGCAATGGCAAACGAATTGACATCTACTCCGATAAACTTCAAAATTTTGTTTCCTACAAAAAGAAAAACAAGCATAATTCCACCTGCTGTAATGGATGCTTTCCGGGCTTCAATCTGTCCGAATTTTTGCTGTAAACTTACTACAATAGGAATAGAACCAATGATATCAATCACGGCAAAAAGTACCATAAAACAGGTAATAATCTCTTTAATAGAAAAATCTTCAAATACTCCCATTACGTTAAATTAAGAATTTCGCAAAAATATGAAAAATAATTAATTATTTGCTAATACTGGAATATAATTTAACAATTGTGTTATATAGCTCATCAATTCCTTCTTCGGATTTTACCGGAGCATATTTTTCTATCTGAATTTTTTGTGAAAGGGTTCTGTATTCCTCCGCAATATTATTCCCTTTATAGTTTTCTAAAAACATCGTAAAATCCTTTGTCGAACTCTGAAAATATTGATTTCTGACTTCTGAGTCAAGCTCTTCCACCGTTTCAAAAAACTTAGTATAATCGTTGTTTTCCTTCAGGTTTTTCAAATAGTTAAAATAATCCGTAATATCTGTTTTCAGCATAGTCCGGATTTCTTCCTCCGTTTCTGCCACAGAACCTAAAGACTGTGTAGATGTTGTTTTGCTAACCAAAGAACGCTTTTTTTGCCAATTTCTAAATACCAGATAAGCAACACATAAACTCAGCAGAATGGCAATATTTACAAATAAGATATTCCAGTTAAACTTATTTTTTTCTTTTACTTTAAATGAAGTTGTTTTTAAAACCGGAGTATTTACCGTCTCTAAAAAGTTATTGGTATATTCATTTACCTTTTCTACAGTGGAACGGGATTCCATCATCTGTTCATGAGAAAATGAGTGAATACTTAATTGTGCAACAGGAACTTCAACATATTCTTTTTTTTCAGGATCAAAAAACGAAAACTCTTCGGTTTTAATTGAAATCGCACCCTGTTTTTTAGGAATTACAATATAATTAGCAAAAATTTCGCCTTTCATCCCCACTTTTCCGGGATAAACTTTTGAAGTAATTTTCGGATTAAAAAACTCATAGTCCTGGGAAGCTTCAATACCCGGTAATTTCATATCCATGATATTACCTTCTCCTGAAACTTTTACCACCACATTCATCGGCTTTTCCACCTCCGTTTTTCCTGCGGTTGGACAATAAACATCTACCTTAAAGTTTCCGACAGCATTTTTAAAGCTTCCGGGAGCCCCTTCCGGGAGTTTCTTTACATTGAGCTTTACTTTATTGGAAAGTATTTTATTCTTGCTTGAAAGTGTATTTACAGAAGCAGAAACAGCTGGTACTTCTACATAACCTGCATGATTAGGAAAAACCATAAAAACAGCAATTATCTGGGAAGCCATACTTCCACCCATATCAGAAGGATCGATCTCTGACTTTCTAAAATGTACCGGATGTACATTAATGTTGTCCTGCTGAGGAAGCTGTATATTCCTAACCTTTCTTAAGTTGTCTATATTTCTTGAATATACTTTTAATACGGCAATGGTAGGCTGATCCTGATAAACTTCTCTATCCTCAATCTCCATATTCAGAAACACTTCATTCTGTGCTGCGATATGAGCAGAAGATCTTCTATCAATATCTTTTATAACAATATCAAAAGGTTCTGTTTTATAAATTTTGTTACTTACCGTAACGAGAACCGACCCAATTCTGATTTTTCCTTTCTTTTTGGGTTCAAGTGCTAATCGGGTAATTTTTTCCGTAATGACCGTATTGGTCAAAGGATCCATAAAACTGTTGGTTACAGATCCGCTACCTATAATGGTAAATTTGGAAAGATCCGGCAATTGAAATACAGATTGCTGTTCCAGATCTCCACCATTTAATTCCAACACAATGGTAAGATTAATAATGTCTCTTCCATTATATTCTGCTTTATCAGATTCCAGAGAAAGGCTTACCTGTCCATAAGAAATTATGGAAATAAATAGGAGTAATATGTAGATAAGCTTTTGCTTCATCACCAATCTTTCTCGTTGCTTTGCGGCATCGAATAAGAATTTTTATTTAAAATTCTTCTGGCGGTTTCTTTTTCTTTTTCGCTTACTTTGTTTAATATGGCATTTTCAAGATCTTTTGGAATTTTGCCTTCATGACTCTGGTTCTGATCAGGATTATTTCCTTCCTGATTTTTCCCTTTATTTTGCTGGCCTTTTCCCTGATCCTGTTTTTGATCTTTAGGATTTCCGTTTTGATCATCATTTTGTTTTTGGTCACCGCCGCCTCCTTTGCCTGAGTTATTCTGCTGGTTCTTCTTTTGTTGGTTTTCTTTTTCCTTCAGTTTGGCAATTTCATAGTTTTTTCTTGTTGCCTCGCTTTTCGGATTTTGTTTTAAGGATTGCTTATAATAATCTGCAGCTTTTTCGGGCTGATTCATTTGCATATAAGTGTTTCCTAAATTATGCAGAGCAGCTGCCTTATCCGGAAGAGTCTGAGAAAGCGCTTTTGCCTTTTCAAATTCTGCCTTTGCTTCTTCATATTTTTTGCTCTTATATAAAGCATTTCCCAGGTTATAATGAGCTGTAAAATCTTTATTATTCCGTTTTACCGCTTCCATATATTTGGAAGATGCACCCTCATAATTTTTATCATTAAATTTTTGATTGCCTTCATACACCAGAGTTCTGTAACTCTCCTGTCCGAACAAACAGCCTGAAAAGCTTAAGACAAAAATAAACGATAAAAAAATGATTTTAGTATTCATCAAATGCAAAATTATTCCTTTATATGTTAATAAACAGATTCTAATTTGTTAAAATTGGGTTAAAGTACAACTTAATAGCCTGTATACTAAACAGAAAATTAAACATTAAAATCTCTTTTAGGATTAAATATATAAATTAAAAAGAAGAATAAAATTGAAACTCCCAAGAAATATTGATAATAATGATTAGCATTTTGCGATTTCACCACCGTTTCCGAAGAGAATGATTTTTTACTCAGAATATCAAGGATTTTATTGGGGGTTTCATTGATATTATTTCCGTCAATATAATCTCCACCTGTCGATTCAGCTATTTTGTGGAGAGCTTCCGTTTGTCTTTTAGAGATTACGGTTTCTCCGTTCATGTTAGATTTATACCCCATTAACTGCCCAAAAGAATATTCAGGAACAGGAGCTCCTTCTTCTGTTCCGATTCCAACGGTGGTTACCACAATTCCTTCTTTATTGGCCAGCCTTATGGCAGCTGCATCGTTGCCTTCATTATCTTCCCCGTCACTTAGCAAAACCACTTTTCGGGCTCCTTTACTTACATTTTTAAACTTTTCTGCAGCCACTTCCATCGCTTTCAGAAAATCCGTTCCCTGAATCTGCATAGAATTGGTTTCAATGCCGTTAATATACGTTTCCGCAGAAGAATAATCAGTTGTCAAAGGCATTATGGAGGTTGCTTCCCCTGCGAAAATCACTACTCCAACTTTATCACTCTTCATTTTCTGCATGGTATTGATCATCACATTTTTGGCTTCCATTAAACGGTTGGGTTCCACATCTTCCGCATTCATAGAATTGGAAACATCGAGCATAAAGATCACATTATTCAGCCTCTGCTTGGTCTCAACTTCATTGGAACCACTCAGCAGATCAATGATAGAAAAAATAAGAAATAAAGTCCCTAAAAGATATAAGGCGGGAAAAAATTTTGTAAATCCTGAACTTTTTTCAAATAATTGCTCATGAAACTGAGCTTCGGCAAATACCTCTCTCCTTTTCTTTTTCCATTTAAAAAAACGGATCAGCAGTATGGCCAGAAACGGCAATAGCAAAAGCAACAACAAATACCAGTAATTTCCTAAATACCAATCCATCAGCTCAATAATTTATAAAATACCCATCTCAACAAAGCATCAAAAACCAACATTCCCAATGCAATCCAGAGAAAAAACTTAAAATATTCTTCGTAATTGTATAGTTTGGAAACCTTGATATCAGATTTTTCCAATTGATTAATCTCATCATATACTTCTGCCAGTCCAGAATTCGAAGTTGCTCTGAAATATTTTCCTCCCGTCATTTGTGCAACTTCTCTCAAAACAGGCTCATCAATCTTAACCTCAGTTTCTGTAAATACCAGATCTCCAAATATATCGGTCTGTGTTGGCATTAAAGCATATCCATTCGTTCCGATCCCAATAGAATATACTTTGATATTATTATTTTTGGCAAGCTCAGCAGCAATTTGTGGCGGCATCGCATTTTCGATCGTGTTGACACCATCTGTCATTAAGATAATAATCTTACTCTTTGCCTTACTGTTTTTAAGATGATTAACCGCAACGGAAAGTCCTTCTCCGATTGCTGTTCCCGGCTGAAGTTCCATTGGATTCAGATTTTTCAGCTCATCTATAACAACCTGATGATCGGAAGTTACAGGAACTTTGGTAAACGCCTCCCCTGAATACGCAACTAAACCAATTCTGTCATTCGGCCGTTTTTCAACGAACTTAACTGCAATATCCTTTAAAGCCGTTAAACGGTCCGGAGTTAAATCCTTTGCCAGCATACTTAAAGAAACATCCACGGAAAGCATAATATCGACTCCTTTCGTATCGTCTCTGTCCTGAGAAATGGTAAAGGTTCTTGGTCTTGCCATAGCAATGATCAAAGCGGAGAGAATGATATACTTCGATATCTTCAGCAAAAAGAGCACAGGAAGAATACCGTTATTACTTCCCATATTTTTTACGGTAGGAACTTTGATTCCTTTTCTTTTCTGCTTCCTTATATCTTTAAACAAAAGAGGAATAAACAATAAGAAAAGAAGCAAGAACCACGGACTATAAAATTCAAAATCAAACATCCTTTCTCAAGTTTTCAAATTCCAGATCTTTTGAAGACCTTTTCACAAATTCTCTGATATTTGCAAAATCTTTCTCCATTGCTTCCTGATCGGGAAAGGTTTTGGCAAATTTCACCAGATCTCCGCGCAAGAAGACTTCTTCCACTACTTTTTCGTTTTCCTGAGAAATGGTATTATTTTTTTTCATCAAATCAATTAAATCATCCGTCAATAACACATCTGCAGGCAAATGGTATTGTCTGGAAATAAACTTTCTGGAAATATCGATCAGCTCCACATAGAATGAACGGTAATCTCCACTTTCCACATATTTTTTCTTCTTTAAAGAATCCAGTTCCTTTAAAGTCTGGTTGGTCGCTACTACAGGAGAATCTTTCGCTTTTCTGCCCCATTTAATGAACATAATAATGGCAATTATTAAAGCAATGACCGATAAAGCGGCTAAAATATACCATTTATAAAGCTCCCAGTAATCTTTCACTTCCAGATTTACCTCTTTATTGTTCATGATATCATTAATCTGGTCGCCTTTTTTCGCCGTATTAATGACATCTATTTCATAAGGAATCGTTTTTAAAACCTTTCCATCCACTTTGAATTCCAGTTCAGGAATTTTAAAAGTCCCTTCTTCAAATACTGCAAATTCAATTCTTCGGTAATAAATATCCTTAGTCTGGGCAATACTGTCTTTTACTTCTTCAAAATGAAAGGGCAGAAGCTCATTCTCGGGAGCAGCAGAAACTTTTTTATCATGTAAATTATTAATGGTAATAACAATATGATTGAGTTCTCCCAAAGCAATGGTTTTCTTCTCAACACTGGAAGAAAGTATCTGCGAAAAAGCATTTGCACAGATCAAAAAACACAATATGAATAGTAGTTTTTTCAATTTTATCTTTAAATTTTAACCTTTCATCTGTCGTTCTGACGAAGGAAGAATCTTCAGTAAACACAATAGATTCTTCATTTCTTTTACGCTACATTCAGAATGACAACAGAACGTTTATTTTTTATTTCTTCTGAAAATAATTATACAATAATTTTGAGTAATCCGAACCTGTATTAATATTCATAAAACTCGCGGAACTATTCGCAAAATCTTCTTCCAGATCTCTCAGTTTCTGCTTCTGAGCCTCCGCAAAAGTATATCTCCATCTTGCACTGGAGGTATTTGCCCAGACCTGTTTTCCTGTTTCCGCATCATACAATAAAGTATAGCCAACATCAGGAATTTCATTATCCTTTTCATCAAAAATCCTCATTCCCAGCAACTGATGCTTTTTTGAAGCCACTCTCAGCATTTTGGAATCATACTCATCTTCAAAATCCGAGAAGAGAAATACCAGAGATTTTCTTTTGAAAATTCCCATCATATATTCCATGGCTTTGTCAATTCTTGAAACCGCAGGAACGTAATCTGCTGTGAGAATATTACTGATAATGGAAAGAATATGTTTTCTCCCCTTTTGCGGAGGAATTACTTTATATACCTTATCCGCAAATAAAATCAATCCTACTTTATCATTATTCCCTGCCGCCGAAAAGCCCAAGCTTGCCGCAATTTCTGCAACATATTCTCTTTTCAGCTGAGTTTTTGTTCCGTAATCCATCGAAGCGGAAATATCTACGAGCAGCATCATGGTCAATTCCCTTTCCTCTTCCATCACTTTCACGAATGGCTCACGGAAACGTGCTGTTTTATTCCAGTCAATTCTACGGATCTCGTCACCAAACTGATACGGACGAACTTCCGAGAAAGTCATTCCCTGCCCTTTAAAAGCACTGTGATATTGCCCCATCAAAGTAGCTTCCGTCTTCTTTCGGGTACGGATTTCTATTTGCTTGACTTTTTTTACAATATCTTTTATCTGCATATGATTAATTTAAAGTTTAAAGTTTTCTGTTCCGAGCTTTTAGCTTAATGTATATCTTGTTCAATTTAAATCAACTGTATAGTCACCAATAAACTTTAAACCTCAAACATTAAATCTTGAACTCTATGGAAACATTAAACCATTCATCATCAAATTTCGGGTTGTATTTTTTATAGAAATTAATCGCCGGTTCATTCCAGTTCAACACCTGAAAAACCATTCCGCTGTATTGATTGGATTTCCCATACTCCATGGTTGCTTCAAACAATTTCTTTCCGATTTGTTGGCCTCTCAACTTTTCCGTCACCACCAAATCCTCCAGATATAACCTTCTCCCTTTCCATGTTGAATATCTGTCATAATACAATGAAATACCAACAATTCCACCATTATATTCAGCAACAAAAGCTCCCCAAACAGGAGAATTTCCAAATCCGTCTTCAGTAAATTGCTCTAAAGTTAAAGTAACTTCAGGCAAAGCCTTTTCATAATCGGCCAATTCTTTGATCAGCTCCAACATGGGAGCACAATCTTCGTGAACGGCTTTCCTAATAATCACCTCACTCATTACGGAGCCTGTATTTTTGCTAAAATTCTATTGATAATTTCTTCTGTTGAGATTTCTTCCGCTTCCGCCTCAAAGGTCAAACCAATTCTATGTCGCAATACATCTTTTGCCAGCTCTTTTACATCTTCAGGAATCACAAACGCTCTTCCTTTCAGGAAGGCATAGGCTCTGGAAGCAATCGCAAGGTTGATCGAAGCTCTTGGTGAAGCTCCGAAACCGATATAGTTTTTCAGTTCCGAAAGACCGTAATTTTCCGGGAAACGGGTTGCAAATACCATATCCAGAATATATTTTTCAATCTTTTCGTCAAGATAAATCTGATTAATAAGCTCTTTTGCATCTACAATATCCTGTAAAGAAATCACTGGTTTTACTGTAGGTTGATGCGCAGTTGAAACCATTCTCATCACCGTTCTTTCATCTTCAAATTTCGGATAATCAATCGTACATTTCAGCATGAAACGGTCGCTTTGAGCTTCGGGTAAAAGATAGGTTCCTTCCTGATCGATCGGGTTTTGTGTTGCCAACACCAGGAAAGGCTTTGGAAGCTTCATCGTCTCATCACCAATGGTTACCTGTTTTTCCTGCATTACTTCCAGCAAAGCCGACTGTACCTTTGCCGGAGCACGGTTGATCTCATCCGCCAATACAAAATTGGCAAAAACAGGCCCTTTTTTTATTGAAAAATCATTGTCTTTAACATTATAAATCATTGTTCCGACAACATCTGCTGGCAATAAATCCGGAGTAAACTGAATCCTTGAGAAGTCACCATGAACAGCATCTGCCAATGTTTTGATTGCCAATGTTTTTGCCAAACCCGGAACACCTTCCAAAAGAACGTGGCCATTCCCCAGAAGTCCGACTAATAGACGGTCTATCATATATTCCTGGCCGATAATCACTTTATTGATTTCCTGTCTCAGAAGAGAAAATAAGTAGTTTTTTTCTTTTACTTTTTCCGTCAGCTGGCGGATGTCTTCTGCTTGATATGTATCTGACATAACTTAATTTAAAATAATTGGTAAATTTCTAATAAATACTTGCATTAATCAACACAATAGATGCCATTTTTGAGTTAAAGTTTGTTAAATATTCCTGCACTGATGCGAGATTCAAAATAGTTGAAACCTTAAAACTCAATATAATTATTCTATTTTTTCATAAAAATATATAAATTTTACTTCAATCTGCCGTACAAAAATTGTCATTTCCAGTTTATTAAACTATTTTTGGTGATTAAAATTTTTGCAAAATGAATTATCATTTTCAAGCTCACAGACAAGTAAGAAAAAACCTTCTGGAAATCCTCCAAAACACTTCTCACGAAGACCTTTTGCTGATTCCTGACGGCTTCAACAATAACATATACTGGAACATTGCACATACCGTTGCTACCCAACAGCTTTTGCATTATTATCTGAGCGGAAATCCTTTCAGAATAGATAAATACTGGATCGAAACCTACAAAAAAGGTACATTACCGAATCTGGATGTACAAAAATCGGAAGTAGAAGATCTGGAATTTTTATTAACTGAAACTTCAAAGATTTTAATGAAAGATTATGACAGTGATTTCTTTTCGGATTACACTCCTTACACCACAAGCTTTGGGATGGATCTGAAAAGCATTCAGGATGCCATCATCTTCAACAATATGCACGAAACCCTGCATTACGGCTACGTAATGTCCCAGAAAAGAGCAATTTTAGGAGAGAAATATTAATTGGTTCAATGTTTTTAGTTTAAAGTTCAAAATTTATGGCAACAATAAACAGATTTGAAGATTTAGAAATTTGGCAATTGTCCAGAGAACTTTGTAAAGAAATTTATACTATTATTGAATCGACAAATCTTAAAAACAACTATAAACTTAGTAATCAAATTGATGGTTCTTCAGGTTCGATTATGGATAACATTGCTGAAGGATTTGAAAGAAATGGCAATAGAGAATTTATTCAATTTTTATCTATTGCAAAAGCTTCTTGTGGAGAAACAAGGTCACAATTATACCGAGTTTTTGACAGAAATTTCATTTCACTAGAAAAATTTGAAATACTAAAAGAACAAACAGAGGTATTAAGCCGAAAAATTAGTTCATTTATTAAATATTTAAATATAACAGATTTAAAAGGAACAAAGTATAAACTATAATAACGGTTTTAATGTTCATATTAAAGTAAAATAGCTTTAAACACTGAACTCAAAACCTTAAACTTTGAACCTTAAACATAAAACTTATTCAATGAAAGACGATTTTATTTTCGGGCTGCGTCCCGTGATTGAAGCTATTGAAGCGGGAAAAACGATTGACAAGGTGTTTGTGCAGAATGCATTACAAGGACCAATTTATGCTGAATTAAAAGCAATTTTAGCTAAAAATAAAATCCGTCCCAATTATGTTCCGGTTGAAAAACTGAACCGTTTTACAAGAAAAAATCATCAGGGTGTTGTTGCTTTTATTTCGGATGTTCCGTTCCATAAAATCGAAGATATTGTTCCTCAACTTTTTGAAGAGGGAAAAATTCCGTTTTTATTGATTCTGGACCGACTAACGGATGTCAGAAATTTCGGAGCCATTTGCAGAACGGCGGAATGCGTAGGAGTTGATGCTGTGATTATCCCGGAAAAAGGAGCCGCTCCAATTAATTCTGACGCGATAAAAACTTCTGCAGGAGCACTTTATAATGTAAAGATATGTAAAGAGCCGAATTTAGCACACGTGGTAGATTTCCTTCAACAGAGTGGAATTTCCGTATATGCAGCAAGCGAAAAAGCCCAAAAGCTAATTTATGATGTGGATTTCAAAGAACCATGTGCCATTGTAATGGGGAATGAAGAGACCGGAATTTCCAAGGAAGTACTTCATCATGCGGATGATAAGATAAAACTACCGATTGAAGGAAAAACCCAGTCTCTGAATGTTTCTGTTGCATGCGGAGCAATTTTATATGAAGCGGTGAGACAGAAATTCACGGCAGCAAATTAATTCAACAACACTTAAAAAAACTCTGAAATGAAAAACGTAGCAGCATTAGCGCTAATTTCAACTATAGCTTTGGTTTCTTGTAACAAAAAAGAAACCGCAACCATCACAAAAGTAGACCCTAAAACAGGTAAAACGGTTACTGTAGAAGTTCCGGCAGACTCTGTAGTAAAAGTAGAAGCAAATCCGGCTATAAAAGACTCGGTTGGGATCTTCAAACAATCTTTTAAATTAGAAAAAGGGAAAACCTATCCGCTTACCACTTACCAAAGAGATGTAAAGACGATGACGGATCCACAAGGAAAGTCGATCACTGCAACCAGCGAGTCCACTGATGAGATGAACTTTGTAGTGAATGACATCAAGGGAAATGTATATGACATGACTTTAAATCTTGTCGCTAAAAGAAATTCACAGTCAGCTCAGGGGAAAACATTGGTGGTAGACACCAAACTTCCGGAACCTAAAGAAGAAGAGCTAAAGATGCTTTGGGTTGTTAACAGGGCTCTTACCAGCAATAAGCTGAATGTGAAAATGGACACCAAAGGAAACGTGATCTCCATTACAGGTTTCGAGCCTATCTACACAAAAGTAGCTAATGCAGTGGGAGCCTTGGTGAAGGATCCCACCCAGAAAGCGGGTGTAACAGCCAATTTAAAAGAAAGCTTTAACGAAAAAATATTAAAAGATCAGCTTTCAAAAAACCTGACTCTTATTCCTAAAAAAGGAGTGAAAATAGGAGAAAAATGGACGAGCAGTGAAAACGCAGATCCTAATGGTAAAATAAAAGTAACGTCTAACTACACTTTGAAAAGTGCAGGAAATGGTATTGTAGAGGTTTCTATTTCAGGAGGAATTCCTAAAAAGACAGAAAAACAGGCTCAAGGTCCTATTACGCACAGCATGAGCAGCGAGCTTGTTCAAAACGGAACCATTAAGTTTGACCAAAATACAGGATGGATTACTAACCAGAACATCAATGTAAAAACATCACAGATTGAAACAATTTCAGACGGAAAACAATCTCAGTCTATGAAAAGCGTTTCAAACTCTTCTGTAATGGTAAACCCTTCCGGTAAATAAGAAAAGAAAGAGTTTGAGGGAAGTGATTTTTTAAATCATGAATTTTAAACTTTGAACAAAAATCAAAAATTATGAAGTACATTCTTGAGTTAGTACTCTCTGCTATTATTATTTTCTTTGTCTGGAACATTCTGAAAAGAATTTTCTTCAAAACTTTTTACAGTTACAGATTTAACAATAATAATGGCTCAAACCACAAACAGCAGGACATTCATAGTTCAAACAAAGGAAAACAGAATCTTAACTGGGATGCAGAAACCGTAGATTTTGAAGAAGTAAAAGAAAGCAAAGATAAAAGGTAATAATTCCGAAATAAAAGATAATAACCATCAGCATGGCGAAAAATAAAAACTTAATTTATATTGCAATTTCATTAGTTGTATTTATAGTTTTAGCATTTTTATACTCCACTCCTGTTTTCACAGGAAAACAGCTTTTCCAGCATGACATTGTACAATACAGAGGAGGAGCAAAAGAGCTTTTGGACTACAGAGCAAATACAGACAATGAGACCTACTGGAGCGATTCCATGTTCGGCGGAATGCCTACTTACCAGATGGGAAGTAGATTTAATGGTGATACCATTAAGAAAATTGACAGTTATCTGAACATTCTTCCCAGACCCGTCAATTATATTTTCTTACTTTTTTCAGGCTTTTTCCTTTTAGGAATGGTGGTCGTCAGAAACTGGAAATACGCCCTTCTGGGAGCAACATTCTTCGGACTTTCTACCTATTTTTATATTGCTATTGCGGCAGGGCACAATGGTAAGATCAATACACTTGAGTATTTTGCACCGCTTTTAGCTGGGATCTTACTTGTTTACATGCGGAAACAATACATTTGGGGATTCATTGTCACCACGCTTTTCATGGGGCTTCAGATTGCAGCGAACCATCCTCAGATGACCTACTACCTATTCATTGCATTAGGTTTCTTATTCATTTCAGAATTAATAAGAGTTATTCAGAAAAAAACTGAAGTTAAACACTTTCTGATCTCTTCGGGAATCGTTGCAGCTTCATGTTTAATTGGAGTAGGAATGAACTCTCAAAGAATCATGGCCAACTCAGAATACATCAAAGAAACGGTTCGTGGAAAACAGATTTTAACCAACGACAGTCATACTGGAGGAAATTCGGGGATGGATAAAGAAAGTATGTTGATGTGGAGCTACGGAAAACTGGAGACCTTAAACCTTTTTATTCCAAGATTAATGGGTGGCGGAAGCCAGGAACCGGAAGGCAAGGAAATGATGGCCAAAATCCAGGAACTGGTTCAGCAAAATGTAGATTCTCAGGCAGAATATGACAGAATTTCCAAAGGATTCGGAAGCCTTACCTATTGGGGAGATCAGCCGGGAACTTCGGGACCTGCTTATCAGGGAGCCATTGTTTGTTTCTTAGCTGTTTTAGGATTCTTTTTTGCCTCTAAAAAATACCGTTACTGGATTTTAGGAGCTTCCATTCTGACTATATTTTTGGCGTGGGGGAGCAACTTCATGGCACTTTCAGACTTCTTTATAGACTTTGTACCGTTTTATAATAAATTCAGAGCGCCATCCTCTATTTTGGTGGTGGTTGAATTGCTATTCCCGTTAATTGCCATTATCGGCTTGTATAAATTCTTTACGGACGAAAAACTGACGG
This sequence comes from Chryseobacterium geocarposphaerae, assembly GCF_002797535.1. Lineage (NCBI taxonomy): Bacteria > Pseudomonadati > Bacteroidota > Flavobacteriia > Flavobacteriales > Weeksellaceae > Chryseobacterium > Chryseobacterium geocarposphaerae. The sequence goes on from NZ_PGFD01000001.1 coordinate 1,812,014, forward strand.
AAGAATACAAACAGAAAATTCTTACATATGTAGGTGGAGGAACATTAGGATTGATCTTAATCCTGCTTATTTTTGGTAAATCTCTGCTAGGATTCCATACCGATAACGAACAGGCTTATTTACCTCCATTCCTACTGGATTATCTTACAGAAGAACGATTTAAATTATTCAGAATAGATGCAATTAAAGCATTTATTTATGTCGCTATTACTGTTATTGTTTTATTCTTAAGCTTAAAGAAAAAACTGAATCAGAATATTGCTTTAGTTGTTATTGGAGTGGTAAGTTTATTTGACCTATGGTCAGTTAACAAACGTTATTTAAATGACGAAAACTATGTCGACAAGATTTTTGCAGAGAATCCTTTCCAAACTGAAAGTTCAGATCTTCTGGCTGAAAAAGTTCAGGGTAACCCGAATTTGGAATCGATTATTGCCAATGTAAATGTCAACAAAACGCTTGAAACTATTGCTGAAAAAGACAAAACTCATTACAGAATTTTCAATAATATTTTAGGAACATTCAGTGAAACCAACACTTCTTATTTCAAATCTTCGATCGGAGGCTACCACGCCGTAAAACTAAGAAGATATGATGACGTCATCAACGAATATTTCCAGGTAATGGATTCTGTAAAAGTTCCGAATATCCTGAACCTTCTGAATGCAAAATATTGGGTAGTGGGATCACCGGAGCAGCCTCAGGCGATTCCAAATCCTACAGCCAACGGAAATGCATGGTTTGTAAGTGATTTAAAATTTGTAAACAGTCCGAACGAAGAAATCAAATCTATTGGGATTATTGATAGCAAGAAAACAGCGGTAATTGCTTCTTCTGATAAAGAATATTTCAACAATAAACCTGTTCAGGCAGACTCTGCTGCAACAATCAGCTTAACGGGATATCAACCGAATGAACTTGAATTTAAATCAAAATCAAGAACGCCTCAGTTGGCGGTATTCTCCGAGATTTATTACCCTCATGGCTGGAAAATGTTTGTAGACGAAAAAGAAATCCCATACATCAAAGCGGATTATCTGCTTCGTGCCGTTCACGTTCCTGCAGGAAATCATACTATAAGAATGATTTTTGAGCCGGAAGTTATTGAAAAAGGAAAATGGATTTCTCTTCTGTGTTTCGGTCTGTTCATCGTGCTAAGCGGACTCGGAATTTTCCTTTTGAATAAAAACAAGAAGAAAGAAATTATTGAAACTGTTTAGAACTTAATGGAACAGAAAAAAATATTGATCATCACCTATTACTGGCCTCCTGCGGGAGGTCCTGGTGTTCAAAGGTGGCTGAAGTTTGCAAAATATTTACCCGATTTCGGATGGAACCCCATCATCTATACTCCGGAAAATCCAAGTTACCCTTTGCTGGATGAAAGTCTATTAAAAGATGTTCCTGAGAATATTGAAATTGTTAAAACTAAAATATGGGAACCTTATCAGCTGGCAGAAAAGCTGAACAAAAGCAATAAAAAATTCAAAGCCGGGCAATTTGATGTGGGTAAAAATCAAAGCTGGAAATCAAAGCTTTCGATTTGGGTAAGAGGTAATTTTTTCATTCCTGATGCGCGCGTTTTCTGGGTAAAACCTTCGGTACAATTTCTTGAGAAATATTTAAAAGAAAATAAAATTGATGTTGTAGTGACTTCCGGTCCACCACATTCTTTACATTTGATCGGTTTAAATTTAAAAAAGAAACTCCCACATTTAAAATGGATTGCCGATTTCCGTGATCCATGGACGGAAATTTCTTATTACAAACATTTAAAACTTACCAAAAGTTCAGATCAAAAACACCGTCAATTAGAAAATCAAGTTTTCAAAAATGCCGATATCACTTTGGCAACGAGCTATACAGATGCAGAAAATTTCAAAAAAAACGGAGCCAATGCAGTTTGTATCACCAATGGATTTGATGTTGAATTAAATGTTAAGTCGTTAAATCGTAAAGATGCTCAATCGCCTATTGAAAGCTTTACAGCTCAACAACCTAACAATTTAACTCCTTCACAACTTACCGGCACAACTCAATTCACGTTAAGCTATATCGGTGTTTTAGAGCAATTGAGAAACCCTGAAAATCTTTGGAAAGCCCTTGATGATCTGGTAGCAGCAAACTCAGATTTTGCAAAGAACTTCAGCTTAAAATTTGTGGGAAGAATAGATGATAAAATCTTACACGAAATTGAGAATTCAAATTTAAAAAATCACATTCTCAATTTAGGATATTTATCTCATGATAACGCAATCCATGAGATGCAAAGCTCTGACATCTTATTAATAACAAACTTTCCAAATGAGTCTTCGAGAGGGATTATTCCCGGAAAGATTTTCGAATATCTGGCAACCGGAAAACAGGTTATTTCATTTGGACCGGATGATGCCGATGTTTCAACAATTTTGAATGAAACCAAAGCGGGAAAACATTTCAGTTATAATGATTCAGAAAATATCAAGAGCTTTATTTTAGAAAAATTTGACCTGTGGAAAAACGGAAACCTTTCTGAAAACACTCAGAATATTGAGCAGTTCTCCAGAAAAAATCTGACCAAAAAATTGGCTGAAATACTGGGTTAAGAATTTTAAAACGCAAAGATTTATTCAGATTAAATCTTTGCGTTGGTATTTTATATCGTCCATTGATCATTTACTACCGCAACCAGATAGTATTTTCCGTTAAGCTTTTCTAAAACCAGACGAAGACTTTTCCAATCCATCTCAGCATTAGCTTCTGATCCTTTCATATAATTCTCTGTAAAGTCCGCCTTTGGATAGATTACCTTCAGATTGTTCAGTGAATTCCCCTTCCCTAAGAACTCATTAAAAGCAACCTGCCCTGTTGCAAAATCTTTTGAATACACCCATTTTGTAAGGTAACTGTCTATAGTAGCTTTATAAAGCTCACCAGAACCATCCAATGTTCCCCATGTAAAGAGAGTTTTAGTCGGTTGATATTTTATAAAATCGGATTTGGAAAATTTTTTATCTTCCTTAGGGTTTACAAAAGCATACATCGAAAAACGCACTCCTTTTTCCGGATGAATAAAATCGGAAAACCTTTTATAATCCTTATCCTTTAGAGCCTGAATAATCTCTTCATTAAGCTGTTTTAAAGCCTCATCTTTACTTACCTCAACCTGAGTAACTTTTGTAGCATCCGTTTTTACAAACTCGGTAGAATCTGTTCTGTCATTAATAAACTTTTCGGGATTTTTCTTACAGGCAATTACGCACAGAATAAGTAATGAAATAAATAGTTTTTTCATATTTTTTAATGTTTGATGTAAAAAATTCACCAAAAGCAATGCCATATCCGATCGCAGGAGGATAAGATACAGATCGATGATTACTTCTATAGTTTTTTTATATATCACTGAAAGTGGTTTTTTGTAATTTTGTTCTATGGAAATTTTGGATATTCTTATTATCGGCGGAGGTCCCATCGGACTGAATTGTGCATTAGAAGCTCAAAAAAACAATCTTACTTATTTAATTATTGAAAAAGGGACCATTGTAAATTCTTTATATAATTATCCTTTATACATGAGATTCTTCTCAACCGCAGAAAAACTGGAAATTGATAATATTCCTTTTATATCAACGGCACCAAAACCCGGCAGACAGGAAGCTTTGGAGTACTATCAGGGAATTACAAGACAACGAAATTTAAATATTAATTTGTATGAAAAGGTTGAAAAGGTGTCTAAAGAAAATGAAATTTTTAAAATTGAAACATCCAAGGGAAAATATTTCTCTAAAAATGTGATCATTTCAACGGGATTTTATGATATTCCGAATCTGATGAATATCCCGGGAGAAAATTTGCCTAAAGTAAAACATTATTATACGGAGCCCTATCCATACGCCCAACAGAAAATTGTGGTGATAGGATCTAGTAATTCTGCAGTAGATGCAGCATTGGAAACTTATAGGAAAGGAGCGGAAGTTACCATGATTATCCGCCATTCTGAGATTTCAAAAAGTGTAAAATATTGGGTAAAACCGGATATTGAAAACCGGATTGCTGAAGGAAGCATTAAAGCTTTTTTTAATTCAGAAATGATGGAAATTAAGGAGCATTCTGTCATTTTTAAAGATGAAAAAGGAAAAATCAATGAAATTGAAAACGATTTTGTATTGGCTATGACTGGCTATCTTCCTGATTTTAATTTTCTGAAAAACTCCGGAATCGAGCTACAGGGTGACTCCCAAAATCCACTTTACAATCCTGAAACCATGGAAACCAATGTTTCCAATTTATATCTTGCCGGTGTGGTGTGTGGTGGAAAGGATACCCATCTCTGGTTTATTGAAAATTCAAGAGTACATGCCGAAATGATTGTGAAAAATATCCTTTCGAAATCCTAAACTATTTATAAAATTTAGATGACATAAAAAGACAAGCTTTAAAAAGCTTGTCTTACGTATAAAGTTTAGTTTTTACCCTTCAATTTCCAGTTCTTTTTTATCCTTAATCAGCCAGGGAACAATAAAATAAAAAGCAATGGCAATAATTGTAGCCAATATTCCCGTTCCAACCCATAACACATTGAATCCGAATTTTTCAGCAATTAAAGTTCCCAAATACGGAGTGACAATAAATGCCACGGAAAATGAAATTCCGTTTAATCCCATATAAGCTCCTTTATTGTTTTTGCCGGATCTCAACGCTGTAATGGTCGACATAAAAGGTAAGGTCCAGATTTCTCCTATACAAAGTAATGTCATGGAAATAACCAAAGTAATCATGCTGTAATCAAACGCCATCATGGCATAGGAAAACCCACAAATAAAGGTTCCCAGTAACATTGTTACGGCCAGGTTAAAATACTTTTCGGCAATCTGTACAAATCCCATTTCGAGCAATACAATCAGAAAACCACTATAACCTAAGATATATCCTATATTCTGCTGACTCTGTTTCGCTGTATCTTTATAGAAAATCGTTAATGTACTGAACAGCTGAAAGAAGCAAATAGAGAACAGCATACAAAAGAAACAGTATATCAGGAATTTACCATCACGGTACGGCGAGTTCTCTTTCTTTATTTCAACCGCTTCTTTTACCTTCTTCGCCTTTAATTTAGCAATTTTATTACGTTTTCTGAAAAATATAATATATAGAATTCCTGCTAATAAAGCTGCCAAAGCATTGGAGAAAAATAAAAATTCATAAGAAATTGCAGACAATATTCCCCCCAAAGCAGGACCTATCGAAAATCCTAAGTTGACCGCCATTCTGTTCAATGAAAATGCTCTGGTTATATTTTCTGGTTTTGCATATTTTGTAATCGCCACCGAGTTTGCCGGGCGGAATGCATCACTTATGATACTCTGAAACAAAATAATTGTAGCCACTCCAATTTCTGTTTTAAAAACAGGAATCAAGCAAAATAAAGGAACGCTCAGCAGCAAACTTATATACTGAACTTTATATTCTCCGATTTTATCAGTAATATAGCCTCCCAGCCACGATCCAATTACAGATCCTATACCAAAAAAGCTGAGAACGATTCCTGTATTTTCTATACTGAATTTCAAATGATCAGTCATATAAACTCCCAAAAACGGAAGTACCATAGAACCTGCCCGGTTAATAAGCATTACCAATGCAAGCATCCAGCTTTCCCGAGAAAGCCCTTTGAAAGAATTTGTATATAAATGTATAATTTTCACAATTTTTATATTTTATAGTGATTTGATAGGGTTTAAATAAAAAACAGGACTTAAAAAATTAAGCCCTATTTTCATTTTATATAAAATAAATAATTTTTACTCCGGCTTATAAGAGTCTTTTAAAGTTACAGTTCTGTTGAACACAAAATTGGTATCCGTAGAATCCTGATCCTTCGTAAAATAGCCAATTCTCTGGAATTGAAGAGGTTCTCCAACTGCCACATCCTTTAAGCTAGGCTCAGCAAACCCCTGAACTGTAGTTACAGAATCTGGATTGATGAAATTCAAGAAATCCACATCTTTCTCAGCATCAGGCTGTTCCACAGTGAATAATTTATCGTAATTTCTTACTTCCACAGGAATTGCATGCTTTGCCGAAACCCAGTGGATCGTACCTTTTACTTTTCTTAAACTTTCTTCAGTTCCACTCCCCGACTTAGACTTTTCGTCATAAGTCGCATAAATTGTCGTGATTTCTCCGTTTTCGTCCTTTTCTACTCTTTCACCTTTAATGATGTAAGCAGATTTCAAACGAACTTCACCACCTAATTTTAGTCTGAAGAACTTATTATTCGCTTCTTCTTTAAAGTCTTCACGTTCAATATATAATTCTCTCGAAAAAGGAATTTCTCTGGTTCCTGCATCTTCCTGTTCGGGATTATTTTCAGTTTCCAGCCATTCTTCCTGTCCTTCAGGATAGTTTTCGATGATTAATTTGACCGGATCCACTACCGTCATCACACGCTTCGCCACTTTATTCAAATCTTCACGAACACAGAATTCCAATAACTGAAGTTCAATTAAATTTTCTCTTTTGGCAACCCCAACTTTTTCAATAAAATTCCTGATAGAAGTCGGTGTGAAACCTTTTCTTCTCATTCCGGAAATCGTAGGCATTCTTGGGTCATCCCAACCGTTCACTACATTTTCAGCGATCAGCCTTTGCAGCTTTCTTTTAGAAGTGATCATATAAGAAACATTCATTCTTGCAAATTCTCTCTGCTTGTTTCTTACTTTACTTTCATCATATACCTGATCCAGATACCAGTCATAAAGCGGTCTGTGATTTTCAAACTCTAGAGAACAAAGTGAGTGTGAAATTTGTTCAATATAATCGGATTCACCATGTGCCCAGTCGTACATCGGATAAATTTTCCAGTCTGTACCGGTTCTGTGATGAGGTTTATTCAAAATTCTGTACATAACCGGGTCACGCATATTCATATTCGGCGAAGTCATATCGATTTTTGCACGAAGAGACATGGAACCACTTTCGAATTCACCGTTTTTCATTCTTTCGAATAAGTTTAAAGACTCTTCGACAGGACGGTTTCTGTATGGAGATTCAATTCCCGACTCTGCAGGATTTTTTCTTTGCTCTGTAATCACTTCAGACGGCTGCTCATCTACATAAGCTTTTCCGTCTTTAATTAACTGAACTGCCCAATCGTAAAGCTGCTGGAAGTAATCGGATGCGTACAAAACTTTATCCCATTTGAAACCCAACCATTCAACGTCTTTCATGATAGAATCTACGAATTCCTGCTCTTCTTTTTCAGGGTTCGTATCGTCGAAACGAAGGTTTACGGGAGCATTGTATTTTTCACCCAAACCAAAATTGATGCAGATCGCTTTGGTATGACCTACATGTAGATAACCGTTTGGTTCAGGCGGAAAACGGAAACGGATCTGATCTCTTTTTAGACCGTTTGCCAAATCATCTTCGATAATTTGTTCAATAAAATTGAGTGATTTTTTTTCTTCTTCCATTAAAATTCGCTTTAATCTGTCGAATACTACGACAATTTGCAAATTTAAGAAAATTTAAGGGTAAAAAAAATTGAATCTCATTACATAGAACTTAAAAAATTCACCAATTTGTTATTTTTTCTTAACCTTAGATAAAAAACCTTAAATAATTGTTCAAGTAAAGATTTTTAATCTTATTTTTGTACTTCAAGAATAACACTCACAGTGTGGTACCGTTTTTGAAAAAAATATCACTATAACATGAAAAAAATAAAATCTAAATTCTCACAGTTTGTTGATTACATCAAAAAAGTCATTTTTGTAGAAAACGTAGTTTAAGATTTTAGGCTTTTTGGTTATTCAATTTAAAATAAAGCTCTTCACCGCTCAATTTTAGCTGTGTATCGAAGTTATTTGTGAACAATCCTCCAGTTCCCAATCCTTGAGGCATTTTATTATTTTTGGTAAATGTATACTGAGCAATCGCATTTAAGCCAATATTACTTTCCAGAGCAGACGTAATCCACCAACCTATGCCTTGCTTTTCGGCAAGAGAAATCCATTCATTACTGCCCTCAAAACCACCAACCAGAGCCGGTTTCAAAATAATATATTGTGGCTTTATAGCTTCTAATAATTCTTTCTTTTTATTAAAATCAATAATCCCTATTAATTCTTCATCTAAAGCAATCGGAGTCGGAGTTTGTTCGCATAAATCTGCCATATCTTTCCAATTCCCTGCTTTGATTGGCTGCTCAATAGAATGAATATTCAAATCGGCTAATTGCTTCAAAACCACTTTCGCTTCGTCTTTACTGAACCCTCCATTGGCGTCAACACGAAGTTCCAACACTTCTTTTGAGAATTTTTTTCTCAATTTCTGAAGAACTTCATGTTCGGATTTCCAGTCAACTCCTATTTTTAATTTAATGCAGTGAAAGCCTTTCTCCAGTTTATCCTGAATCTGTTCTTCCATATAGCCCACGTCTCCCATCCAGATCAAGCCATTGATGATAATCGGAGTTTTTCCTTTTGTAAATTCACTCGGAAAATATAGGTTTTCTCCATGTTTTAAATTTAAAACAGCCTGTTCATATCCAAACCAGATAGACGGAAACTCTCTCAACTTTTCTTTTAAAAATTGGGAATCTTGATTAATATTTTCACAAAGCCATTTGAGCTTTTCTTCATAATCCGGTCTGTCATCAAAACTTAACCCCCTGAAAATCGCGCACTCTCCTGTTCCTTTTTTCTCATTTTCGGAAACTTCCAGGATAAAGGTTTCTTTTTCATGCAAAACGCCGCGAGATGTTCCACTCGGGCGCTTGAATTGTAATAAATATCTTGAATATTCTGCTTTCATTATTTTACGCTATCGATTCGCATAAACTCTTCTGCTTTCTCAACCATTTCAACACTTCCACAGAAGAAAGGAATTCTTTGATGAAGTTCTGTCGGTTCAATTTCCAGGATTCTTCTGAAACCGTCTGTAGCTTTTCCTCCAGCCTGTTCCGCTAAGAAAGCCATCGGATTACATTCATATAGTAATCTCAATTTTCCGTTTGGAGCCTGTGAATAAGACGGATAAATATAAATCCCACCTTTCAGCATATTTCTGTGAAAATCTGCTACCAATGAACCAATATATCTTGAAGTATAGGGCCTATCTCCTTCCTCCATCTGGCAATATTTAAGGTAATTTTTAACACCTTGAGGGAATTTAATATAATTTCCTTCGTTGATGGAATAAATTTTCCCTGTTTTCGGAAAAGTCATATTCGGATGAGAAAGATAATACGTTCCTAAAGAAGGATCAAGCGTAAATCCGTTCACTCCATTTCCTGTCGTGTAAACAATCATTGTTGAAGAACCATAAATTACGTATCCTGCAGCAATCTGATTGATTCCTTTTTGTAAAAAGTCTTCCAGCTGAACCGGAGTTCCCGGTTCGGTAACCCTTCTGTAAATTGAGAAAATTGTTCCTACAGAAACGTTTACATCAATATTTGAAGAACCATCCAAAGGGTCAATCAAAACAACATATTTGCTTAAATGCCCGTTTTCGCCACATTTAATATCAATAAAGTCATCATTTTCTTCCGATGCAATCCCACAAACTACCTCTCTTTGAGATAATGCTGTAATAAAAATTTCATTAGCAATCACATCCAGTTTTTGTTGCTCCTCTCCCTGAACATTTTGGTTTCCGGCAGCACCTGCAATGTCTACAATTCCTGCTTTGTTTACTTCTCTGTTTACAACTTTTGAAGCCAATCTTATTGCACTAAGGAGACGAGAAAACTCTCCTGTAGAATACTGAAAATCATCTTGTCTATCAATAAGAAACTCTCCTAAAGTTTGTAATGGTTGCTCTGACATATTTTTCTTTTTACGTTTTCTCCAAATTTCGTAAAATTTATCACAATTAAAAAAAATTATCAAGAAAAGACCTTACCATCTGTTTATCAATCCAATACAGCCTTATCTAATAGATATAACAACACCTTATCATAAAAAAAGCCTCCCTTTTTCCTGAAGCAATCTGAATGATTTCACCCAATTCTTAATTTTAATAAAATCTTAAGCCTGTACAAAAGCAAGACTATTTCATATCTCGCCGTAAATGTATAATTTTGTCACCCGTAAAAAACTCTCATAAATTTTTATCTAACAATTTTATTATTAACAATTTAATGAAGATTTTCAAGTTTGGTGGAGCATCGGTAAAAGATGCTGAAAGTGTAAAGAATGTCTCTATGGTATTAAAAAGCCAGGGATTTTCAAAATGTCTGCTGGTAATTTCAGCAATGGGCAAAACAACTAATGAATTGGAAAAAGTGGTAGAACTTTATTTCAAGAAAGATAACTATCAAACTGAAATTGAGAAAATAAAACAAAAGCATATAGAGATTGCTGAAGGTTTGTTCCCCGAGAAGCATGCGGTTTTCGCAGAGATCAATCTGTTTTTTGATGATATAGACTCTTTTTTAAGAAGAAATAAATCTCCTAACTACAATTTTGTTTACGATCAGGTAGTAAGCTGTGGAGAGATGATTTCTACGAAAATTGTAAGTGAATACTTAAATGAAATTCAGTTTACCAATCAGTGGTTAGATGCAAGAGATTATGTAAAAACAGATAACTCTTATAGAGAAGGGGTTGTAAACTGGGTAAATACCGAAGAGTTAATTTCACATCTGAATAAAGAGAACTGCTACGTTACACAAGGTTTTATCGGATCGGATGATAACAACTTTACTGTAACACTGGGAAGAGAAGGTTCTGACTACTCTGCTGCCATCTTCGCTTATTGTCTGAATGCAGAAGCTATGACGATATGGAAAGATGTTCCGGGAGTTATGACCGGAGATCCGAGAAAATTCCAGGATGTTTCCTTACTGTCAAATATCTCTTATGAAGAGGCTATAGAAATGGCATATTACGGGGCAAGTGTTATTCACCCGAAAACATTACAGCCGCTTCAGCAAAAAAACATTCCATTCTATGTAAAATCTTTTGTAGATCCTACCAAAGAAGGAACAAAAGTAGGAGCTTCAGATAAAAACCAAAACGAAGAATCATATATTTTAAAAGAAAATCAGACTTTACTGAAAATCTCTACCAGAGACTTCTCTTTCATTGCAGAAGATCATATGAGTTTAATTTTCGGGTATTTATCTAAATACAAAATTAAGGTTTCTTTGATGCAGAATTCAGCTATTTCATTAGCTTTATGTCTGGAAGATAAATTCAATACCATTGATGAGCTTAATAATGAACTTCAAAAAGTATTTGAAACTGAAGTTGTAAAAAATGTATCTTTATTTACTGTAAGAAATGCGAAGATGGAGAACATTGATAAATTTTACCAGGAAAAAAGTGTATTATTGGAGCAGATTTCGAAGAACACACTTCAAATGGTAACAAAATAACGCAAATTGCGACTAAACACACATGAGTTTAATATCGAAAAACGATTTGATTAAAGCTTCCGGCTTAAATAAAATGGGGTTCCTTAAGAATCCTATTGCAGCTGCTGTAATGAGCATTGCAAAAATAAATGAAGTCAACAAATTATACGATAAACTAAAAGACAAGGAAGATAAAGACTTTTTCGACTCATTTGTGAGAGAAAGAAACTTAAGTTATATTGCTTTTGAAGAAGATTTGGCAAAAATTCCTAAAACAGGACCGTTTATACTGGTTTCCAACCATCCGCTTGGTGCCATTGACGGAATTTTAATGTGTAAAATCTTATCAGAAATCCGTCCCGATTTTAAGGTTATGGGGAATTTCCTTTTGGAAAAGATCAAACCGATGGAGCCGTATGTGATTTCAGTAAATCCTTTTGAGAACAGAAAAGATGCTTACAGCAGCTCTTCCGGAATGCGTGAATCATTGAAGCATTTACAAAACGGAGGCTGTATAGGTATTTTCCCGGCAGGAGAAGTTTCCAACAAAAACAATCCATACGGAGAAATCTTAGATAAAGAATGGGAAAAACCGGCATTAAAGCTTATCAGAATGGCAAAAGTACCGGTAGTTCCTATGTATTTTCATGCAAAAAACAGCCGTTTGTTTTATCAGGTAGCAAAACTTCATCCGAATTTGCAAACCCTGATGCTTCCTGCGGAAATGATGAATGACAGGGAAAAGCCTATCAGAATCAGGATAGGAAGACCTATCGCCGTGAAAGCAATGGATGATATGGAAACCATTGAAGAATTGGGTGAATTTCTGAAACGTAAGGTTTATATGATGAAATCTTACTATGAAAAAAGGAAATCTTTGGCTCAAAGTATTAATCTTCAAAATCTGTATGTAAAATTCCCTTTACTTAAAGAAGAAAATATTGTTCAAAACATCATCGACGAAACTCCAAAAGAGGATATTCTTAAAGACATCAATAAACTGAAAGGCACTGATAAAATGTTTTTCAGTAATGGAAATTACGAGGTATATTTCACTTCTTACGAGGAGATCCCTTCTATCATGAGAGAAATCGGACGTCAGAGAGAACTCACTTTCCGTGCAGTAGGCGAAGGAAGCAATCTTCCTTTCGACTTGGATGAATATGATAAGCACTATCATCACCTTTTCCTTTGGGACAATGCAGAGGAAAAATTAGTAGGAGCTTACCGAATGGCTTTAGGAAAGGAAGTGATGAAAAAATTCGGTATCAAAGGATTCTATACCAGTTCTCTATTTGAATTTGAGCAGGACATTCATCCTTTCTTTAAAAAGGTTATTGAAATGGGACGTGCTTACATCTGTCAGGAATACCAGCAAAAGCCACTTCCGCTTTTCCTTTTATGGAGAGGAATCGTGCACGTTTGTCTGAGAAATCCGGATCATAAGTTCTTAATGGGAGGAGTAAGTATTTCCAATAAGTTTTCCGAGTTTTCAAAATCCCTGATGATTGAGTTTATGCGTTCCAATTATTATGATTCTGCCGTGGCTCAATACATTACTCCAAGAAATGAATATAAAGTAAAACTTAGAGACAGAGATAAAAATCTGTTCTTTGATGAAATGGAATCTGATTTAAATAAATTAGATAAGATTATTGATGACCTGGAACCGGAACTAAGGCTTCCTGTCTTGATAAAAAAATACATCAAACAAAACGCAAAAGTAATTGCCTTCAATGTTGATCCTAACTTCAATGACGCAATTGACGGGTTGATGTATATAAGAATAAGTGATCTTCCCGAAAACACGATAAAGCCTGTATTGGAGGAAATGAGCGAGCAGATAAGAAAAGAACAGGAAAATAATTCATCTGAGAATCAATAGGTTTTTAAGTTTTGTTAAAAAAAGTCCGGTTAATACTTGCTTTGTATACCAAAACTTACTACTTTTGCATCACTTTAAAACAACGAAGTAAGTCAAACAAAAATATAATGGTTTCTTAGCTCAGTTGGTAGAGCAATGGATTGAAAATCCATGTGTCCCTGGTTCGATTCCTGGAGAAACCACTTTAAACCCTCTAATTTATTTAGAGGTTTTTTTTATATCAATACAGTAAAGGTTTATAAATTTCTATAAAAAGTTAATCACAGTCATGTCGGACTGTGATTAACTTTTTATGAAATAATGATTATTACTCGGAAGAATGCTCAATAATTCCCTGTATCCTCATTAAACTATCTTTTAAATCGGGAAGGTCATAATAATTATTCTTTTGAAATACTGAAATAATATTTCTATCTTTTACTATGCTATTGTAAAGAACGCTCTCAGCATTCCATACAGCATTTCCTGAATTTACTCCCGCAAAATTCAGATAAAAAGGATCAACTGTATTTCCAATGTAAGCAAGTATCTTATATTTTTCATCTGGCGTAAAGCTATTGTTGTCTTTCAGAGCATATCCAAAATTCTCTAAGGCAGTCAAAAGCCTATTTTCATCTGACTTTGTATGCTCTTTTATATATTTTAATAATTCGGTTCTTATTTCTAACTTTCCATTACAATTTTTTGTAAAAATAACATCACCAATATCGGAAGAGGTCTGATAATTGTTCAGATAATCATTCATTATAAGATCATTGAACTTCGGCTCTTCAGTGTATCCAAATTGCTTTACCAAAGTTTTAACAAAAGTCGGATCTTGAGTAATCAACCATGTTACATATGTTTTATTATCATTGAATAGATACATATTTCTAGCAACAATTGTCTTAATATTTTGCTTTCTTATATTTTTTAAATCAGCTATATCTTTCCAATAATATATTTTTACATCTTTTATATGATTGTTATTCTCAGCATCTTTTTCAAACCGGAATAATTCAGGATTTTTAGTATAATCCATTATTTCTGGAATACTGTATAAATCTGAAATGAAACGTCCATTCTTAAAAACATAAGTACTATATGGATTAACATCTATACTATTCGAATTTTTAAAAAGCTTAAAACCTTTAGAACATTTATCTTCAAAATTGATATGTAAATATCTAGATTCAGATTTGGGATCAATTATCCTTTTAAAGACTGTATTAATCCTAATAATGAATTCCTCTGTACTTGGCTTTTTATATCCATTATCCTTTAATTCTTTTGATATAATAGATTCAGTAGCTTCTAAATCTTTTAATGTAAACTTATAGGTTGGATAATCCGTTTCATTTTTCTCTCCACTTGCTCCAGCTATCAATTGTGATTTAAGGATAACCATAAAAGAACTTTCAGAATTTTCCGGGCTTTGTGACTGAAATTTATTTAATAGCAATACAGCCAAAAAAATTGCAATTCTTTTTATCATTTTGTGTTTTTTAAAATAAAAGCATAATATATGATAACTGTGCTTTCGGTATTTATTTTTTAGGATTTTGCTTTCTCCATTCTGTATAATCTAGAGGTTAGATCAGTGATAAAGTTCTGATTTTTAACTACGAATACCCCGTTATTTTCGGCATCATTTGGAAAGAAATCCAGCTGCTTGTCACACTGATCAATAAAATTGATATAAAGAAATTTACTGTTTGAGTTTCTATCAATAATCCGGTTAAAAATCTGTTTTATTTTATTACTAAACTCTTCATTATTGATAGCTTTATAACTGTTATCTAGAAGTAATTGATTCAGTATTGGAATTGTTACTTCCAAATCTTTATCGGAATACTGGTATGAATTATCAAAAGAAGGTTTTCCATATTCTAATTGTTTCTGTAGTATAGTATTAACATTGAGTTAACTTGTTCTGCCAATCCCTTTGACCATATATTAATCCATTAGTTGTTAATAGTATTAATAATAACTTATATTTGTTTTTCATCAGTAAAATTTGTGTTTAGAGGGTGGAAAAGTACATCCAGAGATATGCTTTTATTATTTTATCAAAACTAATCCGGTGCTCCTACACTATCAAACTCCTCAGCATAGTTTATTACTTCTTTTAAGTTTGGTAGATTATAGTAATTATTCTTTTGCATCTCTTCTTTCATTTGCGACCATTTAACTCTACTTCTTGAATCATCCTCAAAATAAGCTCCTAAGATATTCCATCTAGGATCCCAACCCTCTTGATTTCTATGATTCTTTTTGAACAACAAATCATACGTATTAGCCAAATAAGCCACCATTTTTATTTTTTCTTTTTCTGAATAATTATTGTATTCATCTGTTTCTAATAATTTCGAACAAAAATCCATCAATCCGAATAAATCTTTAGGGTTTGAACTCTTTTGATAAATTTCCGTTAGACTCTGTAATATTCGATCATGTATTTCCAATTCCTTATTACAGTTTTTGGCAAAAATAAGTTCACCTATTTTATATTTATCCTTAGATTGAACATATTCATTAATGATCATTTCATTGAATTTAGGTTCATCATCATATCCGAAATTTTTAACTAACAGTTTTATAAAGTTCTTATCATGGGAAAGCAACCAGATTATATATGTTTTATTGTTATTGAATAAATACATATTTCTGGCAACAATTCTCTGAATATTTTGCTTTCTTATATTTTTTAAATCAGCTATATCTTTCCAATAATATATTTTTACATCTTTTATATGATTATTATTCTCAGCATCTTTTTCAAACCGGAATAATTCAGGATTTTTAGTATAATCCATTATTTCTGGGATACTATATAAATCTGAAATGAAACGTCCATTCTTAAAAATATAAGTACTATATGGATTTACATCGATACTGTTTGAATTTTTATACAATTTCAAGTCTTTCGAACATTTATCTTCAAAATTGACTTGTAAATACTTTGACTCTGATTTAGGAGCAATTATTCTTTTGAAGATCATATTAATTTTATTAATGAATTCTTCTGTACTTGGTTTTTTATACCCATTATCATCTAATTCTTTTGCTATAATAGATTCAGTCGCTTCCAAATCTTTTAATGTAAACTTATAGGTTGGGTAATCCGTTTCATTTTTCTCTCCACTTACTCCAGCTATCAATTGTGATTTAAGGATAACCATAAAAGAATTTTCAGAATTTTCCGGACTTTGTGACTGAAATTTATTTAATAGCAATACAGCCAAAAAAATTGTAATTTTTTTTATCATTTTTGTGTTTTAAAAAATAAAAAGCACAGTAAATAGAGCTGTGCTTTTCATATTATTTTTTACTATGTTCTTTTCGCCATTCATTAGGATTTAAAGGGCGATTCACATTTCCCCATTCCCCATTATATTCTCCATCAGCAATATAAGCATCATAATCCGCATTATCCCACCATTCTTTAAATTTTGGAAGGTTGAAATAATTGTTTCTTTTTAAAATTTCGAAATCTTTCTCATTGATAAAATAACGAAATCTTCCCATCATTATTGAAGCATCATTATATGAAGGATCGTACTTATATTGTTCTACGAAGTAAACTAGATTAGCCATTATTTTCAATTTTTCTTCCAAGGCTAAATTATTTTGTGGACTTCTTATATCTGTCCCCAAATACTCTACATAACCTTTTATATTATCTAAAATGAATCTATTATCTGATGAATCATTCGGAACATATAATTTTTGAAGAACTTTAAAAGTATTGGCATGAAGCTTTAAACTTCCGTCACATTGTTTAATCCAAAACAGTTTTCCATAATCCTGTGGATCGTTCTTATTAAACTTCGTTCTTTCAATAACCCATTTTAATAAATCAGGATCTTGTGTATATCCGAAAGTTTTAACTAAACTTTCCATAAAATTTTGATCATTTAAAATAAGCCATTTGAATTGTGGCTTACTATCATTAAAAAGGTACATATTACGTGCAATAATATATCGTGGAACTTTAATTTTATAAGAATTATCACCATTAATATTTATTAATTCCCTTAATAAAAGCATTGGAAAAATAAATTGTTTATTAGTATTGATGAAAATATTCTGAGTAGTTGAATAAAGTTCATACTTATTTTGTTCAAGTGTCACAGGATTGCCATCAAGGCGATTACCAAATACTGCTATGTATCCATGTTTTTGATCAATACTCACACATTTATTAGAACTATGACTGATTGAAAAAATAGTTTCAATCTTGTTGTTAAAGGACTCAGCTTTGGGTTCAATATAACTGTTACTGATCAAATCATTATAGATTATAGAAGAAGCTAATTTTAGATCCTCTATAGTTAAATTATAGGGATCATCATACTCCACTTCATCAGACTCAATTTTCTCTTGTAGTTTAATATGTTTTTTAATGTTTTTAACATCAATTTTATTTGCTTTCTCTGATATGTTATATTGTTTCTCTTTAGAGTTCATATTATTCTCTTGACTTTTGTTATTACAACCAATAAATAATAAAATGAATATAGAAATATTTAAAATTTTCATAAATAAATATTTTAGTTTGTTGAACCTGTATTATTTCCTGTACCAATTCCAAATTTAGCATTAATAATATCTCCATCGTCGTAATTACTATTATTTCCATCATCATAATAATCCGCTGCTGTTAGTTTATCTTTTTCAGTGGGTGTATAATCGACTGGAATATAGAATCCCCATAATTTTTTCTTTTTAGAATTACTGGTGTATTCATCATAAGAGCTAAATTTAACTGTCTGATCTTGGTTACCTCCAAGAAGTATATATGCTCCTTTTTTAGTCATTCCATATAAAAAACCAGTATGCCCCTTCCATTTAGTATTATGTCTGTAGACCACAAGACATCCAAAAATTGGCTCAGAAATCTGTTTGTAGTTTTTCCCTGCAATACTATCAATAGGTGCTAGAGATGAAGCTGATTTAGCATGTTTATATGGTTGATTTGTTTCAGGATTGGTTGTTTGGCCTATACACCAGTTCATATAAGCTGCACACCATGGTCCATTATCCGGATCTGTAGGTTCATATGTATTCCCACAATATCTAAGGTAAGATTTTGCTTTTGAATACATTGGCTCTTTTGATTCCTCACATCCTTTCATTTCTTTTGCAATTTTCAATGCAATAGTCATCCATGGCGCACGATCAGCAAGTTCTGGTAATACAATAGCTTCTCCATTACAAACATTTTTATCATATTTAAACCAAGACTTTAATGTTGCAAATGCTTTTTTTCTATTTGCCCATCCATGAGGATCTTTGGTTAATGTATGTGATTTGGGATATCCATTCAACATTTTTGCTTGTAACCAAAAATATTTTTCTTCTTCATCCTCAATTAGTAAGCCTAGTTCAATTAAATTTTTGCCTAATCCTTTGCTAAAGTATTTTTGCTTTTCAATCCTTAAAAAATCGTATTTTGCATCATCTCCACTCCACGGTGTATTCCAGGTCCCTGCTTTTTTAGTTTGAAATATCCACCCTCCTACATCAACTGTATAATGTAAATTTGAAGATATCAAATCTGCCTTAGTTTCACCAACAAATTTATCTTTGTCTCCAAAACGATCCTTTCCATATGTTTCGTATGGTCCCGGGTCATTATAGAATCCATTACTCATTTTAGCACCTGTTATTTGTAATATACCACGTCCTTTATATATACTTTGACTGGATAAATTATCACTTAATTCTTCTTTACTTTGTTTAAAAAAGCCTGTTTCTTCAGCAAGATTTGCTAAAAAAGAAATCTTTTGCATACAACGATTAATTGAATAGTGAGCAAACATAGCGTTTACCTCAGCCGTTAAACTTTTAATTGTCTTATCTGTAATATCACAGCTTTCCTTTATTCCTTTCCAAATTTCAGTACCTCCCGTCATTGTTTTAATAAGGTCTTCCATTTCTTTTTCGGTAAAACCACGATTACAATAACACGTTTTTTGTTTTCTTACCTCCGCCATTTCCACAACCACAGGCATCACATCATTCTCAATAGCTTCTGGAGTTTCTTTCTGAGATACTTTTAAACAGCCACTTTCGTAAAAGATAAATTGTTTCCGTAGTTCCAGCATCTCGTCATTCGTAAAGGGAGTTCCATCTTTTTTATAAGCCTTAATTCCCAGCTTTTCCATATCTTCCGTTCTAACAAGATTCGCAGGAAGCGTACTATTAATCGTAAACTGACTTTTTTCTATTTTCCAGACTTTCTTTTTCGGATCAGCGGGATCCTGAACCTGGCGAGAAACCTGTGCTATATAATAATCAAAGTTTTTCGGTGGATTTTTCCATTCTTCTTTAGGTGTGAAAGAAACTTCAAGTAAACCATCTTTTCCGGTTTTTTCTTCGTTATAACTTTGTTTACTTTCGTGAGTATAGGTAATGTGATCATTTTCATTCATCCCTTCTTTAGGAATTTCTTTGAGCACATCAATTTTAAGGGTTTCTTCCGTCATGTTAACAGTATGTACCCAAAGCTTATGAGTCTTTCCATAGAAAGTCTGCATGCGCTGGATATCTTTACCATCTTCCGTAGAAAACATTATGGAAACAATTTTCTGTTCGGAAGTGATCACCAGTTCTTCATTAGAATCCAAAACTTCCAGATAAGCTGTGGTTCCGTCTACCACTACCGGACGTGTTCCCTGAATAGAAATAGCAGATGGCAGGATAACTTCTGTGGATGATCCGGGCTGAAGCTCCACTGTGAATATCAAACGATAAGACGGATTAGAATTCTCGGTCGTTTTAGGAATAGCTGCTTCCATTTTTTTCTTATAATCATCATTGGTAGTGATCATAAAAGACGCCTTTCCTTCATTATTAAGAGTCACATTTTTCTCCTCCAACATGTATTTATCTTTCTCTTTGTAAAAATCGTCACCTTCTCCTTTCACCCAAATTTTCACTTTTAATGCCTGATTCTGGAGTCCATCAATTTCCAGGAAGCCATATGTTTCTTCCGCAAATCCTGTTTCAGTACGTTTCACACCAGTTCCGTATGCCCAAAGTGCTCTTTTTACAGACGGTTCTGATACTTTTATTTTAGCTTCAATCTTTTTATTGTCGGTATAATCCCCAGTCAAATAAGCTGAAATAGTATACTCGCCGAGTTCATTAAAAGTAAGGGTACCATCTCCGTTATCGGTAACATTCTGCGGAACTTCTACTTTTATAGCCTCATTTCCGGAAAGAGTGGCAATTCTTGCAGTGGCAGTATATTTTACTTTTGTTCCTTTAGGAATGTTTCCAGCCGGAAGAGTAAATTTATCTACAACATTTTTAATGACTTCAAAATTAAAACAGTCGGATCCTGAAAAAGCAGGCTGTTTTCCATTTCCTAATGGATTAGCATAGGCTTCCAGTGTATATTTACCAAAATATTGGCTATTATCAAGGTGAGCGTCATTATAAAGCAGTTCTGAAACTTTCTTATTGATAGCTCCTGTTTTAAATGATGATGAACTTTCAAATGTAGTAAGCCTTCCGGTGCCTTCTTTTTTTAGATACCAATACACAGAAGTTGTTGCAGGCATATAGTTAACATTAAACCTCGAAGCTTTCACTTTGAGCATATCGCTAAACCTCAACAAACCCGCATCTCCCGTAACGCCCATTACCCCTAAAGAGTTTTCTATTTTAACCTGTATAGATTCAGGTTTCGGATCGGAAAGATCTGTAAATGCCTCTACGGTATAGGTTCCGGCATTCTTAAAAGTCAGCAATACTTTTCCAGCTATATTACTTACACCAACAAGGTGAGAAGCAGAAACACCTGTAGAACTGTTATACAATACTGTTGTTCCTTGCTTTACCCTCCATTGAGCCGAGGTCACAATAGGATTGAAAACATTTCGATTTAAGATTTTCAACTGATCAGCACTTGTATTAAGCTTCAACTCAACAGATAAAGGAAAAGGGATATTAACCAAAGTTGAGGTACCGGGAGACACAATCTTTTTAACAAAGTCCTTAACAACCTCAATAATAATGGAACAATTATTATCACCCGGCTTCTTTCCGTATGCTTCGATGCGGTATTTTCCTTCTTCAAGTCCGCTAAAGATCTTACTCATAGACTGATTAAAAACACTTCCTAATCCGATGAATGTTTTAATCTTATCTTTAGCCCCATCACCTTTAAAAAGCGCCCAGATAATCTTTGTACCATCTCCTTTAAACTGTGCAGTAAGAGACAGATTATCAATCGCTATAGGGTTCATAAATGAATTGAAGATTCCCCCTGTCATCTGAATATAATAATAAGTTCCCGACGGCTTGGCCACAGAGAAGGGCAAGGTCATGGAAATGGAAGCTACAGATATGGCAGAGGCAGAAGCAGATGAGGTAGACCATTGCGGTGAAGTGTTGGCTACTGAAAATTCGTCCGCTTCTTTAACATCAATCTGTGAAACATTATTCGCTTGTCCGGTTGTTGCAAAAGCTATGGTTCCCGGAACTCCATATCCTGGGCAATTGCCTGTAGAAACATCCAGCAGGATTTTCATGCTTTTATTGAATTCTACATTTTCATAGTAATCTTTATACTTGATATTGCATTTACCTTTACACGGATAAGTTTTTCCATCTGATCCTTTGCAGTTTCCAAAGCCATTTCCACCACCGAAGCTTTCTGCTTTATCGTCCAGATAAGTTGCCACAGGTTTATTCTGAGCAAAATATTTGTTTTTACCTAATTTTTTTTTCTGGCTTTTCACTTCCATCGGAACGGCAGTTCCACTAGAATTATTGGTTACGGAGCTGCTACAGTACGCAGTGGCTCCTTCTATAATGATATATCCTTTATCTGCCATGTCATTTGTTCATAAGGTTAAGTCATTGTAACCGTTTCCCGGTATACTGTTCTTTCTCCGCCCGTCAATATAAATTCAGCTCTTTTCGTGAAATATTGCTTTTTTGGGGAATTGTATTCCATTTTAATAATTAATTTTACCTGATACTGCTCTGTCTGATACTGGTATTTTTTATCTAATTCTTCTTTTATGGAATCTGAAACTTTGATTTCTGATGTAAAAAGTGCTTCAAAGCCGTAATTTCTCTGTTCGGCACTGATTGTTCCTTTACATTCTATATCACCAATCCCTTTGATATTCCATACAATGGACTCATAAGTTTTTTCTCCGTTGTCTACGTAATGCGGTGCAAACAAAAGAATATTCCAGAAAGGTTCCTTCAGTTTATTTTTATAAAAAACAGCTTCATTTTCAAAAGTCGTCAGATATTGATTTCTGAAAATATCTACATTATTATATTTTTCCTGAAGACCTGCTGTTTTTGATTTCCAGTTTTCTATATTTTTCTCATGGTCTACAGCTTCTAAAAAATTGCCTTTTTCATCAACTTTTATTTCCAATGGATAAGAACTTTGCTCCAATACATGAAGGATTTCCATAAATTTATTTTCAGACGGAAAAGAAGAATCTTCCACTTTATCTATTAACCAGTTTTTCGTCTGGTCTTCATTTATTTTTTCCTGTAGTGTGATTCTATAAGATGAATAAAATCCCTTTGCTTCTCCAAACTGTATTTCAAGAGCATTTTCCACATGATAATCATGGATTCCTGAGGTATATTTTTGAAAAGGTTGTACTCTTGTTTCTACCATGCGGTTTTATGATTATTTAGAAAACTAAACGATACTATTTATCACAATTTTTACTTGCCACAGTCTCTTCAGGCAGATTATAGAGATATATTTTTTCTACTGTACCGCTTCCACATTTGCTTACCAGATAATTCGCTATAAAATCCTGCTGGTAATGTGATATTTCTTCTCCCAATAGTTCTCCAGCACTTTCCTTATGAGTTATAAAGTATGAAGTATTATCTGTTTTTCTATAAAAAACAAAATTGAGTGATGATATTTCCGGCTTTGTTAATGCCTTATTTTTTTTTAATCTGTTTTCTACATATTTTACAATTTCTTGTTTCAGCATATTTTCAGCAGGTTCCGGATTGTCTATAAGAATATAGTATGAAATCTTGACAGCATTCTTGTAATAAGCATTGGTAAACGTCATATGCTCAAGTGGAATAAAGTCTTTTTTTTCCCTGTCACAGCTAATCGCTATTAAAAGAAGACATACTATCGTGATCATTTTTACAGATTGTAAATACTTCATTTTATGTGTAATTCCTATTAAGTTTACTATTTAATCATTTAATATTCTCCCGGTCTCCTTCTGCCCATATTACGAAGACGATCTTCTCTTTCTTTTTCAGTCCGTCTTTTACTTTGACGTTCTGCTTTACCGTTATTAATACTTTCTTTAAAAGTTTTTTCAAACTCCACTTTCGTGATAAAAGGTTTATATCCTCTTATATGTTGCAAAATAAACCAATATCTGAAACCAAGCAGATAATAATATTTCTTTTCTATATCCGGCATATCCAATCCGAAATGATCATACAAAACAACTTTGTACGTTGCATCATAAGTACCATTACCCGATTTATTGAATTTTGTCAACTGTACCTCATATGCCCAGGTATCGTTCATACAGATGGTGAGTCCTCCCATAAAAGTATCTTTCATCGTTGAAAACTGTGGATGTCCCCATCCTCTTCTTCCAAACTTTCCTATCTCGTCATCTGTGAAGTGTATTTCATTATCTTCAATGGATGCTATACTTCCATGGTTTTTCTTAATCCTGTCGGCAATTTCATCTTCCATACTTAAACAGAATCTTTGGTTTGAAGGATGCTGCAACACATGTTTTGTAAGGATAGGACTGGTGTATTCACCGCCTTCACTTCGTTTAAATTTCTCGATCATATCAAGGGCAACAGTTTCCAGTTCACCAACTGAAAAAAGTGTACCTACCATGCGTTTAAAGCCAGCCCACAATTCTTCATCTGTCTTATCTCTTATCTCCGACTTAATCCAAATCCCTTTACTTTCCACATCCTGCAAAGTGTACCGCGAAGGATATTGATTGGAAACTCCCAGACCGTAACACATATCATCTGCCATATTAATTCCCTTCCTGTCTTTTCCTTTAATTTTAAATCTGTCAATATAAAGAGGTAATGGATTGGCTATTTTAACCTCAACACTGGCTTTGTCAATTGGAGTTTTAAAATAAGCATATACACGCATATCATAACACGGAAGTCTCACCTGAATTGTTGCTGTGTTTCCCGTGAGTGAAGAATAATCAAAAAAGAAGGGAGCAGATATCCCGTTTATCTTTTCCTTCCATTGAAGTTTTTTATACTCGCTTTTTGTTGCAGTCCTGTTAAAAGTTGCTTTGAACCAATATTTTTCTCCTTCTTTAGGTTTTGCTATTTTCCCACCATTATCATCTAAAGGCCCTTCAACTTTTGTTACGAGTAATATATTGTCTTTTTTCGGCTGATATTCATCAAATTTCTTACCTCCTTTTTTTCCATAAAAGGTATTTTCCTGAGGAGATTTAAAATCCAGTGTTCCTTTGGAAGCATCCTTCATGATGTGTTCAGCCTCTTTATAAGACTTTCCGAAGACATTTCGTACAATATTTCCACCCTCACCTGCCATATTATTGCATTTTTACCTGTTTCCCACTATTGATAAGAACTTCCTTGGCACTTTCTACATTGATGGCATCTTTTGTACTAATGTAAGAACCAGCTTCCATATTTTCCGTAATATTTTTTGCTCTGGAGCTTCTTCCTACCTCTGCAGTTTCGATAATGTTACTTGCCGTCAGATTATAGTCATCATTAGCCGTTTCTGTAATATCTTCTCCGGCCATAATATTTATATTTCTCTGAGCGGAAGCAATGATATTTTTCCCGGCATTAATCTGTACATTTTCTCCGGCAGTAAAGGTTATATTTTTAGGTGCATTAACGGTAATATTACCTTTTCCGTCCATAAGATAGGTATTTCCACTCGGATCTTCAATAAAAATACTTCCCTCCTGATCGTTAAAGATCACTTTATTACCGCTTCTTGTCTGTATTGATTTAATATGATTGTTAATACTCCCCCCTAAAGCTACCTGCCCATGGAACATTCCTCCCATAGCGAAAGGAAAGTCAGGATGGTTATACTCAAACCCCACCATTACCTGATCCCCTACTTCTGGAATTGCTACAAAACCCCTGTTTTGAGTAATCATATCGGTTCCTCCTGCATCCGGACTCATCATTCTTATGAAATGAGTCGTATCAGGATTTTTCTGCCAGTCAAACTGCACCTGAATACGTCCTTGATTAAGTGGGTCCGTATTGGAAATTACAGTTGCTACCTGTGGCTCTGCTTTAGGCTGTATAAAATCAGGTTTAGGCATAAAGCCTGTTCCGTCGGCAATAGCTTCAAAACTTCCTGTGTAATCCCCCCGCTCTTTGACTTCATGATAAACTTCCGTAACAGTAATTTTTGTAAAATAAGAAGTCTGATTGCTATCAGGCTTTCTCATTTCGATATCAGCAAGACATCCTGGATATAAAAAAGGAACCGTAGTTTTCCCTGAAACAGTAAAAACTT
The DNA here is from genome assembly GCF_002797535.1 of Chryseobacterium geocarposphaerae. Classification (NCBI taxonomy): domain Bacteria; kingdom Pseudomonadati; phylum Bacteroidota; class Flavobacteriia; order Flavobacteriales; family Weeksellaceae; genus Chryseobacterium; species Chryseobacterium geocarposphaerae. The sequence continues at coordinate 1,837,751 of NZ_PGFD01000001.1, forward strand.
CTACAGCGGCACTTCCAGCAGCACTTTTTTGGGAATCGTCCACATCTACGAACATGTTGGGATTAATGGGAGCCGGAGAAAGTGAACGGGTCTTAAAGATATTATTATTAAGCTCATAAGCTTCAGAGGGAATTCCTCCTATATGACTAATATTATTTTTAGAACCCTCCATTCTGGTATGGCTGCTGCTGTTGTATCCAAAAAATTCAGGATGGATATGTACCGCATTCAATTCAACCTGAACATCAGTTGCATTACTCCCATAGACGAGTCGAATCGGCTTTTCAGAAGGGGGAAGCTTTCCAAAATGAAGAACTTCACCATCATAGTAGAACTGTTCTCCGTAAGCTTCAGCAGTTCTTGCAAGGTAATTGTAATGGGTTTCGTTATATTGTGAGCTATAATTAATATAGCTTTTATTCTGGGCTTCCACCCTGAAATCAAATTTTCCTGACCCAAACGCCTCTTTAATTATTTTATTGGCAATAATACCTGTATTAACAGCCTGATCTCCTCCAAAACTTTGTGTATGAGGTGCGGCATCCATAAGAATAGTCGGGCTTTGGCCTTTGAGAACTATATTTCCGAGGCTCATTTTTTCCTGGCTGAAAGCTACTTTGGTAATAATTCCTACAAAATTTCTTTCAGGACTTTCACTTTCATAATCTTTATATTTAAAAACAATTGTGATACGTTTTCCCAGAAAATGCTTTGCCTGTTCTAACGTATGATTCTGAGCTTCTCCCAGAGAATCATGAGCAAGAATAAGCTCGAAGTTGTGGTGTCGCCTTACACTTTGTTGCAGGCGGAAATACTTGAAGTGTTTGATAATCTTGCCTTCAATCACAATATCCAGTTTCACCACTCGATTGATTCCCGGAATATGATTCTCAGAAATCTTATCAGAATTCGAAGTATTTTTTTTCATAAATAATGTGAGGTGTTTTCTATATCACCAAATATAGATGTAATTATAGATTAAAAATGAAATTTCTCATTAAATTTTAAAAAATGTCGTAGTTCTACGACTAACAATTATTAGACAACACAAATCCTAAAAATCAGTTATTTATAATCATCTTCGGAAACTTTTATTTTACTATTAAATTTGAGAACAGTATAGAAAAAAAGATTTTTTCTCGAAAAAAAAAACGTTTAAAACTTGTATGGTATTATAAATTATTATACTTTTGCACCACTTCAAAAAAGAAGTAACCTAATGGTTTCTTAGCTCAGTTGGTAGAGCAATGGATTGAAAATCCATGTGTCCCTGGTTCGATTCCTGGAGAAACCACTTAAAACCGTCTCAATTGAGATGGTTTTTTTGTTTTTAACATCAATTTACATTCATTTAAAATAAGTATCTTCGCTTTTTTAAATTCCAAATTGAAAATGAAAAGTATCGTTACCGGACTATTTATATTTATTTCTCTTTTTAGCTTCGCTCAGGATGGAATTCAGTTTCAGGAACTTCCTTTTAAAGATTTAGTGGCAAAAGCAAAAAAAGAAAAAAAATTGGTTTTTATAGATGCTTATGCCTCTTGGTGCGGACCTTGTAAAATGATGGAGAAAAATGTTTTTGTTACAAAATCAGTAGGTGATTTTTTCAACAAGAATTTTGTAAATGCCCGAATCGATATGGAAAAAGGGGAAGGAAGAGAAGTTGCCGCTAAATTTGGTGTCCGTTCGTACCCTACTTATCTTTTCTTAAACGGTGACGGAGAACTGGTTTCTCAAAACTATGGATACATGGAAGAAAGCATGTTCCTGCTCATGGCACAAGATGTCAATTCTCCCAACAACGCTAAAGGTTCCTTAAAAGAAAGATTTGCTAAAGGAGAGAAAGATCCTGAATTTTTAATTAATATCATTAAACTCAACTCAACTTCTGATTTTGAATTTGCTAAAAAAGCATCCGAAAGATATTTTGAAAACAAAAAGAAAACAGAGGAACTTACTAAAGACGAAATTGGTTATTTATTGTACTTTTTAAAATCTACAGAAGATCCCAATTACAAAGTATTTGTTTCAAGAAAAGCGGAAGTGATTAAATTCTTACCCGAGAAAACCTATTCAGATTTTGATCATCAACTCATTTTATCTAAAATTGTCGCACAGTCTATAGATGAAAAAAACAAACAGATTAATGAGGATTACTTCATGAAAACTGCCGAGCCTTTAGTTGGTAAAGATGAAGCTATAACAAAACTAAATCAGACCAAATTAGCCTATTACGAACAGACGGCTAACTTTGCGGAATATGAAAAAACAGCACTGGAATATTATAAAAAAACGGATTCATTTGATCCTAATGAACTTTTAAAAGCAGCATGGATTTTTTCTGAACATGTAAAAAACAAACCCTCATTAAAAAAAGCAGCCGAATGGGCGGAACAATCTGTAATGCGTGGTGAAACGTCTGAAAACACTTATATTCTGGCAAAAATTTACTTTTTAACCGGAAATATAGGACCAGCTAAGAGCTTCGCTGAAATGTCCAGAAATATAGCTGTTCAAAACAACAAAGATGCCGGTCTTGCAGAAGAATTATTAAAACAAATCAAATAATAAAAGTCTTGAAAAATAAAATTCTAATCTCCTTATTTGGATTATTTGCTCTACATACAATAAGCGCACAAACAGCTGAAGTACCTGAACAAAAATCTGAAACAAAAGTATATATAAAAGGAAATGCATTATTCATTCCTATTGGCATTGTAAATGTGGGAGTTGAACATCAATTAAACAAAAAAATAACGCTGCAAGGGGATGTTTTTATTTCTCCTTGGAAATCCTTTGCGGGGCATGAACTTCAGTATTATTCTGTTTCTTTTGATGGTAGATATTACTTTGATGAAGCTTTCAAACACTGGTTTGTAGGAGCAAACATTGGAGCCTCTTCTTTCGTTTTACAAAAATGGAGCTATTGGAATGACGACATACATTACGACCAAGAGACAATGTTACCAACTAAATACATAAGTTCTCAACTTTATCAAAAGGGATATTCAATTCTTTTAGGAATTACTGCCGGTTACCAATTTAATCTTTCAGAAAGATGGAATATGGAATTGTATGCAACTGTAGGACATTCTCAAGATTTTTATAAAGGTTATGTTCGTGGAACCGACGAGAAAGAAAGGTATGACCGTATTGAAAACTATAATAAAAGTGGGGAAATTATTCCTTACCGTGGTGGTATAATGATCTCTTATAAATTAAAATAATTCTGTATGAAATTATTCGGAAGAAATCATATCCTAGTTTGCGTGTTCACTTTCGTGATTCTGTTCTTAATGAATTATTTAGGAAATGAGGAAGCTGATAAAATAGAACGGGCTTTAATGACTGCTTCGGCAGGAGTAATAGGACTAACGATAGGCCTTCTTATTATGAATAAAGGAAAAAATGATAAAAATCCTCCCCAGGATTTTGATTAAATAAAAAAGTCAATTGTAAATGTACAATTGACTTTTTACTAATTAGTTCTCGTAAAGAATATACTTGCTTCTTATCTTTTCAAAATCTTCCAAATCAGATTTCCAAGATTCCTTAATCTCTTGGATTGATTTTCCTGATATAATTTGTTTTCTCAATTTATTCGTTCCGGCCAAAGTATCAAACCATAAATTCTTCAGAAAAAAATCCAGTTCCTGATTTTTATAATTTTTATATGCTTTAATTAACCATTCTAAATTGATCTCTCTTAAATCAGTCGGATAATTTGATAGATTTTCACCATAACATAACTTCCCATTCAAAAATGGATCTTTTGCTCCAAAATTAGGTTTTGGGGTAAATTCATACGGTAAATCCGGCGTCCATGGTGAACCATAAATTTGAAACGGTAAGTCTGTTCCTCTTCCTACAGATACCTGTGTTCCCTCAAAAAAACATAAACTTGGGTACAGATTAATGGCTTTATCATTCGGCAAATTCGGTGAAGGTTTATCTAAAATCGGGTAACGTTGTTTTTTATGATAATTCTTCATCGGAATAATGGTATATTTTGCCTGAACTTCATTTTTCAGCCATTTTTCTCCATTTACCATTTTCCCATATTCTCCTATCGTTAAACCATACACAACAGGAACTTCATGCATTCCTACAAAACTTGCCCATTTTTTCTTTAAAACAGGACCGTCTGTATATCCATCATGCGGATTGGGTCTGTCCAAAACCATAACTTCGACATTATTTTCTGCTCCTGCTTCCATCAAATAGGTCAATGTTGAAATATAAGTGTAAAATCTTACTCCTACATCCTGAATATCAAAAACAACAATATCAATACCCTTCAATTGTTCCGCAGTTGGCTTTTTATTTTTACCATATAAAGAAATGATAGGAATCCCGGTTTTTACATCTACCCCGTTTTTCACCTTTTCACCTGCATCTGCATCTCCACGGAAACCGTGTTCAGGAGCAAAAATAGTCTGAATCTTAATCCCGTTTTTAACTAAAAAATCCACCAAATGCGTCCGATCATTCATAAGTCCCGTCTGATTCGTCACAACACCGATTGTCTTATTCTTCAATAAAGGAAGATAAAGCTCCGGCTGATCCACCCCAGTTTTGAAATCTGTTTGAATCTGAGAAGAATAATGATTGAATACTCCTAAAAAAATTAGGCAAATAAGAAGTAAATTTTTAATTTTGAAATCTAAATTCATAAGCTTGAAATTTCCTTTATATTTCTCTAGAAAAATAGCGTTTTCCAAAGATAACAAAAATAATCTCTCAAGGGTTATCATCTTCATCGGCAGACTTTCCGTAGCTTTAGGGATTATTGTTTCCCTCATTACGGTTTCTACGGGCTTTGGTTCTAAGAAAGCGATCAAGGAAAGACTAGCGGATTTCAGTGGGCATATCACCATAAAATCTACCAAATCCAATTCCTCTTATAATACTTCAGTTCTGGATAATCAGGGACTGCAACTTCAGAAAATAAAGGAGCTTCCGGATGTAGCAAGCGTACAGAAATATGCTACCGTAACCGGGATTATGCGTAATGAACATAATTTTGCCGGAATTATCTTTAAAGGAATCGGAAAGGATTTTGACAGTCTGCGTTTCAAAAAATTCTTAATTGAAGGACGTACTCCCATTGTTACAGAAATAGGCTACAATCACGGAGTAACTATTTCCCAAAAAATCGCCAATGATCTTCATCTCAAACTGAAAGACAGTATTGTTACGATATTTTCTAAAGTTGATCAAAAACCAATTTACAGAAAATTTGAAGTGGTTGGAATTTACAAAACTGATATTAAAATGATTGATGAACAATTCGTTATCGGAGGCATCAATCATGTAAGAAAAATTCAGGATATGAAGCCTGATGAAGTGGGTGGAATCGATATTTTCCTGAAAAATGTGAATGATATTGACAAGGACTATCCTGAGATTGAAAAATTGATTGGCTATAAAAATTATGCCGAGAAAGCAACCGAAAAGTTTCCTCAGATCACGGATTGGATAAGTATTTACGACACCAATATTGCTCTTATTATTATCATCATGCTGATTGTTGTGATTATCAATATCATTATGGTTCTTTTGATTCTTATTATTGAAAGAACAAATTCAATTGGTTTACTTAAAACTTTAGGAGCAAGCAATTCTCAGATCAGAGCAACATTTATCAATTACACTTTAATTATTATGATTCCCGGACTTTTGTATGGAAACGCAATCGGTCTCGGATTGATTCTGATTCAGAAGTTTTTTGGGGTGATCAAACTTAACCCTGAGAACTATTATGTAAGTACAGTTCCCGTAGACCTGAACCCTATTGCAATTATATCCATTTCAGTGGGAATCCTGATTATTTCGGGATTGGCACTAATTATTCCCAGTTATCTGATCAGTAAAATATCACCCGTTAAAGCGATTAAATACAACTAAGCATTTTCTCCATCTAAATTATCCTTAAAATTTAAAATCCTATCTTTGCAGGGCTTATAAAACATTTATGAAATACGCAGAAAATATTCTTGAAACTATAGGAAATACCCCATTAGTAAAGCTTAATAAAGTTTTAGGGGAAGACTTTCCTGCATTAGTTTTAGCAAAAGTAGAAACTTTCAATCCCGGAAATTCTGTAAAGGACAGAATGGCTCTTAAAATGATTGAAGACGCAGAAAAGGATGGAAGATTAAAACCCGGAGGAACCATCATTGAAGGAACTTCAGGAAATACAGGAATGGGACTAGCTCTTGCTGCAATCATCAAAGGATACAAATGTATTTTTGTGACCAATTCTAAACAATCAAAAGAAAAATGTGATATTCTTCGTGCCGTTGGAGCTGAAGTGATCGTTTGTCCGACAGACGTAAAACCTACAGATCCGCGTTCTTATTATTCTGTGTCGAAACGACTGGCAAAAGAAACGGAAAACGGATGGTACGTGAATCAATATGATAATTTATCCAACAGAGCAGCTCATTATGAATCTACCGCTCCTGAAATTTGGGAACAAACGGAAGGGAAACTGACTCACTTTGTAGTGGGAGCCGGAACAGGAGGTACCATTACAGGCTGCGGAAAATTTTTCAAAGAGAAGAATCCTGAGATTAAAGTAATTGGTGTTGATACATACGGTTCCATCTTAAAGGAAATTCATGAAACAGGAGAAGTAAATTTAGGACATGCTTACACCTATATCACTGAAGGGATCGGTGAAGATATTCTTCCTGAGAACTATGATATGTCTGTCATCGATCATTTTGAAAAAGTTACGGATAAAGACGGCGCCGTGTACGCCAGAAAACTGGCTAAAGAAGAAGGAATTTTCTGCGGATATTCTGCAGGAAGTGCAATTGCTTCTCTGGTACAGATGAAAGATCAGTTTACAAAAGATGATGTGATTGTTGTTTTACTACATGATCACGGTTCAAGATATGTTGGAAAGATCTACAATGATGATTGGATGAAAGAAATGGGCTGGTTGGATTAATCAGCTTTTCATGATAAAAATAAAACTCAGAGTATTTTGCTCTGAGTTTTTTGTTTTATTCTTTAATATTTTGCTTTAAAACCTGTTTTAAAATACTGTAATCTTTCTCGCTCATCGATTTTCTGGGAAACATGTAACTGTACTTCCCTTCAACTGTAATAAATTCATTATTGCTATTGAAATACTCAAAATCTTTCCATTCACTGGTTTCTTTTTCATTATCAATATTTACCGTGAAGAAATTTTGATCGAACCGAATTTCATATATTTTGCAGTTTTCAAGTTTGTTTAAATAGGCATTTACCTGTTTTTTCCACCTTGAAACTTTATTAATGCTTACTGAAAGAAAAATGGCACAAATCAAAAACAGAAAGCTTACAAAATATAAAATTCCGAATTTTTCTTTGGTGAAATCATCTTTAAAGAGAAACATAATCATTAAAATCAACCCTACAACCATTGTTGTAATTGTTTTTCCTCTTGTTGTTGATGAGAAAAACAGACTTCCCTGGTTTCCGCTAAAGTATATTTCCTCGAAATCCTGCCTTTTAGGTTTTAAAACAACTACTCTTTCTTCACTCATACTTATTAATTTCTGTGCACAAAGATAGGATTTTCAATTTACCAACATCTTCACCCTACTTCATTATTCCTTACCCATCTTCATATTTATCGCTAATTGCAGAAAGCTTATTCATCAATTCCCGGTTTTTCTGTTTTAAATCTTCCATTTTCTTCAGCATATCATGAATAACTTCCAAGCCGGGAAGGTTGATCTCCAGATCGTAATGCCAATTGGCAAACCTTTCAAAAGAAGGTAAATCTTCATACCTCAGATACCTGATTTCATTTTCGGTCTGAATATGCAGCAAACCGGAATCTACCAGTTCATCAAAAAAAGTGACTTCAATATTATATATTTTTACGAGTTCTTCTCGCGATATTCTTTCACTCATGACTTAGGAATTTTTAAGTTGTTCAAAAAGTTCTTTTTGTTTTTCGGTGAGATTTGTCGGCAGTTTCACTTCGTAAGTCACAAACAGATCACCAAAATCGCCTTCTTTTTTATATGCCGGAAAACCTTTTCCTTTCAGCCTTACTGTCGTTCCGTTTTGGGTTTCAGGTTTTACTTTTAAATTAACACTTCCTGTCAATGTATTTACTTTTACATCACCACCTAAAACAGCAGTATATAAATCTATCGAAACTTTCGTTTTCAGATCATCACCTATTCTTTCAAAATTCGGATCGGCAGGAATAGTAAAAGTGATATATAAATCCCCATGAGGCCCTCCATTAAAGCCTGGATTTCCATGACCTTTTAATTTAATTTGCTGGCCGTCATATACTCCGGCAGGAATTGTAATTCTTACTTTCTTACCATTAATATCAAAAGTCTGCTGATGCGTTGTGGCTGCATCTTTTAAACTTAAATTCAACTCTGCATGTACATCCTGTCCTTTAAATTTTCCTGAAGCACTACCTCTCGAACTTCTCCCAAAACCGCCTCCGGCTCCGCCAAACATGCTCTGGAAAAAATCTGAAAAATCTTCCCCCTCTCCAAAATCAGCACCGGAAAATCCACCTCCGAAATTTCCGCTTTGACTTTGACTTTGACTTTGACTTTGATATTGTCTTTGCTGTTGCTGAGCTTTCTCGTATTCTTCCCCATGCTTCCAGTGTTCCCCATATTTATCGTATTTTTTACGATTTTCAGGATTGCTGAGCACTTCATTGGCTTCATTCAGTTCTTTGAATTTTCGCTCGGCCTCTTTGTCATCAGGATTTAAGTCTGGATGTAGCTTCCTCGCTAATTTTCTGTAAGCTCTTTTAATGTCATCTTGCGTCGCATTCTTATCTACACCTAAAATTTTATAGTAATCTATATACGCCATAGGAACGTTTTTACTCAAATTTAAGGAATTTATGACTGAAATTAATACTATTGAATGTTAAAAATAAGCCTATCTTTGATTAAAAAGCACCCTATGAAAGAAGTGTTGAAAAACTATTCAGGAATCATCCTTTTATTGCTAGGAATCACCATTGGAAGCATTATCGGAATTGTTGCTCCCGATGTTGTTTATTATATCAAACCTTTAGGTGATATTTTCCTGAATCTTCTTTTTGTGAGTGTGGTTCCATTGGTATTTTTTGCTGTTTCCAATTCTATTGCATCATTGGAACAGCAATCCAAATTCGGAAAAATCATGGTAACGATGGCTTTTACCTTTCTGTTCTTTATTTTAACAGCCGCTGTTTTTACCATTTGTGCTGTTTATGTATTTCCTGTATCCGGAGTTTCCGGAAGCAACGAAATTATTGAAGAAGCAGCGAATAACGACAGCTGGGGAAATAGAATTGTAGGGTTCTTTACGGTTGGGGAATTCACACAGCTTTTTTCAAGACAAAATATGTTAGCGCTTTTAATTTTTGCTTTCATGACAGGGTTTTCAGCCAGAAAAGCAGGAGAAAAGGGTTCGGTTTTCAGATCATTTATTGCTTCCGGTTACGAAGTGATGAAAGAACTGCTTTTATTAATAATGAAAATCGCTCCAATTGGTCTGGGAGCTTATTTTGCCTATCAGGTGGCAACTTTAGGACCTCAACTTTTTGGATTTTATGCTAAACCTTTAGGGTTATACTATATTGCAGGAGTTGTTTATTTCTTAGTCTTTTTCTCACTTTATGCTTTTATGGCAAAAGGGCAGAATGGAGTAAAAAGTTTTTGGACCAATGCTATTTATCCGACTTTAACCGCTTTGAGTACCTGCAGCAGTTTTGCAACAATGCCTGCTAATTTACAGGCCGCTTCAAAAATTGGAATTCCAAGCCAAATTTCAAATATTGTGATTCCGATTGGAACGACCTTGCATAAGAATGGCTCATCAATGTCTTCAATTATTAAGATTTATGTAGCTTTTTTAATTATCGGAAGAGATTTTTTTGATCCGATGAATTTACTTTTAGCGTTAGGAATTACGGTTTTTGTAAGTATTGTCGCCGGTGGAATTCCGAATGGCGGATATATTGGCGAAATGTTGATGATTTCTGTTTATAAATTGCCACAGGAAGCCATTCCGGCAGTGATGATTATCGGAACACTCGTTGATCCTTTAGCTACAGTTCTGAATGCTGTCGGTCAATTGGTAGCTTCCATGTTTGTGAGTAGGTTTGTGAAAGTTTAATTTTTATTAATATGAATTCTTTTTATAAAAGTATCGGGCTTTATGATAGTCTCAAATTCGATATTGACATGAACACATCTGAATTTGTAGAAAGCCTGAAGAAGATCACCTATAATACTAATACGTCTTTCATATCTCTAATTCCTGATAACGGGATTCCTACAAGGTTTGAATATCGGGGAACTGTGAACAAGAATGATTTTACAATTAAAAGAAGGCTGCATTTCTTCGATTTTAATATTCTACATTCGGTTATAATGGGAAGTATTTTGGAAGTGAATAATAAAACATCACTTGAAATAAAATTTAAACCATTCTTTTTTCATTTTATAACAATGATCATCTCAACTGTTTTTACCATGTTTATTGCCAGCCAAATTAGTAAAGACGAAAATAATTATTTTATTCTTGTTCTTCCGTTCTTTGTGGCTATTATCCAATATTTCATACTGAAAAGAAGCATCAAAAGAGGCAAATATGACTTTTTAAGAGAATTGAATTTTATTGCTCAAAAAAATAATTCCTTAAAAAATATACGATAATTATTCACTTCTTTTCACAGGTTCCAGATTTTGTAATTCTTCCTGTGTGAAAAGTCTGTAATTGACTTTAAATGTTTTTCCTAAAGGTGTTTCCAAAGAAAACCCTCCCGGTCCGAAACCATCTACAGCATCCAATGTGAAATGCGAATATTTCCAGTATTCGAAAAGATCACGGTCGATCCAGAATTCATGGCCGTTGATGGTGCCGATCATGGCATCATTCATTCTTGGGAAGATTCCTCCTTTCTCGAAACATTGAGGTTGTGTTCCTTCGCAGCAGCCTCCTGCTTGATAAAACATCAAATCGCCATATTTTTTTTCTAATTCCCAGATCACTTCTATGGCTTTTTCCGTGGCTGAAAGACGTGATATTTTGGTTTGCATAATTTTTTCTTTTGTGATAATTTAAATATCGACATTACTTGTTTCTAATTTAAGGTACAATAACAATCGAAGTATAAAGCGTGTAAAGTTTCCAGCCTAATTTTTCATAAAGAGACTTCCCTTGCTGGGTAGCTACTAAAAAATTCTTCCGAATACCATTCGAGATTGCAATATTTTCCAATTCTTTCATTAGAATGGTAGCAAGTCCTTTCCCCCTATGCTCCTCGTGTGTTACAATTCTATCATAAATTGCCAAATCATCAACAAGTATAAGACGGCCTTCCGAGGCAATTTTATTTTTATCCGTCAGAATTTGAGCGATAAATACTGAGTTTAAAACCTGAACTTTTAGATTATAATCGTCACTTAACTCAAGATGAACAGCTTTCATTGGTTCAAAGCAATACATCATGTAACCCTGAGGCTGGATCTCCCATCTTGCCGGAATCTTATCTTTTATGTCTTCCGGAGAACCACAGAATTTAAGATAAATCCAAGTATCATCAATTTCATTTGATAATTGAAAAAAATCATCATTAAGTTCTGGAAAAACATAACGTTGTTTTTGATCCGGATATCCAACATCTACTTTAAACCCTGATTTATATTCGGCTGGCAAAGGCAAATCACGTGATATACACCAGGCTTTCAACCAATTCAGGATTAAATCTCTTGAAATTAAATCTCCCATCATGCTTTTAATTAGAACTTCAAAAATAAAATTTCTCCTAATATCATATTGGAAAACTCTGCGTGAGTTGACGTATTGTTATATTTATTCTTCTTGATAACCCTTAGACAGTTTAATTTCGTACAATTTAACTATTGCTTTTTTTACCATTTGACTACAGTAAAGTTAAAAAAGTTCGGCGAAATTTCATTTCGCCGAACCCACTCATCATCATTTAATTTGAGCCTGCAATATCGAGAACGATTCTGCCATCAATCTGCCCTTTTTTCATTTTATCAAAAACATTATTGATATCTTCTAATTTTGCAGGAGTCACCGTTGCCTTTACCAATCCTTCATTGGCAAAGTCCAGGGCTTCCTGAAGATCTTTTCTGGTTCCTACAATTGAACCCCTTACAGTTATTCTCTTCAGCACCGTTTCAAAAATCGGTAATTCAAAGGAGCCCGGAGGAAGACCATTCAAAGCAATAGTTCCTTTTCTTCTCAGAACATCAATCCCCTGTTTAAAAGCAATGGGAGAGACCGCCGTAATCAACGCGCCGTGCATTCCGCCGACTTCTTTATGAAGATATTCTCCAGGATCTGTGTTTTTTGCATTGACCACTAAGTCTGCTCCCAATTTTTTCGCTAAATCTAATTTGTCATCTGCAACATCAATCGCCGCAACATGCATCCCCATGGCTTTTGCATATTGTACCGCAACGTGCCCCAATCCTCCAATTCCTGAAATAGCTACCCACTCTCCTGGTTTTGTTTCGGTTTCTTTTAAACCTTTGTAAACCGTTACCCCCGCACAAAGAATAGGTGCGATTTCTAAAAAGTTAACATCGGATTTCAAATGGCCAACATATCGTGAGTCTGCAATAACATATTCTGCAAAACCTCCATCAACACTATAACCTCCGTTTTTTTGGGCTTCACAAAGGGTTTCCCAACCCGTAATGCAGTAATCACAACATCCGCAAGCGGAATACAGCCATGGAACTCCTACCGCATCACCCTCCTTTACATAAGCTTCCGGTCCGCAAGCGATCACAATTCCGACCCCTTCATGCCCGGGAATCAATGGCATTTTAGGCTTTGCAGGCCAGTCTCCGTCAACAGCGTGTAAGTCTGTATGGCAAACTCCACATGCAATTACTTTTACCAAAACTTCATATCTTCCGGGCTCTCTTACCGGAACTTCTTCTATTTTTAAGGGTTGTCCATAGCCTTGAACAACGGCAGCTTTCATTGTTTTTGGAATCATATCTTGATTTTTTGATTAGTTTTTAGTTTAATGTTTCATCTTTTAATTTGATGATTTTTTTTAACGCAAAGAGCCCAAAGACTTTTTTTGCCAATTAGGCTGTGTATTTTAAGCTCGCAAAGCGTTTGACTTAGCCAAGATCACTAAGAATTTTATCTTATGAATTTTTACAAGATCTCCGGCTCACCTGAATTTCAGGCAAGAAGTACTATTGTTTGCGTGAGGGATAGGAAGGGTCTCGTTTGAAAAAACGAGAGTGCGAAGCACCGAAACGAAGTGAAGCCCTGGATAGCCCGACCGTTTTTCCCCGTTGTCGAGACGGGGAAAACGGGCACGCCCTAATATTTAAAAATTAAAAGAAACCTAATTTGTTTTTGTTGTATGAAATCAACATGTTTTTGGTCTGACGGTAGTGATCCAACATCATTTTATGGTTTTCACGGCCGATTCCCGACTGTTTATAGCCTCCGAAAGGCGCCCCTGCCGGATAAGAATGATACTGGTTCACCCAAACTCTGCCTGCCTGAATCTGGCGCGGGATATTGTATAGCTGGTGTGCATCTCTTGTCCAAACTCCAGCTCCAAGACCATAAATAGTATCGTTTGCAATTCGTAATGCTTCCTCTTCATCTTTAAACGTGGTAAAAGCCAATACTGGTCCGAAAATTTCTTCCTGGAAAATTCTCATCCTGTTGTTTCCTTTAAAAATAGTCGGTTGGATATAGTATCCGTTTTCCAAACCTTCACCAACATTGTTCACATCTCCACCAACAAGCACTTCTGCTCCTTCTTCTTTTCCTAACTGAATGTAAGAAAGGATTTTATCTTTTTGAATCTTAGAAGCCTGAGCTCCCATCATTACGGTTTTATCCAGTGGGTTACCTACTTTAATCGCTTTTACTCTTTCGATCACTTTCGCGATGAAAGCATCTGCAATATCTTCCTGAACTAATAATCTTGACGGGCAGGTACAGATTTCACCCTGATTTAGAGCAAAAAGAACCGCTCCTTCAATCGCTTTATCTAAAAATTCATCATCGGCATCCATTACCGAACTGAAGAAAACGTTCGGAGATTTTCCTCCCAACTCCAATGTTACAGGGATAATATTTTCTGTTGCATACTGCATTACCAAACGACCTGTGGCTGTAGAACCCGTAAATGCTGCTTTTGCCACTTTTGGATTTGTCACTAAAGCCCTTCCTAATTCTGCTCCGAAGCCGTTCACAATATTTACAACTCCAGGAGGAAGTAAATCGCCAATTAGTTCCATCAAAACCATAATGGAGATCGGTGTACTTTCGGCAGGTTTTAACACCACACAGTTTCCTGCTGCCAAAGCGGGAGCCAGCTTCCAAACCGCCATTAAAATTGGAAAATTCCATGGAATGATTTGAGCGATAACGCCAAGAGGTTCATGGACAATAAGAGAAACCGTATCTTTATCCAGTTCATTATGAGAACCTTCTTCAGCCCTGATTACCGAAGCAAAATACCTGAAATGGTCAATTGCCAGAGGAATATCTGCTGCTAAAGTTTCTCTTACAGCTTTTCCGTTGTCTATCGTTTCAACCGTTGCGATGTACTCTAAATTCTGCTCGATTCTGTCTGCAATTTTGTTTAAAATAATACTCCTTTCTGTAGAAGAAGTATCTTTCCAGGTCTGAAATGCTTTTTCTGCAGCATTTACCGCCAATTCCAAATCTTCTTTTGAAGAGTGAGCCGCCTGTGTGAAATTTCTTCCATCAACAGGAGAAACTACGTCAAAATACTGCCCGTTTACAGGTGCTGTAAATTTTCCGTTAATATAGTTATCATATCTGCTTTTAAATTCAGGCCACTGTAATAAAGTACCTGATTGTAGTTGTGCTGTAGTGCTCATATTTATATAGTTTTAATTTTTCTGTAAAGCCAAATTACACTTACCAGCAACATTCATATAGCAAAATCGTACAAAAAAATATCAAAATCGTGCAGAGTGATAATTTTATTATTTCATTAACATTTATTTAAGTTGATTATTTTCTATATTTGAGTAAACAGGTTATAAAAAATGTTTAGAAATGAACAATAACAAGATTTTATTAGAAACTCCCGAATTAAAAAGGGAAAACCAGCTATTACATCTGGTTGAAAATCAGACAAAATTCAATCTAAACAATTGTGAATTTAGCATTTATGAAACCCATAAGGCTGCATTTGATGTAAAACTGCATTTTGAAACAATAGCATTCACCGCAATGCTCCGTGGAAAAAAACATATGAAACTGGATAATAAGACGAATTACTTTGACTATTATCCTGGAGAAAGTGTGCTTGTTTCACCGGGAGAGACAATGGTAATTGATTTTCCTGAAGCAGATGAAACGCCATCACAATGCATTTCTTTGAGCCTGAATCCTGAATTTATTGAAAATTCTCTGAATCATTTAAACTATCATCTTCCTAAAGTAGATGAAACTTCCCGGTGGAATATTGAGCTGGATGAATATTTTTTGTTTAACAATCAGTCTTTGGCTTCGGCTACCAATAATATCATGAGAATTGCGATGGATGATAATTCCCAAAAAGATATTATGGCCGATTTCGCCTTAAAAGAACTTTTGATCCGTCTGATGCAAACTCAGGCGAGAAGTATGGTGGAAAAGAATATTGTAAAGAATAAATCCAGAATCGGCTTTGCTGTAGATTATATCAGAAAAAATCTTCACCAGAAATTATCGATTGAGAGTATTGCCAAACTGGCTTATGTAAGCAAATCAAATTTCTTTAAAATGTTTAAAGATGAGCTGGGAACTTCTCCGAATGATTTTATTTTACAGGAAAGAATTAATAAGGCAAAAGAATTGTTAGCGAGTCAGAACAGTATTAAAGAAACGGCTTACCAGACCGGTTTTTCGGATACCAATTACTTCACAAGAGTATTCAAGCAACTGGTA
This sequence comes from Chryseobacterium geocarposphaerae, assembly GCF_002797535.1. Lineage (NCBI taxonomy): Bacteria > Pseudomonadati > Bacteroidota > Flavobacteriia > Flavobacteriales > Weeksellaceae > Chryseobacterium > Chryseobacterium geocarposphaerae. The sequence continues at coordinate 1,853,702 of NZ_PGFD01000001.1, forward strand.
GGAGTTACCCCAAAAAACTACCAGGATAAGGTTTTATTTTTAGAATAAAAAAGACCTCAATTTGACATTGAGGCCTTATTAATTTGATTACCCTTGATAATTGTAATATCTTGCTCCTTTCAAAACAGGGCTTTCCAATTCTACAGATTGTAATCCGAAACCTTTATAGTTGTTGTTCACAGAATTTTCCAATTGCTTTCTATGTAGCTTTTCATAGGTATCAAAATCGATTGCCTTTCTGTTTTTTAATCCTTCAAATAAATCCCATTTTGCCACCACATTTTTCCAGTTTTCAGAAACTTTTCCGGCAAAGACTTTAGACTTGGAACCGCTTCCATAGCCTAAAAATCCGATTTCCTGCCCAGCTAATTCTTCATTTTCGTTGAAAGAAGTCTGCAATGCGGAAAGTAAAGCCATAAAAATAGAGGCTGTATACATATTTCCAATTTCTGAAGAAGCTCTTTGGGATTTCTCAATTTTATCATTGATAAACTGAATATATTCCTCAGATTTTGCAACCGATTTTTGCTCATCAGGAGTTTCATAAGACAATCCGTTTTCTAAGCTGTAAATTTCAGTGAAAACTCTTTTTCCGTGAAAAGCATAAGGAAGATGGAAAATGAGATATTTCCAGATCTCATAAGGTTTATTTTTTCCGGTAATCTCTTTATAATGATTATAAGCTTCTCTGATTCTGTCCTGATAACATTGGTTGGAATATTGTCCGTCAAAAACAGGTTCATCCGTAAAAACTTCAATTTTCTCAGGGAAATTTTCGGGAGCATTTGTTAAATCTTCTTTTGTAAAATGGCGTCTCGGCTTGAAAAAGTCGAAAACAGATTCTGTAGCTACTCCCCAATTGTTTTCAATTTCTATTAACTCAGGCTTGGAAGATACTAAAACAGCAACAGCACCTCCACCCTGCGTATATTCACCGGAAGAAACCAGCTCATATTTTGCGTAATCACTCGCAATAACCACCGCTTTTTTGTCAGGATTTGCTCTTACGAAATCTAAAGAATTGTGAAGAGCGTCTACTGCTCCGATACAAGCAAAAGTCATATCTACCACGTCACAGTTTTTGAAACATCTTTCTCCGAATTCTGCTTCTAAGACTTTTTCAACCATCTGCATGGCGTAAGAAGCCGTTGGTTTTGCCGCATCCAGAGCACTTTCTGTTCCCAGATAAATTCTTGATATTTCTTTTGGATTGATATTGTAATCTTTAATCAGTTTCAGCAAAGCTTCGGCTGCAAAGGTTGCTGCATCTTCATGAACATCAGGAAAACCCATTTTATGCAATCCTAGTCCTTTTTCCAGTTTTGCAGGTTCAATTCCTCTTTTTTCTGCTAAATCCTTAATTTCCAAATATAAGGAAGGTACATAATAGCTTGCTGCTTCGATTCCAAAAGTCATATTATTTTAATTTTATACGAATTTAAAAAATGTAAACGTTTAATTAGTTATAGTTTTTGCTAAATATTTAAAATTTTTAAGTAAAACAGTAAAGTCATAAAATTTTAATCTATTTTTTCAAGCAAAATTCTGAATCTGACAAATTATTTAAAAAGCACCTCTGGGGAGAGATGCTCCGACTAATAAAAAATTTAGTTTTTTATGCAACCTTATTCTTTATTTTTTTATCATTTTAAATGTTTTTATTTCTCCATTCTCAGTTTTACCTGAAACAATATACATTCCACCGCTTAAAGCAGAAACATTCATACTCCCCTGATCAGCTTCAACCTTATTGGTCTGAACCTTTTTCCCTGATTCGTCATAAATACTGATTTCCTGTATTCTTTCTTCTCCTTTAAAGTTCAGAATATCCTTTACCGGATTCGGGAAATATTTAATCTGTGTATTCGACAGCTTTGAAATTTCTTTGCTGCTTAAAACATCATTACTTATGGTAACATTATCTATTAATGTAGAATATCCCTGAGCATTTTCACATTCTATAGCAACCTGATAAATATTGGGCGGCATCCCGATATTGGCAAAAAGATACCAGGAAGCGAAAGGAGGCTGAAATCCCATCAATGTTGACCAAGGATCTGTAGCGGACATTCTATAATAAATTCTTACCCAGTTTGCATTGCCATTCTGTTGCGGATTGATAAGATAGAAACTGATTTTAGGAGAAGTAAGATTCGCAGAGTTTAAAGGAGGACTTACCAGTTTGGTTTTGTCAGCAGAAGTGGTATTTGCAGGAAAATTGGCAAATTTAGTTCCTGCAAAAGCTGTAACTCCTATACTTCCCGTAGTTGCCGCAGAAGTAAAAGTCCAGCTCACATTATTCGTTTCATATATTTGCGTCCAGCTTGCTCTGGTTGGCGAACTGTCTTCGAAAGTTTCTGTCCAGGGAAATGTAGAAACCTGCGCATTAAAACCAATTACAAAAAGCATCAATAAAAAAGAAAAAAATTGACGATTCATCATCAATTTAAAAAATAGACTTGTTTTCATTTTCAGTTATTAAGTATTAAATTCATAACAAATCTACAAATTAACAATTAAATAAATACCATAATTAATAAATATTTAATATTAAATCAATAATAAATTACGATATAAAATTAAAATTAATTTAAAAAACCACTATAAAAATAGTGGTTATCATAATTTAAAACAATATCTTATCTTAAATATTTATTTAAAATCTTCAATCGTTTTATTGATCACATCAATCTGCTTATTAATACTCGATGCACTTTGTGGATTCTGTTTCAAAAGCTCCATTTTTTTACTTAAACCATCTTTTAACATCTGGCTTATCATCATTTTCGCCTGTGGGTTATCCCCTAACTGCCCTTTTGCATGTCCCAACATCTTTGTAATGCTTTCGGTTGCCTTCAAATTATCGGAACTCATGATCCAGTTGTATCCTTCTTCCGCAGATTTTCCCAGTTCCGGATTCTGAAATTTGACAAACGGATAAAAAGCTGCCACCTGAGCAATATTTGACATTTGGGAAGTCACTTTATTCTTAACAATAATTGGCAACAGTTTTTCTAATAAGTTATCAGGAGCACCTTCCAAATCGATTTTATCAGCTAAAGCATTAGCTCTTGACGGATCAACATCAATAATTGCGCTTACAGAACTTGCCTTTACCGCATTCGAAACCGCATTCACTCCTTTTTCGAAAACCGGAAGGTATTTTTTATCTTTTGTTTTTGCCAGGGCAGAAATTGCTGACGCCTGAACCAATGTTTTCGGATCATTTGAAGCCAGTTTTTCAACTTCAACACCCATTGCTTTTAATTGTTCTGCATTGGATAAATCCATCAACTGTAAAGCTTTCATCCTTACCCTGAAAAAAGGATCTTTAATCGCAGCTGCTAATAATTTTGTAGCAGCAGGATTTTTCCCCACCTGGCTTTTAATTCCATTTAATGCTTCATACCTGCTTTTGAATTCTTTTGAACCCAGGAACTGCATTAAATTTTGTTCTGGAGTTTTTTCATCAGTAATATCTGCCAATAACACTCCATCCGCATTGATATTAACCAAGTCTGCGTTTTTAGAAACATCAAAATTGAATGTATTTTTTGCCTCCGCATTTACCCAAACGTTATATCTCTTCGGCTTTCCATTATCGTAAACATCAATTGCCAAAGGAAACTGGAATGGCAATTCCTGAGTCTGCTCAATAACAACTGCCACTTGTTTTTTAACAGGTTCGAAAGTGTAAGAATATTTAATTTTCGGATTTCCGCTTCCAAAGTACCATTGATTAAAGAACCAATTCAAATCTTTTCCCGAAACTTTTTCCAGAGACAATCTCAACTGATGAGCTTCTGCATTCTGATATTCATATGTTTTCAGATAATCATTCAACCCTGCAAAGAAAGCATCATCTCCCAAATAATTTCTCAACATATGAAGGATTCCACCTCCTTTCTGATAGGTAACCAGATCAAAAACATCTTCACGGGAGTCATAATTAAATCTTACAAGATCCTTCTTAAAATCTCCGGGATTATGCAGATACATATTAACATCCGTCATCTGATGATAATCCGCCTGGTCTTTTCCGTATTTATATTCGTTCCAAAGATATTCTGAGTAGTTAGCGAAAGATTCGTTTACCGTTAAATTACTCCAGCTTTCCGCAGTTACCAAATCTCCAAACCAATGATGGAATAGTTCATGAGCAATGGTATCTTCCCAGGTATTTTCATCAATTAATTGTCCCGGCTTTTGTAAAATATCGCTTCCATGAAGTGTTGCCGTGGTATTTTCCATTGCCCCACTCACGTAGTCTCTTCCGGAAATCTGCGCATATTTTGCCCATGGATAATCATAACCCAGTTTTTTAGAGAAAAACTCAATCATTTCCGGAGTATTTCCGTAGATCTGTTTTGCATAAGGTTCGTATTCTTTTTCGATATAGTAATCAACCGGAATATTTCTCCATTTGTCCTTCACAATCGCATACTCGCCCACTCCCATGAAAAAAAGATAAGTAGAATGTCTCTTATCCATTACCCAATGATCTGTCCTCAATCCATTTGCTTCTTTCTGAGAATCTTTTAAAAGTCCGTTAGAAAGAGTTACATACTTATCAGGAACCGTCATATAAATTTCCTGAGTTGTTTTTTGGTTGGATTTATCAATGGTAGGAAACCATGCGGAAGAAGATTCCGTTTCTCCCTGTGTCCAGATCTGAGTCGGCATATCCGGATCTTTTCCCTGAGCATTAATGAAATACAATCCTTTGGCATCATTAATTGCCGCACTTCCCTGTTGCTTTACTTCATTCGGACGTGCTGTATATTTAATATAAACCGTGTAATCCTGATTTTTCTGGTAGGTTTTATCTAAAGTAATCTTCAGAATATCATCCTTATAATCATATTTTAAAGGAGACTTCTTACCATTGGTATCCAAAGCGACTTCATGAATCAACATTCCTTTTGCATCAAGCGTCAATTCGTTGGTAGAATAAAAAAACGGAGCAGCAGTCAGCCATTCTTCACCATTCAGCTGTTCTTTCTGATAATCGAAGTTTACTTTTAGCTTGGTATGCTTTAGTTCCGTTACTTTTGTATGGGTAGCTCTGTACACCTTTTCTCTGCCTGAAGTTTCGGTTTGCGCTGCTATAGTTGTGGAAAAGAAAATCCCACCCAAAAGAGCAATCGATAAAATGGCTTTTTTCATTAGTATTATTTAGAGTTATTTTTATTTAAATGTTGAATAATTTTCTTTTGTTTTATTCTTTCGTAAACGTATTTTTTGTTCCTCTCTGAATGATTACAAACTGTTTTTTCGCAGGGTAAAAATCGATGACAATTCCTGCCATGTCGAATTTAAAGCTCGTCTCTGAAGTTGCCTCCAAAGGAAATGCACCTTGTCCTGTTGCCTGTGCCATTAGTTTTTTGTCCTTGATAAAGATATTAATTTTTAAAGGGACATCCGGACTAGAATAATTTCCTACAAATTTCTGTAATTCGCTTTCCGGGATTTCCAGAGTTTTAAAACTGGGCATTTCAAAATCTTTTCCCGTTGCAGTTTCCATCATTTTGATGGAGATTTCGTTAGTGTCCATATCCGCCTGGTTCGCTGTAAAGCTTACCGCTGTTTTTACATCCGGAAAATAAAACAATGCCGATCTGAAATTATCAATTCCGCCGGTGTGCCCAAATCCCGAATATTTGCCAAACGGAACTTTTACCAATCCATATCCGTAATTATCCACAAAGTTTTTCATTTTTTCCAGACTTTCCTTTTTGATTAGTTTCCCATGCTCCAGCCCAAGAATAAAACTCAAAAGATCTCTTGGTGTCGAGATAATATTTCCGGCTCCGATCGGAATACTCATGTCGGTTTCATTCGAAACTTCATATTTTCCGTTGGTAAACTGATAAGATTTTGCCTGATCTTTCGAAGTATCAATTTTTCCTCCAACTTCAGTTAAGGTCAGCTTTAAAGGTTTGGTAATTTTAGCTTTAATTAATTCCGCATAAGATTTTTTGTACACTTTTTCAAGGATAAAACCCAACAGGATATAATTTGAATTGCTGTATTCGTGTTTTGCACCCGGTTCAAAATCACTTTTATATTTTTTAATGATATTAACCAAGCTAGTCTCTGTCTGAGGTTTTGTATTGTATTGCCAATATTCGGCCTCGTTGGTTAAGTTGTGGATTCCCGTTCTGTGCTGAAGTAAATTCTCTATGGTGATTTTATCCGCATTGGGAATTTCAGGATAAAACTCAGAAAGTTTTTGATTTAAAGAAATCTTTTTTTCCTCAACTGCTTTCATAATTAAAACGGCCGTGAAAGTCTTACTGATTGATCCGATTCGATATTGTGTGTTTACATTCGCTTTTTGATTTTTTTCAACATCGGCAAATCCGATTACTTTCACAAAAGTCGGGCGGTCATTTTCTGCAAATGCAAAACTCCCCATTACTTTATGATGTACAAAAAGAGAATCAAAATAATTCCCCAGCTTTTCTTTGACATTGTTTTGGGAAAATGCAAGACCAGAAATACTGATTGCCGACAGAAAAAATAACTTTTTTAACATATTCTGAGATTTGCTTTAATAGGTTGAAAAATTTCAAAAGATGTTACAAAAAAAGTGAAGTTTACACTTCACTTGATTGTTTATATTTAATTTTTATTGAGTTAAAATCTTTAAATCGCAACAGGAGCTTTAATTCCCGGATGCGGATCGTAATTTTCCAAAGTAAAATCTTCAAAATCGAACCCGAAAATATCTTTAATTTCAGGGTTTAATTTCATGGTAGGAAGAGGTCTCGGATCTCTGGAAAGCTGCTTCTGAACCTGCTCAAAATGATTGTTATAGATGTGGACATCTCCAAAACTGTGAACATAATCCCCAACTTCAAGATCACAAACCTGCGCTACCATCATCAATAATAATGCATAGCTTGCTATATTAAACGGAACACCCAGAAAAACATCCGCACTTCTCTGGTACAGCTGAAGCGATAATTTTCCATCCGCCACATAGAACTGGAATAAAGCATGACAAGGCGCCAAAGCCATATTAGGGATTTCAGCAACATTCCATGCAGAAATAATCAACCTTCTGGAATCCGGATTTTTTTTGATCTGATCGATCACTTCAGTAATCTGATCGACCACTTTTCCGTCTGCTCCATGCCAACTTCTCCACTGAGCTCCATAAACCGGTCCCAAATCTCCATTTTCATCCGCCCACTCATCCCAAATAGAAACTCCATTATCTTTTAGGTATTTGATATTGGTATCACCCTTCAAAAACCACAACAATTCATAAATAATAGATTTCAAATGCACTTTTTTGGTGGTTACCAAAGGAAATCCTTTTGACAGGTCATATCTAAGCTGATATCCGAAAACACTTCTTGTTCCGGTTCCCGTTCTATCTGTTTTGTCGGTTCCTTTATCTAAAATATGCTGTAAAAGGTCTAAATAATTTTGCATTTTGAAAGCGATTTATAGTGTCCAAATTTAGAAAAAACTTAATGATTTTTTGTTATTGTAAGTTATAAAAAAAGCATTCACAACCATGAATGCTTTCTATTATTTTTTTATATTCTTTTGTCCCAAAACCGATGGTTTAAGATTATCAAATATAAAGTTTAAGTTTAAACTGCAGTATAACCACCATCTACAAGGTAATAACCTCCTGTCATAAATGATGATTTGTCAGAACTTAAGAATAAAACCAATTCTGCCACTTCCTGAGGTGTTCCCAGCCTTCCCATCGGATGTTTTGCAATCAGTGCCTCTTTCATATCTCCGCTTGCACTTTCCAGAAGCGGTGTTTCAATATAAGCAGGACCGACTGCATTACAACGGATATTTTTTTGCCCGTATTCGGCGCCGATATTTTTTGTAAGTCCTACAACCGCATGTTTTGCTGAGGTATAAGCTGACGAAAGCGGTGCTGCAACCGTACCGTGAATAGATGCTATGTTTACAATCACTCCGCCTCCGTTTTTATCCATTTGTTCCAGTTCATATTTACAGCCGTAGAAAACACCATCTAAGTTTACACTTAATACTTTTCTCCAACTATCCAGACTATAATCTCCCGTCAGTTCCTGCTCTCCACCAATTCCCGCATTGTTACAGGCAATATCCAATCTTCCGTATATCTCAACTGTTGATTTTACCAAAGCTTCCACTTCTTCAGGTTTCGAAGTATCTGCTTTTACAAATGAAGCCTCACCTCCTGATGATTTTATTTTTTCCACTACCTGTTTTCCGTGTTCTTCATTAATGTCTGAAACAATCACTTTTGCCCCTTCTTTGGCATACGTTTCTGCAATAGCCAATCCGATTCCTGAACCGGCACCTGTAACAATAGCTACTTTATTTTCTAAAATTCCCATATTGATAAAATTTTATATATTTCTTTAAATAACTACTAACAAGTTACGAAGAAACCATACACGTCTTAAAATTTTAACAATAAAGTTTTCTTAATTTTACAACAGTTACGTTAATTTATCTAAAACTATTTTATAAAACACTATAATTTCCTAGAAAAACAAAATAAAAAAATAGCATTTCATCATTTTTAATTACAACAAAACAATAACATTTAATTACCAGATCTCCTCAATAGTCTGCAGCATAGTATTGATCATAAATTGATCGTCTTTTGTTTTTCCGGACATTGCTTTTATTAATGGAGATTCTACCGAAACGGTCATGATCTTTTGATCATTGAAAATAATTTCACCTACTGAAACCGAAACGTAGAACAAACCTTTATCAGTTTTCACCAATGCTCCGTTCTGTACTTTCAAAGATGGCTCTGAAGTGATTTTCTGAAGTACAGCCTGCTGACTCAATGTTTCGTTAAGCTGTCTCTGAAGATTATTAATTTCCTGCTGAAGCATTTCTCTTCCCGTTTCGTACTTATCTCCCATCGAACTTTTGGTATCATTATTTGATGCCCTGGTTTCCGCGATAAGTTTTTCGAAAGCATGAACTTTCTCTTCTACCTTTATTTTTATTGTATTTAATATCTGTTCTTTATTCATTTTTTTCTTTTAAGGACAGCAACTCGTTATACAATATACAGTAACGAGCTCTCAGTCTTTCATAATCAAGAGTATACTAAAGTATTTCGGTATAACCACTATTTCTCAAAGACAGCATAGTCTGATATCTGAAAAAGAAAATTCTTTCCTTGATTAAAATCACGCTTTGTCCCTTCAAAAACATTGGTAAAAACACCTGATAAACGATCGTCTTCAATAGTAAAGTCAACGGCTTCCTTTGACATATTTAATACCACTAAAACTTCATTTTCCCCATTTTTTCTGAGATAAGCTAAAATTTTATCATTTGCTGTCGTATTCAGAAGCTGGGTAGAAGCTGCAGGATCACCACCTCTTAAAGCAGGATTGGAAGACTTTAAATTGAGTAAGGTTTTATAGAAATCTGCATTTTGATAATTATTAGTCCATTTTATAGGGTCTTTTTCAAAAAACTCCAACCTTTTGTTATTAGGCAGCTCCTGTCCTGAATACAACAACGGAACACCATTCCAGGTTGCTGAAAAAACTGCCATTGGCTTGGTAATAACCCCATATTTTTCATATTCTGTTCCATTCCAGGAGTTTTCGTCATGATTGGAGGTAAACCAAGCTCTCATCGAACCGTCTCCTATTGCTGTATATTTTGCCAGTAAATCTTTAAGATTCTGCAAAGGCTGGTTTTGGTTGTAGTAATCATTCGAAGCATGCATCCATTTCCAGGAATAGCTTGCATCAAAGACTTTTCCGTATTCAGGGTTTTCGAGTTCATCAAATTCCCCTAACCAGAAAAGAGGCTTTATGGTTTCTACTTCCGGTCTTGCCTGTTCCCAGAAATCTACTTCAACCCAGGATGCCAAATCACATCTGAAGCCGTCTATATTGGTTTCCTTTACCCAAAACTTCATGGCATCAATCATGGCCTTTCTCATCTCCTGATTTTTATAATCCAGCTCAATGATATCATCCATCCCTGAAGCAATATGAAATTTTCCATCCGGATCTTTTAGATAAAATTCAGGATGTGTCTTTGTCCAAATATGATCCCAACCCGTATGATTGGCTACCCAATCTATAATAACTTTAAAGCCTAATCTATGGGCAGCGTTTACCATATGTTTAAAATCTGCCATCGTTCCAAGTTCAGGATTGATAGAAACATAATCCGAAGCCGCATACGGACTTCCCATGCTTCCTTTTTTATTTTGTTGGGCAATAGGAGTAATAGGCATGAACCAAAGTGTTTTTACACCCATCGCTTTCAGTCTGGGCATTTCTTTTTCAAATGCTCTGAAGGTTCCTTCTTCTGTATATTGTCTTACGTTTACTTCGTAGATATTAGTAGTATGCTTCCATTCTTTCGGGAAATCCATAGTGTTCTTATTTATGTTTTGAGTAGTACAGGAAATCATTCCTATACCGGTTAAAGCCGATAAAATCCATTTTTTCATTTTATCTATTTTTAACAAAAGTAACGAATTGAGTGATAATAGAAATGAACTGTAAATGATAAATTTTGATTAAAAACTATTTTCTGCTTCTGTTTATTGCATAAAAAACCCTGAATTTTCATTCAGGGTTAATATATTGTTTAGATATTTTATCTTTCATCATCGTTATCATCTTCATCATCAAAAACATCATCATTGTAGTCTTCTTCCTCATCGTCAAAGTTATCATCATCTTCATCCACAAAGTTGCTGCTTCCTCCAAAATCATCATCAAAGCTGAAATCATCATCCATCAAAGGCATTGCAGATTTTTTCTTTGATCCTCCTGAAGCACCGTTTTTGCTAGGAGCTTTTAAAGGTACATTACCAAATCTGTATACAGTGATAGGGTAATTTACTCCTTTTGTCTCTTCGATTACTTCTACCAATTCACAGAAGAATTCCCAAAGATCAAGAAGCCCGTATTGGAACTGTGCTTTATCTCCTGAGTTTTCGAAGGCTTCATCAATGTATACATCAGACATAATTTCGCCATCACCGTCGTCACTCATATCTTCCAACGGAACACTTTTCACTATCGTTCCATCTTCTTCAAGTAAATTAAAAGTAGAAAGCTCGTCACCCTGCAAGCTGAATGCACTCTTAATACCTAAATGTAAGTTCCATAGCGTCTGTTTCCCTTTAACTTCGATATCACGGAAAATATCTTCTTTCGCATCTAATATTACGCGGATTTTGTAAACCATATCAGTTTTTAAATTACTTTTTGCCTTTTTTATTATGATAAATCTCTGCTGCAAATATATAATAAATGACATGTGACAAAAAAATATTTCAGAATTTTTTAAAATATTTTTTTTTCTTACATTTTGCCGGAGTTATTTACTTTTTTCAAGCATAAAACTGAACTTTGTTCCTTCAAGATATACGCTTTCCACCGTAATGTTTTCGTTATGAGCTTCCAGAATATGCTTCACAATTGCCAAGCCCAGACCAGAACCTCCTTCCCTTCTGCTCCGGCTGGTTTCGACACGATAAAATCTCTCAAAAATCCTGGGTAGGATTTCAGATTTTATCCCCATTCCGTTATCAATAACTTCAATAAGAACTTTATTTTTAAGAATACTTGTTTTCACCACCACTTTAGCTTCCTGCCTATTGGCATAGTGAATAGCATTGGAAATTAAATTAATAAAAACCTGTGATATTTTTTGTTTGTCGGCATCTACAAAAATCTGAGGATGCAAAGTCTGAATCTGTAATGTAGTATTGCGTTTTTCCGCTTCAAGATCGAGTAAATCAAAGATCTCTTTAATCAGGAGATTCACATCAAATCTGGAAACCGTAAGATTGATCTCTCCGGCCTCTAATCTGTTGATCATATCCAAATCTGTCACAATGGCAATGAGCCTTTCAACAGACTTATCAATTCTTTCCAGATATTTATCACGAATAGCAAGATTATCGACTCCCCCATCTCTCAATGTTTCCACATATCCCTGGATAGAAAACAACGGAGTTTTAAGCTCATGGGAAACATTTCCGATATATTCTTTACGGTAGCTTTCCATTTCCTTCATCATGTCAATTTCAGAAACTTTCTGCTGATTGAGGTCAGAAAATCTCTCCCCCAATTCTTTAATGGTAATATTCTCATCGTTATCCTGTACAATTTCCTGAGGTAAGAGCTGAGAAAGTCCACGAACCTGCTTTTTTCCATAATAATTGAAAAGCAGCTCCAACACCAGATAATTGATAATGAAAATAAGAATCAGACAGATGAGAAGTCCTATTCTGAAGAATGGAGTCTGATCATAAAGATCCTTTAGCCAATCAAAAGTGATGACCAAAAGAAACATCACCACTGTAAGTAAACAAGAGGTGGCGAGAGTAAGTCTGTAAAATTTCAATTTTACAAATATTTAATAATTAGTTGTATATCTAAAGTTTCAGATTAAACAATAAGCTTATATCCTATTCCTTTTAAGGTCTGAATAGTATTAATTCCTAATTTTTCTCTTAATCTACGGATGTGAACATCGATCGTTCTTTCCCCTACAATTACATCATTTCCCCAAACTTTTTCAAGAATCTCTTCTCTTTTGAATACTTTTTCTGTATTGGAAGCTAAAAGATACAACAAATCGAATTCTTTTTTAGGTAATAAAAACTGTTGCCCGGCTTTTGAAACTCTGAAATTATCCTTGTCAATTACCAAATCTCCGATTTCAATTAATTTAGTATTATCCGAAACCTGAGAAGTGAGTTGTAATAATGCATTTACTTTAGAGGTAAGGATTTTCGGTTTGATTAATTTCACAATATAATCATTGGCTCCTGCCTGAAAACCTGCTAATTGTGAGAATTCTTCGCTTCTTGCAGAAAGGAAAACAATTAATGTTTTTTGAAGTTCTTTTATTTTACGAAGTTCCTGACAGGTTTCGATACCGTCTTTTTCCGGCATCATGACATCTAATAAGATAAGATCTGGAATAATTTCCTTGGCTTTGTCAATTCCTTCGTTACCATTGGTAGCGGTATAAATATCGTAGCCTTCTTTTTCTAAATTGTAAGACAGAATCTCTAAAATATCCAGTTCATCGTCTATTAAGAGGATTTTCTTTTGGTTCATTTTTAATTTTTACGAGTCAAAGTTAATAATTTTTAAAGCACAGATTAACAAATCACACATCGTTCACATAAAGTTAACAATTATATTCTTTTCTTAATGTTTAGTTAAAAAAAAATTAAATTTTACTAAACCATTTACCCCGACAATCTTTTATTCCTTTGCACCGAAAGAATATAGTAAAAGAAATGAATTTTAGAAAACTGAGTATTGCAGTTTTGTTTTTAACAACATCGGGAACTGTACTTTACGCTCAATCGAGCAAAAACGATACCGTAAAGAAAGAAAAAAAAATTGAGGGGGTAATCATTAAAGGATCTACTAAAAAAGGAACTGAAGCCAACCTTATCAATTTACAAAAAAAATCTGTAGAAGTAATCGAGCGTGTCGGTTCTGTGCAGCTTGCCAAACAAGGTGTAGGAGACGCTGCAACAGCTGTAACCAAAGCTACGGGAACTACTAAGCAGGAAGGAAGCGGACAGATATTCGTAAGAGGTCTAGGAGACAGGTACAACAGTACAACATTAAACGGATTACCAATTCCATCAGACGATCCTGAGTACAAAAACATCAATCTTGAGATCTTCAAAACCTCAATGATCGAATATATTTCACTAGATAAAGTATACAATCCTAAAATGCTTGGTGATTTTGGCGGTGCAAACGTGAATATCGTTTCTAAAGAACATTCAGGAAAACCTTATTTTAAGGTTGGTTTAGGAAGCAGCATCAATCTTCAGACATTTGACAAAAAAGATTTCAAAGTACAGGATGGTGCTCCTGGATTCTTCGGGTATAAAGAAACTACTTTTACTAAAGGGAATCCATATCAAAAATATCCTTTCCAGACAAGCTGGAATTTCAAAAACGCAGACAATCCTTTCAATACAGATATGAATATTGAAGGAGGTGCTACTTTCGGTAAGCTTTCATTATTTGCTTATGCAGGATTTGAAAACTCATATGAGTACAGTAAGGGACAAGAAGGCTATTATTTCTTCGATAATACACCAAGTAAAAACTATACAAGTGTAGAACGTTTTAATTATAAAACCAATACAACGGCTTTAGTTAATTTAGGGTATAGAATTAATGCCAATCATAGAATCAGTTTCACATCCAATTATATCCACTCTTCTGATCAGTCATCAAAAATTTATCAGGGATATTCTTATGATGTAGACAGAAATGTGATCATCAACAGAGGCGATAATAAAATTACTACTACTTGGGTCAATCAATTATTAGGAACGCATAAATTTGGTGGTACATGGTCTGCAGACTGGGCTTTAGGTTACAATATGCTGAACAGCAAAAGACCGGACCGTATGCAGAATACTATCGATGCCACAAACTTGCAGCTTATTGCGGGAAGTGCAATCAACAACCACAGATATTTTGATGAATTAAAAGATAACACGGTTTTAGGGCATGCTTATCTTACTAAAACTTTCGAAAAATTCAAAGTTACTGTAGGATATGATGGTCAGTATAAGGACAGAAAGTTTGAAAATACGACTATTGGTATGAACTTCAGTAATGTAGTACCTGTAGATCCTAATAATATTGACGGATATATCAATGCAGGGAACAACTCATTATTCAGTTATATTACGTTCCAGCCTACTGATAAATTGTTTAAGCCATTTTATTATACCGCAAAACAAAATATTCAGTCCGGTTTAGCCAATGTAGATATTACTCTTTCTGATAAATTCATCGTTCAGGTTGGTGGCCGTTTTGATTACATCGATATGCAGATGAAATGGCTAGATCCAATTGCAGCTGAAGGCAAAAAGAATAAGCAATACAACAAATTCTTACCTGCTTTAAATGCCAAGTACAGTCTAAATGACAAACAGAATTTAAGATTAGCTTTTTCAAAATCATATACATTACCACAGGCAAAAGAAATTATCCCGATTGCTTACTACGATGTAACAACCAATACTTATGGTAATCAATTCCTTTATCCTTCCGATAACTATAATGCAGATCTAAAGTGGGAATTATTTCCGAAATCAGGTGAAGTTATCTCTGTAACTGCCTTTGGAAAGTACATTCAGAATGCTATTGCAAGAACAAGTTACGCGAGTTCTGCACCAAGTGACATGACATATTTCAACATTTCAGACTGGGGATATATCTTCGGAGCTGAAGCGGAATTCAGAAAGGATATCTATTCTTGGAATAATTCTAAAATCTACACTTTCCTTAATGCAACCTATATGCATTCTGAGCAGGAATTTAAATCTGAAAACGAAATTGCAAAGGAAAACGGAGGTAAAACAATCGTATTCAACACGCCTAAAGATAAAATGCAGGGAGTTGCGGATTTCATTGCAAACGTAAACCTAGGATATAATTACAAATGGAATAATATCAACAGTTTAGATTTTGTAGTTTCCTATTCACATATTGGAAAAAGCCTTTATTCAGTAGGAACAGGATTCATTGGAAACTTCTACGAAGTTCCAAGAGAAATTCTTGATATGAACTTAAGCTTTACCTTGAATAAAATAGGAATCGGAATTTCTGCAAAGAACCTGCTAAATCCTCACTTCAAAATCGAACAGGAAAACACTACAAAAACATTCATTCACAAAGACTATACAAAAGGTCGTCAGGTTGGATTAAGTCTTTCATATAAATTCTAATAATATTTAAATCTATAAAAGTTATGAAAAAAACAATTTTAAAAGCTGCTCTTTTCTTTTCATTAGCTGCGGCATTTTCATCAGCTGCGATCTCTTGTAGCAACTCTGATGATGATTCAACAGAAACAATCTCAACAATCGATCCAAGCAATTTCAAAGGAAATATTGCTGCCGGAACTACAGTAACATTGGATCCTTCTAAAGTATATACAATCACGGGTAAAGTAATGGTAGAAAATGGTGCAAGCCTTATCATCCCTGCAGGAACAAGAATTACGGTTGCTGAAGGTGCTAATTACCTTATCGTAGACAGAGGTGGCAAAATCTTCGTTAACGGTACGGCTTCAAACCCGGTAGTTTTCGAAGGTACAGCTCACAAACAAGGACACTGGGGAGGTATTGTTATCTTAGGTAACGCTCCTTCAAACAGAACTGCTGCAGGAACGTCAACTTCTGAATTAGGTGACTTAACTTATGGAGGTACAAACACTGCTGATAACTCTGGTATCATCAAATATCTTGTAATTAAAGATAGCGGATTCAAATACAATCCTGAAAAAGAATTCAACGGGCTTTCTCTTTTCGGAGTTGGTAGCGGAACAACAATTTCTTATGTATATGTAACTATTGGTGCTGATGACGGTGTTGAGTGTTTCGGTGGGAACGTAAACTTGGATCACATTGTAGTAACAGGTGTTGGAGATGATTCTTTCGACTGGACTGAAGGATACAAAGGTACTGTAAACTATCTTTATGCTGCAAGAATGAAAGCTTACCAAACTGCTGCTGAACCAGGAAACAGAGGTATTGAAGCAGATACTCAGGATACAAACCCTAATACAACTTTCGGAAACGGAGTTTCTAATCCTTCAATTAACAATGCTACTTTCTTAGGAAATGCAGGAGGGTCAGAATCTCAAGGAATGAAAGTAAGAGCAGGATCTAACGGTCAATTCGATAATATCGTTTTAGCGAACTTTACTACAGGTCTTGATTTTGAAACTGACAGAACTTTAGCGTGGTTCCAGGCAGGATCTTATATTAAAAACTTAAGATTTGTAAATATTGCTACAAAATCTAAAGCTAAAAACACTGCAGGAACAGCTGTGGATATCACTTCTGTTTACTCTGAAAATTCAGCTGCATTGGGAGCAGGAAGCGGAACAGCTTTACCTGATTGGGCTAAAGGATGGACTGGTCTTACAAGCTTCGACACAACTGATGCTATGAACTAAGCATATAGTAACAATTCTTCATATCAAGTTAAAAAATAATCCATCTCATTATCGGGATGGATTATTTCATTGATAAAAACAAGTATTAAAAAAACACAACTATATATTATATTTACTTTTTCCAAAATAGATTTCCTTTATTCATCAAACCTTCCACATGGGAAATCCTTGAGACCGCTTCTGCGGAACAGCTCGCATCCACTAAAACGACATTGGCTTCATCACCGGTTTTCGGCCATTGCTGCTCTCCTTTATTATTTAATGGAAGAATGTTTTGAGTCGCAAATTCCAATGCTCTGGAAAGCTCAAATTCAGATTCGTAGCCATAAAGCTCTGCAATTAAATTGGCTTTCTGCAGCATATTTCCTGATCCGAATGTACTCCAGTAATCCTGGACATTATCGTTTCCGATCAAAACGTTCACTCCATATTTTTTCAAAGTCGGAATAGGCATCACTTTCCCTCTAAAAGGTACAGAAGAAGCAATTCCCACTTTTGCAGCGGATAATTTTTGAGCAATTTCTTCCGCTTCTTTTGTATTTAAGTAAGCTAAAGCAAACGCGTGGCTTACAAAAGTTTTCCCTTGAAGCTCAGGATTCTCAATGGCTTTATCTATTAAATAATTGATTGTTTTCATCCCTGATTCTCCGCTTTCATGCAAATGAATGTCAATCCCTTTTTTGTTATCCAAAGCCAGCTGAACCGTAAAATCCAATACTTTTTCAATACTTCCGTCAATACTTAAAGGATCCAAGCCTCCGATAAAGTTTACATTTTTCAGCTTTGCTGCTTCCTCCATTAAAGGAGCAGACTTTGTATAGTAAACACCGTGCTGAGGAAAAGCAACCAATTCTGCCTTAAAAGAATCTTTCTTATTTTCTAATGCTTTTTCTAAATTTTCTAATGATTTTAGCCCCGAAGTAGGATCAATATTAAAATGCGTTCTTGCAAAATTCGTCCCGTAGCTTTGTAACAGATCAATCAACTGTTCCGCTCTTTCTACAGAAGTTTTCAAAAGCTTCGGAATGATTTCCTGTTCGTAGGCAATCATATCTTTTACCGTTCTTCTTTTGGGTGAAAGCGCCTGCCACGGAAGTCCGTACAAAGTTTTATCCAGATGAATATGCATATCTTTAAAAGCAGGAAGCATCAGTTTCCCCTTTGCATCAATTGCTTCTAAATCAGGATTGTTTGACTTTACCAATTTTATTTTCCCATCTTCAATTTCGATACAAAACAGATCTGTTTTCGTCCGGATTACATCTTCATCATCATATTCAAATCCTGTTTCCAAACGGATATTTTTCAGCGAATAATTTCCTTTTGCTATAAATTGATAAGACGATTGCATAACTCTCATTTAGTCATACAAAATTACACCGGCAAAATTTTAAACAGGTGTATAAATTATTTCAGATTTTGTACAGATTATTCTTTGAATTGTGAAGGTGTCATTCCGGTCTGTGCTTTAAAAAATTTAGAAAAACTGGCATGATCGTAAAAGCCTAAATCGTAAACAATATCTTTTACAGACATTTCAGAGACTTTCAGCAAACGTTTTGCTTCCAGTAGAATTCTATCCTGAATTAATGAAGATGCCGATGCGTTAAGAATTTTCTTGCAAACAATATTGAGATAATTTGCTGAAATATTTAATTTATCCGCATAAAAAGAAACCGAACGTTCCGTTTTGAAATATTCATTAATTAAATTCAGAAACTTAGAAATAATAGGATTAGAATTATAGATCTCAAAATCTTTAAAAACCCCTTCTACTGATTTACTTACCAATAAACCGATAAGTTCGCTTCTTTTCTGAATTAGCTCCCAGAATATTTTTTCTTCGCTGAGCTCTTTTTTTATAGCCTGAAACTCATGCAGTAACAATTGATAAATTTCCTTTGAAACCGTAAAAGCAGGATGCTGAAAATAATAAGATGAAGAAAACCTTAAAGCGGGAAGAAAACTCTCATACCATTCTCTGCTGATCATCAATTGATAGCCAATGGTTTCTTTTTCAATTGTCCATTGATGCACCTGATCCGGAAAAACCAGATGAATCTGATGATTCTCAATTTGATATTCAACAAAATCGATGATATGAACCCCTTTTCCTCTTTCAAAAAGATTAATGATAAAAAAATCATGTTTATGAGGTTCATCAATCCTTCTTTCACCGCTCAATTCATTAAACAAGAGATCACAGGTTTTTGACTGCTTCTCCGCAAATTCATGAATACCGAGAATAGGAAAATAATCTGACTGATGGCTCATTCCATAATAATTTACCCTAAAATACGTAAATTTTATCAGAATGAAATTCTTTTTAAAACACAATATTCCCTTGATGAATCAAAGATTCCACATGAGAAATTCTTGAAACGGCTTCCGCAGAACAGCTTGCATTTAAGAACACCAAATCTGCCTGATCGCTAACTTTTGGCCACTGCTGATTCCCTTTATCATCCAATGGTAAAACATTTGCCGTCGCCAGTTTCAGGCTTCTTGATAATAAGAATTCTGTAGATTGTCCATACAACTGAGCCATTAAATTTGCTTTTTGCAACACACTTCCCGTCCCGAATGTATTCCAGTGATCAACAATACTGTCATTCCCGGTCAATACTTTCACGTTATGCTTATATAAAGTCGGAATCGGCATAATTAAGCTGCCAAAAGGAATCGTAGAAACAATCCCTATTTCCGCATTGCCCAGCTTTTCTGCAACTTCTTCCTGTTTTATTTTCTCCAGTTTACCTAAAACAAAACAATGACTTAAATAAGTTTTTCCTTTCAACGAAGGATTTTCGTTGACTTTATCAATTAAATACTCAACCGTCTTCAAACCGGATTCTCCGCTTTCATGCAAATGAATATCAATTCCCTTTTTGTTATCTAACGCCAACTGAACCGTAAAATCGATTGTTTTTTCTATCGCTCCGTCAATAGTAAAAGGATCTACTCCACCAATGAAGTCAATATCCATTTTCGCGGCTTCCTTCAGATACGGAACAGAATCCGTATAAAATACTCCGTGCTGTGGAAAAGCCACCAGTTCCGCTCCGAACGTTTCCTTTTTATTTTCTAAAGCTTTCTGCAGATTCTTTAAAGACTGCAATTTGGAGGTAGGCTCAATATTCACGTGGCTTCTTGCAAAGGAAGTTCCTTTTGACTGCAATAATTCAATCATCTTTTCTGCCTTAA
Organism: Chryseobacterium geocarposphaerae; assembly: GCF_002797535.1. Lineage (NCBI taxonomy): Bacteria > Pseudomonadati > Bacteroidota > Flavobacteriia > Flavobacteriales > Weeksellaceae > Chryseobacterium > Chryseobacterium geocarposphaerae. Next base: position 1,873,889 of record NZ_PGFD01000001.1, read on the forward strand.
ATGTTGAATTTTTCAATAACTCAGGCATCATTTGCTGTTCGAGAGCAATCATTCCTTTCACTCCGCCGACTCTCCTTCTTACAGCCTGCCATTTTTCACCATAGAAAGTTTTATCCAGATGAATGTGCATATCTCTGAAAGCCGGAAGCATTAGAAATCCTTTTGCATCAATAACCTTTGCATTAGGTTGATTGGGAGAAATCTTTGTGATTTTCCCATTTTCAATTTCAATATAAAATAAATCGGTTTTTGTAGCTATCACTTCACCTTCTTCATATTCAAAACCTGTTTCAAGCCGAACGTTTTTTAAAGCTAATTTTTCCTTTGAAGAAATAGCTACATCATTAAAAATTGAAGTTGCCCCCATCATATTTGAAGTTAAAGCCAATCCTGCTATTGCCAAAGCTGAATTTTTAAGAAAATCTTTCCGTGATATGCTGCCTGAAGTGTTCATTTCCAAATTATTTAGAACAAATCTAGAAAGAATGAAAAGGAATTATTGGTATGAATTATTGTATTCTCTGTACGATTTATCAGAAGTAAATTTTTCTTTTTATAAAAGATATACTAATCAATTATTTTCAGAATGCATTATTGCTCATCATAATCTTAGAATCAGTAAAGTGAAAATAGTAATAGTTTACACAAAAGAACAATAGCTTGATGATCTCTGGCAACAGTATTCCTCAGGTTAGATTTAAGATTTCTTGAGATATAAGAAATAAATGTTAAACATAAAAGAATACTTCTCATTGAAGAAGTATTCTTTTTTACTCTGCTTGTTTTAAAAGATTGGAATATTTTTAGGATATAACCACAATATAATCATTATTTGTTCCACCTGTATAAAAAGAAGTTACAGATATATTAGCATCAGAATACGTCATCGGGTAAGTTAGTATCATATGCGTTCCACCAGGCGATTCTATTCTTGCATCATAGTTCACAGAAAATCCTCCTGATGGCAAACCATTATTAGGTTCCCAGTATTCCACTTGCATACCTCCCCAACCCGTTAAAGTTCCAAATGGAGTGTTTAATGCCGGGCTTATAGATGGTAGAGTTAAATAAGATGTTGTAGCAGCTGTTGCTATCCACCAATTATTTATTGGAACAGATGACAGATGAGAATTCATATATTTTCTGTAAGAAGTTATATTACGCCCCAAAGGATCTCCTACAGGATAAATATTATCACTAAATGGGCCACTCAACGCAGGAAAAGAACCGTTATTAGTAGCACTAACGTGCCCACCCATCATAAATTTACTATAATTCAGAATCTGCATCTCATCGGTCGCAGCATACGGAGGACCTTGAGCATTAATAAAATAAATTGAACCTGATGCCAGCAAAAGTGTTAATAGCTTTTTCATAGTAGTATTTTAATTATTTGATTTTACTTTTGTTCTATATATTGCGATATTTTCCTGATAAATTCTTAGTCCTTTTTCTATTATATCCCTTTTACTAAGTCTTTGTAATTCCACCTCAGAGATCCCTTTATCCAAAGCCAATTGTGTAGCAGCAGGTAAAAGAATCTTGATTCCCTCTTCATTAAGCAACTTATTTTCGCCAACATATCTTTCACCTCCTTTGCTAATAGCTTTTAAAGCACTTTCAAAATTATTGACAGCATCAGCTTTAAGGGTTTCTACTGTTTCTGGAGTTTCTACAGCTTGTCTTTGCTCATTTTGGCAACTCACCATGAGTGTACCGATAACTAAAGCAATAAATGCGATTTTTTTCATGATTTTTAATTTTGTAATTAATATTTTTTAAAGTTCTATTTTAAAAGAATGATGTCTATTATTGATACTAGGATAATTGAAAAGCCAAAAAATTAGAGCTTACCATTGCAACAAAATTGTTAGTGGAAATTTTAGATCAAGAAAGATTTTATTAAAAGATATGTTGTGATTCTCAAGGAAGGAATCATCTTTCGAAGCAATAAAAATTAGATATAGTTTTTTACTATACAATTTAAACAAAATTGTATTTCTCATATTATGATTTGGTTATGGATATTAAAGTTTTATCATAAGTAAAACTCTTTTCAAAAATATATAAAATAATTCACTTATGAGTAAATTATTTTATTTTTAAACAAAAAAAAACTCTAAAGGAGCTTTGTACCAATGCACAGCAAACAAGTGCATAAAAAAGGATGAAGTAAAAACCTCATCCTTTTGATATCTTAATTCGAATATTCAAATTTTCTGACTGCTTCCAACGTCATATCAATTTCTTTGTCTTTAATTGCATCACTAATGAAATACGTTTCATAGCCACTTGGCGGAAGATAGATTCCGTTTTGTAATAGCTGATGGAAAAAATTATTGAACAGCGAATGATTCGCATTCTGAGCTTCATCAAAATTGGAAACTCTGTTGATATGGAAGAATACAGACATCATAGATCCTTTTCTGTTGATCTTATGCGCGATTCCTTTTTCATTTAAAATTTTCCCGATTTCAAAATCTAAGGTTTCTGTCGTTTTGGCTAATCTGTTGAAGAATTCAGGATCGTTTTTGATAATCTGCAAAGTTTTCAAACCAGCTCTCATTGCCAAAGGGTTTCCGCTCAATGTTCCTGCCTGGTAAACTCCTCCTTTAGGTGCTAAATGATCCATGATTTCATTTCTTCCTGCAAAAGCACCAACCGGAAGTCCGCCTCCGATTACTTTACCATATGTTACCAAATCAGCTTTTACATTGAAAAGCTCCTGAGCACCTCCAAAAGCCAATCTGAAACCTGTCATTACCTCATCGAAAATCAATAAAGTTCCATTCTCATCACAGATTTTTCTCAATTTCTGAAGGAATTCATTTTCAGGAAGAACACACCCCATATTTCCGACTACAGGTTCTATAATTACCGCTGCAATCTCGCCCTGATTATGTCTGAACAGATCTTCCACCTGCTCAAAATCGTTATATCTTGCCAATAAAGTATCTTTTGCTGTTCCCGCAGTCACTCCCGGAGAATTTGGATTTCCAAATGTCGCTGCTCCGCTTCCTGCCTTAATCAGAAAAGAATCTGAGTGACCGTGATAACAACCTTCAAATTTTATAAATTTATCTCTTCCTGTGAATCCTCTTGCCAATCTGATGGCACTCATACAAGCTTCGGTTCCTGAAGAAACCATTCTGATCTGGTCGATATTCGGAACATTCTCAGTAATAAATTTTGCGATCTCAGTTTCCAGTTCAGTCGGTGCTCCGAAAGAAAAACCTTTTTCTGCCTGGATTTTTAATTCTTCCAACACTTCCGGATGGGTGTGCCCCAAAATAGCGGGTCCCCAGGAATTTATATAATCAATATACGTATTATCATCAGCATCTGTAAGATAAGCGCCTTTTGCAGATTTCATAAAAACAGGAACTCCTCCTACTGATTTGAATGCACGAACCGGAGAATTGACTCCGCCGGGAATGTATTGGTAAGCTTCATCAAATAAAGCCGAGCTTCTTTGGTATCTCATATCTTTTATAGTGGTAAAATTAATAATTGCTAGTCAGTGGTCAATATTAACCATCAACTAGCAATCATCAATATATAAATTAAATTAGTTTCTGGGTTTTTTATCAATTAAATAAATCAGCTGTCCGGCTGAAGGTTTCTGTCCTTCATCCATTCTGTTTTTTGCATATAATTTATTCAATTTAATTCCGAATTTCTGAGCAATGTCATGCATATTTTCGCCTGATTCTGCCTTGTAGGTAGGAGTGTTTCCGTCTGAGTTTTTAGATTCAAGGAAAATAATATCGTTTTTGTGCAACACATCAGATTCCAGTTCATTCCATTTTAAAAGTTTGCTTTCGCTTATTTTAAATTTATTGGCAATGAACTGCACATTGGTATCTTCCGGAATGATGATATATTTTAAGCCGTCATTTGGGTGGCTTTTAATCAGAATTGAATTAAGGATTTCCGCTTTTGTTTTAATCTTCTCTACCCTTTTCTGCTGCTGAGCATAAGAAGTCGCCTTATAAGGAACTTCTACCGTAACCGGCTCTTTCGATTTTTTTACAGCTTTTGAAGGCTCAAGCTGTGCCATAAACGTTCGGTCATCTTTCAGATCCGGATACATTTTCAGAACAGCGTACAGAACTTCTTTAGAATTGGTATCATCAAATTCATATAACCTATACTTTTCAATTTTCCCGATCAGGATTGAAGCATAACGCGGATTAGTAGCATAACCTGCTTTTTTCAAACCTGTTGCCCATGCTTTATAATCTTTCATATCAAGATTAAACAGATTCGCATAATACTTTCTTGTTGATAAAAATATGGAGTGATCTTCGTATGATTGCCTCGGATCATCGTATACACGAAAACATTCGTTGGGAGCATCATCGGTATGCTTCATTGTTTTCCCGGTCCAATCTTCTTTACACTTTATCCCGAAATGATTTTTTCCCTCCTGAGCCAGCCGGCTTTGACCGCCTCCGGTTTCCAAAAGTCCCTGTGCAAGCGTGATAGAAGCCGGAATTTTATATTTTTCCATTTCCTCTACCGCGTATTTTGCAAATTTTTGGATATATTGATCTTCAGTTGCCCAGGTCTGAGCTGAGAATTTTGATAAAACTAAAAGGCTAATTAGTAAGAAAAGTCTTTTCATGTTTTTCAATTTTACTTATATAATTAAATTTCTATTCTGTTTTCGTAAAAGCAGATTTGCTCCCTCAATTCCCTGCAATCCACCGGTATGAAAGCACAAAATCCTGCTATTTTCAGGAAAATATCCTTCATCAATCAGTTCAAAAATCCTCTGCATCATCTTTCCTGTATATATCGGTTCCAAAGGAATTCCGTATCGCTCTTTAAAGCCATTGATAAAACGGATGTTTTCATCATTTATTTTACCATAACCTCCAAAACTTGAATCTATTAGATCAAAATTTCTTTTCAAAGTTAATTCAAATATTTTATTCTCCAATGAAGAATCCTTTACCGCCTTAAAACCTATAACTTTCTGATTGTCTTCACAAAATTTTAAAATTCCGGCAATCGTTCCTCCGGTTCCAACGGCGGTGCAAAGATAATCAAAATCTTTTGTTTCATCATTCAGCATCATTTTCACCCCGTTTACGGCATCTTCATTGGTTCCTCCTTCCGGAACAATTAAGGCTTCAGGAAATTCTTCCTGTAAAGATTGGATAAGTTTTTCTTTATCCCGGTATTCTTCGCGGGTGACAAATCTGAAACTCATCCCGTTTTTCTCTGCAAAAACTAAAGTCGGATTATCTCGCCATTTATCCTGCAGCTCTTCTCCTCTGATAATTCCCAGAGAAGGAATATTCAACATTTTTCCTACTGCAGAAACCGCAGAAATATGGTTGGAAAAAGCCCCTCCAAAAGTTATTATAGCTGGATTTTCAGGATTTTTTTCTATATAGTTGTTAATATTAAAAAACAACTTCCAATACTTATTGCCCGAAATCTGAGAGTTGATAAGATCCTCTCTTTTTATAAAGAGTTTCACCTTTTTCACAACAGGAATTTCAATAATAGGGATATGTATTTTCGGGAGTTTCATTTACTACAAATTTCCTGAATTTATTTTAAATGATAATTTTTAAATTAGTTAAACAAAACTTAAAAATGTAATTATGAAAAAATCTGCTGTTTCCATTCTTACTGTACTTATTATTCTTTCTATTACCGGAGCAATTTTCTATATGGTTTCGGGAAATTATTTTCCTTTGAATTCAGAATTGGATAATTCCGATAAACAAAACGATAAAATGATCAGTATGTTTAACACCGAAATTGACAAAGAGATACAGGATCATACTCAAAGTACCATGCATCCGGGTTACATTCCCGAAGCCAGACAACATACAATTGATTATCTAAAAACCATACGATCGATTGAAAGCTATGCCCGCTACGGCGCAAAATCTACCCAGCCCAGAAATTATATCGAATTAAAAATCACTTTTGCTGACGGAACTGTTGCAGAAGACATTTATACCGGGCATCCCTGTAATGCTTATATGGGACCTTGCTTGGTGATGAAGGTGGAGATGCAAGATGGAAAAGCAGTGAAAGTCTTCACAAACGGACAAGAGAAGAAAGGTTCGCCCGACTGGGTAAAGCCTGATATTAACATCATGATTGACAAAGCAATTTCATATGATATTGACAGAAATCATGACCACTATTTTGAGCCTCAAAAGACTCAGCAAGATTTTGATAAGGAATGGGAAAATCAGAAGTAAACTGATTACAAATATTTCCGGAATCCCCACAATCTCCTTTTACTAAGATAAGCCAAATCCGACTCATTCGTATAAGCTTCCCTCTCAAAAGAGATTCTTCTGTAGGCTAAATCCTTATTTTTTAGCTTGAATAGCCAGTAATAATATTCAAACACATAAAAAATGTAGAAAAAAATCACCAAAAGCTCTATTTGTTGTCTTAAATGGATTTTTTCATGATTGATAAGTATATTATTTTGTTTATCTTCGGGTTTCCTAATGAAGATAAAGGGAAAAAGAGCAATGCCATTAATTTTTAATCTTTTTAAAGGCTTTTGGCATATAATTATCATAATAACAAATATAAAGTTTTTTGACTTAGAGATTTAACCTATGGCACTTTTTGACATCAAAGAAGGTGAAGATTTTTACTACAATGAACAAGGGTACAAAGTTTTTACAGAAAAATTTCACCTGAAAAGAGGATATTGCTGTAAGAGTGGCTGTAGACATTGTCCTTACGGATACGATAAAAAGACCGATACATTCATTAAAAACGATAAAAAAAATAAATAAAATGAAAAAATATATTTTTATTTTGTTAGCCACGGCTACTTTGGGTTTAACATCTTGTAGTCCGTTCAACGTACGTTCTGATTATGCTGATACAGCAAATTTTACTTCATATAAAACTTATAAATTAAGAATTGATGATCTAAAATTAAATGACATTGATAAAGACAGAGTTTTAAATGAATTGTCGAGACAGCTTCAAAGCAAAGGTCTTCAGTCCGGTGAAAATCCTGATCTTATCATTAATGTAAAAGCAAACCATAAAAAGATTACCGACATCACGAACAATTCTCCTTACGGAATGTATGGTTGGGGTGGTCCTTTCGGATGGGGTGTCGGAATGAGCAGAACCTGGACCAGCAATTACAATGAAGGAGCCATTATTGTAGATTTCGTAGATGCAAGAACCAACAAATTGGTTTGGCAGGGGATCGGAAGCGGAATTTCTGTAGATTCTCCGAAAGCAAAACAAAGACAGATTCCTGAAATCATGGCAGAAATCATGAAAAACTACCCTCCTCAGAAAAAATAGATTTAAATCAATCAAATATAGTAAAGTCAATACAGCTTTTGTATTGACTTTTTTTGTGGTAAAAAGAAAAGACTGCTCAATTGATGACAGCTTTTCATATGAAATTTAAAAAAATTAGTTCTTGATTGATTTGAACGACTTACTCGTTCCGTTTTTAAAATGCAAAATCACAAAATAGACTCCTTTTTCCAGCTCTGATAATGCTATTGCTTCAGATGGTTTTTCGACTGTTCTTATCAGTCTTCCTGCAGCATCTGTAATGGTAACGGTTTTCAGATCTTTAGTTTCTGAAATATTCAGCACATCATTAAACGGATTTGGATAAACCGTTATTCCTGTCTGAATTGTACTTTCGCCTGTAGACAAATTCTGGATTTGCTCCCAAACGGCATCGTCCCAATAATGGCCGGCAAAAGAAGTTCCCGGATTTCTGATTGCCATTCTCGCTCCGGGAGGAACAGTAGTGGGAACCGTAAATATTCTTTCTGCTGCAGCGTCATTATAACTTGTATTATTGATATTGATCGGCTGAAGGGCTACAAAGGTATTGGCATCAGCAGCATCTGTAACATACCCGAATTCAAGGTAACCGGCTGAGTTCGCTTTCATCTTCACTCTGAACTGATGAGTTCCTGCATTGATATTTGAAACCGGGGGCATGACAACGATAGAGACCGTTCCCGTCCCATATCCGAACTGATAGATCTGGCTGGTTCCTGATGCAGGTTGCGTACTTGAAATAATCTGACTTGCATTATTCAGTCTTATGCTATTCCAGCATGTAGGTACAACTCCCATCGTACAGCAGGAGTAAGCATCAAAGTTTTCTGAAAATTCAGTCACCGGATTGCATTGTGCATTGATGAACAAAACCCCACAAAATGTACCGATTATGGGTAAATAAGTTCCATGTAATAAATTTTTAATCATTCTAAATAAAAATAATAATGCGAATTTATGCAATACATTAGATGTGGCAATATTAATTTTACATGATTTTTATCAACAATAAAACCTTATTTCTGTTAGAGAATTAAAATAAATAATGTAAAATATTAACAATTTTGTAATTTAATATTTATAAAATTGTATTAACCTTACAAAAATAAATATTATGAAAAAAATCTTCTTTTTCTTAGGCTTTGCCTTTCTGGCAAAAGCTCAGGCTCCGGCCGGATATTATAATTCTGCCAATGGCTTAACCGGAGCTAATCTAAAAACGGCTTTAAGCACCATTATTACCAACGGACATCAGGATAAAGGATACAACGGGCTTTGGACAGGTTATAAAACCACTGATATTGATAAAAATTATGAAAATGACGGTTCTATTTTAGATATCTATTCAGAGAAACCGACTACGACAGATCCTTATAAATATACACCGGTAACCAATCAGTGCGGAACGTATTCAGTAGAAGGAAATTGCTACAACAGAGAGCATATTGTTCCACAAAGCTTATTTAATGAAGCTTCACCAATGGTTTCAGATATTCATTTCATCAGAGCTACAGATGGGAAAGTAAATGGAATGAGATCTAATTATCCGTTTGGAAAGGTAGGAACAGCTACTTTCACTTCTAAAAACGGTTCAAAACTTGGCAGTTCTGCTTCTTCGGGATATTCAGGAACAGTTTTTGAGCCTATTGATGAGTTCAAAGGGGATGTAGCCAGAATGATTTTTTATTTTGTAACCCGTTATCAAAACAAACTTTCATCTTTTACTTCAGGAAATATGTTGGGAAGTTCTGCTTATCCGGGATTACAGACCTGGGAGCTGAATGTGCTATTGGCTTGGCATAATCAGGACCCTGTTTCTCAGGCTGAAATTAATAGAAATAATGCCTCATATACTTACCAGGGAAACAGAAATCCTTTTATTGATAATCCGAGTTATGTAAATTTAATCTGGGGGTCTCAGCAACCTGCTACGGACACACAGGCTCCAACCGCTGCTACAGGTCTGGCTGTTTCAGGAACTACATCAAGCAGTATTTCTCTTACATGGAATCCGTCAACAGATAATGTGGGTGTGACTTCTTATAATGTTTATATGAATGGAAGTTTGAAAACTACGGTAAGTTCTACTTCGGCAACAATTTCAGGCTTATCTTCTTCCACTACGTATAGTTTTTATGTTGTAGCCAAAGATGCTGCAGGAAATTCTTCTTCCAACAGCTCAACCGTTTCAGGGACGACATCAGGAACCATAACTCCGCCAACCAATTGTGTGAATGAAACTTTTGAAAGTATTCCAACTTCAAGCTCATCATCTTACCTGACTAGAACATGGACAAATAATGGAATTTCATGGACAGCCACCGATGCAAGAACGGATCAGACAATATCTAATTTAGCAATTACGGTAAGAGATGGTTCTCTAAAATCAAATACATCTGCTAATGGAATCGGTTCATTAACTGTGACTACCCAGCTTAAATTTACCGGAACCAATGGAACATTTAATGTTCAGGTAAACGGCGTAACGGTAGGAACAATTCCTTACAGTACAACAGCAACGACGACAACAATCAACAATATTAATACTTCCGGAAATGTAGTTGTTACTTTAACTAACAGTTCATCCACCAACCGAGTAGCCATTGACAATTTGAGCTGGACTTGCTATAGCGGAACTTCAAGAATAGCAAACAGCAATACACCTAATTTAACCACTGAAAATAATAGTTTAAAGATTTCTCAGAATCCTATTTCTAATCAGGAAATTTTTGTAAAAGGTGAAACGGAGAATATTCAAAAAGCTGAGATATACAATCTTCAGGGAAAACTAATGCAAACTATTAATCAGCCTTTTAAAAATAATAGAAATTCAATTAAAATTAAAAATCTGGAACAAGGAGTTTATATTTTAAAATTAGATCAGTCCCTATTAAAGTTTATTGTGAAATAATATTAAACTCAAAAACTAATAACCTTTTAACATAAAAAAGACTGTCTATTTCTAGGCAGTCTTTTTTTATGAATGTTGATTGTGGTGTGTATTTCTTAAGCTGATGGCCAAAGTCCTTCATAAGCAGAGTTACCATAGTTGATTTTCTCTGCACTTACCGTAAAACTAATCAGCATAGAGTTTTCATCTACTGCATCAAAGTCTACTTCATGCTGAATTACATACCCGTTTTCCCAGTTCAAAGTAATCAGTGTTCCTTCTTCGTGAGATTTGTTGAATGTAATTTCTCCACTTGTAGGCTTATATTTTCCGTTCAGTAAGCTTTCCAGGATATCAGATTTTTCTGTTGCTTCTACAGTAAGCTTAATAAGTGCGTTAGAAGGATCTGAAGCTACTCTTCCCGATACGTCTGTTGATCTGGATACGCTGTAGTTCAGCTTTAATAATTTTTGACCTTCTCCTCCGTTGAATTTTAGAATTCCTCTTGAATTTGCTGCCATGATCTGTAAATTTTAATCGTTAATATTTCGTGATTTGGTGATTTTAATGAGACAAAGATATAGTCACTCATCTGATCGCGAAAACTTTTAACCATCAATTTCAAATTTTGTAGTAATTCTACGATTCTTTGTAGTAATTCTACGATTGCACACTATTTCGGTTATTTGGGAAGTTCGGAGCTACTGTTTTTAACAACAAAAGACCACTTACTGTGGTCTTTGTTGTTGAATTATAATTTAAATTAACGTCCCTGTATTTCTCTAATCCTTTCTTGTAGCAGCTGCGGATCAGAAAGTGCATCTACGCCAATTACAGTAATAACATAAATAAAATAAATAATTGAAAGAATGTTTAAAACCAGTCCAATTATACAAAGAATTCTACCTGTATTTAAATTACTATAGTTATCATATTCGCCGGGATTCTGTTTATACAGCTTCAAATCTTTTCCGGCAAGTACAAGTCCGATGATTGAAGCAATAAGTCCTACAACACCATAACAGCAACAAGTTATGATAGATACAATTCCTAAAACAAGTACTGCCGTAGCATTAGGTAATTTTTGTTGATTCATAGTTAAAATTTTAATGTTTGTGTTATATATAAATAAAAAAATGTTTATAAAAATAAGCAACCACCATGATTACTGAATTAATAATTGCTAAAGAAATAATTGCAGTGCCATAATTTCTTTTCTTATCAATAAAATTTACCCCAACCACGCACAAAAAAAGTAATAAAGTGTACACAGCCGGGAACATATGAAAAGCATCAGCAAACCGACCTTCAAAAACCATTACGATTGCTCTCTGAGCACCACAACCAAAACATTCTATTCCCAGAAATTTTTTGCTTGGGCAAGGCAACATAAAGTCTTCGATTTTCATATTTAATTTATTTTGACGGCTCTAAATTAAGAAGAAATTTTTGCCCTCAAATACTGATGTGGAAAAAAAGATTCTTCATTCATTTCAAACGAACCTTGTACTGCAATATAAGGATTCCTAAGAATTTCCCTTGCTACGAATATAAGGTCAGCGTCTCCTTTCTGCAGAATTTCTTCAGCCTGTTTTACTTTCTTAATCAGTCCTACTGCTCCTGTTTTTACTTCCGCTTTGTTTTTAACTTCAGAAGACAAGGGAACCTGATAACCATCAAAAACAGTAATTTTTGCTCCGTGAATATTTCCCCCACTGGAAACATCAATCAGATCTACACTATACGATTTTAGGATTTTTGCCAACTCTACACTATCTTCAATATTCCAGCCGTTTTCAGCATATTCTGTTCCTGAAATTCTGACAAAAAGAGCTACATTTTCATTTAATTCCTCATTTACGGCTTCTACAATTTCAAGTAAAAACCGAACCCTGTTTTCAAAGCTTCCCCCATATTCATCTGTTCTGATATTAGAAAGTGGTGATAAGAACTGGTGGACTAAATATCCATGAGCCCCATGAATTTCAACAATGTCAAAACCTGCTTTCACAGCTCTTCTTGCCGCATTTTTAAAATTCTGAACCTGTTCTTTAATTTCATCCACTGTCAAAACATGAGGAATTCTTTCAGTAGGATGATAAGGAATAGGACTTGGAGCTACGGTTTCCCAACCTTCTTCCACCGGAATCTGAATATTATTCCAGGTAGAGCCTTTTCTCCCTGCATGAGCAAGCTGGATTCCTATTTTACTTTCAGAATTCTGATGCACAAAATCAACGATTTTCTGAAGTTTTTCGGCCTGCTCATCATTCCAGATTCCCATACAGTGATTCGTAATTCTTCCCCGAGGTTCTACTCCGGTTGCTTCCACCATAATAAGTCCTGTTCCTCCTTGTGCACGACTTCCGTAATGCACAAAATGAAAATCATTAGCCAATCCGTTTTCGCAAGAATACATACACATTGGAGACATTACCCAACGATTCTTCAATTCCACATTTCTAAATTGTATTGGTGAATATAACATTGTTTATTTTTTAAGTTTTAAAATTACAAATTTAGTCTAGTAAAAATGTATTGCCTACGTTACGAAAAAGGATTAATTTTATCCCCCTTTTTTAAAGAAGACATGAGAAAAGATATACATATTGGTTATGAGCATTTCAAAAACAGCAATGAGCTGAGTGAAATCGAACAGGCGCTTTTTGAAAAAGCCAAGTCGGCAAGAGAGAAAGCTTATGCTCCTTATTCGGATTTTTTTGTGGGATGTGCCATACTTTTGGAGAATGGAGATATCTTTTCGGGAAGCAATCAGGAAAACGCAGCGTTTCCTTCGGGGCTTTGTGCGGAAAGAACAACGCTTTACTGGGTTGCCGCAAATTTTCCTAATGAAAAAATTAAAAAAATCTTTATTGTAGGAGGTCCTAAAGAATTTTCTGAAAACAACCCACCTATTCCACCTTGCGGATCATGCCGACAAAGTATCATAGAATATGAAACCAAGCAAAATGAAAATATTGAACTTTATTTTGCCAATTTAAACGAAGAAACCATCAAAGTACATTCTATAAAAGATCTTCTTCCTTTTTCTTTTGACGGAACTTATTTATAGGCCTTTTAAACATTTTTTTGAACAGCTAATTCCTTCACATTACTTCTAATTTGGAGCTATTTCCTGCTTTCCGTTACAATCTTTTTTTTCAAAAAGGATTTCCACTGCAATCAGGGCTAGGAAATTGTGACTATGAAAAGAAAAACCCGTACTACAGAACCACCCCGTCGAAAATTCTTTGAATTTTCGCCACCTCTCCAAAGGAGGGGAATTCATTGTGAATATTTTTATCTTCGATTTTTATAGCTTTTCATCTTTTTTGCATTTTTGATGAATAAGTTTATCTTTGCAAAAATTTTGGTTTCCAATTATTTGGAATGAAAAGGGAATTGGGTGAAAATCCTAAACTGTCCCCGCAACTGTAGATCGCATTAGAAAATTTCTACGAGAAACCACTGTGAAAACGGGAAGGTGTAGAAAGCGAAAGTCAGGAGACCTGCCAAAATATAATCAAATAAACATTGCTTTCGGAGGAAAAGTAAAAGAAAATGGATATTAAAAGATCTTTAGTACTGCTTTTTGCGTCTTACGGTTGTTTTCTTTTTGCACAAGAGAAAACGATTGATACTATTTATGTCTTCGACAGCCAGATGAATAAGGTAAAACTTTTCCATAAAGTCAATACCCTTAAAGCTGAAGACGTCGAAAAAAATTCTACCAATCTTTCCGAAACATTACGTTTTCAGTCTCCCGTTTATATTAAAGAAAATGGCCGAGGTGCGGTTTCTTCGCCTTCATTCAGGGGAACAACAGCGCAACAGACTGCTTTTGTATGGAACGGAATCAACATAAACTCTATGTTTTTAGGACAAGGAGATATCAACAATATTTCTTTATCCGGGTTTGAACAAATGGATATTAAGGCAGGCGGCGGAAGTGTAATATATGGAAGCGGTGCCATTGGAGGAAGCATACACTTAAACAACATTTTGGATTTTAATAAAGGGATTCATGCCTCATTATTTTCTGAAGCAGGATCTTTTGATACGTATAATAACTTTGCAAGGGTTTCTTTTAGTAATGATAAATTAAGCTTTAAAGTTTCCGGAAATTATTCAATCAGCCAAAATGATTATGAAGTTGAAGAAGTAAATTACAGGAACAGAAACGGACAATATAATAACTCAAATATCAATATTGCCGTTGCTTATAAAATTGCACCTCATCATCAAATTTCCTGGATCTCGGAGTTTTTTAACGGAAATCAGCACTACCCTGTTTTTTTTGCAGATATTCAGACCAAAACAAAATATGAGACTCAAAATATCCGAAGCCTGATTGCCTGGGACTGGAATACTTCCAGATTTACCAATGCCTTTAAAGCGGCTTATACAGAGGAAAACTTTCAATATTTCAATAATATCGACCAACCAAAATCCAGTGGCGGAACAGGAAAAAATTATATCTTAAAAAATGATCTTAATTATTTTCTTTCATCCAAATGGAACTTAAATCTCATCACAGAGTTTCAGGTAAATGACGGTGAAGGCTATCAGTCAGGGATCAAAAAAGTCAGCAGAAATATCGGCTCCGTTTCAGGGTTAGTCCGTTATTTTGCTACTAAAGATCTTCGTTTTGAAGGTGGAATAAAAAAAGATTTTGTTGAAAACATTAGTTCACCTGTTTTATTTTCTCTTTCAGGAAACTGGAAGGCTCTGAAATGGTATGAGACCAGCCTTAATATCTCCAGAAATTTCAGATATCCAACATTTAATGATTTGTACTGGTACCCCGGAGGAAATGAAAATTTGAAGCCTGAAACGTCTTATCAGTTTGAATTAAGAAATCAGTTTAAAATTTCAGATATAAAATTATCTGTAACTCCGTACTATATGAAAATCTACGATATGATACAGTGGCTTCCGTCTTCACTGGGAAATCATTCTCCTGTGAATACCGATGAAGTGGAATCTTATGGTCTGGAATCTCAGATTGAATATGCGAAAAAGTTTGGCAATCATGCCCTGAAAGGAAACCTGGGATATTCTTACAGCAAGTCCGTCAATATGGAAACGCATAAACAGCAAATGTATGTTCCGCTTCATAAATTCTTTGGAAATATTGATTATCAGTATCAATTCTTAAGAGTATATGTTCAGGGAATGTTCAACGGACTTACCTATACAGATACCGATGAAAAAAGAAGCGCCGCTATTGATCCTTATTTTGTGATGAATGCAGGAGTTTCCGGAACAGTTTTGAAGAACTACACTTTAGGATTTAAAGTGAATAATATTTTCAATCAGGTTTATCAATCGACCGCATATTATTATATGCCACAAAGACATTACAGCATTAACCTTACTATTAATTTTTAAATAAATAATTATATAATGAATATCAGAAAAATTTTACCTCTGGCTTTAGTATCAACATTTCTTTTCAACATAGCTTGTAGCAGTGATGATGAGATTATCGAAACACAACCAAAAGGCGCTTATCAGGAAGGAATCTTCATCAGTAATGAAGGAGGCTTCACTACTCCGACTGCCGAAGTTTCTTTTACAAGTAATGACCTGTCCACTGTAGGAAATAAAATTTATTCTGCTAACAATAACGGAGAGGTTTTAGGAAATGTTTTACAGACAATAGGCTTCAACGGAGATTACGCTTATTTGGTATCAAACGTTCCGAATAAAATAGATATCGTTAACAGATATACTTTCAAAAAACAGGCAACCGTAACATCTAATCTGGATGGCGCAAGATATATTGCTTTTTCGGGAAATCAGTATTATGTTACCAACAACAACTTTAGCAATTCTATTAAACTGAATGTTTACAGCACAGACAATAATTCTTTTGTAAAAAGCATTAGCTTTAGCAGAGCTGCAGAAAAAGTAGTGGAAGCCAATGGAAATATCGTTGTACAAACAGACGGAATTACCTATGATGCCAATTATAATGAATTGCCGACAGGATATACTGTTACCATCGTAAAGCCTTCTACAAATACAGTTGACAAAACAGTTACCTTACCAAGCAACGGAATTATCAGAGACCTGGTTTCTTATAATGGTGATGCTTATGCTCTGGCTTCAGACAACACCAATTCTTATATCTATAAAATCAATTCAGCTTCAGGGGCTTTTACGACCACTACACTTACAGGAATTCCTAAAGTACAGAGATTAAAAATAGAATCTAATAAATTCTATTTTGTAAACAGTACCAACAAAATTTATTCGATGGACATCAACTCCACTACAGCTCCAACTGCTCCACTTTTAACTGCACCTGGCTATCTGTATGGTTTCAATGTAATTGACGGCAGAATTTATACTTCTGATGCAAGTTTCACAGCAGACAGCAAAGTATATGTTTACAGTGCAAGTAACGGATCTCTAATTAAGTCTTTTAATACAGGAATCGGAACAAACGGTTTCTATAAAAATTAATATTCCGCTCACTAAGCGAATAACAAACTTTTTATTTTTATATTATGTTGTCCGGGCGGTTTCTTCGAAACCGCCCGGATTTTGTTTGTATAATAAAAAAGTAACAGATTAATAAAATCCTTTGCTTTATAATTTATTTCAAAACTTATTTTTAGGCTAAAGTCAATCCCAGCTTCTCTGCTTCAGCAATTACAAAATTGCGGGCCTCTTCACTGTCATTCCCGATTTCGCCTTCAAGAATGGCTTCTTTTACTTTTTCCTTTAAAATACCGATTTCGCGACCGGGTTTCAGATTAAACATTTCCATAATTTCTTCCCCTGAAATAGGCGGCTGGAAATTTCTCACCTGATCTTTTTCCTCCACTTCTTTGATCTTCACCGCAACATATTCAAAATTTTTCTTGAATTTCTCCTGTTTTTTAGAATTTTTTGTAGTGATATCGGCTTTACAAAGTGTGAATAAATCTTCAAGATCTTCTCCGGCATCAAACAATAATCTTCTCAGGGCAGAATCTGAAGCATCATCTGTAATTAATGCGATCGGGCGCGATGATAGTTTTACCATTTTCTGAACATACTTCATATCAGGTCCTAAAGGCAATTTCAGTCTCTGAAATAACGTTTTCACCATTTTTGAACCTAAAAACTCATGTCCGTGGAAAGTCCAGCCTGTTCCTTCAACGAATTTTTTGGTCGGAGCTTTTCCTATATCATGAAGCAATGCCGACCAACGCAGCCACAGATTATCTGTATTTTCAGAAATGTTATCAACAACTTCTAACGTATGATAAAAATTATCTTTATGAGTCTGTCCTTCCACTTCTTCTACTCCTTTCAGATCTATCAATTCAGGAATAATTAATTTCATTAAGCCCGTTTGCTCCATTAATTTTAATCCAGTGGAAGGCTTTTGGGAAAGCATGATTTTGTTGAACTCAACCATAATTCTTTCCATAGAAACAATCTTGATCCTTTCTGCTTCCTGCTTAATGGCTTCCAAAGATTTCTCTTCAATATGAAACTGTAATGTTGATGCAAAACGAATCGCCCTCATCATTCTCAAAGGATCATCAGAATAGGTTTGAGCAGGTTCTAAGGGAGTTCTTAAAATCCCTTTTTCTAAATCATTAATTCCGTTAAAAGGATCTATCAGTGCTCCGAAATTGTCTTTATTTAAGGAAATCGCCATTGCGTTCACCGTGAAATCTCTTCTCTTCTGATCGTCTTCAATAGTCCCTCCTTCCACTTCCGGTTTACGGCTGTTTTCAGTATAGCTTTCCTTTCTTGCTCCTACAAATTCCAGCTCAAGATCTTTATATTTGATCATTGCCGTTCCGTAGGTTTTAAAAACAGAAACTTTCATTTTAGGATCAATTTCCTTTCCTACATTCTGAGCGAGTTCAATACCGCTTTGTTCTGTCACAAAATCAATATCCGTTGAAGCTTTTCTTTTCATCAGTAAATCCCGGACATAACCTCCAACAACATATACAGACTGGTTATTTCTGTCTGCAACCTCAGAAATTATTTTGAAAAGCTTTAAATTTTGATTTTGATTTAAATTGATTGTCATTATTAAGGATATAGGATTTCAGATATTAAAATGAAATTTTTTGCAAAGATAACAATTAGATTAATCTTTTAGCAATTACAAAATCGTTTATAAATTTTACTTAACTTTATACAATTACTAATACCTAAGGCCATGAAAAAACTATTCTTACTTATTTTGCTGTATTCTTTTTCGATTCTTTCCTCTCAGGCTAAAAATGTTCATTATACAGATTTTATCGATTTTACCGACAATTCGGGAGTAAAATATAATGTAATGATGGTTACTGATGAGCATAATGATAACGACAGACGTGCAGATGCTACAATAAGAGTTCTTTATACCACCGAAGGAAATGAACACTTAATAGAATTCTATTCCGACTGCTACGCAGAAAAATTGAAAAACGGGAATACAAAAATTTCTTTTATCCCTGTAAAAAACAGCAAAGTGCAGATCATCAAGGGAAAAGATGTGAGCTACAGTCCCGATACTTTTGTTTATGAGGTTGACCCAAAAACAAGTAAAATAACAGGAACACAATCTGATCAAAACAGTACAAATCTTACACCGATTATTCACAGAAATGCATCACTGCAGACACAGGACAGGATAGATGAAATCGACAGGTTTTATTTCCGAACAGAGCCTATGTACAGCCTTCTTAAAGATTTCTATAATAAAAAGCTTGAAGTCGCGGAGAAGCCCTATTATGACGTAGTAGGCTGGTTTGGAAGCGACGGAATTGCATATCAGGCATTTATTATTTCTTATCTTAAAGAGAAAGGAAACCTGGATTCTGTAGTTAGGGTACGTTACGAAAAAAACGGTCAGATTAATATTGTACAATTTGATACCCTATCTGAAGTTATCCTACAAAAGGATGATACAGTCAGTATTTCCATAAAACCCAAAAATAAAACGGTAAAGAATATAAAAGGAAATTCTAGCTATGATCCCGATAGCTTTTCCTACACTTTGGACGTTAACGATGAGTTTATAAGCGGAAAACAGTATGATGACAATTCTTCGGCAGACCTTTCTTATATTAAAGTAACTAATAACAAGGAATTTGCGCTGAAATTCTATTCAGAAAATGACGAAATCTACCAGAAATATTTCAAATAATCCAATAAAAAAACGCTGTTAAACAGCGTTTTTTTTATTCTCTCAAAACTTTTATCCTATTATCGCTCCAGATTTTTATTACCGAAGAACCGGAATATTTTGAAACTTTCTCTCTTTCTTCTTCCACCGCATAATCCACAAGACTGATGATTTCCGGAGAAATATCTGAAAATTTCAATGGGCTTTTATCACCACTGAAGTTGGCAGAGGTTGAAACCAACGGTTTATTTAATTTGGTAATTAATTTCTTACAAAAATCATTCTTCACCAAACGAATTCCTATGCTTCCATCTTCAGCCAGTAATTCCTTAGGTAAACCACGTGGATTTTCATAAACGATTGTTACCGGTTTTTCACTCAAGTCAATAATTTCCCAAGCCATTTCGGGAACATCTACCAATTCCTGCAATCTCTTTTCAGATTCCACCAAAATAATCATGGATTTATTCTTTTCACGCTTTTTGATGTCAAAAATCTTGTTGACCGCTTCTATATTCGTGGCATCACAACCTATTCCCCAAATTGTATCTGTTGGGTAAAGGATTGTTCCACCGGATCTTAATATTTCTATGATGTTTTCCATTAATAATTAAGTTTTAAGTTGACTAAAGCCAGCAATATGTATTTAATCTTGAACAAACAGGTTAAAACTTCTTCTTCTTGATTTTTCCAGTCGTAAATTTACAAATCTTTGTGCAAAATCCATTTGAAATCATGGTATGTATTCAATAGGAATGGACTTTAGTCCATTTTACAAAAAATCATAAAATCAAATTTGGCTTTAGCCAAAACCTATTTAAAATTATATTTCTCAATAAATTCCTGATACTCCTCTGTAAATGGTTTCTTACTATGATGGGTTTCTTGATTTTTAATATACTGCCTAACTGATTCAACCATAGATTCAGAAACAGAAACTGCAAAATATTCATCCTGCCAAGCAAATTTTTCTTTCGTCAATTGATTTTTATTTATCCAATGCGAAGATTCTCCTTTCAATAATTGAACAACTTTTTCAATATTTTGATTTGAGCTGAGAGAAATTAAACAGTGACAATGATCCGAATAACCATTAACAATATCTAGAAAAATTCCTTTTTCAGTCGCATTTTCTTTAATATGTTTCCAAACTTTTATTTTTAATTCTGAAGTATTGAAATAAGGTATTCTATTTTTTGTCGAGAAAACGACATGAATATAAATTTTAATAAATGGCATTTGTGTTGTTTTGCCAAAAATATAAAATTCTTTCTTAGTTTGGCTAAAGCCATATTGATTGTATTAAAATTGGAAACGGGCTAAAGCCCGTTCCTATTGATAAAAATTAAGTTTAATTTTTGCATCACAAATTAGGCAAATATCTTTCCTCAATAATATTCAGGTGATGGTAATTGTGTCCGATAATCAGTTTACCGATGGTTTCTACGGAAATCTGATTTCCGTTAGCCGTTCCTATATTATTTAGAACTGACGGATCCAATGTTTCCAGTAAAATTTGTGAAGATTTTCTAACAGTTTTATATTCTTCCAGTAAAGACTCCAAGCTTCTTCCATTAGCAAAAGACTGATCGGCATACAATTCTTCATCAAAACCCGGTAATTCATTTTTATCACCTCTTGAGAATGCTAAAATTCTGTATTGAAAAACTCTTTCTGTATCTGATAAATGCAAAAGCAACTCTTTCAGAGTCCATTTTCCGTCTGCATAAGCAAAAAGCGATTGCTCCTCCGTAAGATTTGAAAAAATTTCAACTGTTTTTTCTCCCGATTTTTTTAATTCTCCCAACCAGTCTTCGGATGGAATATTGTCTAAATATCTTTGTACGTATTTTTGAAAATCAGTCATTTTTTAGTTATAAGTTATTAATTATGAGTTATAAGCAGCCAAAATTAACGATTGACATTTGACATTTATATTACTTATTTGTCCATTCGTAGAAATTCACCTCATCATAAATTTCGAATCCGCAAGATGGGTATAGTTTATTTCCGATATCATTGGTTTTTCCTGTTTCAAGAAGAATCCCCGCAGCATCAGTTAATTTTGCAAGCTCTTTAGCATTGTCTATCAATTCTTTTGAAAAGCCTTTGCCACGATAATTTTCATCGACATATAAATCATTCAGCAGCCAATACCGTTTCATTCTTGTTGATGAAAACAATGGATATAGCTGGACAAAGCCAACTAACATCCCTTCACTTTCAGCAACAAAAATTTCAGAATCTTTGGTTTGAATTCTTTCAGTTAAAAAATTTTTAGCTGCCGGGATATCCGAATCTTTATGGTAAAAAATCCTGTACTGGTCAAACAATTCAGCCAATTGTTGCAAATCCTGAATTGTAGCTTTTCTGGTGTTTTTCATATTAATTATAAATGATGATCGTAGCTCAGCACGCGTTTCATTTTCCAGTTCTTTCCGTCCAAAATCCAGAGAATGGTAAATTTAGCCCGGCTTCCTTTATTCCATTTTCCCTGATAAAGTTCAGCAAAATCATGTTCTCCTTCCTGGATAAAAGCATACAACGTGTTATTGCTATACAAAGGATACACTTTCATACTGTTCGGAACCAGCTCCCGTTTTACCTTGTTAGGTCCACCACATATATTATTCTTAATAGAAGCTATAAAAGCCTCCTTTCCGGCAGTGATTCCACCTTTATCGTGGTAAAATTCAAGATCATCACTCACGATAGCATCATAATGAGAAAGATCACATCTATTGAATCCGACATCAAATATCAGACTATCTAACTTTTTTGCTGTTTTATACAATTCATCAGAATTTTTTACCTGAGCGTATGCAATCTGACCTAAAATCAATAACAATATAATCTGAATCTTTCTCATGATGTTTTATTTTAAATATTTTCAATACCTTGTCATTCTGATGGAAGTAAACGTATAGATTCTTCACTACGTTCAGAATGACAAGGTGCTACTTTAAAAATTAAGAAAAAGCTTTTTCCAAATCTGCAATAAGATCTTCCGCATCTTCAATTCCAACACTTAAACGAACTAAATCATCCGTAATTCCCAATTCAGCACGTTTTTCAGCAGGAATAGAAGCGTGTGTCATCAAAGCGGGATGATTCGCTAAAGACTCTACTCCACCAAGAGATTCTGCTAAAGTGAAAACCTTTACTTTTTCCAGGAATTTGATTGCATCTTCTTTTTTACCGGATTTGAAAGTGAAAGAAACCATTCCTCCGAAATCTTTCATCTGAGATTTTGCCAGTTCATATTGCGGATGAGATTCCAATCCCGGATAAATTACTTTGTCTACTGCGGGATGAGACTCCAAATATTTCGCTACCGCCATTCCGTTTTCAGAATGTCTCTGAACTCTTAAAGCCAATGTTTTAATTCCTCTCAATACCAAATAAGAATCGTGTGGACCTAAAATTCCTCCACTCGCAAATTGGATGAAGTGAAGCTTATCTCCCAATTCAGCATCTTTTGCAATCAAAGCTCCTGCAATAACATCAGAGTGACCTCCTAAATATTTAGTTGCAGAATGCATTACAATATCAGCACCCAAATCAATCGGCCTCTGAAGATATGGCGTTGCAAAGGTATTATCAACCGCAACTAAAATATCTTTTCCTTTTGCAACTTCTACCACCGCTTTAATATCAACCAGTTTCATCAATGGATTGGTTGGAGTTTCCACCCAGATTAATTTCGTTTTATCGGTAATAATATCAGCAATCTTTGAAGCATTATCAAAATTCACGAATGTAAATTTCAACTGATATTTTTCGAAAAGTCTGGTGAACATTCGGTAGGTTCCTCCATATAAATCATCCACTGCAATAACCTCATCACCCGGATTTAATAATTTCAAAACACAATCAATCGCAGCTAAACCTGAACCGAAAGCCAAACCTCTCGCTCCGTTTTCGATGCTTGCCAAAGAGTCCTCCAAAGCCTGTCTTGTAGGATTTGCAGCTCTTGAATATTCATAACCGGAATGTACTCCCGGACTTTTTTGTGCGAATGTAGACGTTAAAAATACAGGAACATTCACAGAACCTGTAGCCGATTCGTGGTGTTGTCCTCCGTGTATAACTTTTGTATTAAAATTCATAATATTTTGCTTTTAGCTTATTGCTTTTGGCATTTAGCTTTACAACTAACCTGCCAAAGTTCTATTATTATTTGCTTAATACTTTTAGCAAAAAGCCAATTGCCAATTGCTAAAAGCGGTTTTACATTTTTATGGCAGATTTAATAGCAAATTCTTCTGCTATCTGCTCCATCCACTGTGCCACATCTTCTTCCCCTGTCGCTCTTTGATACGTATTTCCAAGAGAAACCAAAACCTGATGAATAAACATTTTCATTTGGTCAACCGGCATTTCCTTGGTCCAAAGATCAATTCTTAATGCTTCCATTGCTTTATCATCCCAAACAGAGATCATGGTTGCTTTGGTTTCCTCTTTTTCGATTCCTCCATCCTGCGCATTCCAGGTAATAGTTTCCGGAATGTGGTTTTCATCTAATTCTACATCTATCGTAATCTGAGTTTTTCTCATTCTTTCTATTTTTCTAATTCTTTAATTAATTTTTAGGCTTATATCCTGATTGGTTGAAAATGGTCTGTGCATCTATTTTTAAGAAATCCACCAGTTTCGTTTCCGGATTTTGTTTTAAGTAAGATTTACAAATCTGCCACCCAGTAAAAATACCGATCTGAGGAGAAGATTCATTATCTATTTCTGTATAAAATTTTGAGAACGGTCCCGGAGAAATAAAACGTTCTACCAATCTGGGATCATCGCTGAACACTAAATTACTCTCCACAAAATAATTCCAGATATTCGCTTCATTGGTAACCGCCCAGTCGTATTGTTTTTGAGTGTAATTCATTTTAAGATAATCCGGGAAGTTTGGTAAAAAGGCATCCTGAAGGGTCATAATCTTCCCATTAAGAATCAGCTGATCTACAAACTTCTGTTCTGTTGGAGCTGTTACTATATTCTCTGCAAAAATTTGGGAAACTTTGGGCACAATATTAGCCGGGTTCATAGATTTTTGGAAATATAGTTCCAATCCTTTATAATTAGGGTTTCCATCTCCCATAAATCCTGTAATATCAATAAACAAGAACCCAGTTTTTTCATCATAAATAATCGGATCCTGAGCCATTTGCAAAGCAGACGAAAATAAGTATACTTTCGGGCTGTTAAATTTGGGGTAATAGTATTTTATGTGTGAAAATAATTCCTGAAGCTCAGTCTGAAGTTTGTTAACATCTATTTTATGAATTGCCTCATTGTAGATTTTAATTTCATTCCCATCCGTTCTTCTTTTTGCAAAATCTTCATCAGGCACTGTTCCCTGAAACCACGGAAATTGAGTTTTAAACTGCTCCAACGGAACATTTTTATCATAAAACATTTTAGAAATATCCACCACCTGCACTTTTTCTGCCGGCTTTTCGATTTCTACCTTCCATTGTGACTCCTGCTCTTTTTTACACGAATCTAAGCTTAAAACTAAAATGGAAGAAAGTATAGCAATTCGGAAAATCTTCATTATTTTTACATCGTTTTTAAACACACAAAAATAAGGAATATAATCGGAAAATATTCAATTGTGAGGTTGATAAGTTATCGGAAGACAAGGTAGCCATATTGTTTTTTAAAGCAACAAATTATCACCATAACAACCTGTAAATCAATTGCAATTTTAACTAATTTAACGATTCAACGATTTAACAATAAAAATATGCAGACACAAAAAGTAATAGATCATATCGTAAACTGGCTGAAAGATTATGCCACCAAAGCAAATGTAAAAGGATATGTAATAGGAGTTTCGGGCGGTGTAGATTCCGGTGTGGTTTCTACCTTATGTGCCATGACCGGGCTTGAAGTTTTGCTTTTGGAAATGCCGATTAGGCAAAAGCAGGATCAGGTAAACCGAGCTCAGGATCATATTGAAGATTTAAAAAGAAGATTTCCGAATGTTCAGGGAAAGAGAATTGATCTGACTCCCGTTTTTGAAACTTTCGAAAACAGTGTAGAAGACCATGTGGAAGGAAGATGGAGCAACAATTTATCTTTGGCCAATACAAGATCCCGTTTCAGAATGGTTACTCTATATTATTTTGGTCAGCTTCACGGACTTTTAGTTTGCGGAACAGGAAATAAAGTGGAAGACTTCGGGATTGGTTTTTACACCAAATACGGAGATGGCGGTGTAGATGTTTCTCCAATTGCCGATCTTTATAAAACTGAAGTTTACCAACTGGCAAAAGAATTAAACCTTATTGAAAGTATTCAGAATGCAATTCCTACGGACGGACTTTGGGATGCGGAAAGAACCGACGAAGATCAAATTGGTGCAACTTATCCTGAGCTTGAAAAAATTCAGAAAGAATACGGAACTAAAGCAGTGGAAGACTATGAAGGTCGCGATAAAGAAGTCTTTATGATTTTTGACAGAATGCATAAAGCGGCAAAACATAAAATGGTTCCGATTCCTATCTGTGATATTCCGGAAGAGTGGAGAGAAGGGTAAAATTAATGTAGGAATGCCAAATTGATGATTACCACATTCAAATTTTTAAACTATGAATGCTAAAACAAGATCTCTTTTCTTCATCTGCTTAGGACTGCTTTTCGGAATGTCCGTTATGTATGTCTATAATAACTTTATTAAAGATAAAAATTCTCCTCAACAGGAAAAGATAATTAATAATGAAAGTTATTTTCAAACGAAACAAGGGAATACATCTGAAAACAGTAGTGAAATTTATTCTATTACAGAAGAAACAAAAGTTATTTCTTATGTAAAACAAAATCACAAGCTTCCTGATTATTATATTACAAAAAATGAAGCAAGGAAACACGGCTGGAATCCTTCAAAAGGGAATCTTTGTGACGTTTTGCCAGGAAAAGCTATTGGCGGAGATCATTTTGGAAACAGAGAAGGTAAACTCCCTAAAGGACAACAATATTTTGAAGCTGATGTGAATTACCATTGCGGAAGCAGAAATGCAGACCGTATTATTTTCACCAAAAATGGCGATGTTTATTTAACGAAAAACCATTATAAAAGCTTTGAGAAGCAATAACAAAAATTAAAAAAGTAATATGCACACAATATATATAGATTTTACGGACATAGGAGATTATGAAGATTTCTATGCTCAATTAAAAGAAAAGCTACCGCTTCCCGAGTATTTTGGGGAGAATCTGGATGCGTTAGCTGATGTCATTACCGGAGAACTGGAAATGCCTCTTCATTTAGAGTTTGTGAATATGAGTATTGACCAACTGGAGATTTTCGAAGATTTATTAGCAACATTGGAAGACATCGAGGATGAGATGGAAGATTTTACTTTCACTTATTATTTGGAGCAATACGAGGATAATGACGAAGAAGAAAAATAAGGCTAAATATAACAAAACTCGCAGATTGCTCTGCGAGTTTTTTGGTCTAAGGTGTCAAAGTGAATCTGTCTAATACTTATTTACCGCTTTATGAATTTATAATTCTGTTGTTTTCCCCCCTTAACAGAATATTGCAATAGATAATCTCCACTTAATAAAGACGACACGTCAATCTGATGATCTACCGAGTTGAATGATTTCACTTTTTGCCCGACCATATTATAAATTTCAACCTTATCAATTTTTTCAACACCTTTAAAATAAAGGATATCCGTTACCGGATTTGGATAAATTCCTATATCATTATTATCCTTCACATGATCCTTCACCGATAAATATTGTGTAAGATCCAAATAAAAACCTACGATTTGCCCCGATGCATTCAAACCTGTTCCTGCAATTTTTTTCCCGTCCTGGGAAATTGCCAAAGGTAATCCCATCGTTACTCCATTGGTTGCTATTCCCAATGATGTTGCATAATCGTTAAGGTTAACACGCCCATTGGCCGCAGTCCAAATAAAGCCTTCTCCAGACATCGGAGGTGCAGAAAACGCCCTGAAAAACCCTACTACAGTTGTTCCATCAGCAGATATTCCTGTTGCACCACCCCTGAAGAAGACCGAGGAATTTGGATGTGTTATATATGTTACTCCCGATGTTGTATTCCAGACATAAGGATTAGGCAATGCTGAACCTATAATTGTATTTCCATCTGCAGAAACTGCTCCGGCTTCACCTAGATTATTTCCACCACTATCCGTAATAAAGCTCTCCACACCATTTACCCATCTTGCTCCGCTTCTCGTTCCCGTTGTTTCATCTTGCCAGCCAACAATTACAGTTCCGTCGGTATTCACGGCATTTGCTCTTGAACTTCTTCCTGAAACAATACTTCCTAAATCTACCACTCCACCTGCAGCATCCCATTTTACTGCGTGCGCAGTAGCCGCAGTAAGCCAGCCCAAACCAACCAATATAGTTCCATTCGCGTTCATTCCCCAAGTGGAACTTACAGATCCGTCCCAACCTGTAGGAACAAGTCCTCCCCTGTTCGTCCACGTAGAAGTAGCTACATCATAAGTGGCTATTTCGTTAAACCCTGTCGCAGAGTTCGTTGTTGAAGATGCAATTTTGGTCCCATCATTGGAAACAACCGTTCTTCCTGCTGCAGGGTAACCATTTGTAAGCGCTCCTATCTGTACAAGCCCACCGGCTGCAGACCATTTATAAATTGCACCTGCACTGGTATGCATACTTACAACCCCATTATCAGAAACAGCACCTACATTGTAATTGCCAGTTCCCATTACAGTAAGCTGTGCTTTTGTAATTCCAAAATTCAACAAGCAATACTCCGCCAATACTTTAATTGAAAGATTGTAAATTTTTTTCATACTTTGTTATATTTAATATTTTGAATTGGTGGGAACAATATTAATATTATATTTACCCAATTAAAAGAAATTGTCTTTTATAATTCGTGAAATTCAAAAGAATAAAATATATAAAAATCTAAAAACCAACCACATAAACGAATAGCGTATTGAAGATAACTTTTAACAAGATTATTCACAAAAACAAAGAAAACAAATTATTGCTTCAGAAAATGCCGAAAAATAAAAGGAATATTTTACTGTTAATTGTCGTTTTTTGTTCCATTTTTATAAACGGACAGTCCGGCCCCGACTTTACGATTTTGGCAGATAAAGCATTTCAAAAACTGTATCAAAATCCCGATGACTGCATCAGCTATTCACAAAGTCTTCTTCTCAGTGATCAGAATATTGAACATAAAATAGTGCTGCAAAATATCATCTCGCAAGCGTATGCCATGAAGGGAGATTATGTACAATCTGTAAGCACCTCTATCCAGAAAGAAGATTTTCAGCAGAAAAATCTTTCTTATTTTATGCAGGTTTTTGGAGATTATAACCTTGCCGAGCAATATCAAAACCTGGATTTATATAATCAGTCAAAAAAAATCATCACTCATCTTCTGTCTGATCAACGTCTTTTAAAAAGCAATGATCCAAGGTTAAGAATCACAACGGCCAAACTTTATCAGCTGCAAGCTCTTAATTTCGGAATCAACCGAGAATACAAAGCTGCTTTACAATACCTCAATAAAAGCGATAAGTATACTAATAACAGTAACGAAGAAAATACCATAACAAAAATTGAGAATAAGATTTTCTGTTCAACATATTTGATAAAACTGAACCGTTTAGAAGAGTCTAAAAAACTAATAGACAGTTTGATTTATAGTCTTGAAAAATATAAAGACCGTCCGTTTTTATTAGGATTAGCTTATGAAACTTTATCCCGCTATTATTTTCTTAAACAGGATTATAAAACGTCGATTGCCAAATCAGAAACAGCACTTTCGCAAATTGTAAATCTCCCTTTCAATAGCTTAAAAATTAAAATTTACGAATCGTTATCCAGAAATTATTTTACACTGCATGATAATGTTAAATATCACCAGTACAATAAACTTTACACTGATTTAAAAACACATGAAGATTCTAATACCAAAGAAGGAATCCGTTATATTGTAAAGCTTGTAGAGACCAATCTGAATAAAAATATTGAATTCCAAAAACAAAGCTATTCACAGTCTTTTTGGATATTAACATTAATCTTAAGCTTTTTAATTCTCGGATTACTCATTTATTTGCTCATTATTAAAAATGAAAACAGAGATTTAAAAAAACAATTTGACTTTTTTGAAAAGCAAAGAAGACAAAAACAGAAAATTGCCTCTTCCTTGTCTATTATAAAAACAATTCCGGCTATTGACAAAAACCCGGAAAAGGATTCCAATAAAATATCAAAGGAAAAAGAAGAAGAAATCCTCCAAAAGCTTGAAGAATTTGAACAATCCGACCGGTTTCTGAATAAAAACATGTCTCTCTCTCTGCTTTCCTCTCAAATGGAAATCAACACAAAATACCTTTCGGAAGTCATTAACAGCAGCAAAGAAAAGAACTTCAATGGCTATATTAATGAATTAAGAATCAATCATATTGCTCATTTATTGAGAACCAATCCGATATTTCTTAATTATAAGGTTAGTTATCTTGCAGAATATTCAGGATTTTCATCTCACAGCACATTTACAACCGTATTCAAATCTGTTACGGGAATGTCTCCCAATGCTTATATCCAGGAAATCAGTAAAAGTAAGTCATCATGAAATTCACATTAACAATACTTTCATTTTTATTCCTGAGCTTCTGCATCTCTATAAATGCTCAAAAAAACGCTACGGATTCTCTGATGAAAAAGGCTTATAACGAAATCTATGATAATCCGGAGAATGCTATTAAAATAGGAAAGGACCTGTTGGAAAAAGACAATGATATCAATACTTCTATCAAGATCTACATGCTTCTTTCTACAGCCCATATTGCCAAAAGAAATTTTGATGAGTCTTTGAAATATATTTTAAAAGCAAAAGAACTTTCGCAAAAAACAAATGACGCGAAAAACCAGGCAAGCGTTCTCATCGCTGTTGCCATACAATATCAGCAAATGGAACTTTTCAGCAAAAGCCTTGAAACCCTCAACGAAGCAGATACATATCTAGCGAAAACCCCTGATTCACCTGAAAGATATCTGGAAACCGCCAGAAGTTATGCTATACGGGGGATGATTTACAAAAGCCAGTCCAACTCTGAAATTGCTCTTGAAAAATTTCTGATTGCTCTGCAAAATTTTGAAAAGGCTCCTTTAAGTAAAACCGCTTCTTCTAATGTAAGCGTAGTATATTACAACATTGGTTATTGCTACCTTAATCTCAATCAAATAGACAACGCACAAAAGGCGTTTTTACAATCTGTGAATTATGCCCGGAAAAATCATGCAAAAAGTCTTGAAGCCTTTGCTTTAAAAGGAATGGCAGAAATGTACAAACAGAAACGTGAATATCAGACCGCTATAGATCTTTTACAGAAAGCAGAAAGCCTAAGTAAAAATACAGGTGATATTGTTCTGAACGAAGGAATTTATAAAGAAATGTCTGATAATTATCTTGCTTTAAGGCAGCAGGATCTTTACCAGCTTTACAATAGAAAATATTTTGAAATGCGCTTCAAAAGAAAAGAAAATGAATTAACCTCCATCAATCGGGTTATTGATAATCATAATAAAGATACTTCGGCCAAGAATAAAGAAATTAAATCTTACTATATTTATCTAATGATCATTTCGTCTGTGATAAGTTTAATGATCATAAGTGTTTTTTTATACTTGATCTTAAAAATAAAGAAGCAGAATAAAAAGTACCAAAGAGAAATCCAGCAGATTATACACACTTCATAATATAAAAAAACATTCCAAATTGGAATGTTTTTTATTTATAACAATGAGAAATCTATTTGCCAATAGCTTCTGTAATTGGGTTTCCTACATTTCCGCTGGGAAACTGAATTTTCAGTAAAGATGAAACAGTAGGAGCAATATCCGTCATATAATAAGGTTTGTTACTTTCTCCATGCTGAATTCCCCATCCCATAAAGATTAACGGAATATGAGAATCATACGAATTCCAGACACTATGTGTAGTTCCTGTTCTTGAATACGGAGGCAGCATAGAATCATGAGAGATCAGCTGAATATCACCACTTCTCTGCCTGTTAATACCATTAATAATTCTCTGTTTGATAGGCTCCGGAATTGTCGCTTCCTGAACTTCCGTTACTGAAACAGCATACAGTACAGTAGGATCTTTTTCCAATTCCTTGATGGTAAAATCTCTTACATCATCCAGTTCCAGTTTGTTATCTTTCAGTAACTTTCTGTCAAAATAAACCTGGTAATTATCAACCGCGTTAATCAGCTTATCAACCCCGAATTTCTCTTTCAGCTTCTCATTGATATTTTTTTCCATTCCTTCCCCAAAGAAACCTGTCGCGATTTTATGTTCCTGTAAAAATCCTACAGAATGTGCTCCTCCGTGATCTGCAGAAAGGAAAACCGTATACTGACCTTTACCAACTTTTGAATCCAGATAATTGAAAAACTGAGCTAAATCCTGATCTAACCTTAAATACACATCTTCAACTTCAATAGAGTTCGGACCGAATTTATGACCTGCATAATCCGTTGATGCCAAATTGATGGCTAAAAAGTCTGTAATATCGTCTCCACCAAGTCTTTCTCCTTCCACAGAAGCTTCTGCCAATTTCAAAGTCAGGGTATTTCCGAAAGGTGTGTAACGGATATTATCTTTTTTCGCTTTATAATCAGCCGCTAAATTACTGTAAGGAAAGGTAGGCGTTTTCGCACTTCCCAACAATCCCTCCCAAGGAGAATTGTCCGGAGAACTTTCTGTGTACTGGCTGATCGGCAATAAAGTATTCCAACCATTTTCCACCAATTTATCCGGCAAATTCTGAGAATTGAACGTCTTTATCCATTGTGGTAAATCATTCATATACCAAGTACTCGTAATAAAATTACCTGAAGAATCATCAAACCAGAAAGCTCCATTCGGATTGTGACCCGCCGGAAGAATAGATGCACGGTCTTTTAAAGAAACTCCGATTACTTTTCCCTGAAAATTGGTTGCTAATCTCAATTCGTCGGTCACTGTAGTCGACCAAAGGTTTTTCGGAGAATGGCTTCCAATTTTTGCATTGGTTGTTCCTACCGGTTTTACATTCTCATCTGTTGTACAATATACATTTTGTCCTGTTTCCTTATCCGTCCAGTCATTCCCTGCAATCCCATGAATTGCCGGAACCGAACCTGTATAAATACAAGTATGCCCTAAAGCTGTAACGGTAGGAACATAAGGAATATGTACATTATTCAACGAATAACCTGTTCCCAATAGCCTTTTGAAGCCATCATTACCGTATTTATTATAAAAACGATACAGGTAATCCCACCTCATCTGATCTACCACCAAACCTACGACCAGTTTTGGTCTTTCTAACTGTGAATTTTTGTTCTTCTGCGCATTGATTGTAAAAACGGACAAAAAAGTAACCGCTGCAATCGAAATTTTCCTAAGCATTCAGTAAAATTTTATTGGGAACAAATTTACGGGTTTTGAAAACTTTGATGTGTGAAATTTTGATTAAATTTGAGATAATACTGTTGATACATAATATTATAGTTTAATACTCATTTTTTACCGTTTAAATGGAAATCAAAAAACTAGAAAAACTTATCTCCAACCCTACTCTGAACTGGGGTTTCAACGGCTATGAAACCGATAAGATCTTCAGCGTTTCTACCATTGAGATCGGAACTTCTTTTGAGTTTACTATAAGAGAAAAAAAACAATATTATAAAAAGATCTGGGAAACAAATACTGAAGGCATCAATGATCTGAATGAAATTATTGAACAGGGGAATTCTTTCGGAGTTTTTGAAAATGACGAGTTAATCGGTTGGGCAATCTGTGATTTTAGAGCATGGAACAACAGTCTTTTTATTGAAAATATTCTGATTGATGAAAAATTCAGAGGCCAAAATATCGGAAGATTACTCATCAAATATGTCAATCGTAAAGCCAGAGAATTACAATGCAGAATGGTAGAACTCGAAGTTCAGAACACCAATTATCCCGCCATACAATTTTATCAGAAGGCAGGATTTTCCATCACTGGGATTAATACAAAGCTGTATAAAGATTCTTCAGAAACCGCTTTATTCATGAGTTTTGAGATATTTATTTAGGTTGATTTATTCCGTGATAAGCAACAGATAATAAGTACATACGAAATACTACCAAAAATAAAATCTACTTGGTAAATCTGTTCAAAATTTATCGGAAAACGAAATTTTTATCCTGACAATTCTCAATCAGCAAATGGAATTATATGAAAAGTTACCTTTAAAAGTAATAGAAAGATAGTTGTTTAAATTTGATAAGTTTCATGGAGTAGTTAGTTTTTAAGTTTCAAAAAATCAAATGGAGAATGGAAAAACACAGCTGACAAGGCTTCGGAATTCCGTAGGTTTTTTCCCCGTATGTTTTTTAATGAAGTTTGTAAAGTTGGCTTCATCCGAAAATCCTAACTGGTAAGATATTTCAGAAATCGTAAGTGTTGTATATTTTACAGATTTCTCAAATTCGCTGACCAGTTTATCGATAATCATTTCTTTGGCAGACTTCCCAGCTATAAACTCAGTCATACTGGTAAGCTTTCTTGTAGTAATATGAAGAGCATTGGCATAGTATGAAACTTTTTTCTGCGTTTTAAAATCTCTTTGAAGCATGACCCTAAATCTGTTAACATAAGACACATATTCCAGCTTTTCATCTTTTTCGATCTCTTCTTGATTGGTTGCCAACAATGCGTCAAGTATTATAGTTTCCACGGTATTGTGTGCTGCCGAAACAAAAAGTCTTTCATCTTTTTTCTGAAACTCCTGAAGTCTGGTGATCAGAAAATACCTCATGATATCTTTAGGAACATCGCCTGTGTAATGAGAAATAAAGACATCTCTTCCATAATTAAAAAATAAGGCAGAATTTAAAAAAACCGAATCGGTTGAACACTGCTCATAAAAAATAGATGAAAAAGAAAAAGCATAGGCCTCTTTCCCTTTGCATTCTCCAAAAACCATACTTTTATGTGGTCCAATAAAAACAGTACTAATTCCTTTTACTTCATAACTTTGTCCTTCTATGATCATTTCAAGATCATCAAATATAAACCAGATATTAAAATACTCTAAGGTATTGAAATCTCTTTTGCCTCCATTTCTTTCTATAACATAACTTAACGGATTCATGCTGAACCCTGTTTTTTTTAATCTGTCTGTAATTGTATACGTCATTTTCCCTCTTAAAACTATTCGTCTATTAAATTAATAAAAAAATATAAAAATCCCAACCTTTTTCTCAACTATCCTTGTTTTTAGGAATCAAACAAAAGATTTATTGAATTTCGGCTAATATATAACGTTTTTTTATTATAAAAACTTATTTTCATTTCCTTCACAAAAAAGCCGCGCCCTTCGGGCGCGGTTTTATTATAACTAAGCTTAATAATTAAAACTTCAAATCACCATTTACATCTCTTACCGCCTGAGCTGCTTCTGCAAATTTCAATTGCTCTTCTGCAGTAAGGGTAATATTTACGATTTTTTCCACACCATTTGCTCCGATAATTGCAGGAACACCTAAACAGATATCGTTTTGCCCGTATTCACCCTCTAACATCAATGAGCAAGGAATCATTTTCTTCTGATCACATGCAATTGCCTGAACCATTACAGAAACTGCAGCACCCGGAGCATACCAAGCTGAAGTTCCTAATAATTTCGTAAGAGTTGCTCCTCCTACTTTAGTTTCCTCAATTACATATTTTTGTTTTTCTTCGTCTAAGAATTCTGTTACAGGAACACCATTTCTGGTTGCTTTACTCAATAAAGGAAGCATACCTGTATCACTGTGAGCCGCAATTA
Source organism: Chryseobacterium geocarposphaerae (assembly GCF_002797535.1). Classification (NCBI taxonomy): domain Bacteria; kingdom Pseudomonadati; phylum Bacteroidota; class Flavobacteriia; order Flavobacteriales; family Weeksellaceae; genus Chryseobacterium; species Chryseobacterium geocarposphaerae. The sequence goes on from NZ_PGFD01000001.1 coordinate 1,909,072, forward strand.
CCATTCCATCAACATCAGAAATAGGGCTTTCCAACGCTTCTGCCAATCTGTATTTGAATCTTGCAGAATCTAGTGCACCTCCCATTCCGATGATTCTGTTCTTAGGAAGTCCAGAAGTTTTGTGTACAAGATAAGCCATTGTATCCATTGGGTTAGAAACCACGATAATAATTACCTCAGGAGAATGTTTTACTAAATTTTCAGTAACTTCTTTTACGATTCCCGCATTAATACCGATTAACTCTTCTCTTGTCATTCCAGGTTTTCTTGGAATACCTGAAGTAATAACCGCTACATGAGAACCTGCAGTTTTGCTGTAATCACCTGTTGTTCCGGTAATTTTTGTATCAAATCCGTTCAACGATGCTGTCTGCATCAAATCCATTGCTTTTCCTTCAGCAAATCCTTCTTTAATATCTACTAAAACTACTTCCGAACAGAAGTTTTTCATAGCGATGTATTCTGCACAGCTAGCTCCTACAGCTCCTGCTCCTACTACAGTTACTTTCATAATGTATACTTTTTTAAAATTTATTTTTAAAGTTTAGTTCAAAATTTTAACTCCCAAATTTAATGATTCCTGAAAAAGTGGGCAATTTTTCAGGAATTTTAATTGTATTTTTAATAAATCCATTAATGCTCACCAAAAGTACTCCCTACTTTATTATTAAAAACCTTTTTCTGAGTTAATAATTATTAACATCAATATTCTTTACTTCAATAATTAATTAATGATTATTAACAGGTATTCATATAAAATTTTAGAAAAAAAGTGTTAATTAAATAAATTTTCATTAAATTTATATCACCAAATTTTGAAAATTATTGAAATTTCATCGAATGTTTTTCTTTTAGAATTCAAAAATGACTCAACCCCACAAAAAATATTATCATGAGAAAATTTCCCTTAATTCTCTTTTCATTAATTCTTTCAATAGGATTGTGGAATCCTTCTGAAGCATGTACAAGAGTTGTATACAAAGGTCCTGAAAACACTATTATTACAGCCCGTTCTATGGACTGGCGTGATGAAATTCCCGCCAATTTATGGATTCTTCCAAAAGGAATTGCAAGAACAGGAGAAGTAGGATCCCTTTCTGAAAAATGGACCTCCAAATACGGAAGCGTGGTCAGTACTTCCTGGGATATTGCTTCTTCAGACGGAATGAACGAAAAAGGACTGGTCGCCAATCTTTTATGGCTCGGAGAATCAGAATATCCGAAATTCGATCCTAAAGGCCGGAAAAAAGGCATTGCCATTTCATTATGGGCACAATATTTTCTTGATAATTTTGCTACTGTAAAAGAAGCCGTGGAACAGGCCAGAAAAGAAAAATTTGTTATCGTAAGTGACTATATTCCAGGAACCGAAAGATTCACAACCGTACATCTTTCTCTTTCCGATGCTTCAGGAGACAATGCTGTTTTTGAATATCTCGGCGGGAAACTTATCATTCATCATTCTCCGGAATATACTGTAATGACCAATTCTCCTGTTTTTGATGAACAATTAGCTTTAAATAATTACTGGAAGGGAATTCCGGGAACCGTAATGCTTCCGGGAACCAACCGTGCTGCAGACCGATTTGTGCGAGCCTCTTATTATATCAATGCAATTCCGCAAACTGCAGATCCGAGAACAGCGGTAGCAAGTGTTTTCAGCGTGATCAGAAACTGCTCTGTACCTTACGGAATTACTACAGAAAACGAACCTAATATTTCTTCTACAAGATGGCGTTCCGTTTCCGATCAGAAAAACCTGGTATATTATTTCGAAACGGTTTTTACTCCCAATACGTTTTGGGTAAACCTTAAAGAATTTGATTTAACCGAAAAAGGGAAAGTAATGAAGTTAGATTTAAGCAATTTTCAAACCTACAACGGAAAAGCAAATTCGAATTTCAAAGAATCTACACCATTTAAGTTTTTAGGATTGAATTAATTCAAAAAATACGCTCATCAAAACACAAACAATATGACTTTTTTTTCAATAAAAAAGAGTCTGTTGCTTTGCTTTATGCTATTTTGCTGTAATGCAATCGCACAGATTCCGGATTCTATACAAACCGAAACGAAAGAAGATAATGTGAAATATCCCATTCTCCAGATCAAAGGTCTTTTTCAGGCAAGATATCTCGTCGGAATGTCTAAAGATGTTGATGTCAACGGTCTTCATCATTCCGATGAATCCGGAGTCAGCAATAATTTCATGGTAAAATATATGAGGGTTCAAGTTCGTGCACAAATCAGCAAACGTACAGAGGTTGTTGCCCTCGCCAATTTAGCCGATTTTAAAAACGACCCGAAAGGCAGGGTTCTTGAAAATGCTTATTTAAAATACACCTTCAATCCTAAATTAGCTTTTACTGTGGGACAATTCAGGCCCTGGTTCGGAATTGAAGAGACCTATCCTATTGATATTATCAAATCTTTGGACTGGTCAAATCAGTACACCGAATTCGGAAAATTGGGCTGGACAAGCTTCCAGATCGGACTTTCTGCAACCGGGCAGTTACAATTAGGACAAATCCCATTTCAATATGCAGTTTCTGTAGTTAATGGAAATGGGAAAAACCAAGTCAATGACAATGATAACGGAAAACAATATTCAACGCGGTTGGTTTTTGGTTTAGCTAAAAAATACAATTTAAATCTTGGTTTAAACGGTGGTATTGGTGAGGTTTTAAGTAAAAAAGTCTATGCCGTAGGAATTGATTTGAGTTCACTTGTTCAGTTTGATACTAAATGGAGTTTAGATATGCAGCTTGAAGCCAAACAGGCAACCAATCATCCTTTATATTTTGCGGCAGATCCTGAAACAAGACCATCAAATCCCGATGCCTACCTGATTCGTGGAGCCTATTTTCTTCCGAATTTACGGTATGAAATCAACCATAGAAATCTGAGTGCTTTCGAATTATCTTGTCGTTATGAATATTTAGACACTAATTTCCGGCTAAATTCCAATCCGAGACAGACCATCACACCAATGTTCGGCTTAGAATTCTTGAAAAATTACGGGGCGAGAATACAGCTTGGAATGCAGTTCGATCGCTACAAATATCAGATAGAAAACACCTCTCAATACAACAATAATCTATTCATTATACAGGTACAAAGTAGATTTTAAACATTAAACTAACTATTATGAAAGAAATCAATATTAAAGCTGTCGCAATTACATTTGCCATCGCTCTTATCATATGGTTTATTCCTGCTCCGGAAGGTGTTGCAGAAAACGCATGGCATTTATTCGCCATCTTTGCCGCCACTATTTTAGGAATCATTTTAAAAGCTGCTCCCATGGGAACCATGTGTATGATGGCTATTGGATTTACCGCCTTAACGCAGGTTGTAGCTCCGGGAGACGCAGGAAAATCAATTACAAAAGCACTTTCAGGGTTTGGAGATAAGGTAATCTGGCTGATCGGAATTTCATTTTTTATCGCAAGAGGATTTATCAAAACAGGTCTGGGTAACAGAATAGCTTTCCTGTTCATCAGAATTTTTGGAAGAAGTTCATTAGGATTAGCCTACGGATTAGGTTTGGCAGACGTATGTTTAGCTCCTGCTATTCCTAGTAATACAGCAAGAGGAGGCGGAATTATTTATCCGATCATGAAGTCGATGGCCATCAGCTTTGATTCTGTACCTGATAAACCCGAAACGCATAGAAAACTGGGATCATATCTAACATTAAACAGTTATTATATGAACCTCATCTCCTCATCTATGTTTCTGACAGGAACAGCAAGTAACCCAATGTGCCAAAAATTTGCCGCAGGCTTCGGAATAGATATTACATGGATGTCCTGGGCTGCAGCAGGTTTCGTCCCAGGATTGGTAGCTTTCTTTGTAGTACCGTTAGTATTATACAAATTATATCCGCCTGAACTGAAGAAGACAGGGGATGCTCCCAAAATGGCAGCTCAGAAATTAAAAGAAATGGGGCCAATTTCCAAAAATGAGTGGCTCATGTTATTAGCATTCTTCATTTTACTGGTACTTTGGATCTTTGGCGGAACATTATCAATTGATGCAACCACAACGGCTTTCATAGGTTTAACATTACTTTTATTAACTTCTGTTCTCACCTGGGAAGATGTAAAATCCGAAAAAGGAGCCTGGGACACGATTGTTTGGTTTGCCGTTCTAGTAATGATGGCAAGTTCACTGAATGAGCTCGGATTTATAGGCTGGTTCAGTGATTTAATTAAAGCCAAAATCGGTCATATGACCTGGACTGTGGCTTTCCCCGTTATTATTCTCGTTTATTTTTTCAGTCATTATATTTTTGCCAGTGCTACAGCCCATGTTGCAGCAATGTATGCCGCTTTACTGGGAGTTGGCGTTGCCGTAGGAATTCCACCGATGCTATTGGCCATGATGCTCGGGTTTTTAGGTTCTATCTATGGAGTATTGACTCATTATGGACACGGTCCCGCTCCTGTATTTTTCGGAAGCGGATATGTTGACCTGAAAGCCTGGTGGCTTCGAGGTCTAGAAATAGGGATTGTTTTACTCGTTATCTACATGGTAGTGGGTGGACTTTGGATGAAAGTGTTAGGCTATTATTAATTTTAAAATAAAAAATATGCTATCAACATTGTCAAGAAAAATGTGGATGTGTTTTACAGGTCTTTTTCTGAGTTTCTTTCTGTTGATTCATTTTTTAGGAAATCTTCAGCTTTTTTTACCACAGCAGCAGGCTCACCTTCAGTTTAATGCCTATTCACATTTTCTATCAGGAAATATTGTGATTAAAATAGTCTCCTATATTCTGTATTTAAGTATAATTCTCCATGCCTTAGATGGGTTAATTATTACTTTGAAAAACAAAAAATCAGGAGGAAGTTATCAGTCCGATCATCGTGGAAGAGCCAGTAAATGGTATTCGAGAAATATGGGAATCTTAGGAACGTTAATTTTAATTTTCCTTGTCATTCATTTCCAGAATTTCTGGTATGTCTACAAGTTCGGGAATCCCCCATTGGATGAAAACGGGAACAAAGATCTTTATATTTTGGTGGTAACTGTCTTTAAAGAATGGTGGTATGTGGTTATTTACATCATTTCAATGATTGCTTTATGCTATCATTTAATTCACGGGATTCACAGTGCAGTCCGGACCTTGGGCTTATTTCACCCGAAATTTGTAAAATGGTTTAAAACTGTTGGAATAGCTTATTCTGTCATTATCAGCACCGGATTTGCTTTGATGCCGATTTATGTATTCTTCACTTACCGTTAAATTGAAAAATCATGATTTTAAATTCAAAAATACCGGAAGGCCCTCTAGAAAAAAAATGGGACAACTATAAAAAAACGGCCAAACTCGTTAATCCGGCCAACCGAAAAAAACTTGATATAATTGTTGTCGGCACCGGATTAGCCGGAAGTTCAATTGCCGCATCATTGGGAGAAATGGGATATAATGTAAAATCCTTCTGTTTCCAGGATAGCCCGAGAAGAGCGCATTCTGTAGCCGCTCAAGGTGGTGTAAATGCTGCCAAAAATTATAAAAACGATGGTGACAGTGTGTACCGAATGTTTGTAGACACTTTAAAAGGCGGAGATTTCAGAGCCCGTGAAGCCAATGTATACCGAATGGCAGAATGCTCCTTAAACCTCATCGACCAGGCAGTTGCACAAGGCGTTCCTTTTGGCAGAGAATACGGAGGCTATCTGAATAACCGTTCTTTCGGAGGTGTCCAGGTAAGCCGGACTTTCTATGCGAGAGGGCAAACCGGACAACAATTGCTTTTAGGAGCTTATCAGGCATTGATGCGACAAGTAGGTAAAAAAAGTGTTCAGTTATTTTCAAGACATGAAATGCTGGATTTAGTTACGATAGATGGAAAAGCAAGAGGAATTATCGTCAGAAATTTAGATACAGGGGAAATTGAAAGACATTCTGCACATGCTGTTGTTTTGGCAACGGGTGGTTATGGTAAAATCTACTATTTATCGACTTTAGCGATGGGTTGTAATGGTTCTGCCATATGGAGAGCCCATAAAAGAGGAGCTTTAATGGCTTCTCCCAGCTGGATCCAGGTGCATCCTACTTCCCTGCCGCAATCCGGAGACTATCAGTCAAAACTAACGTTGATGTCCGAATCTCTACGGAATGATGGCAGAATCTGGGTTCCGTTAAAAGAAAATGAAACCCGAAATCCCAATGATATTCCTGAAGAGGAAAGAGATTATTATCTGGAAAGACGATATCCTGCTTTTGGAAATTTGGCGCCAAGAGATATTTCCTCAAGAGCTGCCAAAGAAAGAATTGATGCAGGTTTCGGAATCGGTCCCTTGAAAAATGCAGTATATCTTGATTTTTCTAAAGCTATTAAAGAACAGGGAAAAGAAAAAATTAAGGAAAAATATGGTAATTTATTTGATATGTATCTTAAAATTACCGGATATGATGCCTATAAAGAACCCATGATGATTTCGCCTTCCGCACACTTTTCGATGGGCGGACTTTGGGTAGATTATGAATTGATGACCACTATTCCCGGCCTATTTGCTTTAGGTGAAGCTAATTTTGCAGACCACGGAGCGAACCGACTGGGTGCAAATTCCCTGCTTCAGGCATCTGTTGACGGATATTTTATTGCGCCTTATACCATTGCCAATTATTTATCCAATGAAATCCATACCGGAAAAATTTCTACAGATGATACTGAATTTGAAAAAGCGGAAAATCATGTGAAACAGCAAATCGAAAGTTTTATCAATATCAACGGAACAAAAACAGTTGATTTTTTCCATAAGACACTCGGGAAACTACTTTATGATTATTGTGGTTTAGCCCGAAATGAGCAAGGATTAAAGTTTGCTATTGAAGAGATCCGAAAACTGAAGCAGGAATTTTATAAAGATGTAAAAGTTTCAGGGAAGGGAAATTCAATGAATACCGAACTAGAAAAAGCAGGCCGCGTTGCGGATTATTTTGAAATTGGTGAATTGATGTGTTATGATGCTTTAACCCGTAATGAATCCTGTGGAGCACATTTCCGTGAAGAATACCAAACACCGGATGGAGAAGCTTTGAGAAATGATGCCGAGTTTCAATTTATCTCTGCATGGAACTGGACGGGTGAAAATAATGAACCAGAACTCATTAAAGAACCTTTAATTTTTGAAGAAATACAGCCAACAGTGAGAAGTTATAAATAAATTTTTATCTATTTAACCTAAAAACGCAAGATTATGGATTTACATCTGAAAATATGGAGACAGGAAGACCATCAAAGCAAAGGAAAACTGGTAAATTATGATTTGACAGGTTTAAATCCTCATATGTCTTTCCTTGAAATGCTGGATACGCTGAATGAAAAACTCATCATTGAAGGTGAAGAACCCGTAGAATTTGATCACGACTGTCGTGAAGGAATCTGCGGACAATGCGGAATGATGATTAACGGATTGGCTCATGGACCTTTAGAACACACCACAACATGCCAGCTTCATTTGCGTTCTTTTCAGGATGGAGAAACTATTGTAATTGAACCTTTCCGGGCAGCAGCTTTTCCTGTAAAAAAAGATTTAAAAGTTGACCGTTCTGCTTTTGACAGGATTATTTATTCAGGCGGTTTTGTTTCAATAAACACCGGACAAGCTCCCGACGCAACAGCAATTGCGGTTACTCATCAAACTGCTGAAGAAGCTTTTGATTCGGCGGCGTGTATTGGTTGTGGTGCTTGTGTTGCGACTTGCAAAAACGGAAGCGCCGCTTTATTTACCTCAGCAAAAATTACCCATATGGTACTTTTGCCACAAGGCAAAGAAGAACGAAGCGAGCGCGTTCTCAATATGGTAAAACAAATGGACTCTGAACATTTCGGCCACTGTTCCAATACTGAAGCCTGCGAAGTGGAGTGTCCACAGGGAATTTCCGTGCTGAATATTGCAAGAATGAATTATGAATATAGCAGAGCCTTGTTTTTCAATAAAAAATAAACTCCCAAGAAAAACCCTCTGTATTCCAGAGGGTTCCATAAAACTGAATTGTAGAATAATAAGAATTATTTTCTTATTATAATCTTATATGATTTTTCAAACTTAGAAGCTTTTACGGTTAAAATATAAACTCCTTCCAGTAAACTATAGTTTTGATAGCTAATCATTACTCTGCTTCCATTTCTTGAAACATTTTTACTTAGATCTGCAACCATTCTTCCACCGGAATTAAACAGATAAACGCTCACATTTCCGCCTTCCTCATTTTCAAAACTTAGGTTAATATCTCCTCTTGTCGGATTAGGATATACTTTAGAATCTTCATTTGCAGCAATATTAGGTTTACTCAACGCAGCTCCGCTCTCTGCAGAATTTCTTGCCAATGAGCTGGTAGGAGTAGACGTACAAGGACAGCCTAATATTCCTAAATTTACAGTTCCATTATCATAATTGTTGTTAATTGCATCAACTATTGAATTCATTTGATCCGGAGAATAACTTGATGCTACTCCTCCCAAAACATTATTAGCTTCTGCTAATACCTGACTAACAGTCCAGCCTGTAAACGTTCCTGAAATCACAATAAGATCACCCAACCATGTTGATGAAGATGAGAATGAAGGATTCACCTGATCAAATCTAAGATTAAGGGTTAATGCAACAACCTGTCCCGCCAACACATTTTTGTAACTGCTTCCTGGATTTACAAGTGTTCCTGCATTTAATGCTCTCGCCGTAGTTCCGCTCGGTAAGAAGTCGTCTACAGCTTTTGCAGTCGTAAGTTTAAGGAATCTGCTTCCCGCACCAATTGTTAAACCGGAAGGAAATGCTGATGCAAAATTCAGGTCACGATAGGTTCCCCAGTTCTCTCCGGATGCTTTTGCACCCCATCCTCCTTGTGTAACGGTGGTAAAGCCATTACAAGTAAGCATTTTTACTTCAAATGATTGAGAAATTGTACAACCATTAGCATCGGTTACTGTCACAGAGAAATTGCCTACTGGTAAGTTTACCGTTTGAGTCACAGCTCCGTTAGACCACAAATAGGAATAAGCAGGAGTACCTCCCGTTACATTAGCACTTACTGCGGCAGTTCCACCTACACAGGTAACATCTCCTTTATTAATAATTAATCCTAAAGGTTCCGGTTGGGTAATAGTTATGGATGCATTGGCTGAACATGAATTCTGATCTGTAATACTTACGGAATAAGTACCGGCAGAAACCTGAATACTTTGAGTCGTTGCTCCATTTGACCATAAATAAGTATAACTTCCGGTTCCTCCACTTGCATTAGCAGTTAATGTAGACATACCTCCATGACATAAAATCGGAGTGCTGCCAATATTAACAGCCAACTGTTCAGGTTCAGAAACTGTAACGGAAGCCGAAGAACTACATGAGTTCGCATCAGTCACGCTAACTGAATAAGTACCTGCAGAAGCCTGAATACTTTGAGTAGTTGCTCCATTAGACCATAAATAAGTATAAGTTCCGGTTCCTCCACTTGTATTTGCCGTTAATGTAGACATACCTCCATGACATAAAATCGGAGTACTGCCAATATTAACAGCCAACTGTTCAGGTTCAGAAACTGTAACAGATGCTGAAGAGCTGCAGGAATTTATGTCAGTGACATTTACAGAATAAGCACCCGCTCCAGCCTGTATGCTTTGAGTAGTTTCTCCATTAGACCATAAATAGCTGTAACTTCCGGTTCCTCCACTTGCATTAGCCGTTAATGTAGACATACCACCATGACATAAGATCGGGGTACTTCCAATATTAACAGTCAATTGTTCCGGTTCGGAAACTGTAACTGACGCTGAAGAATTACATAAGTTTGCATCGGTTACATCTACAGAATAAACACCTGCTCCAGCCTGTATGCTTTGAGTAGTCGCTCCATTAGACCATAAATAGCTGTAACTACCGGTTCCTCCGTTTACATTTGCCGTTAATGTAGACATGCCTCCATGACATAAAATCGGAGTGTTTCCAATGTTTACTGTTAAAAGAGAAGGCTCTCCTATAACAATTGAAGCAGTATCCGTACAGTTTCCTTCAGTGATAGTATAATTATAAGTTCCGGCACCCACAATAAAGTCGCCGACTCCCTGTACATTTGAACCACCTCCTGTTGCTGTTACATGTACTGTAGTTGTTCCACCATGACATTTGATAGGATCATAGGAAACATGAATTTTTAAGGAACAGCAAGACAGATATCCCAGATCCACATTTCCTTCGTCAAAATTCTGATTAATAGCAGTCGCTGCTTCATTAAACTGTGATGCTGTATATTGAGATGCTCCGCATCCTCCGATAAAGTTATTAGCCAAAACCAAGAACTGAGAAACCGTCATTCCCTGAAAAGTTCCTGAAGTAAAAACAAAATCGCCTAAATTGGCAGCTGCAGAAGAAAACCCTTCGTCATAATTATCAAAACCTACCGCAAGCGTTACTGCAACCAATTGACCAGCCAATACATTATTATATCCTGATCCAGGATTCACATAGGTATTATTTAAAGGAGAAGCCGTTCCTCCTGAAGGAAGGAAATCTGTAACAGCCTGTGGAGAAGTCAAGGAAAGAGTGTTTCCACCTGAACAACCAACTACAAGTCCGTTAGGAAACGCACTATTAAAGTTAGTATAAAGATAGCTCACATTAGGATTGGAAGTATTTGATGACCCCCAACCCCCAATGGTTAATGTTTTTCCCTGACAGTTTTGTGCAGAAACAGGGTTCGCCATATATGTGAGCAATACCATGAAAATAAGAATTTTACATGTATGTTGAATGAGTTTAATTGTTTTCATTGAATTAAGATTTGAATTCGCACCGAATAAATAGTAGAAGGAATTTTTTACAGAAATTACCTGTAATTCCATAACGGTTTTACCAAATCAATGAACATCGTATGTGTATTGATTTAGCTAATGAAAAGTCGAATGAGATTATAGTCACATTTTACAAAATCTCCGGAAAAGTCATTAAAAATGCCTGCTTAAATAGTAAGTTTTCATTGTCTTAATTATTTAAAAATTCACAACGAAACAGAGTATAGAAAAGTACATCTTCTACAGTGGTTACTATAATTTCATCATCTTATTGAATCAACAAGCCAACGAATCATGTTCATTGAATCATCAAATAAGAGTCAGGTAAAATTATAGTTGAATCTTACAAAATCTAAAAAGATTTATTCCAAGAAAAAGTGGTTAAAGTATTGATTTTTCATTGGCTTTAGTTGTTTAGTTTAGACAAATGTATGACAAAAAAACATACAAGAGTTTAAAAAAATAACATTTTTTAGTTTTAAAATTAAAAAAATCCATAAAAATACCACCAATAAAGGATTTAATAAAACTAAAAACAAAATAACTCCAATAAAAAAAATTAGAATTATTATTAAAAAACATGGAGAAACCAACACTTATAAAATGTAAAAAGCACCAATAACTCTAATTTTTTTATCTAAAGTTATTGGTACTCTTATCACTAAAAAATGATTATTTATGCTTAAAAAAATTTAGACTTCCTTATCAAAGTATAACATATAATATTTTCCTTTTTCATCTTCACCTGTAGCGATCTTCTGGCGATCACCATGAATATAAATATGGAAGTTTTTATCCAGTTTAATGATACTTTTGAAATGTCTTTGTGTTTTTTTCACCGCAGCTTCACTGATGGGGAATTCTTCCGCAATATTAATTTGCATATCCTGCTCATAATCCGTTTTAAAATTATTAAAACTTTCGATTACGTGTTCGTCTCCCAATACTTCATTGGCAAATTCATCCAGCTTGAATTCTTCTTTTTCTTTAAAAAAGTTAATCGATTTATTTAAAAAGTCGGCCTGATCTGCTTTGGAAACTTCAAATTCCTGAGGTAACTGCTTTGTGATATAGTCTTTATATACCATTAAAGCTTCCTGTGTATGAAAATATTCATCGTCACGCTGCTTTACTTTTAAAAAATCTTCGAACCAATAGTACATATCCCCGTTTTTGTTGTTATCAACTACAGAAAGTACATATCCGGTTTCCTTATCATTATTGTAAATGAGAGCTGCTTTATCAATTTTCGATAAACCGATTCCCATATCTTTTTCAATTTCAAAGCCTTCTTCCTGAGGCGATATTTTCAGAAAAGATTCTCTTTTTTCGGTTTTAAAAATACCGATTTTGTCTACTTTTTCACCATTTTCTCTTTCATCTTCAAAATAAGCCACAAATAGTTCTCCTCCTTGAACTCTTGGGTTTTCCGCAGCTTCAAAAAGGTGTTTTGCGATGTTTTCAGATTCCCAAAGAAATTTCGCTTTATCATCAAAAATTTCAGATACCGCACTATAAACAGGATTGTTTACCAAATAGGAATCACTATAGAAATGGAAAGTCTCTTCGGATTTGAACGAACCCAGAAAGTAATTCTCCAGCAATTCTGCCATCCCTTCATCCAGCTGCAGCTCTTCCTGAGAAAGCATTAAAGATTCTCCATTGATTTTATTTCCGACTCTGTGTACTACGATTTTTGAAAACATTTTCGATTTTTATGGATTGCAAAGATATTAATTATCTCAGATACTCCACAGTTTTTCATTTTTAGAAACCTCATCATTCAGATATCTTAAAAAAACTAATATCACAATTTACAAGTGATTTTCTGTCAGATTTTTTGGCAACAATTTTACACTTCTGCCACATTTGCTTTCATTACATTTTTAATCGGTTACATTACAAAAACTGAAAACGGAAAAGCCTAAAACCGAATTAAAAATCAACATCTTATAGAATGTAAATAATAATTTAAAAACTCAGAATCAGTTATAAATAGAGAGATTGAGGTCATTTTTATTTGAGTAATTATCGTGATTATAAAAAATAGTTAATTATTTATTCTGTCTTTATCTTGGTATGCTTTTCGCTGCAATACTGATACTTGAAAAATATAAATTATGGTGAACGTGAATATGCAAGCTATTAATCAAAAAACAGCTATGGAGTATTTAAAATTTTTCTATCCCCCTCTTCGAAACGAAATCACGCAATTATCTTTACAGGATAATTTTGCCGGGGTCATTCAGGCAACGATTAATTATTTAAAAAGACTTTTGCAGGAATCTAAGGTCAACATCATTGCCCATCACATTAAGCTTATGGATATGATTTATAAAAACGGTGATTCTTATGTAAAAAGCATCATAGAAAATATTTTTGTAAGATCGTTTGAAAGCTTTAAAAAGCACGGAAAAATCCAGCACTGGAAACTTCTTTATCAGAATATGCCTGTGAGCTTTCAGATCATCTACAATGAACAGAGAAAACAGGATAAGATATTTTTTGGTAAATAATAGTTAATATAATATTTTCGGCGGCACCTTTGGTGCCGCCGAAAATATTATTAATTCTTTTTGGTAAAAGCCGTTTCTATAGTTTGGAGTTCGCTTTTATTCATTTTTGAAGATTTCTCCAGTTTTGCAGTAAATGTGGCCACCTCTTCTGTTGTGGATGGACAGCCCAGATTATCTCCTTTCTGATCAAAAGAATCGGTAAGAACTTCCCCTTTAGGGTTCAAAACCAGCCAGAATGGAAGCCCTGTATTTTCCCCGTTGTATTTATTCATCAGTTCCTGACCTCCGGGATTTTCAAGTTTTTTCTTTTCTCCCGTTTCCTGAACATCTACATAGGCTGTAACGAATTTTTTTTCAAAAATAGGCTTGGTTTCCGGAAGGTTCATATTCTTTTCCATCACATGACACCATTTGCACCATGAGGCATGGAACACCAGAAGTACGTTTTTATTCTTTGATTTTGCTTCACTAATTGCCTTATTTAATATGACATCAGCTTTTTCCTGTGCGAAATTTAATTGAAAAAGGAATAACCCCAGTATTATAAGTATTCTAGAAAACTTCATATAATTTTGTTTTTGATTTAAAGTGATACGAATGTAAGATTTTTATTCTCAAAATAAAGCAACTATATATAATTTTACACCATTGTCATTTTGACGCAGCAAGAATCTCATGATATCTTAGATTCTTCATTTCACTTCGCTACATTCAGAATGACATAGTCATAATAATTACGATAGCAAGATTAATGTAAAATTGTAATAATTATCCAAAATAAAATTCCCCTCGCTTTCGCTCGGGGAATTCAACAAAAACTAAATAAAGAATATTTTTAAGGATTCTGTTCATAACCCGCCACCTGAATTTGGGATAAAGGGATCTGATACAGATAATCATTGGTTGTAATGGTATAATTATAATTAAGATCTGCTGCAGCCTGATTGATAACACTCACTGCAATATTCCAACGTACCAGATCATGCCAGTACACTCCTTCTCCTGCAAACTCAACCCTTCTTTCTTTACGGAGTGCGGTCGTAAAATCCGAACTTGACATCGAAGTAGAAAGTGCTGAAAGACCGGCTCTCTGGCGAATTCTGTTTAAATAAGGAACTGCTCCACTGGTATTCCCTTCATAATTTAAAACTTCTGCATACATCAAGAGAACATCTGCATAACGGATAATCGGGAAATTAATAGGCCAGTCGTACCGGTTGGTGATAACAAGACCTCCTTCACGGAATTTCACAAAATAATTGGCATAATCCACCTGCCCGTTTTGTGCGATAAATTGAGTTTTAACCGTTACTGCTTTTCTCACATCTCCGGCTTCATAAGCATTAAGTAAAGACTGAGAAACTCCCAATTCACTGGAACTGTATAAACTCCCCTGCGCATTATATAAAGGATCGGCAGTCCCAAATGTCGGTGAAACATAACTCGGCAAATAGGATCCCTGTGAAAGGCCACCACTGATATGCTGAATTTCAAAAATATGATATTTATTATCATTAGCGCTTTTAAACAAGTCCGCATAATTGGGTGCAAAAGTTACATACTGTCCTTCCCCTTGAATTATAGCGAATAAATGCTCCTTTGCTTTTGTCAGATAAGAACTGTTATTAAGAGGATAACCGTATCCTGTAAGATACATCCTGCCCAACATCGCATGAGCCGCCGATTTGGTAATCCTGCCTTTATTCTTTGAATCATACGTGTTTTTTAAACCACCTATGGAGGCTTCAATTTCTGAAGTGATAAAGCTATAAAGAGTACTTAGATCCGTTCTTGGGATAGAAGCCGCCTCCGACGGACTTACCGGATGGTCTACCAAAGGAACTTTTCCGAAATTACGCATAAGCTCAAAATAAGCATATGCTCTTAAAAAACGGGTTTCAGAGCGATATTGCTCTTTTGTGGCAGGATCTGCAAAGGGAACCGCATCAATTCTTGCTAAAATATTATTTGCGTAAGAAATAAGCTGATAAGCATCTTCCCACAGAATTTCGACTTCTTCTGTTGAAGAAGTATCCTGAAAACGGTTGATGGCATAATAATCCCTGTTCCCGTTTTGTGAAATTGCGTTAAAATTATTCGAACGAACTTCTGATGCCAGTAAATAAAAGTTAACATCAAATCCTCCTCTCGACGAGGAATTAATCATTGCAGAATACACTCCTGACAGTGCTTGCTGGATCTGAAGCTCCGTAGTGTAAAAAGAGGTTTGGGTGATATTATTCTCGGGTTCCAACATCAGATCTTTTTCACAGCCCATCATTCCCAATAGAAATGCTCCCAAGACTAATGTTTTTCCAAAGGTTCTTATTTTTTTATTGTAAGTTATTTTCATTTTTAAATTTTTAGAAGTTAAAGTTTAGGCCCATCATATAGACTTTTGCATTGGGATATGCTCCGTAATCGGTTCCGTCTGACTGTACGGATTCCGGATTGTAACCGCCATAGTAATGATCTTTTCTCCAAACGTTTTCCAGGCTGACATAGACTCTCAGACTAGAAATTTTAAGTCTGTTCACCAGATCTTTAGGAAAATTATATCCTAAGGTTACATTCTTAAGCTGAATATAAGTGGCATCATACAGCCATCTTGTATCTAATAAACTTCCTGTAGTTCCATCTAATCTGGGAGTTTTCCCATCTCCCGGATCAGCATCGGAACGCCAGCGGTTTGCCCAGTTTCCCATTACGTTTGTCGTTGTACCCATTCCCGTGCGATCGATTGCACGACCTAGCAAAGCATAGCTATAACCACCTTTTTGTCCCTGAAAGAATACGGAAAGGTCGAAGTTTTTATACGAAAAAGTATTGGTAAAGCCCCAATAATAATCAGGAGTCGGTCCCCCGATAATATGACGGTCATCTTCGTTGATCACCCCATCTCCATTGAAGTCTTTGTATTTAACATCTCCGGCAATTGCTCCGCTGGTTTTAGCAACATTCGGGTTATTGATGTCTGCTGTAGAAAGTACTCCTATCGCTTCATAAAGATAGAATGCATTCAGTTCCTGACCGACCTGTATGATATTTGTGCTATTGCTGAAACCCGTATAAATAGGCGTGTTATCGCTGCCTAACTGTAAAACTTTATTCTTATTGAAAGCAATATTGGCAGAAGTATTCCATCTGAATTCCCCGATTAAGTTTTTTGTATTTAATTCTAATTCCAATCCTTTATTTTGAACTGAACCCACATTACTCCACATGGTAGTATATCCGGTTACAGCTGCTACAGGCTGTTCCAAAAGCAGATCTTTAGTTTTTTTGATATAATAATCTGCCGTAAAATCAATTCTGTTAAATAAACCTAATTCAAGACCAAAGTCGGAGGATTGAGTTTTTTCCCAGGTTAAATTGCGGTTTTCAATGGTGTTGGGAATTAAGCCATTAGACAAATTTCCTCCGAATGAATAATTTCCTCCTCCTAATGTTCCAAAAGCCCTGTAATCTCCGATGGAATTATTTCCGTTCTCTCCCCAACTGTATCTCAACTTAAGATTATTAAGCCAACTTACATCTTTTAAGAAATCTTCCTTATCTACTTTCCAACCTGCCCCAAATGCCGGAAATACCCCCCAAAGGTTATCCCACCCGAATCTGGAAGAACCATCTCTACGAATACTCGCCAACAACATATATTTCTTTTTATAATCATAGTTTACACGGCCGAACATTGAAATCAGCATCCATTCTGACGCCGTATATTCCGAATTAAGTACAGATGCGGATTGTGTAAAATTGAAGGTTTTTAAATCGTCATTCGGGAAACCTTTGTTCCGGTTGTATTGAGTCGTAGTCCTGTAATTTTCGGCGCTGTACCCTGCAATAGCTGCAATACTGTGGTCTCCAAAAGTCTTTTTATAATTTAATAAGGCCTCTCCCAAATATCTGTTGTAATTTACAGTTCTACGACTCGCAATACTCACCTGTCCCGGAGTATTGGTGATTAAATCAAAAGTTGGCGTGTAACCGTTATTCAGATTAAAGTTATTGGTAGCTCCTCCTGAAATTTTAATATTTAAATCAGGCAAAATATCGTAAGAAACATATAAGCTTGATAATAAGCGGAACTCATTGGTATTATTGGTTGTATTTTCCATCACTCCAATCGGGCTTTGAGTAGAGCCAGCCCATCTGTATCTTGTATTTTTCCAGAAATTGGTGTACAAACCTGCACTCAATTCCGCTACAGGAACCATGGAAAGCATTTTGTGAGCTAAATTATCTTTTCCGTCAACGGTTGCTCCATAACTTTTTGAATAGCTCGGACGAAATGAAATTCCCGCCTTCCATTTATCCGAAATATTAAGATCAATAACAGCGCTTAAATTGAATCTTTTAAAGCCTGTATTAATTGCTAAACCTTCCTGATCAAAATAGGCACCCGAAATGAGATACTTCACATTTTTATTCCCTCCCCTTGCCGATAACTGATAACTTTGAACAGATGCAGGCCGATAAAATACATCCTGCCAGTCAATATTAGCCACTTGATTGGTTCCCCATCTAGGATCAATCATGTAATTGATATTCGCTAAATTATAATCTGTTGTATTGGCAAGATTAAAATAGTTTGCCCTCACTGCATAGCTATCAGATGCAGAATTACCCGGAGCAAGTGCTTCCCATTTTTTATTAATTGCTTCGGTCGCATAATCAATCCATTCCGAACTTGTCATGATATCCAGCTTTTTTTCGATAGTCTGAATTCCATAATACTGCGAAAAGCTGAAGGCAGGCTTTCCGGATGCCCCTTTTTTGGTGGTTACAATCACAATTCCATTGGATCCTCTAGACCCATACATGGCAGTAGAGGCGGCATCTTTCAAAACTTCAATCGATTGCACATCATCGGGAGAAACATTGGCCATATCATCGACAACCATCCCGTCAACTACATAAAGAGGAGAATTACTTGCCGATATTGAAGCGGAACCTCGAACTCTTATTTCTAAAGGCTCCCCGGGTTTTCCCGTAGTAGACCGGGTTTTAACCCCGGCAATCTGCCCCGTTAATGCCTGATCTACTCTTGCAATAGGACGGTCCTTGAAGGTTTCGGCATTTACTCTACCTACAGAACCTGTGACTTCACCCTTTTTCTGCGTACCATAAGCAATAACAACAACTTCCTCGATATCTTTAGTTTTATTCGTTTTTGCACTATCCTTGGCAGTGCCGGTAGTTTGTTTTTCCTGTCCGAAGATAAAAGCAGTGGTACTTAGTAAAATACCTAAAGTAACTATGGATTTCTTCATTCTATGATTCGTGATTATAATTATTGATGTATCCGTGAAATCAAAACATTAAGAAAACTTAATCTGAAAAAGACATGATATTTCTCATGTTTTAATTTCATAAAAGTATACTTCTCATGAATTTCTGCTATCCTGTAGTAACCTGTCAGTTTCTCTTTTTAGAGAATACTAAGGAATCATTTAGAAAAAATAATATCAAAATGTCAATTTCTAAAACAAAAAGCCCCAAAGGAGGCTATTGAATAAGGTAATAAAATACTTCTGAATAAGCATTTAAAATTAACTCCCAAGTTCCAACTGATTTTTCACTAAATTATAATAATCAGCCTTTTTATCAACCAAACTCTGATGGTTTCCTTGTTCAGCAATTTCTCCATTCTTCAATACAATAATCTGATCGGCATTTTTTACGGTGCTCAGTCTGTGTGCAACAATAATTACGGTCTTTCCTTTGAAAAAAGACTGAAGATTATCATGAATTATTTTTTCATTTTCAGCATCTAATGCAGAAGTGGCTTCATCGAAGAAAATAAAATGCGGGTTTTTATAGACTGCTCTTGCAATTAAAACTCTTTGTTTTTGTCCACCTGAGATTCCGTTACCTGAAGCACCGATTTTAGTGCTCAATCCTAACGGCAATCCATCAACAAAGGAGTTAATATTAGCGGTTTGCAGTGCTTGTTCAATTCTATTGTAGTCAATATCTTCATCACTTGTCGCGATATTTCTTTCGATGGTATCTGAAAAAATATAACCGTCCTGCATGACAACACCACAGTTCTTTCTTAAATCTATTGGCGATATATCATTAATATTGAGATGATTAAAAGTAATTTCTCCGGAAACAGGCTCATAAAACTTCAAAAGCATTTTCATGAGAGTCGTTTTACCACTTCCACTGGCTCCTACAATGGCAGTCACTTTACCTTCCGGGATAAACAGATTAATGTTTTTTAAAACATAAGGCGATTGAGGACCTTCATACTGAAAGGAAACGTCTTTAAAATAAATTCCTTTTTCAATCCCGTTTTGTTCCGTATATTTTTTACTTAATAATGGCACTTGTTTTTCCTGTTCTTCTTCAGGATTATTCTGAACTTCATTCAGCCTTGCCAAACTTAATTTTGCATCCTGTAAAGAGCGAAAAAAACTTATCAGCTGGTTTACAGGCGAATTCATCTGACCAATAATATAGGAAACGCTGAGCAATGCCCCTAAAGTCATATAGCCTTGTATCACAAAATAGGCAGAAAGAAAAGTAACGATAATGTTTTTGAGCTGGTTTATAAATTCGAAACCTGAAAGTTGTATCTGATCTAATTTTAGAATTCTGATATTTATTTTAAATAGTTTTTCTTGGATACTCTCCCATTCTTTTCGTTTAAAGTCCTCAAATTGATTAAGCTTCATTTCGGAAACACCATTAATGATTTCATAGATAGATTCCTGATTTTCGCTTCGCTGTTGAAAACGGAAGTAATCCAAAATTTTACGCTTCTTCATCCAGTAAAGAGACCAGAGTACTGAAACTGTGGTAAGCACCATATAAACAGTTAATATTCTTACATCATAATACCACAAGATTCCGAAGAAGGCTGTAAATGTAATAATTGAAAACAACGTCAGGAGACTTTGTGAGGTAAGAAAATTTTCAATCCTTTCATGATCCTGAATCCGTTGACTAAAGTCTCCCATCAGCTTGGTATCAAAAAATTTAATCGGAAGTTTCAGTAGTTTTTTAAGGAAATCAGAAATAATCTGAATGTTTATTTTTGTTCCAACAACAAGAATAATCCAGTTCCGGAAAATATTGATCACAATGTTTCCCAAAAAGAAAGCCAATTGTGCCAACAGGATATATACTATGATAGAAAGATTTTTTTTATTTACCCCCTCATCTATCAATTTCTGAGTAAGAATGGGAAATATTAAAGTAATAAGTGTACCTAAAGTAAGCAACAAAAGCATCCAATAGATTTGCTTTTGATGAGGTTTTAAATATTTCAATAAATATTTAATGGAAAGTGTTTCTTCCTGTAAAGGGGTATGCTGATAAAAATCTTCGGTCGGTTCTAAAAATAAAGCGATTCCCTTATTTCCTTCCGAAATCCAGGATTTTTTAAATTTTTCTTCACTTAAAGAGACAAAACCATGCCCCGGATCTGCAATTTTATAAGTACGTTTGCCTGTAATAATGTTTTTAGAAATTTTGTAAAGAACGACAAAGTGATTCTGATTCCAATGAAGAATGCAGGGTAAAAGTTCTTTTGAAAATCCCTCACTCTCTGTTTTAAGTGCTATAGTTTTATAGCCTGTATTTTCAGCAGCTTCACAAATTCCTAATAATGATACGCCTTCTTTAGTTATAAAACTTTTACTTCTTAAATCCTGTAAACTGAAATTTTTACCATAATGAGAAGACACCATAGCTAAACAGGCAGGACCACAGTCCATTTGATCATATTGGGCAATGAAACGCATTATTTAATATCTTTCTGACAATAAAAATTATTAATAGCATTTACACGGAAATGTTCCTAGTAAATAATCTTGATTAATTATTTTTAACCTTAAGTTTTCTCAAATTACTAAGTATCACATTATTCTTTTGTAAAGTTAATGCATCCGTTTGACCGCCAATTTTCAAGGAAAACACATTTTGAAGATCAAGGAATAAAGACTGGGATGCAACAAGTAAATTTATATGACCGCAGTTAATGATTTTAAGTTTAATTGTTTTAAAATCGGCTTTATCTTCAGTTTGAAACGATCCTAGATTCAAGGCATTTATTGAAATGTTTTCATTTTTAACAGTAAGATAAATATTGTAATTATCCTTTTTACTTTCTTCAGTGCTATGAACTGAATTGAGAAAGACTACACCATCGACTATTTTGAAGTCAATATACTTATCGTCATCTGAATTCCTTTCTATTATAAAAGAGTTTGCCTTTCCCTTTGAAAGAAATACCTTTCCGAAATTCTTAATGTTAATTTCATTGAAAACATTGTCATTTAAGCTGAGTTCACTTTTTATCATCTGGGAATAATAATTTTGAAAAGGTAGAAATGTAATTATTACTACAATTAGTTTTAATGTGTTATACGTGAAGTTCATTTAAATTAAGATCCGGATTATTAATTATTTCATTACAAAAATCCAGGATATAATCTCTTTTAGCTTCTTCATGCTTCTCTCCGGTAGCTACTAATTCATTAAATACATCATAGATCATAGATTTCCTTAAACCTTCATTATTTCTTTCTAAAAAGCTAGGATGATAGTGTACATCAAAATAGGTTATTTCAGTTTTATTGATCAGAAGACTGAATATTAACTTTAAGACCTCCAGCGCCTCATTTATTTTCTGTTCTCTGAAATAGATTCTTGATATATTTTGCATCTGCTGAATCTTATGATAAAAAACAATGGGAAATTGTTCTTCAAAATATGAATCTAAAATCATTGTTTCTTTCGTCATCTTTATAGCAGTCACATAATCCTTTTTTTTGTAAAATAAATAAGCATCCACCGGTGTACAGATCAGATCATACAACTTATTTTCTTCTTTACTTAAAACAGATTTATCAATATATTTTTTGGCCCTCGAAATTAACGCTTCAGCGGCCAGTATATTACCGCTCCTAGATTCTTTCAATGCACCACTGTAATTTTCATAATAAAACAGAAAATTCCTTTTATATTCGCAGATTGAATTGATCATCTGAGTAATGCCTTCATCGAATTTCAAATGATCTTTATAGCTTTTCTTGTTAGATTGGGCAAGAAGTTCCAGACCACTATATAAATCATCATATTTTCCCATAATAGAATAATTAAAAAGTTTCAAAAACCTCCGCTCCTTTTTGAGAAATCAAATAGGATAATGCTATTCTGTCTTCAATATTAAATTTGATGGGTGGGCAAGAGAAAATCCCCTCCTTCCAAGTTTTAGGACATGCTCCTCCGCAAATAGGAAGTATTTTACATGTATGACACGGAGAGTTCGATTTGTTTTCTCTAATCAAATCATACCAGTTGATGAAATCTCTTTTCGGTAATAAATCGTCTGGTGATAAAGTATCCAGGTTTCCTAATATATAACCAGCATCATCATAACTAGGAACATATGATATCTCTGTACAATTATAAATATTTCCATAAGCATCCACTAATTCCGCTTTGGGATCAACAGCCATACAGGTCTGCTTTTTTCTTTGCGGTAAGATAGAAGCGGAACTAAATTCATTTTTCAGACAGTACATTAACCATTCAATTTCTTTATCTGCAAAATTTTCAACTTCTAAAGATTTTAAGTGAGCATCATTACCCCATGAGTGAATGGGCGCAACATAAAAGTTTGTAATTTTCTTATGAAGTCCTAAATTCTTTAATTCATCAATCAAAAGAATGGCTGCTTCATCATTCATTTTGTCAACATTACATCGAATACTGATGACCGCGTTTAATTTATCAAATTCCTCATGGTTTAAGATGCTGATAAGGTTTTCCATAATGATCTTATAACTCTTTTCGCCTGATTTCAGAAACCTTCTCTTATCATGAAACTCCTCTGTACCATCTAAAGTGATTTCAAAAAACCGGATATGATGATTTTTAACCAAATCTAAAAAAACATTCAGCTTCAAAGAAAGGCCGTTGGTTACCATCTTAGAAGAATATCCTAAGTTATGTTTATCAGCCAGTTCTTTTAATCGCGGAGTCATACTTTTTATATTACTTAAAGCCATTAAAGGCTCTGCGCCAAACCATCCAATTTCTAATGTATTATATGAATGTTCATTTTCTAATTTATATTTCAGCCTCTCCAGTATCGCATCCATTTGCCCCTCATTCAGAAGTGCTTTAGTATGGTTTTGCCCGCAATATCCGCATCCCAACTGACAGTTGGCTGTAGGCTGTATAACCTGATATAATGTTTTACTGTCTAAAATTGAATTTTTATTTTCCTGTATTACCTCTTCCAATTCGTTCTCCTGGCTGGGAACAATTAAATAAGTTGACAATAATTTTGAAAAGATATTCTCGGGTAAACTGTCATAGTCTTCTCTTTCATATATCGCTGCAGTATCACTTTCTAATGCTATCGTTTCTCCACTTCTGGTCGAGAAATACAGAACGGTATCATTTCCAGCGTCTGTTTTTATCCTGTAATATGAGTTTCTAAACATAATAAATTGGTTAAATGAAAAAAACCCCATAACATAAAGTTATGTTATTATGATTATGGGGAAATTTAGTATTACAAACTAGTTGTAGGTTGCGTTGGTTGTGTTGGTGTTGGCTGCGTAGGTTGTTGTGGACCGCAAGAATTGTTAACTGTACATGAGTTATTAACAGTACAAAGCGGCTGCCAAGCCAAAGCAGCTTGTCCTCCTCTGATAGCCATTTGTTCGTTAACACTAATTATTTCTCCTTTTTTTAGGGAGTCTAGTTTTGCAACTTCGAAAGCATTCTTTAATTTAGAATTTCTCATTTTGTTTAATATTAAAATTTTAAGATTTGGTTAAAGTTTCGATACATTAAACCCTAATTGGTATCGCTTGCAAGCATTAATCCATATGATATCCATATTGCGCACTATAAATACATGTGAATTAAATATTTTTAGAAAGTACTGGCCGGAGCTGTACTATTATTCAGTTTCTTTTGAATCTGCAGTTTTTTCCCACTAGAGAAATCATAGCTCAATCCTAATACAAACATGTTTTTGTTATTATAGATATTTGTTTTATTAGTATATGCTACCCAATCACCGGGTAAACTTTTCGTATAATACTTAGAAGGTGTTCCTACCCAGTACATACCGGTTGTGAAAGTCCAGCTCCTATGTTGGTAAGCTATAAGGAAATGACTTTGGTTTTCGTCTTTAGTAAGGAAAGAACCATTTAAAGAAAAGACCGGGATATTGAATTGATAATAGGCAGAAAAATTTTTGTATTGAGAGATTAATGCAAAATTATTCCTTACAAAATTCCTTGTATACTCCGTTCCGTTTACGGAAGTCAGTTTTGTGGCAGTAGGTGCAATATAAGTTTTGAGAACAAGCAAACTATTTCCGAAAGGTTTTATGGAACCACTGATCTGAACTCCTTTCTCACTATAGCTTTCGGCATTTTCATAAGTTAATGCATATCCTTCTGTTTCTGGATCTAATTGATAAAACTGCGCAAAATATTTGTCAGCAATATTATAAAAAAACGTAGTATTTAAATCAAAATATTTACTACTGAAAGAATAAATTAGACTATTTTTGAAAACATGCTGTGTCTTAAGATAAGGATTTCCCTTCTGGACAATATTGGGCACAACCTGTACAACATTACTACTTAAAGCTGATGCGAAAGGACTTTGAGAAGTATATTGAGTAACAAATCTCAAAAACTGATTTTTAGGTAATTCATAGCTCAAAACCACTTTCGGGGTTGGAGCCCAATCATCCTGTGTAATTTGTGCACTCTTATTGTGAATTTGAGTAAGCCCTATTCCCAACCTATAAGAAAGCTTATCCTTTTTACCGGAGTACTCAGTGTAAAGGTATTGTTCTAAATAATTTACAGAATATTTTGCTGCCCCTAAAAGATTGACCAGATCGTTATCAATTGAGGTATTGGAGACCCGATATCCTGAACTTAATTTTCCTTTTTCAAAATTATGAACATGCGCGATTTCCCCTACAATTCCGGTTTGCTTCGCTTTCAAATTCATATCATTATTGAAAATATCCGTATAATTACCGACTTTCCATTCATGGTCAAACTGATAAGATTTTGTATTGAAATAGGAACCTATGACATTCAAGCTCAATTCATCTTTTTTTCCAATGTTTTTAGAATAGTAAAGATCCAAAGTAGGGTTCGTATAATTAGAATTGCTATTATGAACGGTATGATGCAGTTCATCATTATTATTCATTGTAAATATACTTTGCCCTGTTCCTTTTAAAAAACTTGAATTCAAAATCATATTCAATTTTGCCTGAAATACATACTTACCTGAATCAGTATTCGAATATCGTAATCCTATATTTTGATAAGTATATCCAAAATGATCTTTTTGCTGCTCTGCAGAGCGGTAATGAATTTGATTCAGATCATATTCATACGTCTTATCAACAATCCTATTATTATAATCCCTAAGATTGATGGTATATTCCAAGCCGAAATCATTTTTCCCTTTTGTATAGCCACCATACGCAGAGCCATTAACAAAGCCCGTTGTAAATGCAGAAGTCAGATCCGCCCCGAATGAATATCCAACTTCCGGATTTTTTGTAATGATATTCACAACCGTATCTGCTCTTTGTAAATACCTTGCAGGCGGAATATCAAAATACTCTACTCTTACAACATTTGTTGGTGCAACACTTTTAATTTGGTTATCGGTAGCCTCAACTCCATTGATAAGAAACAGGATTCTTCCTCCTTTAATACTTATCACCGTATTAGAAATAGGATCAAGTTGCAACTCAGGCAGTGTAATAAGCAAATCTTTAGAATGTCTGGCTTTTTCAAGAGCTTCTTTGTCAAAAGTATAATTTGCGTGATCCGAAAACTGTTTCTTCTTTTGGGCTTTAATAAGTACCTCTTGAATTTCTTTAGCTTTTATAGTATCAACTGCATTGTCTGATATTTTATTTTCATTAGTCTGTGCAAACATACCTGTTGCCATCAATGCTAAGATCACCGTAAAATATCGTTTATTATTCTCTTTTATCATAATTTCTTCTCAGTAAAAAACCAATATTTACTTTATTTCATGCTATAACATTTTTTGATAAGTGTAAGTATTACCACTTAATTTCATCCTTCTTTGGTGGCGGATCACCTTCTGGCCCATCTGATAAAGTGGCCTCATTCGGTGGCAGAGTCACAGACTTTATGCCAACAGAGTCTTTTTTGATTTTTGTAGCTATCGACTGATTTTGCATTTCATCAGCAGTTGTTGTTAATTCTTCTGCTTCTCTACAGCTAACTACTGTAATGAATACAACAATTGTTGATACCCAAGAGATAAACTTTTTCATAATATTTTCTTTGAAGTTTATCCCGGCGCCGGGAGTTTTTTAATTGAATTCGGACGCTAAATTATTTGGGTGAAACGTTTTTTCCTAAAAAAGCAAGTCTCTAATTGAAAATTGACAAATAAAGACGTCCTAATAAAGAAATTAGGACCGTTTTTCTGGAATTAAATATCTGATAAACATTAATGTAAATTTTATTTATAATTTGTATAAATAAAATTTACATTAATGTTTTTTTAACCTGTTTAAGTAGTTTTGTAATATAAAATATATTTGAACCAAGATGTTCTCTAAAAAGATTCCGTTTTATTTTTTTTATCTTTTTTTGTTTTTTTCTTTTGAAAAAATATACAGTCAGCAGAGTTATGAAGATTTACGAAGTAGATATGAGGCAAAAAATGAAAATGATAGTACTGCATTAAAAGGTATAAATCTTTACCTTCAGAAAGCAAAACGGGAAAACAATTTGACCGAACAAATCCAGGGATATAGGGATGCTACATTTTTCTCTCCGGATAAAGGAACAAAATTAAAATATGCTGATAGTGCCATAGCTATTGCAAAAAAAACGGATAATAAAGAATTAACATCTACAGTCTATCTTCTAAAAGGCAGTCTGTATTATTTTTACTATAAAAATTATCAATCCGCTTTAGCAGAATATTTAAAAGCTTACCAATATTCTAAAGACAGTAAGGATGATTACCTTACTTATAAGATCATTTACCAGATGGGACTGGTAAAAAGTTATTTAGGATATTATCATGAGGCCATTGAACATTTTAAAGAAAGTATTTCCTATTTTGAAGCAAAAACAAAAGGAGACTACCATCCTAATGCTTTATATAATGCCCAAAAAGGCTATCTCAACAGCTTACATCAACTTGCAGTATGCTATAAAAATACACAGGATTACAAGAAAGCGGATTCTATAATCAATATAGGATTACACATTTCTTCCAAGTCAACAGACTTTTCTTTAGAAAAGGCATACTTTCTGAAATGTAAAGGCATTTCTGAATTTAATCATAAAAACTATAATGCCTCCCGCAATTTTTTACTACAAGCATTGCCCGTATTAAATAAAAATGAGGATTTTTATTGGTCATCCGTCTCCGATTTTTATATTGGAAAAAATTATTTGAGCTTAGGAAAAGAAGATTTTGCAATAAAACAATTTGAAAAAGTGGATTCTATTTTTCAAAAAAGAAAATTTATTGTCCCCGAACTTCTTGAAAATTATCATTTTCTGATTAAATATTATCAGAAGAAAAAGAATGTTGAAAAGGAACTTGAGTACTCAAAAAAACTTTTGAAAGCAGATAGTATTTTTAGCAAAGATTTCAATTATTTGTCCGCAAGAATCCATAAAGATTACGATAAGCAAATCCTGGAAGAGTCTAAAACTAAATTGGAAGCCCGTAATAAACTAAATATTGGAACTATTATACTTCTTGTTTCAGTATTGATTTTGTTGGCTATACTAGCCTGGAGGTTTTACAATAATGCACAATCAATAAAGCTGAAGTACCATGAATTAGAAAAAAAACTTCAACAGCAAACAAAGCCAGTTTTACCTTCTTACGAAAATATAACTAATTATGGAAAGTCTGTATTGAGTGAAGACATATTTATGGATTTACAAAATAAATTAAAAGAGTTCGAAGCTACAGGAAATTTCAAGGAAAATGGGTTAACAATTGACCAGCTTGCCACTACTTTCCGTACCAACAAGTCTTATCTTTCACAATATATCAATGATGTAAAAGGAATGAACTTCAGCAAATATCTTTCCACTCTTCGCATCAATTATATTACTAAATTAATGTATGAAAATCCCCAGTATCTGCGCTTAAAAATACAAGGATTAGCAAATGAGTGTGGAATAAGTTCCCGTCAAAACTTTTCAGATCTCTTTCTGGAAATCAATAATATTCGTCCTACAGATTTCATTAAGCAAAGAAGAAAAGAATTAGAAGAAGGGAAAATATCCGGCTCAGCCGGATCTTAGATAAATTAATATTATGCAACTTCTGCTTCTGATTTGATATCCTTAACTCACAAACTTTAAAAATATAAGCGGCTATAAATATAATATTTATAGCCGCTTATTAAATTCTATTTAAATTACTTTTATTCAGTAATTATTTTACTTCTTCGAAGTCTGCATCCTGTACATCATCACCTCCTGCATTTCCAGCATTCTGAGCTCCTGCATCTGCACCTTGAGCACCTTGTCCTGCTGCATACAATTCTTCTGAAGCTGCCATCCAAGCTGCATCTAAAGCTTCTGTTTTAGCTTTTACATCGTCAGCATTTTTAGCTTCGAAAGCTGTCTTCAATTCTCCGTGAGCTGCTTCGATTGCTGCCTTTTTATCTGCAGATAATTTCTCACCAAACTCTTTCAATTGTTTTTCAGTCTGGAAGATCAATCCGTCAGCTTTGTTGAAGATTTCAACTTCTTCTTTTCTCTTAGCATCTGCTGCAGAGTTTTCCTGAGCTTCTTTTTTCATTCTTTCGATTTCTTCTTCAGAAAGACCAGAAGAAGCCTGGATTTTGATAGACTGCTCTTTACCAGTTCCTTTATCTTTAGCAGATACACTTAAGATACCGTTAGCATCAATATCGAAAGTTACTTCGATTTGAGGAACACCTCTTGGAGCTGGTGGAATATCTGTAAGGTCGAATCTACCGATCTCTTTGTTATCGTTGAACATTGGTCTTTCACCCTGTCCTACTCTGATGCTTACAGCCGGCTGGTTGTCAGAAGCTGTAGAGAATACTTCAGATTTTTTAGTTGGGATCGTAGTGTTCGCTTCAATTAATTTAGTGAAAACAGAACCCATTGTTTCGATACCTAAAGAAAGTGGTGTAACGTCAAGAAGTAATACGTCTTTTACATCTCCTGTTAATACACCTCCCTGAATAGCTGCACCAATTGCTACAACCTCATCCGGGTTAACTCCTTTAGATGGTTTTTTACCGAAGAATTTCTCAACTTCTTCCTGAATGATCGGGATTCTTGTAGAACCCCCTACCAGGATTACTTCGTCGATATCAGAAGTTGATAAACCTGCATCTTTCAACGCTTTAGCAACCGGTTCCATAGATCTTCTTACTAGATCTGCAGATAATTGCTCAAATTTAGCTTTAGTTAAAGTCTTTACTAAGTGCTTAGGACCTGTAGCAGTAGCTGTGATATATGGAAGGTTGATCTCTGTTTGTGGAGAAGAAGAAAGCTCGATTTTAGCTTTTTCAGCAGCTTCTTTCAATCTTTGTAATGCAATGGCATCAGATTTTAAGTCAACACCTTCTTCAGCTTTGAATTCATCAGCCATCCAGTTGATAATTACATCATCAAAATCGTCACCTCCTAAGTGCGTATCACCGTTTGTAGATAATACTTCGAATACACCATCTCCCAAATCCAGGATAGAGATATCGAAAGTACCACCACCAAGGTCATACACAGCGATTTTCTGATCTTTATGGTTTTTATCAAGACCGTAAGCTAACGCCGCAGCTGTAGGTTCGTTGATAATTCTTTCTACTTTAAGACCGGCAATTTCACCCGCTTCTTTAGTAGCCTGTCTTTGTGCATCGTTGAAGTATGCAGGAACAGTGATTACCGCTCTTGTTACTTCCTGACCAAGATAATCTTCAGCAGTTTTCTTCATTTTCTGAAGAATCATTGCAGAAATTTCCTGTGGAGTATATTCTCTATCGTCGATTTTTACTTTTACTGTATCATTTGGTCCTGATACTACTTTATAAGGTACTCTTGAGATTTCAGAAGCATCATCTTTAAAGTGTGTTCCGATAAATCTTTTGATAGAATAAACTGTTTTTGTAGGGTTTGTTACCGCCTGTCTCTTTGCAGGATCTCCCACTTTTCTTTCTCCATCTTCTGTAAATGCTACAATAGACGGTGTCGTTCTTTTACCTTCTGCGTTAGGAATTACAACAGGGTCTTTACCCTCCATTACAGCAACACAAGAGTTGGTTGTTCCTAAGTCAATACCAATTATTTTACTCATAATATTTATATTTTTTCTAATTTTTAAATTAATTTACACTCTCAATTTCTCAATATCTGTACCATTCGAAAGGATATGACAAAATGACACAATACAATATAAAGAGACCTATACATCTTGTAAAGACTGCACTATTCAAGACACTTTGGACATTGACAGCTGTAAAAATTAATCAAAGTTTAACCTATTATATAGGAATCATAATCTCCTGAATTATTATTTTTGATAAAATATAAACCAGAGAATGTCATTACACTTCAATCCGAGAGATATTACATGGCTTGCTTTCAACGAAAGAGTTTTGCAGGAAGCTATGGACGAAAATGTGCCTTTACATTTAAGAATCCGTTTTTTAGGAATTTTTTCTAATAATTTAGATGAATTTTTCAGAGTGCGTGTAGCTGGACTAAAGCGCGCGATGGATTTTAAAGAGAAAGTAATTGCAGAATCGTTCTACCAACCTCCGTCAAAAATCCTTCAGAAAATTAATGACATTGTTATAAAGCATCAGCAGAATTTTGACAAAACCTGGAAGAAAATTCAGGTTGAAATGGCTGATCATAAAGTTTTTATTAAAACCGCAAAAAATTTAACGGCCAAGCAGAAAGAATTTGTCAGAAATTATTTTGATGAAGTCGTGGAATCCAATGTCATTCCTATCCTTCTGCATGAAAATACTCCAATGCCTTATATGAGAGATAAAAGTCTTTATCTGGGTGTTGCGATGAGAAAAAAAGACTGGCAGTATTCCAGTAACTATGCAATTATTGAAATTCCGTCAAGGTTTGTAGGAAGGTTTCTTTTGCTCCCGACGGAAGATCCTGAAGAAAAAGATGTCATGCTGTTAGAAGATGTCATTACTTTCAATTTACCGCACATTTTCTCCTATTTCGGGTATGATGAGTTTGCCGCCAACGCTTTTAAGGTAACCAAAGATGCAGAACTAGATCTGGATAATGACATTAGAACCAATTTTGCGGAAAAAATTGAAAAAGGATTAAAAAACAGAAGAAAAGGGAAACCCACCCGTTTTGTCTTTGATAAGGATATGGATAAAGCTCTTCTGGAAATGCTGATCCGAAAACTGAACTTAACGAAGAAAGACAGTATCATTCCGGGAGGAAAGATTCATAACTTCAAGCATTTCATGGATTTTCTGGATGTTTTTGAAAAATACGAAAGACCTGTAGAAAGAACCTCTTTTATGCATCCTGCTTTTGAGCATGGAGAAAGAATAACGGATGTGATTTTAAAACACGATGTTCTGCTTACCTTTCCTTACCATAAATATAACCCGGTAATCGATCTTCTGCGTGAAGCGGCAATGGATCCTGATGTAAAATCTATTCAGATTACCGCTTATCGTTTGGCAAGCAGCTCAAAAATCATCAATGCACTGATTAATGCTGCAAGAAACGGAAAAGAAGTAACAGTGATGCTTGAACTTCAGGCGAGATTCGATGAAGAATCTAATCTGGAATGGAAGGAAATGCTGGAACCTGAAGGAATAACAGTTTTAGTTGGAATTCCTGACAAAAAAGTACATGCTAAATTATGTATCATTAAAAAACGGGCTCATAATAAAACAATCCAATATGGATTTATAAGTACGGGTAATTTTAATGAAAAAACGGCCCGAATTTACGGAGACCATCTTATTATGACTGCAGACAGAGGAATAATGGCAGATATTAATAAAGTTTTCAATGTTTTGAGAAAGCCGAAAGAAGACTATCTTCCGGTATTAAAAACCTGTAAAAATCTTTTGGTCTGTCCTCAGTTTATGCGTGAAAAAATTATCCATCATATTGATAAGGAGATTGAAGAAGCGAAAGCAGGAAGAAAGGCCGAAATGATCATTAAAGCCAATTCTGTAAGCGACCGTATTCTTATTACCAAGCTTTATGATGCTGCAAAAGCGGGTGTTGTAATAAAAATGATCGTGAGAGGAATTTACTGTGCCGTCAACCAAAAAGATTTCAAAGAAAAAATAAAAGCGATAAGTATTGTAGACGAGTATCTGGAACATGCAAGAGTGATGTATTTCTATAATAAAGGATCAGAAGACCTGTATATTTCTTCGGCAGACTGGATGACCAGAAACCTAGATTACAGAATAGAAGCAGCCGCAAAAATCACAGATAAAAATTTAAAAACCGAATTGAAAGATATTCTTGATATTCAGCTTCGTGATAATGTAAAAGCAAGAATACTGGATAAGAAACTGGGTAACGAATACATCCGGAACAATAAAGAGGAATGCCGTTCCCAGGTAGAAACCTACAAATACCTAAAAGCAAAGGCTACGAAAAAGTAATTGTTTCCTAAATCTTTGCTTTCAACATAAGTAATAATATATTTTTGTAAATTCAATTCATTAACTGAAATTTAATAGAAATACGTACGAATAATGATCATCGCAGCGATAGACATAGGAAGTAATGCAGCCCGACTTTTAATAAACGAAGTAAAAACTCAGCAGAAAGAGCCTGAATTCATCAAGCTTAATCTTCTAAGAATCCCTTTGAGACTAGGTATGGATGTTTTCACTATGGGAAAAATCGGTACTGAAAGAGAAAAAATGGTGCTTGATGCTATGAAAATCTTCAGCGATCTGATGAGAATTTACAATGTACAGCATTACAGAGCATGTGCAACAAGTGCAATGCGAGATGCAGCAAACGGCCAGGAGATCATTAAAGAAGTAAAAGAAACTTCAGGAATTGATATTGAAATTATTTCAGGGGACGAAGAGGCAACACTAATTTATGAAAACCATGTCGCAGAAGGGCTCGACAAAAATTTCGCCTACCTGTACGTAGATGTTGGTGGAGGTTCCACTGAACTTACTTTCTATGAAAATGGAAAAATGATGTATGAAAAATCGTTCAATATCGGGACCATACGTCTTCTCAATGACCTGGTGACAGAAGCGAACTGGAAAGAAATGAAAGAGGAGATAAAGGCCAATATTATAAGTAAAAAACCTATTGTTGCCATTGGTTCCGGAGGAAACATCAATAAAGTGTTTTCTTTAAGCAAAACCAAAGACGGAAAACCCATGTCTGCTTCCTATCTGAAAAAAGCGTATAAAGAATTTGCAGGACTTACCATCGATGAAAGAATGACCCAGTACAATTTGAGACAGGATCGTGCCGATGTTTTGGTTCACGCTTTGAAAATTTATAATAATGTAATGTCATGGTCAGACATCAGCCGTATTTTTGTCCCGAAAATATCTGTTGCAGATGGACTTATCCATAATATTTACAGTAAGTTACAAGCTAAATAATCAATTTCTTTAATTCATAAATTATAAAACCGATCATCTTTTTGATCGGTTTTGTTTTTAAACCATAATTTAATTGAGATAAAAAAAATTAAACATTAAGAAATTAAGCTTCATTAAGATCAGTACCAAACCTATTTTAATAATTTAATGAATAAATTTTAATTTTCTTAATACCTTAATGGTGTATATAAATTAAAAATCTATTTGGAGCACTTTTGTTCAGCCAATGAACTTATTACTATAAATTAAATTTAATTTAAAAATTTTTAAAGTAAAACTCAATCAGGGAACGTCATTAAGAAAAACAACAGAAATGGACACACTCAAAATAATTCTAACAGGAGCAACAGGAATGGTAGGGGAAGGAGTTTTAATGGAATGTCTTGAAAACCCCAATATATCAGAGATATTAAGCGTAAGCAGAAAACCATCCGGAAAGAAACACGCAAAACTTAAAGAATATATTGTTTCCGACTTTTTAACAATCGATATGAATGACGAAAATCTGAAAGGCTACGACGCAGTTTTCTTCTGTGCCGGAATCAGCAGTGTAGGAATGAGTGAGGAAGAATATATTAAAACAACCTATGACGTAACATTACATTTTGCCAAAGCCGTTTTAAACCAAAACCCGAACATGGTTTTCAATTATGTTTCAGGAGCTCATACCGACAGTACGGAAAGTGGAAAAGTGATGTGGGCAAGAGTAAAAGGGAAAACTGAGAACGCATTAAAGAAGTTGGGATTAAAAGCGGCATACAATTTACGTCCCGGATTTATGAAACCTGTTGAAGGTCAGGAAAATGTAAAATGGTTTTTTAAACCTTTTATTTGGCTGTTCCCTATTTTTTTACCGTCAAAATCATTAACTTTACACGAGGTGGGAAGAGCAATGATCAATGCTGTACAGAAAGGATACCCAACTTCAACATTAGAAATTAAAGACATTAAAAATCTCGCGGTATGAAAGATATGTTAAAAAGAATTTTCCTGGTTATCTTTGTATTACTGGTTCTGACGGCTATTTCAGGGTTTTTCTTTATGCAGAAACATCCTTTGGGAGGGAAACAACCTGTAACGAAAACTCATACTCCATCAGGACAAACGGTTAAATAGTACAATTATTTACCTATAAATATATCATACCATCTTTACGGTATGTCTATTTTCCTGCCATCTTATACCATTGATTTTATATTAAATACAATTACCTATTTATTAAACATTTATTAAAATTACCTTAAAATGTTTACAAAGTAGAAACTTCATTTTTGCATAAACTTAATATCAGTAAAAATGATTAATAACTACTTGTTAAAAGGGTCTGTCATTGCTGCATTTTTTCTTCAGGGAAATATTTTCGGGCAAACCTCTCTTATCCACTACTGGAATTTCAATAACAACGCTTCTGCTGCAACCATCACCACCCCAACCTCAACTTTGACAGGCGGTTCCATGACTGCATTTACAGGAGGAACCACTGAAATCGATTTTGCAGGGGGAACAGGACAGAACTTTAATGTTGACAATTTAAATGCAAGAAACGGAGATGCTTCCGGTACGCATTTGAGATATAATATTCCTATTGGAGGAAATTTACAGTTCAATTTACCAACAACCGGATACAATAATGTAGTTGTAAAATTTACAACGAGAAGATCCGGCTCTGGAGCAGGGACTCAGACCTGGACCTATTCTACAGACGGAACAACATTTTTACCTTATCAAACGGTTTCACCGCTGGATGCAAATCCTCAATTAATTACCTTTGATTTTTCCGCAATTGCCGGGGTTGCCAATAATCCGAATTTTAAACTTAAAGTTGAGTTTGCTGCCGGAGCAGGAGGAACGGTAGGAAACAATCGTTTTGATAACTTCACTGTAGATGCAACAGCAGTAAGCGGAACTGATACTACACCTCCAACCGTAACTTATCTTCCCGCAAACAACACAAATAATGCTTCCACAACTGTGAATCCGGCCATTTCTTTCAACGAAAATGTAAGGTTGACAGACAACTCAACGATCAACGATTCTAATGCACAAACGCTTGTTGATTTCCGTCTCGGAAATGCTTCAGGCACGCAAGTTCCCTTCGCCACCACTTTCTCCAACAACAAAATTACCGTAATCCCGACTTCCGGTTTAGTTCCCAACCAGACTTATTATCTGGCCTTAAAACCAAATATGGTGGAAGATATAAGTGACAACGCCGTGACGGCATCAACTTCAACCACCTTTACTACAGCAGGAACTGCAATTTCTCTGGATAAAAACTTTATTAAAGTAAATGAAAACGCAGGAACTTTAGCATTTAAAATAAATATTGCCAATCCTTCGAATTCAACAGTAAATCTGGTAGTAAAACCAGCTCCTTTCAGTACTGCGGACAATAATGATTTTACTTTAGCTAACCAAACAATTACCCTTACTCCGTCAATGACAAGTTACACGGTAAATATTCCGATCACTGATGATACCTTAGAGGAACAGCAGGCTGAATATTTTGTGGTAAGTCTTGAAAACCCTGTGGGAGCAACAATTTCTGGTGATAATAATGCAACGGTTTATATTGTTGATAATGATAAACCTGCACCGGTTCCATCCAACCAAATCTCATTAAACTATATCGGAAGCTTTGATCCTTCCGGAACAAACACAAGCTCTACGGAAATTGTAGTTCACGATCCTGCCACGCAAAGGCTATTTACGATCAGCTCGATTACTGATGTTTTTGACATTATTAATTTCAGCAACCCAGCCGCACCATCTGTAGTAAGCACTGTCAACATGGCACCTTACGGAGGAATCACGAGTATAGCCGTGAAAAACGGAATCATCGCTGCCGCTTCTCCTAATGCAAATCCTCAGCTGAATGGTTCCGTCGTATTTTTTGATACCAGCGGAACATTTTTAAAGCAAGTTACTGTAGGTGCATTACCGGATATGATCACTTTCTCTCCGGACGGAACCAAAGTAATCACCGCTAATGAAGGCGAACCGAATGATGCTTATACGGTAGATCCTGAAGGTTCTATCAGTATTATTGATATTTCCGGTGGAATCAGCAACCTTAGCCAAACTAATGTCACAACGCTTAACTTCAATGCTTTTGATTCTCAGGTTGCTGCTTTAACAGCAACAGGTCTGAGAAAAGTAAGAACCAATAATACGCTTTCTCAGGATCTGGAACCTGAATATGTAACAATAAGCTCAGACAGCCAGAAAGCCTGGGTTACTCTTCAGGAAAACAATGCCATCGCAGAAATCAATTTAGTCACAAAAACGATTACCAACATCTGGGGGTTAGGTAAAAAAGACATGAGCATTCCAGGAAACGGTTTTGATGCTTCTGATAATAATGGAGAGGTTCTCATCGCAAACTGGCCTGTAAAAGCTTATTTTCTTCCGGATGGTGTTCAGAATTTCAAGGTAGGAGGAACAAACTATATTGTAACGGCTAATGAAGGGGATGAAAAAGATCTTTCAGGATTCAGTGAGAGAACTACAGTTGGAGCAAATACTTATACCTTGGATCCTGCTATCTTCCCTCAATCAAACATTCTCAAAGCCTCTTATAACTTAGGAAGATTCAGGGTTTCCAATGCCACAGGAAATACGGACGGAGACGCCGATTTTGAAGAAATCGCTGCATTAGGTGCCCGTTCGTTCTCCATCTTTAATGCAGATACAAAACAGATCGTTTATGACAGTGGCGACCGATTTGAAAGATATATTGCAGCTAATCATCCATTGATTTTTAATGCCGACAACGAATCAAACGGAGCTAAAAACAGAAGCCGAGCAAAAGGTCCTGAACCTGAAGGAGTAGCTTTAGGTGTTATTGGTGGACAAACTTATGCTTTTATAACGTTAGAAAGAACAGGAGGTGTAATGGTTTACAATATTACAGATCCTAGTAATCCTACTTTCACAGATTACAAACATTCCCGAACGACTTCGGCGTATGGCGGAGACAACGGCCCGGAAGGAATTATCTATATTGCTCCCGAAAATACAACAACAGGAAAAGGTTATATAATTATCGCCAACGAAATCAGTGGAACTTTATCGATGTATGAAGTAGCCAATGCACCAACTTTAG
The DNA here is from genome assembly GCF_002797535.1 of Chryseobacterium geocarposphaerae. NCBI lineage: Bacteria > Pseudomonadati > Bacteroidota > Flavobacteriia > Flavobacteriales > Weeksellaceae > Chryseobacterium > Chryseobacterium geocarposphaerae. Next base: position 1,947,145 of record NZ_PGFD01000001.1, read on the forward strand.
CAACAGGTGAAGTAAAAACTGAAAAAGCCACCTTCAATATATTCCCGAACCCTGTTACCAAAGGGAATACACTTTACTTCAACAGGATGCAAGGATATGAGTTGTATGATATGTCCGGAAAATTTATTGGAAAAGAGAAAAATGCTTTAACTATAGACACTTCGAAATTAAATACCGGAGTTTATTTAATCAAAACTTCTGAAGGAGAGGTGAAGAGAGTGATTGTAAAATAATTTTACTTAATAAATTTATACCTGGAGCCTCAGATTTTTTCTGGGGCTTTTTTTTATTTAAAGACAACAAAAAAAGACAGACTTCAAAGAAATCTGCCTTTAAAAAATATATCGTCTTATTTTTTACTCCACATTCACAACCTTCTCAATCTCAGGAGCATGCTGTTTAATGGTATTTTCAACGCCTAATTTCAATGTTGAGAAATTAAGAGAACACCCTGAGCAGTTTCCTAAAAGTTTTACAAATACTGTATTCTCCTTTACATCGATCAGCTCAATATCTCCCCCGTCTTTATTAAGAAACGGACGAATGCTTTCCAACGCTTCCATTACTCTGGTTACAGTCTCTTCGTGTGTTGTATTTATCTCCATATTTGGGTTTGGTTTTCTTTATTTTTTTGGTGAGCAACCCGCCATTGTCGTAATTTTTACTGCTTCAGTCGGTGGAAGATTTTTATTTCTTTCCACCAGGCTTTCTATCATTTTCTGTACAGTCTCAGTATAGATATCAGAAATTTTAGAATTTTCCTGTAATGCGGCAGGTCTTCCTACATCTCCCGCTTCCCTGATACTCTGAATCAAAGGAATTTCGCCTAATACAGGAATTCCAAGATCATCTGCCAGATATTGCGCTCCCTGGTTTCCAAAGATATAATATTTATTCTCAGGTAATTCTTCCGGAGTGAAATAGGCCATATTTTCTACCAATCCAAGTACCGGAATATTGATACTTTCCATCTGGAACATCGCAATTCCTTTTCTAACGTCTGCCAATGCAACATGTTGAGGGGTACTTACAATTACCGCTCCTGTTACCGGAACTTCCTGAATGATTGATAAATGAATATCCCCTGTTCCCGGAGGAAGATCGATCAATAAAAAGTCAAGTTCTCCCCAGGCTGCATCTCTGATCATCTGATTTAAAGCTTTCGAAGCCATCGGTCCTCTCCAGACTACTGCCTGGTTGGCTCCTGAGAAATATCCGATCGAAAGCATTTTTACCCCGTAATTTTCAATAGGTTTCATCAAGCTTCTGCCGTCCACTTCTACCGTCACCGGTTTTTCCCCTTCTGTATCAAACATAGTAGGAACTGATGGACCATAGATATCTGCGTCTAATAGCCCTACTTTAAAGCCCATTTTTGCTAAAGTAACTGCGATATTGGCAGAAACTGTAGACTTTCCTACTCCACCTTTACCGGATGCAATAGCGATAATATTTTTAATCCCCGGAATTTGCTTTCCTTTGATCTGGCTTTGTTGAATTTCGCTTGGCTCCGGTGAAACTATTTTAAGTTTTAAATTAATCTCTTCTCCGAATTCACTGGCAAAAGCCTGTTTCATGGCAGCTTCCAGTTTCTTTTTTTCGTGCATTGCCGGTGAATGGGCAGTCATATCAATATATACTTCTGTACCCATAATCTGAAGATTATTCACCAGGTCATCTACTTCTATCTCTTTAAGGAAATTTTGTACCTTTTCTTTAGTCAACATAAAAAAATAAATTGTCTACAAATTTACGGAAATTTTAGCTATTTAGAATAAGTAAACTTACTGATAGATAAATTCTTTTGCAGAATAAAATTTTGTGGTACTTTAGGGGAATTTTTAAACTTAAATCTGAATGAAAAAAATAATATTCGTTCTTTTAGGATTGGCAGCCTATCATTTGTCTGCACAAAATTATTCACAATATGTAAATCCATTTATAGGAACGGGCGGTCACGGACACACATTTCCCGGAGCCATAGTTCCTTTCGGAATGGTACAGCTTTCTCCCGATACAAGAATTGATGGAAGCTGGGACGGATGCAGCGGGTATCATTACTCAGACTCTGTGATCTACGGATTTTCTCATACCCACCTGAACGGAACAGGGGTTTCTGATTATGGGGACATCATGCTGATGCCAACCATGGGAAAACCAAGCCTGGACAGTAAAGATTATTCATCCAAATTCTCTCATAAAAACGAAAAAGCAACAGCAGGGTTTTATACTGTTAAACTGGATAAGCATAATATTGATGTTCGTTTGACTACAACAAAAAGAGTCGGTTACCACGAATACACCTTCAACAATGCCGGAAATGCAAATATCATTTTAGATTTAAATCACAGAGACAAGCTCCTTGAAGGTGAAGTAAAAATCATCGATAGTAAAACAGTTGAAGTTTTCAGAAGAAGTGAAGCCTGGGCAACCAATCAATACATTTATGCCCGAATTGAGTTCTCTAAGCCTATGTTTGAAAGTATAAGTCAAAAGGGAAAAGATGAAGTACAAAGAGGTATTCAAGATGATAAATGGACTAAATTACAAATTGCATTTTCCACTAAAGTTAAAAAAGGTGAGAAAATTCTTGTAAAAGTTTCAATCTCTCCAACTGGCTATGAAGGGGCAGAAAAAAATATGTTGGCAGAAGGAAAATCCAATGACTTTAATGCTATTCAAAAACAAGCTGTAGCAGATTGGGATAAAGAATTATCAAAAATTGAAGTAAAATCTTCTGATAAAGATAAACTTTCTGTTTTCTACACAGCCATGTATCACGTTTTCACACAACCTAATATCAATATGGATGTTGACGGAAAATACAGAGGTAGGGACAATAAGTTATATTATGCTAAAGATTTTGATTATTACACCGTCTTCTCGCTTTGGGATACTTTTAGGGGAGCTCATCCTTTAATGACATTAATCGAGAGAAAAAGAACAGCTGATTTCATTAATACCTTTATCAAACAATACGAACAAGGCGGAAAACTTCCGGTTTGGGAACTGGCTTCCAACGAGACAGAATGTATGATCGGCTATCATGCCGTTTCTGTAATTGCAGATGCAATGGCAAAAGGAATTACCGGTTTTGATTATGAGAAGGCATTCCAGGCTTCAAAAAATTCCGCCATGCTGGATATTTTTGGATTAAATGCTTACAAGCAAAACAATTATATCGCTATTGATGATGAACACGAAAGTGTTTCCAAGACAGTAGAATATGCTTATGACGACTGGTGCATTGCTCAAATGGCTAAAATTTTAGGCAAAAAAGAAGATTACCAATATTTCATGAAACGCTCACAAAACTGGAAAAATTTGTACAATCCAAAGAACGGATTTATGCAGCCCAGAAAGAACGGAAACTGGTATGAACCATTCGAACCGAGAGAAGTTAACAACAACTATACGGAAGGAAATTCATGGCATTACTCTTACTCTGTTCAGCAGGATATTCCGGGATTGATAACTGCTCACGGAGGAAAGGAAAAGTTTGAACAGTTTATAGACGCTATTTTCTCTGCTCCCGATAAAACAACCGGTAGAGAACAGGTAGATATTACAGGTTTAATTGGCCAATATGCTCAGGGAAACGAACCAAGCCACCACATCGCCTATCTTTATAATTATGTGGGAAAACCTGAAAAAACAGATGCAAAAATCAAATATATCCTAGATAATTATTACAAAAACGCTCCGGATGGGTTAATCGGAAATGAAGACTGCGGACAGATGAGTGCGTGGTATATTTTGAGCGCAATGGGAATTTATTCTGTAACTCCAGGATTACCTGAATGGCAAACGACAATACCTTATTTTGATGAGGTTAAGATTCATCTGGAAGACGGAACAACAAGAACCATCACGAAAAATACAGGTAGAGAAGAGCTTAAAAAATTAGGTTTTGAAAATGCCAAATCATTTAAAGATTTCAAATATGATGAATTAACGGCAACACCTGTTATTGCTGCAGCAAGAATTTTTGATTTAAATACAAAAGTAGAAATCACTGCTTTGAATCCTGATGATAAAATTTATTATATGACATTGGATGAAGGGGATGCCAATGTAAGAAAGACTTTCAAAGCATACAGCGGACCTTTTACCATTACAAAAACAACTCAGGTTTCAGCATACGCAGAAAGAAAAGGTGAGAAAAGTTCAATCGTAACTGCCAGCTTTAACAGGAGACCGAATAATTGGGACATCACGGTAAATTCTACTCCTACTCCGCAATACACTGCAAGTGGAAAATTATCTTTAATCGACGGGATTGTAGGAGATACAAACTGGAGAAAAGGTGAATGGCTGGGTTATCAGGGGCAGACTTTTGAAGCAATCATCGATATGAAATCACCTCAGCAGATCACGCAATTGTCTTCATCATATCTTCAGGACAGCAAAGCATGGATTTTAATGCCGAAAAGAGTAGAATATTACGCTTCCAATAACGGAAAAGATTTCATTTTATTAAAAACGGTTGACAACACGCTTGATCCGAAAGACGAAACCGTCCAGAAGAAAGACTTCACAGCCGAAATCCTTCCGACACAGGCCCGTTATATCAAAATAAAAGCTTATCATTTCGGGAAACTTCCGGAGTGGCATCAGGGAGCTGGTGGTGAGGCTTATATTTTTGTTGATGAGATTTCTGTAAAATAATATTTTACTGGTCAATATAGAAGAAGCGTTTCGGAAAAATCCGAAACGCTTCTTCTTTTATAAAATTTTCTGTTTTAAGTATAAAAGAAAAGATTGAGTTGATTTTCTTTCCATTAAATTATTTCCCTAAAATTCATAAATTTATCTATAAATGACCGATGTTAGTCGAAAATATTTCGTTTTCCTCTTCTTTATCAGTTATTTTGTAGATTGATAGTAAAGACGCTTATGAAGAAGGAAAAAACAAAAGTTTCCCGTTTATCCAAGATTCTGAAAATTTCCGGAATAAGTTTAGGCAGTGTCGTATTGATTCTGTTTATAACTCCTTATTTTTTCAAAGATACCATCAACAGTGGCATCAAAGAAGTTTCCAAAAGCTACATAAAAACGGATGTAGATTTCAAGGATTTAGATATTTCTTTCTTTACTCATTTTCCTAATCTTACGGTTACCCTTACTAATTCTTCTGTAAAAGGGAACAGTCCTTTTCAGACGGAAAATTTGATTGATGCAGAAGAAATTGGCTTAGGAGTAGATATTACCAGTCTTTTTGACGAGAAGATCATTTTCAACAAACTCTATATTGAAAATGCAAATATTAGAATGAAGGTGGACAGTTTAGGAAGAAATAATTTTGATATCCTAGTCTCTGAGGAAGAAGCTAAAGAGAAAAATGATTCTAAACTGGCGCTGGCTTTACAGAACTTCAGAATTTCCAATTCTAATTTTATTTATGATGATCAGCTGAGCAAAACTCATTTAAAATTAGACAATTTGGAATATGACGGTCTGATCGATCTTTCGAATGATATTTTGAGCTTAAATGCCAATACGGAAATTAAAAATACTCTTTTCAGGTTAGATAAAAATATTTGGGTTAAAAATTTACCTCTAAAAGGAAAAATCAATACAAAAATCAATATCAGTCAGTTAGGATTTTATTTTACGGATAATCCTTTGATTTTAGGTGGATTTCCGTTTAATCTTCAGGGAAGTTTAAAAATGCCGAACGAACAGCAGGTCTATGATCTAAAAATCATAACTAAGAATGCTGACTTAAAAGCCATTCCTGCCATTATTCCGGAAGCTTACCAGAGTTATGCAAAACAGGTTGAAATGAAGGGAAAGGCTGATCTTTTATTTACGATGAAAGGAGTTCTGAATACTTTGAAAAAGCAGAGTCCGGATATTCACGTTGAAGCCAATATTAATAACGGATTTTTCAATTATCAAAAATCTAAATCTCCTATTAATAATGTAAGTTTGGCTTCTGTCATTGATATGCCTGCATTGGATCCCAACCGGTTGAAAGTAAAGGTAAATGAACTTGATTTCAGTTTATTAAACGGCTATACCAGAACCAATTTTGTTTTTGAGAACGGTTCTACGATGTTTTCTGAAGGAATAATCGATTCAAACGTAAACCTTGAAGCCTTAAAGAATGCAACCGGATATAAAAAAATTGATGCCAGAGGAAATCTTAAACTGAACGGGAACTGGAAAGGTTTTATTTCGATGTCTGCGAAAAAAAAGCTGCAAAAAGTCCCATTATTTGATATAAAAGCGGATCTGAAAGACGGATATTTCAAGATGAGGGAAATGCCTGCTGCTTTGGATCATATCAATTTGGATATGGCGGTTCACAACACAGATGGCAATTTTAAAAATACAGCAGTTTTAGTTCATCATATTGATGCGAAAGCACTGGACAACTATGCGAAAGGAAAAATTGAGGTAAAAAACTTAAACAACTACCCTATTGATGCAGATTTCACTGCTAAAATCCATCTACAGGATATTTATAAAATTTATCCCGTAAAAGGCATTGAGCTTCGCGGCGATCTTTTTGTCAAGTCTAAAGCTGTGGGAACTTATGAACCTAAGCGTAAGAGAGTTCCTGTGAGTAACAGTACCTTATCTCTGAAAAACGGTTTTATAAAATTCGCCGATTATCCTGAACTTCCTTTAGAAAATATCAACGTAGAAACTCATGTAAAAAGCGGAAGGGGCTCTTTTAATGATTTAGATATCAGCGTTCTTCCTATTTCCTTTACCTTAGCCGGAAAACCTTTCACTGTAAAGGCCAATCTGAAGAATCTTAATAATCTCAATTACAGATTGCATTCCAAAGGACAGCTCAATCTGGGTGATCTGTACAAGCTTTTCCCTATTGAAGGTTTAGATATTAACGGTGTTGTTTCCACGGATGTCGGATTAAAAGGACAGAACGGAGCTGCTTTGGATAATATTCAGAACAGAGGTTTCGTAAAAATTGAAAATATCACCATACATTCGAAGTTTTTCCCAAGTAATTTTGTGGTAAAAGAAGGTTTGTTTAAACTGAACGGAAGCCAATTGACATTTGAAGATGTAAAAGCCCGTTATAAAAAAAATGTATTTGTTTTTAATGGAAATGTCTCCAATTACATCAATTATATTCTAAAAGATCAGAGTTTAAGCGGAAGCATCAACTTTACTTCCCCAAAGGTAAATATTGATGATTTTATGGCATATAATTCCGGAGTATCTTCTAATTCCACTTCTGCGGAAGAAGGTGTCATTTTACTTCCTAAAAATCTGGATATTACCATTAATGGTAATGCGAATGAAATATTATTCAAGGATATTAAGCTCAATAACTTTAAAGGAAACCTGTCTTTAAAGAACGGTAATTTAGCCCTTAATGAAACGGAATTCGGAATGATTGGTTCTACTTTTAACGCTGACGGAACTTATTTTCCGATCAATGCTAAAAAAGCAAAATTCAGCATTAATACAAAAGCTAAAAACTTTGATATCCAAAGAGCATATAAAGAAATTACGTTATTCCGGGAAATGGTTTCTGCCGCAGAAAAAGCACATGGGAAAGTTTCTCTGGATTATCATCTGGAAGGTGATCTGGGTGCTGATTTCTTCCCAAGACTGAAGACAATAAAGGGAGAAGGAGTCTTGACTTTGGAAGACATTCAGTTTCATGGGTTTAAAGTATTTAACTCTGTGGCTGAAAAAACCTCAACCGATGCACTGCATGATGCTAAAGTAAGTAAAGTCAACATTAAAACAAGCATTAAAGACAACGTAATCACCATTGAAAGAACGAAGTTTAAAATTGCAGGTTTCCGACCGAGAATTGAAGGACAGGTAAGCCTGGATGGGTATATCAATGTCGGAATGCGTTTAGGGCTTCCTCCTTTCGGAATTATTGGTATCCCGATTAAAATCACAGGACCTTCAGATACATTTAAGGTAGAAACAGGAAAATATCAGAAAGAAGACCTTAATGAAACTGATGATGACTACAAAGATTACCAAAAATCTTTAGAAGAAGAGGCTGCTAAAAAAGCAGAAGGAGAAAAAACAGATTCTAAACCAAAGTCATAAAGAAACCCCATCACAATGATGAGGTTTCTTTTCACAAAACTAATTTAATCGAGGTATCTTTTTGTAAACCATGTATCTAAGAAATTAATACTCAGATTGAGCATATGATAATTCTCCCGTATCGGAATATTATTCTGAACGCCATGAATTCCGTAGCCGTAATTTACATTCAGAATAATTTTATTAAATGGAATTCCAAGTCCTACCGTAGCTTCCATTTTATCGATCTTGGCATTATTTACCTTGTAATATCCTGTATCATAATTCAGTCCGAAACGGTAGATAAGTGCTTCTGATAATGATTCTACCCTTCCTCTTTTGGGAAGAATCTCAAAACCTAATCCATAGGTATTCTGTCGGTAATATTTTTCAGGAGTTACGGAATTGGCCACCTGATCCCACTGGCTTTGCATAAAGTCAAAAGTTGCGCGGTATCTATCATTTTTCAGAATACTGATTCCGGCTCCAAACTCAAAAGGCAAAGAAGAATCTTTTGTTGAGAGCTTACTGGTAACGGTATTGGCGTAATCTTTATTTTCAGTATAGCCTACTTCTCCTTTGGCCACCAATTTACTCTTGAAGTTTACTACCGCACCCAAATTTAGCAGAAGCCCGCTGTCTTCAAATTCTTTTCTGTATTGTGTTCCCAAACCATAGCTAAATCCTGTATAACGTATATCCCTGCTTAGCTCTATTTCTGAAGTAGTCGCTATGGTTTCTTTACGGATAATGGTTCCGAAATTATTTTTCACTTTTCCCCCAAAGCTCCAGTTATCATTTACTTTATAACCAAAACTGGCTCCCCAATTGGAAAGTCCTCCGCTTCCTTCATAAGTAATAGGATATTCACCAGCCGTTCCTTCGATAGGAATAGTAGATGAGATTTTATAATCTGAAGAAGTTGTAGGCTGCATACTTAATCCTACAAAAGCATTTTTCGAGATTCGTAAAGCAGCTGAAAAATTGGTAAAATTGGAGCTCAGCCTTTTATCTGTCCCTAAATTACTGGAAATGGTATTGTATTTCATAAGGCCACTTACATCAAAAACGACATTTTTTGTAGAAATACTGGTCATGGCCGCAGGGTTTTTAGAATTGACATAATCCGGTGCCTCCAAGGCAATCCCTGTATTTCCCAGTGCTATGTTCCGGGAATTGTCTACATTGTTGAACATTCCTATTCCAAAATAGGAATAGGGTGAAGCATTCTGAGCCGAAAGCTTCTGACCTCCTACGCAGGCAAAAAGTATAGCAATGAGTATTGTTTTATTCTTCTTCATACATTCTTAATTAATATCCCAACATATAAACTTTCAGCTTGGCAGGATTTGTTTTATTTTTTTGATCTCCAAATACTACTTTTCCTGATAAAACATCTGTATAGGAAGAAGGATAGATCAATGTATTATAATTTGAATCCGCCGATTCGGATAATATGGTATTCACATAAGTTTTGAAAGAGAAGTCATAAGAGTGTTCATTTTGAAACTCACTGGCATTAGAAAGACTTGCCGTAATCTCGCTGGATCCGTCACTTTGTGAATATGAACCTACAACATGGTTAAGCTTATCTCCCCAATAGTAATACAATGCACCTGGATTATAGAAGCTGTTAGAATAATATCCTGCAACCGGGCTTAATGAAAGTGTAGCATCTATGACTTTATAATTTTGATACAGATTTTTCAGTGACTTGAGATAAGGAACTTCAACCTTAGTAAATACTCCGATCCCTGCCATGAGATATGTCTTATTTCCTAAATTTTGGGAAGGTATTGGCGTTTTGGGAGTAAGATTAGCAAGTTCAGAACCCGAAAAATCATATCCAATTTTATTGTAACTATAGGTTGAACTTGGTTTCAAATCTAAAGTATATTTTAGCAATTCTGTTCCGTTTTGTGAGGTTGTATGATAATATAGCCTTACTGTATTTGATACTTTTTCTTTAGTACTTTTATTAATCTGAATTTCATAGGTAGAATTCATCTTGAAACGCATCATAGCATTATTATCGCTGGAAGGAACAAGTGCCAATCCTTTAAAAAAGTTCAGGAAATTTTCCTGAGTCGCCACATCATTATTTTTCAGCGTATTAAAAATACTCAGTCCATAAGACTGGTCAAGACGCATCTTCACATAACTACTGTCTGTTCCGGGTCTTGGATAAAATTCAGCACTTCCTACTGAATTGGGAGAATAATTAAAATTACTTTTATTATATAAATATCCGTTGTTTAGCTTTATTCTATCTTGTAAAGGATAAGCATTCAGTTTAAAACTTTTCAGTGTATCTCCGTAATAAAAATCAGTATTGGTAAGATACATTACGATAGAATCAAAAACGGCTGATGAAGGGGAAGTTATTCCATATGTAGAAGGCGTAAGCTCGAAAAGAGAAGAAGAAGTTACCTTTCCAAATGTTTGATCCTTTATGTTTCCGATAAGCATCACATTTTTTCCTGAAGTCGTCACAGAATCCATTATGATGGTAGACATTTTCATGGTAAGGGTATCAATCATTACCATCTTAGACTGAGCACTCGTCCAGGAACTCCCTACTTCATAAGTATTGCTTTCATTTTCACAGGAAAAAAGAAACAACATTAAAATACATAATAAAAGGTATTTGTACATTTTTTTTCCGCAAACATATAATGAACAAGCAATGGCTTAAAATTTTTTCTCCCTTTCATCATGAGTTGTAGACCATATCAAAATCTGTGTCGATATTTAATATATTTAAAATCAGCATCATATTTATCTAAAAAAAACAACCGTTCGCCTACAAAAAATATGTGTTCGTCTAAAAAATTTTCAAAATACAATGAAATGAAATTTTTTTGCAGCAAAAAGAATGAATAATGAATCGTAAACTTTCAATCTTCGCTCTTACTATTGTAGGAACATTTTTAGTAACAAGCTGCAAAAATGATGATGACGAGGAGCTAATGGGGAATTGGGTAAGAGTATCTGATCTAGATGGTAAACCTCGATCTAATGCATCTGCTTTCGTAGTAAATGGAAAAGGATATATCACAGGAGGATATGATGGGGAATATTATTATAATGACTTATGGAGTTATGATCCTTCTCTGAATGCCTGGACACAAAAGGCTGACTTTCCCGGTTCAAAAAGAAGCTCTGCAGTAGGTTTTGCGACTAATTCTTATGGATATGTAGGAACAGGATATGACGGATTGAACAAGCTAAAGGATTTTTACAAATACGATCCTTCCTCTAATACCTGGAGCCAGATTGTAAACTTTCCGGGAACAGAAAGATATGCCGCGTTAGCTTTCGGGATCAATAACAAAGGATATGTAGGAACAGGCTATGATGGAAGTGAGCTGAAGGATTTTTATAAATATGATGAATCTTCTTCATCTTGGAGTGCTATCACAAGTTTAGGAGGGTCTAAAAGAAGAGACGGGGCTGTTTTTGTTATTAACAATATTGCTTATGTAGGTTTTGGAACCAACAACGGAAGCCTTGTTTCAGACTTCTGGGCATTTGATCCTAACGCTGAAACATGGACGAGAAAAGTAGATACCAGCAATGATGATGATTCACAAAACCGTACTTCTACAGCAGCATTTGCAGCCGGAGGTTTGGGTTATGTTTCTACAGGATCTACAGGTGGGGTTGTCAATACAACTTGGGAATACAATCCTGCAACAAATGACTGGACAGAAAGAACAGGCTTTGAAGGTTCTGCCAGAGAAAGTGCTTGTTCATTTTCAATAGGAAATTACGGATATGTACTTACGGGGAACAGTGGTTCATCTTATTTTGATGATATCTGGGTTTTCCATCCAAACGAAAGTGAAAATGATGATGATTAAAAGATTTAGGAAGTTCCTTTTTGTTTCGGGGATTATTATGGTTGGCTGCCAGAAAAAAAACAGTGATTTTGAGATCAAGATTACTAAACAGGACGCCGGATATGGTTATCAGATCATTAAAAAGAAGAGGATTCTTATCAACCAGCCATATATTCCCGCTATCAATAAGCAACTGCCTTTTAAAAATAGTATGGAGGCTCATAAAACAGCCAATCTTGTGATGAGTAAAATAGGAAAACTTTCTTTACCGAGGGTTTCCGTACAGGAATTGGACTCTATGAATATTACGTACTGAATTCTATATTTTTTGTAAAACAATGGATTCCTTCAATACCAAATTGAAGGAATTTTGTGCTCACGAGCCATAAAAAAACACACCACCTATGACTGCATTTTTTTAAACTTTCCGAACCATATACATTTACCACTGGGTAATATGGATTATTCTCATACTCTTTAAGCTGTGTATGGATTATGCCGTTTTTGGGAACTTCCTGTTTTTCATCAATTTTAAAATTTTTCTGGTATTTTTTATTCTTTTTTACCTTAATTATAGTGTATGCTTACCTTTTATCATTAAACAAAAGCCCAATACGATACTTGCCTTCACTATTTCATTTATTGTAATATATGTGGGTTTAATGATCGCTTTCTTTCCTCCTTTACGAAAACCTCCGCATTTTCCTCCGCCGGGAGGCTTTATGAGGCCTGGAAGAATGATGAAATTTAATCATGATCTTAATTTTTATGATATTTTCTTCAAAATAGGTCTTTTCTCAATTGTTTTCAGCACTCTGCTTTTCTTTGTCGATAAGTGGACGGAAAACGGCAAAAAAATAAAAGAATTGGAATTCGAAAGACAGTCAAGTGAATTAAAGATCCTTCGTGAACAGATTAATCCTCATTTCTTTTTTAATGCTTTAAACAGTATTTATTCGCTTTCGATTGTGCAATCTAAGGAAACACCGAGAGTTATTCTTATTCTGTCTGATATTATGCGTTATGTGCTGAGTACGAAAAACAGGCAGAAAAACAATCTGGAAGATGAAATAAATAATATTAAAAAATATATAGAAATACAGTCTATCCGTTTTAAGAAATATAACAATATCCATTGTGTATTTGAAGGCAATTTCAAAGCGTATGAAATAGAACCTCTTCTGCTTTTAACCTTTGTAGAAAATGCATTTAAACATGCAGATATAAGAAAAGGACCTCTAGATCTCTTTGTCTATATGAAAGATGATATATTAGGTTTTAATATCAAAAACTTTTATGAAAAAAAGAATGCAGATACCTTTAGCAGCAATAAAATGGGAATAAAAAATACCAAAATGAAACTTGACCTGATATATCCTGAGAAATATCAGCTTTACATTAATGATAACGGCTCCGAATATCAAATTAAATTAAGACTTCAACTGAACTAATCATGAATTGTATTATTGTAGACGACGAAGAACTTGCCCACAACGTCATTGAAGAATATATCTCGAGAATTCCTTTTCTGAATCTGGTAAAAAACTGCTACGATATTCAGGAAACCATTCAGGTCTTACAAAACAACAGTGTAGACCTTATTTTTCTTGACATTAATCTTCCCAATATTTCCGGAATCGAATTTTTAAAAAGCTTTAATAAACTTCCTAACGTGATTATCACAACTGCTTATGACGATTGTGCTGTTCAGGGGTTTGAAATGGATGTTATCGATTATTTACTAAAGCCATTTTCCTTTGAGCGTTTTCTGAAGGCTGTTTATAAAAGCTATAATCTTCAGACTAATACTAAAATAGTACAAGAAAAAAACAATCAGAATCTCTTTAGCGAATCTTTTATTTTTGTGCGTTCCAACAATGAAGATGTAAAACTTAATTTAAGTGAAATTGTGAGAATTAATGCGCTGAAAGATTACATTATAATCTATACAGAAACCCGCAAGCTCATTATCCATCAAACCATGAAATCTATTTCGGAAAAGATAGACGCTGAGAACTTTATCCGTGTTCACAATTCACACATCATTTCACTCCGTCATTTACAGAGTATCGGAAAAAACAATCTGCTGATAGGAAACGAAAGAATTCCCGTAAGTGAAAAGTACAAGGCTTATCTCAACAAAACCATTGAAAAATATAAATAATATCTTTTTTTTAGATAAAAATCTTTTTATTCCACCCTTTCCTTTTCAGACCATTGAATTTCCTCAGGAAGTTCTCGATCTGAGAATTCTATGTGAATTACCCTTCTTTTCTTTCCATTTGTAGTCCGGTTGGAGCCATGAAGAATCAATGGTTTCATAATCATCACTCCTCCTTTATCCACATTGCAGATGTGTTCGGTTTCCGTATTCCAGTCGATTGTTTCCGGTCTGTAAATTCCTTTGGCATGGGATCCCGGGATAACTTTCAACGCGCCATTTTGCTCATCCGTATCATCAAGATGAATTCTGATCGTATAAATATTTTCAAGCATATCTAATGGAGGTTGAACGGCAAACTGATTCTGTTTCGTTGTCCATGGTCCGAAGTTAGGTAATACTGTCTTATTATCCACAGAAATCGTTAAATCCTGATGATAGGCAACATACCAATTTGATTTTTCAGGTTTATCAAAGTAGATACTTTTTACCACAAAATACTGCTCACCGAAAACTTCTTTGATGAGTTTTTTAATATTATCATTAAAAATCAGGTCTTTTATTTCCGGAATTTCCTTTAAAAACTGTCTGATGGCAAAAAGATCCTCAGATTTTCTGAACGTTTCTTTTGAGGTATCAATCTGACCGATCATCTGGCCGATTGTTTCAATTTCTTCCTCAGAAAAAATATTGCTGATAACAGAAAACCCATTATCAGCAATTTGACTTTTATAATTTATGAAATCTTCTCTTTTTTCAGCATCATCTTTTTTCATAGCCTTTTACAATTTCAAATATTTTAATAATTGTTTTATGCGTTTCAGGATTTGAAAAATAAATTTTTTCTAATTCCATGGAACTTTCAGGCAAATTTATAAAAAATTGATGCGATGTTAAAACATCTTTCATTGTGTAATGATCTTCAGTAATTTTCGAAAAAAAAGGATGTTCATTCCCATCAAAATAAATTTCATATCGCACTATTTCAGAATTTTGAAAAGGTTTATCAATATGAAGAGTGGAAGAGTAATCAATTTTTTTGAGTTTATTATTAGATTTATTTCTAATAGTATAAACTGAGAATCCACCACTTCCAGTTTGTTTATGATTTTTATTGTAAGTTGTACTGGATCCTTCTGTTATTGATCTCGAAAAGCTATCTTTATTTGCAATAATTGAACTATCAATTTTTTGTGAAAGTTTATTTTTTTCTTCAAGTATTATTTTACTTTCTAAATATGTCTTCTTTTGCTGAGAATAAAATAATTGGAAAAAGAATACCAACAAAATCATGAAGTTTAATTTCATCATAACAATATTTGCGAATAAAATTTAATTTTTAAATATCCCCGCCATGATTTTCCAGCTGACCTTCCCATTTAGAAACCGCTGAGGTTGCCAAAGCATTTCCTAAAACGTTGGTCATACTTCTTCCCATATCGCAGAAATGATCAATTGGTAAAATAAGTGCAATTCCTTCCGGCGGAATTCCGAACATGGAACACGTTGCCACAATAATTACCAAAGAGGCTCTCGGAACTCCGGCAATTCCTTTTGAAGTAAGCATCAATACTAAAAGCATGGTAATTTGCTGTCCGACTGTCATTTCAACCCCGTAAATCTGTGCAATAAAGATCGAGGCAAACGTCATATACATCATACTTCCATCCAGATTGAATGAATATCCCAAAGGTAAGATAAATGATACCACCCTATTATTACATCCGAATCTTTCCAGTTCTTCTACCAGTTTCGGGAAAACAGCTTCAGAACTTGTGGTAGAAAATGCAATTAATAAAGGCGCTTTTATTCTTCTCAATAAATCGAAAAGACGGTTTCCCAAGATTAAATAGCCTACCAATAATAAAACCAGCCATAAAACAGCCAAAGCAAAGAAGAAATCTCTTAAATAAATAGCATATACTTTAAAGATCTCAAAACCGTTGGTAGCCACTACTGCTGCAATAGCTCCCAACACTCCAAGAGGAGCAAACCACATGATATACCCCACCATTTTAAGAATTCCATGTGCAATAATATCAAATAACTTGATGACCGGCTGCGAGTATTCTTCACCTAAATTAGCCAAAGCAATCCCGAACATAATGGAAAATACCACAATCTGAAGTACTTCATTGGTTGCAAAAGCTTCAAAAATACTTTTAGGAATTACGTGCTTTACGAAATCTTCCATAGAAAATCCTTTGCTGCTTTTGAGCAATTCTTCAGCAGAAGCAGCATCCTGTATCGGAAGTTTGGTAACATGTCCCGGTTCCAGCCAATTCACTAAAACCAGTCCGATGAAAAGGGAAACCAGAGAAGCTGAAATAAACCATAACATTGCTTTCGTCCCTACTCTTCCGATCATTTTAATATCGCTCATCTTAGCAATACCCACCACAAGCGTGGAGAAAACTAAAGGGGCAATAATCATCTGAACCAATCTGATGAAAACTGTTCCTAGCAGTTTTATGTTTTTTGAAAATGGCTCTGCACTTTCAGGGTAGTTCAAATGAACGAAACCGCCAATTCCGACTCCTAAGATAAGGGCAATGATGATTGCAAAAAATAGTTTATTTTGTCCTTTCATATATATAATTCAAGTTGCACAAATATAATGTTTTTAAACTTTTACCTGTATTTATTCTTTTTCAGGCATTATCATGAGATTTTGGTGTAGGGCTTTTCCGTTTTTCATGATGAATCTTTTAAGGAAATAAAAAATAATTAGCAGAATTTTAATCTTTTGGTATAAATTTTATTATTACATTTACGTATAACATTAAAACCTAAACAACAAAAAATAACTCTATTATGAAAAAAACAATCGCAATGGCTGCGTTGGCAATCGCAGTATCTTTCGGATCGATTTCGTGTAAGAAAAAAGTCTCTGATGCGGAACTTCAGACTCAGGCAACGACTATTGTAACTTCAAATCCAAATGCTTCCGTTGAGGTAAAAGACGGTGTAGCACATTTAAGCGGAACTTTTGCCGATGAACAGTCTAAAAATGCTATGATTGCTCAGCTGAAGACCGTAAACGGTATTAAAGACGTAATGGATATGACAAAAATTGAAGCTCCGGCTCCGGCAGCTCCTGTTGAAACGACATCTGCAGTAGACCCTGCTGTTCAGCAAAAAGTACAGGACGCTGTAAAAGATTTCCCTTCAGTAAAGGTAGAAGTTGTAAACGGAGAGCTTACGCTTACAGGAAATGTATCTTCAATACAGGCTAGAAAAATCAAAGAATCTATAGACGCTTTGAAAATCGGGAAATACAATAATAACTTAGTCGTAAAATAATTAATATGAGCACATTACAAGACAAATATTCAAGCGTAGTTTCTGCTGCCCAGTCTGCAGGAATTTCAAATCTTCAGGTTCAGGAGCAGGACGGAATTTTATATGTTTCCGGAAATGCTGCTAATACAGCCGCTAAAGATGCAGTTTGGAATGCTTTAGGAGCAATAGATTCTACTTATTCTGCATCCGATATCAATATCGATGTACAGGTGAGCGGATTGGCTTCGGGAGCTTCGTTAACAGTAGCTACTGAAGAATCGAACTTAAACATCAGACAGGAACCATCTACGGAAGCAGCTGTTGTAGGTAAAGCAGCAAAAGGAGCATCTGTAACTTTGGTTGAACAAACTTCCGACGATTGGTGGAAAGTAAAAACCGCTGACGGACAGGAAGGCTATGCTTATTCAAGATATTTAAAAGCTTAACGTAAGACTTTTAACATTATTTAAAATACAACATCCCTATTCAGGGGTGTTTTTTTATATTTTAGCACCTTCAAAAGAAACATTTAATGAAGAATTTTTTTTTGGTACTGTTATTTTCATTCAATTGTTTACTGCTTAGTGGACAGAAATTAAACATTGATGGTAAAGTTTCAGATTTTGAAAACAAGCCTGTCGAAAATGCATCCATTCGTCTTATCAAACAAAGAGATTCATCGCTTATAAGCTCTACTCTTACCAATAAAGAAGGAAACTTTTCTTTAAAGTTTAATGAGTTCAATGAACCTTCCATTTTAAAAATAGATGCACACAAATTAATTTCCTATTCTAAAAGTTTCGATAAAATAAATAAATCTTTAAGACTGGACGAAATTAAGCTTGATAAAGACAAAATTTCTGATATTGAAGAAGTTGTTATAACTGCTTCACCCGTAAAAATAAAAAAAGATACGATTGAATTTAATGCCAATGCCATTAAAGTGCGTCCTGACAGCAATATTCAGGAACTATTAAAAAATATCGACGGAATAGAAGTCGACAGCGATGGGAAAATTACCGTAAACGGAAAAGAAGTTGACCAGATCATGATCAACGGAAAGCCGTTTTTTGATACCACCGGAAAAATTGCCCTGGAAAATATTCCGGCGGATATTATTAAAAATATTCAGGTTACCTCTACCAAAACCAAAGAAGAGGAACTTATGGGAAAAACTCCGAAATCTGAAAAATCTACGATCAATTTTAATATTGACGAAAAGAAAAATCAAGGGTTTATTTCCAGGATTACCGGAGGATACGGCAGCGATGAAAGATATGAAGCCAGTGGTTTTTTAAGCTATTTTAAAAATAAAACGAAAATCAGCCTGCTCGGTTCATCCAATAATATCAATACTAAAGGTTTTACCAACGATGAAGCTCAGAATTTAGGCGGCAATACAGGAGGAAGAGGCGGGAATAATATGAAAGGAATCCAGAAATCCACAACAATCGGAGTAAATTATAGTGATCAGCTAAGTTCAAATGTCGATTTGGAATCTCTGGGAGCAACGCGTAATGAGACGAATCTGGAAACAGCCTCTAAAGTTTCCAGAACGACTTTTCTTCCTGATTCAACTTTAAAAACAAACTCTGAAAATCATGCCGACAATAATACGGAACAGTATAATTTCAATTCGGCAGTAAAAATAAGGCCAGATTCTTTAAGCACCATTTATTTTTCACCCAGACTTTCACTTTCCCAAACAACAAATGAAAGGACCTCAAAATCCATTACCTATAAAAATGATGAACTGCTGAACGAAAGTGAATCTTCCAACCATTCAAAATCAGAAAACAATTCCTTCAGCCCGAACTTGTATTATTCTAAAAAGTTTAAAAAGAAAGGGAGATCATTATATGCAAGTTTAAACACTTCAATTTCGGAATCAAAAAATGATAATCTTACAAGATCTGCTACAAAATTTTATCAGAGTTCGGACCCCGATGATATTAGAAATCAGTTATCCCAAAGCAAAAATCAGAATAATAATTACTCATTTAATGCAAAATATTCTGAACCGGTTTCAGATTCTTTAAATATAAGTTTAGGATTAAATTATAATTCCAAAAATCTTTCAAACATCAGAAACGTAAATGATTTTGATGAAAATACGGGGCAATATTCCAATTACAATATTCTTTTATCTAAGAGTTCCGATCAGAAAAACAATCAGCTCTCACCGGAGATCAATATTGAATTGAATAAGAAAAAATACAGCATTTGGGCTTCTACAACGGTGAACTTTTCAGATTTAAAATATAATGCAGTTTTCAATGGGCAACATTACGATCTTCAGAGAAATTTTACGTTACCGGATTATAATGCAGGACTTCAGTACCGCATTTATGAAAACTCAAAATTAAGTATTTACAATTCGGCGAGCTTCACCGTTCCTACTCCGGAGAATGTGATTCCGTACAGGGATGAATCCAATCCTTTGATCACGTATGAAGGAAACCCTGATCTTAAAAATACATGGAGCAACAGAACGAGTGTGTACTTTACGAATTTTAATACCAAAAAGAATTTTAATTATAACGTTAATGTAAGCTTCACCTACAACAATAACGATATTACAGATTTTTCGTTTTATGACGAATCCGGAAAACAGTTTGTCAGCTACAGGAATATCAGCGGAAACAAAAGTGCCACATTGGGAGGAAGTCTTGGAAAAACGTATAAATGGAATGATAATAAACTAACAATCAGACCCAAAGCTAATCTAAGCTACCGGTACAATAAAGGCTATATCAACGGCCAGGAATTTTTAGGAAATTCTTATACGTTCACTCCGGGAATCAGTTTTACGTATGATAAAAAAGACAAAATCAATATAAAACCTTCCTATAATGTAAATTATACTCTCTCAAATTATGAAAATTACAGCGTTGAAAGTATAAAAAACACCTATCAGACTTTCAGGCTTGAACTCACGAATTATTTTCTGAAAACCAACCTTATTTTCGAAAACGATTTTGAATACAATAGAAGCTCAAACATTACTCCCGGCTTCAAAAGAGATTTTTACTTTTGGAATACAAGCATTGGATATACATTTTACAAAAAACAATTAACTGCACGAGTACGGGTTTATGATATATTAAATCAAAACCAGAGTGTGAGAAGAACTATTTCAGCGTCTTATGTGGAAGATCGTGAAGACCTGATTCTGAAACGGTACATTATGTTTTCCCTTACTTTGAAACTGAACAAATTTGCAGGAAGAAAAATGTGATTTAAAAATCTAAATTCACCTATTTTATCCGAAATAAATGTCATTCCGAATGAAATGAATATCGTGAAAAATCCATAAATTATTTAAAAAGATTCTTCCTTCGTCAGAATGACAGGCATCTCTTACAATTGGCATTTAATAAAAGCATTTTTATGTTTAAATTAGCGTCAAATTTTATATAATGAAGATTCATTTTTCAATTGTACTTATTTTCCTGTTTGTTTTTGGAAATTCACAATCGCCACAACCTGATACTTTTGTAAAAGATAATTTTACCAAAAAGGAATTCTATATTCCCATGCGTGACGGAACAAAACTCTTTACTGCGGTCTATATCCCAAAAGATATTTCCAGTAAAAACAAATATCCGTTTCTGATGCAGAGAACGTGCTACAGCATTGCTCCTTACGGTGAAAACGAATACAGAACCAAACTTGGCCCGAATCCTTATATCATGAAAGACAAATATATTTTCGTCCTTCAGGATGTTCGTGGAAGATATATGAGCGAGGGAACGTTCACCAATATGACACCACAGGTTGAAAGAAAAACAAAAAAAGACATTGACGAAAGTACAGACACTTATGACACGATAGAATGGCTTTTAAAGAACATTAAAGACAACAACGGAAAAGTGGGTCAATACGGAACTTCTTATCCTGGATTTTACACCGCCGTCGGAATTTTAGCACAGCATCCTGCTTTGGTAGCTTCTTCTCCTCAAGCGCCTATTTCGGATTTCTGGAACGACGATTTTCTTCACAACGGAAGATTTATGTTAGCTTATTTCAGAACATTCCCTGTTTTCGGGGTTCAGAAAACAAAACCTGAAAATAAGGCTTGGTATAACGATTCTATGATTAAAATAACTTCTGAAGATGGTCTGAAATTTTACAGAGATATGGGAACCTTGAAGGACGGTTATGAAAAATATTATAAGAACAATTTCTTTATGACGGAAGTTATGAATCACACCAATTACGATGAATTCTGGCAAAAAAGGAGCCTTTTACCTCATCTTAAAAATGTAAATCATGCCGTGATGACTGTTGGAGGATGGTTTGATGCAGAAGATCTTTCAGGACCTTTAAATATTTATAAAACGATAGAAAAAACAAGTCCTAAAGCCAAAAATATGATTGTAATGGGACCTTTCTCCCATGGAGCCTGGGCGTATGAACAGGGAAAGCATTTTCATAACCAGATTTATTTTGGAGACAGCATTGCCACCTATTATCAGAAAAATATTGAAACGAAATTTTTCAATCATTATTTAAAAGGAAATACAAAACAGGATGCTGGTTTACCGGAAGCTTTAATGTATGACACCGGAGCAAAACAATGGAGAGAATTTGCAACCTATCCTCCAAAAGAAGCGAAAAAAATTAACTTCTATCTATCTGACGGAACATTGAAAAATACGGCAGGACAAGGTTCATCGGAATACTACAGTGATCCGAACAATCCGGTTTTAAGTTCTGATAATTTAAAAGATTTTAATGGATTTACTCCAAGAAATTATATGTCGGAAGACCAAAGGTTTGCAGAAGGAAGACCCGATGTTTTGACATTCACAACAGATGCTTTAACGGAAGATATCACTTTCGCCGGTGAAATTATGGCTAAATTAAATATTGCTTCCACTTCCACTGATGCAGATTTCGCAGTAAAATTAATTGATATTTATCCTGAAGATTTCAAACCTACTGAGAAAAAAGACGGTGTGGTCTACGGAAATTATCATCAGATGGTAAGAAGTGAGATCATGCCTGCCAGATTCAGAAATTCGAGAGAAAAAGCTGAAGCTTTGGTTCCGAATCAAAAAACAGCAGTGAATTTCAGATTACAGGATGTTGTTCATACCTTTAAAAAAGGGCATAAAATCCAGATACAAATTTCTTCTACATGGTTCCCGTTATTTGCGATCAATCCACAAAAATTCTTAGACAATCCGAATTTTGCCACGAAAGAAGATTATACGAAAGCATTTATCAAGGTTTTTGATGATAGCGCGATTGAAGTTGAGGTTTTAAAATAAATTTAAAAAGCTGTTCGGTTTAAACAGCTTTTTTTGTCTCTCGCTGGTTTTGCAAATTAGGCAGATGATTGTGTTTAAAAAAATCTGCGGCATCTGCAAAATCTGCGAGAGATAATATACTTTATTTTATTTGTCATGTCTTAAGGAGGAATCTAAACAAAGTATTTTTAATCTCCAATCTCTAATAAAATGAGCCTAGATTACTACGGAATGACAAACTTCATGGATAAAGACTGAGTAAAAAAATTATTCCTCAATTGTTCTAAAGGTAAGATTTACTCTTGGAGTTTTTATTTTTGTTGTTGGCGGAAGCCTGTGAAGCCAATGGTCCTGCGTTGTTCCTTTCATTACCAATAAGCTGCCGTTTTCCAGAAAAATTTCTACTTTTTCTTTTGTGGTTTTATGTTTAAACAGAAACTTTCTTTCTGCACCAAAAGTCAGGGAAGCAATTGCACCATGTTTTTTCAAGTCTTTTTCTGCATCGCTGTGATAAGCCATCCCTTCACTTCCGTCATGATATAAATTCAGCAAACAGGAGTTGTAGGTTTCGCCGGAAATTTCTTCACATTTTTGCTTTAATGCCAACAATTCGGGAGTCCAAAACTTGGCATATTTTGTTCGCTTTGAATAAGTATATTCAAATGGTCTTTCTCCAAACCATGCCACTTTTCTTTTGGTTAAAATCAACTTGCCAAAAATGATGGCTTCATCATTTTCCCAGGGAATCTGCTTGAATAGATAGCCATAATAAAAATCCGACTTCTCTTTGGAGAATATTTTTCCGTAATAGTGAACAGTTCCGTCGTTGGGAAGAATATTTGAAGGGTAATCTGATATGTCTTCGAATAGATTCAGCATGGGAATTTGTAGTTTAATATTTTTATTAAAAATTTAATTTATAGCATTTTTGTCACTCCGTAGGAATCTAAGCAAAGCATTTTTCAAATTTTAATCTCTAATAAATAAACCAAGATTCCTACGGAATGACAAAATGGTGTTGATTTTTTATACTAAATAATAAGTTTGGCTAAAGCCAATTGATTCAATCTCTTATTTATTTAAACGGGCTAAAGCCCGCCCCTATTTATGGAATAATTTGATTTATGAAATTTTAAACAAAGTATTCGTGTTTATTCGTGAAAAAATTCGTGTAATTTGGTTTAAGAATCAGAGTAAATTCGAGAACTCTCCCACCCCACAATCAACTGTTTTCTCTCACTACCCCATCGGTAACGGCCAAGATTTCCGGAAGACTGAATTACCCGATGACAGGGAATTAAAAAAGCTACAGGATTACTTCCAACTGCAGTTCCGACCGCTCTTGAAGCATTAGAATGGCCTATTTTTTCAGCTAAATTTCCATATGTTGATAATTTTCCCATCGGAATGGTGAGAAGGCTTTCCCAGACCTTTAACTGAAAATCTGTTCCTTTTAAATGTAATTTAATGGTATTAAGCTTCGTCCAGTCTTTATTGAAAATGGACAAAGCATTTTTCTGAAATTCGTCCTGTCTTTCAAAAAAAGAAGCATTGGGAAATTTAGCCTGTAAATCCCCCAATGCTTTATTGGTATCGGTTTCAAAAGCCATAGAACAGATTCCTTTCTCTGTGGAAGCTGCAATTACATTTCCAAAAGGAGTTTCTGAAAAACTGTAATTAATATGAAGACTTTTTCCTCCGTTTTTATATTCTGCCGGAGACATTCCCTCAATTTTCACAAACAGATCATGCAATCTGCTTGTACTCGAAAAACCTGTCTCGTAAGCCGTATCAAACAAACTCGCTTTTTCTTCCTTCAACAAATTTTTAGCATGCTCAAGACTGATGAACTGCAAAAATTTCTTCGGGCTTGTTCCCGCCCAGTCAGAAAACATCTTCTGAAAATGAGCCGGACTTAGATGAATTCTCTCTGCCACTTCATCCAAACTTGGCTGAAGCTTAAAGTTGCTCCGGATATACTCTATCGCTTTCGCAATTCTTTCGTAATCTATCTGATTTTGTGTGGACATAACATTGAATTTACCTCACAAATTTCCGAAGAATACACGGCAGAAAAAATCCGATTCTTGCGGAATTTAGTTGTTGTTATAAAGATGATAGTAAGCAAGCATTTTGTAATATAACTTCGCTGCAAGGAACGCGCTTGGCTTTGCCATCGGAGAATCCATTAATTCTACAATATCAAACGCTACAACGTTACATTTTTCGAATACTTTTCTTAATAACTCCAATGTCGGATACCATTGTAACCCACCCGGTTCAGGAGTTCCTGTTGACGGGCAAAGTGAAGGATCAAAAGCATCAAGGTCGATGGTGATATACACGTTTCCTGAAACTTTTTCCAATACATCATTCACCCAATTTTCGTTGTTGGCTATTTCGTGAGCAAAAAATACTCTTCCTTCCGGTAAATACTGAGCTTCTTCGATATCCATTGAACGGATTCCCACCTGAACCAGATTATGTTTCTGATTCGCCTCAAAAACCGCACAGGCGTGATTGGAAGTAGAACCATGGAATTCCGGACGAAGATCCGTGTGCGCATCCAATTGAAGAACTGTTAAGTTTTCAAATTTTTCCCCAACCGCACGGATCGAACCGATGGAAACGGAGTGCTCTCCCCCGAAAAGTGTGAATAATTTACCATCATTATTCAAAAGTTCTTTTGTTTTCTGGTAAACGGCTTCTGTCATGGCTTCAGGAGTAGAATTTTCAGCAACTTCTCCAGCCAGGTAAACTCCATCCAGATAAGGTTCTGTCTGAGTTTCGATGTCGTAAAGCTCCATGTTTTCAGAAGCGTTTAAGAACAATTCCGGACCTTTATCCGCTCCTTTTCCCCAAGTTGAGGTTCCGTCGTAAGGAACCGTTACCAACATTACTTTTGAGTTCTCTAATGATGCATTTTCTTCAGGAATTCCTGCGTATGTTTTCATGTTTTATTTAAAGATTAAATGATTTAAAATTAAAAGATTTCACAAAGATACAAAATAGTACTCGAGTTATAAATCATGAGTTCTGAGTTATAACTTTTTAATTTTGTTGGTTTTCCGCAAAGGCGCAAATTGTTTAAAAATCTCAGTATAAAAGGCGCAAGGATTTTATCTACGATAAAATTTAAACGTAAATAATCTCCTGAAAGTCTTTGATTTTCTTGCGCCTTAAAAACAACATAATTCATATACCTTGCGTCTTTGCGAAAAACCAACAATCTCTACAACAAAACTTTAATTAATTTTAAAATCTTTTAATCTTTAAATTTTAAAAGTTATTTTTGTAAAAAATTCAAAATATGCCTTTAAAAGCTGTTCTTTTCGATATGGATGGAGTGATTGTAGACACAGAGCCATTGCACAGGAAAGCTTATTTTAAAACCTTTGACGAGTTGGAAATTACGGTTTCCGAAGAATTATATACCTCTTTTACAGGAGCTTCAACAAAAAGAGTTTGCGAAACATTGATTAATGAATTTAATCTAAATCAAACTCACGAAGAAATTGCCAAAAGCAAAAGAGATTATTTCAAGGATTATTTTTACAATGATGAAGAATTTGATTTGATTCCCGGTGTAAAAGATCTTATTCAGCATTATTTTGAAAACGGAATCAAACTAATTCTAGCTTCTTCAGCCACCATGACCACCATCAATATGGTTTTTGAAAAATTTGACCTTGAAAAATATTTCAGCGGAAAAATAAGCGGTGCCGATTTAAAAGAATCAAAACCCCATCCGGAAGTATTTTTGTTAGCGGCAGAAATGTCGGGTGAGCCTGTTGAAAACTGTATGGTCATTGAAGATTCCACCAACGGAATTTTAGCAGCACACCGGGCAAAAATTTTCTGTGCGGCATACAGAAGCCCACATTCTAAAAATCAGGATTATACTTTGGCAGACACCGTAGTTTCAGATTATGAAGATCTTCAATTAGATAAAATTTCAAAGTATTTTTAAATAGAAAAAGCTCTCAAAATTTGAGAGCTTTGTTTTTTATTGAGTCTGTCATTCTTAATAAAATAAAATAAAATGAATGAAGATTCTATTTTTAGATTTCTCCTATCGTCGAAATGACAGTGATATGTTTAGGTTATTTATAGCCAAGAATTTTCAATACATCTTCTGGTTCCTGCTTTTCACGGAAAATTTCATATTGTAATTCGCCATTTTCATCTTTCTGAATCAAAATGTGTCTTGGCTGTGGCATCAGACAGTGATGAATTCCCCCAAATCCACTGATGGTTTCCTGGTATGCTCCTGTATGGAAAAATCCGATATATAAAGGCTTTGTATCACTGAAAACAGGTAAATAAATGGCATTTGTGTGCTGTTCAGAGTTATAATAATCATCCGAATCACAAGTTAATCCTCCTAAAAAAACTCTTTCATAAGTATCTTCCCATCTGTTCAGTGGAAGCATAATGAAGTGTCTTGAAATCGCCCAGGTATCAGGAAGAGTGGTCATGAAAGATGAATCAATCATATTCCATTTTTCTCTGTCATTCTGACGTTTTTGGGAAATAATTTTATAAATATTCGCACCACTTTCTCCAACCGTAAAGCTTCCAAACTCAGTATAAATATTTGGTTCCTCAACTCCTTCTTCTTCGCAGAATTTCTTGATCTGAGAAACAATTTCCTCCACCATATACTGGTAATCGTAATCGAAATTCAAAGAAGTTTTGATCGGGAAACCGCCACCAATATTTAATGAATCAACTTCCGGAGCAATTTTTTTCAAACGTGCATAAACACGAAGGCATTTATACAATTCATTCCAGTAATAGGCCGTGTCTTTGATTCCCGTATTAATGAAGAAGTGAAGCATTTTCAGCCTTGCATTCGGATGTTCAGCAATTTTCTGGCTGTAATAAGGAATAATATCTTTATATCCGATTCCTAATCTTGAGGTATAAAATTCGAATTTCGGCTCTTCTTCAGAAGCAATTCTGATCCCGATATCGAATGTTGTATCGATGCTTTCTGTAAGTTTATCCAACTCCCGGTAATTATCCAGGATTGGAGTAATATTTTCAAAACCATTGTTAATCATATCCGAAATTTTCGCCAGATAATCATCAGTTTTAAAACCGTTACAGATAACTTCAATATTTTTATCTACTTTTCCGTTTTCGTAAAGAGATTTTACGATATCCATGTCATAAGCAGAAGAAGTTTCTATAGAAATGTCATTTTTCAGCGCTTCTTCCAGTACAAATTTGAAATGACTTGATTTTGTACAGTAGCAATAGGTATAATTCTTCTTATATTCGGTTTTCTCAAAGGCTTCCTTAAACCAGCTCTTAGCTTTCTGGATATTTTGAGAAATTCTCGGCAGGTAGCTAATCTTTAGCGGAGTGCCAAATTTTTCAACAACATCCATCAACGGAATGTCGTGAAACAACAAATTGTTCTCAGAAACATTGAACTCCTCAGTAGGGAAATACAACGTCTGATCAATAAGTTCCGAGTATTTTATTTTCATTTCTAAACAAGTGAATTAAGAAATGCAAAATTGCTAAAAAAGTTTGATTTTTTAACGTTAAATTTATTATAAATTTTCAGGCGTTTTGTAATGAAAATTTCACTCTGATTATTAATATGTAAACTTCTGAATATATTCTTGTCGCTTATTTTCAGAAATTCCTAAAACCTTTTGAATATAGTTATCAATCGAGCCGTATTCTTTATTAATTTCGTTAAAGGCAGCATCCAGATAATCTGTTTCTACCCAGCTCAGTTTTTCTAATACTTTGACATCCATTTTCGGATAGAAAAAGTGGAGATTATTAGCCAGATTCAACCTTTTATCCACTAATTTTTCCCTGTAATTGTTAGACAAAAGGTAATCATTATAAATCGTTTCTTTATCGAATTTTAAAATGGTCAGAATCAAAGCCGTTATAATTCCCGTTCTGTCTTTTCCTGCGGTACAGTGGTATAAAACAGGCTGATCCGAATCTAAAATTTCAGTGATTACTTTTTTGATAATTTCAGGATTTTCCGTCACATAATTCCTGTAAAATTCAAGCATTCTTTTATCTGCATCTGAACCATCAACTTTTCCTTTTAAAACCAGTTTTTTAGCCTGGTCCAATTGATCGCCTTCATCTTCAAAAGCAGAATAGTTCTTATAAACAATATCACCTGGAAGATTATCCGGTTTTTGAGCAATTTCTTTTGAATTTCTGAGATCAATAATTTGTTTGATTCCTAATTTTTCAAGCTCGTCAAAAGATTTTTTCTTTAGCTTATTGAGATGTGCGCTTCTGTAGAATTTTCCTTCTTTTAAAGTTTGCCCGTCAATATTTTTAATATTTCCAACAGTTCTGAAGTTATGAACCTTTTTAATTTTAATATCATTTTCTATTTCATTTTTTCCGTATTCCGGTACGGAAAATTGCTGCGTTTTACAGGAGAAAACACAGACTGATACAATAAGTAGAAATGATATTTTAATAACTTGTTTCAAAGATTATAAATAATTTTTCCCGATAAAAATTAACAGATCTCCATTTTCATATTCAATAGAAACTTCATCTTCAATGGCAAAATTTCTTGTCCCGATTCTTGAAGTGATGCTTAAACTTCCGTTTGTTAATGGCCAGTTTAATCCTTTTGTGGTAATGTTCTCAACTGCCGGAAATGGGTACAGTGAAATCATTTTATCTTTTACGCCCTTTACACTATATCTTTTAGGGATAAAATAATATTCAGAAAATTCGTCATAAAACTTTATATTCAACTGACCTTTAAAGCTAAAGGCAACGGTAAGATTTCCTAAAAAATGATCCTGCTCTCCTCCGCTTCCACCAAACACATCAACATGGGTAAAGCCTTTTTCCAAGATGATCTCCAAAGCTTTATAAAAATCTGTACAGTTCTGATCTGGCGTATGAATAAACTTTTCTTCATAAATATTTTCATCGGCACCAGAATGGGAATCAAAATCTCCGGAAATAAAATCCAGTCTTTTCAGTGGGAAATCCAGATTTTTCAAATAGTGAAAAGCTCCGTCCGTACAAGCGATCAATCCATAATTTTCAAGACCCGGAAAAGATTTCGGAGCATCCCCGTTGATGAAAAGTAATGCTTTATTTCCCATTTAACTCCTTTTTTATTACTTCCACTACATTTGGGTTTGTAGTAATTACCCATTTTTCAACATTTCTTCCAGGTCTGTTATTTTCTATTTTTTCTACAAAACTTTTAACATTAATAATATTTTCTGCGTCAGGTTGTAATTCAATATATTTCTTATATGTTTCTATCATCCTGTCAACTTCATCATAGGATAAACCTTCCGTATAAAGCAAATTTTGATAGGATTTTCCCAAATAAAAATTTACGGCAAAATACTGTTTTGAATGTTTGTCAATCAAATTATATGATTTTTCAAAATAAGATATAGCTTTTCTAAAATCCGATTTTTTTTTCGAAAAATTATTAATTCCTCCATACCAAAGAGCAGCCGGGAATGATGGATCTTTTTTTAAAACTTCAACAATTACTTTTTCAGCCTGATCATTTTTATTTTGCTTTATTAAAGTTAAAGCCAATTGCGATTTAAAAATCAAATTATCAGGTTCATGCTTTAATCCTTCACGAAAAACATTTTCAGCCTCTGAAAATTTATTTTCAGATATAAGAACATTTCCATTATCAAGATAATTCTGTGAAAAAGACATTCCAGAATAAAATACTAATAATAAAAATATTTTTTTCATTTTATCTTTCATTCGGATTCCAGTATTCTTCCGGTTCGTTATTGATTTTTGAAATATACCTTGCTAACACAAACAGGTAATCTGAAAGTCTGTTCAGGTATTTAATCAGTTCCGGACGTACTTCCTCCGATTCGTTTAAGAAAACTAAAGAACGTTCTGCTCTTCTGCAAATCGTTCTTGCGGCATGTAAAAACGTTGCCGATTTTCCACCTCCGGGAAGAATAAAATATTGTAAGGGTTCCAATTTTTCATCAAAAGCATCCATCCAGTTTTCCAGTTCTTCAATTTCAGTTTCAGAAATAATTAATGGTAAACGGGATTTTCCATTCGCCAACATCAGTTTATCTACGGGAGTTGCCGCTTCTGAACCTACCGTAAATAAATCGAACTGGATTTTCTTTAATTGCCTTAAAACGTCCTGATCCTCAATATGGCTTTTGGCAATTCCAATGAATGAATTCAGTTCGTCTATATTTCCGTAACTGTCAACTCTTGCACTTGCTTTTGAAACCCTTGTTCCGCCATACAAAGCAGTCTGACCTTTATCTCCTGTTTTCGTGTAAATTTTCATAGTACTAAATTACTTTTTTCTCATTAGGCTGACAAATGTTTTTGCTACTCTTACTTTGCAGACAAAATTCAATACAACGTTATATTTAGATGTAAAATATTTTATATTTGTAATGTAATCTATCAATTTTAGTATGAGTTCCATAGAGTTAGTATTGCTTATAATTTCTATTCTGACATTTATGTTTTTCAGCTTTTTTAGTTTATTTAAAGCCAAAAAGAAAATGAAAAGTAAAAAAATAGGAGAAAAAAAGGAGGGCATCCAAAAACTTAAAAGTGTAGCAAATGAAAGTTCTACACAAAGCGTACTAGAAATAGGATTAAATATTTTTAAAAATCTATTTTAAACTAAACAATCCAATGATGCTGATTTCTAATTATACTCAAACTACAATACTTTCAACAAATAAAAATGACCGATTTATTCGGTCATTCTCAAATTATTTATTTACCTCTACGTATTGTAATACGGTCTGGTTCTTGGGATTGTAGATAATCGTACTGTTGTTTGGAAATCGTTTTAACCTGTAATATTCAATACTTTTATCATTTTTAATATCATCCAGAAAACCGGAATCAACTGTATTTTCAGGAAGAAATTTTTCTATAAAACTGATTTTATCAATGATGCTTTGCCCGTCAATTTTTCTCGCAGTTTTATCCGATTTGTTTTCATCAGTAGTCGGCTGACTTTCTAAAAATGGAATTAAAGTCGCTTTATCCGCCTTATATTTGAAAACAAAACCTTCTGAACCATTTGGAAATCTGAATTTCTTTCCTGTTCCTTCCGAAATTATTGCTTTGTCAGCTCCCGGAAAAACCTGATTAAACTGAACATCCTCAGAATTGGTTAGGGAATTTATAGATTCGTTGACGGTCTTTTTTACTGTCTCTTCAACTGCTTCCTGAGCTTTTTGCTGAACAGTTTCAGTTGTTTTCTGGACAGTCTGATCAATTTTTTCTTCAATTTTATTACATGACATTAATAAAAATGCAGGTACAATCGCCAAAATAAGCTTCTTCATATTTTTAAATTTCGTTACAATTTACAATTTTATTAATTCATTTGTTTATCTAACGGAAAAGTACAAACAGATATTTTAGTAAAAAAATAAATTTTTTTTCATTGCCAAAATCCTACTGACAAACTGTTGTCATAACCCCGGTTTATCTTTGTATCAACAATAACAAACAATATTAAAATTATGACAACTACAGCAACCATCACAAAACAATTTATGACCTCTGAACAATTATTAGAGCACTGGCAAGGTCACAGAAATCTGACAAGAAGGGTCATCGAAATGTTTCCTGAAAAGGAATTATTTGAATTTTCTGTGGGAGGAATGAGACCATTCGCAAAACTGGCGATAGAGCTAATCAGCATCGGAGGACCGGCTTTGAAAGGAATCGTTGACAAAAACATGGAGGCTTATAACGAAGAAGGTTTTGCCCCGAAAACAAAAGAAGATATTCTGAAAAAATGGGATGAAGAAACTGAAACCATCAATACTTATTTTGCTCAGATTTCGGAAGAACGCTTCCAGGAGACTTTCAATTTATTTGGTCAGTATGAATTCCCGGTGTATCAGAATATTTTGTATTTCGTAGATAATGAAATCCATCACCGTGGACAAGGGTATGTTTATTTAAGAGCTTTAGGAATTGAACCTCCTTTTTTTTGGGAGAGATTTTAGGACCTTTAATGTCTTTATGGAGACTAAAATCTTTAATTAAATTTAATCTTAAAAATCAATCCTGATTAATTAAAGGGCGGAAATGCATGCTATACATTAAATTTTGACAAACCATTTTGTAATTGCAGATTCGCCTTTTTTGCTTGAAAGCCATCTTCAATTTAATTAATATTGCTAAAAAACCTCAACAGTTTTTGTTGAGGTTTTATTGATGTTTACCGGATATTTTGATTAATAACTCATTCAGTTTTTCTTTCAGACTTTCTGGTTCTAAAATGGTCGCATAATCTGCAAATGTAATCAGCCAGCGAGGAAATCCATCTTTAATCGACTCTGTTTCGAACGTCAATTCCACCATTCCATTTTCCGCATCAGTTTCTTTAGTTAATCCATAATATTTTTTAGAATTCACCAGAAATCCCATGATTTTTTTCTCGACTAAAAGCCTTACAGTCGTTTTATTACCATTACTGTTTTTCCTGTAATCGTTGATTTGTCCATACTCACCCAGAAACGGATTCTGCGTTTTTGAAATTTTTAAGATTCTGTCAACCCGGAATTGCCTGAAATCATTTCTCAACGTACAGAAAGCCATAATATACCAATAATTAAACTCAAAGAAAACACCTACCGCTTCGATAGTTCTTGTTGAAATGTTATCGTCAACCGTTTTATATTCTATGATTAACTGGTGTTTTTCTGCGATACTTTCCAAAATAGTCGGAATCACATCTTTTATAGTGTCTTCCGTTTTTGCATGATACTGAAAGATATCAATCTGTTTTTCAATATTCTGAATTAAATTCCTATCGGAATATTTTAATACGGAACGTACTTTTTCCATCGCTGTCTGATAATGACTTCCCAAACTCTGATGGGAGAATTTCTGCATCAGTTTTTCTGCTGTGATGAAGCTTAAAACCTCTTCTTTCGTAAACATTACGGGCGGAAGTTTGTAACCATCCATAAGAGAATAACCGCTTCCGGCTTCCCCAACAATTGGAATCCCTGCATTTTCCAATGTTTTTACATCCCGATAAATGGTACGGACACTTACATCAAATTTTTGTGCAAGATCCTGTGCTCTTACAATCGGTTTTGATTGTAATTGAGTGAGAATGGCAGTAACCCGGTCGAGTTTTTTTAGGTAATGGTCGTTCATTAACTGTTTTAATATATAGCAAAAATAATTTCTAAAAATTAATTATCTTTAAAAGTATTCACCAGTTTATCCAAATTAAGACTTCTGGCAGAAGCATCAAAAATTTCTCTGTAAGTCCCATTGATTTGTACCAACTCATCATGAGTTCCGCTTTCCACTACTCTTCCTTTTTTCATTACATAAATTTTATCGGAATCCAAAATCTGAGATAAAGAATGAGAGATGATAATTACCGTTCTGCCTTCTTTTATGGCATCCAGAGAGTTCTTAATCTGTTCGGTGGCAATTGCATCAAGACTCGCAGTAGGCTCATCAAGGAAAATAATCGGTGGATTTTTCAGGAATAATCTTGCAATGGCAATTCTCTGTTGCTGCCCTCCTGAAAGTTGGGTTGCATCATGATTGTATCCATCAGACAAATCCAGAATTTGTTCATGAAGATAGGCCTTTTTTGCTGCTTCCTCAATTTCTTCAAAAGTTGCATTCATATTTCCGTAACGGATATTATCTTCAATACTTCCCTGAAAAATATGGTTTTTTTGAAGTACCAATCCGAGATCATTACGCAGAAATGTATTATCAAAATCATTCAAATTAACATTATCCAGAATAATCTCCCCCGAATCAGGCAAATAAAATTTACATAAAAGATTAATGATGGTTGATTTCCCTGCTCCACTAAGACCAACCAGAGCAGTAGTTTTTCCGTTTTCAATCCTCATGGAAACGTTATGTAAAGCCTGTGTCCCGTTGGGATAGGAAAAGTTGACGTTTTTTAATTCAAAATTCCCTTTGATTTCTTTTTCTACAAAAGGTCCGTTAGGTTCTTTTTCATTGTCTGCATTTAGAATATCAAAGTATCCTTCCGCATAGATCATCGCATCGTTCATATCATCATAAATTCTGTGAAGCTGACGAATGGGAGCCGAAACATTATTAAAAAGCATGATATGAAGCATAATAGCTCCGATGGTCATTTGCTGATCCAATACCAGATAAACCGTTAATAGGATAATTAAAACCACTCCAAACTGTTCGATGAAAGTTTTCAGCCCATCATAAATAAAGTTTGTTTTTCGGGTGAACATCTGGCTTTCCATCAACTGCATCTGTAAATCGTACTGTTTTTTACCTTCAAATTTTTCGCGGACAAAACTTTTAATCACCATGATAGAGTTAATTAAATTCAAAAGCCCAGAAGTTTTTTGCTCCCGCTGATTTCTCAATGTTCTTCTCACTCCGCTCAGTTTTTTTGCCTGCAATGAGCTTACGTAAAAATATATCGGAACAATAACCGTAGAAACAATTCCTACATACACATTTTGCAGGTACATAATGATCAAAGCAATAATGGCATTGGAAAATAAAGGTAACATATCGATGAAAAAATTCTGAACCAGTCTTGTCAGACTCTCAATTCCACGATCAATTCTTATCTGCAGCTTTCCGGACTCGTGGTTTTCATCATTAAAATAAGCCACTCTGTATGTTAAGATCTTATCAATGGCTGATTGCGCTAAAACTGAACTTACATTGATTCTAATTTTTTCTCCGTAAAATTTCTGTCCGAAGTTGATAAAAATATTCAATAATTCTTTCCCTAGTAAAATTACAGAGATCAATACCAGAACGTGAATTCCTTCTGACATAGGATGCGGAAGATGGGTCAGTTTTGTAACTTCATCTACGGTATATTTTAGTACCAACGGATTGACCTGTGCCGCCAGAGCTCCTAAAAATGTAAGAAACAGAGTTCCATAAATCATTAATCGATAAGGCCTGATAAACGGGACAAGCTGTTTGTAAATACCGAATAAAGTGATGGTTCTGTTGAAGGGTTTTACCATGGGAATTATTTTAACTAAAAAACGTACCGTTTTACAGAGAAAAAGGTACGAATTATATTATTCTTTTAGTTTTAAATTATATTCTTAAAAAAATTATTGATCTTGCTTCCATTTATCAACAATTTCAAAAATCTCTTTTCCAAGCTTTAATCCTTTATCGCCAGTAAAAATATTCCATTCCGCAGTGGGTTTAAACCAACTCCACAATTGTGTAAAATCAGCCACATTAGAACCTTCCGCCTCATAAAATTCATCGATAAAATTTTCTTTAAAAACAGTAAATTTTCCATCAGAATTAGATAAAGTTATTTCATTTAAAAGACTCTCTGCCAAATATAATTTAGCAAACAATTCTTTAATACGATATTCTTCAAAATAATGTTGTTTAGAATAAAATTTACCCTTCAAAAGCTTCTGTTGTTAAGTAATGTAATTCAGGCTTACTTGCAGCTTCAGATTCTGCTTTTGCCTGTTCTAAGGAATAAAGAGAGTTAATTTCTTTCTTCTGAAAAACAAAGGAGTTATTGGCATTTTTATCTACCACATCATTGAAAATATACTGAATCTCCGAATTTCCCAATGAAGCAAAACTGATATCTTCAAAGCCATGCATCAATCTGAGATCATCAAACTGGGCAAAATTTTCATTAACAAAACTTTGCAGCTGAGCTTTTGAATCAAAATTTCCAGCCCAGATATTATAAGCGTAGCTTTTCTTCTTCGGTTTGTCGAAAATACTTTGGTAGACGAAGTTTTCTCCCAAATAAGCTTCCCTTACCTGCGGATCGTTTGCCAGTTCTTCAGGAAGTCCTTCTTTCAAAATTCTTCCTTCAAACATGATATAAGTTTTATTGGTAATTGCCAACGTCTGCTGTACATTGTGGTCGGTAATCAGAATTCCGATATTTTTATCGGTAAGGCTTCTTACAATCTTCTGAATATCTTCCACCGCAATCGGGTCTACCCCCGCAAAAGGTTCATCCAAAAGAATAAAGCTTGGATCTGTTGCAAGACATCTTGCAATTTCGGTTCTACGTCTTTCTCCTCCGGACAAAAGGTCCCCCCGGTTTTTACGGACGTGCTGCAAAGAAAACTCTTCAATCAGCTCATCACATTTCATCTGCTGTTCACGTTTTGAAAGTTTCGTCAGCTGTAGAACACCCATAATATTATCTTCTACAGAAAGTTTTCGAAATACGGAGGCTTCCTGAGCCAGATAACCGATTCCCTTCTGGGCTCTGCGGTACATAGCATCTGTTGTTATCTCCTGTTTATCCAGAAAAATTTTACCGGAAGTGGGCTTAACCAATCCTACAATCATATAGAATGATGTTGTTTTTCCTGCTCCGTTGGGACCAAGCAATCCAACAATCTCACCCTGCTGAACCTGTACTGAAACACCTTTTACAACCTTTTTAGGACCGTATTCTTTGATTAAGTTTTCTCCTCGTAAAATCATAGCAGCAAAGATAAAGTTTTTTTGAATGTAATTTTTAGATTAGCGTATACCGATAAAAGTTTTATGATATTTT
Source organism: Chryseobacterium geocarposphaerae (assembly GCF_002797535.1). Taxonomy (NCBI): domain Bacteria; kingdom Pseudomonadati; phylum Bacteroidota; class Flavobacteriia; order Flavobacteriales; family Weeksellaceae; genus Chryseobacterium; species Chryseobacterium geocarposphaerae. The sequence goes on from NZ_PGFD01000001.1 coordinate 1,984,261, forward strand.
AAAATTGAACCCGGTAATTTTTAATTAATTTTATAAACTAATCAACAATCACAATACATATGGAAAATAATCAGCAGTTAACCGAACTTTTAGCCTTGGATCTGGGCATCAATATTACCAACCGAAGGCCATATGCAAAAGAGGTTTTCAAATGGCAGGACATCGATCTCCTTCCGCATTCTTCTGCAGATACGCTGCTCTGTGAAATTTTTGAATGGAACGGAAGAAACTGGCGAACTACAGGAAATAATCTTATCGGCTTTTTATTCTCAGATACCAATCTTAATACTATTAAAAACCAACTGATCAATGCTCCCAAACATCCGGCTTTGATTCCTGATTTTGAGTTTACCAAGGACAGCATGATAGAATACGGACTTTCGCTGCCATCATTATTTAATATTGGTGTGAATGGAAATATTAAAAGTGCCAAAAGCTTTTCGGTACGGGTAAACGGAGTTACCAAATCCAGAATTACCAATATAGATTCTCCCGGAATTGAAATTTTAAGAAGCTATTCTGAATTTACCCAAAATAAACCTAAAACTTATCGAAAAAATATCAAGTTCAATTATTTAAGTACCTCTTTATTCTATGCAGAAAGCGTGGAAATTTATCTTGAAAAAGAATCCGGAGTAGGATTAGACGTAAGTTTTCAAACCCAAGATGTAGAAGTAGATGCGAAAATTGATACGGATACCAAGAAACATTTTGTATTAAAATATTCAGGAAACCAGTCGCCTTTTGCTGCAAAATTTACCAAAGGAAAAGATTTCAATATTTCTTAAAAAAATGGGGGAATTTCAAGATTGAAATTCCCCCATTTTTTTTATGTTCACATGCCTGTGTTATTATCTATTTAAAATCATAGCAGCTTCTTTTGCAAAATATGTAAAAATCATATCTGCTCCTGCTCTTTTAAAACATGTCAAGCTTTCAATAATCGTTTTATCATTATCCAGCCAACCGTTTTGAGCCGCTGCCTTTACCATGGCATATTCTCCACTTACATTGTAAACCGCTATCGGAAGATCAATTGCTTTACGAACTTTCGAAACGATATCCAAATACGGAAGTCCCGGTTTGATCATAATAATATCTGCTCCTTCTTCCACATCTTTGAACACTTCGTTCAGTGCTTCACGGGAGTTGTGAAAATCCATCTGATACGTTTTTTTATCTTTCGGAATTTCCATATTATCTTTTGGAGCACTATCTAAAGCACTTCTGAAAGGGCCATAGAAAGAACTGGCGTATTTTGCAGCATAACTTAAAATCCCCACATCGGTAAATCCGTTGTCTTCTAATGCCTCACGAATCGTCAGAACTCTTCCATCCATCATGTCACTTGGCGCCACAATATCAGCTCCTGCCTCAGCATGAGACACCGACATTCTTGCCAATGCATCATTTGTAGCATCATTCAGGATTTTTCCGTTCTCAATAATTCCGTCATGTCCGTAAATTGAATAAGGATCTAAAGCCACATCAGGCATTACAATCATTCCTGGAATCGCATCTTTAATTGCTTTGATCGTATTCTGCATCAGCCCGTCTTTATTCCATGCCTCTTTACCTGTATTATCCTTAAGATGATCTGACACTTTCATATACAAATTGACAGATTTTACTCCTAAAGAAAACAACTCTTTACATTCTTTTACCGTAAGATCTATGCTCCTCCTAAATATTCCCGGCATCGACGGAATGGGTTCCTGCTTGTTTTCGCCCTCCATTACGAAGATTGGCATTACAAAATCATCGGTGGTAAGTGTATTTTCTCTTACTAAACTTCGGATAGATTCGTTTACTCTAAGCCTTCTGTTTCTTGAATGTATCATTTTTGGAATACTTTTTGAATAAGTTTATGCAAATTTAATACAAGTTCTATAAAAAAGTATTGCAAGAGATTATAGAATTAGTTATTTTTGTTATGATATATTACGAGAAATTATAATTGAATGAAAAAATTTTTACTTTTATTTATATTCCTAGGCGTATTTGTTGGATTTTCTAGCAATTTACAAGCTCAACAAAGAGAGCCTTCTTCCATCTCACAAAAGTCTGATGATGGTATCATCGTAGCCTATCCAAATCCTGCTAAAGATTATCTGGTAGTAAGAGCAAAAGATGCATCTCTTAAAGTAAAGAATGTAACTTTTTACTCTATCCTGGGAACTCAGGTAGCCAGCTATAGCATAAATATGAACTCCGGAGAAATCAATATTGAGAAATTAAAACCCGGAAAATATCTGATCCGCTACATTTTAAGCGATAATACTCAAAAGGTAACACAAATCGTAAAACAATAATAGTAAATCCTGATAATCATCAGGATTTTTTCTTTTCCCATTAATTCTGTTTTAATAATTCCGTAACTTTCGGAACTTTATTATACTAATTAAGTAAAAACAAATTAATGCTAAAAGCTGAACATATTAGAAAGACCTATAACGCCGGTAAAAAGGTGGCTTTGGATGATTTCAGCATCCATGTTCCGAAAGGAAGTATTTATGGTCTTTTGGGCCCGAACGGAGCCGGAAAAACTTCTTTCATCCGTATCATTAACCAAATTACTCAGGCTGATTCAGGAGAGATTCAAATTAACGGAGAAAAGCTGAATCCCAACCATATCAAAAACATCGGTTACATGCCTGAAGAAAGAGGGCTATACAAAAACATGACTGTTGGTGACCAGCTTCTGTATTTCGGAGAGCTGAAAGGGATGAGCAAAAATGATGCTTTAGCCGAAGCAAAAAAATGGTTTGACAAACTTCACATCGACCAGTGGTGGAAGAAAAAACTGTCTGAACTGTCTAAAGGGATGGCTCAGAAAATCCAGTTTGTAGTCACTGTACTTCACAGGCCGCATCTTTTAATTTTAGATGAACCTTTTTCTGGTTTTGATCCTGTAAATGCCAATTTGATTAAAGATCAGATTATCGATCTTAAAAATAACGGAACTACGATCATTCTTTCTACTCACAGAATGGAAAGCGTGGAAGAAATGTGTGATTATGTTGCATTGATCAACAATTCTAAAAAGATCATTGATGGAAGGGTGTTTGATGTGAGAGAAAAATTCAAGAAAAATATTTTCGGGATCACGCTTTCTGAAGTCAATGATTCTCAACTGGAGAGTTTCAAAAATAAGTATGGGATTTTTAATATTACCTCTGAAAACAATCTGGTTTCTTTTGATTTAAAAAATGAAGCCGATCAAAACAATATTCTTTTAGATCTTGTACATCTAGGAAAGGTACGTGCTTTTGAAGAGAGAATCCCGAGCATGAATGAAGTGTTTATCAATGCCGTAAGTAACCATTCTTAATTTTATGAATAATATTTTTTTAATTACTAAAAGAGAGTTTCTTACTCAGGTTAAGAAAAAATCTTTCATTGTGCTGACTTTACTGGCTCCTATCCTATTAATTGCATTTGGGGCGGTAATCGGACTGATGTTCAAAGCCAATGAATCTCACAATATCATTGAAGTGGTAGATAACAGCGGTCTTTTTAAAAATGAACTGAAATCTACCGACAAAATAGAATATAAAATCATCCCATCTTCTGAAGAACAGTCAAAAGTAAATACTCTTAAAAGCAACGAAGCAATAGATGGAATTCTCGTTCTTCCTCAGGTACAGAATGGAAATTATGATGAGTTTCAGAAAAATACCAGGCTGATTGTCAATACCAAAATCGGGCTTGATACTAAGCAGCGTATCATTTCTGATCTCAGCAATGTCATTAAAAAAGAAAAAATAAAGCAGTTGGGAATTTCTGAGACTCAAATTGATGATCTTGATAAAGGTTTTACCCTTAAAACGATCAATGTTTCAGAAAACAATAAGGAAGATTCCGATCTTGCTTTAGGGGTAAAAAGCGTATTGAGTATGCTTTTAATGTACGTTACCTTCATGTTTATCATTATTTACGGGGTAAGAGTGATGAGAAGTGTTTTAGAGGAAAAAAACAACCGTGTTGTCGAAATTATTATTTCTTCGGTAAAGCCTTTTGAACTGATGATGGGAAAAATCCTCGGGGTAACCTTAGTTGCCTTAACTCAATTTATCGTTTGGATTACGATGTCTGTAGTTGGAGCTTTGGTTTTAAATACAGGATTTTCTTCCATGCAGAAAAATATTCCGGGGGGTGAGGATGCGGTGATGAGTAAATTGGACATTACTCAAATTGCCACTCAGGTTTCGCATAGTTTATTAGAATTAAACTTCCCTTTAATTATTTTTGTATTCATCATCTTTTTCCTTTTAGGATATATCTTTTACAGTTCAATTTATGCAGCAATCGGTTCAGCTGTAGATAATGAAACGGAGACGCAGCAGTTTACTTTATTTGCTGTATTACCTTTAATGCTGGGAATGTATGGAAGCTTTTCTTTCATCAATAATCCGGACGGGCCTCTTGGTTTCTGGTTATCAATCATTCCGTTTACTTCTCCTGTGGCTATGATTGCAAGAATTCCTTACGGAGTTCCTGTATGGCAAATTGCTTTGTCTATTGTATTGCTTTTAGGAACTACTCTTTTCATGATATTCCTTGCAGGGAAAATCTACAGGGTAGGAATTCTGATGTATGGAAATAAAGCGACTTTAAAAGAAATCTGGAAATGGATTAAAAGTTAATCATAAACATATCTTTATCTAACAATAAAAAAATCCCGGAAATTACTTTCCGGGATTTTTTTATTTTTTACTGAAATAATTTAATTAAAAATATAGCTTAGGCCTAAGCTCAATACCTGTTCAGATTTTTTCTTAGAGGAATTGGGATCCAATTTTGATTCATTCAAATCAGGATATGTATTAGACAGTCCTAAATCATATTTAAAAGCCACTTCCAGCTGTCTTTTGTAGCTATATCCTATTCCAAGCCCAATTCCGAAGTTAAAGGAATTCGCTTTTCCTTGCGCGTCTTCTCTATAAATATCTTTGGACTCATTTTTTACAGTTTGATCTATCAAGAAATTAAATCTCGGGCCTACCAAACCAAAGAACTCAGATTCAGATTCTGAGAAATACCCTTTAAAAAATACAGGTACACTCAGATAATTATTGGCATATACTGCATCATAACCCTTCATCCCTTTAGCGTCTTTATCCTTTCCTGTTTCTCCGGCGCCATAGTATAGCACTTCAGGTTGAAGATAAAACTGATTCGCTTTTCCAATAGGAATAAGGGCCAAAACACCGCCCTGGAATGTAAATCTTGGTCCGGAGGGATTATGTGCATTTTTAACTCGGGAATAATTAAGTCCGCCCGTAACTCCGAATCTTGTACTACTGAAGTCTATTTGTGCAAAAGATAAAGTAGACAGAGCCAATGCTGAGGTTAATAAAAGTTTTTTCATTTTGATATTGAGTTTTTGTATCGTTTATTTTTTTAATTGTTTAAAGATAGTAATTATTCTAATTTTCTGTATAAAAATTCAAAAAAAAGCCTCGTAAAAACGAGGCTTATACTTTATTTTTAAGAAGAAATTATCCTAATATTTTTGCTACAGTAGCACCAATATCAGCAGGAGAATCTACAACGTTGATTCCGTTTTCTCTCATGATTTCCATTTTAGCCTGAGCTGTATCTTCTGCACCACCTACGATAGCACCTGCGTGTCCCATTGTTCTTCCTTTAGGAGCAGTTTGCCCAGCGATAAACCCTACAACTGGTTTTGTAGAACCACTAGCTTTATACCATCTTGCCGCTTCAGCTTCTAATCCACCACCAATTTCACCAATCATTACAACCGCTTCAGTTTCCGGATCGTTGATGAACAATTCTAACGCTTCTCTTGTCGTTGTTCCGATGATTGGGTCACCACCAATACCAATTGCAGTAGAAATACCGTAACCAGCTCTTACAACCTGGTCAGCAGCTTCATAAGTAAGAGTTCCTGATTTAGAAACGATTCCTACTTTACCTTTTTTGAAAACAAAACCTGGCATAATACCAATCTTAGCTTCTTCAGAAGTGATGATTCCAGGACAGTTTGGTCCGATCAATCTGCAGTCTCTGTCAGCAATGTAAGATTTTACTTTTACCATATCTGCTACAGGGATCCCTTCAGTAATACATACGATAACTTTGATACCTGCTTCTGCAGCTTCCATAATTGCATCTGCAGCAAATGCAGGCGGTACGAAAATGATACTTACATTAGCTCCAGCTTTTGCTACAGCATCAGCAACAGTATTAAATACAGGCTTTCCTAGATGCTCGCTGCCTCCTTTTCCCGGAGTAACACCACCTACTACGTTTGTTCCGTATTCGATCATCTGGCTTGCGTGGAAAGTACCCTCGTTCCCTGTAAATCCTTGTACAATTACTTTAGAATCTTTGTTTACTAAAATTGACATTTTATTGTTGTTTTAATTTATTTTTATTTTTTATTAATGCTCACAAATTTACTTATTTTTCTTTGATTTCGGATAAAACTTTCGATTTGTTTATTTGAGATTTCTCAGTTTTACTTCTTTCTTCAGATATGTTTTAAAATCTTCTGCAAACATCCCGATATAGGTTCCTTTTTCAAGATCTCTGTTGACCCCGGTTTTCCCTAAAAGCACAGATCCGCTCTCAATTTTATTTCCGGAAGCAATTCCTACCTGTCCCCACAATGTAACCTCATCACCGATTACACAGCATCCTGCAATTCCTACCTGTGAAGCGATCAGACACTTTTTACCAATAATTGTATCGTGACCGATCTGAATCTGATTATCTAAAACAGAACCTTCGCCAATAATCGTAGAATCTGTAACTCCTCTGTCAATCGTACAGCCGTTTCCGATTTCAACATTGTTTTCGATGACAACATTTCCTACGGAAATCAAACGATCGAAATTTCCATTTAATTTTCTGTAATAGAAGGCATCACCACCTAAAACGGTATTGGACTGAATGACAACATTATCACCAATAACGGTTCTGTCACCGATCACAACATTTGGGAAAATAAGGGTATTTTTTCCGATCTTCACATTGTTTCCGATCACTGCAGAATGGTGAATATGTGTCCCTTCTCCAATTTCAGCATCATGAAGCTCTTCCCTGAAATTATATATTCTCGTAAAATGGGTATTAATCTTATTGAAATCTCTGAAAGGATCTTCAGAGATTAAGAGAGCCTTCCCTTCCGGGCAGTCTACTTCTTTATCAATTAAAATAATTGTTGCCGGAGAATTTAAAGCTTTATCGTAATATTTAGGATGGTTTACAAAAACTATTTCTCCCGGTTTCACCATGTGAATCTCATTAGTTCCTAATACTTCAAAGTCTTCTGAACCAACAAATTTTGAACCGATAAGATCTGCAATAGTTTTCAGTTTTTGTGGAGAATGAAATCTCATAACAATTGATTTTCTTATAAAACAAAATTCGGAATGCAAAGGCAAACCGAATTGATGTAAATTTTATTTAAAATTATTCTTTTACTCTTTCAAGGTAAGAACCATCTTCAGTGCTTACTTTGATTTTGTCTCCCGGTTCAATGAACAATGGAACCATTACTCTTGCTCCGGTTTCAACGATAGCATTTTTCAGGGCATTTGTTGCTGTGTTTCCTTTTACTCCCGGATCTGCTTCTACAACTTCTAAATAAACAGACTGTGGTAATTCAGCAGAAAGCGGAGTTTCATCAGCTTCTTTCAGGATGATTGTAACTTCTTCACCTGCTTTCATCAGGTTTGAATTTTCAATCATTTCTTTATTTAAATATAATTGAGAGAAATCATCATTATTCATGAAGTGGAATCCATTCTCATCATCATAAAGATACTGATATTTTCTTGTGATCACTTTTACCTCATCGATTTTGTGTCCTGCAGAGAAAGTGTTATCAATTACTTTTCCGTTTGTTACAGACTTTAATTTTGTTCTTACGAAAGCAGGTCCTTTTCCTGGTTTTACGTGAAGGAACTCGATTACTTTATAAATATCATTACTGTACTCAATGCACAGACCTTTTCTGATATCGTTACTTGTTGCCATTAATGTATATTATCTTTTTGTTTTTATATTTAGTTTTCCTTTCCTGTTCCGTATCCTTTCACGATACCTCTAGGTGAGTTTTGAATGAACTGAAGAATCTCGTCTCTTTCAGCAGTAGGAAGCATTTCTTTTTCAATATGAGTGATTGCCTGAGAAACATTCATCTTCATTTGGAAGATCGCTCTGTAAATTTTTTGAATTTCGAAGATTTTTTCATTGGTAAATCCTCTTCTTCTTAAACCTACTGAGTTAATTCCGGCATAAGACATCGGCTCTCTTGCTACTTTTACGTAAGGCGGAATATCTTTTCTCACCAAAGTACCACCGGAAATCATTACATGCTTTCCAATTTTGCCAAACTGGTGTACAGCTGATAAACCTCCCATCACCGTATAATCACCAATTTCAACATGACCTGCAATACCGCAACCGTTTACAATGATAACATGATCTCCGATTACGCAATCATGAGCAATGTGAGATGTAGCCATAATCAGACAATTTTTTCCGATCTTAGTATGTCCTAAAGCTTTTGTACCTCTATTGACTGTTACACACTCTCTGATCGTAGTATCATCACCTATAATAACCTGTGTATCTTCACCATCGAATTTTAAATCCTGAGGAATTGCAGAAATTACAGTCCCGGGAAAAATCCTACAGTTTTTACCAATTCTTGCTCCATCCATGATGGTAACATTGGGCCCAATCCAGGTTCCTTCTCCTATTTCCACATCTCCTGCAATGGTAGTAAAGGGTTCTACGATTACATTTTTGCTGATTTTCGCACGTTTATCTACGGCTGCTAATTGATGGATCATTTAATCAACTTTATTTTTTGCAACTTGGGCCATTAGTTCTGCTTCTACCGCTACTGTATCTCCAACATAACCGTAACCTTGCATATGTACAATACCTCTTCTGATAGGTTCAATTAATTCAATCTTGAAAATAAGTGTATCTCCAGGAATTACTTTTCTCTTGAATTTTACTTTATCAATTTTAATGAAATAAGTAGAATAGTTTTCAGGATCCGGAACACTTGCCAGTACAAGAATTCCACCTGTCTGCGCTAAAGCTTCTACCTGAAGAACTCCCGGCATTACGGGCTCTTTCGGGAAATGTCCAACAAAGAAAGGCTCATTCATTGTAACATTTTTAAGACCTACAACATGAGAGTCTGAAAGCTCAAGAACTTTATCAATCAATAAGAACGGAGGTCTGTGAGGCATTAATCTCATAATTCCGTTGATATCGAAAACAGGCTCTTTGGTTAAATCAAAATCAGGAACGTTTTTCTTTTTCTGCAATTTCCACTGGCGGTTCAGTTTTTTTGCAAACTGAGTATTTACGTAATGTCCTGGCTTATTAGCAATTACTTTACCCTTTATTTTCACACCAGCCAAAGCCAAATCTCCGATTACATCAAGTAACTTATGTCTTGCAGCTTCGTTTGGATAGTTTAGATTTAAATTATCAAGAATTCCGTTAGGTCTTATAGAAACATTGTCTTTCCCAAAAGCTTTCTTTAATTTTTCTGTAGTTTCAGGAGTAAGATCTTTATCTACATATACAATGGCATTAGAAATATCTCCACCTTTAATCAAACCGTGATCTAAAAGCATTTCTAATTCGTGTAAGAAGCTAAATGTTCTTGCTGATGAAATTTCTTCTTTAAACTCAGAAATATTTTTTAGTGTAGCATTTTGAGTTCCTAAAACTTTGGTCCCAAAATCTACCATAGTAGTCACTTCGTAAGTATCTGAAGGAATGATTGTGATTTCTGATCCTGTTGCCGGATCGCTGTAGGTAAGAACTTCTTTTACAACAAGGTATTCTCTTGCGGTATTTTGTTCTACCACTCCAACACTTTCGATGGCTTCAACAAAATACTTCGACGATCCGTCTAAAATAGGAGGTTCAGAAGCATCCATTTCCAAAATGGCATTATCGATATCACAGCCTACTAAAGCCGCTAAAAGATGCTCGCAGGTATTGATCTTTACTCCTAATTTTTCTAATGTTGTCCCTCTTTCTGTAGCTACTACATAATTCACATCAGCTTCCACCTGAGGATGTCCTTCCAAGTCTGTTCTTACAAATACAAAACCTGTGTTTTCCTTTGCAGGTTTGATGGTTAGTTTTACTTCTTTACCCGTATGAAGTCCGATTCCGGAAAGTGTCACTTCTTGCTGAAGTGTTTTTTGCATATCACTCATTAGTTTTATCTTTTGAGTTATTCTCAAGATTGTTTATTCTGTTTACAATTTCAGGTAAATTTCTGAAATGTACATAACTCCTTAAATAGTCGTTATAGCTGATTGCCGGCGAACCATAAATAGTTTCCTTATCATTCACACTGGAGTTTACTCCGCTCTGTGCCTGAATTTTTACCTGATTTCCTATTTTAATATGCCCTACAACACCAACCTGCCCTCCAATCTGGTTCCAGTCGCCAATGATTGTAGATCCTGCGATTCCGGCCTGTGCCGCAATCACATTGTTTTGTCCGATTTTTACGTTGTGTGCAATTTGGATCAGGTTATCGATTTTAGTTCCTTTCCCGATTATAGTAGAACCAATTGTAGCTCTGTCTATACTACAGTTTGAACCAATCTCAACATCATCTTCAATGATGACATTTCCTAATTGAGGAATTTTTTTGAAACCTTCCGGAGTCGGCTGGAAACCAAATCCGTCACCTCCAATTACAGTATTGGAATGAACGATGCAGTTATCACCAATGATACAATAATCGTAGATTCTCGCTCCACTGTCAATTTTGCAGTTTTTACCGATTTTCACCCCTTTTCCTATGTAGACATGAGGATAAATCTGAGTTCCTTCTCCAATTTTTGCCTTTTCAGATACATAAGTAAAAGCACCGATATATACCTTATCTCCGACTACAGCAGTATCATGAATTGAAGAACCATCTTCAATCCCTTGCTTTTTACCCTGCATTTCCTGGTACAGATTCATTAAAACCTGAAAAGAAAGGTAGGCATCCTTTACCGCAATCACGGTAGGATTATATATATCTTTTGATAAAAGTTTTTCTGAAACGATGATAACGGAGCATTTGGTCGTATCCAAATAATGGGAAAATCTATCTTGTGCTATAAAAGAAAGATGTCCTGTTTCCCCTCCTTCAATAGGTGAAACTCCAGTAATAAGTGCATTCTCATCACCTATTATTTTCCCGTCAATAAAACTTGCAATTTGCGAAGCTGTAAATTCCATATTCTGCAAAGATAAGAAATTCTATAATTCGCAAACATTTTTTAATTTTCGGATTGTGAATTTTAATATTCTTTAAGAAATTATGTGCTAAATATCTCTTGGAAACATAAGAATATATCGGGTGGTCTTATTAGTAATTAATCCCGATAGAAGCTGGTCTTCCGATTCTTCAAGCCTTATCTTTTTTCCATTTTTCTGCAATAGAAAGATCGGCTGTTTTTGAGTATCGTAAGGCAATAGTTTTCGTTTAATTTCATGCACCAATTCATTTCCGTTATCGATTCCGAAAAATTCATTGGTGTTTTTTACTTTTTCTTCAATAAACTCTGCTTCAAATGCATGTGACGAAATAATGGTCTTGGGCAGGTTTCTCTGGATTACACATTTGCACCAGTATGACAGAATAAAATCACCAGCCGACTGCCAGTTTTTCATCGCCTGAATAACATCGTTATCGTCTAATTGTGTAAACCTTTCCACGTCTTCGTCTGTAGCAGAATTTTTACCTCTATGCAAAAAATATCTCAGATTTTCTGTTGCCGGGAGATCAACACCTTGTGAAACCAGATATTTTGCTCGCTCTAAAATTTTCACCAAAAGAAATTCAGCCAACGCCGAAGTTTTATGATAGTAAACTTGCCAATACATGAACATTCGCGCAGTAAGAAAATTCTCAATAGAATAAATACCTTTTGCATCGATTACCAATTCACCTTCTTCACAGACATTCATCATGGAAATAATTCGTTGTGTATTAATATTCCCCTCCGAAACTCCTGTAAAAAAGCTGTCTCTGTTCAGATAATCCAAACGATCGACGTCCAATTGTGAAGAGATAAGCTGATTAAAGAATTTTCTATGATACTTCCCCTGAAACATTTTAATAGCAACAGATAGTTTACCTTCAAACTCATCATTCAGTTTGTTCATCAAAAGCAGTGAAAGGTTTTCGTGATGCCAATCATCCATCAGCATACTTTCTAAGGCATGGGAAAACGGACCATGTCCTATATCGTGCATCAAAATCGCCAACATAGCGCCTTTTTCTTCGTCCTCAGAAATCTTCACTCCCTTTTGTTTCAATGTTTCCAGTGCTGTAAACATCAGATGCATTGCCCCTATCGCATGATGAAATCTTGTATGGGTAGCCCCGGGAAAAATCAAATTTAAAAGACCGGTCTGTCCTATTCTTCTCAATCGCTGGAAGTAAGGATGCTCAATAATGTCAAATAATATTTCGTGTGGAATTTTGATAAAACCGTGAACAGGATCGTTGATAATTTTTAGCTTATTCTGCATTGATGTCGATATTGTAACAAAGTTAGGGAAAATTTAACTTTAGCTTTTATTTAAATTTCATTAATCTTAAAACCTTATTTCTATTTTTTGCTCCTTCAGTACAGTTGCTATCGGAGTGGATGATTCTATCCTATAAGGAATACAGAAAGAAAAAGACGAAGTCATCGAAAGAGTGCTTGACTATGCAAAAACAGGGAATTAATAAACAATATTTTGATTTAACTAATATTTAACTATTAAAAGCACTATTTTTATTGTTTGAAAAGAAATTTGGTCGAAATTTTGATACAATAACCATGAAAAATAAATATTATGTCGGAAAAGATATTATGGATAGATGATGAAATAGATTTACTAAAACCTCATATCGTATTCTTAGAAAAAAAAGGGTATCAGGTAACCCCTGTTAATAATGTAAATGAAGCCTTGGAATTGATGGATTCCGAAAAATTTGCACTGACCCTTATTGATGAAAATATGCCCGGAATTTCCGGACTTGAAGCCATTCCTATGATTAAAGAAAAAGATAATTCTTTAAAAATTGTAATGGTTACAAAAAGTGAAGAAGAGCACATCATGGAAGAAGCCATAGGCTCTCAGATTGCGGATTACATATTAAAGCCTGTAAATCCCAACCAGATTTTGCTTTCTCTTAAAAAGAATCTTCAGGAAGATAATTTGGTTGAACAGAAAACCATTTTACAATATCAGCAGGAATTCAGAAACCTTTCTATGGAGCTTTCTTATCTGAGAACATACCAGGATTGGGCGGAATATTACAAGAAAATTGTGAATTGGGAACTTAAATTTGATAAGGTTGCCGATAATGAATTTGCCGATCTGCTTCAGTCTCAAAAGGAAGAAGCCAATATTCAGTTTGCAAAGTTTATAGAAAACAATTACGAAGACTGGTTGAACGGTTCTGAAAAACCTATGATGAGCCATACCTTATTTAAAGATAAAATAAAAACTGAAGTAGAAAAAGAAAAAGTTCTTTTGCTGATGGTAGACAATCTGAGATATGACCAGTGGAAAGTGATCGAACCTCTATTCACCAAACATTACAATAAGGTTTCCGAGGATTATTATTACAGTATTCTTCCTACCGCAACTCAATATGCAAGAAATTCATTTTTTGCCGGATTAATGCCTTCTGAAATAGAAAAACGTTTTCCGGACAAATGGTTTAATGATAATGAAGAAGGAAATAAAAACGAATTTGAACGTGACTTTTTAGAAGATCAAATGAAAAGAATTGGTTTAGCATCTAAATCAATGAAGTATTTGAAAGTTCTTAATGCAGATTTTGAGAGAAAGATCTATGATGATTTTAATCAGCATAAAAATAATGACCTTTTAGTGATTGTTTATAACTTTATTGATATTCTTTCTCACGCAAAAACCGACAATCATATAGTAGATCAGCTGATCAGAGATGATAAAACTTTCCGTTCCCTTACCTTAAACTGGTTTGAAAATTCATCTTTATTAAAAATAATTAAGGTTGCTGCCGAAAACGGTTTCAAACTTGTGATTACTACTGACCATGGAACAGTATATGTAAAAAAACCAAGCCGTGTCGTGGGTGACAGAGAAACATCTACAAATATCCGTTATAAAACAGGAAAAAGTTTAACGTACGACAGCAGCGATGTCTGGGCAATTTCAAACCCGGAAAAACTGTTCCTTCCTAAAGGAAATTTAAGCTCAAAATATATTTTTGCGAAGAACAATATTTTCTTAGCGTATCCAAAGAACTATAATCATTTTGTAAACTATTATAAAGAAACATATCAACACGGAGGAATTTCATTGGAAGAATGTATCATTCCAATCAGTATTTTAGAGCCTAAGTAATCTTTGAATCAAATACACCATTAAAAATATAAAAATGAAAAAATCAATTTTAATTTTACCTGTATTGGCAGCGTTATCAATTGTTTCGTGTAAAAAGGAAGGCAGTAAGAGTTCAGAAACTTCATCTGATTCTACAGCGGTAATCAGTTCAGATTCGATAAAAACAAATACTTCAGATCTATCTGCAGCTACACCAACAGATTCTGCAGCTGTAAATAAAAATCCTATTGTAAAGGCAAAATCTACTGATGCTGGGGGAAAAAGTATTGATATGACCTTTGATAATAATAAAAATACAGCTACCATTGTTTATGAAGGTGAAACTATCGAATTGAAAGGGCAGCCAACCGGTTCAGGAATTCATTATAAAAATGACCATTGGGAGTTAAGAGGCAAAGGATTGGAAAACGAACTTTCGAAAGACGGAAAAGTAGTTTTTAAAGGAATTAAATAAAATTGCATGTCGGCTTTCAGCCGACATTTGTTTTTTAGACCGGCTTTTGATATATTTCAAACATGAAATTAATTACTTACAACGTAAACGGAATACGTGCCGCCTTTACCAAAGATTTTTTAGGATGGCTGAAAACTGCTGATCCGGATATTATCTGCATTCAGGAAAGTAAGGCTGGTAACGATCAGATTGATATAGAAAGCCTTGAAAAGTTAGGATATCACAGTTATTGGCATTCTGCGATAAGAAAAGGCTACAGCGGTGTTGGAATCGCGTCAAAGATAAAACCTAATCACGTAGAATTTGGCTGCGGAATCGAAAGTTATGATAATGAAGGGCGAATCATAAGAGCCGATTTTGATGGCTACTCTGCTATTTCAGTCTATGTACCTTCTGCATCCAATATTGAACGACTGGATTTTAAAATGCAGTTTTGTCACGATTTTTTAGATTACATTAAAGATTTAAAACAAACGATCCCTAATCTAATTATTTCCGGTGATTTTAATATTTGCCACGAAGCCATTGACATTCACGATCCTGTACGTTTAAAAAACGTTTCCGGCTTCCTTCCTATGGAAAGGGAATGGATGAGCGATTTTATCAATGAATGTGAACTTATAGACAGTTTCAGATTTTTCAATCAGGATCCGGACAATTATACATGGTGGAGCTACAGACAAAATTCGAGAGAAAAAAATAAAGGATGGAGACTTGATTATAATTTTACAAGCCACACATTAAAGGATCAACTTACAAGAGCGGTTATTTTAAAAGAAGCGGTACATTCTGATCACTGTCCTGCTTTGGTAGAATTAAATGTTTAAAAAATATATTTAACCTAATTGATTTCTGAAAATCATAAAAATAAAAAGCCAACTGTATTCAGTTGGCTTTTACCTTTTAAAATCATAAGTTTAATCGACAATTTCATATTCAACCGGAATAGTACCATGATTGGTATTTCCGATCTCATCGAACGCGGCTTTAGACATATCTAATGCTCTTGATGAATGGTAAGGTCCTCTATCATTTACTCTCACTACTACTGACTTACCATTGTCCAAATTGGTCACTTTAATATTAGTTCCAAATGGAAGCGTTCTGTTTGCTGCTGTGAACTTTGAATTATCAAATACTTCACCGCTGGCTGTTTTTCTACCATTAAATTTATCGTGGTAGTACGATGCATAACTTGTTTTTTTCGCATCTGTGGTATTGCTCGTAAAAGAGAAAATACCAAAGGTTGAAATCATCATTATGATTACGAGAATGAATCTTTTCATCATTTTGAATATTTTGGGGTTTATGACGGAGCAAAAGTAACAGGATTATCTATATAGACCTATTCGAACTGTTAAAAAACGTTAATAAAAAATTAATAAAATGTTAATTAAGTCTATAACTACCTATTTTTAGGGACTTTAGATCATAGTGTTAAAAAATGTTAAAAAAAAGAGTAAAAAGTTAATTTAATTAACTCGCTACAGCATAATTCATTCTACACAATGCAACAAATCCTTTAATAATCAACAATTTAAAGTATTAAAATCTTTATTATAATTAATAAAAAAAACCAATGAAACAATCATTGGTCTATTTGTATTAAATATTCTATACCAGTTCTCCGTACAGATCAAACTCTTCGGCTGAGGTAATTCTTACATTGGCAAATTCCCCGATAGAGATATAAGTATCTTCAGCGGACACCAAAACAGTATTATCTACATCCGGAGAATCATATTCTGTTCTTCCGATAAAATAGTTTCCTTCTTTTCTGTCAAAAACACATTTGAAGGTCTTTCCGATTTTCTCCTGATTCTTTTCCCAAGAAATCTGTGATTGAAGTTCCATAATCTCCTCTACTCTGGCTTCTTTTACCTCCTGTGGAATATCATCTTCCAAAACATAAGCTGTAGTATTTTCTTCATGTGAATAGGTAAAGCATCCTAATCTATCAAACTTTTGTTCTCGTACCCAGTCTTTTAACTCCTGAAATCTTTCTTCAGTTTCTCCGGGATACCCTACAATAAGCGTAGTTCTGATTACCATATCCGGAACTATCTCTCTGAACTTAGCCAATAAGGCATCCGTTTTTTCATGAGTCGTTCCTCTTTTCATGGATTTAAGAAGATCGGAATTAATGTGCTGTAAAGGAATATCAATATAGTTACAAACTTTAGGCTCTTCTCTGATAATATCAAGTACATCTTCTGGAAATCCACTTGGGAATGCATAATGTAATCTGATCCATTCGATTCCTTCAACCTTTACCAATTCTTTCAGAAGATTACCCAATGCTCTTTTTTTATAGATATCTAATCCGTAGTAAGTAAGATCCTGAGCAATAAGGATTAATTCTTTTGTTCCTTTTTTAGCAAGTTTAGCCGCTTCATTCACCAATTTTTCGATCGGAGTGGAAACATGCCCTCCTCTCATTAATGGGATAGCACAAAACGAACAAGGCCTGTCACAACCTTCGGATATTTTAAGATAAGCATAATGCTTGGGAGTAGTCGTTAATCTTTCTCCTACCAATTCATGCTTATAATCTGCCCCTAAGTGTTTCAAAAGGATTGGCAAATCTCTCGTTCCAAAATATTGATCTACATCGGGAATTTCCTTAATCAAATCCGGTTTATATCTTTCAGAAAGACATCCGGTAACAAAAACCTTTTCAACCTCTCCTCTGTTCTTTGCATCCACATAGTCCAAAATAGTATTGATAGATTCTTCCTTGGCATTATCAATAAATCCGCAAGTATTGATCACCACGATATCTCCTCTGTCTTCATGAACTACTTCTTTACCATTGGCTTTCAGCTGGCTCATTAAAACTTCAGAATCATACACGTTTTTAGAGCATCCCAGTGTGACTACATTAATTTTCTTCTTACCTACAGATTTTGTTCGCATCTTTCTATTTTTCAGGGTGCAAAGATACAAATATTAAAAATGATAATTAAAAAAATAAAACCACCTTAAAAAGTGGTTTTTAATATTCTTACAATTAAATATTTGCATTAATAAGCTTGTTCGTCTCCCTTCACTATATTATATAAGGTAAGAAAGATAATTTTGATATCCAGGAAAAAAGACCAATTCTGGATATACCAGATGTCTTTTTCAATACGCTTCTCCATATCTTTGTGTGAAAATATCTCCCCTCTGGAACCCATTACTTGTGCCCAACCTGTAATTCCAGGTTTTACAATATGCCGCGTCATATACTTCTTAGTAATCTTTGAGTACATTTCGGTTTGGGATAGCATATGTGGTCTAGGACCAACAATAGACATATCACCAAGAAAAACATTAATAAACTGAGGCAGTTCGTCTATACTTGTTTTTCTCATGAATGCACCAAACTTTGTTACTCTTGCATCATTCTTTGTGGTTGTTATAAAATCAGCCTTAGCATTAGTTGTCATACTTCTGAATTTAATACATTCAAATGGTTCATTATTCAATCCTGATCTTTTTTGTCTAAAAAACACAGATTCATTACTCTCTAATTTTATAATTAGTGCAATAACAGGTATAAGCCAGGATAGGATGAATACAATCACAAAAAGTGAAAATACAATATCAAATGTTCTTTTTAATATTTGTTTTTTCGGATTTGCTAATGGCTCCCTTATAAGCTTCAGAAATGGTATATCATGAACAATATCATAATAATGTGGCACAAGATTGACGTATTTAAAATCCGGAGCCATATAAATTCTTACCATTTTATGCTCAGCTACCTCAACGATTTGCTTATATAGACCGACATCAATTTTATTATCACAAAAAATAATATTATTTATTTTGGAACTTTCCAAATCTTCAAATAATTTATCTATTCTGCCTAAGTATTTATTTTTAGTTTCCGTATCTCCTGATGTATAAGTTCCTCTTATTCCCATAGACCTTCTCAAATCGTCATTTGACAACAATGATGTCGCCAGCTTGTTCTCACCAACAAGTACGGTATTGAAAGAATAAAATTTTCGTCCAATTTTAATCCTGTTCTTTTTTCGATACAGAAAAAGTACGAATCGGGTAAGCGTCATGAAAAAACCTATAATCAGGAAATAGAGCACAACATATCTATAATTGATTTTTACAGGCAGAATAAGACTAAAATAAATGGCAGAAAACACAGCTAACAAAATAAAAGATTTTGTTAGAGCATTAAAGTGTAATGAAGATTCTTTTATTGCAAGGCATTTATAAGGTTTAGTCATCGACGTGATAACAAACCAAGAAATATTAAGAAGGATGAACTGAGTAATATATCCCTGAGCAAAATCTTTATCCAAGTTAAAAAAATATAACTTTCCTAGAATCAAAAAAAGATTGATAATAATATAATCCCCAATAAGAAAAATTTTGGGTAAATGTTTAAAAAAATAAACTAACATAATCCGGTAATGATTCTTCTAAATTTTTAAAGTTGCTGCATATTCAACGTAAATTAAAAATTGGGTTATTAATTATTATTCTGTTTTCGAATATATTAAAAATTTTTCAAAGAAAACATAGACTGAACTTTATCTTTTTCTGAAAGTATAATATCCTCTAAGGGTAACTGCCAATCAATATTTAAATCTGCATCATTCCAAAGAACACCGCCTTCAGAAGCTTTATCATAATAGTTATCGCACTTATAAGAAAATATCGCAGTTTCGCTCAAAACGGAGAATCCGTGCCCAAATCCTCTGGGAACATATAATTGTAATTTATTTTCTGCCGTTAATTCGATTGAGAACCATTTTCCAAAAGTTGGCGAATCTACACGTAAATCAACTGCCACATCAAGAACTTTCCCTTCTAAACAAGAAACCAGTTTTGCCTGAGCCTTATCTCCTTTCTGTAAATGTAGTCCTCTAAGAACACCATAGCTCGATTTAGAAATATTATCCTGAACAAAATGTCCGTTCATTCCAGTCAACTCTTCAAATCTCTGCTCATTGAACTTTTCGTAAAAGTATCCTCTGTCGTCTTCATAGACAGTGGGTTCTATAATATAACAGTCTTTAAGCGGTGTAGATTTTATTTTCATAAAATATTGAAAATTTTTATTTATTAATTTTATTCAGTTTTGAAACAGTTACAAATATAAATCTTAACATTCTATAAATAAAATTTCATTTTATTACTTTTGTAATAAATTATTAAATAGAAATTTTTATCATTTTATATCTGAGATTATATTTTTTCTTTCATTAAATTACATTCTGCTAAATAAGATTTAAATTTCATTTTAAATACTTCCGCACTAAATTTTCGGGAATGTTCTCTGATTAGAATTGGATTGAAATTGAATATTTTATTTTCAAATTTCTTTACAGCTTCTTCTATTTCCTGCACATTTTGAGAATAAAAGAAAACACCCGTTTTATTTTCTAAAACCGTTTCTAAAGTTCCTCCTCGTCCATATGCTATTACAGGAGTACCACAAGCTTGCGCTTCAACCGGAGCAATTCCAAAATCTTCTAAAGATGAAAAAACAAAAGCTTTTGCATTGCTTATATAATGATTAATTTCATTCGAGTTTAAAAATCCTTTAAAAATAATGTTCTCATTACCTTTTGATAATTTTTCAAGTTTTGATTTTTCTGATCCGTCACCGATAATAATTAATTTTTTATTAAGATTGATAAAAGCCTTAATTAATAAATCAAACCTTTTATACTGTACCAACCGTCCTACCGTTACATAATAATCTGAATCCTGTATTTTTGTAGTCCGTAAGTTAAAATGATCAACAGCAACAGGAGGATAGATTACCACCGACTTTCTATTATAATGTTCCTCAATCCAATCCTGAACATATTTAGAATTAGCAATTATATAATCAGGGTTCTGAGCCGTCCGTTTATCAAAAGACTGAAGATATTTTCTCAATGGCAGAAAAATCACTCCCAAAATACCTTTAAAATAATTATCATATTCATCCCAAATGTATTTAAAGTTTCGGGCTTGTATATAGCTGATATGTTTCTCATTATTAATCCTAAAGCCTTTAGATAAGCACCAGGAAGAGCTGATTATCCAATCAACAGGAAGATTTGTAAATTGTTTGTTAAATAATTTACTCACAATGGGAAAAAATGGTAGTGCATAACGAAAATTTTTACCCAAAAGTTTTAAAAGCCGACTTGTTAAAACTTCCGGCGTTTTACCATTAAACATTTTTAGCTTGTCCACGTCACTCATTATGTCTGCATAGGCAAAGTAATAATCAAAATCAATGAAATCATTCATTGAGGTTACAACCCGTTCGGCGCCACCATATTTATCCAGCCAGTCATGGATTAAAGCTATTTTCATTGAATAAATACTTTATTTAAAATTATTTGAAACGGTCAGATAATAAACTGTTTTAGGAGTCATACTTGGTATCTTGAGTGCTATCATATTTTTCCCAATACTAATTTTCTGTTTCTGGATCAAAATCATACTTTCCAACACAGATTCATTAGTATTGGGTACCTCATAAACTTTCAATTCCAAAGTTTTGCCGTTTTTATAGAACTGAAATAAATTTTTCAGATTAATTTTCGTATTGATAACCTTATTACCACTATTATTATTAATTATTACATATTGACCTTTATTATCATAAGAGGCAAATGCAGAAACATATTCATAATTGGAAATATATTTCACTCTGTTTTTAATACTTTGGCCGTATAGCTTATAAGCCCACCAAACAGATCTGGGATTTCCGTTTTTATCTAATAGTCCATTCATTGAATTATTACAATTAAAAACGCCATTACTTTCTGCCCAACACCCTTTACATGCACCATCTATACCGTTATTTTCCAGATATCTAAAAACTTCCAGTATTTCCGATCCTGAAAATTGTGAATATTGATTAATAATTTCACCTAAAACGATTTTCTTAATTCCCACTTTAGGATATTTAGGCAAAAGTACTTCTTTTAATTTCTTAACATCTTTCGCAAAATCTTTCAGATAATCCTGATCCCTCCATTCGTGCCAGGATAAAACATCAACTCTTATATTATTTTTATTACAAAAATTCAAAAATCCTTCTATTTCTTTTTCATCATAACGGTCAAAAGAAGGTCCTGTAATCAGAGCTTTATCTCCTCCAGGTAAAGATCTAATGATGTCATGAGCCTTTTTAAAAATCTGATAGTATTCATCCCTATCGAAATCACCAAAACCTTCCTGATGAAAGGGTTCATTCCAAATATCATAGATGACTGTATTTTTGAATTTCTGATACTCGGCAGTTACTATATTCTTTAACCTATCTGTGTATAAAGGATGAGGCCATTCCCTATTATTTTTTTTCCCAGGATATGCATAAATATCCGACAAAACCAAAATGGGAGTAATATTAAAACTTCTCAGATAATTGATATCAGAAATAGATTTGTAAGACCAACCTATCCTCCAATACTTTGGTTGTAATGCCATGATATTATTCTGAAGTGCTCTGATGTCATCATAGTGTAGGAAACCAGACATTGATTTTACATGCAAGCTTTTTTTATTGAAATCAATATCGACACTTACCGAGTCTTTTATTCTTTGACTGTTCGTCATACAAAAGATAAAAACAGAAATGATCGTAAAAATCATTCTCCGTTTTTTGCAGCTCATGTTTAATTTCATTTATTAATTTAGTATTAGGTTATTTTTTCAGCCCTAATTTATGCAAAAACGCAAATTTTAATATGGAAGTTAATAATATCCATCTTTTATAAAGCTTCATAATGAATGGTCTATCACTTCTATTCAATAAGCTTCCCAACTGAGTGACCGTATTTTTTGATCTTCTATAGAGTAAATAAGGCTGCTCTATAAATTTCACTTTGCCTGTGACTTCCGCAACTAATCCCATCCAAAGGTCAATGGCCACTTCCTCATTTTTAGGAAATGGCATAGAATGCCTTAAAACTTTTCTGTTAAAAGCCATACAAGAACCATAATAGGTACAACAAATGATATTTTTCAGAATACCTGTTCCGGAATTGTATAAGCTGAAAAAAGAAGGATTGGTAACATTCAAAAGCTCATCTGTAACCATAGAATTCGTTACCACCAAATCATTTTCCTTTAAACCTTCTAAAACAGTATTATATTTACCCGGCATCCACACATCGTCCTGATCTGACAAGAAAATAATATCTCCAACTGCTGCCCTCAATGCGTTCTGAAAATTTGGAGTATATCCTTTCTTTCCTTTGTTAATTACTATTTTTATTCTGCTGTCATTAATATTTCTGATAATTTCCAACGTCTTATCGGCAGACCCGTCATCGGAAACAATGATTTCATCATTTTGACCAATCTGCTGCAGTATCGAGGTAATTTGCTCTGATATA
This sequence comes from Chryseobacterium geocarposphaerae, assembly GCF_002797535.1. Lineage (NCBI taxonomy): Bacteria > Pseudomonadati > Bacteroidota > Flavobacteriia > Flavobacteriales > Weeksellaceae > Chryseobacterium > Chryseobacterium geocarposphaerae. The sequence goes on from NZ_PGFD01000001.1 coordinate 2,007,475, forward strand.
AACTTCTCCCCATTATAAGTCGCCAGGCATACACTTACTTTCATTTCTTTATTATTTTTGTAAATGCCTCCATAAATTGATCTGCCGAGCTACCCCAACTTTTTTCTCCAAAAAAGTATACTTTCTCTATATTTCGGGACATTTCTTCCAATATATTTTTATTATTGTAAAGCTCCAATATAGCATTGTAAATAGCATCGGAACTTTTGGGCTCAATTATTAATCCTGTTTTCTTATCTTCCACCATCTCGGGAAGTCCTCCTACATTAGTTGCAATCACAGGCTTTTTAAACGCATAAGCAGACATAATCACCCCGCTTTGGGTAGCATCTGTATATGGGCAAACGACTACCGAAGCCTGAGAAATAAGATCTGCTAAACTTTCAGGGTAAATATACTCATTAAGGATATTTATTTGAGGATATTGTTTATAAACTTCAATATCAAAATCAAAATTTCCGCTTCCAGCAATTGTAAGCTTCATATCTATATCCGGATGAGATGAAATAATCTTTACAAAAGCATCCAGCAAAAATTTGATTCCTTTATAAGGTGAAATTCTGCCAAAAAACAAGATATTAAATTCTGTCGAAGATTGTGAATTATTATCTGTTTTACAATATCTTAAATAATCATATACGCTTAAAAAAGAGGTAAAAATAGTATTTGGATTGTATTGGTAACGTTCTATAAAGTCTTTTTTCTGATTTTCATTTAACAGTATTTTGTTATCTATAAGATTAAACTGTAGCTTGCGTAAAAATCTATCAATAATGAAATTTTCACCAGAATGTAAAAACGGATCATGTACAATAAGCAACATTTTTTTGCGGTACGATAATGTTGAAAAAAAATATGTAAGCATGTAATTATCTGTAATAATCACATCGGGATTGATTTTTTTTAGATACTGATTTATTTTATATGAAACATAAAGCTTTCTGAAAATATTTACTGTGCGTGTTCCCTTTATGACATACGTCTTATCAAGATCTATAAGCTCATGGAAACGGGTGAGTTCACCAACTTCTGTCCCCTTCGAAATATTTTTTGTTAATTTTTCTTTGTTTAAAAAATTATAAACTTCATGAAGCGCTTCTGTAAAAAAATATACATCATTTTTTTTCCTGAGTGCATGAATCAAAGAAATATTGGCATCTAGAGCGAATGTAGATAAGAAAGCAACCTTCATTGTAAAATTTTCCTTTTTATATCCTATTTATTTCTTTGGGGTAAGAATCTTATCTATATGTTTATTAAATATAAAGTAAGCTCTACTGATAGTAGGTTTATTCCATAAGATATTTTCATATTTTCTAATAATAAAATTATTAGCTTTATACATCTTCAAAATCCCAAACAATAACAATACAAAAGTAAAGATAATTTTTACCACCCGATTGAGTACAACATATAAATAAGGGTACAGTATCCAATAGGAAACTACAAAAAGTGTAGTCATCCTGTCAATCAGAACGGAATATTCAGATAAAAACAAATAGGTTGTCGTAAATATAAAGAACAGGTTGAAGAAAATATTAAGTAATTTTTCATCTTTTATATATTCTCCTATTTTATCGTAGGATTTATAAAATATAATAAAGGTTAAAAATTTTTCCAGGTATCCTATTGTAATTCCATATCCATCACTGTACATACTGCTTTTTGAATAGGCTTCTGCCATGATAGCATAAAATCCTCCGAAAAAATTACCTACTCCAATAACTATCGGGGTAATAAATTTAATTTGTCCCAGATACAGCACATTTCCAAGAATAAAAGTTCCCCAAACAACCTGAGGAGGAAGCTTTTTATGCAGGAAAAAGTAAAGTGGAAAATAAAAAATCGAAGAGGAGTGGAAAAGCAATCCTATTCCATTGCATATAAAATATTTAAGAGCATTCCTCTCTTTAATAAACTGTAAAGAATAGATAAAAAGAAATATCGCTTTTGAATTTCTAATCAGATTAATCTCTATGACCAAGCCTGAAAAAATCAAAAACATTATAAAACCCAGTATATATTGAGGAGAATATTTCTTAAAAAAATAGTTGAGAAACAATACATCTATAAAAGAAGAAACGATTTGAAGTAAAAAATAACTTTTATTAATACTCTTAAGAAGAACCAATATGACTTTAAAGCCTGGCTCCACTTTCAAAAGAAAATCTTCACCTCCGGAGAAAAAATCTGAGATTCCACGAAAGTCAGAAAGGGTAGGCGCTGTTTCATATAATGGATAATAAACAGCAAAGTCCGTATCAATATATCCTCTAAATCCAAAAAAAATAAAAAATATAAACATCCCCAGGTACCTGATTATTTTTATATCTCTGTCACTATTTCTTAATTTATTTTCCCAAAGAAAAAGAACAAAATAAATCAAAAAAAGAATAATGTATGGTATTGAGTATGTAAAACTAAAAGTAGGCTCCATGAATTATCACATTTTCAGATATTTTGTTAATTGCAAATATAAATAAATGAATAACAATCAATTTCTATAATTAATTTAAAAACTAGCATTCTTTTTTGAAAATTTATTATCTAAATATAATTTCAATCCTTCTTGATAGGCTTTCAATGCGATAAACCACTGATGTCTAGAGTATCTAAAGTATAATATGATCAATATATATAAATAATTATATACTACAACATATGCTGCATATAAAGGATTATAGTTTTTCAAAGCAAAATAAACTAGGTTTCTCCATAAGAATCTCACTGAAAAATCACTCATTTTACCTGTTGAAGTAGATTCGTTGTGATAAACAGCCGTATCTGAGATATACCACAACTTTTTTTTATGCTTGTTGAGTGCTCTATATACAAAATCTGTATCATCATAATATACGAAATAGTTTTCGTCCATCATTCCGACATTATCAAACACCTCTTTTTTCACAAGCATAAAACAAGTAGGAGCATATGCTATTTGTTTATCTACATTAAATTGGCCATTATCCTCCTCTTCCTGTCCATATTGCATAGTGATACCATTACGTTTATTGTATCCCCCTCCAGCAGCCCAAATTTTATGTGTTCCATAAAAATATATTTTAGGTACTGCCATATCTGCATGGTACTTATGTAACCCATTCAGTAATTTTCTGATGGTTTCATTCTCAAGCGCAATATCATTATTAGACAGGAGTACAAAATCACACTGGTCTTCAATAGCCTTTATGATTCCGATATTATTGCCTTTTGCCACCCCGTAGTTTGCTTCATTTTTAATAATTACAGTTTCAAACTGATATTTTGAAGCTAATTTTATACTTAATGATAAAGAGCTATCCGGAGAAAGATTGTCTACGACATACAATACAAAGTTTATATAGTCCTGTTTACTTAAGGTCTCAAAAAATTCTTCAAGAACAGATTCGCTATTATATAAAACGGTTACTATACCTATTTTTTCATTCATTTATATAAGCCTTTGTTTTTCATTTCCTCGATAGATAGATCATACCTATCTTCAGGAATTTGTTGCTTATTAACCCAACTTGTAAACGCTTCTATACCTTTTTCAAAACTCCACTTCGGTTCAAATCCTAATTGTTGCTTTATTTTGGAAATATCCGCATAATTGTGCCGTATATCTCCTAATCTATAATTCCCTGAAACCAGTATGGGTACTTGCCGTTGATAAAACATCGATAACGTTTCAGCTACTGTCATCACATTTGTTGCAACACCAGTTCCTACATTATAAACTTCACCATTGGCTTCTTTTTTTTCCAATCCCAAAATGGTGGCTTCTGCAACATCATCTATAAAAACAAAATCTCTTGTTTCTTTCCCATCTTCAAAGATATTAATTGAATTTCCATTTTTAATCCGGGTTGAAAAAATAGATAATATTCCTGTATAAGGATTCGCTAAAGATTGTCCCGGCCCATACACGTTTTGAAACCGATATCCTACTGCTGCAATTCCTAAAGATCTACATACTGTTAATACTAATTGTTCCTGATTTTGTTTGGTAATACCATAAACAGAAGTGGGATGAATTTTACTATCTTCGGTAGTAGGAAGTATTTCAACAGTTTGGCGGCATATAGGACATTTACATAAAAAATCTCCCTTTGCCATATCCTGATCTAGTCTTTCGAACGGATATACAATCCCATGCTCTCGACATTTATATTTACCCTCTCCATATATAGCCCGAGAAGAAGCAATAATAACTTTTTTCACTTGATGGGATGTGTTCGCAAGTATATCGAGCATAAGAGCGGTTCCTCCGATATTTACATCAATATATTTTTGAATTTCATACATTGACTGCCCTGTTCCTGTTTCCGCCGCTAAATGAATGATTGCATCTTGTCCTTTTATAGCATTCATCCAGTCTTCTCTCAATGTCACGGAACCTTTTATAAATCTTACCCTATCATGTATACTTTTATAAAGAGGTGAGGTGATTTCCGGTTTATCACCATGAATTTGTGGTGACAGATTATCTAAAACTGTCACATTCCATCCTCTTTTTATAAGTTTCAACGCTATATTTGAACCTATAAAACCGGCCCCTCCCGTAATTAATATATTTTTCATCACTCAATAAAATTGCCTTTAGCATCAGTTTTTAGCCATGCCTGTTTTTCAAATGAATAACGCTTTATAATTTTTGCCGGTGCGCCTACCGCAATACAATAATCAGGAATATCTTTTGTCACAACAGAATTTGCTCCTACAATGCTGTTTTTACCTATACTGGCTCCGGAAATGCAAACATTTTCTCCGATCCAAGAACCTTCCTTTATCACAACATCAGAAAGCTGAACAATTGGTTGCTCAATGATAGGACGTCTAATATCTTTATATCCGTGCTGATTATCCGAAATATAAACTCTGTCTGCAATAAGCACAGACTTTTCAATTATAATACTTTTGGTACAATAAATGTGAGCAGAATTTCCTATATAAGTATTGTCCCCTATTTCCAATTTACAATTATCATAGCCCGTTAAAGGATTAGCGGCTAACCATGCGTATTTACCAACAGAAACATTTTTGCCTATAAATATATTTTTAGGTTTTTCTATCCGGATAAAATTTTTGACCGAAGATCTATATCCAAAAGCTCCGAATTTCAGTTTATTTAGTGGATATAATACTAAATTATAGTAAATCATTACAGCAATGGATTAAGGTTAATCAATTTCTTTATATCGCACAAATTTTCAGAATTTAGTTGTATCCATTCGTGGCTTTTATCCCACCATTTTAATTTTAACAAATAATCAATTTCTTCCTCCGAAAACCTATGTTTCACCAATTTACTGGGAGAGCCAACAACAATTGCATATGATTCTACATCAGATGTAACTACAGTATTTGCTCCGATTATGGCCCCATCTCCTATTTTAACTCCATTAAGTATAATTGCATTTGCCCCAATCCATACATCGTTACCGATGACTACATCTTTTTTATATTCAAAAATATCTTCTTTAGAAAAATTTTTTAAAAGATTATATGGATTCGAATAGATAGAAGGATGCGTACTGGCAAATGTATGGGTAGGATGTTTTCCCGGCGCTATTCTGACATTGGGTCCTATGGAACAAAATTTTCCTATTTTAGTTTCACAAATTACCGAACCCTCAGCAATGTATGAGAAATCATCAACTGACGAATTTATGATCGTCACATTAATCCCAATCCAATTGTATTTTCCGAAAACAACATTTATTAATTTAGACATATAACCCAGTCTAAGATGCTCATACTTAGATTGGTATTTTATTTTCGTAATCAACCATTTCAAATATGTAGAAAAGGGATTTTGCAAATAAGATCTATCAAACATTCCTTTTATTTTTTTATGGATGAAATTAATTGCCTAACATTTTCATTTTTAAAAATAACAGGTAAATATAAAAAAAGTGAAAATATGCCTAAAATCATTTTCAGACTATTTCTTTCAGCCGAAATAAACTGATATGAAAGAATATTTAAGAAAATAATTAAAAAGCTAACCAATAATAATTTCGCTTCTTCTTTTCGGAAAATATCAAAAAAACTAATTTTTAAAGATTTATTATAGTTAACAATAACAACTAGCGATCCTATAGAAAGAGCAATAGCCCATGCTAAAATAATTCCGTAACCTTCTGCATATAAACCCAAAATTATTCCTAAAATAATATTAATAATAGCCATGCTTACATGAACTATCACTAAAACATTAAGCTTACCTTCTCCCATTGAGCTAAAATAAGCCGGTCCACACATAATATTAATAAAAGTGGATATCACTAAAACAAACATTGAAAAAATAAAATCAAAATTAAAGCTACCAAGCCACAATAAAGAAATTATGGGAGTTGCTAAAATTAAAAAAGTAGATAAAGGTAGATTAAATAAAAGTAAAATACGATTCATCTTTATGTAAAAGCTTTGTAAAAAAGAAGAATCTTCTGTTTTAGCTTTTTCTGCAACAACAGGTACCACAACCTGGTTAGCACTTGTTAATAGAGCACGAAACTGATTGACTGCTTTGGTTGCCATTTCATAATGTCCAAGCAACACAAGTCCACCATACTTACTCAAAAGCAGTTTGGTGGCCGGTTCATATAAAAGCTGGCTTATTGAAACAAACTGAAATTTATAACCGTAATTAAACAATTCTTTAAAAGATTGTTTATGCCATTTCCAATAACGGATTTGATTATTCGGGCTAATTTTCACTGTAAATACTAAGGCAGCAAAAAAAATAAAACCAGACTGTATAAGCTGCGCAATAGCAACTCCTTTAAGATGATAGGTCGAAGTTAATAAAACCGTTCCCCCAAACATAATAATTCCAGAGATGATATAAATAAAATTTCTGATATAGTTTTTTTGATATCCTTCTAAAACTGAAGTAAATACCCCTCCTATTGCGTTAATGCAAAGTGAAGCTAAGGAATAAGGAAGTATTTCTAATGCAATATTTAAAAAATGTTCATCAATTACATATTGTAAGAAAAATTTTGCACCTAAAAGAATAATCAGACTTAAACTTACAAAAAGAAATGACATTGATAGGACAGAGGTGAATATCAGTTTCCCCAGTTTGCTCTTATCATTTTCCAAAATGTATTCTGCAACAAATTTTACTAGTCCCGAAGTCATTCCTAAATTCGCCAAATTAGCAATGGAAGAAAACGATAATATTAATGACCATATGCCTAATTGCCGTACTCCAATTGTAGCCAATAAATACTTATATAAAAAAAAATACAATAAAGCTGTAAATACAACTTGTACTACTGCTGAAAAAGCATTTATTGTAATTTTTTTGGAAGAAAGCATTATTTAAATTTCTTTTTGTTACAGATGTACAACTTTCATACATTCTTATAAAGATAAATCTTTTTAAATCTTATTAAAAAAATTTATGCCACCATTTTTTTTCTTCAGCGTGATATCCGTATCCATGTTTATTTCCGTATCCGAAATTAGATTCTTTTATTCCGTTTAAGACAATTCCCACATTTTTAAGCTTATTATCTTCAACAGAATGATTTAAAAATTCCATATAGCTTTTCTCAGAGACTTCAGACCTTGTAACATATACAATCGCATCACTTTTATCAGCTATCAAGAAAGAATCTGTTACCAATAAAAGAGGAGCAGTATCTAAAACGATATATTTATATTTATTTTTTGCCTTAACAGCCGTTAAGAGTTCATCCAGTCTACCATTCTGTAAAAGGTCTGTGGGGTTAGGTGGTATAGAACCTGAATAGATAAAATCACAATTCTCATTGTATCCACTTGGATGAATAATTTCATTAACATCCAAAACATCTTCACTTAAGAATTCAGTTAACCCTTTTGCTGATTTCATGGAAGGATTATAACGCTGAAGCTGCGGGTTTCTGACATCTGCTCCGACTACCAATACTTTATCTCTTGAAGAAGCCAATATAATTGAAAGATTGGTAGAAATAAATGTTTTCCCTTCTCCTTTTACGGATGAAGTAACCATAATAGTATATGGAGATTCTTTACCAGGTAATAAGAATCTTAAATTTGTGACAAAGATTCTGAATGCTTCAGCCATAGGTGAAACATCGTTAAAGCTTACGAGAGTATTATCCTTGCTCGTCAATTTTGGAATTTCAGCAATTACTGGCAGGCCAGTTAATTTTGTAATATCTGTTCTCTTGACAATTGTACTTTGAAGAATACTCCTTAAATAAATCCATGAAAATGGTATTAGTCCTCCTATTAAAAGGAATACGCCCAATATCATTAATTTTTTAGGAGCAACCGGTTTTTTAAACACAAATGCTTTATCAATCACTCTAGCTTTTTCCGCAGTAATTTCCATACTGATAGCGGCTTCCTCTCTTTTTTGTAAAAGTAATAAATAAAGATTTTCTTTTATTTGCTGTTGTCTCTCAATACTTCTAAATAGTTTTTCCTGAGTCGGTATTTTACCTATCATATGCTCCGAACCTCCTAATTGACTTTCTACTTTTCTTTTTGCCAATTCTAAAGTAGTAATGTTTTTTTGTAAAGATTGAGATAAAGAAGATTTCATCTCCTCAATTTGTTGATTAACATCTTTTACCAAAGGGTTATCCGGAGTAGCATTTTCTAAATATTTATTTCTTTGTAAAACAAGAGTATTATAATCCTGGATTGACTTTGCAGCCGCTTCACTTTCTAATCCTATATTGATTGGTAAAACATCTCCCTTACCTTTTTTATTTAAAGTATTTTGAAGAATCTTATTAAGTTCTAACTGGGTTCCTAGTTCCAATATTTGAGCCTTACTTTGCTCTTTTAATTGAAGATTAATTTTAGCTTCTGTAGGCAAATCAACTATATTATTACTTGCCTTATACCCTTCTTTCTGAGTTTCAACATCTCCTAACTCGTTAGAAATAAGTGCAATTCTTCTATCAATAAAATCTTTGGTCTTTTTAGATTCAATATTTTTATCATTAATTGCATATACATTATATTGTCTAACTAAACCATTAAGAAAGTCTTTTGCTTTTGATTTATTTTCAAAGTCTACAGAAAGACTTATAATAGTACCATCTTTATCTAATAAATCAACTGCTAAAGCTTCTTGAAAATCATTTACAGTGTTGTCAAAATTATTATAACTAAAAAAAACCTCTGTTAAATTAACTTTTTTAGGAGCTTTATACATCGGATTTTTTCCTATCATTATCGTTGCAAAAGGTAAAATCGTTGTTTTGTTAAAAGATGTTTTTATCTCATCTTTCCATTCGTCAGACGATAATATAATTCCTTCTCCTTTCGATTTAATAAAAATAGGTTTTTGAGGTAACTCGGCATCTTCTTTTTCTTGAATAATATGGATGATATAAGGATTCGTAACACCATAAAGTTCGAGATTATAAAATGTTTGCTTAGCATATACCGGCGTCTGAAAATTATGTTCTCTCAAAACATCTTCTACAATCGCTTTAGATTGAAAAACTCCCACTTCATTTTCAATACTATTAGTTCCCATTCCGCTCAATCCCCCTAAACTTTGAAGTACTCCAATATCTCCAGAAGCAACAGACATCTTTTTAGCATCTTTAATGAGGACCGAAGTTTGAGCTTTATAAACTGGAGGTGTAGATTTTATATACAGAACAGCCAGAATAAACATTAATATTCCTGAACCAACAAAATATTTCCAATTTTTTAAATATGGAGCTATAAGCTCTTTTACGTTAGTCTCTTCCTTTAAATATTTTTTATCCATTTTTCCGGATTATCACATCAATTTTATATATTTTCAGAATTTCATCTGAAATCCTGCAAATATATATTTTTTTTATAAAAAGCCTGTGCTATTCTGCTTCTAAATTGTTTTTTTAGTTATCATTTCCAAAATTAGATTTATCGTATAAAAGATAAGAGTATTTTACTGATAACAATCTATTCTGCTCACTCCAATTTATATGTCAACATCACTCCTGCTCTTGTGGGCAAAACTTCCCCGCTTTTATTCCATTTTTTGGCTCCGTCATACCTTTCATTATTGTCTTCAAAATAGCCTTTGTATAGTGACTGAGTAAAACCTGCACCTGCAAAAACATCCAGCCCCCATTTTTTGTCTAATACAAAATGATAACCTGCGCTTATTCCCCATATAAATGCTAAACCTTTCTGATATCTTTCCGTAAGACGAACACTTCCATCCGGCAATAGTTCAGGGATACCGTTTTCATCTTCTACGGTTGTTTTACTCCAATAATTCCATTTTTGAAGGTTGAAAGCAGCCATAGAAAGATAAGTTCCGACATACCATTTATTTCCAGTTTCTTTAAAGTAATATCTTCCCTCCATTGTTCCCATATAAATCTGAAGGTTTTTCCCAAGAAATGATTTCCAGGGAGACACAAAAACTTCAGCTTGTAAAGAAATTTTAGAATTTACCGGTTTTTCAATACCTACATTATAAATTCCCATAGGAATAAATACAGTATTGACTTTTAATTCCGTTTGTGCATTTAACATGGCTGTAGAAAACAAGCCAATTATTAGCGAAATATCTTTCAACATAAAACTCATACCCCTAATAACTTTTTTTTCTTATAAATATTATCCTTTGAGAATTGAAAACGTTTTGAGCAGAATAAGAATATCTGTTTTAAACGAAAGCTGATGATAATACTCCAAATTCATTTTCATTTTATCTGGAAAAAGTACCTCATCATTATACTTCAGTGGATCTGGTTGATTTTCAAGAATTTTTGATTCATTTCTGTATTTAATACCTGCTTCGGAGGTAAGTCCGGGCTTTAAACCTAACACCAGCCGATCATCATCTTTCAGTACATCATAATAACCAGGTATATCAGGACGCGGACCAACAAAAGACATTTCTCCTTTAAGGATATTGAAAAGTTGAGGAAGCTCATCCAGTTTGGTTTTACGCATCCACTTTCCAAAACTAGACTTTTGAGAAGTGTGTGAATGATAGGTCTGGAATTTATAGATTACAAACAGCTTTCCTTCCCGTCCAACTCTTTTTTGTGTAAAAATGCCCGGAAAGCCGGTGTCAATAGAGGTTAATATTACCAATATTACAAACAAAGGAAGAAAAAGCACTACCATTATTAATGCTAAACCATAGTCCATTAAAGCTTTCCACCAAGGATATTTTTTCACCATTTCCGAATTACCAGCAAAGATATAAAATATGACAGATATAGTTTTAAACACTATATTAAATATCAACCCCATCTGCGAAGATGAGGTTGATAAGATATAAATCTAATTGCCGAATTTTTTCACCCGGATATTCTTTTCTTTTACTTTTATGACGAATGGATTCAGTACAGTGATTTTACCCGCAATACTTTCCATATCTGTATACGTCTGTTCACAATATGTATTGACAGGAAGTGTACTTTCATTTAATGAAATTCTGTACTCTCCGGTTCTCAGAAATGCTAAAAATTCCCCATTATCATCTGTAGAAATTCTTTGTAAGAGTTTTTCTCCCTGAAAAATATTAATGATAATACCTCCTAATTTTGGATTGAATTCCTGTGCGGTTTTTGCATCGAAGTCATACGTTATTTTTCCACGAACGGTTCCGTTTCTGTGAAGCGGTATTTCTAATGAACGTCGGTGCGAGTCCATTTCTATATCCATCTCATCATAGTACCATCCCTGCTGAATTACCTGCTTCAAACGATATTTTCCGTAAGGAATCTGTTTATATTCGATATTTCCATCTTTATTGCTCTTGAATGAAATAGTATTGATCATAATAACATATCCGTCAGCTGCTTCATCCCCTTCATCATATCTGTTATTATCATTATTATCGTAATAAACAAAAGCTTTTATACTTCCTTTTTTACCCGGATCCAACGTATTGGTTGGAAGATTAAGCGTAACGCCGGCTTCAATCGTCAGCATATTAGTGTGTAAACTTCCTATAGAATATTTATACCAGGATGAGTTTAAATAAAGCCCATATTGCTTTCCTAAATATTTCAGGTTAAAAAACGCAGATGGCGCTTTACCATACAAAATATCATCCGTATAAGATACTCCGGAAGTAACGTTAATCTTATTCTTAAAAAGAGTCTTATTATAAAAAGCAGATAAAGAAAGTTTTTTATAATCTTCCGTCTTGTTCATCACTTTTGAAAAAGCATATTCGGAAAGGAAATAGGCTCCATACTGATAAATATAACTGAAGCTGAATGCCTTATATCCGTAATTTCCTGATAATTTCATCTGGAGTCTCGGTTTTTCCATATCCGGATAGGTAACCAATCCTGCTTCAATTCCTAAAATTGAGGAATGTTTTTTATCCGGACTTGTCCAGTTCGTATATTCTGTTAATCGCTGAGCTTTTAACTGATTCTGCTCAAAAGAGTTAAATATCCCAAGAAAAGAATTATAATTATTTGATGTCTCTTCCTGATACTGATACCCTATTCCCCAACCGAAATCTCCTTTTTTAGCAAAATTAATTCCGGTATCCAACCTCAGATTCTTAGATCTTGTATTGTAATCATAAGAAAAATATTTAGGAGAGAAATCGGAAACCAGAATGTTGGCATACCAATAATGTTCTTTAAAAATATTCTTTGAGAAACTTTGCTGTATCTGCAAAACCCCTCTTCTGTTTCCCGGATAATAATCTGTACTGTAGAAATAACTTCCATTAAGATTTATTTTACTAATCACTCCCGAATATTGAGATTCCACTCCAAGGGAAGGTTTCGTAGAACGATCCGCCTCATAAAAACTCATTCCGGAATACAGCTTAGCATTCAGTCTCCAGTCTTTACTGAAAAGATATTGAACATCTGTACCCAAGAGATTATGATCTGCTTTTTCGTAAGGGTCATTCCTGAAAACATAGACTCCAGATATGCTTCTGGAAGTATTTTGAGCTCCAATAGTCCCTTTTGCATACAAACCATAACCATTTTGCAGGAAAGGCGTTTTTTCGATCAGGTTAAAACTTTGATCAATAAATCCAATCTCTACTTTTTTATCTTTGTCAGCCGAGGTAAGACTATATTCTGCACCTCTACCAAACAGAGGCATTTCGAGCATTCTATTCACATTTCCCAATGTGACTGCAGAATTTCCCCTATGATAAGAAATATAGGTATTATTCACTATCGGATCATCCTGATTGTTCATGGTATATATATTTCCGCTAATGAAAATATAACCTGCAGGAAGATTAAATCCCCCCGATCCAATCAACTGATACATATCCGCATTATCACCAATTCTTCTGTAGCCTGCTGTAATACTGTTTTTTGCATAACTAGAATAGCCCATCAGAGGCTGCATATCACGATAACGCTGTGTAGAAGAAATATTCTGTACAGAAACGGAAGTATTTCCGAAAATTTCTTTTTCAGGTTCTCTAAATCCGGCTATGTTTATCGTCATCTGTGTCGATTTCAAAATATGGGCGGGAATAAATTTAAAGCTGAACACAGTATCTTTCAATACATCAACACTTCCCTTTCTCTCCACGAAAATAGTTCCCTGAGCTGTTTCGGGGATTTTAAACACCACTGTAATATCCTGCCTCTTGTTCCCCATATTGGTTACTCTTGCTTTTACCTCTACAGAATCGTTGATATTATTCTCATTCATGTAGATAAGAGGGTTTTCGGCATTCAGTCTAAGAGTATTATTCTCCTGAACCCTATAGATGAGCTTCTTTTTTACGATGAGTTCGTTTGCTGAACTTTTACAGCTAAAGACAATTTCTTCATCTCCGTATCCTGCATCATTGCTTACCAGTATCTTTACAGGTAAAAATCTTTTTTCTCCGACGTTCAGCTCTAGTTTTATCTGATTTCCGGAAACACTTCTAAATCCTTTAGGAACATCAATATAAATGTTACCCTCAAATTTTGAAGAAGTTTCATTTTTCACCAATACCACAAGATCTACAATATTGGGTTTATCTGTAGTAGATTCATTACGGATTTCCATGTCTATTCCGGAATAGACCTGTGCCGAAGTAAAAACAAAAGAAATTGATATCAAAAAAATAAGAACTATTTTCCTGAATAAATAATGAAACATTTTGGATTAGTTTTTTTATTGAGGAGTTATCTCATACTGAAGAGTAGTAGCATAATCCTCCATTTTCGCCTGAACAAATCTATTGTCGTTGGCTGATGTAGAATATTTTATATCGTAATATACATCGGTACTTTGGGTAGTTCCTCCTTTCGCAACCAGCTGAGAAGATGTACTTAATGATACAGGAAAAATACTTCCTGTATTTCCTGAGACAGGACTCAATACCATCTTTACAGCATCTAGCGGCAATGTGCTTCCTGCTGCAGAAATAAACTGGCTCTGCAACGATTTCACTTTCACCTGATAATTAGTATTGCTTCTTACAATAAGCCCGCTTGGATAAGACACACTTACACCATTGGTATAGTCCTGGATTGTTTTAAATTCTAACGTCCCATTCACGGCATTAGACCCAAGCTTCAAAGACATTTCAGTAGAATTAGGGGGCGTACCCGAAAGCTGTGCAATCTGAAGTTTAAAATAAATTACCGATTTGCCCATTAAGTTATTGTACTGATCATACGCCGCCATTTCTACAGGAACTGTAAATTCCGTCCAGGTGGGATAGTTACCAAGATATGCTCCACCGGCAACAGTCAGGCTAAATCCCATTTCCATATAGAAGGGGCCATTTGAATTAGAATTATTTGACAGAGGAGCATTTGAGCTCGGCACCAAATATTTTTCCGTATTCACCTGTAAAAACACACTTGCAGGCATTCCGATCTGCTGAATGGTAGGAACCGGCCCCGGACTCGCTGCTCCTGTTGTAAAAACCGGCTGAAGAGAAACTTTATCTGCAGGAAATGTATATGCTCCGCTAGTAATAGCACCCTTTAATCGTGCAGAAACTCTCCATTTCGGTTCATAGATATTTCCATTTCCGTCAAATCTTATCGTACATGCATTCTGACTCATATTCCCGTTATAGGAGTTAATTTGAAGAAAACTATTATTCTCCCAAGATTTAAAAGTCACATTACCTGCAAAGCATTGAATTGAAATGAACAAGAATATAATAAATTTTTTTTTACTCATAATTAAAGTTTAGTTCTCCAACTTCCAAATTATTGGCATCGCCATAGTCAATCATCACAGAGGCTGTATATTTTCCTTTCTCCAATTTTGTAGGAAGAACAATATCCATCTCTCTTTTGTTTCCGGGCATGGTATAAAAAATAATATTATCCAATGTGGTCTTTTTACCGGTTTGCGTATTAACCAGATCAGTATATACTTTCCCGTCTATCCATACATTTCCCTGATTTTCAAAAAACAGCGAAAGCTTATTTTTGGCTTTATCATAAACCAGATTCTGAATTTCCACCTTTTTGATGTTTGCAGAAGACAGTTTATGAAAAAGTTTAATTCCAGAACGGATGCTTACTTTTATGTTGGCTCCCTTACTATCCACATCATCTACCGGATTCATCTGACTTACATATAAAACTGCAGTATGAGCAGCCAGCTTATCCGACAATGTATTGGGAACCGTAATGGTAACATCGATATCCTTTCTTTCCCCTGGAGCCAGAGTAAAATAAGAATCCTCCTTTTTTACAGAAATCCAATTGGCACAAGAAGTAGGTAATGTATTGGCAGGATACATCAAGTTTTCACCTTTACCGTCATATTCCCAATCTCCTAAACTTACTGCTAAGTCTAAGGAATTTTTCACACTTACATTAGTAATGGTAATCTGCTGTGTATTGCTGCGTCCTAAATCTGACTCAAAATATAATCTGGGAGGAGAGACTGAAACACCGGTTTGTGCATTTATTTTACACAAAACTGAAACCATAAACAACAAAAAAGTTACAACCCGTATTTTCATTAAAATATTTTTTGTAATAATACAGAAAAAGTGCCACATTTCTCTGCAACACTTTCCCCTTCATATCCTAATTATATATTTTATTTTGCAAAAATTGTATATGTTAGTGTAGTTGTATATGTTGTTGGCGTTTGACCAGCGATATAGTTATTAACATAAGTATCTGCACCAGCACCTGCATAAGTAACGTTAATATTTTTATTTACACCTCCTGTAGCAGAAGTAGCAATCACCTGATCGTTATTAGAAAGCGATACCGGTGTATAAGTAGCACCTGTAATTGAGTTATTTGATCCGTTACTAGCTGTAATAGTAATTGTATTTGCTGCAATATTTTTTGATCCGCTTACTATGTTAGCATCACCACTTTTTACTTTTACTTCAAAACCACCTGTACTGTATACTGTTAAATGATCTGCCTGAGTAGAAGAAACACCCCCTGAATAATCAGTAGCCGTTGTATAGAGTAAGTCTACTGATTTTTGAGCCGGGTTTACTACAAGAGTCTGAATAGGTTTTAATTTAACGTTTAATGTAACGTTATCAGTAGATGTTTGAGCGCTTACTGTTGCAAATCCTAAAAGAGCGAATGAAGTTAAGATAAATTTTTTCATTGTGAAGTTATATTTTCTGTTTATTAATTATTCATTAAATTATCGGTTGCAAAAGTAGAGGCAATAAATTAGAGTTATTTTGTGAAAAAAGACTTTAAACTTGTAATTTTAAACAAGTTTTCGAATCTTATCTCACAAATAAAAATTGAGAATAATTAAGATAAAAAGAAAAATTTAAAGACAATTTCACAATCATAAAAATTTACAAGTGCGAAATCACAATGTTATCATCACAAAACATTAGATATGCAATAAATAAAAAATCACAATATTATTATCCCACGCATAATTAATGTGCGTAAAAAATTAAAATTTTATTGCGAAATAATTGTATATACTAGTGTGTGATATATAGAATTTGATTCTGAATTAATTTTTTCAACTTCATTTCCTGAAAGAAAATTACTATCGATAGCAATTCTTTCATCAATTCCGCCTTTACGTTGATCAATAATTGCATATCCATTATTGTTATTTTCTCTGGTAAAAGCTTTTTTTTCGGCATTGTACACTTCCTTATGCATTTTAACCTGAAAACCTGAAAGGCTTGATACTTTAATATATCTTGATTCTGACACTACAGATGTTTTATTTTCCACTGGAGCTTCAGAATTGTTGCTGGGAACTGAAATGGTCTGGATAGGATACAACTTTATATTTAACCTCACTGTTTCTTGTGCAAGGCATTTCAGCGATGCAAGCAAGAAAAATATCAATACAAAGTGTTTACAGTACATATCCTCCAGATTTTTCACCAATTAGATACTTAGTAAATATAGGAAAAAAAAATTACTATTTCATATTTTAGGGATATTTTTATTCATGTTTTTTAACACTTTTTTTTAAATCCTTATTCAGCACCGACTTAGTTTTCAAAAAAGACATCAATAAGTTGAGAATCTACCTAATCTTTATTATAATTTCTGTAAAATATATTAGCTTTACGGTATTATTTATTTCTATGATGAAAGCATTTTTTAGTTTTTTGCTCCTCCTATTATTACCTTTTACCTTGTACAGCCAAGAAAATCTGACTTCAGATGACTTGTTTGCTAAAGCCAGAAAAGCAGCTTTTGAAGAAAAAGACTATCCTACTGCGATCAAATTTGCCCAGCAGGCTTTGGAAAAATCACCGGATTATACAGATATATCCATATTTTTAGGAAGAGTATATACCTGGAGCGATGATCTTACCTCTGCAAGACAGGTTTTCGAAAAGCTTGACCAAAGAAATGTTAAAGATGAAGATTTTTTTATCGCCTATGCTTCTCTTGAATACTGGAATAATCAATATGATAAAGCAATCAGTATTATTGACAAGGGACTTGGTTATCATCCTCAATCAGAAGAATTGTGGATGTTGAAAGCAAAAGTGTACAACAGCAACAATCAATATGCTGAAGCTGAAAAGGCTACCTCATCGGTCTTGGAAATCAACCCTAAAAATACTGAAGCCAGAACCCTTTCCAACAGAATCAAAGATTTAACTTCTAAAAATGCTTTGGGAATTACTTATAATTATTCCCATTTCGATAAGCAGTTTGATAATGACTGGCATATAATAGGAGTCAGCTACAAAAGAGCGACCTCTATAGGTTCTTTTATCATTAGAGGTAATTATGCTAATAAATTTGCACAAAACGGAACTCAAATTGAACTGGAAGCTTATCCCAGAATCTCAAAGACATTTTATCTGTATGCAGGAGCAGGGTATTCTAATGATGTAGGCATATTCTCCAAATACCGTACCGGAGTTTCTCTTTTCGCCAATCTTCCTCACAGTTTTGAAGGAGAACTTGGATACAGACAGCTTTATTTCAGCAGTAATATATGGATGTACACCGCTTCTGTAGGAAAGTATTACAAAAACTTCTGGTTCAATCTTCGTACTTATATTTCTCCGGATCATAAAAACATTTCCCAGTCTTATACAGGAACAATGCGTTATTATACCAAAGGAGCCTATGATTATTTTGGGTTCCAGATCGGGACAGGAATAAGCCCGGAAGAGAGCATCAATAACCTTTTGGAAAACGAGACCTATAAATTAAAAACGTTTAAGGTGGGTGGAGAATATAATTTCTCTGTTAATAAATCCAATCTGTTCTCGGTTTCAGCCACCTATTACAACCAGGAATACCGGCCGGACGAAAAAGGAAATCAATTTGATATTAATATAGGATATACCAAAACCTTTTAAGGTTTTGGTATTTTTTTATTCATAAAGTTCGACACTACAGAATCCGGTAACAATTTCTTAGAAGAATGGAACCTATTGTTTTTAGCTTTAAATAAGTTAAAACGTTTGGTCATATCATTTTTAGCAGATTCGTTATTTATCAAATCTTCGTCAAGATTAGGCTGCAGTTCGAACAATTGATTATCTACAAAATGGTATTTTCGATATACATAGTCAATCAGCTTATCTTTGGTCTCCATTAGAGGAGTTTCTTCATTATTATCTTCATCATCATTAGTCAGTCCTTTTCCGATCCATGCTACAGAAGATGGAGTATGCAGCTTATAATTTGTTCTGTAGTAAGCCAAAATAGATGGAGCGAGATCAAAATGACTGACACGTTTTTTAAAACGTTTCGCTTCTTTTAATAAAGGCGAGTAAATAATCAAAGGAACATGATACCTGTCAATTTTTGTTTCAAAAGGAATTTCCGGCATACTATGATCTCCGGTAATCACAAAAATTGTATTATTGAAATCCTGACGCTTTTTATAGTTTTCAAAAAATTTCTGTAGTGCATCGTCAAGATTGAGCACAGAAACCAGCTGCTTTCTGTTTTCTAACGCCCATTTTTTCTGTGATGCTGAAATCTGACCTGACTGCAGCCTTTTATCAAACAGCTGTTCGTAATATTTTGAATTGTTAATTAAAAACGGATTATGAGTTGAAAGCGTAAGAAGCATATTAAAGTAAGGCTGATTCTGCATCTTCTGCACTTCCAACATTTTTCCGAAAATTGCCTGATCTTCATATCCCCAACTTTCACCGTTATTCTGAGGTAACTTACGATAGGGAGCTTTAAACAACTGCTGATCTATGATATGATCTACTTTACTATACTCTAAAAACTCTCTCATACGGTCAAAAGAAGAATTTCCGCCGTAATAAAAGCCGGTTTCAAATCCGTTCTTTTTCAGAATATTGAATAGGTTGAAATGTTCAGGAGTTTTCTCAATTTCCAGAAATCCGTTTTTTCCAAAAGGCAAAGAGCCTGTAAGAGTAGGAATTGCTCCAAATGTTCTTCCTGATGAGCTCAAATTAAATTCCCAATATAAACTTTCACCTGCCAAAGAGTCTATAAATGGTGTGAAATTACCAACATACCCGTTAGGCGAGCTGTAAGCATGACCAAGCCCTTCTACCGTAATGAATACTAAGTTTGGAGCTGTTGCTGCCTGATTAAGATAAGCACCTAAAAAGTCTTTGGTCTTTTCTTTTCTCCAGAACGGAAATGCCTGATTGAGCATTTCAGGATCTGCCGCTAATGTTTCTGAACCATTAATAAGGTCTGATATTTCCGGATGGTCACTGATAAAATTCTCAGTATTCGAAGTAAGAAAATAAGCCCATTTACTTTGTCCTGCTTTTTGTTCAAATTCGTTTTCATTTTTTGCCTCTAAAGAGAACAAAGTGTCTTTGGGAATAAAAAATGCCGATAACCCTATCACCAAAGTAATTGCACCTATATAAAATGATTTAAAACTTGATTTGGCTGCAAACCAGAAAGGAATGAATATACCTACTATTAAGAGGCACATTAATGCAATATTTTTAGTATTCAGCATCCCGCTTGCCTGAAGGATCTGCTTCATCTCATCTTTACTGTAGTACAATATATCTGCCCCTAATATATTATGAGACTCAAAGAAATATAAAAACAGTACATATTGAACGACTACAATCGCTGTACAAAGTATAATTATTAAAGTTTTAGCCCATTTTTCTTTTATAAAGTTCAGAATCAAATACAAGATCCCCATTCCGAAAATAATCTGGAATACAAACAGTATATTATTTACGAAAAGGCTTTTTATTAGTAAAAAAGTGTCAAAGGTTTTAAAATTATACCGGTACCAACCCCATTCTGCCAATACTCCTAACAAAAATAAAAACAGAAATACTACAGCAAATACTCCCCACTGTCTAAGTCCAAGTTTAAATATGGCCACAACACGCTTCTTCCATGGTAAGTTTTTATCTTCCTGGCTAAAGCCCTGTCTTGTCATTTCACCCCAGGCATGGGATTTTTTAAAATAATCTACAAAACCTTTCACTCCTGCTTTTACCACTACCGGATGAAAATAGAAAGGTTCTATTACGGCCGTAAAAATTAAGGTAAGAAAATCCTTTCTTTTGGTATAGACCTGCCTGCTTATAAGATCTACAAGAATGGCATAGATGGAATAAAGGATCCCGGTGGAGATGACTAATGCAAAAAGTACCATAAAGAACGGCCAGTTGACTATTCCAAGAATTAGAAAAATAAAGAATATAATAATTCCTGAAAATTCTACCAATGGACCTAAAAATTCAAAGAAGAACCAATATGGAAGACTTACCATTCCCAATTTCCCATAATTAGGATTGAACATAAGCTTTCTATGCTTCCACAGGGTTTCCATTGTGCCGCGCATCCAACGGTTTCGTTGTTTTTTCAGAATATCTTTGGTTTCCGGTACTTCCGTCCAACACAAAGGATCCGGGATATTCACAACTTCATAGGGTTCTTTCTTTTCTTCCATGTACCTTCTCATCCGCACTACCAGCTCCATATCTTCTCCAACGGTATTTCTGTCATATCCTCCGCAAGCCAATACAATACTTCTGTCGAAGGCTCCGAAAGCCCCTGAGATCAAAATCAGTCCTGATGCTCTGGACCACGCCATACGACCTAATACAAATGCTCTGATATATTCTAATGCCTGACTTCTTCCCAGCCAGGTTTTAGGGATATTCACATCGGTAACTTTACCATTTTCTATTTTACAATTGTTTGCTAATCGGATTACTCCTCCACAAGCAATTACTTTTTTATCAGTCTGCTCAAGGAATGGTTTTGCCAGCCTTAGAACTGCATCCTGCTCAAGAATACAATCAACATCTATACATACAATATATTCTCCGGAAGAAATATTGACTCCCACATTCAAAGCATCGGCTTTTCCTCCGTTTTCTTTATCTACAACAATAAGCTTTTTAAAAGCCGGATTTTTACTTTTATAAATTCCACGAGTCGGTTTTGTTTCGATATCTCCCTGTACAAAGAAGGAAACGGATTCCAGTTCATATGCCTGAATCAGCTTTTCCATGGAATCGTCTTTGCTTCCATCATTGACAATAATTATTTCCAGGTTATGATAATAGAGCGACAATAGGGATCTTACATTATCAACAATGGTCATCCCTTCATTGTATGCAGGAGCAATAAGACTGAAAACTGGAGCATTCGGATTGGCAGCGATGATACTGTAATCTGTAAAAGTATTCTCATTTTTATACCGTACAACAGCTCCGAATGCATAAATTCCTATCCAGGCATAGATGAGAAAAACAGCTGCCGAATAGAGTAAAAACAGCCAAATAACAATCTCATAAATAATATGGGAGAATTCTATCATATTTTTTCCTGTAATGCGTGTTTAATAATCTGAACCAATTGAGGACATGAAGCATCATTTTCAATGATTTCAAGAAGATAATCATGATATCCTAAAGCAAGAAGTGCTTCAGCTGCAGCAATCTTTACTCCCGGAAGATTCGTTCCGTTCAGTTTTTCCTTATAAAAATCGGCACAACGAGGATCGTGAGACAATTTCATAGCCTTCAGTATTTCTATTTGTACTTCTAAAGGCTGCTCTTCATAGATTTCTTTAAACTCGGCAATGGTAGAGGAAGTTTCCAGTGCCTGCAATGCTTTTACCGTTTCTATACGAACATCAATAGCCGGATGCATTAGTAACGCTTGTGCTTTATCATAAAAAGCCAGCATCTGGAATTTTCTCAGCAACCTCAATGCAAAAATAATCACTGAAGTATTCTGGCTGTCTAACCAAACATTTACAACCTGCTGACACTGATCTGGATCTAGATTGATAGACCGGAGTAAACGAAGCTGCTGCCAGTCTGAGATTATATAAGTAAAGTCATTAAGAAAATGTAACCCCTGAAATCCTTTAAAAACTACCATTGCATACTGAGCCTCCTGATATACCTGAGGAGAAGGATGCTTAAGGAATGGCATAATTTTAGGAACTGCTGATTCTACTTTCATCGCTGTAAGCTCCTGTATACCTTCTGCAATAAGATGAGGCTTTTTTTGTCCTAACTTTTTGAAGGCTTCTTTCTGAAGGTTATAATCCGTAAAAATTTTTTTGATCTCATCCTGTGCTCCTCCGGAAAATTTTTTCTCGGAAGCCACCAATCTTTCTAAAAACAGATTTCTGAATGAGGATTCCCGGGAATAGGTATTAAAGATTTCATTATCTTTTTGGTCTTCGGGGCCATACACAATCGCTTCTGAAACTTTTTCATCTATCATTTCAGACCATTGATGAATATGATTCAGGGTTTTATACTGATAGAAGCTGTATGAGAGTACGACTATAATTAATATAAGTACCAATATTAATATTCCTAAAAAAGTAAGGAACAGCTCATGTACCGAAACATATAGAAATAGTGTGGTCATTTTTTCTATTTAGCGGTGAGTCTTTTTATACGTAGTATTAATTCATTAGGACTAAAAGGCTTTACCATAAAATCTGAAGCGCCTAAATCGAAGGCCTCCAATACCACTTCTTCCTGTCCTAAACTGGAAAGCATGATCACCGGTATTTTTTTACCGAACGATCTTACTGCCGCAAGTATTTCCGTACCTGAAGCAAAAGGCATCATAATGTCTGTAATGATGAGGTCTATTTCTCTTTCTTTAATGGCATCAATAGCGTCTTTACCATTGCGTGTAACCACTACTTCGTACCCTTCTTTCAAGAGTTTGTGTTCTATTGTTTTTAATATCAGCTCATCATCTTCAGCAATCAAGATTAACATACTTTATTTATTTTTAGTTTTTATTGATTTATTAGTTTATTTATTAAGTTTTCTCCTCTTGTTATTTCCTCCATTATGTCAGCTTCCATTACCGTGTAATCAGAATTCTGATCTATATTTTTTTCCCAGTCTGCTGCTAATTGTGCCAGTTTGAATAAACCGGCGGTTCCGGAAGTTCCCTTTAATTTATGTAAAAAGGCCTTGGCTGCATCCAAATCCCTTTCTTCCGCAATCTTTTTTAGTTTTTCTGAGGACTGGGTAAGCTCCTGAATGACCAAATTTAAGAAGAATGTTTTAAACCCTTCATCGTCTCCGATCTGCTCTTTCAGCATATCCATATTCAGATATTCTTCAATCGGTAGATCATCCTCTTTTGTTGCTTCTCCTTGTTCATGAGCCAAATATTTTTTCAGCATATTCAGAAGATCATTCTGTCTAAGAGGTTTAGGCAGAAAATCTGACATTCCAGATTCTAAGCATTTTTCTTTTTCCCCCGTAATGTTTCCTGCGGTTACCCCAATAATCGGAACGTTTTTATAATCTGGCAATAAACGGATGTGTTTTGTTGCTTCAATTCCGTCCATTACCGGCATCTGAACATCCATCAGAATAAGATCAAAAACCTGCTGCTTGCATTGATCCAAAGCTTCTTGTCC
The DNA here is from genome assembly GCF_002797535.1 of Chryseobacterium geocarposphaerae. Lineage (NCBI taxonomy): Bacteria > Pseudomonadati > Bacteroidota > Flavobacteriia > Flavobacteriales > Weeksellaceae > Chryseobacterium > Chryseobacterium geocarposphaerae. The sequence continues at coordinate 2,031,703 of NZ_PGFD01000001.1, forward strand.
ATTCATTACCTCAACCAATTCTGCATTAGGAGTAAGTGAACTCATCATTCTTAAGTTGAGTGCCATATTCACAGGATTATCATCTGCCAGTAATACTCTAAGAGGCTGGGTGAATACAGATTGGTCGATATCCTTTTTAGCAACCGGGATTTCAGAATTCTTTTTGGTATGTTGAATTGCCCGGCTTAATGCTGTATAGAGTTCGTCAGATTTAATAGGTTTTAATAAACAGTATGATTTTTCGTCTTGTCGGAAAGAGGAAATCACTTCATGTTCTTCTGAAGAAGTATGAAGCACAATAAGAGGAGTCATTTCACCCTGTTTTTTAAACAATTCCTTTATTTTTTCTATCGTTTCAAGTCCGGATAATATCGGCATATGATAATCCATCAGAATCACATCAAAACGTTCACCTTGCATCAAAAGCTGAATAGCTTCCAGTCCGTTTGCTGCTAATTCGGATTTTATATTTTTATATTCCAGCATGTGCTTAAGGATCATTCTGTTATTTTCATTATCATCCACAATAAGCACACGTTCTATTTCTAAATCTGAAATATCTTCAATATCTTCTATCTCATAAGGAATTTCAAGATCAAAGAAGAATACGGAACCCTCTCCTATTTTGCTGGTCAGTGACAGATTACTTCCCATATATTTCAGGATATTGTTGGAAATAGTAAGTCCAAGACCTGTTCCTCCATATTTTTTACTTACCGAACTGTCTTCTTGGGTAAAGGCATCAAAAATACGCTGCTGTTTTTCCAAAGGAATTCCTATTCCTGTATCTCTTACAGAAAAACGAATTGTGATCATCTTCTCGTCATTCTTCAGTTTTTCAATCTTAAGCTCGATTTCTCCCTGTCCTGTAAATTTCACAGCATTTCCCAACAGATTGATCAGTACCTGCTTGATTCGCGATTCATCCAGCCATAGTGTTCTCGGTAATCCCTGCTCTATATTCAGAAGCAGCTCCAGATCTTTCCTTTGCGCCTGATACAGCACTACATTTACGACCTGGTTTGCCAGATCATAGATGTTATATTTATCAATTAACAGTTCCAGCTTGCCCGATTCTATTTTGGAGAAATCAAGGATATCGTTGATGATGTTTAGCAGACTATTCCCTGATTCGTTGATATAATTCAGATACTGAACCTGTGTTTCATTTAACGGAGTTTTTAGCAAAAGATCTGAGAACCCTATCACTCCATTCAGAGGGGTACGGATTTCATGACTCATATTGGCCAGAAATTCAGATTTTGCTTTGCTTGCCAAGTCAGCAAGCTGCTTTGCTTTTTTCAGCTCTTCATTAATTTTTACTGAACTTGTAATATTCTGTGTAAAAATAATCACCCCACCTGTTTCACCGTCATTCATATTCCAAGGAATGACTTCCCAATTAAAATGCTGAGGTTCATCAAATCCTACGATCTCAAATACCTGGTTTTCATTTTTATATGGAATACCCTTTAATGCATCTGCATAGATCTTTCTTCTTTCTTCCGGTACATTAGGATAAATACTAAATAGATTTTTGCCAATAATATCCTGGGTTTCCTGATGAAACTCTTCCTTCCACCTTTTGCTTACTGAAACATGATTCAGATCTTTATCAAACATTGCAACCGCTGCAGGTACATTATTAACAAAAGACTGAAGCATAGCTTCTTTACGTTCCAGTTCCAGATATGTTTTTTTAGCTTCATCAATATCCTGAATAATCCCGAAAATCCTTACACAATCATCTCCCTCAAATTCAGGAATTCCCTTTACTCTTACCCAAATAATTGTTCCATTTGCTCTCTTAAGCTGAAATTCTTCATCAAAAGAAATACCTTTTTCTATTGCTCTTGTCAGCAAAAACCTCATCCTTTTTTCACTTTCCCTTTCATAAAATGCAATCAGGTTCTCAAAATCCGGAGTAAAGTTTTTATCGACTTTATAAATCTCCTTTGTCGATTCCGACCACAGCATTACACGTGATTTAAGATTCATTTCCCAGCCTCCCACCTGAGCGACAGAACTCGTTTGTTCCAGTATTTTTTTTGTATTGATTAAATCTCTTTCCAGCTGTATACGTTCAGTCATATTGAGCGCGGTACTTACTACATATGGAGCACCTGTTTCGTCAGTCTCTACCATATTGTGGTACATCCAGTAGATCTGCTCCCCATCTTTTGCCTGAAGAATCATCATCCCCGAATCTTCTTTATTAGCGGTGATACGTAATAAATACTGATCCAGTAACCCCCGATGATCAGCAGGTACCAAATCTTTTAGGTTTAAAGAAGTAACCTCATCTTTGGCATATTTCAAAACTTCCCGCCCTTTTTCATTAACGGACAGAATATTGCCTTCCATATCATGCATGCTCATCAACCCAATGGCATTTTCAAAAAAGTTTCTGAATCTTCTTTCCGAGCTTTCCAATTTCTGGCGTTCCTGTCTTTCCTGGGTAATGTTTCTCCCAAAGCAGAAAATTTCTGTTTTCCCTATATTCTGCTTGAGTTGCCATTCTATAATTATTGCTTCAGTTTCAGAGATTGTGGTATAAGTAGTGTAATCTATACCAATTTCATTTCCAGGCAGATCTCTGCATAATTCCCTCAGCTTTTCATTATTTTCTCCCAAAAGACTAATAAAATCTTTTTCAATGGCGAGATTTTTATTGATATGAAAAGCATTTTCAAATGCAGGATTTACATTCTTCAATCTAAATCCGTTATCTAAAACACAAATGATGTTATTGGTAATCGTAAAGGTTTCAGAGAAATATTCTGCCTGAATATTTTTCCTTTTGCTTATCAATATTTTGGTAACTGCCTCACCCAGTTTTTTCAAGGAATGTATCTGCTTCTCGGAAAGGGTTTTAGGTTTGTAGTCTATTACACAGATGGTTCCCAATATAAAACCCATATCATCAATCAAAGGAACTCCCGCATAAAAACGGATTCCTCCTTCTCTGATAATCTGGTTAGAAGAGGAACGATCATCTAAAAAAGTATCGTTAATCACCAACACTTCTCTATCCATGATCGTATATTGGCAAACCGTGTCTCTACGGGCTACAAAATCCAGAGAAATTCCCACGCAGCTTTGGATGGTCTGTGTTTCCAGCTCCATCATAGCAATTAATGAAGCCGGACAATCGGCAATAAGGCAAGCTGCCTCTGCAAATACATCCAGGTCTGGATCTTTTCCCAGATTTAAAAGATCATATATCTTCAATCTTTCCAATCTTTCTGCTTCATTTTCAGGAACAGGATATTTATTCATACAGTATAAGTTTGTATTTTATTCAATTTAAGCATTAAAATTAAACATTAAAAATTGTAAAAAGACTAAAAATTCATTCTAGAAAATATCAAAATATTTTTATGAAACATAATTTCTCAATTTTCTATAAAAATAAGGAATTAAAAAATATCACCAGTATCAATCATCATCATGACCCTTTGCACAAAAAAATCTGTAGTTTCCCACAGATTTCTAGTATTAATGCTAAATATTTTAGTTAAAGAAATTTTTTATCACATTGGCGATCCTTTCACGATCCTTGTCAGACAAATTAGAGCCCGAAGGCAAACACAGTCCATTATTGAATAATTCTTCCGCAACATTTTCACCGTAGTATGGAGCATCTGCAAAGACCGGCTGCAAATGCATTGGTTTCCACAAAGGGCGAGATTCAATATTATTTTCTAACAATGCCAATCGTAATTCTTCACGGTTTCGTCCTGTTATTTCCGGATCAATAATAATAGCGGACAACCAATGATTGGAGTAATAATCAGATGTTGGCTCCGAAAAGACATCGACTCCATTTATTTCACTAAATAGCTCTACATAAAATTCATGCATTTTTCTACGGGCTTCGATTCTATCTGGCAAAACTTCCATCTGTCCACGCCCAATTCCTGCAGTAATATTACTCATCCGGTAATTATATCCTATATGAGAATGCTGATAATGAGGTGCATTATCTCTTGCCTGAGTAGAAAGAAACACCGCTTTATCCTTATCTTCTTTGGTATTACAAACCAAAGCTCCTCCACCTGAAGTGGTAATAATCTTATTTCCGTTAAAGGACAGAATCCCGAAATTTCCCAAAGTTCCGCAAGCCTGTTTTTTGTATTTTGAGCCTAGTGCTTCTGCTGCATCTTCAATCACCGGAATATCATATTTTGCTGCGATTTCATTAATCTCTTCCATTTTTGCAGGCATTCCATATAAATGCACAACAATGATCGCTTTTGGCTTTTTCCCTTTCTGAATTCGGTCTTCAATAGCTTCCTGTAATACTTTCGGGCACATATTCCATGTCTCTTTTTCTGAGTCTAAGAATACGGGAGTCGCTCCGCAATAGGTTATGGGATTGGCTGAAGCAACAAAGGAAAATGTAGAAGTAAGGACTTCATCATCTTGTGTCACATTCAACATCACCAATGCCAAATGGATTGCGGAAGTAGCAGAATTTAATACCACCAATTCATGGTTATTCCCTAAGCATTTTTTTAAATCCTGTTCGAAACCATCAATATTTTCTCCAATTGAAGTTACCCAATTTTTCTCAAAAGCATCCTTTACATAAAAAAGTTCTTTTCCTGAAAGATGGGGTGAAGAAAGCCATATTTTATCCTGCATTTTACTGTTTTAAAGTAAATTTAATTGATTTAAAGCAAAATGAGAAAATTATTTCTGGATTCTGTCTCCCTGACCTTTTCCGCTAACGGTTGCAAAAATATACTTGAAATAATCTGAAAGTGTAAGGTTTTGAATCATTTCAGCATCTTTAATAGCGAGTTCAACAGGAGTTGACATATCAATTTCATTGATCTGCGAAAGGCCTGTAATTCCAGGTACTACACTATAAACCCCTCTTTTATCTCTCTCTTCAATCAATTCAGTTTGGTTGAATAAGTTGGGCCTTGGTCCAACTAAACTCATATCTCCGGTTAAAACATTAATCAATTGCGGAAGTTCATCAAGTTTAGATTTACGTAGAAAGCTTCCGAATTTTGTGACAGATGCCTGATTCGAAAGATGGGTCGCCACAGATTTAGTATTCACATGCATCGTTCTGAATTTAATCAGTTTGAACGGTTTTTTATGACGTCCCACTCTCTCCTGCACAAATATGGGTGAGCCTGTATCAAATAATCCTATTATATATAAAATTACCAGAATTGGCCAAAGAAATAAAAGCCCGAAAAATGAAAATAAAAAATCGAATATGCGGATCATAATTTTTAAGTGTAAGTGTAACAGTTTATTTAAGTTTACTTTTCTCTTTTAAAGCTTTTAATGGTCTTTATAAGACCTTCTTCAGCTGATAAAGGAAGTTGTTCAATTCCTAGAGCCGATTTTATTTTTTGATTGGAAACCGTAAGATCTGAAGTCATTTTTTTTAAACGTAAGCTATTCAAAGGTATCGGGATGATATCTCCAATCTTTGCCAAACCTTTTACAAAAAATTTAGGGAGACTCAAATCCGGTGTATTCTTCTTTTCAACTTTTTTGATGATATCAATAATTTGGTTTGTTGAGATTAATTCATCATCTGAAATATGATAAATTCCACTAACCAGCTTTCCCTCATTTTTAATAATTTCATCTATAAAGAAACAAAAATTATCTATTGAAATAAATGACCTTTTATTTTCAAATGAAGATAGAGGATAAGGTATTCCTCTTGAAATTAATTTATATAACAGGCCTAAATTCCCTTTATCTCCTGGGCCATGAACCATAGGGGGTCTAAGGATTATTAATTTTTTATTTTCTGGTAGTCTCTGTTCTAATAGCCATTTTTCAGCTTTCCTTTTGGATTTTCCATACCATGAATTCGGATTACAGCTATCCTCTTCCGTTAATGGTTTTAAAGATTCAAATTCTTCTAGTGCTGCTAAAGAGCTTATGTGGATGAATATTTTAGCTTCCGACTTTATAAAAGCATTAAAAATATTTTTTGTTAGGTCTACATTCACATGGTAAAAGTCTTCTTCGGAAGCTGTTTTATTATGATCATGAGCCTTGCCTACAAAATTTAAATAGACTTCATAATTAGAAAAATCTATATTGGATTCCTTTGTTCTCAGTGAGCATGTAGTGACATTGTATTCCTTTTTTAAAAATTGAAATACATTCTTACCAATAAAGCCATTAGCTCCAAATATTAAAACTGAAAAAGCCATTATTTTATAGCTGAAAAATTCTTACTAGTTAAATTATGTAACATATATATCCACATTTTTTATATACTAAAAATAACATTTAATTTTTTTTAGTATATACATGAAGAATATTTTTATAAATTGAAACAGTTTTATATATCATAATATCTCTTGTCAATTCATTCTTATATCTATTAAAAGCATTTTTAGAAAACGCCTTATATAATTCTTTATCATTTATTATTTTATTGATGGCTTGTCCCAATTCAACAGCATTCATTATTTCAACGGTAATTCCTGTCAAATTATCAAGATTTACCCAATCAACACCAGAACCCGGAATTTTAGTAGAAACTATAGGGAGTCCATAAGACAATGCTTCTACTTGAACTATAGCATACGCTTCTGTTTTAAATATTGAACTTAAAGCAAAAATTTTTGCATTTTTAAATAGAAAATCCTTCTCTGCATCTGTAATTTTGCCGGGCAAGATTACCTTATGTTCCAGTTTATTATTTTTAATAATCTTTTCTAATTTTTCTCTTTCTTCACCCTCGCCAGCTATAACAACAATAGAGTCTTCCGGTAATAATGTTGCTGCTTGAATAAGGTACTCAAATCCTTTATAATAAGCCAATCTTCCCAAGGAAAAAATAATGTTTTTCTCTTTTAAAAAAAGAAAACGATTCTCTTCAATTTTAAAATCAGATTTCTGTATATTAATTCCTATTGGAACTACTTGACATTTATCTTTAAATGAATTTAATAGCTTAGAGCCTTTAATATAGTTTGGGCTAGTAGCAATGATTACTGAGGACCTTTTCATCATCCATTTTAGCAAAGGTGTATAGAAAAATAAAAAAAATTTTTGTCTTAATATGTCGCTATGCCAATGAAGTACTATAGGAACTTTTGGTCTCGTTAAAAATAATGCTATTGCTGCCATAGGATCTGGCGAGTGAACATGTAAAATATCATAGTTATTCTGAATTTTTCTTAAAATCTGAATAACTTGTAAAGAAAATAATGTTGAAAATTTCTTTATTATCAATTTAGATTTATAAATGATACCATTCTTATAGGTCTCTTCTTTATATTCTGCTTTATCATTAACTCCCAAAGCATCACATACTATATTACTATCATTAAGACCCTCTGTAAGTAATTGTATTACAACTTCAACTCCTCCTAAATTTGCTGGTGGATAAGCTTTTCCAAACTGCAATATTTTCATCTCATTAAAAATTTTTCATGTTTTTCTCCTGAAATCTCCCAAGTAAATTGTTCTAAAAATAATTCATAATTTTTATAGTAATTATCTTGGAGTAACAACTTGTTTATTTCACTTAATAAACTATTTTCATTATCTAATTCAAAATAATTAATTCTATTTTCAAAAATCTCCTTGAAAACAGCAATATTAGATGCAATAATTAGTTTATTAAAATACATTGCTTCAAGAATGGGTAAACCAAATCCTTCATACCGTGATGGAAGTACCAAAAAAGAAGATTTTTCATATACGTATTTTAAAGTATCTTCATTTACAAAACCCGTAAAAAAAATGTTGTTATTTTCTGAAGTATTAATTTCTTCATTTATAAAAAAAGCATCTTTTTTTCCAACTATTAACAATAATACATCTTGTCTTTGTAGTTTATTAAATACACTTACTAAAAATTTTAAATTTTTATGTGGTTTAACGTTTCCCACAAATAATATAACTTTCTCATAATCATCTATTTTTTGTTTAATAAGTGGGTCAATAAACGTAGTATCAAATTTATTTATTTGCTTGTAACCATTATAGATGATTTCAACTTTTTCAGGATTTACCTTAACAAACTTTAATATTTCCGATTTAGAGAACTTTGATACTGTGAAAATTTTATATGCATTTCTTTTTATCATTCTAAAGAGAAATTTAAAATAAAAAATTGCAAATTTAGAATAGTATTCAGGATTAGCTAAATGGAAAGTATCATGAACTGTAATAAACAAGCTTTCCTTTTTAACAAAGAAAGGTATATTAATATGTGGAATAAAAACTTTTACATTTTTAGGTAACTTAGTAAAATACTCATACTGTTCTTTCAGTGAAAAAGGCATTGATTTGAAAAAAATAATATCTACCTTTCTTCCCGAATCGCTGACTATTTTTCTTATTTTATCATCACTTAGGCTATTTGTTATTAGTTTTAAAGATTTTTTTTTATCTTTTAGAAAGAAAATTAATAATTCTTCAATATAGGTTCCTATTCCAGAATTATTAACCATTCTACAGTCAATTACTAAATTTATATTATTTTCCACTTTCATATTTTAGTTATAAAAATTATTTTCAATTAAACATTGAATTTTGATAAGGAACTAGTCCATTGAAAGGTAAACTAAGATTAGTGTTCACACCCAAAACAGCATATAGGAAAATGATAAGCAACACCAACATTTTGGATTCGAATTTTTTAGGAATTGTAATAAAACTTGCGATTATTAAAATATCAAAGGATCTATAGTAAAGACTACCTCGCGAAGCAATGATTTCAATTGCTGAGAATAAAAAATACAATACTATAGATATAAGATATGAATTTAACAAAATATTTTTTAATCTTGGCTCTATATTTAATTTATCGTAGAAAATAAAGAACAAATAAAAAATTGCTAATCTATGAAAAGTCGAAAAACCTAAAGATAAGCCCTTTCCAAAGTTTTCATTAATTGAATAACTTGATACTTTCTGTGCAAAAACAGATTCCAGTCCACTAAGTTTTGGTAAAACATATGCTAGAATCATATCTTGTAATAAGAATCCTAAAACAACACTTGAAAATACAATAATATGAATATACTTATCCTTTATCTTTATATTGGCAATAAAATAAAATGGAAAAAAAATAGCTGCACTATAATGGCAACATGTTGCCAATGTAACAATTGCTAAAAAAGGCAATAATTTCTTTTCCAATAAATAACCAACACTCCAAAATGTTATACCAATTGCTAGCCCCTGCCTAATTCCATTAATATCATAAGTCATGAATTGAATAGGAAAATATATTAACAGTGCGGCAAAAAAAGAGTTTGAATATTTAAACAGAAAGGTAAACTTCAAACATGTAGCAACAGTAAAAATAAAAAATACAAAAAATAAATAATCTAAATTAAAATGTTTAATACAAACAATAAGTAAATTAAAAAAAGGTTCAATTCCTATTTGAAACAAGTTATCAAATGTAGATTCCTGAAAAATAGATTCGTAATTGTACCAGTCAACACCCACCTGATATCTTAAACCACCGAAAAGAACTATAAAAAAGAATGCAATTAATGCAAAAAAAAATTTTGAAGTTTTTTTCTTATCAATAAGAGCAATAATTCCGAATATTAGAAATAAAAATAAAAATAAAAAATATTCCATTTAATTATTGATTAGATATTTTCCACTTTAAAATCTTAAAAGCACTTTTTATTTTCCGAAGCACTATTTTTGGACTGTAGCTATATTTTATAAATTCATCCTTCGAAATCAGGGCATGCTGAAAAAAATCTATTAAATATTTTTCATTAATAGCATTTCCTGGTAAAAAATTTAAACCAAAATCAATAACTGATCCACCATCATTATTAGTCCCAATTATTCCTATGTGTTGCACATAGCTCCTCTTAGAAACATTTAAATGATATCCTTTTTTGACTAAAAAATTAGACCAATCCCAATCATAACTACGTGAAGGAGGCACATTCTCTATAATCTCCTTAACTATATTTCTTTTAAAAATGGTTCCTGCAGCACCTATATGAAGTTTGTGTATTATTTCTTCATTTACAGTTCCCATTACCTTATGTGAAACAGAATTGTATAAAGACAGAATATCAAAATGAGAATATCTTTTGAAAAACAGAAACCATTCAGGATGGAAAATTAAATCCGAATCTGCAACAAATAAATAATCATCTTGAGTATCTAAAAAATCTAAAAACATTTGGTACATATTGCGATCAGCACCTAAGTTTTTATCTCTTACTATTATTTCTTTTGCATTAGGGAATGCACTTTTAATATCATCTAGAGAAATTTCAGAACTCTTATCATCATATATTCTTATATTACATAATTCTATATCATTAGAGGTGTTTAATGATGAAGACATTCTTTCTATCAGGTCAAGCCTGTTATATGTTGTTATTCCAACGCAAAACTTCATAATATTATCCTTAAATTATTTTAACTAATGTACACTTTCAATTTTGTATGGAATAAACTGCAATTCAAATAACCGTCTTATATTATTATTTCTAAAATTCGCAAACTTAAGCAATCCGAAATTCTATGATATATTCATACATCATTTTAACAAATTATTTAGGCAAGTATCTATTTAAATAATAATGAACAGGTTTTTGATACTCTTCTTTTAAATAATCCGTTAAGGCAAGCATAGCTTCATTTATTGTTGGTAAATCATTAATATTTTTAAATTTAGAGATTTTTAATATTATTTTTAATCTTCCAACAGCTCTTTTAGTTATAAATTTAAAAATTGGACCTTTTAAAAATGCTTGATTTAATTTGATTCGATTCCTGAGAGTTAATTTTTTTGTGGAATTTAGATCAGCAATATGCTTGTAAACCATATTTTTTAAGCTTTTATCAGCATAAATGATATTTGCAAAAAGCATATATTGATCAAAAAGCTGAATAAGATCAGATCGTCCCATTTCCCTTAATGCTGCAAATCCAGAATCCGCCCAGATTGTTTGTACACAGTATATGCGAGGAACTTCTTTACTCCATACATAATCTCCCCGATCTCGAAAATGAGGAGCGTCCTCTATTTTTTTTGAATGTTTTTTTACTTGTCCTTCAGAAACAGTTGTGCTCTGACCACAAACACCAGGTATGGTTAATGGATAATCAATTACCACTAATTTGTTTACATAGCAAGATAATGCAATTGCAGAATAAATATCTGGACTTAAGCCTTTTAAATAATCTCCCGTATCCTCTTTTATTTTATCTAAAATACTTTTTCTGATAATACCATGATATAATTTGGGAAAATCAAATTCAGAGTAGTTTGTGCATCCATTAGCCATTAGCTTTTTTAAAGAGTCTTCTAAATTAACCTGATAAACACGAGCGCTAAATTGTAAAACACTTAAGTTAGAACCAACATTCTTCGTAAAAAAAGTACCCGGAGCACCGGTGTTTTCCCAAGTATAATTTGCTGATAAACTACCCGTTAAAGCATCTACATCATTTTCCTTAGCCCAAATCGTCGCATCAATTATTTCAGGATTGATACCATCATCATCGCCAATCAAACACACATACTCTCCAGCAGCTAATCCTATTGCAGCATTAAAATTATCAATTGATGAGAAAGGTGGCGCCGTATAATTATAAATAAGCCTAGAATCATCAAAATGTTTTTCTAATAATAGTTCTAAATTCCTGTCATCACTATTATCCTGAACTATAACTTGTATACTATAATTGTTTAAAGATAAAATGCTTTCTACCGCACTTCTACAATACGTTTGTCTGTTTTTTGTTGCTATTGCTATAGATAATAACGGTTTCATCCTTTTAATTTTTAATCTTTTTAAACTTAATTAAGGTAAATAGTTCTGTTTTAGGTACTAAAATTCCTAAGCTTAAAATAAGTGTAGTGAAAGTAATAAGTCCAATCCATGTTAATGATAAAATTCTATTGTCTTCAAAATAGTTTGGTATATATGCTAAGCATAAAACAATTAATCCAATTACGAGTAATGGAAATATAAACCTACGTAACATTATATCTATATAAAAATTTAAAAATAGATATTTTTTATTTATAAAATAAAAATAAATCAATGTGACGAATATTTGAACAAAACAAAAAACACTTGCTGCCCCCATAGCACCATACTTTTTCGTAAAAATATAATAACCAGGAATTGTTAAGACTAAACTAGTTATACCTAAAATATTATTAAATTTTGTATTACCGTTCGCAATAGCAATGTTATATGGTAAAATAGCCAAGGCTAACATTGTGTAAGATAATAATATAATAGGTACTATATGATAACTTTTTTCTGCAATTTTTTTATCTCCGGTCCAAATCCAGATAATATCTTTTGCAAAAAAAGACATTACCATCATTATTGTAAAAATAATTACAGAAATAATTAATGATGATTTGGCAAATAACTCGGAAGCTTCCTTTTTTTTAGATATAGAATAAAAAGCTGTAAACCTAGGCAGTAAAGCTGCCGAAAATGGATTTACTAAAATTATTAATCCTTGCGCAAGTGCAAGCGCTAATGTATAATATCCTAAATTTTCAATTGAAAGTAGCTTACTGATTGTTATTTTATCTAATTGGGTATTCAATATAGAAACTAAAGCAATTAACATCATTCCACCTGCAAAACTTCCTACATCTTTTAAAATCCCTTTATCAATTTTTGTTTTAAAAGAAAACATATTATTTCCCAATCTTTTCTGTAATATCATTTTCAACAAGATTGTGAACAAGATTGTTGTAACAGCTTGCCAAATGAAAAAAACATCTAATTGAGGGAAGTAGTACAAAGGAATTAGAACTATTGCATTTCTTACAACTCCCCAGGCAATTTGATATAGATTTGCCTCTACCTGTCTTTCTAAACCTAAAAATCCCCCTAGATAAAATCTTAAAAGTAATTGAAAACCGACTTCAAAGCTTAAAATTCTTAAAAAATAAGTAATTTGATTATCAGTAAAATAGGGTGTATTAATCCATTGTGTTGCAATAGTTTTAGAAAACAAAAAAATGATTGTTATACATAAAACAACTAATATATAATAAATAGTTTCAAGTGTTGTAAAAATTTTTTTTTTCTCTTCCTCATTTTTATCAGTTCTAGCAAATTCTCTAGAAAGTGTAGCAGTAAGTCCAGCATCTAGAACTGCCATGATTCCTGCTATCATTAATGAGAAGCTTATAATGGAATAACTTTCGAATCCAAGTAATTTAATATAAAATGGAATGAATAGAAAATTAGATAAAATCCCCCAAAAACGCCCTATTAAATTGGCAATGATATTTTTCTTCATATTATCTTTTCCTTATCAATTTAGCAGGAACACCACCTATAATTGAAAATGGCTCAACATCCCTATTAACAAAAGAGTTTGCAGCAATTATAGAACCTGTTCCAATAGTCACCCCATTTCCTATTGTACAGTTCGCTGCAACCCATACATCATCTTCAATTACCACTTTAGATTCTGAATTATTTTGTTTGGACATTGGAATACCATTATTTTCAGTCCCATGGCTAAAAGCAATGATTACAACATTTGGTGCAATCATTACATTCTTTCTTATCTCAATACCTTCATTTCCACCCGATAATACACAATTATGTGCCAAAGAAGAACCTTCCCCAATAGATACCTTTCCCTTTATATTACAATTTGAAGCAATGTAAACTGAAGAATGAATATCATATCCTGATCTCCTATAGTACTTAACTCTTAATACAGTAAATTCTTCTTGCAATTGAACCAATATTGATTTCAGCAAATAGTTTAATACATTTTTTATTTTTTTTAACATCTATTATCAAAATAAAACATTATTATATTCAAAAAAAACAATTTTGGAATCTAAATTAAAGGTTAAAGTATTGATGGATTGTAACTGTTTCGAAAAAATATTATTTTTATCAACCAATATCCATCCATATTTTTCATAATAGCCAACTAATTTGTCTTTGCAAAGCAAGACACCATTCCAGTTATGTGTGATAATGACTTCGTTGATACTTTTCATTAGTAAATCTCCTAAACCTTTTCCTGATTCTGCTGTACATACATTACCAATACCCTTGAAAGGAATCGGCTGTTTGTTTATCCCAACCTGAATATCAACAAAATTCGTATAGGCTACAAGCTGATCAGTAACATAAATCAATAAGTGATAATCTTCATTTTTAAGATTATCATTCATCCATTTCAATTGATTTTCTAATGAATAATTCCACCGAATTGATTTTAATTCAGCAATTTGTTTTAACAGTACAACTGTGATATCTTTGTGCTTAATTAATATGGTCTTGATCTGTTCCATCTTTATTTTCGAAACCACCAACCCGACGGAATTGCCACGAATTTTCTCATAAATTCGTTCACTCCGAGCAAATTGATTTTGTTGTTAAACACTGAGTAAATATTATTATTTACATGCACTCCTGTCGCATAATAGCCTGAATCTTTCATATCTTGAATAAATTTCAATTTATCTTCCGCCAGAACACCATATATCCAAAAATTAGGCTCGCATTTTGCATGAATTTTCAATGGCATTGCATCTTTTCTATTTTCAAAAAGAACAGACCATTTTTCAGCATTATCTTTCTGAATTTGCAGTAAATCTGAAATATTCTCCATCTGTTTCAAACCAATATAAGAATTGATTTCGGACATTGTTGCACCATATCCTTCTAATTTAATGTCGCAATCCGGATTGATTTCTCCATTGGAAAGCCTGAAATTGGTTCTGTCAATTCCATAATCTCTTATCAATTTGGTCTTTTCATAGAGCTTTTCATCTTTGAAGACTAAACCTCCCCCGTCTATAGTATTCGGTAAACGCACCGTTTGGAAAGAGAAAACTGTTACATCCGCCCCTGTATTTCCTGTGTAATTTCCGTTGAATTTTGTTCCAAAACCTTCAATACAATCATCTATTACAGGAATCCCAAATTCTTTTCCAATCTTATAAATTTCTTCTAAGTCACCTGCATATCCGCAAAAAATATTATTGAAAATAGCTTTAGTCTTCGAACTAATAAGATTTTTCAACAAGCTTATATCCATGGTACTGGTTGCAGGGTCTACATCAATCCATTTAATAGTCAAACCTTTAATCGCAAAAGGTTGATTACTTGCCAGACAACTTACCGGGCTCGCAATGATCTCATCTCCAGGTTTTAAATCTAAAGCTGATAAAACTATCAGTAAAGCCTGATTATACGTAGCAGTAATAAGAACTTTTGAATTTTGAATAAAATTTCCTAATTCCTGCTCAAAATTTTTACCATGTTTACCATATGCTAATTGTCCAGAATGTAGGATATTACCTAAATCCTGTTCAATTCCTTTTGGCATATAAGGTTTAAATATAGGAATCATTACCAGCCTTCTTTTATTAAGGAAATCATTTTATCACAATCTTCTTTATTAACCCACCATCCACAAGGTAAATGTACCATTTTACTGTAGAATTGATCTAAATTGGGAAGCTCTGAGTTAAAATCATTCAAAAAAGTATGTAAGTCATTTCTTTTATGCAGTTCAGAGGCCATAATTCCATTTTCAGCCATTTTCTTAATGAATCTGTCTCTATTTTCTACTTTAAGGGTGTAAAGCCAATAAGAAGCTTCGGTATTAGGGTAGTATTTAATCGTCTCTACTCCCTGAACACCTTTTAGATTCTCATCCAAATATTTTCCGTTATTTATATATTTTTGAACAAGCTCTTCAATATTTTCCAATTGGGCCAATCCAACTGTAGCATTCACATTATTCATGTGATATTTATATCCCTGCATAGTAATATTATTATCCATTCGGCTTAATTTTTTATCTAATCCGAACCAACGAATAATTTTGCCTTTTTCATAAAGATCATTGTCTAAAATTTGTAATGCTCCTCCGTCAATTGTTGTTAAATGTTTTATTGCTTGGAAGGAGTATATGGTAAATGGAAAATGATTTCCTGTTTTTTTTCCATTAAACTTAGCTCCCAAAGCATGAGCCGCATCTTCAATTACCGGAATGCCATATTTTTCTGATATTTCTTTGATTCGCTTTACATCTACAGGAATACCAGCATAGTCTACAACAATAATAGCTTTGGTGTTTTCGTTAATATTCTTTTCAATAGAATCTGGAGAAATATTTCCGGTCTCAATGTCTACATCAGCATATCGAATTTTTGCTCCTACAGATTTTATAGATGTATTAGTAGGTTCTGCTGTTAAAGCAGTGCTAATAACTTCATCTCCTTCTTTTACTCCTGCTAAAATAAGCGCAATATGTAAGGCTGCCGTACCCGAATTAAGTGAAAGTGTATTTCCACCTCCTATATATTGTTCAAACTTTCTTTCAAATTCTTCTACAGCTTCACCTTGAGCTATATAGCCACTATATAAAATTTCTTCTAATCTGGGCATCAATAATTCCTTAGCTGGAATAGAGGTTTTTACTAACGGTAACATTTCTATTTATTTTATATGAGTGGCTAATTCGTCTTTTACGTAATCTAAGGTAAGTAATAATTTTTTTAGTTCTTCCACGGAAAGTCTCTGAGTATTGTCAGAGTTGTACTCATCGTCTACTAATTTTGGCCCATCTTCCTGAACATATTTTGTATAATTAAGATCTCGAAAATCTGCAGGGACGCGATAAAATCTCCCTAGATCTTCAGCTTTAGCCATTTCTTCTTTAGAACATAAGGTCTCATATTTTTTTTCAGCATGTCTTTCTCCTATAATATTAATTTCATTATCAGCATTAAATAATTCTTTTAAAGCTTGTGCTAAAACCTGAATAGTAGCCCCTGGAGATTTTTGTACAAAAATATCCCCTGGATTTCCGTTTTTGAAGGCAAACATTACCAACTCAACTGAATCATCTAACGACATCATAAAACGCGTCATTTCAGGATTAGTAATTGTTAATGGTTTTCCTTCCTTAATTTGTTTGATAAATAGTGGTATGATGGAACCTCTGGAGCACATTACATTGCCATACCGTGTTGCTGTGATGATCGCTTCGTTTTTCTGTATGCGAGGATCCCTAGCTTTTGCAACAGCTAGTTTTTCCATCATTGCTTTAGAAATTCCCATTGCATTGATAGGGTATACAGCTTTATCAGTGCTTAATACAACCACCCTTGAAACGTTGTTTCTTGCGGCAGCTTCCAAAACATTTTCAGCTCCCTGAATATTGGTCTGAACAGCCTGCATAGGATAAAATTCACAAGAAGGAACCTGTTTTAAGGCAGCAGCATGAAATACAAAGTCAACATCCATCATTGCCTGATTTACATCATCAAAATTACGAATATCACCAATTACAAAATTTAATTTGTCATTTTTATATTCAATTCGCATATCTTCCTGTTTCTTCTCATCACGAGAAAAAATTCTTATTTCTTTCAAATCAGAATTTAAAAAGCCTTTCAACATGGCATTACCAAATGAACCTGTTCCACCGGTAATTAAGAGAACTTTATCTTTAAACATTATTTTAAATCTTTGTTATAATTTTCATAGGAATTTTTAAGCTGCAATTTTATTATTACTTCTATCTATACATCTAATCATAATTCATCATTTCCATAATCAAAATGCAGACTATATTTTTAATTATCTAACTACGATTTAAACACTAGAAACAATTAATCAATTTTTTGATCCTTTTGAAACTATAGTAATTATCGTAAAGTAGATTTATATTTTTCAAGTTGATTATAGACTTTTTTAACATCTTGAGATTTTTCTTTATGAAGAATCAACAATGCATCCGGCGTATGTACTAATATAGAGTCCTTAAGTCCAACAAAAGCTGTAAAGATTTCTGTGCCAATTACCATATTTCCATTTTCATCCACAGGATGTCCCGTAGAGCGTAAATAATCATATAATGATTCAAAAGATCCTAGATCATTCCATCTGAAATGGGCTGGAACTACTTTTATTTTCTTAGATCTTTCCATCACCGCATAATCAATACTAATGGATGGAATCTGCAATGAAGCATCTGCATCTAAACATTGATTTTCAGAATTTTGCCAAGTTTCACTACATTTATCAAACACTTCAGGCTGATATTTTTTTAATTCTTCTAAAAGTACTCCGGCTTTAAAACAAAACATCCCAGAATTCCAAAGGAAAGTTCCTCTTTCTAAAAATTCCTGAGCCGTTTCAGTATTTGGTTTTTCTCTGAATGAAAGTACATCTTTGCCCTCATATTCTATATATCCATAACCGGTTTCCGGTTTTGAAGGAACAACTCCAAAAGTTACCAAAAAATCTTTTTTTGCTAATTCGACAGCTTCTTTTATAGCTTTTTCATAAGCATCTTGATTTTGAATTAGGTGATCGGATGGGGTAATAATCAATATATCATCCGGATCAACCGCTAATGCAGCAAAAGCAATAGCCGCCGCTGTATTTCTTGCTGCTGTTTCTGTAATAAAGCTTTTAGGAAGAGTAATATCATTAAGAAGCTGCTTACTCCATTCAATATGATCTTTGTTTCCTACGACCATAATCTGATCGACTACTTTCTGATTACGTTCAGCAGTTAATTCAAACAATGCCTTTCCAGAAAACAATTTAAGAAACTGTTTAGGATGTTGTTTACGGGAAAGAGGCCAAAGCCTGCTACCAACACCGCCTGATAAAATTACATTATATATTTTCATATAAGATACCTCTTTAGAGTCTTGGAAATTGTATATTATTTTGTCTCATCTTAAAATGCAATAATAACAATCAATATTATGCTCTGTTATAATCATCTTCAACTCTCACAATATCATCCTCTCCAAAATAGCTCCCATATTGTACTTCTATAAAAACGACAGGTTCATTCGTTCTATTTTCGATGCGATGGTGTGCGCCCAGAGGAATTTGTGCTACATTTCCTGCAGAGTAATCTTTAATTTCCTCATTAATTGTAATGGTACCTACACCAGAGACAATTGTCCATACTTCAGCACGATGATGATGATACTGAAGGGAAAGTCTTTCTCCAGGATTAACCAAAATTCTTTTTACCTTATGAGTATCAGCATCTTCCAAAACCCAATATTCTCCCCAAGGTCTTACATCATGTTCTAACATCTTTCTATGTTTTATAATATTTAATATTGCAAAGATATTCTTTTAGAGAAATCTTTCTATGAACAATTCTTAATCTAAAGTCTTTTATCTACCTGATTCTTATTCATTATTCCTTTCACATCGTATATCACTCCTCCTTCTTTCAGGAAATTATTCAAAGATAAATTCAAAAATTCCTGATGGGCAACTGTAAGAATAATAGCGTCAAACTTTTGGAATTCTTCATTAGAATCAGGATGACTTACCGAAAGTTGAGGCAGACAGACTATACCATATTCATCAATCACCTCTTCAGGATTTGCCCAAGGATCATATGTTGTTACCTCTACTCCATATTCCTCAAGATTAGTGATAACATCTATTGCTTTAGAATTCCTAATATCAGGACAATTTTCTTTAAAGGTAATTCCAAGATTCAAAATTTTGGCCCCTTTAATTGGAATATTCTTTTGGATCAACAATTTAATGACTTGAGAAGCAACAAATGCTCCCATAGAGTCATTCAATCTTCTTGCACTCAGAATTAATTCTGAATAATAACCAATTTCTTGTGCTTTTTGAGCGAGATAAAAAGGATCAACTCCGATACAGTGCCCTCCTACCAATCCTGGTTTAAAAGGAAGAAAGTTCCATTTTGTCCCAGCTGCTTCTAAAACATCATGTGTATCAATATTCATCAAAGAAAAAATCTTTGCCAATTCATTCATAAATGCAATATTGACATCACGCTGAGAGTTTTCTATCACCTTAGAAGCTTCGGCTACTTTAATTGTAGGTGCTAAATGTGTTCCGGCAGTAATTACCGATTTATATAAATCATCAACGACTTTTCCTATTTCGGGAGTTGAGCCAGATGTTACTTTTAATATTTTATCTACGGTATGTTGTTTATCTCCAGGATTTATTCTTTCCGGAGAATAACCTGCAAAAAAATCTATATTAAATTTTAATCCTGAAACCTTTTCTAATACCGGAACACATTCCTCTTCCGTAACACCCGGATATACTGTAGACTCGTAAATCACAATATCACCTTTTTTTAATACTTTTCCAGCCGTTTCAGAAGCTTTATATAATGGTGTCAGATCGGGACGATTGTGTTTGTCAACCGGAGTAGGAACAGTAATAATATAGATACTGGCTTGTTTGATATCATTCAAGTTTATTGAACAATACAAACCTGATTTTACTTCGTTTTGAGATTCCTTATTATTATTCAGAATGGCAGCAGCAAGAGTTTCTTCAATAACAAAAGGATTGTCTTTGACTAATACTTCCTGTAGGATTTCATTCCCCACTTCCAATGTAGAGTCATACCCATTATTGAGCTCACATACTCTATTCTGATTGATATCAAAACCTACTACCGGATATTTTGTTGCCAATAGCCTTGCCAAGGGTAATCCTACATACCCCAAACCAATGACTGCTATTTTATGTTTTTTGTACATTTGCTTTTATCAGATGCTAGAAGTGAAAGTCTAGATGTTAACTACTAACTTTCAGCTTTAGTCCTTATTAACCATTCTTATACTAGTTTCCAAAAATTCTTTTCCACCAAGGCTTTTTTACATCTGCATTATAACCATACCCATATTTATATCCATATCCATATCCACTATTTCTTTTTGAAACATCATTCAATACAAAACCTACGTTATGAATCTTTTTGTCTTTAATCTGGTGGTTGGCAAATGTAATTAGTTCTTTCTCGGTATGTCCTGATCTTGTAACATATACCGTAACATCCGCCACATCGGCAATCAGGAAGGAATCTGTTACCAACATTAATGGCGCTGTATCTAAAATAATGTAGTCATAATAAGGTTTCAAGCCTTCCACCAATTCCTGATATCTCCCATTTGACAGCAATTCAGTAGGGTTTGGTGTAATGGCTCCCGAATAGATTACATCACAGTATGGGTTGAAAGAAGTCTGATGGGTAATTTCTGAAGCCTGCATTTGATCATCATACATAAATTCTGAAAGACCAATCATTCCTCTTCGACTTTCATTGTATCTCTGTAATTGCGGATTTCTAATATCAGAACCGATAATGATTACCTTTTTTCTCGGTGTGGCTAGCGTCAATGCTAAATTTACAGAAGTGAAAGTTTTCCCTTCTCCTTTTACTGTAGAGGTTACAAAAATTACATTTCCTTTTTTATTTTTAGGGAGCATGAAATTCAGGTTGGTGATCAGAATTCGGAACGCCTCTGCTAATGGCGATAAATCATTTAACCGTACCAATTCAGGCTCTCCTTTTTCCAAAGAGGGTAACTCTCCAATTACTGTAGCTCCCTCGGATAGTTTTTCAAGATCATGCTTGGTTTTTACTTTATTATTGAATAACTCTACTAAATAAATAATTCCAAACGGAATCAATAATCCAATAATCAAAGCGCCCAAGTAAATAATCATTTTTTTAGGAGAAACAGGTACAGGATTCGTCAAAGCATCATCTACAATACGTGCTTTGGGAGCTGCAATTGCCAATGAAATAGCCGCTTCTTCCCTTTTCTGTAATAATAATAAATATAATTGTTCTTTAATGTTCTGTTGTCTCTCAATGCTTCTGAACATCTTTTCCTGTACCGGAATCTTAGAAATCATCCCCGAAAGACGATTCTGTTCCATTTGAATATTGGATCCCGTAATCTGTAATGCTGATTTACTTTTTTGTAAACTTGCCCCAATCGCAGTACGCATTCCGTTGATCTGTTTGGTGATATCCTGTACTAATGGGTTCGCTGTAGTAGAGTTTTCTAACAGTCGATTTCTTTCAATAACTAGTTGATTATATGTTGCAATATCAGAAGCCGTATTTGAATCCTTTAATCCTACATTCAGTGGTAATACCTGAAAACTTCCCTGTCTGTTCAAATAATTGATTAAGCTATTCACCAATTCTAGTTGGGATTCGTTTTCTAACTGAATGTCACGCGTAGCAGCAACGCTTTTCAAAGAAAGCTCAGCTTCGGTTTGGATATCTGCAATATTATTTTTAACCTTAAAGTCTTCTTTTTGATTTTCCACCTTTCCGAGCTCCTGTCCTATAAGCCTAATACGATCATCAATGAAAGTAGCCGTTTTCTGCGCTTCAGAACTTTTATCCAAAATCGCTTCACGGTTGTAATTTACTGCTAACCGATTTAAAATTGCTTCTGTTTTTTCAGGTACAACATCATTCATCGAAATCTTCAACACTGTTGCTTCTTTCTGTACTAAAGTTACATTCAATTTAGTCAAAAGATTCCTTGTACGGTTCATTCCCGACATAAACTGTAAGGCATACTTTCCTTCATCCTTGGTAGTTTTTTTAAAATGAGGGTTTCTCTGAAAAATTATGATGCCAAAAGGTAATTTTATTGCTTTATTGAAATCTGCCTGCATATCCTGTTTAAAAGACTCTGACTTTAATATAAGCCGCCCATTATGAATTGATGCCAGAACTTGTTTGGTTGGATACTGTGCTTTAGGAAATTCCTGAATCATCCTAACCGTAAACGGTGTAGTTTCTTTATATAATTCCGTATCTTTTACTTTTCCTTTAGCATAAATACTTGTTTCGAGCCCCAATTCCCTCACCACAGAAAGCATTAGCTTTTTGGATTTGAAAATTTCGATTTCATTATCTACCGAGTTGGTTCCCATTCCTCCAATTCCACCCAATTCGGAAATTACCGATAATTCAGGCTGTCCTGATACTGATTTTTTTACTTCTTTAATAAGTAGTGTAGCTTCCGTATTATAAACAGGAACACTATATCTTAAGAAAAACCACGCACCGATAATTGTTATAAAAACACCAATGATAAACCAATACCAACGATGGAGATAAGGCTTAAGAATTTCTCTCAGATTTAAAGACTCTTCCTGATTTTGATTCAAATAATTCTGATCCACTATAAATGATTAGGTGTGTAAAAATTAATTTTTTGTTAATGCTAAAATACCGATCGCCAAAGAAGCAATAACCGACGCTACAGATATATATAGGCCCGTGTTAGGGTCTACCCTTGCCGCTTTTTCTCTATTAGCATTAGGCTGTACATATATAATATCGTTTTGTTTTAAATAATAATATGGCGAATTGATAAACTGAGCACTGGTAAGATCTATTCTTTCCTTTGTAAACTGACCATCAACATTCCTTACCACTAACACATTAGTTCTAACTCCAAAAGAAGTTAGGTCGCCTGCTAAACCTAATGCACTTAACAAGGTAGCATTTCCATCCGGAACTAAATAAGTTCCTGGTCTTGCAACCTCTCCTAGTACAGAAACTCTGAAGTTAATTAATTTTACATCTACTACAGGATCTTTAACATATTCTTTAATCAGTTCTGTAAGTTTCAGTCTGAAAGTTTCAATATTTTCATTTTTGGTATTTACCTTTCCTATTTGTGGGAATATGATGTTTCCATCTGTATCTACGTTATAGGTGGGGCCTGAAACCGGAACCTGCTGAGGAAGATTGTTGGAACTTGGGGTAGAATATTGGGTAATTGTAGTACCTGATGAATAAACCTGATTAAAAGGCTTAACTACATCCATATCTTTTGCAGAAACGGTAATCAACAACTGATCTCCTGGCTGCAGTGTACTTCTACTATTTTTCACTGAATTGTCTAACGCCAAGTTTTCAATATCTTTCATATAGTTAATTTCCTGCCTTGTTCCACATGAAAATAACAACACTGACAACATTCCGCCCAAAATAAAGTTTTTCCAATTCATTCCTGATCTATTTTTCACAAAAATATGATTATTATTTTTAAACTAAAATTTAATTTATTTACTCCTAAAACAAGAATTCAAAGTCTAAATATTTGATTCTTATAATTTATATTATCAATTTCTTTATGGAATTATAAATTCCTCATCTTTACTATCCAACACCTCAAATTCCGAATTATTACTTATAAATTCTGGTACAATCTTCTTTAATATCCTTACTACTTCCAATCTATCCCGCTTAACCGCTGACTTAACAATCTGCAAACATAATATATCAATCTCTTCAAATTCCATTGTCGGGTCCTTAGAAATCATGATTTTCTCATGATGCGTAGGAATTGTTGTTGCATTGTCACTCAGTAATTCTTCGTACAGTTTTTCTCCTGGTCTTAAGCCTATAAAACTGATCTTGATATCTAAATCTGGTGTAAATCCTGATAATTTTATCATTCTTTTTGCCAAATCTAAAATTTTAACAGGTTCCCCCATATCAAAGACGTAAATTTCCCCACCATTCCCCATTGTTCCAGCCTGCAACACAAGTTCACAAGCTTCAGGAATTGTCATGAAG
Source organism: Chryseobacterium geocarposphaerae (assembly GCF_002797535.1). Lineage (NCBI taxonomy): Bacteria > Pseudomonadati > Bacteroidota > Flavobacteriia > Flavobacteriales > Weeksellaceae > Chryseobacterium > Chryseobacterium geocarposphaerae. Next base: position 2,056,084 of record NZ_PGFD01000001.1, read on the forward strand.
TAACGTATAATATCAGGATGAGTAATGGTAATAGGACCTCCTTTTTCGATCTGTTTTTTAAAATGAGGGATTACCGAACCATTTGATCCTAATACATTCCCAAAACGGGTTGTTATGAATTTTGTTACATTCCCTTTTGAATTCTGTAAAGATTGTACAAAAAGTTCCGCGGCTCTTTTTGAAGCTCCCATAACATTCGTAGGATTTACCGCCTTATCTGTAGAAACCATTACAAAACGGTTAACCTTATATTCTTTTGAAAGCTGAGCTACATTTTTAGTTCCTAACACATTAACAAAAATTGCCTCGTGAGGATTATCCTCTATTAAAGGTACATGCTTGTATGCTGCAGCGTGATACACCATTGAAAACTGATACTCTTCAAATATTTTTTCTAATCTATATTTATTTGAAATATCTGCCAATATAAATTTAAAATTCTGATCCGGAAATTTTTCTACTAATTCCAGTTCAAGCTCATATAAGGGAGATTCTGCCTGATCCAGTACAACAATCAGAGATGGGTTAAATTGAGCCACCTGTCTTACAATCTCACTTCCAATAGACCCAGCCCCTCCTGTAACCAAAACATTTTTACTGAAATGTCTTTTTTTCACTTCTTCATTTTCAATCTTGATAGGCTTACGGTTCAACAAGTCTTCAATCTGAAGCTGACGTATTCCGCCTACCAAATCAGAATCTCTCATTTTACTCAATGAAGGTGCTTTCAAAACTTTTAAGCCATTATCCAATGCCAAAGTCATCCATTCTTCAAGTTCCTGCTTTGTCATGATTTCCTTAATGATCAGTACTGCATCAAACTTTCTAATCAAATTTTCATTTTTAAAGAAATGTTCCTGATTGTATATTTTATGACCTAATAACATTGCACGGTTAGAATCTGATCTTTTTGTCAAAAAACCATAGAGCCTATAAGGATAGCTAGGGTTATGCATGATAGCTCTCGCCACTGAAACTGATGCATCTCCAACTCCTATAACAGCAACTTTTACTTTATATGAAAATCCTTTATAATCGATCAGCATATTGAAAAACTGTTTTGTCACCATTCTAAAAAAGAACATTGCCGAAACAGAAATAAAAAAGTATAGAAATAGATTAGGATAAAGATATGGAGCTTTTCCCAACAGTATTTCTGCACAATAATTAATAGTAAGAAGTGTTATCAGAGTACTTCCTGATGAAAACATGATTTTAAAAAAATCAAAAAAAGTTGAATGCCTTATAATTCCTGCATATGTTTTGTATACAAACATAAACAGTAAGTTAATAAGAATGATTCCTCCTATTTTTTGAAATGTGTATTCCGGAAAACTATCTCTTACATGTAGCTTCTCTAAAAACAGAGAAGAGAGCACTATAGAAAACAGTACAATAAGAACATCTATGATAATAACTAACCAACGAGGGACATATCTTAACTTAGTAATCTTCAATATGTTATCCCCATCGTACAGTACCCTAAAAGCATCAAGCAGCTTTTTCATTCAACATCAATTGGTTTTATAATTTTGGGACAAAGATAATAATATTATTCATTCTTATCACTTAGTCTTGAATTTATTTTTCATTTGGTTAATATAATATTAAAAACAATAAAAAAATCTATATAATAATAGAAATTCATATCTATTTCAACATAAATTAATTAGTTATTTTGGTTATTAATTTAGATCATAAACAATATAAAAATCCCAAAGCTAAGAAGCTTTGGGAAGTAAATATCATCATTAAAAAGAATCAACTGATTTCTTGCGTTTGACAAAAACAATCGCCATTCCTATAGCTGCTACTATCAAAAATGGAACTTGCTCATCTATCGGTGCAGAAGGATCGCCGGGCTCTCCCGGGCTTTTTTCGACTTCCGAAGTTTGTTTTGGCTCATCATATATATAAGGATTATCTGAATCTTGTGCAAAAGTAAGACCTGAAAAAACTATTGAACCTATAATTATTATCTTTTTCATATTCTTTCTTATTTAATTAATTTTTGGGTATACTCTTTACCTGCCGATAATGCTTTCAGAATATACATTCCTTTTATTTCTAGCTTGAATTTAGCAGAGCTAGTGTTTGGTTTTAATTCTACTATTTTTCTACCTGAAGCATCAAATATTTCTATTCTCTCAATATTTTTAGAATTTCTAGCAACAAAATCTTCTCCGTCTCTGTATACTTCAAAAGTTGTTTTTTCAATTTCCTGAGTTGCTAAAGCTCCAAGTTTATATACAATTTCGAATCTATTAGTGAATTCACCTGCGTTAGCTGAGAAACTATAGTTTCCGTTCTGAAGATTGGTATAAGTACCTAATTCTTTATCATGAAGGTAAATTGCCTGTCCATTATTGAAAATACCTTCTTTTTGAGTCAGTGAAATGACAAAGTTACCTCCTTCAAAATGTTTATTTCCTAATGGTACAACATCATCAATAGTAAATGGTGATTTTCCCTGAATTACTAATTTTTCAGCTCCCACAATACTATAGAAGGCATCTGATCCCATTCCCATAGCTCTTGAATCAAACTTATCAAATGTATTTTGTGCTCCTGATTCATAATTAACAGCTAATGTAGTATGACTTCCATAAGGGGTTGCCAGTTTTAACCAAAACTTACCTGTATCATTACCATTCAATTTATTAAATGTATTTCCAGTAGTGGAAACCCTCATTGCGTTGGTAAATGTTGCTGTGGTTCCTGTTGCTTCAACAATGAAACCTTGTCCTACTGCAGCCGAACTTCCTGAATGTGATGCTAAAGAAGACGGAGCTTCTGTCCATGTTCCGGATCCTGCTGCATTGTATGTAGCATATCCAACATTGGTTGTTGTATTTCCTGTTTGTGTAGTTACATTATTGCTTGTATTATCCCAGAACCAGAATGTAGAATTCACAGAAGAGGAGTTTGCGTTATAAAATGCATTCAGATCAAGATTTGACGGATATGGATTTCCAATCAAATTATATTTGTTTGTAGAAGTATTATTTAAGTTAACTGCCACATTTCCATTGTTTGGCTGTGCAGTAGCACCTCCAAAAGTAGCTGCGGCATTTGCTACCGGCATTTTTACTGAGTATCCTACTCCAGGTGTAGAAGTTGCAGGATTACTCAAAGTCGTATAATAGTCTGTATCGCTATTATAAGTCATTACATACTGTGGCGTAGATGTATGAATTCCGTACATATTTTGAGAAGCCGTTGGTGATGCCCAGAATACATATTTATTAGCAGCACTTGTCGTATTTTTCAATACGTTAAAAGCTCCTGTATTAGTTAAAGTAGAACCGTCTCTTTGAATAAGGTTACCACCGTCTTCAATTTTTACGTCAACAGCACTCACTGTATTCCCAGAGGTAACCTCTAGTACTGCTCCACTTTTAACTGTAATATTTTTAGCTGTGATTGGAGGATTAGACGTTGTTGAATAAGTCCCATTGATAATAGCATCTGTTGTTGATGTTGGAGCATTTGACGACCATGCCGTCCCATTCCATACTGTTGAGTCTCCACAAGAGATACTTACGTTATCAATAAACGCTCTCCCGCTCGTTGTAGCAATATTTAAAGTTGACCCAATTGGAACATTTGAAAAAATAACTGATTTATTTTCAAAAGAACCTGAAGATATAATATTACTATATGTTACCGTTTGAGTTTGAGAACCTACTGTTACATTAATATCTCCTTCAACACTACTCCATCCTTTAACCGCGAAAGAAACAGTAATAGTACCTGCAATATTTGATAACACTTTAGAAGTAATTGATCCTGAAGAGCTCCCGGATCCAAGTCTCACCGCTCCACCTGCTGAATAGGCAGAACTTAATGTTGGGAAGTTAGAATTTCCGCCCCAGGCTGTTGAAGAACCTGAAGTACTCGTATTATTACCGGTAGTAATACTACTGAAATCTTCCCCAAAACACGAGTTGCTTGCTATAAATGTTTTAGTAAGGTTTAGCGCATTATAATTGCTATTACCTGCTTGGTTAGCCGTAACTAATACTGATCCTGGCGAAGAAAAAGTAAGAATATTTCCAGATAAACTAGCAATAACAGGATTTGATGAACTATAAACAACAGCTAATCCCTGATCTGTCTGTGATGGCAAAATAACGGAAGAACCAGAGCTTAAATTCACACCTGTGTCTGTAAATCCAGTTAATGTCTGATCTCCTTTAGCAATAGTAAAATTAAATGTTGCCGGAGCTGAAGTTCCAGCTCCATTTGTTGCCGTAATATCTGTTGTAAAAGAACCTACTGTTGTAGGAGTTCCAGAAATAAGTCCACTTGTTGTATTTAATGATAAACCTCCTGGTAAACTACTTCCATTAGCTACAGCATAGGAAGTTGGATTTTCTGTCGCCTGAATACTTTGCGAAAACGCAGTTCCTATTGTTCCGGTAAAGGATGAAGCTGTAACCGTGGGTATTATACTTGATGCTGTTGTTATAGTTACGGATTTGATATAAATACTGTTTGATGTACAAGCCACATATACTTGAACATTTCCTGTTACGGCAGAAGCAGGTGTAAAAGTAGCAGTCTTGTCAGTAGTCCCTCCTGAAGAAGGTGCTGTAATTGTAAAAGTAGAACCAATCTGTGTACCAGAATTGGCTGTTGCCGAAGCCGAAGAAACAGAATTTACTCTGATGCTTCCTGCTCCACTTGATGCATTAGTAGAATATATTACTTCTACTTTCGACACATTGGAAAAAGAAGGGCTATTTCCATATGCACCAGAAGTGCTAGAGGTAATTTGTATTCCTCTGCCAGATTGTAATAAGTTTCCTGAACTCCCAGCTGTCCAGTTAGTAGGAGTTGCCGCCCAATCTTTACTCGTGAAAGTATACGTTGTCTGCCCCCACGTCCAAACCGAAAAGAGCGCCATCAAAAATGCCAAGGTCATCTTTGACAGAGGTTGTAATTTTGAAATCATAGTTTTATTTTTAAGTATGTAGCAAAACTATATATTTTTTCTTAAAAAGCAAGAATATCAAAATTATATAAATGTTAAGTATCAATAAAATGTAAAATTTCATCATATTCAAATCCTCTACTTAAAACATATTTAATAGTTTTTGCTTTTTTTTGAAATTCTTTCAACCCTTTTTGTTTACTGTAATAATCTTCATATATTTTTCGGAGAGTTGCTTCATAATCCGTTTCATCAATTTCATCAAAACAGGAATTGATGAGTTTTTCGGAAATCTGTTTCTGCTTGAGATTCAACCTGATTTTATTCCTGCCCCAATGTTTGATATAAAATTTTCCACGGATATAACTTCGGGTAAATCTTTCTTCATTTAAATAGTTTTCTTTTAAAAGATAAAGCATAATTTCCTCTTTTGCTTCTTCTATCAAAAGGAACTCCTTCATTTTCTGTTCCACTTCCGCATGGCATCGATCCTGGTAAACGCAATAATTTACCAGTTTCAGCTTAATTTCATCAAAAGTAAAAGATTTCTTTTCCATAGTTTAGGGATAAAAAAAGAATGAGCAATTGCCCATTCTTATATTTTGTTGACGAAGATAAATATTAATAATTGAATAATGCTTTACCTTCCATTAATTCATTAACTTTCTTTCTTACAGAAGTAATTACTTCTTCATTTTTGATATTATCAACCACTTCAGAAATAAATCCGGCAATGGTATCCATATCATTTTCTTTCAATCCTCGAGTTGTGATTGCTGCAGTTCCCAATCGGATCCCCGAAGTCGTGAATGGTGATTTATCATCAAACGGTACCATATTTTTGTTACAAGTGATATCAGCAAGAACCAAAGCTTTTTCTGTTTCCTTACCGTTTACATTTTTATTTCTAAGGTCAACAAGCATTAAGTGATTGTCTGTTCCTCCACTTACAATATCAAATCCTCTGTCAATCATTGCTTTTGCCAAAGCCTGTGCATTAGACTGTACCTGTTTTGCATAGGTTAAGAACTGATCATCCAAAGCCTCACCAAAAGCAACTGCTTTACCAGCAATTACATGCTCTAACGGACCTCCCTGAATTCCCGGGAAAACTGCTCCATCCAGAACCTGGCTCATCATTTTGATCTCTCCTTTCGGTGTTTTGTGACCGTAAGTATTTTCAAAATCTTTCCCCATCATGATCATCCCTCCTCTTGGACCTCTTAAAGTTTTGTGAGTTGTAGTAGTTACCACATGACAGTGTTCGAACGGATTATTTAAAAGACCTTTTGCCACCAAACCTGCAGGGTGAGCAATATCTGCCCAAAGTGTAGCTCCTATCTCATCTGCAACCTCTCTGAATTTAGCATAATCCAGATCTCTTGAATAAGCAGAGAAACCGGCGATAAGCATTTTTGGCCTTTCTCTCAAAGCCACTTCTCTCATTTGATCATAATCAATAAGACCAGTCTCTTGCTGAACTCCATAAGAAACCACATCATACTGAATCCCGGAGAAATTCACGGAAGAACCATGAGTAAGGTGACCTCCCATAGAAAGATCCATTCCCATGATTTTATCTCCAGGTTTCAAAACTGCCAAGTAAATTGCCGCATTGGCCTGAGAACCAGAATGTGGCTGAACATTTACATAATCTACTCCAAAAAGCTCTTTTGCTCTGTTGATTGCCAAAGTTTCAACCTCATCTACTACTTCACATCCTCCGTAATATCTCTTTCCGGGATAGCCTTCTGCATATTTGTTAGTCAATACGCTTCCCATTGCTTTCATAACGTTCTCAGAAACAAAGTTTTCTGATGCAATCATCTCAATTCCATGGGTTTGTCTTTGTCTTTCTTTTTCAATCAGGTCGAAAATAATGTCCATTTTACTTTTTAGTTTTGAAATTTTTCACCCCAAATGTACGGAAAATCCTTTGAGATTTTGGTATTACGAAATATGATTTTTTGTTTTAAAATTTAACAAAATCCCATTAAAGCTCCTGATTAATGAATTTTTTACAATAATTTTTTATCTCATCCCGAACCTTTCCAAATACCAGATTGATTTCCTCTTCTGTCCCTACGGCTTTTGCCGGATCCTGGAAATTATAATGAAACATTTTCGCTTTTGTCGGAAAATACGGGCAATTTTCTTTTGCATTGTCACAAACGGTAATCACAAAATCAAAGTCAATATTTTTGTATTCATCAAGAGTATTGGAAGTATGATGAGAAATATCAATTCCATCTTCTATCATCGTGGCAATCGCTTTCGGATTTACACCATGCTTTTCAATTCCGGCACTGTAAACTTCTGCTTTTTCGTGAGCAAAATACCTTAAATAACCTTCCGCAATCTGGCTTCTGCAGCTATTGCCGGTACAAAGAACTAGTATCTTCTTTTTCATATTTTAAACAAATAGCCAAATGATATTAATAATGCAAAACTTAGGATCGAATCCGAAAATCAACTGCAGAACAATCACTGAGGCCGTGATGATTATTGGTTTTTTATATCGAATCAGTTTATCTTTCATAGTTTAGCAGCAACCGGAATTAGGCGAACAAGAATTCTGTTGTTTTCCCGCTAATTCATTTAAACTTATTTTCTGTTTTTGAGGAGGAACTCCGCATGCATCCTGAGCAAGACAAGCGGTTAGTTTATTTTTTAAAACAAAATGTTTTCCGTTGAATTCAAGATCATATTTTCCGATCGTTGTATCCTGATATTCTACTTCGATTTCAAAATCTCCGATGCCTAATTTTTCTTCTGAAAGCTGAATAATACGAAGTAGCTTTCCGGGTTTTAAACGGTGTTCATCATCATTGGCATTCCAAAGCTGGAAATTTACTTTTTCTTCTTTTCTAATCGTTCCGCCACAATCGATAAAGTTTTTAGTAACCATTCCTATTTCTGTTACATGAAAATGTTCGGGTACGAATTGCCCGTTTTCAAGCTCAAATTCTACATTGTCTAATGTCGGAAGAATTTCTTTGATGTCTCCAAGTGTCATAAATGTATATATTTAAATTGTAATATCGCAATATTACGATATTTAGTGTCAAAAATTTTTTAACAACAGTTTTGCTTTTTTACGGTCGAGATGATATTGGAGAAAAATACATTCAAAACTTCAAATGCTTTCTCATCTATACAATAGCAAATTGAATTTCCTTCAATATTCCCTTTAATTAGCCCTGCATTTTTCAATTCCTTTAAATGTTGAGAAACGGTAGGCTGTGCCAATGGAAGCTCATTCACAATATCTCCGCAAATGCATTCATTCACTTTCATTAAATATTCAATGATCGCAATTCTTGCAGGATGTCCTAATGCTTTTGCAAGCATCGCCATTTTATTTTGCTGTTCGGTAAAAAAATCGGTTTTGGTTGCTCCCATATTCAAAACTATATCGCAATATTACGATAATAAATTTTCACAGCCAATTAAATTTCAAAAAATTAATTCAAAGGTTGATAGAATCCTAAAATTATACTTTTTTAAATCAGTTTAAACAGATTAGATATGTAAAATTCTAAAACTCCTCTTCAGAAAGCTCCTTATTCACAACAGCTCCGGCAAAATTCCCCTGTGCAACAGCATTCGCAACCGACCTCATCATCGTTACATTATCTCCACACGCAAAAACTCCCGGAACATTTGTCTTTTGCATCATATCTACTTTAATGAAACCATTTTCATTTAATTCAATTCCTAAATCTTCTGTATTGATATTCTGTTCGAAGCCGATTTTTGCATACAATGCTTTTAAGGAAACTTCTTTTCCGCTTTTAAAGAAGACTTTTTGAATATATCCGTTTTCATGTTGAATATTTTCTATCTCATCTTCAATAATATTGATTTTATTCTGATGAAATTTTTCAGTCTGTTCTTCGGTTAAAGTTGATTTTCCATTGGTAAACAAAGTCACATCTTTCGTTAAATTATAAACGAGCTTAGTAAAATCAAAAGCCAGGTCACCATTTGCCATAATTCCCGTTACTTCACCTCTCACTTCGTATCCATGACAATATGGGCAATGAATCACAGAAATCCCCCAACATTCTGCAAATCCGGAAATATTGCGCATCAGATCTTTAATTCCTGAAGCGAGAATCAGTTTCTTAGTATTAAATTTTTCTCCCGTTTCAGTCTTTATTGTGAAGCCTTCAGATTCTTTTTTCATTTTTACCACTGCTCCGTTATGAAATTCTACTGTTTTATATTCTAAAACCTGGGCTTTAGCCAATTCTGAAATTTCTTTCGGAGTTTTCCCGTCATGGGTAATAAAGTTGTGCGAATGTGGAGTCTGCCTGTTACAGGGTTTTCCGCTATCAATGATTAAAACATTCCGTAATGATCTTCCTAAGGCCATTGCCGCTGATAAACCGGAATAGCTTCCTCCGATGATAATGACGTCAAACTTATTTTCCATAATATTTCTTGTTGATAGTTGCAAAGGTAAAATAAATTTTCACTAATGCGACTAAATCGCAATAATAATTTTTATATTTGCAACATGGCAAAAAGAAACACCGCTACCAAACAGCTGATTCTGGATTCATTAAAAGGTTCAAAATCAGCAGTGAGTCAGGAAATTTTACAGAAGCAATTGGGAGAAGCTGTAGACCGAGCAACGATTTACAGAGTCTTGAATAGTTTTTGTGAAGACGGAATTGTTCATAAAATCTTAGGGGATGACGGGAAATATTATTTTGCAATTTGTTTAAATTGTTCAGAAAAAAGACATAAACACAATCATTTCCACTTCAGATGTTTGTCATGTGGCAAAATTGAATGCCTCCCAAATGAAATGGAAGTTAAATTACCCGAAGGTTATCAATCGGTGAATTTTAATGGCTTTATTTCGGGATATTGTAAAGATTGCTCTTGATCGACTGGATTTAGATATTAGCTTTCAACGTTAATAACCGTTTTTCTCTTCATTAATTTCATCCTGTAATCTCTTCATTATATCAATTTTTGCCCCTTCAAAACTGAAAATGGTAGCCCCTTTTTCTCTTGCAAAAGGATTGGTCACTGAATCTACTATTTCAGATTTTCCGAAAATCGGACCCGTTTCCTTCAACTCATTTTTACCATTACCCGGTTCTTTTACCCGAACTACGTTGGAATATTTTTCACTTAGATCAAACCAATTAAGATAATCTGCATTGAAAGAAACTGCTTTTACGTTTTGTTTGGAATAATAATTAATTGCTCCGGCTTGCCCATAATTATCACAAAGAACTAAAGTTTTTCCGGATTTCGACAGTTTTAAATATTCTTTATCCGCTTTTTGAGCCATCTCCTTCCAACCCTGCATATCCGCGAAATCCTGCGGCAACGCATGATCTTTTCCATCTTCCCAACGAAGCAAACCGAATTTCTTATAATTTTCAGGATGCTCTACAATGTATTGAGGGCTCTTATTGGGGAAAGCTAAGTTGTATAAAGGCAAGAATAACAAAACGGGAATTAAAATACTAACCGGCTCTAAAACACGTCTTTTCCAACCTTTATCAAAAAGACGAGCCAGAAAAACCGAACCTATAGCAATATAAGCAGGATACAGTCCTATCGCATAATAATCTTTGGCCCTGAAAAACAAGAACAGTGCAATCGTAAAAACATATGCCCAAAACAGAAATCTGATTTTTTCGAAAGGCTTATAAAAAATAAGTGCATAAAATCCTGCAACAACCACAAAAATCACCCCAAAGAAAAACAGAATCTGAGATTTCACAAAACTAAAACGGTCAACATTCACCAGCTGTCTTTCCGAAAGCTGCTTCATATGAAGAATGACCGGAAAATTATTATGATACTGCCATAAAATATTAGGTAAAATAATCAGTAAAGCCAATAATCCCGCAAAGTATAAATGTTTTTGAAAGAAAATTTTACGTTGTCGGGTGATCAACATTGCCGGAATTAATCCTAAAACCGAAAATGCAATATTGTATTTATTCAGAAAACCGATCCCGAAAATAATAGCAGCCATGTAAAGCCATTTTACTTTTTCCGAATTAAAATGTTTAATTAAAACATAATATAGCATCGTCCAAAGCAAAACTTCAAGAGATGTCGGCTGAAAAAGCATATTTAAACGGAGCAAAACAGATAATAGAATTCCGGTTGAAGCTAGAATTTGAGAATATAAATTTCCTTTTAATTCCTCAACAATCTTCCAGACAACAACAATTGTTAAAGCCCCGAACATTGCCGGAAAAAATTTAACCCAAAATACAGAATTGCCTAAAGATTTAATAATAAAAGCCAACACAGAATTTACAGGCGGAACCGACAAATATCCCCAAGCTAAATGATCACCTTGATCCAGATGTAAATATTCATCACGGTGAAGTTCGTATTCAGGGCCGATCAGGGAATATTGTAAGATGAATTTTACAAGAACAAAAAGAAAGAGAATCAGGTAGTCTTTTTTCATGGAGCCGGTTATTTATAGATTTAAAATTAAGACATTTTAAATTGTGTTTCTGTTACTTATTATAAATGGAATAAAAAAAATCCTGAGAAGATATCCCAGGATCACAGTTTAAATTTATAGTGTTAGTTTACTATTTTTTTGCTTTTTCTTTTAATTCTTCTTTGTCTTTATCGGACGGATTCCAAACTTTCACTTCAGAATTCTGGTCAATTCCTGATCCCGGAAGAATCTGAACATTGATACCATCACTTGCTCCCAGTTTAATGTATGTCTTTTTGAACTTTCCGTCTTTTTGCTTCACTTCTACAAAAGGGACATCTTTCCCGTTTTTCTTCTCATACTGAACCAAAGATTCATCCAATAACAAAGCGTTCTTTTCAGATTTCAAAACAATTTCTCCGTTGGCAGAAAAACCGGCTCTGATATATTCATTATTCGGGTTTTCAACATCACCTTCTACCGGAAACTTTATCGTTCCGTTATTATCTTTTCCTTTAGGAGCAATCATCGTAAGTTTTCCCGGGAAAGTTTTATTCTGCAAAGCACCAATTACGATGTTCATACTCATTCCCTGCTTTAACTTACCGGCTTGTGCCTCATCAATTTCTCCCTGAAAAATCAATGAATTAAGATCAGCAATGGAGCAAATAGTTGTACCTGCGTTAAAAGAGTTAGCTTCAATCACCTGGCTTCCGACTTTTACCGGTACTTCAAGCACGGTTCCAGATGCTTTGGAACGAATCTGCGTAGTTGCCAGTCCCTGCAATTCGGGTGTGGAACCTGTTTTGGCAATCTGCAATGTTTTTTGTGCAGTCACCAATTGTTGCTGAGCATTTTTAAGGGTCTGTTCCTGAGAATACAACTGTTGTTGAGCATTTAAATACTCCTGTTTTGAAGCCACTCCCTGCTTATATAATTTAGCCTGCATTTCAAACTGCTTTCTCATATTATCTACATTCAGCTTGGCATTGTTGATCTGCAGCTGCGAGTTGGCAACATTTTGCTGGGCATTATTTACATCAGAAAGATTCGGAACGATTCTCACCGTTGCGATCAGCTGTCCTATCTCTACTTTATCACCCTCATCTACTAAAATTTTATCTATGATACCGGCAATATTCGGTTTAATTTCAATTTCTTCTTTTGGAACAATTTTTCCGGTAGCCATCACTTTATCATCCATATTCTGAATGATAGGTTTACGAGTAAGGAAAGCTTCGCTCTCTTTAGAATTTGATTTCACCAAATACCCGATTCCCGAGAATAACGCCACTACAAATAAAAGCCCCAAGAAAATGTAAATGGCTTTTTTCCAAGTGAATTTCTTTTTCATATGTATAGTTTATTTTTTAAATTTTATTAAATTGAAAGATGACTTTCCATCATCAAATTTTCAAATTGATTTATTTTCAAATTATTCTGTTCTTAAAGCTTCAATTGGTCTGATTTTTACAGCTCTCTGTGCTGGAATCATTCCGATGATTAATCCCAGAATAACCATTACCGCCATTGCTGCGAAAACGTTTCCGTAATTTACTGTCGGATTATAAAACGGAAATGAATCCTGTCCCTTTGTAACAATATCTAAAATCATTAATACAAAAATTCCCGATATGAATCCGAGCAATCCGGACGAAAGCGTAATGACCACACTCTCCAGCAAAATCTGGTTTCTCACTTCAGAAGGTTTTGCACCCAGAGCTCTTCTGATTCCAATTTCTTTGGTTCTTTCTTTTACCGTAATTAATAGAATGTTCGAAATAGCAATTACTCCCGCAAGAATCGTTAATGTTCCAACAATGATTGTTAAAAGCTGCATTCCCGATAAAAATCCGGTCAGTTTTTTAAATTCTTTTCCAAGATTAAAAGTTCCGAAAGCATTCGTATCATCCGGTGACACATTATTTTTGGATTTCAATTGTTGCCTTACTTTTTCCTCTACCTTATTTACATCTGCATTTGGTTTGCTTACAATAGCAAAAAAATCCACATTATCACCATTATTATACATTTTTGTAAAAGTTGAAAGCGGGATAAAAACCGTTTGGTCGTTTTCCATTCCTCCTCCTTTTTTCACCCTGAAAACTCCTATCACATTAAAGAAAATACCTTTAATGTTAATGGATTTTCCCAATGGATTTTCATTCTTTTTAGCATCAAAAAAGTTTTTGTACACCTCTTCTCCGATCACTACAACATTTTTATTTTGTGAAATATCCGCATCGTTGAGATATCTTCCGAATATTAATTTTTTCTCTGAGATTTTATTTCCCAAAGGATAATCACCATTCAAAGTATAGGTGGCAGATTTTCCGTTTCTGGACATTTGCTCTCCTGCATTTCCAAAATTTCCCCTTGAATTCTGAGGAGAAATGTAGTCTATTTCCGGAATTTTCCTTTTTAATATTTCAATATCTTCAAGTTTCAGATGAACCTGTCTTCCTTTCGGGAAACCATCGTAAGGAATCGATGTATTCTGAGCCCAAAGGAAAATAGAATTAGTTGCAAATCCTGAAAACAATTTATCGAAACCGTTTTCCATCCCTTTTGCTGCTCCAAGCAAACTTACATACAAAAACATACCCCAACCCACACCAATCATGGTAAGGAATGTTCGAAGCTTATTATTTCTCAATGAATAATAAATTTCCTGCCAAGTATCTTTTTTAAATATTATGTTCACTTTTATTTAAATTATTGATGATGAATTATTAATAATCACTTACAGTCTAAACTATTCTGTTCTTAACGCTTCAATCGGCTTAATTCTCGATGCTCTATATGCAGGTACAAACCCTGCAATCAATCCTGAAAAAACCAACGCGATGAATGCCATAACAATCGTTCCCCATCCTACACTCGGACTTTTAATAAAATATTCTTCAAGATTATTTCCGATTAAATTTAAAGCTAAAACACCCAATCCTACTCCTACAAAGCCTGAAACTACTGTTATCACAACACTTTCCTGAACGATTAAAGCAACAATACTTCTCGGTTTTGCACCAATAGCCTTTCGAACTCCGATTTCTTTAGTTCTTTCTTTCACGATATAAACCATAATGTTACTGATTCCGATAATCCCCGCCAACAATGTTCCCATACCTATAAATCCTACAATTGCCGTAAGAACCGCCATGAAGGTAAACGTATCGTTCATGTTTTGAGCATTATTCCAGACTCTCACACCATTTTCGTCGTTAGGAGAAACATTTTTTCTGGCTTTTAATCTTTCTTTTAATTCGTCACCATATTTTATAGCTTCCTGCGGACTTAATTTATCATTATAAGCGATATAATTTATACTAACCGTATCAGAACCTTTTTTCATTTGCTGCAATGTCGTGATAGGAACTGTAATATGCCTTTCATCCCAGTCACCACCGTCATCGGAAAAAACGCCTACAACTTTAAACATCGTACCGTTTATATTTAATTCTTTTCCAATCGGACTTCCGTTTTTAATTAAATCCCTTTGCACCATTCTTCCAATTACCGCAACATTTTGCTTTCTTTCCAAATCTGTTGGTGTCAGATAACGACCGTCCAGCATTTTCCGATTTTCGATGATTTTCTCTTCAGGTTCTGCTCCGTTAATTTGATAATTCCCACTTTCTTTACCATACTTTACTAATAGGTTTGCGGTATACCTGGGTGTAGAGCTTCCTACTTTTTCTTTATCTACATTTACCAGGAAATCGTAGTCAGAATTATTCATCGTGACAGTCCTGTCAGATTGAAGCCCTTTATAGGCAATGGTTGTTTTTCCTGTAACAATCGAAATCAAATTCTGAGCATCTCTCGCAAAGCCTTGTGTGAAAGCATTCTGAAGCCCTGTCCCAATTCCGAAAAGCACAATAAAAATAAATAACCCTAAAGCCACGGTAAAACCGGAAAGCACCGTTCGCAATACATTACTGCGAATCGAACTGAATATTTCCTGCCAACGATCTAGGTCGAACATTTTTTTATTATTAAAAGATTAAAAAATTGAAATATTAAAGCATCATGATCATGTTTAATATTCAAGCTCTTTCATTATTAAGTTTTCTATAAAACAACTTGCTTTATAAACTCATCACTTTCTATGATCCCGTCACGCAGAATAACATTTCTCTTCGTCTGCGCAGCTACATCAGGTTCGTGCGTTACAACAATGATTGTTTTTCCCTCATTATTAATATCCTGAAGAAGTTTCATAATATCGTGCGTCGTTTTAGAATCTAAAGCTCCAGTGGGTTCATCCGCCAAAACGACTTTTGGATTTGTGATTAAAGCTCTCGCAATAGCAACTCTTTGCTTTTGTCCTCCGGAAAGCTCATTCGGAAGATGATTTGCCCATTGAGCCAAACCTACTTTCTCCAAATATTCCATAGCTTTCTGATTTCTCTCTTTTCTCGATACATTCTGATAGTATAAAGGAAGTGCCACATTATCCAATGCAGTTTTATAGCCGATCAGATTAAAAGACTGAAAAATAAATCCTAAAAACTTACTTCTGTATTCTGCAGCTTTCACTTCAGACAGGTGTTCAATAGGAACACCATCCAGTTCATAAGTTCCCGAATCTTTTTCGTCCAAAATACCAATAATATTAAGAAGAGTAGACTTTCCCGAACCCGAGCTTCCCATGATAGAAACAAATTCTCCTTCATCAATATTCAGATTGATCCCCTTGAGAACGTGCAGTTTACTCTTACCTGTATCGTATGATTTATGTAAATTCTGAATTACTAACATTAAGTGATTTCATTTAGTTTTCTTATAAGTAGAAGATATTTTTATTTTGTTACAAGAATTACAATTAATTAAAATATTTAGTTGTTTAATACTTATATAATTTAAAATCAATATTTTAAATTAAAATGTTTAATTAAAAACATGCTAAATCATTTAATTTTTAAAGCTAAGTATCTCGAAACCAATGATAGAGCAGGTTCCTAACAAATGTGGAAAACTTTTAGCTTTAAAATTCAAACATTTAAGCTTTTCCCCTTTCAAAATAGATTACCGTTTTCTAACTTTGTGCTTCGCAGGTCACAAGAGATGAAGGGAAAATTCAGGTGGATAAGTTTATTAAACAACCATTTGAAAATCAATCCATTATTTATTTCTTGAATGTTATTCACACGGATCGTTTTTTGTAAAATTTTAAAGACATTATTTTAATATGGGAATTTTTGATAAAAGAGTAAGTTATAAACCATTTGAATATCCGGAGGTTCTTCAATTCGTAGAAGCGATCAACAAATCGTTTTGGGTGCATTCGGAAGTAGACTTTACTGCAGATGTTCAGGATTTTCATTCACAACTTGAACCTCATGAAAAACATGCAGTAAAAAATGCATTGCTGGCCATTGCACAGATCGAGGTATCAGTAAAGACATTCTGGGGAAATCTGTACAATCATCTACCAAAGCCTGAACTAAATGGCTTGGGAGCGACTTTTGCAGAATGTGAATTCCGACATTCAGAAGCGTATTCAAGACTTTTGGAAGTTTTAGGGTATAATGAAGAATTTTCAAACGTGGTAGAAATTCCAGCTGTAAAAAAGAGAATTGATTTCTTATCGAATGTTTTGAAACACGCCAATTCTGCAACGCCTAAAGAATATGTGTCTTCTCTTTTATTATTCAGTATTCTGATTGAAAACGTTTCGCTTTTCTCTCAGTTTGCTATTATCCTTTCTTTCACAAGATTTAAAGGATATATGAAAAACGTTTCCAATATCATTGCCTGGACTTCCGTTGACGAGCAGATTCACGCGAATGCAGGAATTTACTTAATCAATAAAATCCGTGAAGAGCAACCTGGTTTATTAACCGATTCAGATATCGAAGACATCTATACTTTGGTTGATCAGTCTGTAGAACTGGAAGGTGAAATCCTTGACTGGATTTTTGAATTGGGCGAGTTAAGCGTTTTTTCAAAAGAAGATCTTCTAAACTTCATGAAATATCGTGTTGACGACAGTTTAAAGAAAATCAACATGAATACAAAATACAACGTTTCTCCGGAACAATACAGACCGATGGTTTGGTTCGAAGAAGAAGTATTCGCTAACTCTATGGATGATTTCTTTGCAAAAAGACCGGTAGATTACACGAAGCACGATAAGAGTATTACTGCAAACGATCTTTTCTAAGATTGAATTGAAAAGCGCGAGCGAAGCGAACGTCAAAGCAGTTAGTATTAGTAATGTCATTCTGAACGAAGTCGAAAAGATCCTTGTTCCTAGAAATGATAAATACCAATCAGCACAAAACACAAAAACATGATCAATGTAATGGTAACCTATACCGTAAAGCCGGAATTCGTTTCAGAAAACAAAGCGAATATTCAGAAGTTTTTGGATGATTTTAAAAAATTAGATCCAGCTGCTTTTGAGTATAAAGTATATCTGAAAGAAGATGGTGTTACATTTTTACATTCTTCAAACTACATCAATGAAGAGGTACAACATGAGGTTTTGAATGTTCCTTCTTTTAAAGAATTTCAAAGATTAAGAGATGAAAGCGGATTGAACGGTTCGCATAAAGTAGAAATTTTACAATCAATATAAAAAGCAACAAAATTCCTGAGCGTATAAAAGCATTCAGGAATTCGAAAATATAAAGACTATGGAAGAACAAAACGCAAATATATGGTGGCTCAATGAAGAGTCTGAGCAAATGCTAAACAGAGGCTATTTGCTGAAAGGTGAAACTGTGGAAGGGGCCATCGACAGAATTACTACTGCTGCTGCAAAAAGATTATATAAGCCTGAACTTCAGCCGGCATTCAAAGAAATGATCACAAAAGGATGGATCAGCTTCTCTTCACCGGTTTGGGCCAATATGGGAACACAGAGAGGTCTTCCTATTTCGTGTTTTAACGTTCACATCCCGGACAGCATTGAAGGAATCACGCATAAAATGGGTGAAGTAATCATGCAGACAAAAATCGGAGGCGGAACTTCAGGATACTTCGGAGAACTTCGTAACAGAGGAACTGCCGTAACAGATAACGGAAAATCTTCAGGAGCGGTTTCTTTCATGAAATTGTTTGATACAGCAATGGACGTTGTTTCTCAGGGAGGTGTAAGAAGAGGCGCTTTTGCAGCTTATCTTGATATTGACCACGGAGATATTGAAGAATTTCTATCCATTAAAGACATCGGAAGCCCAATCCAGAACCTGTTTACAGGAATTTGTGTTCCTGATTACTGGATGCAGGATATGATCGATGGAGACATGGAAAAACGTAAAATCTGGGCAAGAGTGTTGGAAAGCCGTCAACAAAAAGGACTTCCTTACATCTTCTTCACCGATAACGTGAACAGAAATAAACCACAGGTCTATAAAGACTTAGGATTACCTGTAAATGCAAGTAACCTTTGCTCTGAAATCATGCTTCCTTCTTCTATGGAGGAGTCTTTCATCTGCTGTTTATCATCCATGAACTTAGAATTGTATGATGAGTGGAAAGACACAGATGCAGTAAAATTGGCCATCTATTTCCTTGATGCGGTTTTATCAGAATTTATCGACAAAACAGAAGGTAATTATTATCTTCAGGGAGCAAGAAACTTCGCAATGCGTCACAGAGCACTTGGATTGGGAGTTTTAGGATACCATTCTTACCTACAGAAAAATATGATTCCGTTTGAAAGTTTTGAGGCAACTCAGTTCAACGCAAGAGCTTTCAGACATATTAAAGAACAGGCTGAACAGGCATCAAGAGAATTGGCGAACATCTACGGAGAGCCGGAATTACTGAAAGGTTACGGATTGAGAAATACCACAACCATGGCGATTGCTCCTACCACTTCAAGTTCTGCGATCTTAGGACAAACTTCTCCGGGAATTGAGCCGTTTGCTTCCAACTATTATAAAGCGGGGCTTGCTAAAGGAAACTTTATGCGTAAGAATAAGTATTTAGCAAGATTACTGGAAGAGAAAGGTCTTGACAACGAAGAAACATGGAGAACCATCATGTTGAATCACGGATCTGTTCAGCATTTGAAAGAATTGACCGACGAAGAAAAAGCTGTATTTAAAACCTTTAAAGAAATCTCTCCAATGGAGATCATTTCTCAGGCTGCACAGAGACAGCAATATATTGACCAGGCTCAATCATTGAACTTACAGATTCCTTCCACCATGCCTGTAAAAGATGTAAACTACCTTTACATCGAAGCATGGAAAAAAGGAGTGAAAACATTATACTATCAAAGAAGTTCTTCAGTTTCTAAAGAACTGATGGTAAACTTTGTTACCTGCTCAGCTTGTGAAGCATAGCAAATAATAAACAATTGAAAAACTAGGGAACCGCAGAATATTCTGCGGTTTTTATTTTCACAAAAAGTAAAATAAACTTTACATTTTGTAAAATATTTATTACATTTGGATAACCAAAAATAGATTATGAAAAATACATTAAAACTTTTCCCGAACCGTTTCAAAAAAATAGGATGGTTTATTTTTATTCCTTCTTTAATTATGGGAATATTAACGCTGACAAATCTTTTCGCTTTTCCTGAAATTTCTTTACCTGTTTTTTACAATTCAGGATTTCCCCTAAGCAATGAAAAGTCCGGATTCTTTACAAAAGCGGAGATCGATCTCTTTCCGAATATTTTTGGAATACTCATCATTATAGGAGGAATATTAATCGGATTCTCAAAAGAAAAAATTGAAGATGAGTATATTTCAGGTTTAAGGTTAAAATCTGTATTCTGGAGCTTAGCAGTGACCTACTCTCTTATTTTACTCTTATTTCTGACCGTATTCGGGATCGCATTTTTTACCGTAATGATTCTTATTATATTTTTACCACTGATTCTGTATGTTTTCAGATTTAATTATGTATTGCTTAAACAATGAAAAATACGATTAAAATAGAAAGAGCGGTAAAAAATATTACTCAGGAAGACCTTGCAAAAATAATAGGTGTCTCAAGGCAGACCATCAATGCAATGGAAGCAGGAAAATATATTCCTTCTACAGTTTTAGCCTTAAAAATTGCAAGATATTTCGAAAAAAATGTGGAAAATATCTTTTTACTTGAAGATAATGATTGATTATTATTTCATCTCATCCGAAAAATAAACCATAGAAATTCTATGGTTTTTTGTTTATGATTATCTTTTAACAAACATTTTTTACAGAAAAAAAGAACTAATTCACAAATATTAGAATGAATAAATAACACTATTACCCCCTTAAATTCTTAAATTAGCTATAAACTAAAATGTAATTCTTATGAAATTCGGACAAGTAGAAGACCCCTCAAAAATAGATTTCACTTTACCAAAAGATCACCCCAGAACGAAAGACATTTTGAAGCAAAATAAAAAAGGGCTTGAAAACATCTCAATCGGTTGTGCTAAATGGAACAAAACCGATCTTAAAGGATTTTATCCCAAGGGAACTAAAGACGAGCTTTCTTACTATTCTACGCAATTCAATTCTATTGAGCTGAATGCTACTTTCTACGGAATGCCCACTCCGGAACAGGTAGAAACCTGGAAAGAAAAAACACCGGCAGATTTTAAGTTTTTCCCTAAAATCACCAATACAGTTTCTCACTTTAGAAGATTATTAAATGTTGATGATGTGGTGACACAATTTGCTTCAGCTGTACTGAATTTTGATGAAAAATTGGGAATGGTTTTTCTACAGCTTCATGACAATTTTAAACCAAAAGATTATGAAAGACTGGAAAAATTCGTGAATAACTGGCCACAAGAAGTTCCGTTAGCCATAGAATTAAGAAATACAGACTGGTTCAGTGATGAGGAAATTCTGAATAAGACCTGTGACCTTTTTGAGAAAAATAACATAACCAATATCATTGTAGACACAGCCGGAAGAAGAGATATGCTTCACATGAGACTTACTACTCCTAATGCTTTTATCAGATATGTGGGCGCAAATGCAGAGAGCGATTATGAAAGATTGGACGACTGGTTGAAACACCTTACAGAATGGAAAAAAGAAGGACTCCAAAATCTTTATTTCTTCGTCCATCAAAATATTGAAAAAGCCTCTCCTCTTTTATCAGCTTATTTTATCAAAAAAATGAATGAAGAATGGAAAACCGAGCTTAAAGTACCTCAAATGGCTACCGAAAGCATGCAAACTTTATTTTAATAGCCAACGAAAAATTTATTAAAACAACATTATCAATAAAAAATATCTAAAAATACCCTCCTAAAAACACAAAAAAACACATCGAAAAGCACAAAAAATCAATACTTTAAAATATTTTTTAATATTTTATAAAATTCACTATATTGTGACAGATTAAATCACACTATGGTAGAGTAATTAATAAAACTAAAATAATGGAAAAAGAAATTTGTACCATCACCCTCACAGGCGACCAGGCGGAACAGTATACATTCTACAATGACAATACAATAAAAAAAGTAGAAAATAATGATACTAGTCCATTAATTGAATGGGTTACCCCCAATCAGATCAACAAACATAATAAAGACAGAATCATCAGAAGCTGTCCGGAAGATGTGAAAGAAATCGTAATGCAAATATTAGATTATCCTTAACAGGATAATCTAATTTATTTTTTTCTTACGAATAAAGAAAGATTTAAAAACAGAAGCAGGAGATTTAGTGTGATGAGAACTCCAAGTTTGGTGTTCTCCTGATTATAGGCCTCTATTTCTTTTTTGGCAATGCCTGAAAGCTTTACACTTTGATTGATGTAATTCTGCACCTCGATCATTTGGTCAATATTTTTATTCGGAACCGAATGCTGAGAAAAATAAACGGCATTCTTTTTACCTAAATATCCGATAATCCAATATTCATCAGAATTTTTCATTTTCAGGTATTCAACTCTGTAATATTCGGGGCGAATCTTACCCAAGTGCATCACCTCCAACGCATCATTTTTATTGTTATTAACATTTAAAACATAAAAGTCCAGCGGTTGGGGAAGCTTATTGATCAGCTGTAAAGCAACGGCATTCTGCACAATACCAATTGAACTTTTTTTAATAAACCAATATGTAAAAAGAGAAATGGAAAAAACCAATATTACAGCTCTGAAAATCTTTGCCCACCCAAATTTTACCTTCGATAAAAGAAGCGAGATGATCAAAGTAATCAATATGATAAAAAGAAGATACCCCATATTACAAAGATAGTCAATTAAGAAATCATCTAATCAACATTCCATTCTTTATAAAACTGATCCAGAAAATTCAGCATAAACTCATGTCTTTCCTCTGCTATTTTTTTTCCTTCAGAAGTATTCATCAGGTCTTTCAGCAAAAGAAGCTTTTCGTAGAAATGATTAATCGTTGTGCCATTAGACTTCTTATATTCTTCTTTAGACATATTCAGGCTAGGCTTAATATTCGGATCATACATCGGATTATTTTTAAAACCTCCGAAATTAAACGTTCTGCCTATTCCAATTGCACCGATCGCATCAATTCTGTCAGCATCCTGAACTATTTTAAGCTCAATCGGAAGATTTTTAGGTGCATCTCCCCTGTTTTTAAATGAAATATTTTTGATCACAAATAAAACCTGTTCAATAATATCTTCGGAAGCATTTTCGCTTTCTAAAAACTCACGGGAAATTTTTAAAGCTAACGTTTCATCTCCGTTATGAAACTTAGGATCTGCAATATCATGCAGCAACGCGGAAAGTTCTACCACATCAATATTACACACCTCCTTTTCTGCAATTTTCCTGGAAAGCTTCCACACTCTTTCGATATGAAACCAGTCATGCCCCGCTTCCGCTCCTTCTAATTTTTCTTTTACAAATTTTATCGTGTTTCCAATTAAATTATTCATTTACCAATTCTTCTAAAATAATGTCCCAAAGTTTCCTATTATAGCTTCTAAAAAAATTAATGTGCCCAATTTCTCCTTTTTCCGATTCAGAGATTTTTACGATTCTATAGGTTGGCTTTAGATTCGGATAAGTTTCTTCCAATAAACTTTTTACACCTTTTTCGGTAAGCCATACATCGTCTTCTGCACGGA
Source organism: Chryseobacterium geocarposphaerae (assembly GCF_002797535.1). Taxonomy (NCBI): domain Bacteria; kingdom Pseudomonadati; phylum Bacteroidota; class Flavobacteriia; order Flavobacteriales; family Weeksellaceae; genus Chryseobacterium; species Chryseobacterium geocarposphaerae. The sequence continues at coordinate 2,079,479 of NZ_PGFD01000001.1, forward strand.
TCACAAATACTTTTTGAGTTAATCTTTTAGAATAGTCCTCTATTTGATCCAACAACCGGTTGGTAGATTTCCTGTTCAAAATTAAGGTTCTCCAGTCATAAGCGCAATTTTTTGGAAGACTTTCTCCCAAGCCAAACCAATTTGCTGGAAAATAGCCAAAAAGCTCCGTAAATAGTGGTTGCGCCACACCAAATCCCAAAAAAGCCTCTACCTTTGTTCGCCATCTTAAATTCCCTACAAAAGCATTCTGAGTTCCTACAAAAACAAATTCATCAAATATCTTAGTATCCCGGTTCATTCCTAAAATCAATGCACCAACAGAATGTCCTAAACAATATTTTTTATAGGTCGGGAAATTCTCCTGTATATAATGGGTAAGTGTTTTAAAATCCTTTGTCCCCCAAGTTCTCATGGAAGCTTTAAAATTCTTCATCTTTAAAGGTTTTGAGAGACCAATTCCTGCATAATCATAGGTAATGACCGTAAACCCATGTTCTGCGAAAAAGTGAGCAAATGAAAAATAGATCTGCTGCTTTACTCCTGTTGCAGAATTAATCAGCAAAACTCTATGATTACTTCTTTTGGGAATAAAAATATGAACTACCAGATCTACATTATCTTCAGTTTTAAGAATAATTTTTTCCATAAAACAATAAAAAGTCCACTTCAAAAATGGACTTTTTATTTTAAAATATTTTATCTGAAAACTTTATTTCAGTATGCGGTAAATAGTTATTTAAATTGATTAACTCACAAGTACTTCTATAAACTCGGTTACAATTTTCACCGGTTCACCATTTTTGTTGTAAGCTATGTAGCTCGCATAAAATCCTTCTCCATAGCCGGTTTCAAAAGCAAAAATAGTCCCCGGATGTTCTTCTGAAGGCTTCAGAAATGCATACTGATCGATCGCACCGTTTTCATCAAAGAAATATTCATGGAAAAACTCTTCATAAATTCCCATGAAGTCTACTCCTTTGCTTTTGTACAATTTTTGTTCGAGCTCATTAAGGCTGTTTTGGGTATCAACATCCATAAAACAGCCCATTCCGCTTTCTACAGGATATCCAAAAACTTCTCCTTCAGCTAAATCTTTCACATTTTGTCCGACTGTTGTCGCCATTTTCCATTCAGCAATCTCTGAACCACTGAAAATAATTTCAGCATAGGCTACACAATTACTTTCTCTTTCTTTATGCAACAAGACAGAAAAGTCCCCTTTTGGAAATTCTGTTGAGAAAGGCTGCATATCATTTGTAATCAGAGGATCACAAGACACAAGCTTTCCGCTCGAAAGGTAGATCTTCCCAACCTCGAAGCTTTCCAGTAACGGACTTTCCACGAAGTTTTTAGAGAATAATTTCTGTATATTTTCTAGGTGTGTCATTTTATTTTTTAGGCTAAGATTAAGGTTTAGGCTAAGCTTGAGACTCAACCTTAACCTAAACCTTTAAATTATAAACTTTTCAGCTTCTCTTCTAAAATCGCAATCTTATCAAGAGCATCTTTTTGCTTTTTGCGCTCAACTTCTACAATTTCCGGTTTTGCGTTGGCAACAAACTTTTCGTTTGAAAGTTTTTTATCAACTGAAATTAAGAATCCTTTTAAATATTTCAATTCTTCTTCCGTCTTGATTTTTTCCTCCTCTAAATCTAAGTTTTCACTTAAAGGAATTGAAATTTCCGTTGCACCAACCAGGAATGTAAAACTAGGTTTATCAGTTTTCGTACCAAAATGAATTTCAGAAACGTTTGCTAATTTTTTAATAATAGATTCATTCGCAAATTCTGATGCGTTTGTATAAATTTCAGCAGCTTCTCTTGGGGAAATTCCTTTTGTTTGACGATAGTTTCTAACTCCGGAAATAATTTCAGATGCTGTTTCGAAGTTTTTAATAATATCTTCACTGAATGCTTCTGCTTTTTTCTGCTGGGCAATAATTAAGGCCTCTTCAATACTTCTTTCAGAAATTGTTTGCCATAATTCTTCTGTTAAGAATGGCATGAAAGGATGCAGTAATTTCATTAATTCCTCAAAGAAGTAGATTGTTTTATTGTAAACCTCTTTAGAAATGCCTTCTCCATAGTTCGGTTTAATAGCTTCCAGATACCAAGCACAGAAATCATCCCAGATCAGTTTATAAATCAAATGTAAGGCATCAGAAATTCTGAACTTTTCAAACTGATCATTAATTTCAACAATCGTTTTATTCAATTTATTTTCAAACCATTCGATTGTCTGAATTTCCGTTGTGTTGGCAGGCTTATCTTCATGATTCCACATATTGATCAAACGGAATGCACTCCAGATCTTTGTCATAAAGTTTCTTCCCTGAAGCATCAGATCTTCATCAAAAAGAAGGTCATTTCCAGCTGCAGAGCTTAATAAAATTCCTACACGAACTCCATCCGCTCCATATTTGTCCATCAGTTCCAACGGATCCGGTGAATTTCCTAAAGATTTTGACATCTTTCTTCTCTGCTTATCTCTTACAATTCCTGTGAAATAAACATTTTTGAAGGGAACTTCTTTTCTGTATTCCAATCCTGCCATGATCATTCTTGCTACCCAGAAGAAGATAATATCCGGACCTGTTACCAAATCAGATGTTGGATAGTAATAATTGATATCTTTATTTTCAGGATCAAGTAATCCATCAAACACTGACATTGGCCATAACCAAGATGAAAACCATGTATCAAGAGCGTCTTCGTCTTGTCTTAAGTCATCAAGATCAGCAATAATTCCTTTTTGTTCTTCTAAAACCACAAGAGCCTGATATTTATCTTCCGCAACTACAAAATCATTTTCTCCGTCACCATAATAATAGGCAGGAATTTGCTGTCCCCACCAAAGCTGACGAGAAATATTCCAGTCACAGATGTTTTCCATCCAGTGTTTGTAGGTATTTTTAAACTTTTCAGGATAGAATTTAACCTCATCATCCATTACAACATCCAAAGCCGGTTTTGCAATTTCAGACATTTTTAAGAACCACTGAACGGAAACTTTAGGTTCGATCACCGCTCCTGTTCTTTCAGAAGTTCCAACTTTATTTACATAATCTTCTGCCTTTAATAAAAGATCTTTTTCTTCTAATTCTTTCGCGATCTGTTTTCTTACTTCAAATCTGTTTTTCCCGGCATAATGTAAACCATAATCATTCAGATTTCCATCATCATCCAAAGCATCAATCATTTGGAGATTATGTTTTTGTCCGATTTCGTAGTCGTTGATATCGTGAGCCGGGGTAATTTTCAAAGCACCTGTTCCGAATTCAATGTCAACATATTCGTCTTCGATGATAGGAATCACTCTGTCAACGATCGGTACGATTACTTTTTTACCTTTTAAATGAGCATATCGCTCATCATTTGGATTGATACAAACCGCAGTATCCCCGAAAATTGTTTCCGGACGTGTTGTAGCTACCGAAAGGAATTCTTCCGAACCTTCGATCTTATATTTAAGGAAATAAAGTTTTCCGTTTTGCTCTTTAAAGATTACCTCTTCATCTGAGATATTGGTTTTCGCTTCAGGGTCCCAGTTTACCATTCTGTAGCCACGATAAATCAATCCTTTATTGTATAGATCAACAAAAGATTTGATAACCTGCTGAGAAAGTTTAGGCTCCATGGTAAAACGGGTTCTGTCCCAATCGCAAGAGCAACCTAGTTTTTTCAACTGCTCAAGGATCGTTCCTCCGTATTTATCTGTCCAGTCCCAAGCGTGTTTCAAAAATTCTTCACGGGTAATATCAGACTTGCTGACCCCTTCTGATTTCAATTTAGCAACAACTTTAGCTTCAGTAGCAATGGAAGCGTGATCTGTTCCCGGAATCCAACAAGCATTGAAGCCCTGCATTCTTGCACGACGGACCAGAACATCTTGAATGGTATTGTTCAGCATATGCCCCATGTGTAAGATCCCCGTAACATTTGGCGGAGGAATTACAACAGTGTAAGGCGGCTTGTCATTCGGCTCTGAATGGAAGCATTTGTTTTCCAACCAGTAATTGTACCACTTTTGTTCTGTTTCCTGTGGATTGTACTTTTCTGAAATCTGCATAAATTCTATTACTTTAATTTACAATTTGCAAAAATAGTCTAAAGAAAAAAAATTTTAAGTATGAATTAAAATAATTTTTAACTTTGTTTCTTAATATTTATCTAAACAAACGTATTAACATTCAAGAATATGAAAAAATTAATTGCAGGAATTGCATTATTCGGGACATTTGCTGTTGCATCTGCACAGAGCATTACTTTCGACACTACAACATTTGATTATGGTGCTATTAAACCGGGAGCTGATGGAACAAGATTTTTTAATGTAACGAATACAGGAGATAAGCCTTTGATTATTTCAAACGTAAAACCATCTTGCGGATGTACAACTCCTGAATTTAGCACAGATCCTATTCTTCCTGGTAAATCTGCAAAAATTAAAGTTGGATACAACACGGCTAATCCTGGTGCTTTCAACAAAATGATTGAAGTATTTTCTAATGACCCGGTAAACAGCAGAAGCGTAATCTATATTAAAGGTAACGTAGATCCTAATGCTCCCGAGCCAAAACCATTGACTCCTGAAGAGCTAAAAGCAAAAGAAAAGGCTGAGAAGAAAGCTGCTAAGATAGCTGCCAAAGAAGCTAAAAAAGCTGCAGCAGCAAAATAAATCTCTACTCAAAAAAATTAAAACCGTCTCAATTGAGACGGTTTTTTTATTACATTTATACTACGTTTACTTACTAAATTTTAAACACATACAATATATGGATAAAGATTTTTCAGACAATTTTCTCATCAAAGGAAGTTTTTCTATAAAAAAAGCTTCAACTCAATATAAAGGGAAACTTACCAAAGAGGAAGGAGAAATTCTTCTGGTTCAGGAAAAAGAAAAGCTTCGCGAACTGCAGGAAAAATTGTATTCGGATGGCAGCCAATCTCTTCTCGTTGTGCTGCAGGCCATGGATGCCGCAGGAAAAGACAGTTTAGTAGAACATGTTTTCGGAGGAGTGAATCCGCAAGGCTGTAATGTGACAAGTTTTAAAACTCCAAGCTCAAAAGAGTATTCCCACGATTTTTTATGGAGACATTATTTAGCATTACCACAAAAAGGGATGATCGGGATTTTCAACCGCTCACATTATGAAAGTGTTTTGGTATGCAAGGTACACCCTGAATATAATCTAAGTGAAAAAACCTGGAAATCGGTCAAAGATTTTGATAAAAAATTCTGGGAAAACCGCTATGAAAGTATCCGAAATTTTGAAAAACATCTTTCTCAAAACGGGACCACTATTGTAAAAATATTTTTAAATGTTTCCAAAGATGAACAAAAGAAAAGATTCCTGGACAGGATTAATGAACAGGAAAAAAACTGGAAATTTTCTATGGGTGACCTTCCGGAACGGGCATTATTTGATCAGTATATGAACTGTTATGAACAGGCTATCAACGAAACGTCAAAGGATTATGCACCATGGTATGTTTTGCCGGCAGATGATAAATGGTTTGCAAGAGTCGCTGCTATCCAGATCATTATTGATACTATGGAAAAAATGAATTTAAAATACCCCCAACTTTCGGAAAAAAATAAACAGGAACTGAAAGATGCAAAAAAACAATTGGAAAATGAATAAACATTAAAAAGCTTTCAATAACTGATTATAATAGTCTTTTGATTAAAAAATACACCTAAAAGTGAATAATTTCATTTTGGTGTATTTTTTTTATTTATATTTATAACACTAAATTATTAAACTTTAAACATGAAAAAACATTTATTGTTATCAGCCTTTCTAATATTAGGCTTAACATCTTGCAGTAATGAAAGAGCGGCAATCGACAATGTGGAAAGTATGAAAAGTCCAGAAATGGAAAATTTCAACAAAGCATTGAGAAGTGTAAACCAACCTAAAAACAGACCTACTGCAGAAGAAAGAAAACAACATTCTTTAGAAATGAGCGATTCAAGAAAAGAACTTTTAGTTCCCGCTTCAAAGGATTTAATTCTTTCTACAGGTATTTCTGAAAAAGAAATGATGCGTCAAACCGGAGGTGATAAAACAAAAATAATTGTTTGGGCCAATAAGATTTATTTTGAAAAGAAGAAGCAAATCAATAGAAGTCTGAAGCTTGAAAATTAATTCATTTATTATTTAATCCAAACAAATGTACTCACCATGAAAAAACTAACACTATTTATATTCTTATTCTTAGGAATTTTCGCATTTTCTCAAAGCCACACTTTAGTCATTGTTAATAATACCGGACTTGATGCTGTAGGCAGACTCATCACAGCAAGCCGTACAACTCCAGGAGGACCAGCAATGTTTGCATTTCCTAATCCTCCTTATGGCACATTCACAGTTCCTTCTGGCCAAACTGCAGATTATGATCATTTTGATACAACGGGAGGCTCTTCCGTATCTTTTCCCATTCCCGGCTGGAATATCATCAATAATCCCAATCCTGCATACAACGGACCTCAGGCTTATAACTCTCCTGCAGTAAGTTCAATGACCACATTAAATGAATGGGCAGGGTTTCTTTTTAACTTAGTTGATCCTGCAACAGGAGACTCAATTGATAGTTTTGCAATTGGAAATCCGGCAATTGCTGCCAATGCAAGTTTTGTTGTATACACAAATCAACTTGGAACAAATACCGGAATTCCTGTAGAATGGGCATATGTAGGTTCTATTGTTTACTTATTTATAGGATAATTAAAGACCTTAGATAACAGAAAAGCGGAGATAACCTCTCCGCTTTTCTATTTTTATGCAATTTAAATTTTATCAAAAACACGAGAAAATCTATAAGCCGGATTTTGTTCTTCAAAAAGAAGTGCCTGTTATTTATCTGCGTCTTACATTGCTGCAAAACTTTAGCTGATTACCCCTCGGCTTTCAGAGCGAGCAACCCCTATTTTCATTACTGAAAAGAACCGATATACTTATCATTGCACCACAAAGAGTTTACCTGATTTCACTACAGCCGAACTGTACATCCTTTCTGTTGCACTTGTCCTACCCTCGCGGGTGACGGATGTTATCCGCTTTGCTGCTCTATGGTGTCCGGACTTTCCTACCCTTACCTAAGTAAGAATCAACAAGCCGATTTTCTCGTGGCTGCAAAGATAGATAATTTGAAAATGTAGCAGTGTGATAATTTGAAAATTTTCAATTCGCATGAAGATTTATTATTCCTGTTTCACATGATTCATTCATTTTCAAATTACTTAATTTTTAAATTCTCAAATTATATCATATATTCGTGCAACTAAACAACACATCCTCATTGGGTTCAAAAGAAAAAGAATTTGCACAGCTTATTAAAGATAATCAGGGATTGATTATCAAAGTTTCGCGTCTTTATACCAATTCTCTTGAGGATGAGGAAGATCTTTTCCAGGAGATCGTCTTACAGCTTTGGAGAAGCTACGGTTCCTTTAAAGGAAATTCTAAAATTTCTACCTGGATGTATCGTGTAGCTTTAAACACAGCCATTACGCTTTTCAGAAAAAAAAGCAAAAGCCCGCTTACGAACGAACTAGATATTAATCACAAAGATTTTGTAGAGGATGACGATGAGAAACAGCAGCAAATTTCTCTTTTGTACACTGTGATTAAAACCCTTCCCAATATAGAGAGAGCCATCGTCATGATGTATCTGGATGATTTGCCTTATAAGGATATTGCAGAGAACCTCGGGATCACCGAAGTCAATGCGCGTGTGAAAATGAACAGATTAAAGAAAACCCTTAAAGAAAAGATGGAAAAACATGCCTGAATTTGATTTAGACAGCTTTAAGAAAACATGGCAAGAACAGCCTGTTCAAGAAAAATACGACAACACTGAGATTCTTCAGATGCTGAACAGAAAATCACGTAACTACGTTAAATATATTTTCTGGATCAGTGTTGTAGAGTTATTATTCTTTTCCGGAATAGGGTTATTTTACATCATAAAAGGTGATGAGTCTAATAGTTTTTTAAAACTTCTGGAGAGATTGGGAGCACAAAAAACCCCTGAAATCATTGCCAATTTTGACACCATTTATTTGGCTATAAAGGTTCTAAGTTTGCTCGTTACAGCCTATTTTGTCTTTAAATTCTATCAAAATTATCATAAGATAAAAATCGAGGAAAACTTAAAAGGTCTTATCACCCGTATCATTAAGTTTAAGAAAACTGTAAATGCTTTTATTTTAATAAGCATTGCCATATTACTTGTTTTTATTCTGACATTTACAGCATTTATTTTTTACGCACTGAATTCCCAAAACATAGAACCTAAAGGTTCAGACCTTATGATCGTTATTGCCATAATTATAGTTAGTACAGCATTATGTGTGTTGCTTATCTGGCTGTATTACAAACTTGTTTATGGAATCATCATCAGAAAACTGGATAAGAACTTAAAACAGTTGAAAGAAATAGATTCTCAGGAAATTTAATTCACCCATCCGTTCCAAGATAAAGATATAATTGTTAATTTTATTTTATCAAATCTTAATCTATGCCTTTATCTTACGTTCATGGAGCTTCTGATATTCCATTGTTGGGACAAACTATTGGAGCCAATCTAAAAAATACCGTAGAAAAATTTCCACATCAAGAAGCACTGATTTGTGTGCATCAAAATTACCGTGCCACTTATCAGGAATTTTATAATCAAACCACTGCTGTTGCAAAAGCTCTTATATTTTTGGGAGCAAAAGCTGGCGATAGAATCGGAATCTGGTCTACCAACCGTTACGAATGGGTTCTTTTACAATATGCCACAGCTAGAATCGGTGCTATTTTAGTGAATATAAATCCTGCATACAGAACCAGTGAGTTGATCTTTGTGATCAATCAGTCCGAAATGTCACACCTTTTCTCTTCCTTAGCTTTTAAATCAAGTGACTATAAAGCAATGATTACCGATGCAAGAGAATTCTGCCCTACTTTAAAATCAGAAATTTTCTTTGATGATAATTGGGAATATTTTTTAAATAACGGACAGGATATTTCTGACGATGTGCTACATAGCTATGAAGAACATGTTCAATTTGATGATCCGGTAAACATTCAATATACATCAGGAACAACCGGATTTCCTAAAGGCGTAACGCTTTCCCATCATAATATTTTAAATAACGGATATTTTATCGGAATACGATTAAAATATACACAAAATGACAGAGTTTGTATTCCCGTTCCATTTTACCACTGCTTCGGAATGGTGATCGGAAATATATGCTGTACTTCTCACGGAGCCTGTATGGTGATTCCTAACGACAGCTTTGATCCGGATATTACACTGAAAGTGGTTTCGGATGAAAAATGCACCTCTTTATATGGAGTTCCTACCATGTTTATCGCTGAATTGGCTGTAAAAGATTTTGATACTTTTGATTTTTCGAGCTTAAGAACTGGGGTAATGGCTGGTTCTGTCTGTCCGCCTGAAATCATGAAAAAAGTGGAAAGCCTCATGAATATTAAAGAAATGAGCATCTGCTATGGAATGACGGAAACCTCTCCTGTTTCTACCCAGACTTTAATTGGAACCCCTTTTGAAAAGCAGGTAAATACCGTAGGAACTGTTCAGGATCATTTAGAAATAAAAATCATTGATGAAAACGGCAAAATCCTTAAACGCGGCGAACATGGAGAGCTATGCACAAGAGGATATTCTGTTATGCTGAAATACTGGAACGATCCTGAAAACACTAAAAAAGTTATTGATGACGGCAGATGGATGCATACAGGAGATATGGCCGTAATGGATGAAGAAGGCTACGTTACCATTTCCGGAAGAATTAAAGATCTGATTATCCGTGGCGGAGAAAATATTTCCCCAAAAGAAATCGAAGATTTTTTATACACCTATCCTAATATTTTAGATGTTCAGATCATTGGAGTACCCAGTGAAAAATTTGGAGAAGAAGTTATGGCCTGGGTAAAAGTAAGAAAAGGCTTCAATGTAACAGAAGAAGAACTTTTAAATTATTGCAAAGGAAGAATTGCCCATTATAAAGTTCCAAAATACTGGAAGTTTGTAGAAGAATTCCCGATGACGATCTCAGGAAAGATAAGAAAAATAGAGATGCGGGAAGTCTCTGTGAAAGAACTTGGCCTGGAACATATAAAAGAATAATCCGTAAATAAAAAAAGCATTTCAGATTGAAATGCTTTTTTTTATTTTTTTAGAGTTCTTTTCTTAATCTTGCTACAGGAATATTCAGCTGTTCACGGTATTTTGCGATCGTTCTTCTCGCAATATTATAGCCCTGCTCCTTCAAAATGACTACCAATGCATCATCCGTCAATGGCTTTCTTTTATTTTCCTTATCAATAACCTCCTGAAGATGGGTTTTAATCTCTTTTGTAGAAACCTCTTCACCGTCATCATTGGTTAAACTATCCGAAAATAAATCTTTAAGATATACTATTCCGTTCGGAGTATCTGCATATTTACTTTTTACCACTCTGGAAATTGTGGAGATATCAAAACCGGTAATATCTGCGATATCCTTTAAAATCATCGGCTTTAATGACTTCTCATCGCCTGTAATGAAATAGTCCTTCTGGAATTTCACAATGGCAGTAATGGTCTGCAATAAAGTATTCTGACGCTGGTTGATGGCATCAATATACCATTTTGCCGCATCCAGTTTTTGCTTAATAAATAAAGCAGCCTGCTTATGTTCTGCAGAGTTCTTATCATGGGAATACGTTGATAAAATATCCTTATACTCTTCAGAAACTCTTAAAGTAGGCGCATTCTTACTGTTCAGCATCGGAATAACCTGCCCGTCTTTTACCTGAATGACAAAATCGGGAATGATTTCCTGATTAATAGTAATCGTCTGAGTATCGAAATTACCTCCTACTTTCGGTGATAGTTTGGATATTTCATCCAGTGCATCCTTCAAATCTTCTTCCTCAATATCATACTTCTGAATGATCTTATTATAATGCTTATTGGTAAGGGCATCAAACTGATGTCTTAGAATATTTGCCGCCAGAGAAACTGCTTTATCAGAGCTTACTTTCTTTTCAATCTGTAAAAGAAGGCATTCCTGCAGGTTTCTTGCTCCCACACCGGATGGATCAAGCTTCTGAATATAGTTTTCAAGAATATCCTCCACTTTTTCTTTAGTGGTGTAAATACCCTGAGAAAAGGCCAAATCATCCACAATCGATTTAATTTCTCTTCTCAGATAACCGTCTGTATCCAGGTTTCCAATGATATATTCTGCAATTTTCACATCTTCATCCGAAATATTCACAAGATGAATTTGCTCCATTAAGTAATCATATAAAGACTGACCTTCTGTCAGAAGACTTTCATTATCAAATTCTTCATCATCAGGAGAGTAGTTGCTGGATGCTGTTTTATAGCTTGGCTCATCATCATAAAGATATTCGTTGACATCGAAATCAGTTTCAATGCTTTCTGTACCCTCACTCTCGTAAGAATCTTCAAGGGAAGAATAATCATCTTCCTTAGAGTCTTCTTTTGCTATTTCCAACGCAGGATTTTCCTCTAACTCTCTTTCCAATTCCTCCTCAAACTCCAGAGTATGAAGCTGAATCAACTTCATCAACTGAATTTGCTGAGGCGCCAGCTTTTGTCCTAATTTGAGCTGTAAGTGTTGTTTAAGCATATCTGTCTTTGTGTTTTAACATACATATTCTACGAATTTAATAAATTTATTTGTAGAATAATAATTTTTAGCACGATTTTTGTAGTATAGATTTTTATAATAAACTATTTTAAATAAACTAAAAAGCCTTAAAAATTACTTTAAGGCTTTTTATTTTTAGAATTCTGCGTTTTTCGGAGTCCTTGGGAAAGGAATTACATCTCTGATATTGGTCATTCCCGTTACAAAAAGCACTAACCTTTCTAGCCCCAATCCAAATCCTGCATGCGGCACAGAACCGAATTTTCTGGTATCCAAATACCACCAAAGCTCATGTTCATCTACATGCATCTCTGTCATTTTCTGTTTCAGAACATCTAGTCTTGCTTCTCTTTCGGAACCTCCGATGATCTCTCCGATTCCAGGGAAAAGGACATCCATTGCCGCAACGGTTTTATTATCATCATTCAGCTTCATATAGAATGCCTTGATTTCTTTCGGATAATCAAACAGAACTACAGGACTTTCGAAATGTTTTTCAACCAGATATCTTTCGTGTTCAGACTGAAGATCGGTTCCCCAGTTTTCAACCGGATAAACGAATTTTCCTTTTTTATTTTCCTTAGAGTTCATTAGGATCTCAATCGCTTCTGTATAAGAAACTCTCTTGAAACGCTTAGCAACAACATTTTCAAGTTTCTCGATCAATCCTTCTTTTGCTCTGTCTTTTTCTGCTTTTCCTTTTTGTTCTTCAGCAAAACGCTTGTCCAGGAACTCCAAATCATCTTTGCAATTATCCAGTACATACTGAATCACATATTTCAGAAAATCTTCTGCCAAATCGATGTTGTCTTCAAGGTTGTTGAAAGCAACTTCCGGCTCGATCATCCAGAATTCTGCCAAGTGACGGGTTGTGTTTGAGTTTTCTGCACGGAAAGTAGGTCCGAACGTATAAATTCTTCCCAATCCCATCGCTGCAGTTTCCCCTTCAAGCTGCCCGGAAACCGTTAAATTAGTTTTTCTTCCAAAGAAATCCTGAGAGAAATCGATATCTCCCTGCTCATCTCTTGGAATATTATTTAGATCAAAGTTGGTCACTCCAAACATTTCTCCAGCTCCTTCCGCATCAGCTCCCGTAATTACAGGGGTATTGATATAAAAAAACTGGTTTTGATTAAAGAATGAATGTACCGCAAAACTTACTGCATGACGCACTCTGAAAACCGCTCCGAATAAGTTGGTCCTGAATCTTAGGTGAGCCTGCTCTCTCAACGTTTCCAATGAATGCTTCTTAGGCTGAAGAATCGTTTTATCTCTTTCCTCAGTAAAGTTGTCTCCTAAAATAATAATCTTTTTAGCGATGATCTCTACCGTCTGTCCCGCTCCCTGGCTTTCCACAACTTCACCTACCACTTTCAAAGAAGCCGCAGTACTGATTTTACTAATAATCTCTTCGTCGAAATTTTCGAAATCAACAACTATTTGCAAATTATTAATCGTAGAACCATCATTAAGCGCAATGAAGCGATTTGAACGGAACGCTCTTACCCAACCGTAAACCGTAATGTCATGATGTAATACTTTCTTGTAATCCTGTAGGATTTCCTTAATTGTCTGCTTTTTCATTTGTTGATTAAAATTTTTATATAAAAATTAATGTCCGCAAAGTTACAAAAAAACAGCGCAACTTGATGATTGCACTGCCTTAATTAAAAAGTGATTTATCAATTACTTAGCGAAGAACTATGCTTCAAATATGAATTAATTAAAGAAAATTGACTTTTTACGCTGTTTCCCATTCCGGATTTTCCACGCATGGTAAGAGCTGGGAACATCATACTGCCACTTTGGAAGGAATAAAATAATCATGATAACATCAATATGAGAAATAAAACCTAATATAACCGTCAAATAAAAAGCCCAACCTGCCTGCTGAAATCCAATTAAATAAGTAAAGGCAATCAGCAGACTTATTCCCCACATTTTCGATAAAAAAGCATGAGTACAGGTTTCCTTACCGAATTTCAGAATACTTACAACATAGCACAAAGCTTCCATTAACAGGATCAAAAGAATTCCTTCCCATTCACTTTTTATCAATTCTAGATTCAGAAAATAGGCTGCAAATCCTAACGAAAGCCAGAAAACCAAGTCAGTCTGACTGTCTAATCTTCTTAATTTTTCCGAAGAAGCTCCAATTTTCCGGGCAATAATGCCGTCGAAAATATCTGTTAACAATCCAAAATACATTAAAGAGAGAAGTAAGAATCGTGATTCTATACCTTGAAAATAAGCCAAGAAGAGAATAATTGGAGCAAGAAGAAATCTTATGATAATTAAAATATAGGGTATTGTTTTCATGATTTTAAAAATTAATTATGGGTAAACTTCTTTTTCCATTTTTGTTCCACAGACCAATTTGCAGCCCTTTCAATTTTTTAGATGTATTTACTAAGCCAATCTGCAGCCCTTTTACGTCATCACCAGCATTATATCCACCAATCTGTGTTCCTCTTACCATTTCTGCATCATTGAAAACTGAAAGACTCATTCCATTGAGCTCCTTTGAATAGACACCCAACGAAGAGGCAAAAATTCCGTTTCCTTTTTCAATATAAGTTGTAAATAGAGTACCCGATATACCATTCATCGTATGACCATAATTGTAAAGAGAAATACTCATCCCGTTATGACTCACTCCTCGTAAGTATCCCGCAGCAGAAATATTAAGTCCGTTAATCTTTATAAACTCTGTATTTTCGCCTTTTGCAGGATCGTAAAACATCCACAATAAAAATCCTAAAGCATTAACATCTATATTTAATCCATTCACTTTTTGGAGCAATTTTACATTTTGTTCTTTAATAATATGTTCAGAATCAAAACCCAATCCGATTGCCAATCCATTTACTTTACCAATTTTATCATTCAAAGGAGTTAAAGCAATCAATCTCGTTTTTTGCACTTTCAAGCTGTTTTGAGCATGAAAAAAATTAATTATCAAAAAGCTCATTATTAATAAAATCCTTGTTCTCATAATTCATTATTCTAAAATTATGTTTCAAAATTATCTGCGAAAAACACAAATCCGAATGCGAAAAAAAATTAAAATAAATAAGTACATTTGTGAAAATCACAAAACCATGCATCATGAACTTTTACTGAGGGAAATCCGAAAAAGAATTGGCGACAAATCATTGAATGATGAGATTGCCAATATCCTGAATATAAGCTATGATGCTGCCCACAGAAGAACCTCACAGAAGGCAAAATTCAGTTTTGAAGAAGCTTTGGAGCTGGCTAAATATTATCAGATTTCTTTAGATCAGTTTCTTACTTCCGACCATCAGATCCTGGTTCGGAAAACTTCAGCAGTTACCCAAACGGAAGATTTACAGTCTTTTTTTCAGAATAACCTCAGTATTTTTGAAAATTTGCCGCTTTCCGATGAGATGACTATTTATTATTCCGCGAAAGACATTCCGTTTTTCTATACACTTTCGGATACCTTACTTTCCCGTTTCAAAATATATGTATGGATGAATCTGCTGAATGCCAAACAGGTTTTTGTACCATTTTTACAGTTCTCCCCTCCTCAGTTTGAAGCTGACACGAAGGAACTAAGAAAAAAATACGAAGAACAGCATGTTGCTGAATTATGGAATGACATGACTATTTCCAGTATTTTACAACAGGTCTTATTCTATTACGACACCCGGCTTTTAAAAAGAAATGAAGCACACATCATTCTACAGGAGCTGAATGAATTAATAGAGTTTATTGAGAAAAAAACTGAAAACAATCCGAAATTTCATCTCTATGAAAACGAGCTGATGCATCTTTCCAATGACATCTTTTTTCATCACCCTCAACAGTCACTTTTTGCTTTACCAACAAATATGTTCGGATATATTTTGATTAATGATGCCAAAACCTGCAACGAAACGCTAAATTATTTTGAGCATCAAATCAAAAATTCAAAATCACTGAACACTTCAGGAAATCGCGATAGGAAAATATTTTTCAATAAAATGTACCAGCAAATTGAAAATTTAACCCAAAAACTATAATATGAAAAGCCTTCGTCATGGTGAATTTTTCGGGCAGACTAACGAAACTCTCAATTTCGATGGAGTTACTATTACGGATACAGAATACACCCATTCTTTTGTTGATTGGCATTATCATGAAAACCCTTATCTTACGTTTCTCCTACAGGGAAATATGACGGAAGGCAACAAAAAAGAAATATATGATTGCTCAGCAGGAACATTGCTTTATCATCATTGGGAAGATGCACATTACAATATAAAGCCAGATGTTTTTACCCGTGGATTTCACATCGAAATTACAGAAGATTGGTTTGAAAGATTTCACGTTCCGAAAACTCAAGTTGAAGGAAGCTTTACTATTAAAAACCCTGCCATAAAGTTGTTGATGCATCAGATTTTCAAAGAAACAAAATTAAATGATGATTTTCCTGATCTTTCTGTTCATCAACTTTTATTAAATCTTTTTGATCAATTATCAAATCAAAAAAGCGATACAAAAAAGAAGCCAGCCTGGGTAAAACAACTTGATGAAATTTTGCATGAACATTTTACAGAAAAATTGAATTTAGTTGAGCTTTCCCAAACATTAAATATTCATCCAGCACATTTGAGCAGAGATTTTCAGAAGTATTTTCAATGTAATCTGGGAGAATATCTGAGAAAATTAAAGGTTGAAAGATCCTTACAACTTTTGAATGAATTTGAGTCTTTATCGGAAGTTGCATTGGAGTGCGGATTTTCAGACCAGAATCATTTTATCCGTTGTTTTAAGGCAAATATCGGAGTTACACCTTGGAAATATCGGAATATTTTGAAATAGTCTTTCAACAGATTTCACAGACAATTGCGCATATTTTATATTTCATTTGATTCAGTAGTCCTTCTGACGAAAGAAGAATCTCACTTCTCAATAACAGATTCTTCACTGCGCTTCGCTTCGTTCAGAATGACAGTGTGTATTAGCAGTATATATTAATATGTAGTACAAAGGAAAATTAAAATGTTAATTTCATTCTATTTTTTCTAAAAATTGATATCTATTTTTGTTTAGATAAAATTGACAATGAAACTCATCATCTTATTTTTTTTAATTCTAATTTCAAGTTTGTCTTTTGGCCAAGCTTCAAACATTATTGAGCCGGAAAAAATTGAAAATTCCGTTCAGAAAAATCATTTGAACAGAATTATGTTTTTAGACAGAGTCATTTCTCTAGAAAATATAAAAGAAAGTGATTTCTTAAAAACCATGACATTTCATGAGGATAAGGATTTTGATATCCGTATCTTCCTCAGTAATTCATTGGTCAATTACTTACATCAGCTCGAACCCCATTTACCTGCAGATGAACTCTTGAAAAACAGAAATTATCAATTTAATTTCATCATTGACGGAAAACTGATATATGCTGAAAATCTGAATCCGGGAGCAGGAACCGCAGAAAGCAAAAAAATCAAAACAAATTTTAGAATTCCTTTTATAAGCGCGACAAACGAAGATTCCTGGGGAAGATATTTATGGATGCGGTTTTATCTTGCAAACGGTGGAATTGATGCGCTAGAACCTGGAAATCATATCTTGAAAATTGAAATAAAACCTTACTTAAAAACTTCAGCCTTGAAGGTAGGAAATGTAATTGCTCAAGGAGAAATTCAATTAATCATTCCTAAAAAAAGTATTTCTGAACAACAAATTGCGGTCCAGAAAATCAAACCCGGAAGTGGCTGGAAAGTTTCTGAAGAAAAGTTCAGCACTGAACGGATAAGAGCTTTAAATCAAAAAATAGCAGAAAACAGGTTTCGGGATATTACCGGAATCGTTATGATAAAAGATGAGAAACTGCTATTGGAGGAATATTTTAACGGGTACAAAAGAGACAGTTTAAATGATACCCGTTCTGTGGGAAAATCTTTTTCATCCGCATTAATGGGAATTGCGATACAAGATGGCTTTATTAAAAGTGAAAATCAAAGTCTGAAAGAGTTTTATAATGTAAGACAATTCAAAAATTATTCTTCTAAAAAAGACAGCGTTACCATTAAAAGTTTACTCACTATGAGCTCCGCATTTAACGGCAATGATGAAGATTACGAATCTCCCGGAAATGAAGAAAATATGTACCCTACAAAAAATTGGGTAACATTCACCTTAGATTTACCGATGACTCAAAATAAAATAGGGAAAAACTGGAATTATTTCACTGCCGGTGTTGTAGTAACGGGTGATATTCTGGATAAATCAGTTCCCAACGGCTTGGAAAATTATGCCGATAAAAAACTTTTTCAACCTCTCGGAATTAAAGAATACAAATGGCAATTTACACCTCAACAAAAGCCTTCTTTAGCGGGAGGACTAAGGATGAAAGCTTTAGATCTTGCCAAATTCGGACAGCTTTACAAAAATAACGGAACCTGGAACGGTAAGAGAATTTTAGAAAAAGTATGGATCAAAAAATCCTTTACCAATTATTTCACGGAAAATAAAGATTTTGAAGGTTACGGATATCTGTTCTGGAGAAAAGTGTATAAAGTCGGTAACAAAGCATTTGAATCTTACCAGTCCAGCGGAAATGGCGGAAACAAAATTATCATTTTTACAGAAATACCAGTGGTGATCGTTATTACAGCAAAAGCATATAATAAACCTTACGCCCATTCTCAAGTCGACAAAATTGTACAGGATTATTTATTGCCCTCGATTTATAATTAATGAAAATTGGTAATAAAGTATATGAAAAAGTGAATGGTCAACAGGAAATTGATCATCACAAAAGAAAAAATAATTATTCGTCTTTTTTAGAAGGAACTAAAAAGACATCAATAAGACCTTCAGGAAGTTCCATTTTAATAAATCTTTCTTCTCTGTTCACTTCAAGAATCCAGTCTTTAATAATAGGAATTACCACTTCCTTTCCATCAAGATTGGTAATGAAATACACTTGTGCTGTCTGATCATTTACAGATCTGATTACGCCACAGTCATTTCCGTTTTCATCTAAAATATTATATCCGATGATTTCGTGATAGTAGAATTGCTTTCCTGATAGTTTTGGCAGTGAAGTCAACGGCAAATAAACATTTTTACCCAAAGACTGGTCTACCAGAGCTTCTGTAGAGTTTTTAAAAGCAATATTAAGAGCATCCAGTTTGCTCCATGATGACTTAGCAATAAAAAAAGGAACCAATAATCCGTTGATTTCAACGAATATTGATTCCAGTTTATTGTAAAGCTCGGGTTGGTCTGTATCCAGTTTAAGGATTACATTTCCCGCAAGTCCGTGTCTGCGTGTGATTTTTCCTAATAAATAGCAATCTTCTTTACGCATACAGGAGTTTTCTTAAGCTTCAGTGTTTTCTTCTGTAGATTCAGCAGCAGCTTCTCCTTCTGTAGCAACTTCTTCAGCAGGTGCATTAGCAGCCTCTTCAGCAGCTTTAGCATCAGCTTCAGCTTGTGCAGCAGCAGCGATTCTAGCTTCATTTACTTTTACTTCAGCTTCTAAAGCAGCTTTCTTAGCATCAGCTTTAGCCGTAGCCAAACCTTCTACTTTACCTTGTACTTTAGATTCTTTAGCTTCTACCCAAGCATTGAATCTTTTTTCAGCTTCAGCCTCATCAAAAGCTCCTTTAGCAACACCACCTTGTAAGTGTTTTTTGTAAAGTGCACCTTTGTAAGAAAGGATAGCTCTTGCAGTATCAGTTGGCTGAGCACCGTTGTTTAACCACTTCACAGCAGAATCAACATTCAAATCGATAGTTGCAGGGTTAGTAATTGGGTTGTAAGTTCCTAGTTTTTCGATGAATCTACCATCTCTTCTTGATCTAGAATCTGCAACCACGATGTGGAAGAAAGGTCTCCCTTTTGATCCGTGTCTTTGTAATCTGATTTTTACTGACATAATGTTTGAATTTTAAGGGAACTCGTCCCAGTTAAATATTTAAGAGTGCAAAGATAAACAAAATTTTCAATTCAATGGTCTGAAACTAAGATATTTTTACATCTTTCTAATAAAATAAAATGAAAGGCAATACTGTTGAGAGGATTACGGAAATGAAAACAGCTAAAAATACAATAAGATTGTCTCTGGTTTTTCCTGTAATCAATCGTATTACCCAATAATTTACGATATAGAGAGGAATCAATAAAAGAAACGAAGCTCCATTGGTTATTGAAACCAAATCTCCTAATACCAGGATTCCGATAAATGTTGATATTAAAATCCCCAAAAGGCTTCTGTAAATAGTTTTTTTGTCGATTGTATTATTTTCTTTGTACGATGAAAATTGATAGTACTTTTCGATAATAAGATGTTCCAATTCCCTTTTAGTAAGAATATCAGATGAAATATTGTTCTCAATAACATTGAAATCATCTCCTTTCTGAACTCTATTATGAATCTCAAAAGAAATCCTTCCTTTTTCTTTAATTAAAGCCGTCCTGAAATTAGCTTTCTTTACAAATTCATTATAATCGAATTTCTGACTGATTGCCTCTCGCATTTCATCGTTGATCTTCCCTGTATGCTCTACCATAGAAAGATAGGCAACGATTAAATCTTCTTCGTTATAATTCCTGTAAATATTTTTCATTTCAAATTTGTCCCATGTAGAAAAGCCCCAGGCATTTCTGGTTTTCTTCAATTGTTAAAGATTCTTTCAGATGATCTACGATTTTCGGAGAACTCCAGTAACACCCTATTCCATTAGCTGTACAGGTAAGATACATATTCTGAACCGCCATAGAAACCGCTGCGATTTCTTCCCATTCCGGAACCATACCGCTGAAATTAACTACAATAGAAATAACGGTATCAGCTTTATTGATTTTAAAACCAATATCGTTATATTTTTTTTCCAGAAAAAGTTGTTCGGGTTGAGTTGCCTTGTAAATAGACTGCATTTCTAAAGCCAGTTTGGCTTTTTCCTGTCCCTTAAATATTTTAAAACGCCAAGGTTTTGTACGTTTGTGATTGGGAGCCAGTGTTGCTGAATGTAAAATCTCATCAATAATTTCCTGAGAAATTTCATTTTCATTATAATCTTTTGGAAAGATACTTCTTCTTTGCTCTATGATTTCTTTTAAAACTTCTGCTTTATTCATGAAGCAAAATTACAACATGAAATTCAATATACTTTACTTATTCTAAATTAAATAAGCTTAAAAATCTGTTTGTCATTCTGATGAAGGAAGAATCTCAGCAATAACAACAATTCTTCTTTACGTTTCGCTTCACTCAGAATGACAGTGAGGAGACATTATAAAACCTCAACGATCTCCTGATGGATTTTATTTAATGTAAAATCATCACCGGATTTCATCCCCATCATTTTTTTAGCCATCGGACTTTCCGGGGAAATCGCATAAAAACGATCACCCTCAAAGAAAAACTCACCCAGTGAAACCGAAATATAAAAACGGGCTTTATTGGTAATTACCAGAGAACCCAGCTGTATACGTTCAGTAGAATTTGTTAAAACCTTCGCCATATTTCTTCTCAAATCATTCAAAGCTCCAAGCTGTCTTTGCATCTGGTAGATTTCCTCCTGCATTTCTTCTCTCATACTGTCATATTTCGGAGTTTTTTTGATATCGCGACTTGCTTCCTGGGTAAATTCAATGAAGTTTTTAAGCTTCTCAATCTTTTCAGCAATCACGCTTTTCACATAATTTCTTATGTCATTTTTTTCAAATACTATCTTCTCCATACATCGAATCTTTATATAAAGATAATATTTTTATATAAAAAAGCCTTGTAAAAAATTTTACAAGGCTTTGATTTTATTTTTCTACCAATTTCTTCAGATTGTCCAATCCCTCTCCATAAGACTTACCCATCTGATAATCCATCATCGGTCTCATTATTTTCATCATCGGATCTTGTTCAGTGTCCATACTCCAGGTTACTTTTGTAGAATTGCCTTCAGGTGTTAAAATAATATCTGAAGTAGCCTGGCCTTCGAATGGTTTTTTAAAGATCATTTCCGTTTTCTGCTTTTGATTCGGAATCAATTCTTTAATTTCCTGACAGCCTGCTCCGGCATCTTTATTCTGACTGTCCCAACAATACTTATCTCCTACTTCTCCTGCATTCCCTGTATAATTAAGTGTCATACTTTTATCAAGTTTAAGCCAAGGATTCCATTGGTTAAAAGCTTTCATAGAACTTACTTGTTCCCATACTTTTTCTTTGGGAGCATTAATAACAATAGATTTTTCATAATGATAGTTTTTGCCGAAAGCCAGTATGGCAATCACAGCATACACAAGAATCAGAAGGATAAGTACACCAAGAATTTTTAAGATCGTTTTCATAGTCTAATTTATTTAAAGTTAAAATTTCCAAACGTAAAACTGTTGCCAAAAGTAGTCATTCCACCTTCATTTTAACTTCGCCTATGACAAGATTAATAAAGATAAACAATTTTGTCACATCTTTTCACTCAGGCATCATTTTTGAGCAATTCCCTCACGAATCACTATGATTCCTTACATTTACAATTATTAAAAATCAAAAAATGAATATTTTAACAGAACATTTTAACACACCATATCATTCCGCACCGTTCAATGCTATCAAAAACGAAGATTATCTCCCGGCTTTTAAGGAACTAATTCAAAAATCTGAAGAAGAGATCAATGCTATTGTCAATAATCCTGAAGAACCAACTTTTACAAACGTCATTGAAGCACTAGCATATTCCGGTGAACAGCTTGATGTGGTTTCCAACATATTTTTTAATCTGAATTCCGCTGAGACAAGTGATGAACTACAGCAAATTGCACAGGAAGTTTCTCCGATTTTAACAGAATATTCGTCAAAAATCTCTCAAAACGAAGCTTTGTTTAATAAAATTAAAAAAGTTTACGATGAGAAAGAAAACTACAATCTGAATGAAGAACAACAAATGCTTTTAAATGAAACCTACAAAGGTTTTGTAAGAAGTGGAGCTTTACTGAATGAAGAAAACAAAGAAAAATTAAAGAAAATCAGCATGGATTTATCTTTAAAATCGCTTCAGTTCGGGCAGAATGTATTGGCTTCAACAAATAATTATTTCAAACATATTACAAACAAAGAAGATCTGGCAGGAATTCCGGATGCTATTCTGGAGCAGTATGCTGAAGAAGCTAAAGAAAGAAATCTGGAAGGCTGGGTGGTTACCTTACAATATCCAAGCTATATCCCGTTCATGACCTATGCTGAAAACCGCGAACTGAGAAAAGAAATCGCTTTGGCAAATGGTAAAAAATCTTTTGACGGTGGCGAATTTGACAATCAGAATTTAATTAAAGAGCTTCTTAGTTTAAAACAGCAAAAAGCTGAATTATTAGGATATGGTAATTATGCAGACTATGTTTTGGAGGAAAGAATGGCTAAATCCCCATCAAAAGTTATTGACTTTTTAAATGAATTGTTAGTAAAAGCAAAACCTTATGCAGACAAAGAAATTGAGGAATTAAAATCTTTGGCAAAAGCAGATGGGATTGATGAATTGCAGTCGTATGACCATGCTTTTTATGCTGAAAAACTTCGTAAAGCAAAATATGATCTGAATGATGAAGAATTAAAGCCATATTTCCCTTTAAACCAGGTTCAGGATGCTGTTTTCGGATTAGCAAACCAGCTTTTCGGATTGACTTTTGAGGAAAGAAATGACATTCCGAAATATCATGAAGATGTAAAAGTATATGAAGTAAAAGAAAATGGGGATTATAAATCTTTACTGTACGTTGATTATTTTCCAAGAAAGGGCAAAAGAGCCGGAGCATGGATGACAAGCTATAAAAATCAGTATAAAAAAGATGTTGAAAACTCACGTCCTCATATTTCTATCGTTTGTAATTTCAGCAAACCAACAAAAGATACACCGAGTTTATTAACGTTTCAGGAAGTCACTACCTTGTTCCACGAATTCGGCCATGCCCTTCACGGAATGTTGGCCAACACACAATATCCTACTCTTTCCGGAACTTCTGTGAAATGGGATTTTGTAGAATTACCTTCTCAGTTCCTGGAAAATTTCTGTTATGAGCAAGAGTTCTTAAAAACTTTCGCAAAACATTATAAAACCGGCGAAACTCTTCCTGATGAAAAAATCGAGAAGATAGAACATTCAAAAAATTTCATGGAAGGTTACCAGACTTTGAGACAGCTTGGTTTCGGATTGCTGGATATGAATTACCATACAAAAGTGGCAGAACTGGAGAACAAAACCGTAAAACAGTTTGAAGATGAGTACACAAAAGCAACACAATTGTATCCTACCAATCCTGAAACAGCAATGAGTCCAAGTTTTTCCCACATCTTCCAGGGTGGTTATTCTGCAGGATATTATTCTTACAAATGGGCGGAAGTTCTTGATGCCGATGCTTTCCAGTATTTTAAAGAAAATGGAATTTTCAATCCTGAAATTGCAGCAAAATACAAAGTCCTGCTTTCTTCCGGCGGTACAAAAGATCCTATGGAACTGTATAAAAACTTCAGAGGCAGCGAACCGAAAGTGGAGAGTTTGTTGAAGAGGGCGTTTGGATAGAAAGAATATTAAAAACCATTAAGACCTTGATTAAAGCTTAATGGTTTTTATTTTTATAGAAATATCAATAAATTGGTAAAAACTTTCCAACCATGATATTTAAAGCTTTCGTTACTTTCTCAATATTATTTTCTTTTCATTTACAATCACAAAGAAGAAATTTCTTCCCTGATTCGGATACCCCCCCTAATTGTAATATAATTAAAAAGGGCACCTTTTTCAGAGATGATAAAACCGATTCACGTTTTAAAGTAAAATTTCACAACAATAAAATGATTGAAGTTTATGGAAATAATACTGTAATTATAGAAAGTAATCTGAAAATGTTGAGCAAATGCAAATTTGAAGGAGAAATAAAAAAAATCAAAACAAAATTTTTAATGACAGATAGTTTATTCTATGTTGGCAAGACAACGACATATGAAATTGTAGAAACTGGGAAAAATTATATTGTTTATGAATATCCATGCGTAGCAGATCTGAATAATTGTACTGAAATTTTAGAAAAAAAATAAACTAGAAAAAACATTTCCTATATTTCCTTAATAAAAAATTTAATAACCTGCACTTTGAAAAAAATCATCCTTACTTTTTTTATTTTTCTATTGAGCGCTAATACTTATCCTTCACAAGAATTAAAAAACAACATAGAATTTGGTTTAATAGGAAATTTAGGATTTTTGCATGTTGGCTATACACTATCTGTTTTTAATTTCTCTAAATTTTCAATTAATACAGGTCTGAAAGTTGGTTACGTTCCCAGTTCCGGTGATGAACAGACGAAAAATCCTCAGAATTCCGTTCCAAATTTTATACATTGAACCTTCCTGTTGAATTTTTATGGTAATTTCACAGATCAAATAATGTTGGAATTGGTGCAAGCTATTCAAAAATTTTCGTAGGATCAAGTGAATATGGCAATCGTCCCAAAACAAATTACAACAGAATGTTGGGAGAAATAAGCTACAGTCATATTCTTAGCTGGGGTGAAAATAGTGGTGACAACCTGGATCAGATTTGCTTTCACCCCGATGCTTCATGACGATCATGCAGATGATGTACAGAATCTTCCCGTTCGACTGTCATTTATTTATAATTTTTAATTACAATAATGAACACAATAACAAAAAGACTCCAAAACATAAAAAAACTCCAAGCCAAAAGATGGGAAAACGAAGAGGAATACTGGGATGAGATCAGTGAACTTTTAATCAACGAGCTGGATGAAATTTTACTGATCGAACCTGAAAATACAGTGGCTTTAATTAGTCTCGGAGCTATTTATTCTGATCTGGGAGAGAACGAAAAAGCCATGTATTATTTAAAACAGGCATTGCAATTAGGTTCTGAAGATAAAAATCTTTACATCAATCTCGCTATTGTCATGGTTGGTATGGGAATGCATGCGGAAGAATATCACGAATATCTTGAAATTGCAGAGGATAAAGAAGAAGATCCGCTGACTTTTAAAGCCTATTTTGATCCGCAGTCGCATTAGTGTATTGATCTTTAAAATCATCTTACCAGTCTCTTATCACTCTTATCCGTGGAAAAGTTAATCAGCCCATCAAGAAAACGAATATAATTTTTAATAAAAAAACGATAGCCAACTATGTTCAATTTTTTCAAGAAAAGCAAACCCGCTAAGCAACCGGCAACTATAATCCCTGTTACGATCCAATCCGTTACTATTCCCAATTTTGGATGGAATAAAGTAGAAGAAAACGATTCCCGGATTGTTTGGTAAACCCGGAAGAAAACGCATTGATTTCACTTTATTTTTTTAATATTCCTCCGGATTTGCCTACTATAAAAGATGTTAATTCCTTGAGAGATTTTTACCGACAATCAATTGCTGCTTCTGGTGGCGGACTTATTGAGGTATCAGCTTTCGATCTGCAGAATTTCCCAAGTGTAAAAACCATTTTTAAAGTTCCTCAACAGGAAGGCGGAATGACTTATCTCACAGCCGTAACAATTCCTTTTGAAAATTGCAGTTTTGTAATTAAAACCCAAGCCGTAGAAATCGGAACCACAGGAATTAGAGATGCTTTTGTTTTGAATAGATTTCTTGAAAACGGTAAAGTAACTTTTGATGGAAACGGACTTAAGAACTGGTTTGAAGATCCCTACGATCCCGCATTTAAAGAAGGAACTCTTATGAACAAATCCGAGCGGGAAGAATACGACACAGAGTTTCCTCAGCATCCTTTATCGATCGCAAGAGCTTCAATTGATAAGGCTATCCGGGAAATAGATTTCAAACCGGAAGTAATGGAGCTTGCAGGTTTTAACAAATAGCAAATCAATTATTACCTGAAAAAAACAACAGTTAAAGGAAAATCATCTTATTCAGTATTTTTAGAAAAAGTCGTATATTTATACATAGTAAAGAAGTTTAGAGCTCATCCAACAACCTTGATAATACTTGAAAGTAAAAACAAGCAGAAAACTAAATTTTTTGATCATGCCCAAGTACGTCATTGAACGGGAAATTCCCGAAGCTGGTAAGTTAACTGGCGAACAATTAAAAGGGATCTCACAAACCTCTTGTGGGGTACTCAGTAAAATGGGTTCACAAATTCAATGGTTACAAAGTTATGTGACAGGTGATAAAATTTATTGCGTTTACATTGCCCCCAACGAAGATATGGTTTGGGAGCATGCAAAACAAGGAGGATTCCCTGCCAACTCTGTAAGTGAAGTTGTCGCCATCATCGACCCTACAACTGCTGAATAAAAGTTATATTGTCTATTCAACATTTAATTTTAGCAGACAGTTTATAGCAAAGTCTAGCATTTGATTGAGATATACTGTAAGGAAATCTTAATCAAATGCTATTTTGTGATCATTCATCCGTTATACTATTTGAAAAACTTTTATTTTAAGTATTTTTTGCATTGATTTTTCTCTATTTTAGTTCATGGAAAATTATTACAACCATAAAAAACAACTAAATACAGCCTACGATTAAGTCAGTAAAAAAATAATTAACGAATGAAAAATATTGAATTTAATTTTGGTGAATATCACTTCTCCACCGATAAAAATAAAATGGACATTCCTGCAATTCATGATTTTTTATCAAACCATTCCGGATGGAGCAATGGTATTCCCATTAAGAAAGTTGAATTATCTATTCAAAACTCACTTAATTTTGGTGTTTTTCATCACAACCGTCAAATTGGATTTGCAAGAATAATTTCAGACTTTTCAACCATTGCCTATCTGGGAGATGTTTATCTTCTTAACGATTATCGCGGAAAAGGCATCTCCAAAAAACTAATGGATTTTATTATATCTCATCCCAATTTACAAGGACTAAGAAGATGGATATTGTTAACATCCACAGCTGATTGGTTATATGAAAAATATGGATTTGAAAAAATACCTAACCCGGAAATCTATATGGAATTGTATAATCCAAACGTTTATAAAAATAACAAATAGTTATAAATTACAGATTTCAGTTTCACAATTATGTAAAACATAATAAAAACCAAAATGACATAGTCTCAGAAAATTAATAATATTTGTATTTTAGATTAGAAAAACAGAATGTAAAAACTAAAAAGCTATTATCATAATTCGTATCTTTAAATAAGGAACAGCAATTTAAATTATTAATAAAATATGGCAGAAGAACTTTACTTTCTAAAAACCAATCCTCTTGTTGCCAAAATTAATTTATATAATAAGCTGTGCAATGAAGAAGATGATGTTTTACGCTTTCTAAATGAGGATAAAAAAACAAACCTTGAGGTTATTAAAAATAAATTACAGGATTCTATCGAAACCCTTAGTCCGGAAGAGCTTCGACAGCTCTTTGACTGGTTTAAGTTTCAATATAATTCAGCTTCTGTCAATGGAAATCTGAATAATGACGAAGTAAAAACCCAACTGTACATCAATGGGATTGATTTATTTCATGAAATTCCATCTAATCTTACCCAAACATTTGACAGGATTCTCAATGATTATGAAAAAGTAAATCAAACTCATCTTCAGTATCTTTCAGATGCAGAAAAATTTAATAAGTTTTTACTCTATGCTCTTTTCTACACAAGCTTTGCTCTTGAAGACGACAGTGAGAAACGTATTTTGACTGACTATTTAAAATCACAGCATCCTTCAATTTACGAATCGGCCCAATCCGTATTTAAAGAAAAAATAAACCATACGGGTTTTACAGAAGATTTAAATACCAAAGGAATTATATTATTTGACAATTTCTCTGAGCTGTATGATTCAACTAAATTTTACAAAGGTTCTATTATTCAGATTACAGATGTCTAAAAAAATGACCGGAAGAAAAACTCTCTCCCGGTCAATTATATCTAAGTAAGTTTTTATTTAAACTCTTTTTCAGCAACGACTTTATTTCTTGCTTTTGCCAACATAGGAATAGAAATAAGTCCCATTACCAACATAATGATAATCTGTAACGGTAAAGAAATAAAAGAATAGGTTAATCCTACTTCTCCTCCCAATTGTCCGCTTTTTCCCATTGAAATGAACAAAGCCATAAAACCATATTTCATAGCCAGGTTAAAAGCACCAATTCCGCCACTTGCAGGGATGATCATGCCGAATGTTCCTACTACGAGAATCAAAAAGCCATCATCGAAAGTAAAGTTTGAAGTTTCCGGAAGTGCAAAACATACAAGAAATGCCGCAAAATAATAAGAAACCCAGATTCCTATGGTGTAAAGGATAAATTTTCCTTTTTGTCTCAACTTAAAAATTGAGGTAAAACCTTTAAGAATTCCTCTCCCAAAATTGATCAGTTTTTCTTTTTTATATTTATAGAAAAGAAGTAAGCCTATTAAAACCAATATAGCAATAGCTATTTTTAAATATAAGTAGAAAGAATCAAAATCATTAACACCTAATTTAATCATTTGCTTTTCAAAAAAATTGGGAACAAACTTATCTTTTTCGACCCTTCTATCCATAACAAAATGGTAGAATGATAAAATTGTATGAAATTTAAAAATAGCCGTCAATGCTAAAAAAGCGAGCATACAAACCAAATCCACCACTCTTTCCAGAATAATCGTCCCAAAAGACTGATCAACCGGAACTTTTTCCACACCATACAAAGCGGTTGCTCTTGCCACTTCCCCGCTTCTAGGGATGGTAAGGTTCATTAAATATCCAAACGAAATTGACCACAATGAATTGGAATTTGAAATCTGGTGCCCCATAGGTTCCAGCATCAGGTTCCAGCGGATTGCTCTGAACCAATAGGCGGCAATTCCAAAGCAGGCGGCAAATAAAACCCACCAGTAGTTTGCTTTGGAAATCGATTTTTTAAAAGATATGTAATCAAAATCTTTAAGAGCCAGCCATAAAAAAAAGCCTGCAATCGCAAGCGAAATTACTATGGTGAGTATTGATTTTAAAGGATTTTTTACTTTTTTTTCCATCAGATTACGTCAAAAGATTGGTTTTCTCGTCCGGGAAAACAATTTTCGGCTGAAAATCTTTAGCTTCTTCGGGAGTCATCTGCGCATAGGCAATAATAATGATGATATCGTCTTTTTGTACTTTTCTTGCGGCAGGACCGTTCAGACAAACTTCACCTGATTTTCTTTTTCCTTTAATAACATACGTATCGAAACGCTCTCCGTTATTCACATTCACGATATACACTCTTTCACCCACTACCAATCCGGCAGCTTCAATAAGCTCTTCATCTATCGTAATACTTCCAATATAATTAAGGTCTGAAGCCGTAACTCTTACCCTGTGAATCTTAGACTTAAAAACTTCTATTAACATGATGCAAATTTATTAATAAAAATTCAGAAAACAGCCTTTTAAAATGATTTTAAAACTAGCAGATATACAGGAGTTTAATTTTAAAAAAAATATTTTTTTTGAATTTTAATTAACAAATATTCAAACATATTCTCAAAAACATTGAGACTTTATCTTAAATTTAGGATTTAATAAATACATGGAATAAAATATCAATTTTGCTAAAGTCAATATACATAAGCAATTGGCATGATTTTAGTAACGGCTAACGTAGATTTTTCGTGAAATGTTAAATTATGATATTTTAATCATTTTCATTGAATTTCAAAAAAATTGCACAATATTTAATAAAAAAATTGCACAATTAGAAAATAGTATTATATTTGCTATAATAACGAACTAACTTTAATATTAAAAATTATGAACAAGTCTGAATTAATCGACGCAATCGCAAAAGATGCAGGAATTACTAAAGTTGCAGCAAAAGCTGCTTTAGAATCATTCATCAGTAATGTAACTTCTACTCTAAAGAAAAAAGACGGAAAAGTTTCTTTAGTAGGTTTCGGAACATTCTCTGTAGCTGAAAGAGCTGCTAGACAAGGTATCAACCCTGCAACTAAAAAACCAATCAAAATTGCTGCTAAGAAGGTTGCTAAGTTTAAAGCTGGAGCTGACTTATCTAACGCAGTTTCTGGTGCTAAGAAAAAATAATCATTCAGATTAAAAGATCAAGGGCTGTTTCGATTGAAACAGCCTTTTTTTATATACTGAGATGCTTCACATTCGTTCAGCATGACAAATACTAATTTAACTTACAAACAGGTAGAATGTCATGCTGAGCGAAGCCGAAGCATCTTTAGATTACAACTTTACGGAGCTAATCTTGCTATTTTCCAATCCAAATCCTCCAAAGTATAAACAATTCTGTCATGAAGTCTATTAGGTCTTCCCTGCCAGAATTCTATTTCATAAGGTCTCGCAATATAACCTCCCCAATTTTCAGGTCTTGGAACTTCAGTATTTTCATATATTGTTTCCAAATCCTTCAATTTTTCTTCCAAAAACTCCCTGTCCGGAATTTCCTGACTTTGTGGAGAAACTACTGCTCCAAGCTGACTTCCTTTAGGTCTTGAATGAAAATACCCGTCACTAAGGTTTTCAGCAATTTTTTCCAGTTCAGCTTTAATAATGATCTGCCTTTCCAGGCCCGGCCAGAAAAAATGAAGACAGGCTTTGCGCGTTCTTTCTATTGCTTTTCCTTTTTTACTGTCATAGTTTGTATAAAAAATAAACCCTTCGTAGGTATATGACTTCAGCAAAACCATTCTTGTACGCGGGCATCCGTCTTCTTCCACTGTAGAAACCGCCATAGCATTGGCTTCGGAAATACTTGGAGTTTCGCTTGCTTCCAAATACCAGTCGCGAAATTGTTCCATAGGATTTTGTTTAATCTCACTTTCAATAAGTTGAGATTTCTCGTACACTTTTCTCTTATGGTGCAGGTTTTCCATAAATATTTTTATTAAATTTGAGTATGAATTACTCTTACAAAGGTAAAATATTAATTTCCACACCTGATATTTCCGGTGACATTTTTTCAAGATCAGTAGTCCTTATTATTGAGCATAACGAAAATGGTGCATTTGGGTTGATTCTGAATAAAAAAAACAACCAGATGAGCGGTAAATTTAAAAGTCTTTTTGATTTTCCGATTGAAGTTTATGACGGTGGACCTGTAGAAAATGATAAAGTTTTTTTCATTGTAAAAGGAAAAAAAGTAACGGAAGTATATTCTGAAATAACGGATGAGTTTTACCTTACCGAAGATATTGAAAACATCATGACTGCTATTCTCAGTAATGAATTAAAGATCGAAGATATAAAAATATTTTCGGGATATTCCGGATGGACCGCCCAGCAATTGGATAATGAGGTTCTCAAAAAGCTTTGGACAGTGGTAGATATCTACAATCTTGATTATACGTTACCTAATGACCAGACCCTTTGGAAATCGATCATGCAAAATTTGGGAGGAGAATATTTACTTTGGGCTAATTCACCTGAAGATATCTCTTTAAATTAATCTTCTTTTTCTATAACCAGTGATTTAACAAACTTTAAGATTGTTTTAACCAATTTTTAGGAAAGAATTGCCGTTATTTGATAAATCAAAAATAAAAGTATGAAAGGAACTAAACTACTTGTTGTATCTCTTTTTTCTACAGTATTTTTATCTTTTACTCCTGTCAATAAAAAATATATTGTCATAGATCCCGGACATGGCGGAAATGACCTAGGAGTTAATCTTAACGGACAATCTGAAAAAGAAATCACACTTACCATCGCTAAAGAAATCAAAACGATTATTAATTCTCAGGATAGATATGAGGTGGTTTTAACCAGAGATTCTGATACCAACAGCCAACTTAAAGAAAGAACTGACTTAATTAATAAGCTGACTCCTGAAATGGTAATTTCTTTACATGTGAACGGAAGTCCGCAAAAGGAATCCACACAGCAAGGACAAGAAATCTATTTTCAAAATTCTGATCCTTCAAGAATACTCGCTGAAAGAATATCTCAAAAATTCACTTCCAGTAAAGTAATAGGCGAACGCAATCTTCATATACTAAGAGAAAGCAAATCTCCGACTGTACTGGTAGAGCTTGGGTTTATCAATAATTCAAAAGACAGGGCTTATATGACCAGCAGAGAAGGTCAAAGAGAAATCGCACAAAAATTTGTTGAGGTCATCAACGAATCTAAATAAAAAACAATTTCTGATGTATTCAGAATAAAACCCGGTAAAGGACTTTGGGACTTTGTTGTTTACCGGGTTTGTCAATTTTAAAAACTTTCTTTCCAGCTCTCTACCCATTCTAAAAAACGGGAAACTTCAAAAGTCTTATTTCTTATTTTACCTACAGAAAATATACCTTTTTCTTCGGAAACCATTAAAATTTCTTCAGCTTTCTGAGATTCAAAGGCGATAATCTCGTGTTCCTGAATATCTGCAAGGTTATTTTTATGCAAAAAAGTAACGAAATTTTCCATTAAAGGAGAAATGTAAGCACCTTCCGTTTGTTTCGGAACTTTAATAACATTTCCTTCCAAAAACAAAAGATTCCCCGATGTGGTACGTGCAATTCTTTTATTGGGATTCAAAAGAATAACATCATCCAGATCATTTTCCTGGGCATAAATTTCGCCATAGATATTTTCCGGAGAATGAACCCTGATATTGCTTAAGAGATTATTATTGACGTTGATTTCCTTAATCAGATCCAATTCCAAAGGTCTCTTATTAACGGCTAAAACATCATCTGTTTCTGTAACATCATAGAAGTAGGAAATGCTTGATTTAGACAGTGTAAGTCCGTCATTATTTCTGAACACCTGAAAGTTGATGATCCCGTTTTCTATTCCCTTCTGGTCAATAATTTCTTTTTGAAAAAGAGACTGAAAAAATTCCAAAGTATACGTCAAAGGAATATTCATTCTCATCTTTCTCATGGATGCCATCAAGAAAAAATAACATTCTTCATCCATTATAAGTTTAGCATTTCTCACAAAGAAAGAAACCTTCACTGCATCTCCTGCAAGAAATGCTCTATTTTTTACAGGTATTTCTCCTGAAGTAAAATATTGATTTTCCAATTTTTATAGTGATTATGTTATAAAAAAATAATGAACGATAAATCGTTCATCAGTTTTGTTATTTGGTTTATACTGCATTATGCAGCACCTAATTTTATTCTTAGATTCTCTATCAGATTTTCCCAGTACATTGCGTTTTCTTCTTCATCTCCATCTTCGCAGAAGTCGGTAATATTTAGAGCAAGGTCTTCAGTAATATCATCAATTACGATCGTCATTTCAAAGAAGTTTTTGGTTCCTTCATCTTCTTCCCATCTGAAACGAACGAAACCTTCAGGCTTATATCTGATTAAAGTGGCTTTCTCAGCAGGACCTCCACCCCAGCTGAAAAAGAAATCATCACCCTTCTCTGTTACCTCATCCGCAAACCATTCAGATAATCCTTCTGCAGTTGCAAGATATTCATATAAAATCTCTGACAGACAATGCATTGGAAATTCATAATGGACTTTATGTTTCGCCATATAATCTTTGTTTTAATCGTCACGCAATATATAAATTAATTTTTTTATTACACAAAAATGTATTTACTTTTTTACACAATCTTCATGATATTTATCAGAGATTTTTAAATAGTTGTTTAACTCTGTTTTCATGAAAAAACGCTTCAAAAATTGAAGCGTTTTCTCTATTAATTTTCATTTAAAACATCCAAAATAATCTGGCACCCTTCTCTGATTTCATCCAGAGAAATCGTTAACGGTGGAGAAATTCTTAAATATTCGTTTCTGTACAATTGCCAGAAGACAATCAAACCTTTTTCCATACATTTTTTGGCAACATCCAGGGTGTACTCCGGAGAGCCTAGGTTTACAGCAAGCATCAATCCTTTTCCATTGATATTTTGGATTTTAGGATGAACCAACAATTCTCTGAATAGTTTTTCTTTTTCTTCGACTTCATCCATCAATCCGCTTTCCAACACCTCTTTTAACGTAGCATAACTGGAAGCAGCAATCAGCGGATTTCCTCCAAACGTTGTAATATGACCTAATTTTGGAGAATGGGCCAAAGTCTCCATAATTTCTCTAGAACTCATAAAGGCCCCTACCGGAACTCCTCCTCCCATTCCTTTTCCCATTACCAAAATATCGGGAACAATTCCGAAATGCTCAAAAGAGAATAACTTTCCTGTTCTTCCGAATCCCGGCTGAATTTCATCAAGAATCAATAAAGCTCCTACTTCTTCACATCTTCTTTTCAATTTTATTAAATAATCATCATTGGGAACCAAGAAACCTGCAGCTCCCTGAACGGTTTCCAAAATAACACAGGCAGTTTTTTCAGTGATTTTACTAAAATCTTCTTCATTATTAAACTCAATGAAAGAAACCATTGGCAACAAAGGACGGAATTCTCTCTTATGGGTTTCATTTCCCGAAACACTCAGTGCTCCATGTGTATTTCCGTGGTAAGAATTTTTAAATGATACGATTTCTTCTCTTCCTGTATATCTTTTGGCAAGTTTTAAACTTCCGTCAATCGCCTCTGCTCCACTGTTCACCAAATAGGTAATTTCTAGCGGATCCGGGGTAGCTTCTGCCAATAATTTACATAAAGCAACCGGTTTTTCCTGCGCATATTCGCCATATACCATGACATGAAGATATTTTTCTGCCTGTTCTTTAATTGCCTCAACGACTTTAGGATGTGAGTGACCTAAGGTATTAGCTGAAACTCCTGCTACAAAGTCCAAATATTTTGTTCCGTCGGTCCCATAAATATAGCTCCCTACTGCTTTTTCAACTTCAAAACCCGCCGCAAACTGTGTTGTTTGAGCCTGGTATGTAAAAAAATCCTTTTGCATTTCCATTATAAGAAAAATTTCAGCAAAGCTATAAAACATTCATTAAACCCTGAAATTAATCCCAATAAAAAAAGACCAGCTTAAAACTGATCTTTATATTATTTCCTTACTCTTTTCGGCTTTTTAGCTTCTTCTTTTGCTCTTTCCGCCTCTATGGCTTGCTGGGCCTTATCATAAAGCTCATTATCTGAGGTATATTTTATCTCTTCATAATTCGGAGTATCGACGAGAATATCCTGCCATTTCCTGATCCGGTCTTTTGTATTCCAGTTGAAATCCTGAAACTTTCTCTTTTCAGGTTCTATCTTACTCATGGGATATGTTTCAGAAGTAGCTCCAATACTACATGAAATAATATGCAACTCTCTTTCTGAAAACAAAGTACTGATAATACCACAAGAAGACAGAGTAATCCCTATTCTTTCTGTTTTTTTAGTTTCTTTATTAGTATCGTCTGTATAAGCAATTGCCTGAGCATTGCCGATCACCGAGGCTTCTTTAATCTCATTATTCTCATAATGGACTGTCATAAATTTTCCTTTCACCTGATTGAATTCATCTTTCAGAGTCAGAGAATCCACTTTACTTATGGCCAAAGCATTTCCTATTACTTTTAGTGAATCAATATTTTCATTTTGAGTATTGAAATAGGCTTCCACTTTATCTCCGGTCACCTGTTTTTCTCCACTCCAAAGAATAGGTGCTGTATACATGTGCATAACTCCGTCTGTCTCATTAAAAGCAATGGAATCAGCCCTTCCTTGTGCATTTGATTTGTAAAATCTGGCTTTTTTAAACGCTCTTATAAAGCTTTTCTTTACCTTCGGATCTATAGAATCCGGTCTTTGATAAGAGATTATTTTTTCCGATGCAAAATATAGAGAATCTTTTTCCATCGCTTTTACTGCATATGGATTTTTCGTCATCATTGCAGAATCTTTCTTTTCAAAAATTTCTCCATATCCTCCCTTTATCCATCTTCTTTCATTAGGATCATCCAATGTTACATTTCCCGTCGCTTTTCCAAAACCGGTAAGCTGATTGTAATACATTTCATCACCGGTAAGAATCTTATCATTATAATATACCCTTGAATTTTTCGTCAGAAAAGATTCTTTGGTATTCATGTTATGAGTTCCTTTTTCAGTAATGATTCTGTTTTTAGGATTTTTATTATTGGTAATGGTAGTATAGCCATTAATTGTAACAATGTTGGTATTTTGATTCTGAACAACATTATCACCTTCCAATGTATAGTCACGATCTACAATTTTCACTCTTCCTGTAAGATCAATGGTACGGGTTGTTAAAAAATAGGTTGCCGACTTGGAATAGGTTGTGCTCTTTCCGTCATTAATAGTACCTCCCGTATTATAATATGCCTGATTGGTAAGCCTGTCATAATACATCGTTTCCGTTGTGATAACAGTTCCTTTTGGGTCCGTAAGCACAACATTTTGTTTGGCAACACCTTTTTGAGTGGTACCATTGTACTCCATTTCTTTTGCCGAAATTACCGAACCGTCTGCATTCACAAGCTTTACATTTCCAAAAGCTTTTACAAGACTTTGTTCATTATAGAGAACCACTTCATCAGCAGTTAAAACCGAACCCTGATGTTCAATAACCACATGTCCAACCATATATTGGTTTCCCTCATATTTGGTGTCTTTCTTAAATTCATCAGCATTTTTAATTCTCACCTTATCTTCAGGACGAACCGGTTGTTGCGCAGCGCTAGCTTTAGGCTGTATATAAGGATCCATCTGCACAGTTTTTTTATCCTGCGCAAAAGAGAATGTAGAAACGAAAAATAACAGAAAAAGAATATATCTCATTGATTAGTCATTCTTAGTGCCATAAAAATATAGCGAATGAGAATCAATTTTTACGCCAAAAGCTTCTTCAATAGCCTCTTTAATTCCCTGAATTCTGGGGTCGCAAAACTCGATAATTTCTTCAATCTCCTTATCGGAATCTTTTTTATAAATGACCAAATGATCATGCTGCTTATCAAAATAAGACTTTTCGTAAGAAGAAGAAGTTAAAGTTTTCTCACCGAACTGATGTTTACGGATCAGTCCTGCATCAAGGAAAATCTCAATTGTATTATAAATTGTAGCTTTAGATACGTGATATTTTTTCTGAAGCATCAGTAAATACAGATCATCCACATTGAAGTGGTGATCCATATTATAGATTTCTTCCAATATAGTATATCTTTCAGGCGTATTTCTGAAACCCTTCTCTAATAAATAGTTTCTTAAAACATCCTTAATTAAAGTTATATTTTTTTCTTTTTGTAAAGTATCCATCAAAAAAATTATCTACAAATTTATTGATTTTTATTTAATTAATATCAGAAGGAACTGTTAAAGAAGTCTAACTATTGTGTCTTAAAAACCCAGCCTGTTCTATTTTATGATCATAAACTGTTAGTTCCGTAATCGGCGCAGATTCCACCACCACGTTGTGTGATGTCACTCCCCATGCTTTGAAATCATCACTTCCTATATACTTCACAAAGTTGTAAATATTAAGAATAATCTTCTGTTTAACAGTCAAAAGTATATCGTTGATATAGGAGTTATCTATAATTACATACTTTAAATCTGGTGGAATATTATATGATCTTAAAGAAGGATGACTGCTTCGCGAAGGTATCGTTCCGTCTGCCATTAAGTCCTTCAGAACCATGCTAAAATAGTCGTTGATTCTACGGTCCACCTTAAATCCTAAAAGGAAATTGATTTTATAAATGGTGCCTGGTAAAATCTCATCCACAGTATATTTAAAGGTAAACGGGTCTTCCTGATTGGTAATGGTAAGGATAAAATAATGATCCGCTCTCTTCGGCTGTTTTTTTATGATTGAATAGATGATTTTCGATTCAACTTCATCACTTCTTTTCGCCCTGCTCAGATAAGCTAAGTTAGTAGCATATTTAGGAATCGTTTCATCCAGCTTCATATCTTTAATAATCGGAGTATAATTTTCCAGTTTCACAAACTGAATAAACTGAGTCTTTATAGATCTTCCGTTGTACCATGCGTACATACAAACTCCAATGAAACCTCCTAAAACCACCGTGATCCAACCACCTTCCATGAATTTGATAATATTCGCACTGAAGAATCCTAATTCTATAGATAAGTAAACGATACCAAAAACAAGAATAAAAAGCTTGTTTACTCTGTGTTTCAAAAGCCAGAATCCTAAAAGTATTGTAGTCATCAACATGGTCACCGTAATAGAAAGGCCATAAGCCGCTTCCATTTTTCCTGACTCTTTAAAGTGAAGTACCACAATAATGCAGAATAATAAAAGCCCCCAGTTGATTCTTGGAATATACATCTGTCCTTTCACTCCGGAAGGATAATCAATTTTCTGATTAGGCCATAAATTCAGCGCCATCGCTTCGGAGAAAATAGTAAATGATCCTGTAATCAATGCCTGGCTGGCAATAATTGCTGCAGCTGTCGCCAGAATTACTCCCGGTAACACTGCCCATGGCGGCATAATTCCGAAGAAAGGATTGACTACAGAAAATCCCGGATTCTGATAATTTGACAATAACCATGCTCCCTGCCCAAGATAATTTAAGATCAGCATGATTTTAACGAATCCCCAGCTTACTCTGATATTTTTCGCACCACAGTGTCCAAGATCCGAGTATAAAGCTTCCGCTCCGGTTGTACAAAGGAAAACTGCTCCTAAGATCACAATTGCACTCGGAGAATTTACTATAAGTTTATAGGCGTAATAAGGGTTGAATGATCTTAAAATTTCAAAATTTTCGCTCAAATGGGATATTCCCAATCCACCAAGCACCAAAAACCAAACTACCATAATCGGTCCAAAAAACTTACCGATAAAGCTGGTTCCGAATTGCTGAACTACGAAAATAACAATCAAAATTCCAATAGTAATAGGAACTACAGGAGTATGAGGATTATAAATCTCCAGACCTTCAATCGCAGACATTACCGTCAGTGAAGGGGTAATAACACCATCTGCAATAAGCGCTGCTGCTCCCACAATAGCGATAAGATAGAGCCAGCCTTTTTTAAGATTTTTAACTAAGGAAAATAAAGCCAGAATTCCACCTTCCCCTTTATTATCTGCACGAAGAGCAATGATAACGTATTTGATGGTTGTCTGCAAGGTTAAAGTCCAAATGATACACGAAAGTGCCCCTTCGATGTATTCATTAAAAGGCATATTGCTTCCGCTTTCTCTTGCGTTGACAATTGCTTTCATTACGTAAAGCGGTGAAGTACCAATATCTCCAAAAACAATTCCCAAAGAAACTAAGACTCCAATAAAGGAAAGCTTTTTAATGTCAAAATGATGACCGCCTTCTGTAACTTCTGTCATAACAGATAATTTAATTTTTAAACGCGCAAATTTAAACCAAAATTATATCCACAAGAACTTTTCTTCATGAATATAATAAATGAAAAAACTTCCTTTCGGAAGTTTTTTTCTATTACTTAACGTACATCGCTTTTTTAATCTCTTCTTTTACTTTTTCAAGTTTCGGGAACCACTCTGCAAATAATGCAGCTGAATAAGGTGCCGGAGCATCAGGAGTTGTAATTCTCTTGATAGGAGCATCTAAATAATCGAATGCTTTTTGCTGTACCATATATGTAATTTCAGAAGAAATTGATCCAAATGGCCAAGCTTCTTCCAAGATCACCAATCTATTGGTTTTCTTCACAGATTCTAAAATCGTATCAAAATCTAGAGGGCGAACTGTTCTAAGGTCTATAACCTCTACAGAAATTCCTTCTTTTTCCATATCTTCAGCAGCCTGAATCGCCAACTTCATGATTTTTCCGAAAGAAACCAAGGTAACATCTGTACCTGCTCTTTTAATATCTGCTTTTCCGATTGGTAAGTAGTATTCTTCTTCAGGAATTTCCATTTTATCTCCATACATCTGTTCAGATTCCATGAAAATTACCGGATCATTATCCTGAATAGCAGATTTTAACAATCCTTTTGCGTCGTAAGGGTTGGAAGGTACAATTACCTTAAGCCCCGGACAGTTCGCATACCACCCTTCAAAAGCTTGTGAATGCGTTGCTCCCAACTGACCTGCAGAGGCAGTCGGTCCTCTGAAAACGATTGGACAATTCCACTGACCACCGCTCATCTGACGGATTTTAGCAGCGTTATTAATAATCTGATCAATTCCTACCAAAGAGAAATTGAATGTCATAAATTCTACGATGGGTCTGTTCCCGTTCATTGCAGCTCCCACAGAAATCCCTGTAAAACCAAGCTCAGCAATAGGTGTATCGATTACTCTTTTCGGACCAAATTCATCCAGCATTCCTTTTGAAGCTTTATATGCACCGTTATATTCTGCAACTTCCTCTCCCATTAAAAAGATGGATTCGTCTTTACGCATTTCCTCGCTCATTGCTTGTGCAATTACCTCACGAAAAGTATATTCTGCCATATCTATTTGAAAAATTTAGACTACAAAAGTAGTGTTTTTTTATTATACACCTCATAAAAAAGAGATCACATTCGCTAAGATTTTTGTATTAATTTTAATTTAAATTACATTTTCTTCCGCTTTATTAAATTTTTATAAATTCCTTCAAAACAAAAGACGATATTCCCAAAGAAATACCGTCTCACAATTCTATTTACACTTTATATTTAGTTCACTTTCTGCCAGGTCTGTGTTCTTCCGATCAAAGACAAACCGATATACCCTCTTACATTCAGCTTATCACCGTCTCTTGTAATGGTACATTTGTATGTTTTTCCGGTTTTAGGGTCTGTGATTGTTCCTCCTGTGAATTCATCATCCTCTTTCTTCAATCCTCTGATAATTTCCATCCCTAAAATAGGCTTCCCTTTTCTATCGTCTTTACAAACCGTACAATTTGGATCTGCAGGCTTGATCAATAGCTGAGAAACTTTCCCATAGTATTTCCCGTCAGATTTTTTATAGATTTCTACAATAGATTTCGCCTGTTTCGTTTCGTCATCTATTGTTTTCCACTTTCCTTCGATCTGTGCAAAGGACAATACTCCTAATAAAGAAAAAGCGGATGTTAATAATAATTTTCTCATATTTTTATAGTTTTAATTCTAATACGATAATTTAGTTATCTATTTATTGTTAAAAATATAAATTAATTTCAAACAAACAAAAACTTTTATTATCCTAGGCATATATAACAAGAGCTATACCAACTTTCAGAATTAAACATTTCTTAAACATTAATACATTTTTCTGTTAATCACCCTGTTCATATAATCCTGATACCAAGCTTTGGCAGTCAGCTTTCCTCTTTCTACTTCAGGATTGTTCTTCAGCTGATCGATCAGGTTTTTTTCTAATCCTAAATCAGTTTTCTCGAAAACACCTACTATTTCTTTTCCATCAAAGCGATAGATATAATTTCCAATAATAAACTGCTCAACCGTACCGTCCGAATTGGCTATAATCGGAGCATATTTTTTATCGCTCACCAAACTTCTGCCCCAGCTTCTTATTTTTTTATCATACCCTATCAAATCTGCCAATGTAGGATAAATATCAATCTGCTGCGCGAATTCCTGATTGACTCCTTTCAGATTATATTCCGGATTGGGTGAGTAAAAAATTAAAGGAACAGCAAAACGGTTCATTATTTTTTCATATTCGGGATAGTATACTTCATTGGTATGATCTCCTGTAAATACGAAAATGGTATTGTTGTACCAAGGTTGCTTTTTAGCGGTCTCAAAATATTTTTTGATTGAATAGTCGGTATACTGTATCGGCTCATGCATCTGATTTTTTCCTTTTTTGAACTTTCCGTTGTATTTTTCAGGAATCTTAAAAGGGTGATGAGATGAAGCTGTAAAAATGGTGGCCATAAAAGGTTGCGTTTTCCCTACATTTTTAGCAAAATACTGTAAAAAGGGCTCATCCCAGATTGCCCACATTCCATCAAAATCTTTATCATTGTTGTATTCCGTTTTCCCATAATAATGTTTAAATCCTAGAATATTTCCGAAGCCTAAAAACCCCATAGAACCATTCGGAGCTCCGTGATAAAAGGAAGTATCATAGCCTAAATCATTACAAATCGAAACAATAGACTGTATTTTCTGGTTAGAATACGGTGAACTTGTAAAAGCATCCGTTAGGCTCGGAATTCCTGCCAAAACAGAGCTCATCCCGTGAATAGATTGTCTTCCGTTCGCAAAAGTATTTGGGAATATTAAGCTTTGACCTGCTAAACTATCAATAAATGGTGTATAAGAAACATAATCCTTGATATTCTTGTCTTTGTTGAATGCTCCTGAATACTCTCTCCCAAAAGATTCTACAATAAAAATAACGATATTAGGTTTATTAGTTACTTTCCTGTCATACTGTTTATATGGCTGAATATTTTCATCAATAAACTTTTCATCTACGAAATATACCTCTTTAAAATTATTCGTATTCAATGTTCTGAAGAACGAAAAAGTACTGTTCAGCACCATATTTCCCTGAGCAGGAAGCTTCACAAAGCGGTTCGCATCTACCAGGTTAATCGGTCTTGTACTATGCTTAAAATCTCCCCGTATTCCTCCAACGGTTAGAACAGCAGTAATACAGAGTGTCAAAATGGATAAAATAAAATACGGAACCAATCTCACAGGTTTACGTTCTGTAATTTTCACTTTCTTGTAAAGGAAAACCCAAAGCCACATCAAAATGACAAACCATAGTAAGATATAAGGATTCTGTACAATAGAAGCGGTGAATACTTTAAAAACATTGTCCTCATGCTTCGCTACCTGGAAAGCCGCTGAAGTAAGCCTTGTCTGTGAGAATTTGAAATAAACAATATCTCCAAAGTTCATGGCATAGGTAATTCCGTTGGTGATAAAATATAACCAGAAAAGAATTTTCTGATACACTTTTTTAGTATTAACAACTATAGGAATTAAGCTCAACAAAATGAAAAGAGCATTTACATATAAGATGGCAGTGGTATCAAATGCAACCCCGTGATAAGACAGGCTAAAATAATCTGAGACCGAATCTACTTTAATCAACCCTTTATTAAAATACCAAAATAAAAACCTGGCAATCTGATAGAAAAAATAAGCTAAAAAAATCCGGTACAACAATACCAGAACTT
Source organism: Chryseobacterium geocarposphaerae (assembly GCF_002797535.1). Lineage (NCBI taxonomy): Bacteria > Pseudomonadati > Bacteroidota > Flavobacteriia > Flavobacteriales > Weeksellaceae > Chryseobacterium > Chryseobacterium geocarposphaerae. The sequence goes on from NZ_PGFD01000001.1 coordinate 2,123,075, forward strand.
CCTGTTTTCTAAATTCTTTAAAAAATCTCATGGCGCAAATTTACATCAAATTCGGTAACAAATAAGCAATCCGAAAATGTAACAATAATTAAATTGATAAATGCTTATCTTAATTTATTTGATATATTATTTTAATTTTGTGACTATGAATTTTATTAAAAATAATCTTGCAAACGCAATTACTCTGGGAAATCTGTTTTCGGGCAGCGTGGGAGCAATCCATCTTATTCTTGGCGACTATCAAACTACTGCTATTTGCATCATTCTTTCTTTGATTTTAGACTTTTTTGATGGTTTTGTAGCCCGGGCTTTAAAATCGAATTCAAATTTAGGAGTTCAGCTAGACTCCTTAGCCGATATGGTAAGCTTCGGACTGATTCCGGGGCTGACAATTGTTGTAGCATTAACAGGAGTTGAGATTCGGAATCCTTTAGAATCCATCAATTATGCATCTAAGCTCGCAGACGGCCATCTATGGATACCTTATCTGGGGCTTTTCATCACTCTTTTTTCATGTCTGAGACTGGCCATTTTTAATTTGGACGAAGATCAGAAATATTACTTTAAAGGATTAAATACTCCCTCAAATACCATCTTGATTTTCGGGTTATTTTACGCTAATAAAGAAGTAGGAAGCTTTGAATTTCTCTTTGAAAACCAAATATATCTTATTCTTCTTACGGCTATCTCATCTTGGTTTTTAATCAGTCCAATAAAAATGATCGCCATGAAATTCAAATCGATGAAGCTGCAGGACAATTATCCGAAACTGGCTTTACTGATCGGCTCTGTCATTATTTTAATTATTTTTAAAAGTGCCGGAGTTCCAATGGTAATTATTTATTATATACTCATATCAATTATTTTTCAGAAACAATTAAAATAAACTGGAACCGGATTCAATCACGTTTCCAATTTCAATTAGTACATTTTCAATTTCAAATTAAAAAAATGAATTTAAAGTTACATAAACCTCTTTGCATCTTTGATCTGGAAACTACCGGAACCAATATCGGGAAAGACCGAATTGTGGAAATCTGTATTTTAAAAGTAAATCCTGACGCTTCAAGAGAAAGCAAAACATGGAAAGTAAACCCAGAAATGCCTATTCCTTTAGAATCCAGCCAGATTCACGGGATATATGATGAAGATGTAAAGGATGCACCAACCTTCAAAGAAATCGCCCCTAAAGTAATGGAAATGCTTGCAGGAAGTGATTTGGGAGGTTTTAATTCTAACCGTTTTGATGTCCCTCTTTTAGCCGAAGAGCTTTTAAGAGTAGGCATTGATTTTGATCTGAGCAAATTCAGATTAGTAGATGCTCAAACGATTTTTCATAAAAAGGAACCTAGAAATTTAGGGGCCGCTTATCAGTTTTATTGTGGTAAAACATTAGAAAATGCCCACTCTGCAGAAGCTGATGTGATGGCAACTTTTGAGGTTTTGGATGCACAGGTCGGAAAATATGATGATATTCCAAATGAAATAGGACCACTAAGTGAATTCACTTTCCATAACAAGCATGCGGATCTTGCAGGTTTCATAGGATACAACGAGAAGCTTGAAGAAATTTTTAATTTCGGTAAATATAAAGGACAGTGTGTGAAAGTAATTTTCCAGAAAGATCTAGGGTATTTCGGGTGGCTTCAGAATGCGGATTTCCCGCTGTATACAAAGAAAGTATTCACAAAAATCCAACTATCAAGCAGATTCTAAATGAACGAGCTGGTTAAATTCAAATTTTACGAGAATGCTCTTCAGGCCAACAGAGATAAACAAATATTGGCAGAGAGCGGCATCAACAGCTTTATTGCTAATGAACAGCTGATTCAGTCGGATTGGCTGCTTTCTCAGGCTGTTGGCGGAATCCAGCTGCAGGTTTTTGAAAAAGATCTGGAAAAAGCAGAACAAACCTTACGGGATTACAATGAAAATCAAGAGTTTTCTTTAGAAGTGGAACATACCATTGAGAATCCTGAATTTGATTTTGTTTGCCCTAAATGTGGTTCGAATCATATTTACAGGGATGAAAAGCCAGGCGGTGTTTTTGGCCTAAGTCTCTTGTTCATAGGTATTCCCGTAAAAGTCCCTGCCAATTTATATCACTGTTATTATTGCGGGAATGAGTTTACCCATTAAAATAGAACATATGAGAAAACTACTGCTCACAATACTTTTTTTCATCTCCATTTCAGTTTTCAGCCAGATAACAAAAACTGACACATGGGATGAAGCACAGAAAATTGCACTTTCAGAAAATAAGGATATCCTTATAGAGTTTACAGGTTCCAGCTGGTGCAAACCATGCATCAGAATGGAAAAAGAAGTGCTTAGTGATCCTAAATTCGAAGAGTTTGCAAAGGATAAATTTGTTCTTTTTGTTTTAGATCTACAAATGCCAATAAAAGTTGATTCTGAAAATTATCAGACTTTTGAGCGCTATAAAAAAATACATAATGTTAGCTTTTATCCTACTTATATTCTTACCGATTCCGACGGAAAAGAAAAAATAAGATTAAAAGGGTATTACAGTCTAAACAATTTTATTAAAAAATTATCTAAATGAAAATAATCTGCATAGGAAGAAATTACAGCGAACACGCAAAAGAATTAGGAAATGAAATTCCTGACAGACCGGTAATTTTTATGAAGCCGGATACAGCCGTTTTAAAGGGAAGCGATTTTTATATTCCTGAATTCTCAGACGATATTCATTATGAGCTGGAAGTGGTGGTTAAAATTTCAAAAGGAGGAAAATACATCCAGAAAGAGTCTGCCCATAAGCATTATGAAGAAATCGGTTTGGGAATAGATTTTACAGCAAGAGATCTCCAGAGTGATCTTAAATCGAAAGGTTTACCCTGGGAACTGGCAAAAGGCTTTGATGGCTCTGCCGTAATAAGCAGTTTCTTCAAAAAAGAAAAGTTCAATCTTGAATCGCTGAATTTTTCACTATTAAAAAATAAGGAAAAAGTGCAGGACGGAAATACGCAGGATATGATGTTCAGCATTGATGATATCATCACGTTCGTTTCACAGTACTTTACTTTAAGAGTGGGAGATCTTATTTTTACCGGAACTCCGAAAGGAGTCGGAAAGGTTAACGAAAACGATATTCTTGAAGCTTACCTGGAAGAGGATAAAGTTTTAGATTTAAGAATATTGTAATTTTTAAATTTTTCATTTATCTATTTTTTTTCATACCTTTAAGAGACAAAATATGAAAATATGATAAATATAGTATTACCCGTAGATTTTGGGGAAAAAACAGATCAGCTGATAGATGGAGCCGTCAAGTTTGCAAAACAGGTCAATGGAAAAATAAATCTGATACATGTTGCTCCTACTGATATAGGTTTTGCTATTGGCGATATGGGATATCAATATTTTCCTGAGGTTGAAGAGAACGAAATCAGAGAAGAATTGGTACAGCTCAACAAACTTCAGCAAAGAGTTCTTGCCCATGATATAGATTGCGAGCACCTTTTGAAACAAGGGATTGCAAAAGATATCATTCTGGAGTATGCAAAAACCAAAAAAGCTGATTTTATTGTGATGGGATCACATGGAAGAAGCGGAATATATGACGTTTTTGTAGGAAGCTTAACTAAAGGACTTACCAAGAGTTCACCTATTCCGGTCCTAGTTTTGCCTATTCATGAATAACATTTTAATCGTTAATAATAAAAAAACCGATCAAATATATTATTTGATCGGTTTTTTACTATATAACCAATTAATTAACCTTCTTTTTTGTAGATTTTTGGATCGTAATAAGGATGTTTTCCTTCTGTAGGAGAAAAATATTCTTTGTCTTTATCTCCACCTAATTTTGCTACTAAAACATAGCACCAGTAAGTAAACAAAACACAGCAAACGATAAATAGTACCCAGTTTAAAACATTCCCAAACGCATCATAAAAACCGAAAGACCATTTGAAAACTTTACTTAAGAATAGAAAGAAAGACGTCATTATTTTCCTTTTTTAAATTAACTTTGCACAAATTTATAAAAAATGTTTAAATTACTTTCAAAAGAAAGCAATATTTTTTCGATTCCGGTCTATATTGTTTTTCTTCTTTTTATAGTAATCATATTTAACATACTGAATTTCAACACTTATGAAGCTATTATTGCCGGGATTACCTTCCTGGGAATTGCGTTGGCTTATTTTTGTTTTCACTCTATTGCACTTAATTATCAAACCCACCTCCCTTTATTTTTATATACATTTTTTATTTTCGGATTATATCCGGGCGGGCTGGACATAGGTATTGCCGTAGCACTGCTCACGAATTCATTTCTTTTGCTTCTTCTTACAAGTACGAATGAAGATTTAAGAAAAAAATCTTATGTACTGGTAGGTTCCATTGTAGCCCTTAATTTTATATTTCTTCCTACCACATGGCCCATGGCTATTTTCGTTATGATACACGTTATTGCTACTTCAGAACGAGTAGGTTTGAATATCATCAGATTTTTACTGGGAATCCTTCTTATCGCAATCAGTTATTTTTCTGCGATGTACTTCTTGGATTTCACTACCTGGAACCCCGATTATTTCCCTTTTGGAAAAATGAAGATCATTACAGATTATCACGATATTTTTCCTTTAATTCCTATTGCGTTGCTTCTTATTTATGCTATATATGACCATTTCAGCAATTACAATAAAAAAAGTCCGATAAGCAGATATAAATATACGTTCTTACTGGTTTTTTCATTAGCGCAGCTGGTAACTATTATTCTGTATATGAATAAAAACTATGAGTACTTATTATTATTGGCATTTCCCTGCAGTATTATTTTAAGTAGAATGCTACGTTTCCTCCCGAAATACTGGATGCGGGAAGCGAGTTTGTGGCTTATCATCATAAGCCTGATTATGTTTAAAGCAGAAACATATTTTGATATATTTTAAAAGATTATGATTCAGATAGACGATAAATTAATTTCAGAGGATATATTTTCCGAAGAGTTTGTATGTAACCTTACCAAATGTAAGGGGGCATGTTGTGTGGAAGGAGATGTAGGTGCTCCGCTAGATAAAGATGAGCTTGAAATATTAGACAGTATTTTTGATAAGATAAAACCTTACTTAACACAGGAAGGAATAAAGGCACTTGAAGAACAGGGAACCTGGACCACAGATCCGTCGGACGGGATGTATGTAACCCCAATGGTTGAAGACCGTGAATGCGCTTATGTTACTTTTGACGAAAAAGGAATTACCAAATGTGGGATTGAAAAGGCCTATGAAGACGGTGCCTTAGATTGGCAAAAACCTATTTCTTGCCACCTATACCCGATCAGGATCACAGAATATTCTACTTTTTCAGCTTTAAATTACCATGAATGGAATGTATGTAGTGATGCCTGCACTTTAGGAAAAGAATTGCAGGTTCCTGTTTATAAATTTTTAAAAACTCCGCTTACAAGAAAATACGGTGAAGATTTCTACACGACTCTAAGTGAAGTTGCAGAAGAGTGGAAAAACGAGTATGGTTCTTAATTGATTTTAAGAAATAAAATAAAACCGCAGAAAATTTCTGCGGTTTTTTAATTGAATGTAAATCTATTGTTAGTTGGCAACACTTGCTTTAATAGCCGCAGGTTTTCCGTCTTCTTTTTTGGTGTTCTCCCACCCGTCTTCCGGCATTAATGTAGCAATTACTCTGTTTTTCGTTAGATATTTTTTAGCAACATCCTGCAGATCTTTTACGGTAAGTGCTTTTACTTTCTCCTGATAGTTAAGGATGTCATATTTATCACTTCCATCCAGCTGATTTTTAGATAAAGCATTCACCCAGTAATTGTTGTCCTTTAAATCTGTTTTATAGTCATTCAACTCCCCTTCCTTATATTTATCCAGGTCTTTTTGTTCAGGGCCTTTTTCAATAAGTTTCTGAAGCTCTGCAATCGCACTTTTCGTCAGTTTATCAGCATTTTCCGGTCCACAAGGGAAACTTACACTGAAGCTGTAATTACCGTAAGGAACTTTATACATTCCTCCTCTTGCTCCGCCACCGTAGATACCACTCTCGTCTTCTCTCAACTTTTCAATTACTTTAATGGTAGCTACTTCCCCTAAAGCTGAAAGTGCCAAAGCTTCCTTCTCATTGTAAGGTGTTTCTCCTGAATACACAATCTGAACCATACTTTTCGGATCCTTACCTTTTTTGTACACTCTGGTATGATCTCCGGTAATGGATCTGTATCCTGTATCTTTAAAATTAGTGGTTTTTCCTGTAGTTGGTAAACTAGCTATATATTGTAAAACTTCATTTTTAAATTTAGCTTCATCAATATTCCCTACGAAATAGAAATGGAAGTTTCCTGCATTGGCAAATTTCTCTTTGTAAATATCGTACGCTTTTTTGTAATCTGTAGCCGCCCAATCTTTTTCCAGCGGAAGAATTCCTATGAATCTTGGATTTTTCTGATTCGTAAACTTAGCATGTTCACTGGCAAAATAAGTCTGCGGATTTGATAAAAGATTATTCAGCATTGCAGACTGCTTCATCTTATAGGCATTAAAGGCTTCAGGGCTGTAATTTAGACCCGTAAAATAAGCGTAAGTAAGCTCCATTGCCGTGCTTAAATCTTTTTGGTTTGTTCTACCATATATACCCTCCAATGTACTACTGATATATGGAGTAACACTCACCTGCTTTCCAGCAAGATAATTCGTAAGATCTGCTTTAGAGGCACTGTTAACGCCGGCTTCAGTCAAAGCCTGGTAAGCAAACTGTGTCTTATTAAAATCCGCATCAGGAATTAAAGAGTTTCCTCCCAGACTTCTTGCTGAAAATACGATTTCATCATCTTTAAAATCTGTTTTCTTAAAGGTTACTTTTGCTCCGTTGCTCAACGTCCAGGTTGTTATTCCCAGTTTTTCATCTGTTTCAGTTTTCGCGATCTTACCTTCTGATTTAAATGGTTTTACCAGGTTTTTAATCGTTGCTTTTTCTTCATAAGGCTTAATATCTGCCATTTTTACAGATTCAAAAGCATTAAGAACCATTGCTTCGGTAGGCATTTTAACATTATCCTTTTTAGGACCTGTGATTACAATAACCCTACTGTCATCTTTCACAAATTTCTTGATGATATCGTTGGTTTGTGCTAATGTAACGCCTGGTAAAAACGCTTTTGTATCTTCATATTCCCAAATAATTCCCGGCATAGGTTCCTGCTCCAAAAAATTTCTTACATACTCATCTACAAGCATATAACTTTCTGTCTTATCTCTGTTATTATAAGAATTTTCAACATTGGATAAAACCTGAGATTTTGCCCTGTCAAGCTCAGATTGGGTAAATCCGAATTTCTTTGCTCTTTCCACTTCTGTTAAAAGTACCGTAAGCGCATTCAACTGATCTCCCTCTTTCGTCATAGCAAACCCCTGAAAAGCTTCTTTTGTTCTTGCATAAGTTCCTCCATGATAAACCGAACCGTAAGTAAAAGGAGGATTATTTGAATTGATCAGTTCTCTCAGCCTGTTATTCAACATTGTAGTCGCCAGATTCTTAATCAGGCTCTGATTGTATTGTTCAATCGTTACATCAGGCGTATACGCTTCCGAATCTTTCATAATGAACTGAACTCTGGAGCTTGTAGCATCCGGATCTGTTTCTATAGCCACCAATGTTTCTTTGTGATTAGGCAGATCAAAAATCTTCCTTTCTTTTGGTTTAGCAGGATTTTTATATTTGCTAAAGTTGTCTTTTATCTTTTTTTCAACTTCATCTACATTGATGTCTCCTACTACTACAATTGCCATTAAATCAGGTCTGTACCAATCCTGGTGAAATTTTCTGATCACATCCGGCTTAAAGTTTTCCAGCACTTCTTTCTTTCCTATCGGAAGCCTGTTTGCATATTGTGAATTGTATAAAAGCTTAGGAAGATATTTATCAGACATTCTTTTATCCGCACCCAAACCTAATCTTAATTCTTCCAGTACCACGCCTCTTTCTTTGTTAATTTGTTCATCAGAAAGTGTAGCATTGAAAGCCCAGTCTTCCATCACCTTGAGACCGGAATCAAGATTACCCGGCTTATCTAAAGGTACAGGAAGCATATACACCGTCTCATCAAAGCTTGTATAAGCATTAAGGTGCTGTCCGAACTTCACTCCTATCGATTGTAAAAAGTCAACCAGTTTATTATCCGGAAAGTTTTTAGTCCCGTTAAAGTTCATGTGCTCCATAAAATGCGCAAGACCTCTTTGGTTTTCGTCTTCCAGGATAGATCCCGCATTGATCGCCAGTCTGAAGTCAACTTTCTTTTCCGGTAAATTATTTTTCTTGATGTAATACTTCATTCCATTGGAAAGAGTCCCGATTCTCACAGAAGGATCTGCTGGAATGTTCTGAGCAAAGCCATTTGCAGATGCGAAGAAGATCACTGCAAATGAAAATAACATTTTCTTCATTGTATTAATTATTAATTTTTTTCGGGGTAAAAATATCAATTATTCACAACGCTAGGAAATGTTTTATTCTTATTTAAAGTTAAAGTTGAGTTAAATAGAGTTAATTTTTAAGCCCACAAAAAAACCGGACAAATGCCCGGTTTTATTATGTTAAATGCAACTATTCTTATTTAAAATCTGCGTCAGTAACTCCAGAGTTAAGAACCACTTTTGTGGTCTTAATAGCAACTTTCTGACCTCCTCCTTCTGCTTCAATATCAGCAGGGAACTGAATTCCGTCAACAGTCATATAGCTTTTTACGAATGCATTTCCTTCTTTGGTTTCGGACTTATACAATAAACCTGTAGCTGCATCAAAATAAAACTTTCCTTTATCAGAGCTCAGAACATTATAATCTTTTCCATCAATTTTTTCGGTAGTTACTGTCTTGAAGGTAGAAGCGTCATATCCCAATGCGTCAATCACCTTGCTCTTTTTAAGTTCAGCAATTTTATCAGCAGGAATATCCATTTTTTGTCCCATCTGATCCATATATCCTTTTTCACCATCGAAAACCTGAACCATTTTTTGTCCCATCACCGATTGTTCAGATCTGAATTTATTTCCCATCTTTTTAGTGGTCATTGCAACCTCCATCCCTTGTACAGAAAGAGTATTGTCAGTAATCGAGCTTTTTACAGCTTCTAATTTTGCTTTTCCTCCTAAAGCTTTAAGGTAGTTATCAATTACCTGTTGAGAGCTCAGTGTAGATTGTGCTGCAGTTGTTTTTGCAGGAGCCGATTTTTGCTGAGCAGCTACTGAAGTAGAAACAAGCACTGCACAGAAAAATGGAATTATAATCTTTTTCATATATTATATTATTTTTTTAAGTGTAAAGATAATAATATTGGAAAGATACCAATACAAAAGCCACCAATATTTTGGTGGCTTTTAATTTTATTTAAGATTTAGAAAATTATTTCTTAAGTTCTTCTAAAAACTCATCGTGAGAAATAGCAGTTTCTTTCTTAGTTGCTTTTTCAAGGATTACATCTTTCAATTTAGCCATTGCTACTTCAGAAGAAATTTGTCTCACCTGCTCCTGATCTTTCAACATCTCAACAGCATATTTCTGGATTTCCTCATCACCTAAGTGGTGAATTCCGTAGATAGCTAATTGGTTTCTTACCAATTGCTCAGCTTGTCCTAAAACGTCAGCATAGTCTAACTGAATTTCGTTATCTGTCATCAATTTTCCTTCGATGATCTGATATTTCAACTGGTTTTTCTCAGCTTCAAGGATTTCTTTAGCCTGCTCTTCAGACTGAATGTTCTGATTAGAGAATTGCAACCATTTTACCAAGAAAGTTTCAGGAAGTTTTACTTCTTCTTTTTCAGAAACCTGCTCCAATACTTTATTCACAAAGTGAACATCAGCATTTTGCTGGAAATATTCATCCAATTCAGATTTTACTTTTTCTTTCAATTCTTCTTCAGACTTGATATTTCCTTCACCATATACTTTATCAAAAAGATCCTGGTTAAGTTCAGCTAAGTTAAGAGCATAGAAATCTTTTACTTTTACTTCAACCTCAGCGTGGTGTAAATGCTCAACTTCTTCTTTAGCAAACCCTAATTCTTTAGCCAATTCTTCATTTTCAGCAAGAGTTTCTTTAGAAACTTTTACAGATCCGTCCATTTTCAAAGACTTTACCAATTTGAAAGCTTCTTTGTTTTCAGCAGTAATGGTAACGTTCTTTGGATGGTGGTGGTGCTCTCCTTCAGCATCTTCCTCAACAACCTGAGAAATTTCTAAAGCAATGTAAGAATCTTTATTGATTTTGTCTTGAGGAGCCTGCTCAGCAAAACGCTTCTGCATGTTCTCAATACTCTTGTTGATTTCTTTTTCAGAAGCCTCTACTTTATAGTGAGGAGCTTCATATTTAGATAAGTCGATAGTGAATTCTGGTTCGTATCCTACTTCAAAAGCAACTTCTAACTGATCAGCATTGTAATCGAATTCGTTTACTGGCTGAGGAACAGGCTGACCAACTAATCTTAGTTTGTTTTCATTTACATACCCGTTCAAAGCATCAGAAACCTGCTTGTTGATTTCTTCAAAAGCAATCCCTGCTTCATATTGTTTTCTAACCATACTCAAAGGCACTTTTCCTTTTCTGAATCCAGGAACTTGTGCATTTTTAGCATAATTAATCAATTGTTTCTCAACTTTTTCCTTATAGTCAGATTTTTCCAATGTCACTGTAAGCAATGCACTTACATCATCATGGTTTTTTGCAGTAACCTTCATTATTGATTAAAATTTTAGGTTGCAAAAATATGAAAATTTTATGAAAATCACTCATTTAAAATCAACTTAAAAAGCCAAATAGTGTTAAATAAAAAACCACCGAAAAAATTCAGTGGTTTCTTAACAAGATTAAAGGATATATTAATTGATAATATTATAGTTTGCCTGTGCGTCTGTCTCTCCTCCTGTATGGGTTCCATAAACAACACCGTTTCCACTCACTGAAGACGCTTCAGATACTGTTACCGGCTCGTGGTATAAGGTAAGAACCAGCTGAGCAGCTGCAGAAGTATTTTTAACTGCTTTATTCACGACCCATTTTGTTTTTATTCCTACATGATTACCATCTGCTCTTACAAATTCAGGATCATCAGTACGGGTAAGCGTGATATCAGAATTAGGGAAATTGTACACTAAGAAATGTTCATCTACCGCATCTTTTATCTCTTCTGTTGCATCTTCGTCTCCATTTTTGAAAATAACCTGTACATCATAGGTGTGGCCGTCGATAAGTTTAACATTCGGATTCGTTGTACTATTTACCTGATAGTCATATACCACCGGAATTCCGGTAGCTTCATCCGTCACTCTTAAAAGAACGTCTGAAAGTTCTTCCTGAGGAAGATCATCAGCTTCGTCATCACTCCTGTTACATGATGTTAAGCTCAGCGAAACAGCTAAGAATAAAAGTCCTAAAATAAGCGTAGTATTTTTAAAAATGTTTTTCATTTTTTGATTTTAAGTAATTAAAATTGATATTTAAGAGTTAAAATAAAGTTTCTTCCCATTTCGCTGGAAAAGAAACGAAGCCTGTTCAGATAATCTCTGTAAGACTTATTAAATACATTTCGAACTGAAAAATCAACTCCGAAATTTTTAGACAGATTCACCCCTGTCTGAAGGTTCCAAAGCGAATATCCACTTGGTGGCGTAGAAATATCTACTTCTTCATTGTAAGCGTTTCCATCAGAATCGAATAATCTGATCGGAACATTATAAACAGGAAATCTCGTTTGTTTTAAATAAGTATTGTTACTTACATTAAAATAAAAGTTTTTCCATTCTTTTTTATTGAACTCCAATGAATTGTTAAAATTCGGAGGCATCATCAGGATAAGAGGAACATTATTCGTAAGATCCTGACCGTATACATAAGAACCACTTCCTTTATAGTTCAGGTGATCTGTGATCTTAAGCTGCACATCAAGGTCTATCCCATACATTTTAGCATCGATCTGCTGATAGTTGTAGACTACAAAAGCTCCTCCCCATTGTGTATTCTGATATCCCGTAGGAATTTCATTAATGAAGTTTTGAGTATAAAAGAAATACGGATTTACAGAAACATTTAATCCTTTTAAAACGTTTGCTTTCACATCAGCAACCAAATTAAACTGATTTCCCGTTTCACTTTTCATTCTCATATCTCCTCTTTCAATAATTGCCGCAGAATGGTGAAGCCCGTCTGCAAAAAGCTCTGCTACATTAGGAGATCTTGAAACTCTTGCGTAATTAAATTTCAGGTCAAAATATTCAGAAGGATGATAAACAATCCCTCCATTCACCGAAACATTATTATAGCTTAATGAAGGTTTTGTAAGAATCCTGTTTTTATTTACTCTTACTTCAAAATCTGAATAATCTGCAGCATAAAGCTTGTTCCAATCGCTCAAATCATACCATTTTGTGACTTCATAATGATCAAAATCGTATCTTCCTCCCAGTTCAAGATCTAATACGGGAGCCATTTTATATTTAAATACAGAATAAATTCCCGCATAGTATCTGTCATAGTTAGGAACAAGGCGTCTTGCTTCAGTCTGAGTATTAGAATAATTATTCTGATATCCTGCATTAATTCCGGTTTCAAGATTCCATTTTCCTCTTTCTATCAAATGATTAATATTTAAATCATTGGTTATCAATTCAAGGTCTAACGCCGGTTTTTTGCTCAGCTCTTCTGTACGTCTTATATCATATTCTTTTCTATGATTATACTGGAAGCTGTAGGTAGCCGTAATCTTCCCAAAATTTTCAAACCTTTGATAAGCAGAAATTTTAGCGATATGATGTTCGATCTCCTGTCTCGGATTATCAATGTCGTAGCTAAAATCCCTTTGATAGATCGGTTCAGATGATGTAAGAGCCAAGCGCAGGTCTTCAGAATTTCCGACGTGAGAACTCCTAAGAATCCCAATCGAGCTTTTCGTAAGATAGTAGTCAAAAGAAAAACCTTTATTAAAAGTCATTTTCTGAACGCCAAAATTAAATCCTGAATTCTCAATCCCGGTATTCATCAAACCATAATCAGGAGCCTGAAGATCACCAAGTTTCTTATAACTTCCATTGGTTTTTATTGCCCAGCCATCTTTCCATGTCTTTGCTAATTTTACGTTAAGATCAGCGCCTCTTCCGTTAGAAATTCCGGAAAGAGCTACATTTCCCATAATGGTATCTTTTTTAGGCAAAATCTGTGGCTGCAAAACAACAACTCCACCTACAGCACCACTCCCATACTTCAAGGCAGACGCTCCTTTCACAACATCAATATGTTCAAAATTATTGACATCTACATTCGGAGCATGCTCTACTCCCCACTCCTGTTCGGCAAGTTTCACTCCATCATTAAGGATGGAAACCCTGCTTCCGTAAAGCCCGTGAATAATCGGTTTTGCAATATTATTTCCTGTTTTAAGAACATTTACTCCCGAAATATTCGTCAATAGATTTCCAAGATTTTCGGTAACATTTCGTGAAATCATAGATTTATCAATCGTTTTCACCACCATGCTTCCATTATTCTTGTGGCTTCCATGAAGGGTTACCGTTTCAATATCCTGAATATGGTGCTCAAGAGTGATTGTCAAATGCAAATCCTGAGTAATTCCTATATTTTCAGTATAATCATTACAATCGGGATGTTTAGCAATGAGTATATATTTTCCTGTAGGAATTTTATTAAATGAAAACTTACCGTTTTTATCGGTTTTTGTAGAAAAGTCTCCAATTTTCACGACTGCATTTTCCAGCATCGTTTTATCATGAAAATCCTGAACAGTTCCCTGCACCGTGTAAGTCTGCTGTGCGTTTGTAAATGCAAATCCGCAAAGGATCAACATAAAGCTATATATCAATTTCATTGTTAAATAGATTGATTGCGTACGTTTTAAGTTGTTCATTATGAGTAAATGATTAACTTAAAAATACATTTTCGTTAAAATTTGAATTGGATTTTGTTAACTTAAAATTGTAAATCTATACGCTCAATTTTGAATCATTAAGATTTTATTTAAGCATTTTAGAAAATTAAGTTTAGCTTTGCTTTTTAAGAGATACTAAAAATCTATATGATTTTTCTTAAAGAAACTTAACTCCTAAATTTACCTTAATAGTTTAAAGCGCGAGTTTAGTTTAATTAAAATACTAGTATTTGAAGCAAAAAATCCGAAAAAGAATCTAAAACTAAGAAATTGCGGGCGGACCGCGAAGCTGAAAGGTAAATTTGGTCTGAGACCAGATTTTCTCCTGAACAGCAATGATCTGCTTTACCTCATGGGTATAGTTTTCAAAAGAAAAACTGAATTCTTCAGGAACTAAAGTATGTCCCGTAGCCAAGAAATGACAGGCCAAACAATCGGCTGCTTTTTCTTTCGCTATATTTTTTGTAACCGTACTTTCTGATTTTTTAAAGCTGAAGTTTTTAAAAACTTCCTCAGAGCTGTGACTGTGAAAATTTTGAGAAAACAGCGCAAGAAAATAGATTCCAAACAATAATTTGGAAATAAAATTCTTCAGATTTCTGCTTTCTTTAAAAATCATGTGTCAAAATTATAAAAATAATTTAAGCTTTGCGATTAAAGTTTTATTAAAATATTTTGATTAATGGGTAGATCTACTTACAATTTTGTTACAAAATCTATCACAATTTACGTTTAGATCCTTTGGCTTCGCTCAGGATGACATCGCTATCAATCAACGTTCAATAAAAACATTTAGTATTAAAGAAAGTCATGCTGAGCACGCCGAAGCACCTTATATCATGATTTAATTCAAAGAATTAATCCAATTGAGCTCCCAAATATTCCCATTCCTGCAATGCAAGATCCAACTCTTCCTTAGTTTTGTTATACTTCTCTAAAGTTTCATCAGATGGGTTTTCCTTTGTAAAAGAAGCTTCAAATTCCTCCACTTTGGTTTCAAGCTCAGAAATTTTTTCTTCTACTTTTTTTATTTTATTCTGAATATTTTTCTGCTCTTTGCTTAGGATCACATTCGATTGACTGGCCGGAGCAGGCTTTTCCTCCGCCTTTTTTTCCTCAATCTTTGGCACTTCGTTGTGAAGTTTTGCTTTTTCAGCAGAAATCTCTCTGATGGATTCTTTCTGTCTGAATTCAAGATATTCGTTGATGTCTCCTAAGAATTCCTTCATTTTACCATCACGGAATTCGTATATTTTATCACAAAGACCTTGTAAGAACTCCCTGTCGTGCGAAATCACAATTAATGTCCCTTCAAACTTCTGAAGAGCCAGTTTGATAATTTCCTTAGACTGAATATCCAAGTGGTTCGTAGGTTCGTCCATAATCAGCGTATTGAAAGGACGTAACAACAATTTACAAAGCGCCAAACGGTTTCTTTCCCCTCCGGAAAGTACCTTCGTTTTTTTGTTCACGGCCTCACCCTGAAACAGGAAAGATCCTAATAAATCACGAACTCTAGGTCTGGTTTCTTCTGTTGCAGCATCTTCCGCTTCTTCCTGAACCGTTTTATTCGGCGTCAGAACTTCCTCCTGATTTTGGGCGAAGTAACCGATGTTTACATTATGCCCGAGATTCCAGGTTCCTGAATAATCTTTGATATCTCCCGCAAGAATTTTCGCCAACGTTGTTTTTCCCTGACCGTTTTGTCCCAAAAGCGCAATTCTGTCTCCTCTCTGAACGATAAAGTCTACATCATCAAAAATCTGCTTGTCTCCATAAGCTTTTCCTAATTTTTCGGCTTCGAAAATAATTTTTCCCGGAACCTGTGACTGAACGAAACGGATGTTGAATTTGGAAACGTCTTCATTATCCACTTCGATACGCTCAATTTTATCTAATTTTTTAATAAGTGACTGTGCAAAAGAAGCTTTGGTAGCACTTGCACGGAACTTATTAATATTATCTTCCATCTGCTTAATCTCCGCGTCCTGATTCTTTTTAGCCTGAATCAGCTTTTCACGGCGGTCTTCACGCATGATCAGATATTTGGAATAATTAGCTTTATAATCATCAACCTTTTTGTTGTTGATATCAAAAGTTCTGTTACAAACTGCCGTCATGAACTGCTTATCGTGACTTACCAAAACAATTGCTCCAGGATAATCTTTCAAAAAGTTTTCCAGCCACATGATCGATTCCATATCCAGGTGGTTGGTAGGCTCATCAAGAAGCATGATATCGTTCTTTTGAAGAAGCAGTTTTGCCAATTCAATCCTCATTCTCCAGCCTCCTGAAAATTCATCGGTAATTTTTTGGAAATCATCTGCTTTAAAACCTAAACCAAACAGCACTTTTTCCATGTCGCCCTCAAGATTGTAGGCATCGTGGTTCATCAAAAGATCGTTTAGCTCGGCCATCTTATTAATCAAATCGGTATAAGAATCACTTTCGTAGTCGGTTCTTGTTGCCATCTGATGATTCACCTCTTCTAGCTCATTTTTCCATGCATTGATCTGTTCGAAAGCCTGCATTGTTTCTGCCCAGACTGTTCTTCCTTTTACAAAATCAAGATCCTGCTTCAGGAAACCAATGGTAATATTTCCTTCCGGAACCACGTTTCCTTCGTAGAAATTAATTTCTCCGGAAAGCATTTTCAATAAAGTGGATTTCCCCGCCCCATTTTTACCAACCAAACCAATTTTATCATCCTTTTTAATCGTGAAATTCACGTTTTGAAACAAATATGTTCCTGAATGATGTAATCCTAGACTCTGAACAGAAAGCATGTTAAATAATGATTAATAGTGAATAATGAATTTTCGGGTGCAAAAATACGGAAAAAGAAATGAATTTAATGAATAGAAAATTTTCTTGAAAATCTACACCTATGTTATCCACCATCAGTAGTTTCTTACGGTAATATGGAAACAGCTTTGCTGCCTTTCTTTGATGTAATAAATCCTTCCCAAATCGTAATAATATTTTAAAACTTTTTCTAAAGCCACTTCCATTTTAGGGTTGTTTCTTAAAGTACTATTGAACCGCACATAAGAAATATCAAAAGAGTTTCCGTAATTGTGTGAGCTAATTCCCATTGCAGCATTAGAATTCACTCTTCTCAAACGACATTGATCTTCCAATGTTCTTGTAATGGATGAAACCGTAAATGTATGTCCTTTTGTCTCCTTGCTAAAACGGGTTCCAATTTTCTCGAGCATTAATTTGCCTTTTGAAACCATCCAAGCTCTGCTGTAATCTAATTTTTGCACACGATAACCTTTTCCCGTCTTTTTTATTTTATGAAATTTCCCGTTATTAATATATTTCTGTACTGCCTTAGAATCTTGAAGAAGCTTTACCCCAAAACTTTTAGAAGCATCCAAGTGAGGTTTATACAGAGGAGTAGGTTCTACTTTCATCACCTGCCCCAGATCATAACATGGTAATGTTTTTTTTATAGACTGAGCATGATAAGTATACCAATTAAAAGATAAAAAAAACAGACATACACACTTTTTCATTCAACTGATTTTTGAATTTATAAACAAAAATTACTACTTATTTTACAGCATTCAAATTCCGTGCTACCATTCTTATCGGCCTACCTTCAACGATTTTATTAAATTAAAAACATTATTTCAAATTACCTATAAATATTTTTTATAATTTATCTTAAAGTTTAATATTTTAATTATAAATTTGAGATAACTTACAAAATTAACATATGATAAAAAAACTTTTCGCTGAATTTTTCGGCACATTCTGGCTTGTTTTCGGAGGTTGTGGAAGCGCAATTTTTGCTTCTCAGATCGCTCCTGCCTCTAATGGTCAAATGGGTATACTTCTTATAGGAGTTGCTTTAGCATTTGGACTTACTGTACTTACCATGGCATACGCTGTTGGGCACATTTCCGGAGGACATTTCAATCCTGCTGTATCATTCGGTCTTTTGGCTGGTGGAAGATTTCCTGCAAAAGATCTTATTTCATACATTGTAGCACAATGTTTAGGCGCCATCGTTGCTGCAGGAGCGTTATACACTATTTTAAGCGGTTCAGGGACGCCCGATTTTTCCGGACCCGGAGCTTTTGCCACCAACTTTTACGGAGATGCCGTCTATTTTGGGAAAGGCTATTCTATGGGAGCGGCTTTTCTTACGGAGTTTATCTTAACAGCATTTTTCCTGATCATTATTATGGGAGCAACTGATAAGTTTGCCAACGGGAAATTTGCCGGTATTGCTATTGGTCTGGCCTTGACTTTAATCCACTTAATTTCAATTCCTATCACGAATACTTCTGTAAACCCCGCAAGGTCACTTTCCCAAGCTGTTTTTGTAGGAGGTAATTCCTTGTCCCAGTTATGGTTATTCTGGGTAGCGCCTATTTTAGGAGGTGTTGTGGGTGGATTGATTTATAAATTCTTGCTTCAGAATAATCAGGAAGAGGAACTTGCTCATTAAAAGATTATAAGATGTCGTCCTGCCGAAGGAAGAATCTGTTAGCGTATTAAGAGATTCTCACTTTATTCAGAATGACAACTACCAATAAGCTAGTTATACAATTTTACACATAAAAAATCCTGTTAGTAGTAACAGGATTTTTTTATTTTCTAAGAAACAAGAAGACTGCATCCCCGAATATCCGAATGATCTATTCTTCCCAACACCTGAAATTTGTTTCCGATTATTTTACCCAAATCCTGAGTGGCTATAAATGAACACGAATGAATATTGGCTAAATCAATAATATTAATGGCCCCGGTTCTTCCTTCCTTTTCGTAAGCAAAGGGATCTTCAGCATTTCTAATCATCACTTTCATCCAATTCGGACAATCATATTCGTTGTTTCCTAATGAATAAGCCTGAGAAAGAAGCTCAGTCATAGAATATTCCGAATAAATTTTATCTGTTTTAAAACCGTTCTTTAAAATCTCAAGTAATTCATCTTTTGTCATTTCTTCTTTTCTTCCTTTCATTCCGCCGGTTTCAATGACGACGAGATTTTCAAGAAGATTCATAGATTCCTCACTTCGCTCGGAATGACAGTAATCTAGAAAGTCCAGTAACGCAAAGGAAACTCCAAAAAGAATTACTTTCTTATTTTTTATAGTATTTAATAATTCAAATAAATCTGAGTGATTATAAAGAAAATATCCGTTTTCAGGTTTGGCAGATTTTTTCATTAAGTAATCTACCATATAAATCAATGACGAATTTTGTCTTTCAAGATAACTTGGCAGCAATCCTAAAAATATAAAATCTTCCGGCTTTCCGATAAATTTTTCAAAACTTTTATAAATACTTTCCTGATATATACTCTCGTCGGCAATGAAATGTTTTGACAAATTCATCTGAGTCGTTCCGGAACTCTGAAAAAAAAGATCAGCCGTTACATTTCTATCAACCACTTTATGATTTTTAAACATTTCTATGGGAAGAAACGGGATTTTCTCCAGGCTTGTCACCTCATCAGGCTTTATATTGAGATAGCTGACAAAATTTCTATACACCTCTATATTTTCATATTGGTAACGGAAAACTTTTAAAGATTCAGCCAAAAAGTCCTGCTCTGTTTGTATGTCAAATATTGTACGCAATTTTCTAAAATTTATTATTAACTCAAAATGAGACACTTACATCTATGAAGAAAAATTTTAATCATTTCTTAATATTGAAAGTAAATTTTGGTAAAATTCTTGCAATTAATTCACCGGAATATGGATTAAAAACAGGATGAATTAACTTTCTATCCGAAGATTACCTCAGTATGAGGTAATTTTTTTTTATTTTTTTCCGAAAGTTTTTAGTTCAAAATCTTTTTCAAAAACGCCATAGGTGAAATACGATATCCAGTCTCCCAGATTGATATACTTCGCTTTTCCCTGCAGGTCCAAAACCATCGGAAGGTGACGATGTCCGTAAATAAAATAATCAATCTTTTCGGTTTCCAGTTTCTTTTTAGAATAGATAATTAAAAATTCCTTGTCTTCTCCTAAAAACTCTTTGTCTTCATCCCCAGAAATCATTTTGTTTTTCTGTGACATATACAATGCTATTTTCATTGCAATATCCGGATGTAGCCATTTGAAAAACCATTGAGCCACAGGATTCGTAAAGACTTTTTTCATTCTCTTGTACCCTTTATCTCCCGGTCCCAAACCATCTCCATGGGCTAAAAGAAACTGTTTCCCACCCATTTCAAAGTATTGCTTTTTATAAAAAACCGTACATCCGATTTCTTCTTCTAGATAATCTTTCATCCACAAATCATGGTTACCCACAAAGAAATAAATATGAATTCCACGATCTTTTAATTCAGCAATTTTCCCTAAAACACGAACATAGCCTTTTGGAATTACATGCTTCCATTCGTGCCAGAAATCGAACAGATCCCCCATTAAAAACAAAACCTGAGCATCATGCTTGATCTCATCCATCCATCTGATAAAACGCTCTTCACGAATTTTGCTTTCCTTAGGATTGGGCGCACCAAAATGCTGATCTGAAGCGAAATATACTTTTTTTCCAGGCTCTAAATTGATGGTCGTCTTTAACACCGTTTTCGTTTTAAATTACTGATTATCTTCTGCAAACCACTCTCCGTAAGAGTTTTCTGTTTCATGAAGTTTAAGATAAGCCAAAGAAATTCCTTCCGGAAGTCTAGATTTTATTTTTGCTGCAATAGCGTATAACATATTTTCGCAAGTTGGCTGGAATGAACAATAAATCACTTTATGTCCCTGATTTTCCAACCCTTCTCCCAATTCTTTATGGGGAGAAAGTGCATTAATCATTACCGCATGATCCCAAACGTCCACAATTTCAGATTTTACAATTGTTTTAATATCGCCAAAATCTACCACCATCCCATTTTTAGGGTTTTCCAAATCATTAATCGGCTTTCCTTTCACTGTTACGAATAGTTTATAGGAATGCCCATGCATATTTTTACATTTTCCGTCGTAATTGTACAGCACATGAGCTGTTTCGAATGTAAAAATTTTTGTAATACGTATCATGGTGCAAAGATAAGGAATTTGAGTTTTGAATTTATCTTATCATTTACGAAAGCATCATTCTTACAATTTATCCAGCCAATCACTCTCCAATCTTTTAATCCTTTGTGTTTCTACATCTACCAAAACCCAAAGCGTACTGGAATCCACCACCAGCTGATCATTGCAGTAAAACTCAACTTTTCTCGGCTGACGAATTCCTTCAGGAGCTTTCGGATAGGTTTTTATGGTGACAATATCGTTGAGATATACCTGTTTTTTATACTGAATATGATGATCGAGAAGCATCCATGCGAATTCTGAAAATTCGGTTTTATGTTTTACGAAGTCCCAGTGTTCCCCTGCAATTTCTTCCACCCAATGAACATACTGCACATTGTTAACATGATTATTTCCATCAATATGCTCTTCCGTAACTTGTATTTGTTTTTCAAAAATCAAACTCATCTTCTTCAAATATTTACTCAAAAATAAGACATAAAAAGCAAAACCTTCCCGAAATTGAGAAGGTCCTGACAATAAAATTTATTTAAAAAATGGAACTTTCTAATGAAATTGCGCCGTCTCTGTGGAATCTTTCATTGCCACCGTTGCAGAAGAACCATTGGTTACAATATTCTGAACCTCATCGAAATACCCTGTCCCTACAAAAGATTGGTGTTTTACCGCTCTGAACCCCTGTTTCTGCAAAGCAAATTCACGTTCCTGGAGCTCAGAATATCCTGCCATTCCTTTTTCTTTATAAGCTAAGGCAAGTTCAAACATTGCTGTATTCAATGCATGGAAACCTGCCAAAGTAATAAACTGGAATTTATAACCCATTTTCGCCAATTCTTCGCGGAAATTAAGCATTTCATCCACACTCAATTTTGCCGCCCAGTTGAAAGACGGTGAGCAATTATAAGCCAGCATTTTATCCGGAAATTTTGCATGAATTCCTTCTGCAAATCTTTTCGCCTGCTCCAGATCAGGATTTGATGTTTCCATCCAGATCAGATCTGCGTATGGTGCATAGGATAATCCTCTGTCAATTCCCTGTTCCACTCCATTTTTCACCACATAAAATCCTTCGGAAGTTCTTTCTCCTGTCACAAATTTTTTATCCCTGTCATCGATATCCGAAGTAAGCAAATCTGCTGCATCAGCATCTGTTCTGGCTATAATTAAAGTAGGAACTCCCAAAACATCTGCTGCCAAGCGAGCCGAAATTAATTTATTCACCGCTTCCTGGGTTGGAACCAATACTTTTCCACCCAAATGACCGCATTTTTTAGCAGAAGACAACTGATCTTCAAAATGTACCGCAGCTGCTCCTGCCTCAATCATTTGCTTCATTAATTCATAAGCATTTAAATTTCCTCCAAAACCAGCTTCCGCATCCGCAATGATCGGAACCAGATACTCTTTTTCACCGCCTCCACTCACCGATTGAACCTGATCCGCTCTTAGTAAAGCATTATTTATTTTTTTCACCACTGAAGGAACTGAGTTCGCCGGATACAACGACTGATCAGGGTACATTTCTCCGGATAAGTTTGCATCTGCAGCCACCTGCCATCCTGAAAGATAAATTGCTTCCAGTCCTGCATCAACTTCCTGTACTGCCTGATTTCCGGTTAATGCTCCCAATCCGGCAATAAAATCCTGAGTGGTTAATTTGTTCCAGAATTTTTTTGACATTTCTGTTGCAATCGTATAATCTAATTTATAAGAACCACGAAGTTTCAGCACATCTTCTGCCGTATAAGGCCTTTTCACACCTTTCCAACGTGGATTTTCAAGCCAGTCTTTTTCTATTTCCCGGATTTGTTCTTGTTTTGTTTTCATATTATTTTAGATTTAAAATTTAAGATTGTTAGGTTTTAGATTCGAGTTACGAGATTCGGGTTATTCGTTCCGTCAGTTCGAGTAAAAATTATTTGTAATGAAATGAAGAATAATTTTGTATCGAGAACTTTATTTTTAAGCCTTTTTAAACTTTTTATTAAAAACTTCTCGATACGATTTTTTCAAAATCTACTCGAAGTGACGGGGTAGAAAATATTTCATCTTACCACCTATATAAATGGATAAGCTTTGAGCGTAAGAAATTCTGTAAAGTCTTCACAGAAGATCAGTTCATTAAAAAGTTCTTTTGCCAGACCGAATTTTCCGTTTTTAAATCGTTCTGAACCGACATATTTTTCAATACGTTCCAGTTCTTCAAATTCCCATTGAAGAATCATTTCTCTTGTCAGAGTTCTGTCATCACTTAAAACTGCTTCATTTTTCAGCCATTGCCAAACCTGAGTTCTTGATATTTCCGCTGTTGCTGCATCTTCCATTAGATTATAAATCGCAGCCGCCCCAACTCCCATCAGCCAGGATTCAATGTACAGGATTCCGACATTGATATTTTTCCGAACCCCTTTTTCCGTAATTTCTCCTTTGGGAATTTCAAGCAAATCATTTTCTGTAATCTGATAATTGAATTTTTTATCAATCTGGTTCTTAAAAGGCATAAACTGGTCGAAAATACTTTTGGCTACGGAAACCAAAGCAGGATGCGCCACCCAGGTTCCATCGTGACCATTTTTCACTTCTCTTTCTTTATCGCTTCTCACTTTTCCGAAAGCAATACTGTTGGCTTCGTAATCGTTTTTAATCGGAATTTGTGCCGCCATTCCGCCGATCGCATGGACGTTTCTTTTATGACAAATTTCGATCACTCTTTTTGAGTAAGCACTCATAAAAGGAGAAGTCATCGTCACCTGGTCCCTGTCCGGAACGATAAACTCAGGAAGGTTTCTGAATTTTTTGATGTATGAAAAAATATAATCCCAACGACCACAATTCAAACCAGAACTGTGTTCTCTTAATTCAAATAAAGTTTCATCGATTTGAAACGAAGCAGTAATGGTTTCTATTAAAACAGTTGCTTTAATGGTCCCTTGTGAAATTCCCAGGTAATTTTGCGAAAACACGAAAACATCATTCCACCAACGGGCTTCTTTGTAATGCTCTAATTTTGGAAGATAAAAATAGGGGGCATTTCCATTTTGCAAGAGCTTTTCCGCATTTCTGAAAAAATAAATTCCAAAATCAATTAATGAAGCCGAAGTCTGCTCTTCATTGATTTCAATATGTTTTTCATTTAAATGCAGTCCACGTGGACGAACTAATAAGACCGCTGTTTTTTCATTCAGCTGATAAGATTTCCCATTTTCATTTGTAAAATCAATTTTTCTGTTGATGGCATCGGAAAGATTAAGCTGCCCTTCCATACAGTTTCTCCATGTGGGAGAATTACTGTCTTCGAAATCTGCCATAAAAGTGGAAGCTCCGGAATTCAACGCGTTAATAATCATTTTACGATCAACAGGTCCTGTAATTTCCACTCTTCTATCCAACAAATCTTCAGGAAGCGAAGCACAGACCCAATCACCATTTCTGATTTCTTGAGTTTCTGATAAAAATTTCGGAAGTATTCCTTTATCGAATTCCTGCTGAGCTTTTTTCCTTTCCTCTAACAGCTCCAATCTTTCCGGATTAAAGTTCTGATGAAGCTCCACCAAAAAATCGATTAAATCATTGCTGAAAATTTCTTCAAACCGCTGTTCCGCCTTTATTTTTAGTTGAGTTTTAGTTTCCATAACATACTGATTTTGTGATTCAACATTACAAACATAAATAAAAATTTTCACAAATAGCGAACGTTCGCTAAATTATTTTAAAAAAATATTATGCGAAAAATCGCTTTTTACTTTTATATTTGAATTATGAATTCAGACAGCGACTTTATTAAAACGGTTTTCGGACTGAAACTAAAACAGCAGAGACAAAAGAAAAATTGGTCTTTACAGGACCTTGCTGTGAAAACAGGATTATCCAAATCATACCTTAATGAAATCGAAAACGGGAAAAAATATCCGAAACATGATAAGATCATTCAGCTTTCTGAGGCATTGAGCTGCACTTTTGATGATCTGGTTTCCACAAAGCTGGATAAAAGCTTAGCACCATTCAATGAAATTCTGCAATCTGATTTTTTTAAAGAGATCCCGCTTGAACTTTTCGGAATCAATAAAAACAACTTAATCAGTATTATTAGCGATGCTCCTAAAAAAGTAACGGCTTTTATCAATGCTCTGATTGAAATTTCACAGAATTATAATTTAGGAAAAGAAAGATTTTATTTTGCTGTTATGCGTTCCTTCCAGGAATTGTACGATAATTACTTTCCGGAAATTGAGGAAAAAGTTGTGCTGTTTGCCAAAGAAAATCAACTGGAAATCAGTAAAAATTTACAGTCAGATATTTTAGAGAACATTCTGACTAAAAAATTCAATTACAACATACAAGCAGAAGATTTCGAACGTTATGAAACTTTAGATAAACTCCGTTCTCTCTTTGTTCCTGAGAAGAAATTATTGCTTTTAAACAAAAAATTAGAGCAAGATCAGAAAACTTTTATTCTTGCCAAAGAGATTGGATTTAATGTTTTAGAGCTGAAAAATCGTCCGAATACGTATTCATGGCTGGATTTTGGGAGCTTTGAAGAAATATTGAATAATTTTTACGCTTCTTATTTTGCAGGAGCATTATTGATTTCAAAGGAGGAAACCATTGAGAAAACTTCCGAATTTTTCTTAGAGAATGAATGGAAACCTTCCAGTTTTGAAAATTTAATCGAAAATTTCACCCATTCTCCTGAAACCTTTTATTATCGGTTAACCAATATTCTTTCTTCCGAATTAGGAATTAAAGATCTGTTTTATTTATGCCTGGTTAAAAAGAAAAATTCAGACAAAATACAGATCTTAAAGGAATTACATTTAAACCATCAACAGGCTCCACATGCTAATGCCACCAACGAACATTATTGCAGAAGATGGATTGCCGTAAAAAACCTTCATCATCTAAAGGAAAATGAAACATTGACAGATGCTCAAATTTCACATTACAAAGATCAGGGTTTCAGTTACCTGGTAATTTCTACCTCCCAGAAAAATCCATTTTCTGATGGAAGCAACAGAAGTTATTGTTTAGGAATTTTGCTGAATTCACAAACTATTAAAAAAATTAACTTCATCAAATCGCCTACCCTGAAAACCATCAATGTGGGAGTAACCTGCGAATCCTGCAGTATCGCCGACTGTGAAGTAAGACAAGCACCACCTGTCCGCCTGGAAAAGGAATATTTCAATTCCAGCATGAAGAATTCCATTGAAAGATTGAGGAAAGATATTTTGTAGTTTTTGGTTTCCGGTATCTATCTAAATTTATATTTTAGTGCTTTAAAACACACAAATGATTTTAGATCTCTTATTTCCAAACCGTTGCATCCACTGCAACCGAATTATTGACGGTAATTTACCTGTCTGTAATCTTTGCTTTGAGCAAATCCACTTTACTCATTTTAATTATTTTGAAAACAATTATCTTAAAGAAAGATGCAAATTATTATTTCCTATTGAGAACGCTTTTGCTTTGATGCAATTTGAAAAAGAAAATCTGAGCCGGAAAATTATACATGAACTAAAATATAAAAGCAGAGAAAAAATCGGAAAAACTATTGCCGACTGGACCATTGAACGGTTAGATTTTAAAAACGAAAAACCGGATGTATTGGTTTCTGTTCCTTTACATCCCAAAAAACTGAAAGAAAGGGGCTATAATCAACTGCACTTATTTACAGAAACTTTATCTAAGTTTTATGAAATTCCATTTAGTCATGATTTAATCAAAAGAAATCATTATTCAAAAGCTCAGGCTTTGAAAGACAAACAGCATCGATTGGATACGGAAAATACTTTTTCTATTAGCAAAAGTATTTCAGGGAAACATGTTTTATTAATTGATGATGTTTTCACTACAGGAAATACTTTATCAACTATTGCATGGGAAATTTTAAAGGCAGGAGATAATACAGTGAGTATTCTTATTATGGCGATTGATGTTTAAAAATTATGAGCTTCGTGTTTCGAGATTAGAGTTTAATTGGTAAGACATCAATTTCAGCTCTATTTTCTGAAATCTTTTTCTTAATTTTCCAACAAACTAATGATAATGCCAAATCTTATTTTATTGCACGGAGCTTTAGGCCACAGTGAAGTTTTTAAACCTATTAAAGAAGAGCTTTCAAAATATTTTACCATTCATACTCCTTTATTTTCGGGACATGGCAATACAGAACTTCCTGAAAACGGGATCAGTATTGAACAATACACACACGAATTAAAAGGACTTATTGAAAAAGAAAAACTGAACGATGTTTCAATTTTTGGACACAGCATGGGCGGTTACGTTGCCCTTTGTTACGCCATGGAAAATCCTTCTGCTATAAATTCCATCATGACTTTGGGTACAAAATTCGACTGGAACGAAGAACAAGCTCTGAAAGAAAGTAAAATGCTCGATCCTGATGTGATTGCAGAAAAAGTTCCGAAATACGCAGAATTACTGGAAGCCCAACACAGCTCAAAATGGAAACAGTTACTTCCGGCCATTGCAGATATGATGGTTTCTTTAGGTAAAAATCCGCCTTTGAAAAATAATTTATCCGGCATTAATATCCCGATACAAGTAATGGTAGGTGATAAAGATAATATGGTAACCCTTGAAGAAAGTTTGGAAGTATACAGAAGCCTTCCAAATGCAAAACTGGCCGTACTTCCCGATACGAAACATCCTATGGATAAAGTACGACCAAAATTATTATTAGATTTAATGAAAGATTTTTGGAATCTGTCTTAAACAAACTATCTCTGAAGTTTTTCTCCGTAGCTCAAATCTCCTGCATCTCCCAATCCGGGTGTGATGTAGCCTTTTGACGTCAAGTTTTCATCAATGGCTCCAACCCATATTTTTGCATTTGGGTATGCTTTTTCTATGGTTTCCACTCCTTGCTTTGAAGCAATTGCCGCCACAATATGAAGTTGAGAGGGATTTCCGTTTGTTAATAAATCTTTAATCGCTTCAATTAAAGATGCTCCTGTTGCCAACATAGGATCTCCAACAATCAATGGTCTTCCTTCGATATTCGGACAGGTTAGGTAATCCTGCTTGATCGAAAAATAATCATTGGCATCATGTTTTCTGTAGGCAGCAACAAAACCACAATCCGCTTTATCAAAATAATTCAAAATCCCTTCAAACAAAGGAACTCCAGCTCTCAAAATCGTTGTAATAACAGGCTGAACGGCAATTTCCTTAACTCTGATTTTATCCAAAGGAGTCTGAATTTCAATTTCTTTTTGCTCCAACCCTTTACTAATCTCAAACGCTGCAATTTCCCCGATTCTCTCCATATTTCTGCGGAATCTCATTCGATCGTGCTGGATTTCAATATTCCTCAATTCATTAATCCAAGTATTCACTAGAGAAAATTGTTCTGATAATACGACTGTATTCATTATTTTGAAAGCTTTATCTAAAATTATAAAATTTAATTAAGAATAAAAACCCTCTTAGAAAATCTAAAAGGGTTTATTATTTATTTCTGTCTGAAATATACTTCAATAGGAACTCCGGTAAATCCGAATTCTTTTCTCAATTGGTTTTCAGTAAATCTTTTGTATGGTTCTTTTACGTATTGTGGTAAATTACAGAAGAATACAAACTGTGGTGACGGCGTTGGAAGCTGTACACAGTACTTGATTTTAATGTATTTCCCTTTATTTGCCGGCGGCGGTGTTCCTTCGAAAATAGGAAGCATTACTTCGTTTAATTTTGAAGTTTTAATCTTCTTTTTACGGTCTTCGTAAACCTGCATTGCCATATCAACAGCCTTCAGAATTCTCTGTTTTGTCAATGCTGAAACAAATAAAATGGGAACATCCTGAAACTGCCCGATTTTATCCTTGATTAATTTTTCGAAATCACGCATTGTATTGGTCTGCTTATCTTCGATCAAATCCCATTTATTGACCAAGATTACGATTCCTTTTCTGTTTTTCTGAGCCAATCCGAAAATGTTCATATCCTGAGATTCCCACCCTTGTGTAGCATCCACCATGATGATCACAACATCTGAATATTCAATAGAACGGATCGAACGCATTACAGAGTAGAATTCCAAATCTTCGTTAACCTTAGATTTTCTCCTCATTCCGGCAGTATCTACCAACACAAACTCATGACCGAATTTATTGTAAAGTGTCTGAATACTGTCTCTTGTTGTTCCTGCAATATCGGTTACAATATTTCTTTCCACATCAAGCAAAGCATTCGTCATGGTAGATTTTCCTACGTTCGGACGACCTGCAATCGTAATTTTTGGCAATCCTTCAAACGGATCTTTATATTCTGTTGTTGGGAAATCTCTTACGATATCATCCAATAAGTCTCCTGTCCCTGAACCTGTTGCAGAAGATAAAGTATAATATCTATCGATCCCCAATTGATAGAATTCAGTAGCCGGAAGTTCTTCTTTTGCAGAATCTACTTTATTGATCACAATATAAATAGGTTTGTTTGATCTTCTTAACAATCTGTAAATTTCATGATCCGTATCGGTAAGACCTTCTTCCACATTCATCATAAAAATAATAGAAGTAGCTTCATCTACTGCTAACTGCACCTGCTTACGGATTTCTTCTTCAAAGATATCATCCGTTCCTACATCATAACCTCCGGTATCAATTACTGTAAAGTCTACGCCATTCCAGTCAGATTTTCCGTAGTGACGGTCTCTGGTAACCCCTGCAGTAGAGTCTACAATAGCTTCTCTTCTTTCTAATAAACGATTAAATAACGTGGATTTTCCTACGTTGGGACGCCCAACGATTGCGACAATATTCGACATAAAAATGTTTAATAATTTAATTATTAATGGGTTTCTCCAACATTTGGAGCCCAATTTTTTGCAAAGATAAGGTTTTTATTTTACTCGGTTGATTGGGCCAAGAAAGCTGAAATGGTAAATAAGCTAATCTACCAATGCTTCAACCTCTAATTTTTGTTTTTAATTTTAAAAAATTTTCATGAAAATAATTCTTTGAATATCAATAAATAAAACATTTGCGAACATTTTACATGCATTTATCTTTCGATATCATTTTTATTTTTGAAATAATTTCTATAATTTCGCGACATAGAAATACAGACCCATGGTGTAGCGGTAACACTACTGATTTTGGTTCAGTCATCTGGGGTTCGAATCCCTGTGGGTCTACATTCGAATTTAAGCAATCTTCTGAATACCAGTTGATTGCTTTTTTATTTTGATTTTTATATTTAGTCAAGGTTAAGGTTAATTCTAAATATTGATTTCTATCCATAATTATAAAATTAAGGTTTAAAATATTTTAAGTTGAAACCACAAAAACAAAATAACTGCCAAGCCCCAGCTATTAAACCTCATAGATTAAGAAGATAACTATAGAAAAGTACAGGTGGAAAATGAAAACAGATCCACAAAAACCAAATAAAACAGTACCTACTTTTGAAAAAAGGTTGACGATTTGGAAGGGGTTCTTTAACTTGACGATATGGGTAAGGAGAAAGTGGGTTGAGTCCATATACTCAAAATAATTTTACTGGTATCCGTGTAGGGATTTAACAGATTACTGTTTTCTAAAAACTCCTGAGCTTCTTGGCGGATAATTTTTTCATCGTTCATATTAGTTTATTTAAATAATTTATAAAAGTTATTTCTGAAATCTTATATCTTCATATTTGACATTCAGTTTTCAAAGACACAAACTAACCCTAAATACATTTCTTCTGTTACGGTACGGTAAATAGTTAGATATTAATCTAACTAATTCAACAAATATTAATTCTACTGTTTATCATAAGGAAATGATGGACTTATGAATTTTGTGCCTGTTGCTTTACCATCTTTATTGTAGATGACCTCTTGTACCCCAAGGTCTTCTCCAATACCCTTCATTATCATTGTTTCTGCGTCTACAATACAATAATACATTTTTGGAATATCAAATACATTATGAAAAAAATCAACTGTGTAATAGCTCCATTCTTTGCCATCATACATTTTTTCTTTATCATGATACATAGCATCCATAAACTCTAATTCTTCTTCTGAATTTCCATATTGGAACTTCAATTGGTCTAACACTTTTAGTGCTGTTTTTATTACTTCTTTTTCTTTTTCTGTCTTTTCCATTTTTTATAATTTTTTATAATCGATACCTACTTTTTCTAATTTCTTGATTGCTTGCCCTAAAACCCATTCAGCATTTTCTAATTCTAACTCATTAAACAAATGTTTCTTTTCCATAACTTTATCATAAACCCATTTTTCTCGTTTGTAAGTCCTAATGGTTTTTCTGTTAATGTTCCCGAAGCTCCAGCTAAATAAGCTTCTTTCCCTAAAAGTTTAAATTCTAATGCGTGTTGTATTTCATGAAAAGCTTCATAAAAAGTAAACTTTTTTCTAAAGAATAATTCTCTGCTATTTGGAGAAAAACCTGCCTGGGCTCCACTAGCATCTAAAAACTTATCTTCTCCCTTTCGCATAACTACTCCCACATCTCCTAAAACTTCCGCAATGTATTTTTCGAGAGCCTTCATTTGCCTGTTATTCATATATTCTCTGCCCAAGAATTTCCCACGTTTACTTGCTTCTTTTCCTTCCCATCCTAACTCATCCAACAATTCATCAAAAACCTCTTCTTCTCTGCCTAATAATTGATTAAATTTGGTCTTTAAGTAATTTGCTAATCTTCCATTCTTTATCGCTTCTACCAATTCCAAAAATTCCTTTTCCAGCCATTTATAAAGATCTTTTGCGGAATTAGCAACTTTCTGTCCTAAACCTTTTCCAAAATTAAGAACCTTTGCTCCTGCCTGCTCTGCTTTAGTTGTTATTCTGCTGATTTTCGCAGAAGCTTGTGCTACTAAAGAACTACCTCCTGTAAAATAAGCAATAATAGCATCTAAAATAAGCTCAAAAGCAACACCACCAATGAAGTATGCCCAAAAATACTCATTCAAGTCTTTTATTTGAATAAATTTCTTTTTCAGCATATCAAAAAATTCAGAAATTTCTTTCCATATCTTACCATCGCTAAAGAGATTTTTAATACCTTCAAAAAATTCTTTAGAGTTTTTGGCAAATAAATCTACAAAATCTTCTATAAATTCCAATTTTTCCTGATGCTTTGCCAATTCCAAAGGACTATTTTTTTCTATTTCAAAAAGTGGAAATTTTTCAACTATCATAGCCAAAAGCATAATAATGGTTTGCACCAATGAGATTAAACCATTCAACAAACCACATAAGAAGGCATTGATTTTTGCAACCTCACTATTAAGTTCCACTGTTATAAAACTTTCAATTCCTGAAACTACATTCAACAAATCATTAAAAACAGTTTTTAGCTTATTATATACAATTTTGATACTATCAGGCATATTATCCTCTATTGTATTTTTCACCAAATAAGTAACAGCAAAAAGAATATCATCCGCAATAGTAGGTGTAGCCATTACAATATTGAAAACAGCAGCAGTAGAAATTTCATCAAATGAGCTAATGAAATCTTTAAGATTTTTCAAACCGTCTGCTACTATATGTGGAGATTCAGACATACTGTTATACTGATCATTTGGAAAAGGAACAGGAATTATGGGTTTGTATCCTACTTCTTGTTGAGGGAAACCATTTGTTCCCATTTTGTTTTGGTACTTGCTATACATAGGTAATACATAATATTTTATGTAATCATAGTTTTCCTCTGTGAACTTCCATTTCTCAGTAGCTTCTATACCTCCCTTTAACCAATCTGCTAACTGACTATTCAATGAAGAGACTTTTTTGAAGATATCATTTATCTTACTTTTGTCTAAAATTTCCAAATAAATAGCACCTTTCAAAAGAGTGGCATTAATCCCATAATCTTCTGCAATCACTTTTATAAGGGTGTTAAAGTCCGATACACTTCTATCTAAAGTATTTCCATCATAATTGATTGTTTTTCCTTTACTGTAATAGTGTTTTACCAATTGTTTTCTTGCATAATCGCCCATTTTTACCCGACAAGCTGTACCAAAAAAGTTACTGGCATCTTTGGACGTCATTTCGTAATAAATTGTAAAGTAATTGGGTTCAATAGTATCTTTTTCATACTTATCAAAAACCTCTGTTCCACTTTCACAAAAAACAGCCTGATGATAAACCACACTGTATTTTTCTGATTTAGGATAGCTGTCTTTTAAATCAGGAGGAACAACAAATGTTTCATAAAATACACTGTTTTCTCCTAAAGGACTGTCAATGCCTCTGCTCAAAATACAATCTAATCTTTGTATCATATCATTTGAATTTATTATAAGCCAAATGTAGATACGGGTAGCGACAGAACTTGACGTGTTTTATTGTAGGAGTAGCCTGATGAATTACAGGAACCGTTTCGACCAAAGAAGATTCAGAAAAAATTCTGTAGTTGCTGTTGAAGCATTTATTTCAACAGATTCAAATGTTGCGGTGGAATTAAATGACGGCTGGACAATGGTGGGAAACAAAGGCGGTTACATGGCTCAACACGAACACACGATTATTGTAACCGACGGAAAACCAATCATTCTCACGCAAATGAATGGGATTCTAAATTAAAATAAAAGACCTCTCCATATTAGAAAGGTCTTTTTTTATATATTCTAAGCTCTCTTCCTTATTAAAGAGACCTTTATTAATTTGATTGCAAAATTAAATCAAATCTGTCCGCATTCATTACCTTCACCCAGGCAGAAACGAAATCATTCACAAATTTCTCTTTCGCATCCGAGCTTGCATAGACTTCCGCAATAGCTCTTAATTCAGAATTTGAGCCGAAAACAAGGTCTGCACGGGTAGCCGTCCATCTCTTCTCCCCTGTTTTACGGTCTACACCTTCATACAGCTCATTATCATTAGAAACTGCCTTCCATTGTGTATTCATATCCAAAAGATTGATAAAGAAATCGTTTGAAAGAACTTCTGTATTTTTAGTGAAAATCCCATGAGAAGAACCATCAAAGTTCGTATTTAAAGCTCTCATTCCTCCCACCAATACAGTTAATTCCGGAGCCGTAAGATTTAATAACTGCGCTTTATCAATCAATAAAGATTCTGTAGAAACGGAGAACTTTTTCTTTAAATAATTTCTGAAACCATCTGCTGCAGGTTCAAGATACCCCATAGATTCTACGTCAGTCTGCTCCTGAGAGGCATCCATTCTTCCCGGCGCAAAAGGAACAATCAGGTTATACCCAGCATTTTTAGCCGCTTTTTCAATTCCGGCACTTCCTGCAAGAACGATCATATCT
This sequence comes from Chryseobacterium geocarposphaerae, assembly GCF_002797535.1. NCBI lineage: Bacteria > Pseudomonadati > Bacteroidota > Flavobacteriia > Flavobacteriales > Weeksellaceae > Chryseobacterium > Chryseobacterium geocarposphaerae. The sequence goes on from NZ_PGFD01000001.1 coordinate 2,157,275, forward strand.
GCCAGGGAAACTTTTTTACCTCCTGTCTGATTTTCATTAAATTCCTTCTGAATATTTTCCAGAACAGACAAAACTTTTTGAAGCTGGGTTGGATTATTCACCGCCCAATATCTTTGGGGAGCCAAACGGATTCTCGCTCCATTTGCCCCTCCTCTTTTATCACTTCCTCTAAAAGTTGAAGCTGAAGCCCAAGCTGTAGAAACCAATTCAGAAATGCTTAGTCCTGAATCTAAAATCTTTGATTTTAATGCTTCAATATCTGAATTATTAATCAGAACATGATCTACTTCCGGAATAGGATCCTGCCAGATTAATTCCTCTGCTGGCACTTCCGGACCTAAATAACGAGCTTTTGGCCCCATATCTCTGTGGGTTAATTTAAACCAGGCTCTGGCAAATGCATCTGCAAAAGCATCCGGGTTTTCATAAAATTTTCTTGAAATCTTTTCATAGACCGGATCAAACCTCAATGATAAATCTGTCGTAAGCATTGTTGGTCTGTGCTTTTTAGAAGAATCGAATGCATCCGGAATAATTTCTTCTCCGTTTTTCGCTACCCATTGATGAGCACCTGCAGGACTTTTAGTTAATTCCCATTCGTTTTCAAAAAGGTTTTTGAAGAAATAATTACTCCATTGTGTCGGAGTTTCCGTCCAGGTAACTTCCAATCCACTTGAAATTGCATCCGTTCCTTTTCCTGATTTATAAGAGCTGCTCCATCCTAACCCCTGAAGCTCAATTCCCGCTGCTTCAGGCTCTTTTCCTACATGATCTGCTGGTCCGGCTCCGTGGGTTTTCCCAAAAGTATGCCCTCCTGCAATTAAGGCCACCGTTTCCTCATCATTCATCGCCATTCTTCCGAAAGTATCTCTAATATCTTTTGCAGCCGCAATAGGATCCGGATTTCCATCAGGACCTTCAGGGTTTACATAAATTAATCCCATTTGTACCGCAGCCAAAGGTTTTTCTAAATTTCTTGAATGAATATCTCCGTCAGCGTCATCATCTGTAGGGAGAACTCCCCTGTTTTCATCAACTCCTTCTGAACCATGAGCATAACGTAAATCTCCTCCTAACCAAGTTTTTTCTGATCCCCAATATACATCCATATCCGGTTCCCAAACATCTTCACGACCTCCTGCAAAACCAAATGTTTTGAAGCCCATCGATTCTAACGCCACATTTCCCGTAAGAATCATCAAATCTGCCCAGGAAATTTTCTTTCCATATTTTTGTTTGATCGGCCACAACAATCTTCGCGCTTTATCCAGGCTTACATTATCCGGCCAGCTGTTCAGAGGAGCAAAACGTTGTTGCCCGGCTCCGGCTCCCCCTCTACCATCACCTACACGGTAAGTTCCTGCACTATGCCAAGCCATACGGATAAATAAAGGACCATAATGTCCAAAATCTGCCGGCCACCAATCTTGCGAATCAGTCATCAAAGCATGAAGATCTTTTTTTACTGCATCCAGATCGAGACTTTTAAATGCTTCGGCGTAATCAAAATCTTTATCCATCGGGTTTGATAAAGAAGAGTGCTGACGAAGAATATCTACCCTCAACTGATCCGGCCACCAATCCAGATTTTTGGTACCTCCACCTGCTACACTTTGTTTTTTCATTGTCCCGTTATGGAACGGACATTTACTGATGTCATTCAAATCGTTTTCCATTATCGTTTAATTTTTTATGTTGATTACCTCTAATTTTTTCTTTATGAACAGAGCAAACTTACAATTCTTTTAAAATAAATACAATCTATTGAAATTATTTTTACAATAGCTAAAAACTATTATTTGTCTTGAATTACATTCCAGAAAATAGGATATACGCAAACCATATTAACCTGCAATTAAGTTAGAAAATTTCCGTCTTATTTTATTAAAAAATAAACTTCAGAAAATCTATTTAGAATCATTCAAATTATTAAAAATGAAACTCTTAGCCGACCCATTATTATTAATTTAAAATTCACTACCTTTATTCGTTGGAGAATTTCTGATATTAAAAAGACGAATTATGCAAGAGGACATACAACATAAACACATTGTTTTTTTTGACGGAGAGTGTGGAGTCTGTAATTTTTGGGTTCAGTGGATTTTGGAAAAGGATAAAAACGATGAATTTCTGTTCGCTTCCCTTCAATCGGATTTTGGACAGAAATTTCTTACAGAACGCGGCCTCGAGACTAAGCAATTCAACACTCTTTATCTCTGGAAACCTCAACAGTATTATCTTATAAAATCTAAAGCCGTATTGAAGATTTCTGACATTTTGGGCGGGTTTTATAAAATAGTAAGTGTACTTGGGAAAATATTTCCTACGTTTTTCAGTAATGCCATTTACGATATGGTTTCTAAAAACAGAATGAAACTTTCTTCCCAGAAGTGTTTCTTGCCCGACGCCCATCAGAAAAAGAAATTCATAGAAGTATAAAAATAGTTTCACATTTTTTTATTAAATAATCATAAAGAATTAAGTTTTTCGAAACCATTTTTCTTTTAATCCATATATTTGCAAACTATGGAATATAACACCCAAAAAACACAGCTTCATTTACCGGAATACGGTAGAATCATACAACAGTTGGTTGAGCGTTGCAAAGAGCTTTCTACAAAGGAAGAAAGAAACGAAATGGCAATGGCGATCATCGATTTTATGGGTCAGAGAAACCCGCAGCTTCGCGACGAAGAAAATTACAAGCATAAACTTTGGGATCATCTTTTTATTTTGGCGAATTATGATTTGGATGTTGATTCTCCTTATCCCTTCCCGACAAGAGAACAACTTGCCGAAAAACCTAAAAAGATGGAATACCCTAAACTACAGGGGGACTTTAAATTTTACGGAAAAAGTATTCTTCAACTTATAGAAAAAGCAATTGAACTGGAGACCGGAGACGAAAAAGAGGCTCTTATAGAAGTAATTGCCAATAATATGAAGAAGTCTTACAACGTTTATAATAAGGAACATGTAACAGATGATGTTATTTTCCGCCATTTAAAAGAACTTTCCGAAAACAGACTTGATCTTACGGGAATAGAAACGTTGGAGAAAAGTAAGATTTATTATACCGGAAACAACCGTAATAATAAAGGCGGCAATAACAACAACAACAATAATAAAAACCAACCCAACAAGAGAAGACATAACAATAATCACAAGAACAGAAAATAATGAGTGGAACATTTCAAATAAGAGGAGGGAAAAGATTACAGGGTGAAATTACCCCACAAGGAGCCAAAAACGAAGCTTTACAAATTTTATGTGCTGTTCTGTTAACGGATGAAGAAGTAAGAATAAAAAATATTCCGGATATTCATGATGTCAACAGACTGATCGAAATTTTAGCTGACTTTGGTGTAAAAGTGACCAAAAACGGACACGGTGATTACACGTTTAAGGCTGATTCTGTGAATTTTGATTATGTAAAATCTGAAGAATTTAAGAAAGACGGAGCTAAACTAAGAGGTTCTATCATGCTGATGGGACCGATGCTTGCCCGATATGGAGAAGCTTATATGCCAACTCCAGGTGGAGACAAAATCGGAAGAAGAAGGCTTGACACCCATTTTCAGGGATTGGTAGAACTGGGTGCTGAATTCAATTATGATGAAGAGCAATATTTCTATTCTTTAAAAGCTAAAGAGCTTAACGGAAAATTTATTCTGCTGGAAGAAGCTTCTGTAACAGGAACCGCTAATATTGTAATGGCAGCCGTTTTAGCTAAAGGGAAAACAAGAATTTATAACGCGGCATGTGAACCTTATCTGCAACAGCTTTGTAAAATGCTAAACAGAATGGGGGCAAACATCTCAGGAATTGGTTCCAACCTTTTAACGATTGAAGGGGTAACCCACCTCAAAGGAACTGAACACACCATGCTTCCTGATATGGTGGAAATCGGATCCTGGATTGGCCTTGCTGCCATGACAAAATCTGAAATCACAATTAAAAATGTAAACTGGAATCAGCTTGGCGTAATTCCTAATACTTTCAGAAAACTGGGAATCCAATTGGAACAGAGTGGCGATGACATTTATATTCCTTCGCAGGAAAATTATAAAATCCAGAAATTTATAGACGGTTCTATTCTTACCATTTCAGATGCTCCATGGCCAGGATTTACTCCGGATTTGCTTTCTATTATTTTAGTGGTTGCCACCCAGGCTAAAGGAAGTATTTTAGTACATCAGAAAATGTTTGAATCCAGATTATTCTTCGTTGATAAATTGATCGATATGGGAGCACAGATCATCTTGTGTGATCCGCACAGAGCAACCGTAATCGGTTTAAATCAGGAAGCCCCGTTAAGAGGAACAACAATGGTTTCTCCGGACATCAGAGCCGGAAACGCGCTTCTTATTGCCGCGCTTTCTGCTGAAGGGAAATCAATTATTCATAATATTGAGCAGATCGACAGAGGATATGAAAACATTGACGGCAGACTAAAAGCTATTGGTGCTGATATTGAAAGAATTTAATTGATTTTTCATTAATCATATAAAAAAAGCGTTCAGGATTTCTGAGCGCTTTTATTTATTAAGACTTGGAAACGGTTTACCAACCACCGCCGCCGCCACCACCGCCGCCGCCTCCGGAGAAACCGCCACCTCCTGAACCAGAACCACTGCTGGAATTGTTGGAAGGCTGTGTTGATGAAGACTGTATTGAGCTTGTAAGACTTGAATTAAGCGAACTTGCAAAAGCATAACGGTTTAACGTAGAACCAACATACCAGTTATGTTGATATTCGGTCGACATTCTTGAAAGCATGGCATTAAATTTTTGTCCCCAAATCTCATCCACTCCTAATACCATTGCAAAAGGAAGGTATTTTTCAAAAACCTCGGGAGTCATTTCAGGAGGATTATGAAATTTAAGCTGTTCGTTCTCCGCTGCTCCCATATACATCTGGAAACCTTCAATAAGAGATTTTATTTTTAATTTTTCCTCGGAAGGTCTTTTGATCAAAAATGCATAGATGATAAGTGAGGTAAACCCTAATACAATAAAAATATAACAGATATTAAAATTATTATCAATGGTAAAATCACTGCTTTTATGAATAAATACTCCGATAAGAATAAAAACAAGAACCGGAAACCCCAAAAAGAGCTTAAAGAGAGCCGGAAAGTATTTGAATAATAATCCCGCAATAAAGAAAGCAATAAACAGCCCTCCATACAAAAACATTCCGATGACAATTTTTTCAAATTCAGGGAACATTCTGAAGCTTAAAAATAAGCCTGTAAAATACACAAAACTAATCAGCAAAAAAGGCAGAATCAGTTTTTTGGTATTATTTCCCTCATTTAAAAAAGCATCATGCTGAAACTTCAATGCTTCTTTACAATTTAAGACAGCCTGTTCGATTTTAGAATCATATTTTCCATCAAAATCAATTGTATCGCGATAGCTTGAAAAAAGATAGTCCATCAGTTTTTTTTCTTCTTTGGGAAGATCTTCATCAGCCGGCTTCAATTTTTTAACAGTATAATATTTTGATTTAAAAAGCCCCAAAAGACCAGAATCATCTTTTTCAATAATCTGAATATAGCCTTTAATAGCAAGGTTGACCAACGCCGCGGTTACATATTTATTTTTGAAGTTTTCTGTTTTCAAATACCCTAAAGATGCCGGTGAAAAATCATTAGGGACGTTAAATTGAGGATACACAATAGGTTTTTCAGGATCAACCCCATACTTCCTCCAGGTTGAATAGTAGTAATATAAAAGTCCTAAAAACACAAGAAAACCGCCGATCAATATTCCGAATTTTTCCAGGAAACTTGGTGGTGGTGGCGGAATCATGATTCCTTTTTGAAAGCCTACAGCAACAGTAAGTCCATCATTAGCCTGAAAACCGGAAGCACTCCATTCTATGGAATAATTTGAAAGAAGCTTTGAACTGCAATTTTGATCTCTGCTCCCAGCAAAACCAGTATAGCAGGAATTTTGTAAAATATTTGCTCCCATCGGAAGATGTACTATTGCAGAAATGGTATCGATAGGAAAATCCCAATAATTTCCATTTACATTCCAGTACAGTTCATCATATCTGTCAAAAAAGCCGATTTGATTTTCTGTTTTGTACTGAATTTCATATTCATAATTTCCAGGTTCAAGAATAATATCCTTGTTTCCGATATAGATCTTAAGAAATCCATCCTCTATTTCTTCATGGTAATTTTCCTCTACTCCATTTTTCTTTATTGAAATGATATCATATTTTACTTTCTGAGTTCTGTTATTCAGATTTCTTGACAGCGGTAAAGTACGGAATATTCCTCTTTGAATTCTGTCCCCAAGACTATGAACCTTGATATTCTCTGTAACATTCAAGGTTGAATGGGTATCTACATTAATATCCGAATGAAAAGAAAGAATTCTTTCGGTTCCAGATAAATTTTCGTTTAATAGACTGTCTTCCTGAGCAAAGCCTAAAGTAAAACACAGCAGAAAGAGAAACTTTAGAAATTTCTTCATCGTTAGAACTTTACTGTTGGAACTTCCCGTTCTGCAATATTGTCCAGCTCGAAATAAGAAACCTTTTCAAACTTGAACATATTAGCAACTATGTTACTAGGGAACGATTCTATCAATGTATTGTTTTCACGGGCAGTTCCGTTATAATATCTTCTGGATTTTTCAATATCATTTTCAATAGAGGTAAGTTCTCCCTGTAATTGCTGAAAATTAGCATTGGCTTTCAGGTCAGGATACTGTTCTGCAACAGCAAAAAGATTCATCATTGCCTGGTTAAGATTTTTCTCGGCAGCTTCTTTAGCTTCTAGAGAATTAGCTCCTACTGCCTGATTTCTTGCTCTAGTCACACTCTCAAGTGTTTCTCTTTCGTGAGTGGCATATCCTTTCACCGTCTCTACAAGGTTAGGAATAAGGTCATGACGTTTTTTCAGCATCACATCAATGCTGCTCCAGGCTTCCTGAACCAAATTTTTAAGCTTTACCAGGCGATTATAAATAGAAACCGCATACAGAAGGAAAATTGCTATGATACCGATAATAATAAGTGCAACCATAATTGTGATGTATTTATTAGGATAAAAATAGTCTTTTTAACGGAAAATAAATAAAAAAAGCGCTCAATAAATGAACGCTCCTCAAACTATATGGATCTACACAACTAGGAATACTTTCTGCAGACATATTCTACAGTAGTATTCAAAAGTTTATTTTTATTCAGAAAAAATTCAAGCTGCTGAAAATCTTCTGAAGTGGCATTAAGGTATAATTGAAATGATCCGAAATCATTTCCGTTGATGTATTCCACATCTGCATTCAAGAGCTTATAACACATTCCCATTTGCTGATAGATAATATTGAGTAAATGATCAAATTTCATTTTCCCGTTCAATTCTATTTCTAAAATCAGTTCTTTCTTGATTAGGTTTACGTTATTAGGCAGTGATTGCAAATTTGTTATCATAACATCTCGGTTTTTGATTAAAAGTTATTTTCTGAAATACATACTGTTGTTGATTATTAATACAGGACAAAAATATAAAAAAATATTAGTCTACCAAATTTATAGACTAATATTTTTAAATTTATTTTAAAATAAAAAAAGAAGCAATGACGCTTCTTTAGTATATTATTTAAGTTGCTGAATTCTTTCTATTTTCGACGATCCTGCTAAACCATTCGGGTTACAACCTAATTCTCCTTCGGGAACTTTAAGATTTTTCTCCTGATAAAATTTTTGCCAGAATTCATTGGTTTTGCCTGTCTGCGGATCAATAAAAGTCATGGGTTCTAACGTGAAGATATGATCTTTTCTAAAAACCCTTTCAATAAAATCCGAACAATAATAGGAATCTTCATTCAGGATGTAGTTAAAATTATAAGGTTTTCCCAACATTGAATTTGCTTTGGCAATAGCATCAGGAATTGCATTTTGGTATTCGGGTTTCAGTCTATAAACAAAAATATCCTGTCCATCTTTCTTCTGATCTTCTACAAAATCTTTAAGTTTCTGTTTTTCCGAACCTCTTTTTGGAGAAGCATGAAGTACAAAATAATGGCCATCAACTTTTTCCAGCATTCCAATATGATCAAAGGAGGCATTTTTTTCTTTTTGAGTCACATTATTAATTGCTCCGGATAGTCCGGAATCTTTAGCCGTAATAAAAAGCAAATCCCCGTTTTTTAATCCTGAGCTTTTAACCCCTGCACATTCAACAGCAATAAACAGAACTATAAAAAGAGATAAAAATGTGGTAAGAAATTTATTTTTTATAATTCTTTTCATAAGTTTCTATCCATTCATCCACAGTCATTTTTTTACTCAGTTCAGCAATAAGCTCAAGAGGAATATCATCAACTTTTTTAAACCTGATACAAGATTTTCCCATATCTAGCTTTCTTTTTGAATATTTTGGAAATTCTTCTACAAACCAGTTCAACAATTCAGGCTTTGCATAGATTCCCATATGATACAATGCAATAAAGTTTTTCTGAGAAGCCAATCCTATAAAAGGAAGCGGTGTATTGGGTGTACAGTGATATCCCGGAGGATATGTTTCAAGCGGAACTCCCCAACCCACCATACCGTAACTGATATTTTCTGAAAAGCCTTTGGGTAAATTATTGTTTACTGTATCAAAAAGCTTCTTAAAAGCATCCTGCCTTTCTTCAGGAATTTTTGAGATATAGTCATCTATTGAAATTGCAGAAATTTGCATCCTAGTATAAATTTAATGCTTAAAATTAGCAAATTTAATATAAAACAAAAGCGACTTTACAAAAAGTAAAGCCGCTCAATAATATTTAATAAAAATAGATACTATTTCTTAATTGCTTTTATGGTCTGCTTAGAACCGTCGTTCATGTTCAGAACCACTAAATACAATCCTTCTTTTAAATCTCCCAGATGAAGAGTTGATGAAGGTTTTTCAATGTTTTTAATAAGTCTTCCCGCAATATCCATTACTGAAACAGATTTTACATTTTTGATATCGGAAATATTTAAAACATCTGTGAATGGATTTGGATATGCCTGAACAGTATTCTTATTTGCTGAAACTTCAGATGTTGCCAAATTTGCATTATTAACGCTAATATCATCAACATATAAATAATACTGATTTGCAGTTGAATAAGCATTAAACCCAAAATAATAGATTCCCGTTGTAGGCACTGTAAAATTAACAGACGCTGTATGAGCTGTTTTGTCATTAATACTCGGATAATCTGCTATAGCATTAACCATGGCTGCTGCAGTTGCCGAAGTACCAAAGGCTACTTTTAGCTTTTCTACATATGTAGTAGAATTATTCCCATATTTATAGGAGATTGTGTACTGTGTTCCAGCCGTTAAATTCAATCCTTGAGTAAAGAACCAAGTATTTGCAGCGTTTGAACTATTCCAAGCATATCTTAATACCTTAGTTGAAAGTCCCGGGCAATCTGTAGGAGCATCTGCTGTCGTCCAGTTATTTCCAGTTCCTGCATTCACATTATACGTACAGCCAGGAAGTGCAGGTGTTGTTACACTTTCAAAATCTAAAACATAAGGAGTACCTATACTTGTACATGCAGTAGTAAAATTATTTTCTGTACAAGATGATGAAGTCTGCCCTCCAGCATAAGCATTAACAGTGTAATAATACTTTGTATTAAATGCTAAAGAAATAGTAAACGGATAAGTAGTGACATTTCCGACATCTATGTTATTTAAAACATCTGTTCCTCCTGCCGTAGTACCTACCGTTAATCTATATCCTGCTGCTCCGGTAACAGCATTCCAAGTAATTGATGGTGTTACGGAAACTCCCGTTGCCCCAGCTGCAGGCGCTGTTACTGTTGGACAGAATGATGGAGTCGTAATAGAAATTGGCCCCGTCCATGTACTTTTATCTGTAGAACTACAATTTGATCTCACCCAAATATAATAAGTTGTACTAGACGCTAAGGTTGTCAATTGAGCGGAAGTCGTAGTAGCAGGTACAGAATTTGTAGAATTTAAAACTGTACTTGAAGTAGGAGCTACATTCGACGTACTATAATATACATCGTATCCATTTGCAGGTGCTGTTGATGGAGCTGTCCATCCGATTGTAGCTGAGAATGAAGCTACATTTGATGATGTAATTGTAGTTGGCGCAAAACAAGAAGGCAACGGCTCCCAATAAACATCATCCCAGTAATATGATTTAGCATCCGCTGTGTTCTGAATAGCTAACCTTGCATTAGCAGGAACAGTATTAGGAACTATTACTGTATATTCCGAATTGGTATAAGTAGTATTAGTTATACTTAAAGCTTGCAATAAAACAAAGGTAGAAGCATCTGTAGGGTTAGTTACATACCCCACTTTTAAAGTTCCGGTTGCCGAACTTACTTTCGCTTTAAATCTTAACCAATTTGTTCCTGCATTTATATTAGAAAACTCTGGCAATACAACAGTACTTGGAGTTCCGGTTGAGGAAACATTTTGATAGATATTTCTAGTTCCAGAAGCCGGACTGGTTGAAGAGATTGTCATACTTCCTGTACCTGCATTCCTTACCCAGCAATCAGGAACGATATTTCCTGTAGTATAGGAATCAAAATTTTCAACCATAGAAGTCATGGCACCACAAGCTGTTTTAAATGTACCGCCAAAAGACCATGAGCTCTGGCTTGTTCCTGTACTGCAGTTGGATCTTACCCAATAATAGTAAACCGTATTTGGATTCAAGCTCGGAATAGTTTTGGAAGTTCCCGTTTCTCCCGCAAAATTCGGAGTAGCAGTACTGGATGGAATTGTATTCGAGGTACTATAGTAAATATCATAACTTGCCGGTGTTGATCCCGTAGGAGCCGTCCATGAAATTGTAGCTGAATTAGCGGTAATTGACCCGGCTGCCTGTAATGTAGGTGGCACACAAGTTGAGTATTCATCCACTGAAAAAGCAAAAATATTAGGGAATGTTGCTGTTGTAGATGTTTTTGTAATAGTTACGCTTTGAATCAGTTTAGCCTGGTTAGCAGCATTAATCGGTAGTGCCAGTTGGTACATTCTCGGATTGGTACTACTAGACTCCAATGTATTATTAGTTCTGTTAATCCTACCTAAACCTTGAACAGCAAATCCGGCTCCATCATACCAGTCAGAAATAGAAATTCCTGTAAATTGCTGATTTGTTCCGTCTGAGAAATTCACTGTTACGTTTTGTGTTGAAGCCCCGCTTCCTCCCGTAGCCAACATATACAATGTAAAAGCGGCTTTAGGCGTTGTAAAAGTGATTGTTCCTGTTGGATTAGCAGTAGAAAGCCTCAAAGAATTTGGTCCACTAAGATTCCCTAACTGATAACTCAATCCCGGTGTAGTAGTCACTACTGAATTGATAATACCATCCACCGGAACTCCGTAAGTGATTGGTGCACTCGTTGCTGTGGCCTGGAAATCTTTAGCTACAAAAACAAAAGAATCTCCATCTAGAATACTTGTAGTAGAACTTAATGCACTACCTATTCCATTTGCAATAACATCTTCGTTAAACCCTGACTGAACAGGCATTTTCTGATAGTTTTGTGCTAAGGCAAAAGAACTGGCAAATAGTCCTAATGCACCAAGCACAAGAGCTGGTTGATTTTTTCTCATAAAATTTTTTATTAGTCTGCTGTAAAACTATGAATTTAATCCAAAACAACAATGAATATTTTGATTATTTTTCAACATTTAAATCAAAACTAAATAAATTAAATAATAAACAAACGTTTAATTACAAAAATTATATACCAAATAAATCAAAACACAAAATATATCACAATTATTATTTAAAGCATAATATATTGGATTTAGTCTCACGCATTCAATTCTTAGATAAAATATTTTGCTATTTTTGTGCAATCAATTTTTAGATAAAAAATAATGCCTAATATTTCAAACAGAGCACAACAGATGCCGCCTTCACCGGTGAGAAAACTGGTACCTTTTGCATTGAAAGCAAAACAGAAAGGAACTAAAGTATACCACCTTAATATCGGACAGCCTGATATTGAAACTCCTGAAACAGCATTAAATGCTTTAAAAAACATTGATTTAAAAGTATTGGAATATGCTCTTTCCGAAGGAAATTTAGACTATAGAAAAGCTCTTACTGAATATTACCATTCTTTAGACTTCACAGATCTTACGCCTGATAACTTTATTGTAACCAACGGAGGTTCAGAAGCTTTAAATTTCGCCATTTCAACATTATGCGATGACGGAGACGAGGTGATCATTCCTGAACCCTATTATGCAAATTACAACGGATTTACAAGCACTTTTAATGTTCATGTAGTGGCAGTTCCGTCAACCATTGATACAGGTTTTGCCCTTCCTCCAATTGAAGAATTCGAAAAGAAGATCACAGAAAAAACAAGAGCAATCGTTATCTGTAATCCTGGAAATCCGACAGGATATCTTTACACCCGTGAAGAATTGCAGAAATTAGCAGAAATTGCCTTAAAATATGACATTGTAGTAATCTCTGATGAAGTATACAGAGAATATGTATATGACGGGAAACAGCAAATCTCAATGCTTGCTTTCCCTGAACTAAGCGAAAACTGTATTATTATTGATTCGGAATCCAAACGTTATTCTATGTGCGGAGTAAGAATCGGGTGCATGATTACGCGTTCTAAAAAAATTCACGATGCAGCCATGCTTTTTGCACAGGCAAGACTGAGCCCTGTTCTTTTAGGTCAAATTGCAGCCACTGCCGCGCATCAAAATGACGGAGCTTACATCAGAGCTGTAAGAGAAGAATATACTCACAGAAGAAATGTATTGGTAGATTTACTGAATGCTATTCCGGGAGTAATTTGTCCAAAACCAAAAGGAGCTTTTTATTGTGTGGCTGAACTTCCTGTTGACGACAGTGAAAAGTTTGCACAATGGTTATTAGAGAAATATTCCAATAACAACGAAACCATTATGGTTGCGCCTGCAGGAGGGTTCTACAGTGATCCTGAACTGGGTAAAAAACAGGTAAGAATAGCTTATGTGCTTAAAGAACAAGACTTAAGAAGAAGCGCAGAAATTCTAAAAGATGCTTTACAGCAGTACAAATTAGAGTTCAACCTTTAATACATAAAAATGTCAGCAATAAAATTCTTAGGTTTGAAAATATTCTTTTCAACGGTTTTATTGCTGATTTTTTTATCCTGTAATGAGGAAGCTAAAAAAAACATTTCTGAAAGTAATAAAATTACATTTATCAGCTTCTCAAATGTAAGCGGAAATCTGGGAAATTACCGGATCATCAAAATCACCCAGGACTCCATTACATCAGAATCGGGAAATACCGCCCGACAAACTCATAAGCAATGGGCCTCCAAAACATCTCCAAAAATTTGGAAACAACTAACTTCTTCTTTTGATCTTAAAAGTTTAAATCATATAAAAAGCTCAGAAAGCATCCAGGCCAAAGGAGGAACCGATGAAGTTTTCCAGATCAAAACTTCACAAAAATCCCATGTATATGTAAATTCTTATCATGATACTCTTCATTATAAGCAATTTGAAAGATTCAAATCACAATTAGAAAAAATTCTATCAGAACATCCATAACTCATGCAAGAAAATTTTTCATTAAAAGCTTACAATACTTTCGGAGTAGAAGCTAAAGCAAAATATTTTGTTGAAGTCACCACCGTAGAAGAACTAAAGGAAGCCATCAGCTTTTCAAATTCTCAAATACCCAAAACCCCCGTCCTGTTTCTTGGGGGCGGAAGTAATATTTTATTCACCAAGGACTTTGACGGACTTGCTATTAAGCTGAATCTGACAGGCATTTCAGAACAGGTTATTAATGAAAACGAGGTATGGATAACTGCTAAAGCAGGCGAAAACTGGCATAATTTCGTTATGCACTGCCTGGATAAAAACTATGGTGGACTGGAAAACCTTTCTCTTATTCCCGGAAATGTAGGAACTTCTCCCATGCAAAATATCGGAGCTTACGGAACTGAAATAAAAGACATCTTTGTGAGCTGTAAGGTTTTGGATCTGGAGAGTCTGGAGCTTAAAACATTCGATCTTGAAGAATGTAGATTCGGATACAGAGATTCGATTTTTAAACAAGAAGGAAAAGGAAAATATGTGATTCTGGAAGTCACCTTTAAGCTTACCACCAAAAATCATATCATTAAAACAGAATACGGAGCTATCAAATCCGAGCTGGAAAATTTAGGCATTGAAAGTCCGACAATTCAGGATGTTTCAAAAGCTGTAATTAATATCCGGCAAAGTAAACTTCCGGATCCAAAAGAAACCGGAAATGCAGGAAGTTTTTTCAAAAACCCTACGATTCCTTTAGCTCAATTTGAAAAATTAAAAGAGAAATTTGAAAATATTCAAGGCTACCCCAACGGAAACTTCGTTAAAGTCCCGGCTGGCTGGCTGATTGAACAATCCGGCTGGAAAGGAAAACAGATCGGCAATGTTGCTTCTCATAAGCTTCAGGCATTAGTGATCATCAATGCAACAGGAAATGCGACAGGAAAAGAAGTGTTTGAGTTTTCTACTGAAATTATCAATTCTGTGAAAGAAAAATACGGAATTGAACTGGAAAGGGAAGTGAATATTATTTGATATTTAAAATGGCAAAAAATTTAACCGAAAAAGAATTTAAAAAACTTATCAAGAAGCATATTGACAGAACTAATTTTGTAAAAGTTAATCTTCAGGATGACTTGTCAGTATTAGGTTTTATAGTGAAAGCATCAGACAGTTTTTTGATGGTTGAAGAAACAAATGACTTTTCTCTAGCCGGAACAAAAATCATCCCTTATCACAGGGTAAAAGGAATTCGACACAGTACTTCTGACAACGTCTCGAAAAGGATTTATTCTGAAGAGGGGCTTATAAAATTAAATGTAAAGATAATTAACAATACTTCCTTAAAAGATTTTGAGTCTCTTTTTAAATCTATTAAAAAACAGGATCTCCACTGCATTGTTGAAAGCAGAAAAAAAGACCAGGAAATATTTTCAATTGGAGAGATTCTGGAAGTAAACAAAAAATCAGTTGTCATCAGGAATTATAATCCGGTTGGGAAATTTGATAAAAAGCCAAGAAAAATTAACTTCAAAAACATTGAATTGATTAATTTTAATGACAATTATTCTTTAGTTTTTAGAAAATATTTAATGGAATAAAAAACATAATATGAAAATCGCCATTCTCGGGGCAGGAAATATGGGTTTATCTTTTTCAAAATCATTTTTAAAGTATGAACTCATAAAGCCTGAAAATCTGCATTTAATTATAAGAAACGACTCCAAATTCTCAAAAATATCGGAAGAATTTCCAAAATCGAAAATCTCAACTTTTGACGAAGTTACAGATTTGGATGCGGATTTAATCATCATCGCCGTAAAACCTCAGGATTTCCAACATGTAGCTGAAAATTTCAAGTTTCAGTTGAAAGAAAACCAGATGGTTTTATCGATCATGGCAGGAATCAAAATTGAAAAAATTCAAACATTATTACACCATCCATTAGTAGTCAGAGCCATGCCAAATTCTCCTACGCTTTTAGGAATGGGAATCACAGGATATACAGCAGCAGAAGGAATTTCTTTCAGCCAATTAATTAATATCGAAAGATTATTAAACTCTACCGGAAGATCAGTTTATCTGGAAAACGAAGAATTACTGGATGGTGTTACAGCACTTTCAGGAAGCGGACCTGCCTATTTTTATTACATCGTTGATGCCATGATAAAGGCCGGAGTTGAAATGGGAATTGAGGAAAATCTTTCCAAACTTTTTGTAAAACAAACTATGCTGGGAGCCTATCACCTGATGAATAATTCCGAAAAAAGCCTCGAAGAACTGATTAAGGATGTTGCCTCAAAAGGTGGCACAACCGAAGCGGCTTTAAAAACTTTCGACGAAAACAGTTGTAAGGAAATTCTGAAAAAAGGAATTCTGAACGCAGAACAGCGTGCCAAGGAACTGAACGGATAGTTTTAAAAATATGCTCAATTTATCGGAACCCTTATCTATTCTATTCACGCAACCCAATCCTTACATTTCTTTTCCGCAAACCTCCTCACCAGGAAGCCTAAAAACACTCCAAACGTATTCAAAATGATATCATCCACTTCAAAAATCCCCATTCTTGTAAAATACTGAGTCGCCTCAACAATTGTAATGGCCGAAATAAATGTGAAAAGCAGGCTTCTTAGTTCTTTAAGCTTAGGAAAAACCCAGCCCAGAAATCCGAAAGGAATAAACATCACGACATTTCCTACAACGATGATTATAATATCTTTCCAGGAGATACAGCCTTTAATAAAATTTATTGTAGAAAATATAGGTTCGATGGTCAGTAAATTATCTTCCATCTGGGTTCTTCCCATCCCGAAAAACATCAGATAGAGTAAAAATAAAACATAAGGAACAATAATAATTTTATAAAATTTCTTTAACATCGATTACAAATTTATTCATTTCAAAAACATTAAATTTGTGTGTTAAATTAATTTAATGAAATACGTTTTACTTACGCTCATTTCCGCGATGCTTTTGTCCATTTCGTGGCCCACTTACGGAGTTCCGTTTTTTATATTTTTTGCGCTAGTTCCTCTTTTAATGATGGAACACGGTGTTTCGAAATTTTCAGATTACAAAAGAAAAAGCTGGGTTGTTTTCGGACTCTCCTACTTATGCTTTATTATTTGGAATATTGTAACGACAGGCTGGTTGTACGGATCAAAAAATCCTGACGGAAGCCATTCTTTAATGGCGGTTTTATTTCCGGTTTTAGTTAATTCCTTACTATATTCGTTAGTATTTCAATGTTATCACTGGTACAAAAACGCACAGGGAACGTATTGGGGATTGGCATTTTTTGTAGCCATCTGGATGAGCTTTGAAAAGTTCCACCTGAACTGGGAATTAACCTGGCCCTGGCTGAATCTTGGAAATTCATTTTCAGAATATCCAAAATTAATACAATGGTATGATACATTAGGTGCTACAGGCGGAAGTTTCTGGATTTTACTGGTAAATGTATTACTTTTCTATACCATAAGAACCTGGGAAGCCGGGAGAAAGAGAAAAGATTTGATTAAAAACTCCTCTATTGTTGCTGCTTTAATAATTATTCCCATGATTATTTCGGTAGTAAAATACAATAACTTTAATGAAAAGCCAATCGGAACCGTTAATGTTCTAATGCTTCAGCCAGACCTTGATCCTTATGCTGAAAAATATTCCAAAGACAGCTTAACAATCGAACAGGATCTTTTAGACCTTGCAGAAAAAAATACAAAAGGAAGAATTGATTATTATATTGCGCCAGAGACAGCGCTTCCGGGAAGAGGTTCTATTTCCGAAACAGCCTTTGAAAAAAGTATCATTTTACATAATCTTAAAGGATTCTTAGCCAAACATCCGGGCTCTGTTTTTTCAACGGGAATTTCATCACATAAATTTTACACTGGTTCAAAAGACCTGCCCACTGAAGCTTATCAAATCAATCAAGGACTTTGGGTAGAAAGTTTTAACTCAGCAATACAGGTTATTCCCAATCAAAAAGTACAGGTGTATCATAAAGGCAAATTGGTTCCAGGAGTAGAAATTTTCCCTTATATGAATTATTTAAAACCCCTTCTTGGAGATGCGATGATTAACCTGGGAGGAACCGTTGCTTCTTTAGGCTCAGATAAAGAAAGAGTTGCCTTTTCAAATCCTTATAACAAAGGGAAAATCGCTCCTATCATTTGCTACGAAAGTATCTATGGAGAATTCGTAACAGATTATGTAAAAAAAGGAGCCAACTTCCTGGGCATTATGACCAATGATTCCTGGTGGGGAGTTTCAGAAGGACACAAACAGCTTCTGTCCTATGCAAAATTAAGAGCCATAGAAACGCGAAGAGAAATTGCACGCGCAGCAAATAGCGGAATTTCGGCCCATATCAATGCTCAAGGAGAAATTGTGGAAGATACTTTTTATGGAGACAAAACAGCTTTGTTTGCCAAGATAAACTTATATGAGAACCAAACGTTTTATGTAAAGGCCGGAGATCTACTAACTAGGTTCTCTATCTTCGCCTTAGGATTTTTATTATTTTATTTCCTGATAAAAAGGTTTCAGAAAAAGTTCACTAAACAACAGGCTTAATGGCCGTATTTCTGAAAAAATATTATAACTAATTGAAAAATAAATTTTAAAACATTTGTCTATCTAAAAAATTCTTCGTTATTTTGCAACCTCAAATATTATACAAATAAGAACATCGAGATATGTCAAGAATTTGCCAAATAACAGGAAAGCGTGCAATGGTTGGTAACAACGTTTCTCACGCTAATAACAAAACGAAGCGTCGTTTTGAAATTAACTTATTGGAGAAGAAGTTTTACCTTCCGGAGCAAGATAAGCACGTAACACTGAAAGTATCAGCTCATGGATTGAGAGTGATTAACAAGATTGGAATCGAGGAAGCTCTAGAAAGAGCTGTAAGAAACGGATTGATTAAAAAGTAATTGAATCATGGCAAAAAAAGGAAACAGAGTTCAAGTAATTCTTGAATGTACAGAGCATAAAGAAAGCGGAGTAGCAGGAATGTCTAGATACATCACTACTAAAAACAAAAAGAACACTACAGAAAGATTGGAGCTTAAGAAGTACAATCCGGTTCTTAAGAAAGTTACCGTTCACAAAGAAATCAAGTAATTTAGAAAATATAATTTACCATGGCAAAGAAAGTAGTAGCAACCCTACAGAGTGGTCAGTCAAAAAAAATGACTAAAGTTGTGAAAATGGTTAAGTCATCTAAGTCAGGTGCTTACGTTTTCGAAGAAAAAGTAATGAATGCAGACGAGGTAGACGGTTATTTGAAAAAATAATCTACACTTTATTTACAATATAAAAAACTACTCAGCTTTTGGGTAGTTTTTTTGTTATCTTTGTTCTAAAGACAGATAACACAACATCTTATATTATAAAATTCTATGAGTTGGTTTAAAAATATTTTTAAAAAAGAAGAAAAAGAAACTTTAGATAAAGGATTGGAAAAATCCAGCCAGGGATTCTTTGAAAAAATGACGAAAGCCGTAGTCGGCAAAAGCAAAGTAGATGATGAAGTTCTGGATGACCTTGAAGAAGTACTTATTGCATCCGACGTGGGTGCCTCTACAACCATCAAAATCATAGAAAGAATTGAAGAACGTGTTGCCCGGGACAAATACGTTAGTGTAAACGAACTGGATAAAATCCTCCGTGAAGAAATTTCAGGACTTCTTCTTGAAAACCCTCATGCGGGAACAGGAAATATTGACACTTCTAAAAAACCATATGTTATTATGGTTGTAGGAGTAAACGGAGTCGGTAAAACAACAACCATTGGAAAATTAGCTCATCAGTTTACTTCCGAAGGAAAAAAAGTCGTTCTAGGAGCTGCGGATACCTTCAGAGCGGCCGCTGTAGATCAGCTAGTAATCTGGAGCCAGAGAGTCGGCGTTCCTATCGTAAAACAGGAAATGGGATCAGATCCTGCCTCTGTAGCTTTTGATACTGTACAAAGTGCCGTTGCACAAAATGCAGATGTTGTAATCATTGATACAGCCGGAAGACTTCACAATAAGATCAATTTAATGAATGAGCTTTCTAAAATCAAAAGAGTAATGCAAAAGGTTATTCCTGATGCTCCTCACGAGATTTTACTGGTTCTTGACGGATCTACGGGGCAGAACGCTTTTGAGCAGGCTAAGCAATTTACCGCAGCCACTGAAGTAAATGCTTTAGCTGTAACAAAACTTGACGGAACCGCAAAAGGCGGAGTTGTGATTGGTATTTCCGATCAATTCCAAATTCCTGTTAAATATATTGGAGTGGGCGAAAAAATGCAAGACCTTCAATTATTCAATGGTACGGAATTTGTTGATTCGTTCTTCAAGAAAAGATGATATTTATCATGTTTTCCCTTAAATTAGCAAAAAATCAATTTCATAAATATTAACAATTAAAAAATTTGCAACTATGGGAATTTTAACATGGATTTTATTCGGACTTATTGCTGGAGCAATCGCAAAAATGATCATGCCGGGAACTCAGGGAGGAGGATGGCTGATTACAATCATTTTAGGAATTGTAGGAGCTTTTGTAGGTGGAGCTATTGGAGTGTATATTTTACACTGGGGTGATGTCACTTCTTTCTGGAATCCAAGAAGCTGGATTTTAGCTATCGGAGGAGCACTGATTGTCCTCTGGATCTACGGAATGGCAACAAAGAAAAGTAGCTGAAAAAAATAATTAACATAAAATAAAACGGCGGATTTGAAAATTCAAATCCGCCGTTTTTGTTACAATATATAATTTAGTTAATTTTTATCTGATAAGGCATTTCCATTTTCACCTCAGATTTCAGCTTTTGGTTAGTAACCTGCTCAAGAATTTCATAATTGGCCTTCCCTATTTTATTTTTAATTAATCTTGCAGAAATATCATCCTCATTCATATCATCGAAAATTTGTTCAAATGCTGTTTTTTTCTTCGGATACGATGTTACCCCGTAAGATTTCAAGCCAGCCTTCTGCGCTGCAAATTTCACAGCATCATTCAATGTTCCCAAATCATCTACCAAACCAATTTGCTTGGCACGTACTCCACTCCAGACTCTTCCTCCCCCTACGTTATCAATCTGCTCAAATGTTTGTTTTCTATTTTGTGTTACAAAATGAACGAATCTTTTATAAGTTCCCTCAACACTTCTTGTAACCTGTGCAACTCCATAAGGCGTTAATCCGTTCAAAGCAGAGTAATAAGCAGAATTGGCATTCGTAGCCACAATATCTGAACGTATTCCGTTTTTATTGGCAATCTCTTTATAATAAGGCATTACTCCAAAAACACCTATTGAACCTGTAAGGGTATTCGGTTCAGAATAAATTTTATCCGCAGACATAGCGATATAATATCCTCCCGAAGCAGCATAATCTCCAAATGACACAACAACTGGTTTTACTTTTTTAAGCTGCTGAAGCTCATATAAAATTTCATCTGAAGCATTTGCACTTCCTCCCGGAGAATTAATTCTGAAAACAACAGCCTTTACTTTATCATCATTTTTAAGCTCCTGAATATATTTCACATATTTTTCCGAATAAATATCCCCGTACTTATCTCCATTATTAATCGAACCCGAAGCATAAAGTATTGCAACACCATCTCCAGAGCTATCCTTATCAGAATATGAATTGATATAGTTTGTAATAGATACTTTATTTAATTTGTCATCTTTAGATGAGCCTATCTTAGATTTGATAAAATCATCATATTCTGATTTCTGAACTAATTTATCTACTAATTTATATTTTAGACTCTGCTCGGGAATCATTCCGTAAAGACTATCTACCGCAGTTTTAAACTGATTGACATCTATCTTTCGGGAAGCCGATATTTTTGCAGCAGTATTTCCCCAAATATCATTCAACAAAGTACTTAGCTGTTCCCTATTCTCATCAGAAATATCATTTCTTATAAAAGGTTCTACCGCAGACTTAAATTTACCGTGTCTGATTACTTCTATTCCGATCCCGTATTTATCAGCAAATTCCTTAAAGAAGGTAACTTCAGTAGCAAGCCCCTTCAAATCAATCATTCCAGAAGGGTTTAGGAAATACTGATCTGCCACAGATCCTAAATAATAGGTAGATTGGGAAACTCCATTTCCATAAGCATATACAAACTTTCCACTCTTCTTAAAATCTTCTAAGGCAGCTCTAATATCATCCAATTGAGTAATTCCTGCATTTAGGTGATCAGTTTCAATACTGATTCCCTTAATATGATCATCTGTTTTGGCTTTCTTAATGGCCTCTAAAACATCATACAGCAATATGCTTTTGTTTTTATCACTTACGTTAAATATACTGGTCTGTTCTTCTGTAGGACTATCTATAATATCTGTCTTTAAATTAATGGTTAAAACTGAATTCTTTTTTACCACAACAGATTTTTCTCCACTCATCGCACTGAAGAAAACAACGACTATAAAAAAGAAAAAAAACACGGCACATAGTATTACAAATGCAACTATATTTGCCAATACATTTTTAAAGAAACTCTTCATAAAATTTATATTTAAACAATATGTCGCAACATACTGTCATTTTGTTACTCGGAAGTAATCTTGGTGATACAAAAAAAAATATTGAACGGGCTATTGACAAACTCAATAAGGAGGTAGGAAATGTCATAAATTTAAGCGAATTTTTAATTACTGAACCCGTAGAATTTGTTAGTTCTAATATTTTTTGTAATATTGCATTAGTAATATGCACACATTTTTCACCTATTCAGTTACTTAAACATATCAAAAGGATTGAAATTGAGATGGGAAGAGCACATGATTCTAGCACTCTAGGAGTATATACGGATAGAGTAATAGATATTGATATCGTAAAGTTTGACAATCTGAAATTTGTGTCAGAAAAGCTAGAAATCCCTCATCAGAAACATCTTTTTGAAAGGGAATTCTCCAAGATAATCTTAAAAGACTTTATCTAAAACATAAAACATATTGTATGAAATTAGGTTTATTATTATTGGCTGCATTGCCTATTGCAACATATGCACAGGACAGTATTGCTGTTAGTTCCTACGATGAATACCCTAATACGTTCTCCTCTGGTTCTGCCAATGTACAGCCTTTCAACAACAAAGCAAGAAAATTCAACGACTGGTCTATCTCAGTCGGTGGAGGTGCTGCTTTCATGGTTCACGCTGATTTGAGATCTTTTTATGATAAAAAGGTCAACTGGGGATATAATTCTTACGTGAGTATCGACAAACAGATTACTCATGTTGTAGGAGTTAGCCTTATTTATCAGCGAGGTGAAACAACACAGAAAGCTCAGCTTGACGGAGCTGCTGGAATTGCCGCAGGAATTGCGGAAGCTAATACAAAATTTAATCAGATTGCCTTAATGGGAGACGTTAACTTTTCAAATCTTTTGAGAAGAGTAGACAACCTTTCTCCTTACAGATGGGCTTTTCATGGTTATGCCGGTATTGGATTGATGAGCTATAATACCTCTTTACATGATAATAATGAATTCAGATGGAATACCACTCCACCTAGAATTCCTTTATTCATTAAGCAAAAAATGGATATTAATTCAATTTATTACCAGTTTGGTGTTGGATTGAAATATAATGTTTCCAAACTTATTGATATAGAGGCAAGAACAATGTATATTATCAGTGGGGATGATGAATTTGATGGAGGAGGAAACGCAGGACCTGCCGATTACGATCCAACATCCAAAGTTTCCAAGTATAACATGATCAGCAAAAGAAGATCTGATAATGCCTGGACAGTTAACTTAGGAGTATCCTTCAAACTGGGAAAACATTTGACACATTTGGCTTGGCACGATCCATTACAAGAAACATACTCTAGAATCCATACTTTAGAAAATACCAATGTAGATTTTGTTGTATGTGAAAAAGGAGACCAAGACAATGACGGCGTTTGCGACGACTGGGACAGACAGCTTGACACTCCTGCAGGAGCAAGAGTTGACGGAGCTGGTGTTGCACTTGACATGGACCTTGACGGTGTGATTGATCTTTATGATAAATGCGTAACTGTACCTGGACCGGTTGAAAATGCTGGTTGTCCTAAATAAATAAATCATTTAATTAACTAAATAATAAAAATACACTATGAAAATAAGTTTAGCAATTGTAGCATTAGCACTGGCTGTTCCTGCCATAAGCTTTGCACAAGATTCAACAGCAGTTTCGGCTGAAGAAAAATATCCTAATACTTTTTCATCAGGCTCAGCAAATGTTTCTCCCTTCACTAATCAATCTAAAAGATTTAATGATTGGGCCATTTCAGCAGGGGTCGGTGTACCATTAGTTCAATCGGCAGATTTAACATCAATAAAAAATGGTAACGGTAAAAATCTTTTTGGATATTCTGCATATATTAGTATTGATAAGGCGATTACCCATGCTTTCGGTATTAACTTACAATATGACAGAGGAGAAACCAGACAAGGATGGTTCAGTACTAAAAAAGATGCACCAGCAAATGCATCTGTTTACCAGCAAGTAGGAGCAAGAACTCAATATGATGCAATCTCTTTATTGGGAGATGTTAATATTTCAAACATACTAAGAAGAGTTGACAATAAGTCTCCATACAGATGGGCTTTGCATGCTTATGGAGGTCTTGGAACATTAGCTTATAGAGCTTATCAGAAAGATGAAAACGGACAAAGATTGATGACAGAAGTTAAACCTTTCAAATTGGGTTCAATGTTTGCTCAAGCTGGTGCCGGTGTTAAATTCAAAGTTAACAGAAGAATCGATATTGAAGGTAGACTAATGTACGTTATGACCGGTGATGATGAGTTTGATGGAGGAGGTGACAAATACAGCGCTATCAACCAGCGTGAAGAGCAAGTTTCAGACAACTTCTTTAATGCTACTTTAGGGGTAAGCTTAAAATTAGGGAAACATGAATCTCACTTAATGTGGCATGACCCTCTTCAGGAAGTATATTATAAGCTAGATGTTTTAGCTAATAAAAATCAAGATATTGAGGTTTGTAAAAAAGGTGATTTAGATAACGACGGTGTTTGTGATGATTGGGACAGACAGCTTGATACTCCTGCAGGAGCAAGAGTTGACGGAGCCGGAGTTGCCCTTGATACAGACTTAGACGGAGTAATTGACCTTTACGATAAATGTGTAACTGTTCCTGGACCTGTTGAAAATGGTGGCTGCCCAGTTGCGCCTGCAACAACCGGACCTGTAACGGATGATACAAGAACATTAGAAGGAATTGAATTTGATCTGAACTCAGACAGAATCTTACCATCTAACACTCCTATCCTTAACAACGCTGTAAATTATATCAACTCATCAAGTGGTACTTATACAGTAGTAGGAGCTACGGATACGAGAGGTACCGATGCTTACAACCAGAAATTATCCGAAAGAAGAGCAAATAATGTAAAAAATTATTTAATTAAAAACGGAGTTGAGTCTGGAAAATTAAATGCAATTGGTAAAGGTAAAAAAGACCTGAAATATCCTGAATGTGACCCAGCTACAAAATGTCCAGAATGGAAAAACAGAGCTAACAGAAGGGTATATTTCGAAGCTAAATAGTAAACTTTCTATTATATTAAAAAGTCACGCAATGCGTGACTTTTTTTGTTTCAATACTTTCCTTATTTTTACCTTATGATTTCTCCACAAGACCTACAAAAATTAAAATTTGATACTCTGAAATATTTTTGGAGCTATGACACTTTCAGGGATTCTCAGGAAGAAATTATAGACTCCATACTTCATTCAAAAGATACATTGGCCTTGCTACCTACAGGAGCCGGAAAATCACTGTGTTATCAGTTACCTGCACTTCTTCGTGAAGGTGTATGTCTGGTTATTTCACCGTTACTCGCGCTCATGAAGGATCAGGTCAATCAATTGAAAAGCCGCCAGATTGAAGCAGAATACCTATCTTCCGAACTGGATGAATTTGATGCGGAAGTTATTTATAACAGATGTAAAGACGGTCTCACAAAATTATTATATGTCTCACCCGAAAGATTAACAAATACTCAGTTTTTACAGAATATCGAAGAAATACAACTGTCGTTCATCGCAGTTGATGAAGCACACTGTATTTCCGAATGGGGGCAGGATTTCAGACCCAGCTATCAGAATATTAAAGAATTTAGAAAAAACAATCCTGAAATTGCCTGCTTAGCTTTAACGGCAACAGCAACTCCAAAAGTGCTGGATGAAATCAAATCTAAGTTGGAATTAAAGAATCCTGCTGTATTTCAAAAAAGTTTTAAGAGAGAGAATATCAAGATCTTTTCAGAAGAAGTTTCAGATAAATACCAAAGGGTTTTTGATATTCTAAAGTATGCCACAAAATCTGGTATTGTGTATGTAAGAACAAGGAAAGATGCGGAACAGCTGACTGAATTCCTTCATAAAAACCAATTGAAAAATGTTGATTTTTTTCATGCAGGGCTTACAACAAAAGAAAAAAACACCAGACAAAACATTTGGAATAACAGCGACCAGCATGTTCTAATATCCACCAACGCCTTCGGAATGGGAATCGACAAAGATAATGTGCGTTTCGTCATTCACTTCTCTCCTTCCCCTTCTATTGAAAATTATTATCAGGAAATAGGAAGAACCGGAAGAGATGGTAAAAAAAGCTTTGCATTCTTGCTTTGGGATAAGCAGGAACTTTCAAATTTTGATCAGATCTTAAAAAACCAGATCCCAAATAAGGCAGAGTTCTTAAAAATCATCACTTACCTTTATTCTGTTTTTCAGGTGGCAGAATACGAGCTTCCCGAAAAAGTCTTTCAGCTGAATACAGCCGGAATTCAGAATTTCACAAAATTGTCGAAAGCAAAAATCAATAATGTACTGGGCTTTCTGCATAACCAGGAAATAATTTATTATAATAACAATAAAAGCCTTTCATCTTTGCAGTTATTGATGAAAGCAGATGAAATTGATCAGCTCCCTCAAAAAGACGCTTATTTTATTGAACTTTTATTGAGAACAGTATCCGGAATTACCACTCACAAAGTAATGTTCAGCGAACAGCAGGTCAGCAATAAAATCGACGTAAGTGTACCACTAATCAAAGAAAGATTAAAAGAATTACAGCAAAAAAACTATATAGAATATGTTGACGGAGTTCTAGCAAGCATTAAGTTTTTAAAACCACGAGACGAAAGACTTATTAACAGTTCCTACTGGAAACTGTTTGAACATATTCAGAAAAACAAGATCCAGAAGTGGGAGGAAATGAAATTTTATCTTGAGGATAACCAATACTGCAAAATGAAGCTTATTCTTTCTTATTTTGGAGAAAAGGACACTAAAAACTGCGGTAACTGTTCTGTCTGTGAAAAAAAGAAACGGTCTGTTTTCGGACAGAATATTTCTCTGGAAATTATTAATATTTTAGCTAAAAAACCGGCAACGATAGAAGAGCTCTCAATACAGCTTACTTATCATCCGAAAGATAATATTCTGGAAAACCTTATTTATCTTTTAGATTCCGGAAAAGTAAAAATGTTGAATTTCAGAACGTATGCTTTGGCATAAGTAAGAAGTAATGAGTAATATAAATTAACAAAGTTTATCTGTCATTTCGATAAGGGAGAAGTCTATTGCTGTTAAAGTAAATCCTCACCATGTTTCGTTGAGAATGATATTTAGTTTTGATTTTAATTCAACAGTCTTTATCATAGATAAACAAAGTTTATCTTTGCACTATGAAATCATTGAAAGTAGTTTTTTTAGGCACTCCTGAGTTTGCGAAGACTTCATTGGAGGCCATTCATCAATCACATCATGAAGTTGTTGGTGTTGTAACCGTTGCTGATAAAGCGAGCGGGCGCGGACAGAAAATCAGCCAGTCTCCGGTAAAAGTTTTTGCCGTAGAAAATAACCTTCCCGTTTTTCAGCCTGAAAAATTGAGAAATCCTGAGTTTTTAGAAGAATTAAGAAAGCTTGATGCTGATGTTTTTGTAGTAGTAGCTTTCAGGATGATGCCAAAAGTTCTTTTTGAAATGCCTAAAATAGGCACCTTTAATTTACATGCTTCCTTACTTCCCGATTATAGGGGCGCTGCTCCCATTAATTACGCGGTTATTAACGGTGAAGAAAAAACCGGAGCAACCACATTTTTTATCAATGAAAAAATTGACGAAGGAAATATTTTATTACAGGAAGAACTAGCTATTTTACCTGATGAAAATGCAGGAAGCCTTCATGACAGATTGATGGAAATGGGTTCAAAACTAGTCGTGAAAACATTGGACGGATTAGCAGAAAACTCCATTATTGAAAAACCTCAACCTAATGTAGAGCATCCGAAAAATGCTTATAAAATCTTTAAAGAAGACACCAAAATCGACTGGAGTAAAACGTCAAAAGAAGTTCATCAGTTTATTTTAGGAATGTCTCCTTATCCTGCCGCTTTTACAATATTAAAAATCGGAGAAGAGGAAAAGGGATTAAAAATATTCGGTGGTAAATTTGAACTTTCCAGTCACAATCAGCCTGCAGCAAGCTTAGCTATTTCCAAAAATGATTTTAAGATTTATACAAAAGACGGGATTTATTTTCCTTTAGAATTACAGTTGGAAGGAAAAAAAAGAATGAATGTAAAAGATTTTCTGAATGGTTTCAGAAATTTCGACGAAATAAAAATGGCTTGATTTTATCAAGCCATTTTTTTTGTGAAATGTCAATAAGTCAATTTGCTTCGCGAGTGAATTTTAAAATCGAATCAATAAATTGACAACGAAGTTAATTCACAATTGACTTTTGACCATTAAAGCTGAACCATCTCCGTCACCTCAACATCATATCCTCCAACCTGAGGTTTGATATTAGGATTTTGAGTGATTACTTTAAACTTATTAATTCCAAGATTCTTTAATATTTGGGTCCCGATTCCGTAATCTCTGTAATTATAGGCCAATGTAGGATGCTGTTCCTGACCGTCCTGATAATTTAAGAACTGTTGTAATTTTCTCAATGTATTTTCAGAATTCGAAACGTTATTGATGAAAATAATTGCTCCTTTTCCAGCTTCATTCACCATATTGGTTACTTTCTGCAATAGAGGTTTTTCACCGTTATTTAGTCTTGTCAAGACATCAAAATAAGAATCAGAAGACTGAACTCTTACCAGAACAGGTTCATCAACAGTCCAGGAGCCTTTTGTTAAAGCAAAATGGATCTGATCATTTGAAGTTTCCCTGAAAGCAAAGAAATCAAAATCTCCATAAGCGGTTTTCACTTTTCTTTCCTCCAATCTTTCGATCAGATTTCCTTTTTTAAGCTGATAATGAATCAGATCTTCAATAGAAACGATTTTCATGTCATGCTTTTGAGCAAAAATGTGTAAATCCGGTAGACGCGCCATTGAGCCGTCTTCATTCATGATCTCACAGATTACACCACCTTCCTTCAATCCAGCCAAATGAGTAAGATCAATTGCCGCTTCAGTATGTCCTGCTCTTTTCAGAACACCTCCTTTTCTTGCACGGAGCGGGAAAATGTGTCCGGGTCTCATGAAATCTGTAGGCTTGGACTTTTCATCCATCAAAGCTAAAATGGTTTTCGCTCTGTCACCTGCAGAAATTCCCGTAGAAGTTCCGTTTCCAAGAAGGTCAACCGATACGGTAAAGGCAGTTTCTTTCGGATCGCTGCTTCTGCTTACCATCACTTCCAATCCAAGTTCATCACATCTCTTTTCAGGAAGCGGCATACAGATCAGTCCTCTTCCGTGAAGAGCCATGAAATTTATGATTTCCGGTGTTGTTAATTCAGCAGCACAAAGAAAATCACCTTCATTTTCTCTGTCTTCATCATCTACTACTATGATTATTTTACCATTTTTAAGGTCTTCAATAGCCTCTGGAATAGTATTTAATTTAATATCAGACATTTTTACTTTTTAAATTTATGCAAAGATACTCATAAAAAAAGGCATCTTCCAATTAATCTTAAGCTTTGAATATCGTGTTTTTAGCATTTCTGAAAATATGATAAGACTCCAGTCTTTTCTGATGGTTGTAGATATGGGAATTGATCATTAATTCATCCACATTGAATTTTTCCTGGAAGCTTATAAGCTTTTCTTCAATTTCTTTTTGATCCCCAATCAAGGTATATTTTAATTTCTGTAAAACCATTGATTTTTCCATAGCAGACCAGATTTCATCCATATCGTCAACAGGCGGAGCAAAAGGTTTTCTGTCGTTTC
This sequence comes from Chryseobacterium geocarposphaerae, assembly GCF_002797535.1. NCBI lineage: Bacteria > Pseudomonadati > Bacteroidota > Flavobacteriia > Flavobacteriales > Weeksellaceae > Chryseobacterium > Chryseobacterium geocarposphaerae. The sequence goes on from NZ_PGFD01000001.1 coordinate 2,187,067, forward strand.
TTACAATATTAATGAAAGCTTGGAACAAAGTTGTTGATATTTTATGAGCTTCCTCGGAAGTTTCAGCTGCAATCCCATTAACACAGGCAATAATATAAGGTTGATCTAAATATTTTGAAGGTTCAAAATTCTGTCTGTAGATATTGAAAGCCATTTCCATTTGCTCAGGGGCAAAATGTCCGGCAAAAGCATACGGAAGCCCTAATTCTGCTGCTAAAAATGCGCTGTCTGTGCTTGAGCCTAAAATATATAACGGAATATCCAATCCTTCTCCCGGAATTGCACGAACTAAGGCATCCCGATTTTCCTTAGAAAAATATTTTTGCAGTTCCAGAATCTGTCTTGGAAACTGCTGATTAATAATTGCAGGATTTCTTCCCAACGCCTGAGCAGTCAATCCGTCTGTTCCGGGAGCTCTTCCCAGTCCAAGATCGATTCTTCCGGGGAAAAGTGATTCCAATGTACCGAATTGTTCTGCAATCACCAATGAGCTGTGATTCGGAAGCATAATTCCACCAGATCCTACTCTTATTTTTTTAGTTCCGTTCGCAATAAAACCAATGAGAACGGAAGTTGCAGAACTCGCAATACTTTCCATATTATGATGTTCTGCAAGCCAGAATCTTTTATAATCTAAATTCTCAGTATACTTGGCTAAAGACAAACTGTCCTGAAAAGTATCATGAATACTTTTTTCCTGCTTTACAGGAGCAAGATCAAGAACCGACATTTCAAAATTTTTCATATCGAGGTATTTATTTAAAAGAGATGTGGAATCTCCTTCGTCCATTTCATAATTTATTAAAAAAATCAAGCAAATTTAAAACTAATAAATTGCATTAGTTACTTTTTGTAATTGATAGGATTGATCGACTAGTTCAGGAAAAAACTATTGGAAGAGTTTATTGTTATGATGATATTATCTTATAGTTTAAAAATAATTTATTAAAAATTCATAAACAATATTCACTCTATGTGGAATAATTTGTAATTTTAATGTCATATTCATAATGTAAAAATTATGATAAAACCGACTAACCGTTAAACAAAATCATTAAAAACCCGTATGCGAATGAAATAATAAAAAATAAAACAAACCCAAAACTAGAATCATGAATAATGAAAAATTTAACACGCTTGAGCTTCTTCAAACGAAGTTCAGATATCCGTTCCCTACCCTAAAGAATCCTCATGCTGATCAACTACAGGAGATCACAGAAACCCAATGGATTGATGGAGAATATTTGTGGCTCTTCGAAAACAATCCTGACCTACGGAAAAAGTACAAAAAAACAAAAACAGCACATATCGCAGCGCAGTGGTTTCCCACAGCATCCGTTGAAAGGTTCAGGCCTATTTGCCGATTGATGTTATGGACTCTATACAATGATGATCTTTATGAAGAGAGTGAACCGGAAAACATTCAATACATCCGCGACCAATCTCTTGCAATTCTGCACGGAGAAATTACCGCTGAAGATTCCGGAATACCGCTTGGCAAAATGCTGGCTTCTTTAAGACAAGAATTACTGCTGTTCATTCCAGAAGTATCTCTTTCCCGTTTTACCGAAATGATTGAAAAATATTTCAACGGCTTGGAAAGAGAGCTGAAATTGAAAAGAGACAAAATTTATCCATCGGTAACGGAATGTATTGCTTTACGTGAAGACTCTATCTGCCTTTATCCTTTCTTACAACTTGTAGAGGTAGAAACCGGGATCATTTTACCACAAGAAATTCATGACCACCCTGTCATCCGTCGTTTGCAGGCATTGGCTTGCCACTTGGTAACTTTTTTTAATGAAGTTCAGTCGGTCGCAAAAGATGAAGCAACAGACAGTGTTTACTACAATATTGTAAAGGTAATCCAGAATGAGCATAAAATAACTTTGGAAGAGGCCTGTATGGAAAACCTGCGTTTGCATAATCAGGATTTGAAAGAATTTGTCGAATTACAAGCATCTCTTCCTGATTTTGGAATTTGGCATGAAGCGGTTGTCAACTGGGTACATTATATGAGTATGGTGCTAAGTGGCTGGAAAAGTATATCTACAAAATTAGCCCGCTACACAGCTGCAGATTTCCCGGAAGCTAATGAACTGAAAGACAAACTAAAACAAATGTAATAATAGCGTATTTATAGAAATGGGGATTCAATGAAAACCCAATCCCTGTTTATCTTTATGTATTAATCTATCTGATTATTATTAAAAACTAAAAAAATGAAACAACAAGACGTTCCTGTTTTACAATACCCTTGGCCTTATGAAATTGGCCCTTTTTCTCAATCCTTTTATGAAGAGCAAAATAAATGGATCGATGATGATTACCAATTCATGTCTGAAGCCACAAGAACAAAATACAAAAAACACGGTCTGGTAGAAGCAGCCTCTTACATGTTTCCGGCAGCTTCCACAAAAGAACAACTAAGACCCATAGCAAGATTTATGGTATGGCTTACTTTATATGATGATTATTATGAGGTTTGTCCGGTTAATAAACTTGCTGATATCCGTGACCATATTATGGACATTATGATGGGCGCTCAACCTAAACCTGATGATATTGGACTGATGAGACAGGTAGCTTTAAGCAGACAAGAATTTCTTCCTTATGCCAATGATAATTGGTTTGAACGTTGGACAAAAAATTTTTATGATTACACCACTTACGGAATTATGGAAGAAACACCGTATAAGCTAAAAAAAGAATTTCCTACTTTACAAAATCTTTTGCTTATCCGTGAATATTCAATTTCTATGTATCCGTATGGAGATCCGGTGGAGCCAGCCATCAATTATATTGTTCCGAATACAATATCAGAACATCCAGTGATCAAACGATTAAAAATGTTGATGTGCCGTGCTATGGCTATCCAAAATGATTTTGCTTCGATTGAAAAAGAATTAGCAGTAGAAACCGAAACTTTAAATATTATTTTAGTGATTAAAAACCAATACAAGGTTTCGTTGGAAGAGGCTGTCTCAGAAGCAATGCGTATTCATGATAATTATATAAAAGAATTTGTGGAACTAGAGAATAATCTACCTGATTTTGGGCCAGAGCAGAAAAACATACAGCGTTTTGTTCATAATATGGCTTTAATGATCTCCGGATTAGGAGCATGGTATCACAAAGGAAGCTCTACCCGATACAAAACACCGGGGGAATTTCCAAAGCCTGAATATGGATTGTCTTTGTAGTAAATGATTACCAATAAAGTACGTATATAAAAAACACGGATTCAATTAAAACCGAATCCGTGTTTATTTTATACATTCCAGTATTTGATTATTACCTAAATTATGAAATAATTAATGTCAAATATATCTATTGTTTATTGCTTCGCTTTTTCTTTCAAATAAGTAAAATGATTAATTAAAATCCTGATTTCGTTAAATTCAAAATTACTCGGCAAGGCGTTTTTCCATTCTGTCAAAGTTTCTTTTGGATCTTTATAGAAAACATCTTCAAAGGCTTTGATTTTATCGGAAGTAATGACTCTTGAAATATCTAGCAATCCTTGCTCGGCAAATTTTGCTAAATGACCGATCACCGTCTCTTTTACCAATCCTCTTTCCAAAGCAATTTCTGAAATAGTTTTCCCTTGCTCAAACAACTGAAAAGTAAGAACCTGGGACGGAACTTTTGCAATTTTCATGCTGACTTCCTTATCATTTTTCTCATCAAGAAGTTTAGTATCCAGTAAATGAATTTCTTTTAAACTGTTCAGATATTCTTCTACATCTTCCAGCCAGTTTTTAAATTCTTCATTATATTGTTTTAGTCCTTTTACGCCTTTTATTTCAGCATAAAATTCTTTCAACGGATTAAAAACTTTATCTCTGATCTCGGTAAAGAAGAAATTAACCGCACCTTTGGTTTTACTTTCAATCTCCGACCACTCTTCCTTCTGTTCAATAAAATTATTGACCTTCTGAGAAATAACTCTTTCTAATTTTTCGAAGATTTTTCCAAGGTTAACAATTTCGTGTTTTAGCTGAAGGTATAATTGATTGGTCTTTACCTTATCAATACTTTTGGTAGAAATTGATAATTTATTCCACTCCTCCACTTCATTCAGCAACCATTGAGAATCTACAGCACGAAGAACTTTCCTGATGCTGTAATCGTATTTTTCCTGATTTAGAATTGCTTCTACATTATCATTCGCATAAGTTTCACCCTGGAATTTCAGGATTCGGTTGTCTTTAAAAATAACTTCAGGCGTAATTTTCGATTTTAAAACAATTCCTTCCAGTGTTCGGCAACGCGATAATGCTACATACACCTGTCCTGCTGTAAAACTTTTCCCAGCATCAATAATGACTTTATCAAAAGTTAATCCCTGGCTTTTATGTATCGTAACTGCCCAAGCCAGCTTTATCGGAAACTGTTCGAAACTTCCCAGGACCTCTTCCTTAATATTCTTATCCGTATCCAGGAAATATTTTTTCTGTTCCCAGACTTCTCTTTTTACGGTAATTTCTCTTTCGCTCCCTTCTAAAACAACTTTAATTTCGTTTTCATCCAGTCCGGAAATCTCACCCAATTTCCCATTGAAATATTTCTTTTCTCCCGAAATATCATTACGGATAAACATAATCTGAGCTCCGATTTTAAGCTCTAAAAACTGTTCGTTGGGAAACTGGTTTTCTTTGAATTCTCCAAAAAGTTTGGCTTCATAGGTTCTGGTGTCAACTTTTATCTCCGCTAATTTTTCCTGATTAATTTCATCCGCCATTTTGTTGTGCGAACATAAGTAAACGTAAGATTCTTTTCCCATATCAAAATCGGGATCATATCTTTCATTCAAATGATCAAAATCAATATTGGCAACATCACCATCGCGGATTGCATTTAAAATTTTCAGAAACTCTTCATCAGACTGACGGTATACTTTCGTCAACTCAATCGTAATTAATGGGATTTCCTTAATCGCTAAGCTGTCAAAAAAGAAAGGAGAATTATAACACATTTTCAAAATATGCTCATCCCTCACTACCGGCGGAAGCTGATATAGATCACCAATGAACAACATTTGCACTCCACCAAAACGCTGATTATTTCTTCGGATAAATCTCAATGAAAAATCCATCATATCCAACACATCAGCACGAAGCATCGAAACCTCATCAATAATGATGACTTCAACTTCTCTTAAGAGCTTAAGTTTATCCTTGCGGTATTTAAAATGAGGCATCAGATCGGCAATATTATTTGCCAAACTCGTATCAATTCTTTCCGTAGTTGGTAAAAAGGTCCTCAACGGCAACCCAAACATCGAATGGATAGTAACGCCTCCCGCATTGATTGCTGCAATTCCTGTAGGTGCAATTACAATATGTTTCTTGCGTGTCCGCTTTACGAAATCATTGAGGAAAGTTGTCTTTCCCGTTCCCGCTTTCCCTGTTAAAAATACGCTTCGGTTGGTATGCTCTATTAAGTCAAAAAAATGATTGTTCATCGTTGTCAAAATTACGGAAAATGTCGTTAAGGCATAAACTTTGATTCTAGTTAAAAAAAATTTTATGAAAAATAAACTGTTAAAAATATCTTCCGTTTTATTTTGCCTGTCTCTTTTTGCAGTATCATGCAAAACGGTTGTTAATGATGATTCTACCTTACCTAAAGACATCTCTGAAAGACCTGCCGATGAAAACAGCCAAAAATATGATCAGGCCAGATTAGATAAAATAAAATCAACTATTGAAGAGGAAATCGCAAAAGAAGAATGCACCAATGCTGCAGACTGGGCATTTTCACCCATCGGATCAAAAGCCTGTGGCGGACCCGTTTCTTACATCGCTTATCCTAAAAAAATGGAAAACGAAATTCTCCCTAAAATTAAAAGCTACACCAGTATTATGTCTGAATATAATAAAAAATACAACATTACTTCAGACTGTATGATGCCTGCAGAGCCTACCGGAGTGAAATGTGAAAACGGAAAAGCGGTTTTAGTATATTAATAAAGTAACGCTTAAAAAAAGCTCTCCTGATTTATACCAAGAGAGCTTTTTATTACTTTTGAAGTTCATTCTTATCCTTCAACGTGCTTTACATTTTCTTTATACCAGGAAGAATATTTCACATAATTATCCGCAATCCTGTTGACTTCCCCCTCTAATAACTGTGCATTAATATCCTTAATTTTTCTTGCAGGAACACCTCCCCAAACTTCTCCTGATTTAATATGCGTTCCCTGCGTTACTACAGAACCTGCACCCACAATAGAATTTTCTTCAACCAGGCAATCATCCATCACGATAGCCCCCATTCCGATTAAAACATTGTCATGAATAGTACATCCGTGAACAATCGCATTATGACCAATGGACACATTGTTTCCTATATTTAAAGGATGCTTCTGATAAGTACAATGTAACATTGCATTATCCTGAACATTCACTTTATCACCCATTTTGATATAGTGAACATCTCCTCGAATCACCGCATTATACCAGATACTGCAGTCTTTCCCCATCGTAACATTACCAATAATGGTCGCTGTTTCAGCCAAAAAAGTATTTTCGCCTATTTGTGGTGCTTTACCTAAAAGTTCTTTTATAAGTGCCATATTTTTTAATTTGAAAATTTGATAATGAGCTGATTTGAAATTAAATTTTATCTCTCATAATTTAAAATGATACCGATAGCGAAAATCTAACTCCAGCTTCTGACTTCTAATTTCTAATTCCGTATTTTTGTATCTCAAATTTAACGAAAAAATGCATACTATCCTTATAGAACCAACCGAAAACCCGAAAGTGATGAAATTTGTAGCAGACTACAACCTGATTCCGGGATCTTTAGAGTTGGACAGAGATTCAGATATTTCAGAAATTCCTTTAGCACAGGAACTTTTCAACTATCCGTTTGTAGAAAGAATTTTCATTACGGCGAATTTTGTAGCGGTTGCAAAACAAGATACCGTAGAATGGGAACATGTAGCTGAAAGCCTGAAAAATGTAGTAGAAGATGAGTTGCTGGCCAACCCGAGAATTTATCTTCAGAAGAAAAAAGAAATGTATCAGATCTATGCTGAAATGACCCCAAACCCGAATGTGATGAAGTTCGTTTCCAGCAAATTATTACTGGATGGTTTTGTTGAAGTAAAATCAAGAGATGAGGCTGAAGGAGTTCCTTTGGCTCAGGGAATTTTTAAAGAATTCGATTTTGCTACGGAAGTTTTTATTTCTGATAATTTCGTAGCAGTAACGAGAGATAATTCTGTTGAATGGCATCAGGTAATGATGGCTGTTCGCGGTTTCATTGCCGAATATCTTCAAAACGGAGGTGAAATTTCCAGTATTGAAGCTCAGAAGCACGAAAACCCTGTTGAGAAAATCATCAACAGAGAATATACAGACGATGAACAAAAAATTTCCGATATCCTGAACGAATATGTTGCACCTGCAGTAGAAAATGACGGCGGAAAAATCTCTTTGATGGAATACGATCAGGAACATAAAACTGCAAAGATGCTTCTTCAGGGAGCCTGTTCAGGATGTCCAAGTTCCACAGCTACTCTGAAAAACGGAATCGAAAATATTCTAAAGCAATTTGTACCCGATTTAGTAGAAAAAGTAGAAGCTGTAAACGGATAAAACATAAGTAATCAGTAAAAATAATAAGCAATAAAAATTACTCATTACCAGTTACTCATTATTTATATTTTATGAAAGGAATTTTATTAGTCAATCTGGGATCACCAAAATCTACGGCCGTAAATGATGTAAAGGAATATCTTGATGAATTCCTGATGGATGAAAGAGTGATAGACTATCGTTGGATTTTCCGTGCACTTTTGGTTCGTGGAATTATTCTAAAGACAAGACCTGCAAATTCTGCAGAAGCTTACAAAACCGTTTGGACGGATGAAGGATCTCCACTGATTGTCATTACAGAAAAAATTCAGAAAAAACTTCAGAAACTTGTGGATGTTCCGGTAGAAATCGGAATGCGATATGCCGAACCAAGTATTGAAACAGGAATCAGAAAATTAACCGAGAAAGGCGTTTCCGAAATTGTACTTTTCCCACTGTATCCGCAATATGCGATGAGTACAACGGAAACAGTAATTGAAAAAGCTGAGGAAGTAAGAAAAGCCAAGTTTCCGAACGTAAAGATCAATTATATTCAGCCTTTTTATGATAGAGACATCTATATCAATTGTCTGGCGGAAAGCATCAAGGAAAAACTTCCTGAAAACTTCGATGCTCTTCAATTCTCTTATCACGGAGTTCCGGAAAGGCATATTTATAAAACCGATCCTACCAAAACGTGCAATTTAAACGATTGCTGTTCGAGAGAGAGTAATCCGAGTCATAAATTCTGCTACCGTCACCAATGTTTTACAACAACCAATCTGGTGATTGAAAAACTCAATTTGCCTAAAGAAAAAACAATTGTCTCTTTCCAGTCCAGATTAGGAAAAGATAAATGGATCGAGCCTTATACGGATGAAACCCTGGAAACTATTCCGAAAAAAGGAGTAAAAAATCTGGCCATTGTTTGTCCGGCTTTCGTTTCTGACTGCCTGGAAACTTTAGAAGAAATTTCTGTAGAAGGGAAAGAACAGTTTTTACACGGAGGAGGGGAAAATTTCCATTACATCCCATGCCTGAATGACGAAGACCGATGGATTGAAGTGGTAAAAACACTTTGCGAAGAGAAACTCAATGAATTTTATCTGGTTTAAAAAATAGTAACCTCCATTTGCGGAGGTTATTTTTTTAATATATTTTTTAAACACCCCCTTATTTTTTTTAAAAAAATTCCAATAAATTATATTTTATTTCAAAATACCCCTATTATTTTAAAATAAAAATACAAAATTTAATTATTTTTCTTACCTTTACCCCATCAAAAGAACATCATTAACCCTAAAAATTAAAAATGATGAATGCAACTGCCGAAATTTTAAAAACAAAGATCGAAAGCTTCAGCCCCGAAACTCTGGAAGCATTTGCTAAAATGGTAGAGAGTTTTGAAATCAACAACAGACCTGCAATTCCTCAATTTCAATTGGACGAAGTGCTGTACAGAATTCAGTTTCATAACGAAAACCCGGCTACAAAACTTGATTTTTACAAAAATATATCTGAATTGAAAAAGAATTGTGCATAAAATGAACGTCCTCCTCTCTTCTATTGCCAAAAACGATATAAGACTTCTTATGCGGGTATTCAATGCGGAAAAAGAAAATATGGGAATGGACTTTCTTGAAGATTTGAAAGTAACTATCGGTGAGATCCTACAAAACAAAAAAAACCATGAAACAAGACATAACGAAATCACCGTTAATACCATGCAGAATTTCCCTGTGAATATTCATTATATATTTGAAGATCATGAAAATCTACTGGTAACTGCTATTTTTAAAATATAAAAAGAATTCCTAAACTATTATTATATGTGAACCCTTACAGAAACATCTATAAGGGTTTTTATTTATATTCTAATCTGTTTTATTATTTTATCGTACAGGTGTTCTAAATTCTCCATACCCCATCAAACCGTCATAATTTCTGCCAAAAGGAGCATAATATAAAAAGCCCTGGTAAAGGTTCTCCGTCTGCCAGAAATTCCCGTTAATTTCTCCCAAATTTAAAACTCCGTTAGCATCTTTCGTTGCCAGGATATAATTATAGAAACCCTGCTTCAGATATATTTTTGCTACATATTTTTTAGTAGCCTCATCATATTGCATCTGATATTCTTTAGAAGGTTTAAAACCGTTGAAACCGCCTAAAACATAAAGTTCCTTATCCATAGGATCCGAATCTATTGAAAAATACACCCACGAATAATCTGCTTCTCTCTCCGCGTTTCTTTCAATTCCTAAATCACTCCTTCTGTAATACCAAGCTCCGTTTACATCTGGCTGATACTGGTAATTCAGAGGATAAGCCCAAACCGGGTGAAGATAAGTATTGTTCACTCCGTCTTTCACTTCGGTTGCACGAACCATATCTGCAGCCATATTCATGTTCTTATTATCAAAATAATAAAACTCATTATTTCCAGGAAAGGCAATATTTAATTGTTGAAAAAGCAGTTTATTTCCTAAAGTAGTACTCGGTTTTAAATTTTTAATAACCATATCAGGATTATTATTCTGCATTACATTCATGCTCACAGAGTTGACGTTGGAAGTAATATCCCCTCCTTTTGAAATTACCTGTACTTCTACCCTTTGGTTGAGATTCGGATTTTTATCTACAAATCTTGAAACATCAAGTGCCACATTGGCATTATCTTCCACCACATAGAATCTTCTTTTAAAAAGAGGCTTCTCAGCAGAATCTTTATAAACGATCAATTCAAAATTACCAGAAATTTTTGGCTGTATTTTATCGTTGGGAAATATCAGTTTATAGTGGGTATAAGCCTGTAATGTATTAAATGAATACTGGAAGTTATCCAAAAGTCCATTTAGGCTTCCATTCGCAAATTCAGTAAAGAAAAGATTGTCATCTTCCCAGTTTCTGTCATAATGCTTAATGGTGTACCTGTAAATCTGATTAGTATTGGCAAGATCATCAAAACTTAAAACCAGCGTCTCATTCATTTTGATTACCGGTGTCTCATCGTTGGTTTGAGGATTAAAAAGCTGAATACTCTGGATATTTTGTCCAAACATCAGTCCGCTCAAAGAAAATAAAAGTAATTGCAAAGTTTTCATTATGACGAAGATAACGAAAAATACCCATTTTCTACATAATATCGTATTTTTGAAAAAAAATTCAATTATGCTTCACATTCAGAGATTCGTATTCAATTTTGCAAGCGAAAACACGTATATCCTTTATAACGATCATAAAAATGCATGGATTATTGATCCGGGAAACATGAATGAGCAGGAAACTTATGCTATCAGGAATTTTATCACTAAAAACAAGTTAAATATCCAGAAGATCCTTTTAACACATGCTCACATCGATCATGTTTTAGGATTGCAATGGGCTTTTGACACCTATAAAGTTCCTGTTATTTTACATACAGAAGATCAGGAAGTATTGGATATGCTTTCATCAAGCGGGGCAAGATTCGGATTTCAGGTCTCTCCCGTTAAAGTTGAAACTACTTATATTAATGAAGGAGATGAACTTGATCTGGATGGGGAAAAATTCAAAATTTATCATGTTCCGGGACATTCTCCGGGAAGCTTGGTTTACCATAACGAGGCAAGAAAATTCATGATTTCCGGAGATGTTCTTTTTGAAGGAAGCATTGGAAGAACAGATTTATACAAAGGAAATTATGAGCAACTAATTAATGGCATCAAAACAAAGCTTTTCATTCTTGATGATGAAACCCAGGTTTTTTCCGGTCATGGAAATGCTACAACAATAGGATTTGAAAAACAACACAATCCTTTCTTAAAATAAGCGTTGATGATTTGGGAAAGTAAGTATCTATAAGAAAAAAAGCCGTCCTCTAAGACGGCTTTATATTTTCAAAAATTCATTAAGAACTATTTCCATTTAATATTACATCCCATACTTGGTCTCTGAATTTCTTCCTGTGGCTCACCCAATAAAAGGTTTTCAAAAGCAATGATTAAATCTTCACCTGTTACATCCTTATTGTTTCCAGGTCTTGAATCGTCCATTTGTCCTCTGTAAATAAGGTCTAATTTTTCATCAAAGAAAAAGAAATCAGGTGTACAAGCTGCGTCGTAAGCTTTAGCAATAGCCTGGCTTTCATCATATAAATAAGGAAAATCGAATTTTCTTTCAATCTGGAATTCAATCATTTTTTCCGGAGAATCTGCTGGATATTTTTCTACATCATTAGAGTTAATCGCAATAAACTCAATCCCTCTTTCATTATAGTCTTCATATAATTCATTCAATTTATCAATTACATGAAGAACAAACGGACAATGGTTGCACATAAAGATCACCAACGTACCTTTTTCTCCTTTCAGATCATCCAGTGATTGGATTTCGTTACTTTTTGAAGGGTTCGGAAGCTCAAAAAAAGGTGCTTTTGTACCCAAAGCGATCATATTTGAAGGCGTATTCATAACTTTTTTATTTGACCACAAAGATAAAAATTTCTTTTAGTATACGGCTAAAACATAGATAATTGAATAAGGCTATTAAATTCATTAATTTTAATAATAATTTCAAATTAGCAGTATAGAAATATATTCCAGTTCCCATAAAAACAGTATTTTATCAGTTTTCAAAATCTCCTTAAAAGTTTTCAAAGAAGTTAAATGCCAAAAATTGTTTGGAAGATATACTCAAAAGTTTGTAGTTTTGCTAACACTGTTAGTAATAAAAAATCATGGGTCTACATGAACGTCGACAAAGAGAAAAAGAAAACATACGCACCAGTATTTTGGACGCGGCTTTCTCTTTGGCTAAAACCGAAGGTTGGGCTTCACTTTCCATGAGAAAAATTGCCGATGCCATTGAATACAGTGCACCGGTAGTTTATGATTATTTTGAAAACAAAGAAGCTATTTTATACGAGATCTCATTAAATGGTTTCCATTGTTTACACATCGAATTGTTGAAGGCTCAGAGAGAACACAACACTCCGGAAGATCAGTTGAAAGCTATTGTGGATGCCTATTGGAAATTTGCATTCAGAAATAAAGAATACTATCAATTGATGTTTGGATTGGGAATGCAATGTAGCGGAAAAGGAATGATGAAAGAAGAATTTTCTTCATTTCAGGATATGCTTTACGATTGCACGTATGAAATCATTAAGAAAAAAGGATCAAATCCGGAAAATGCCTGTCACTCATCACATGCTTTGTTTTCAGCGGTGCATGGATTGATTTCCATTATGATGATGAGAAATGATGATATTCCTTCTACGATGAACAAAACGACTTTAGATGAAACAGTTGCTGCTTTCATTAAGTCTTTGTAAATTTTTTTTGAATTAAAAATTAACACCGTTAGGAAAAGTAACATACAATATTTTTTTTTTTCACTCATTTATATAACTTAAAAATTTTTTAAAATGAAATACGATTTTATAACCATGCTTATGGCAATTTTTTTTCCTTACCATTAACACTGTTAGGTAATTTAACAGGTGATTTTAGTAAGCTTAACTTCACTTTTTTAATTAAAGCAAAATAACATCCATTTGACACCTCATCTTTAATTATACTTAAACAACATTAAAAACCATTTTTCAATTATGGAAACAACGATTTAACCATCGAGTATTAAGAATTCTGTAATTTTTTTTGAACTTAAAATTAACACCGTTAGTAAAAATAACAGAATTCAACTAAAAACATTTATTATTTAATCTAACACTTCATTAAAAACTTAAACTCAAAATGAAAATACCTGGAAAAATAAGGTTCATCGTACTTATATCAAGTATTATCCTTTTACAAAACTGCACAAAGGCTGCTGAAGGATCAAATGCCGCTCCTCCCGCTCCTGAACTGCCTGTTTATACAGTCATTACCTCTCCTGCTACTACCTATCAAGAATTTCCTACCGCTCTGGAAGGGAAAAACAATGTGGAAATCAGATCGCAGGTGGACGGTTATTTAGATAAAATTTATGTGGAAGAAGGCGCTTATGTAAGAGCCGGACAGCCTTTATTTAAAATAGATTCAAGAGCTTACGGAGAGCAAATGAATATGGCTTCTGCCAATCTTCAGGTTGCCAATGCCAACATCCAGAAAGCAAAAGTGGAAGTTGACAGACTGGAACCTCTTGTAGCTGCAAAAGTAGTTTCTGATGTACAATTGAGAACTGCAAAAGCCAATTACGCAGCCGCTGTAGCCGTCGCTTCCCAAGCAAGAGCATCAGTTGGAAGCGCTAAAATCAATGTTGGATTTACAACGATCACAGCGCCGGTAAGCGGATACATCGGAAGAATTCCTTACAAAAAAGGAAGTCTTATTTCGAGAACAGACCCGAATCCATTGACTTTATTGTCAGACATCAGCGAAATTTATGCCTATTTCTCTTTAAGTGAATTAGACTTCATCGCTTTCCAAAATAAATATGAAGGAGCAACTTTAGAGCAAAAGCTGAAAAATATGCCGATGATAGATTTGGTGATTGCAGACAACACCATTTATCCGCAAAAAGGAAAAATGAGCATTGTTGACGGGCAGTTTGACAAAACAACCGGAGCAATCAGTGTTCGTGCCGTTTTCCCAAATGCCAACGGAACATTGAGAACAGGAAACACAGGACGTGTTCGTATGCCGCAATTAATGTCCAACGCAGTAGTCATTCCACAGGAATCTACTTTTGAAATTCAGGATAAAACGTACGTTTACGTAGTTGGAAAAGACCAGAAAGTGACCAGCAAACCTGTAACAATCTCTGGAAAAACCGAAAACTATTACTTCATTTCTGAAGGAATAAAGCCTGGTGAGAAAATCGTATTCACGGGAATCGGAATGTTAAAAGATGGTGTTTCTATCAAGCCTAAAGCTATTTCTTCTGACAGTTTGTTGAAAGCAAAACCATTGTAACAGTTTAAACTTTTTAAACCACAAAAGTCACAAAAGTTTTTAAACACATTAGTCACATGAAGTTTACATCATTGGCTATAATAAGAACACATAAGTCTCAGAAAATCTTTGATTTTCATTTTTGTGAACTTTTAATGATCTTAAAAATCAGATATAATCTTTTGTTCCTTTTGTGGTAAGAACATCGTTTAAACACCATTAAAAAATAAACTTCTTATGTTAAAACAATTTATAGAAAGACCGGTACTCTCTACCGTGATCTCCATAATACTTTTATTATTGGGGGCTTTGTCCCTCTTTAATTTACCCATTGCCCTCTTTCCAGATATTGCTCCTCCGAGCGTTCAGGTGACGGCATTTTATCCGGGAGCGAATGCGGAGGTAGTAGCACGTTCTGTGGCAACACCTATTGAAGAAGCCGTAAACGGGGTGGAAAACATGACCTACATGACTTCCAACTCAAGTAACGATGGTACAATGACATTAAATGTCTTCTTCAAGCAGGGTTCTGACGCGGATAACGCTGCGGTAAACGTACAAAACCGTGTATCCAAAGCGATGAGCCAACTTCCACAGGAGGTTGTTCAGGCAGGAGTTTCTACTCAGAAAGTACAAAACAGTATGATCATGTTCATGGGATTAACAAGTAATGATCCTAAACAATACGATGAATTGTTTTTACAGAACTACCTGAAAATCAATATCATTCCGCAAATTCAGCGTATTCCAGGGGTTGCTCAGGCGCAGGTTTTCGGAACGAGAGATTACTCCATGAGACTTTGGCTTAAACCGGACAGATTAGCTGCGAACGGACTTTCTCCACAGGAAGTTTTGAATGCGGTGAAAGATCACAACTTAGAAGCTGCACCAGGTCGTTTGGGACAAGGGAGTAAGGAAACTTATGAATATATCTTAAAATATAAAGGTAAATTAAACAAGAACGAAGACTACGAAAATATTGCCATCAAAGCCAATAGCGACGGTTCTTTCCTAAGACTGAAAGACGTGGCAAGAGTGGAATTCGGATCTTACACCTATACAGCAGCTAACAGAGTTGACGGGAAACCGGTAGCTGGATTTGCGATCATGCAGACTGCCGGTTCCAACGCCAACGAGATCTTAACAGAAATTGAAAAACAGGTTGACCAGTTCAAAACAACCCTTCCAAAAGGTGTGGAGCCGATCATCATGTACAACTCTAAAGATTTCTTAGACGCGTCTATTCATCAGGTTGTTGAAACATTGGTGATTGCATTTATCCTGGTATTTATTGTAGTGTATATTTTCCTTCAGGATTTCAGATCTACATTAATTCCTGCGATTGCCGTTCCAGTTGCGATTATTGGTACCTTCTTCTTCTTGCAGTTATTTGGTTTCAGTATCAACATGTTGACATTGTTCGCATTGGTACTCGCGATTGGTATTGTGGTGGATGACGCGATCGTTGTGGTAGAAGCTATTCACTCCAAAATGGAACATACAGGAATGCCTGTAGAACATGCTACCATGAGTTCGATGAGTGAAATTTCCGGAGCGATTATTTCCATTACTTTGGTGATGTGCGCCGTGTTTATCCCGGTAGGTTTCATGCAAGGTCCTGCAGGAGTTTTCTACAGACAGTTTGCCTTTACATTGGCTATTGCGATTATGATTTCTGCGGTTAACGCACTAACGTTAAGTCCGGCTCTTTGTGCATTATTATTAAATGATCCTCAAGGTGAGCACGGTGAACATGGGAAGAAAACCGGTTTCGGAGCAAAATTTTTCAATGCTTTCAATACGAGCTTTAATAATTTAACTAAAAAATACATTTACAGCCTTAAATTTTTAATTAAAAACAAATGGGTTGCAGTCGGAGGATTGGTTGTATTGACGGCAGCAAGTGTTTTCTTAATTAAAAAAGCGCCATCAGGATTTATTCCAACAGAAGATCAAGGTTTCATTTTATATGCAGTGAATACTCCTCCGGGAAGTTCATTAGACAGAACGCACAATGCAACTGAACAAATCGATAAAATTATTGACGGTGAAAAAGCGAAAAATCACCTTTGGGTTGCAGACGGTCTGAACTTCATCAGTAATGCGAATGCTTCTCCTTATTCTGCAGGTTTCATCAAATTAAAAGATCATGACCAGCGAGGTGAAATCACCGATCCGGATCAGATTGCAGCAGGATTAACCGGGAAAGTTTCGCAGGTAAAAGATGCAAGTGCATTCTTCTTCAACTTCCCTACAGTTCAGGGATTTGGTAATGTTTCCGGGTTTGAATTTATGCTTCAGGACAGAACGAACGGTTCTCTGGAACAATTAGGAACGAACACTCAGGCTTTCATCGGAGAAATGATGAAACGTCCGGAAATTGCATTCGCTTTCACAACGTATGCAGCAGGAAATCCACAATTCACAATCGAGGTTGATAATGATAAAGCCAATCAGCTTGGAGTTTCTATCACAGAATTGATGCAGACGATGCAGATTTACTATGGAAGTAGCTTCGTTTCGGATTTCAACAGATTCGGGAAATACTACAGAGTAATGGCTCAGGCAGATATTCCTTACCGTACCGACGCGAATTCTCTGGAAGGAATTTATGTTAAAAATAAATCTGGCGAAATGGTTCCTGTAAAAACATTGGTAACATTAAAAAGAAGCTTCGGGCCTGAAACAGTGACAAGAAACAACCTATTCAACGCCGTTACGATCAACGGAACTCCAAAACCTGGTTACAGTACCGGAGATGCCATTAAGGCAGTAGAAGAAGTTGCACAGAAATCACTTCCGAGAGGTTACGGTTACGAATGGACGGGAATCACCCGTGAAGAGATCAAAACAAGCGGACAGACAGCATTTATCTTTATGTTAAGTATTTTGTTTGTGTATTTCTTATTGGCAGCTCAATATGAAAGTTATATCCTTCCGTTTGCCGTTATTTTAACGATTCCTACAGGTATTTTCGGAGTATTTGCTTTCACAGGATTAGCCGGAATTGATAACAACATTTACGTTCAGGTTGGATTGATCATGTTGGTCGGATTATTGGCGAAAAACGCGATTCTTATTGTAGAATTTGCCGTACAAAGAAGAAATGCGGGAAGATCATTACTGGAATCTGCGCTTCAGGCTTCAAGACTACGTTTAAGACCAATCTTAATGACCTCATTTGCCTTCATCATCGGTATGCTTCCATTGGTTTGGACACAGGGAGCTTCCGCAAAAGGTAACCACTCAATCGGAATGAGTACTGTTGGTGGAATGTTGACCGGAGTTGTATTCGGAGTATTTATTATTCCTGTAATGTTTGTGATTTTCCAATACTTACACGAAAAAATGCCGAGCAGAAAAAAGAAAAGACTTCAGAGACAGAAATTAGAAAATGAACTTTTAACTCCGGCTCATTAATATAATGATTGACAAAACTTTGAGAATAATTTAAATATACTTTGAACCATTAAGATTTTGATTAAGAAGTTTAGAATATTAAGTTCAGCTTCGCTTATTAAAAATCTATTTGATTTTTCTTAATTAAACTTAATTCCTTAAATGTTCTTAATGGTTCAAATTAAAAAAATAGAGAAGAAACTATTCAAACTAACATTATAAAAAAGCAAAGCATTTTCTCCTACTAAAGATTTCTTTGCTTTAAAAAAACTTCTCAAAGTTTTGTAATCAATTAAAAGCTTATTTAAATTATGAAAAAAATAATAAATATTATCATCGCTTTTGGACTGGCTTTAGGTTCGGTCTCCTGTGTGTCGAAACTGGCATACAAGGAGCCTGAGCTTGAGCTTCCCGAAACGTTCAAATATACTGCAACTGCCGATACAGCCAGCGTTGCCAACTTAGAGTGGAAACAGTTTTTCAGCGACCCGATGTTGCAAAGCTTAATCGAAAAAGGAATTAAAAACAATTACGATTTACAGATTGCTTTAAAACAGGTGGCTTCTTCACAGGAGAAATTAAAACAGGCAAAATACCTTCAGTATCCGGATGTTGGTTTCGGCGTTTCTGCACAGATTTCAAAACCTTCTAAAAACAGCATGAACGGGCAAAGCTTAAATTTATTTTTAGGCAAAAGCTATGTTGAAGATTATAATGCAGCCTTCAATCTTTCCTGGGAAGCCGATATTTGGGGAAAAATCAAAAATCAGCAGGAAATTTCAAGAATGCAATATCTGCAAACATATGAGGCAACAAAAGCAATCCAGACTCAGGTTGTTGCAGCAATTGCCCAGGGATATTATAATTTGTTGATGCTCGACAAACAGTTGCAGATTGCCAACTCAAATTTAGAATTGAGCAAAAACACCCTTTCCTTGACAGAAAAATTATGGAAAAGTGGTGATACAACTTCTTTGGGAGTTCAGCAGGCAACGGCTCAAAAGCAGTCTACAGAATTATTGATCACTCAACTGGAGCAAAATATAGCCATTCAGGAAAATGCATTGAGTATTTTAATCGGAGAAAACCCGGGAAAAATCAGCAGAACAATTGAAATGTCTGAAACCTCTTTGCCACAGAATATTTCAGCAGGTCTTCCAGCAGCAATGGTAAGCCGCCGTCCGGATGTACGTCAACAGGAATTGGCATTGCTGGAATCCAACTCAATGGTGGGAATTGCTCAGGCCAATATGTATCCTTCGTTAAAAATCACAGCAAACGGAGGGGTAAATTCATTTAAAATTGATAACTGGTTTCAGATTCCTGCTTCATTATTCGGGTCTGTTTTAGGAGGAATCACTCAACCTATTTTCCAGAAAAGACAATTGAAAACGGATTTAAATGTTGCTAAAATCCAGAGAGAGAAAAACGTATTGGCTTTCCGTCAATCGGTTTTGAATGCAGTGGGTGAAGTTTCTGATGCCTTGGTTTCTAATGAAAGCTTAAAAGTTCAGGAACAAAAAGCAACCGAACAGGTAGCAACGTTAAAAGACGGAATTAAAAGTGCCGAAATGCTTTACAAAGGCGGAATGGCAAACTATTTAGAAGTAATAACAGCTCAGGGAAATTCTCTACAGGCCGAGCTTAATTTGGCGTCCGTAAAAAGACAGAGATTAAGCAGTATAGTAGACTTGTACCGAGCGTTAGGAGGCGGTTGGAAGTAGTAAATTAAATTATATTGTTTAATGGAATGCGGTCTTTCGGGATCGCATTTTTATTTTTAAATATGTATAAGCTTGATTGTGTAGTTTGTCATTCTGAACATAACCAAAGGTTTACGAACATAGTTCAGAAGTGGAGTGAAGAATCTATAAATATTCGTAGAGATTCTTCCTTTGTCAGAATGACAATTCATATTTTTTTAAACCATTAAGAACATTTAAGAAGTCAAGCTTCATTAAGAAAAATCAAATAGATTTTTATAAGCATTGTTCTAAAATCCTAGCTAAACTTAGTAAATCCGTGAAATCTGTGGAAGAAAAATTATTTTGAAATTTGTTCATTAATATACCCAATCAACCTATCAAAATCCTCCCGCGAATACCCCAGCTGCAAATAATGAATATCATCCGCTTTTCGGTACCAGGTCAATTGGCGTTTTGCATATCTTCGGCTATTTTTCTTAATTTCAGAAATGGCAAAATCCAACTCCCATTCCCCATCAAAATATTTGAATAATTCAGAATATCCAACGGTCTTCAGAGCCGTTAAATCTTTAAATTCTTCCAGATTTTTAGCTTCTTCCAACAAACCTTTCTCCATCATAATATCCACTCTCCTGTTGATTCGGTCGTACAATTCTTCTCTCGGCGCTTCAATTCCGATTCGGATAGAATTAAAATCCCTGGAATCCTGTGAAACAGCAATCTGTTCAGAATATTTTTTATTCGTCTGCCAGATAACATCAATTGCACGTAAAAGTCTTCTGTGATTATGAAAATCAACCACCGCAAAATATTCAGGATCGAGTTCTTTTAAAAGTTCCTGAAGCTTTTCGATGCCTTCATTTTCGAGAATTTCATGAAGTTTTTTCTGATTTTCTTCGTCAGCTTCCGGTAAGTCATTCAATCCTTCAATTACCGCTTTTTCATACATCATGCTTCCGCCCACCAAAATGACCGTATCGTGATTCTCAAAAAGCTCGTTGAGCTTTTTTAAAGCATCTTCTTCATACTGCCCGATGGAATAATATTCCTGAACTGAAAGGTTTCCGATAAAATGATGAGGTGCCTCCGCCAATTCCTCCGCAGAAGGCGCTGCAGTACCGATTTCCATTCCTTTAAAAAACTGACGCGAATCACAGGAAATAATTTCCGTATTGAAATGTTTAGCCAAATCAATTGCCAGTCTTGTTTTACCAATTCCGGTGGGTCCTACTACAGAAATCAAATTTTTCTTTTTCACAGCGCTAATTTACGAAAATGAGCCAACTTTATTTTAACTGTAAAAAACTCAAAAAAACTGCACCTTAATTTTGAGCCATTAAGAATAATTTAAGGAGTTAAGTTTAATTAATAAATCTAATAGATTTTCTCAAGCACTATTCTAAAAGCGAAGCTCATCTTAATGTTCTAAATATCTTAATAAAAATCTTAACGGTTAAAAATAAATTTTAAATCAATAATTTGACATTAACGTTAAAGTTTCATCTTATCACACTATAGACTTAAATGTTTATCTTTGTACGACAATAAAAAACTATGATTTTATCAATGACAGGCTTTGGTAGAGCCGAAGACGTTTTTGAAGGAAAGAAAATTACAATAGATATTAAATCACTGAACAGCAAAAGCTTTGATTTAAATATTAAAATCCCTCTGCGTTATAAAGAAAAAGAATTTGAAATCAGAAAAATTCTTAATGATAGACTCATCCGTGGAAAAGTAGACTGCTACATCAATATAGAGAATCTTGAAGAGACCAATGATGTAAAAATCAACAAAGGATTAATTGATTCTTACATTAACGAACTTCGAAATATTGCGTCTGATGGACCCGATTTCGAATATCTGAAAATGGCGGTTAGACTTCCGGACGCGATCACTTCCAGACCCGATGAATTGTCTGAAGGTGAATGGGAAGCTTTAGCAAAGATTGTAAATACTGCAATTGACCGTTTTGAGGAGTTCAGAAAAACAGAAGGTAAAATTCTGCACGAAGAATTAGAAAGAAACATTCAGAATATCGATAAATATCTAAACGAGGTTATTCCTTTTGAAGAAGAAAGAATTGTAGCTGTACGAGAACGTTATCAGAAAACATTGAAGGAATTTGAAAATGTTGATGAAACCCGTTTTTATCAGGAGATGGCTTATTTCACCGAAAAATTGGATATTTCTGAGGAAAAAGTAAGATTAACCCAGCATTTGAAATATTACAAAGAAGTAATGGACAATGAAGATTTCAACGGGAAAAAACTTGGGTTTATTTCTCAGGAAATTGGTCGTGAAATCAATACTTTAGGTTCAAAAGCTAACCATGCTCAAATTCAGAAACTAGTAGTGATGATGAAGGATGATTTGGAAAAAATTAAAGAACAAACGTTAAACGTATTATAATTTAGTTGACTGTTTTTGGTTGATGGTTGTTGGATCTTTGCTACTATCAACTAAAACCTATCAAC
This sequence comes from Chryseobacterium geocarposphaerae, assembly GCF_002797535.1. Classification (NCBI taxonomy): domain Bacteria; kingdom Pseudomonadati; phylum Bacteroidota; class Flavobacteriia; order Flavobacteriales; family Weeksellaceae; genus Chryseobacterium; species Chryseobacterium geocarposphaerae. The sequence goes on from NZ_PGFD01000001.1 coordinate 2,209,110, forward strand.
CAACAACCATATGGATAAAGTTATCATATTTTCAGCACCGTCAGGAAGCGGAAAAACGACATTAGTAAGGCATTCTCTGGAAGTTTTTGATGAATTGCGGTTCTCAATTTCCTGTACAACAAGACAGCCTAGAGGAAGTGAAGTTCATGCGGTGGATTATCATTTTTTGACACCGGATGAATTCAGACAGAAAATTGCGGAAGATGCATTTGTAGAATTTGAGGAGGTTTATACGGATAAATATTACGGTACTTTAAAATCTGAAGTTGAAAAGATCTGGAATCAGGGAAAAGTCGTTATTTTTGATGTTGATGTAAAAGGAGGAATTTCCCTGAAAAAATATTTTGGAGAAAAAGCATTGTCAATTTTCATTGAACCACCTTCCATTGAAGAGTTGGAACGAAGATTGATTTCAAGGAACACAGATGATGCAGAGACCATCAAAACCCGCGTAGCAAAAGCAGAAGAAGAAATGTCTTATGCTAAAGAATTTGATAAAATCGTCATCAATGCTGATTTGGACGAAGCAAAAAAAGAAATAGAAAGTTTAATAAAAAATTTTATAGAAGAAACTAGAAATTAGGGCTTAGTTTTTTAAACACAAATTTTAACTAATATCAAATTTCTAACCTCTAACTTCTGTAATCAAAAACATTGAGGTTGATATGAGTACCGAAACATTAGAAAAAGCTAAATCTACCATTCCTGTAAAAGGATTTCTGGATATTAAAGATTTAGTGATTCCTCAAGGAGAAGAGCTTGTAAAAGCAATTCTTAAATTGAAAGAAGAAAAAAATGCGGTCATTTTAGCGCATTATTACCAGCCTGGAGAAATTCAGGATATTGCCGATTTCCTGGGAGATTCTCTTCAATTGGCAAGGCAGGCAAAAGATACGAATGCGGATATGATTGTATTCTGTGGAGTGCATTTCATGGCTGAAGCAGCAAAAATTCTGAATCCGACTAAAAAAGTTGTCCTTCCCGACACAATGGCGGGATGCTCTTTAGCAGACGGCTGCTCAGGAGAAGGTTTGAGAAAAATGCGTGAACAGCATCCGAATGCTCTGGTTGCAACCTATATCAACTGTAACGCTGAAACGAAAGCAGAAAGTGATATTATCGTCACAAGTTCCAACGCCGAAACAGTGATTGAAGCTTTACCGAAAGACAGACCAATCATTTTTGCACCGGATAAAAATCTAGGGAGATATTTATCTCAGAAAACAGGACGTGATATGATACTTTGGGATGGAAGCTGCATCGTTCACGAAGCATTTTCCATGGAAAGAATTGCAAAACAATTGGCAGAGAACCCAGATGCAAAATTGATTGCTCATCCGGAAAGTGAAGAAGCGGTTTTGAAACTGGCTCATTTTATTGGTTCTACTTCTGCATTGTTGGATTATGTGCAGAAAGACGATTGTCAGAAGTTCATCATCGCAACAGAGGAAGGAATCCTGCACGAAATGAAAAAGCGTGCTCCTCACAAAGAATTGATTCCGGCTTTGGTTTTTGATGAAAGTTGTAACTGTTCAGAATGTTTCTACATGAAACGCAATACAATGGAAAAATTGTATTTATGTATGAAATATGAACTTCCTGAAATTATTATTGATGAAGAATTGAGATTAAAAGCATTAAAGCCAATTGAGGCAATGCTTGATCTTTCTAAAAGTATAAAATAAAATTAAAGCACTGTTTTTACAGTGCTTTTTTCTTTTTCAAAATTTTAGCACAAAAACTTTGGTGTTTTAAAATAATTTGTACATTTGTTCAAGTAACAATGAACTTTTTAAGAAACATATCTGATATTTCTATTCCGGATTTCTCTATCCCGGAAGGAAACTTTGTTTCTATTATTGCTACAACAACTACGACTACCCCATAACGGGGTAAATTTTCACATATCATTCACACGCGTGTACTCTTTTTTTGAAGAGTAAAATTTCATTTTTCATAACCTAAATAAAATATAATGAAAGTTTTAAAATTTGGCGGAACTTCTGTCGCCAATGCCCAAAATATATTAAAGGTCGAAGATATTATAAAAAAAGAATCTCTGAAAAACAGAGTTGTAGTTGTGGTTTCTGCACTTCATGGCGTAACAGATCAATTGATAAAAGCAGCAGAATCAGCCTCCCAAAGCAATGAAAATTATTTTCAAATAATTAAAAATATTGAAGAAAAACATCTGGATTTAGTCAAAGAATTAATTCCGATTTTGGATCAAAGCTCTTGGCTGAGCTTCGTTAAAAAACATTTTAATGATATTGAAGACATCTGCAACGGGATTTTCGTATTGGGAGAATTTACCGACAGAATTAAAGATAAAATAACCTCTTATGGTGAATTTCTTTCTTCCAATATAATTACCGCAAGATTAAAATCTGAAGGACTGAATGTTTTTTGGATGAATTCTGCAGAAAATATTACTACCAACAGTAATTTCACAAATGCAAAAGTACATTTTGAAGCTACGGAAAAAAATCTGCTGCAATTTTTAAATGAAAATCAAAACCAGATTATTATTGCTCCGGGATTTATTGCTAAAGATGAAAAAAGAAACTCCACAACATTAGGACGGGGCGGTTCAGATTATACTGCCTCTATTATTGCTTCCTCCATCAATGCTGATGAACTTCAGATCTGGACAGACGTTAGCGGAATGATGACCTCTGATCCCAGATTGGTTTCCGATGCAAAACCAATTCCTGAGATTTCATATTCTGAAGCCATGGAGCTTTCTCATTTCGGAGCAAAAGTTTTGTATCCTCCTACCATACAGCCCGTCATGGTAAAAAATATCGATTTAAGAATTAAAAACACTTTTGATCCTGAAGCTCCGGGAACATTAATTTCTCACAATCTGAAAAAAAATGATCCTGAAAACGAACCAATCGCTGTTGGGATTTCAAACATGAGCAATATTGCTCTGCTGACTTTAGAAGGAAGCGGAATGATTGGAATTCCCGGGTTTTCTGCAAAACTATTCCAATGCTTAAGCAATGAAAAAGTGAACGTTATTCTCATCACTCAGAGTTCCTCCGAACATTCCATTACTGTTGCGATTCATGAAAAAGATATGATAGGAGCTAAAAGTGCTATAGATTCGGCTTTTGAAGATGATCTGAAACTAAAAAGACTTGAACCTGTAAAAATTGAAACCGGTTTATCCATCGTAGCATTAGTCGGCGAAAATATGAAAAGTCGAAGCGGCGTAAGCGCCAAAATGTTTGGCTGTCTGGGAAATAACGGCATCAATATCAGAGCGATTGCACAGGGATCTTCAGAAAAAAATATCAGCATTGTTATTTTAGAAAAAGATATTAAAAAGGCTGTTAATGTTCTACATGAAGAGTTTTTTGAGTCCGAAATAAAACAGATCCACCTTTATATCTGCGGAACAGGGAATGTAGGGAAGAAATTAATCCAGCAAATTTATGATCAGAACGAATATCTTAAAGAAAACCTTCTGATCAATTTAAGAATCGCAGGACTTTCCAACAGCCGGAAAATGATTTTCGCGGATAAAGGAATCCCGGAAAATGATTGGAATGATTGGAATCAACATGGCGAAGAAGCTTCTGTGGAAAAATTTACCAGGGAAATTATTTCACGGAATTTAAGAAACTCTGTTTTTATAGATGTAACGGCCAGTTCCGAAGTTCCGAATATGTATGAAAAATTATTAAAAAAGAGCATTAATATTGTCGCCTGCAACAAAATTGCAGCTTCTTCCGGTTTTGAAAATTATAGATCATTAAAATCTATTGCCAGAAACCACAGCTGCAAATTTTTATTTGAAACGAATGTAGGAGCCGGACTTCCGATTATCGGAACAATTAACGACCTGATAAGAAGTGGTGATAAAATAACTTCTATTCAGGCAGTTTTAAGCGGAACTCTGAATTTTGTTTTCAACAATTATAACGGCAGCAAGACCTTTTCCGAAGTTGTAGCCCAGGCTCAAAAAGAAGGTTATACCGAGCCGGATCCACGACTTGATTTATCTGGAACCGATGTTGCACGAAAAATTTTGATCCTGGCAAGAGAGGCTGGTTATTCCCTTGAATTTGATGATATTGAAAATGAAAGTTTTCTTCCGGAAGAATGTATGAAAGGTAACGTACAAGATTTTTATCAATCACTTACGAAATATGAAGACCATTTTAAAAATATACTTCATCAAGCCAAAAATAATGGTAAGATTTTAAAATACGTGGCAGAGTTCAATGATGGAAAAGCCAAAGTCGGGTTGCAGCATATTGCTCCTGAAAGTGATCTTTTTCATCTGTACGGGAAAGATAATATTGTAATCTTTAAAACTTTGAGATATTCTGAACAGCCTTTGGTTGTAAAAGGTGCGGGAGCCGGTGCAGAAGTAACCGCAAGTGGTGTTTTTGCCGATATCGTTCGTTCTGTTTAAAATTTTAATTATGAGAAAAATTAAATTAAAAATACCTGCAACTGTTGCCAATCTGGTTTGCGGGTTTGATATTTTGGGAATGGCAATTCACGAACCTTATGATGAGATGGAGTTTAAGCTCCTGGAAACCCCCGAAATTATTATCAGACATAAGGATAGTTTCGGTTTACCCGAAAAGCCAACAGAAAATGTTGCCGGAGTCGTTTTATTAAAAATCCAGGAATATTTAAATTTGAAAAAAGGCTTTGAAGTCATCATTAATAAAAAGATAAAACCAGGAAGCGGGCTCGGCTCCAGTGCGGCTAGCGCCGCTGGAGCCGCCATCGGAGCCAATGAATTATTGGGAAATATTTTCACTAAAGAAGAACTGGTTTATTTTGCAATGTTTGGAGAAGAGCTGGCTTCCGGCGTAAAACATGCAGATAATATTGCACCTTGCATTTTTGGAGGAATAACTTTAGTGAAATCATCCAATCTTATTGATATTATTCCCCTGAATTCTCCTGATTTATTGGTGACGGCAGTTCATCCGCAGGTTGAAGTAAAAACTTCTGATGCAAGACAGATTCTGAAAAAGAATATTCTTCTGAAAGATGCAATAGAACAATGGGGAAATATTGCAGGATTAGTTGCCGGGATTCAGAATAATGACTTTGGATTGATTGGCAGAAGCCTGAACGACGTCATAGTAGAACCCATACGAAGCATTTTAATTCCGAGGTTTAACGATATCAAAGAAAATAGTCTGGAATTAGGAGCTTTGGGCGGAGGAATTTCAGGTTCCGGGCCGTCAATTTTTATGATTTCGGAAAAAGAAGAAATTGCACAGAAAATCGCAGATATGATGAAATCTGTTTATAATGAAATTGACATTGAAAGCTTCGTGTATGTTTCAAAAATAAATCCGTCAGGAATTAAAATCATCGAAAATTAAAATTTAGCCCAATGAAGTATTACAATTTAAAAGATAAAAAAGAAGCTGTTGATTTCAAAACTGCGACCATAAAAGGACAGGGAAAAGAAAAAGGTTTATTTTTTCCTGAATTTATTCCAAAATTTGATCTGGATTTCATTGAAAATTTACATCAATATTCTGATGAAGAAATTGCTTTTCAGTGCATGAAAGATTTTATTGGGGATGAAATTCCTTCTGATGTTTTAAAAGAAATCGTTTCAGAAACCATTAATTTCGAAATTCCTTTGAAAAAAATTAATGAAAATATTTATTCACTAGAACTTTTTCATGGACCTACTTTGGCATTTAAAGATGTTGGAGCAAGATTTATGAGTCGTATTCTTTCCTATTTTCTGCAGGATGAAGATAAAAAGGTAACGGTTTTGGTTGCAACTTCAGGAGACACGGGAGGCGCAGTTGCCAATGGGTTTTATCAAACTGAAAATATTGAAGTTGTTATCCTTTATCCTAAAAATCGTGTGAGTGAAGTTCAGGAAAAGCAATTGACTGCTTTAGGCGAAAATATTTCCGCCCTGGAAGTTGACGGCAGTTTTGATGATTGCCAAAGTCTGGTAAAACAGGCTTTTTCGGATAAAGAAATAAATTTAGCTTTATTTTTAACCTCCGCAAATTCTATTAATGTCGCAAGATGGCTTCCTCAGCAGATTTATTATTTATTAGCGTTAAAACAATGGCAGATACTGGAAAAAGAAAACCCTGTTATTTGCGTTCCCAGTGGAAATTTTGGCAATATTTGCGCAGGAATTTTAGCTCATTTCAGAGGACTTCCTGCCGAACATTTTATTGCTGCCTGTAATGAGAATGATGTAGTTCCGCAGTATTTAAAAACACAAAAATTAGAATATAAAGAAACGGTTGCTACCCTTTCGAATGCAATGGATGTCGGAAATCCGAGCAATTTTATAAGAATTTTAGAGCTTTTTGAAAATCATTTTGAAGATGTAAAAAGTAAAATTTCAGGCTATTCTATTGATGATGATACAACCTTACAGACCATCAAAGAAATTGATAAAAAATTTAATTATTTGCTTGACCCCCACAGTTCAGTCGCTTATACAGCAATGGAACAATATTTGAAAGAAAATCCGGGTAAAAAAGGTTTTATTTTGGCAACAGCACATCCTGTAAAATTTCCTGATGCAGTAGAAATGGCAGCACAAGTCTCTATTGAACTCCCCGAGTCTTTAAAAGATTTAATGAAAAAGGAGAAAAAAAGTCTTGAAATACAAGCTGACTTTGCAGAATTAAAGCGAATTTTGCTTGATAAAAATTAAGAAAATATGAGCAAAATATATCTTGAAGACGTAAAAATATATGCCTATCACGGCGTTTTACCTGAAGAAAATGTTATCGGAACATATTATATTCTAAATGTGGAACTTCACACTGATTTGTGGAAAGCAGCGGAATCTGATGATTTGAAGGATACTATAAGTTATGCAGACATCAACCATATCATCCATGATGAAATGAAGGTTAAATCTAAATTACTGGAGCATGTAGCAGGGAGAATCATTTCTAAAATTCATGATAAATTTTCCCAGATTGATTATATCAAATTAAAAATTACCAAAACTGCTCCTCCTATGCAAGGCGAAATGAGAGGCGCAAGTATCGAGCTGGAGCAGAGTTTTAAACCTGAAAATTAAATTTACTTCGTTTTCTAAAATTTTATACATTGAAAATCATCAAAATATTATTTCTAGTCGCTTTTATCAATACTTTTGGACAAACAAATGCCGAGAGTCAGCCGGTCGCATATAATTTCCCGAAGATAAAATCCAACATTACTATGCCGGTAACGATTCCCCTTTCGGAAATCAGCAACATGATTAATGCCTCTGTAAAAGAGCTTATTTATCAGGACGATTCTTATACGGATAACAATAATGACCAGTTCAAAGTCAAAGTATGGAAAACCCGGCCTATACGTTTAGTAGGAGGAACGAATCAAAATATTTTAATTGAAGTTCCTTTAAAGATCTGGGCAGAAAAAGGTATCGGAACATTAGGCATTTACACCTATCAAAATACAACTTTTGAAACCGTGATGTCTTTTAATACCACATTAACTTTCCAAAACAACTGGACCATAACAACCAATACAAAACCCAATGGTTTCAGATGGGTAACAAAACCTGTTTTAGATTTCGGGAAAATTCAAATTCCGATCACGTCTATCGTTGAAAAAAACTTAATCGAACAGCAGCAAAAATTCTGTAAAACCATTGATCAGCAAATGGCATCTCAATTGAATTTCCAACAATATGCTGTAACGGCATGGAATGCTTTTTCACAGCCCTTCAACATTTCAGAAGAATATAATACCTGGTTGAAAGTCTCTCCTATTGCAGTAAATATTACTCCGTTAAAATTTTATGCCAATCAGATCAATACCAATATTGGAATTGATATATATTCTGAAACCTTCACAGGCACTAAACCGGAGGCTTCACAACCTATAAAAACAGCCTTAAACTTCAGCTTCTCCCCTAGCTTAGGAGATAACTTTTTATTACAGACAACAGCCAATATTCCTTATACGGAAGCCAGTAATATTGCTAGAAAGACATTTTTGAATAAAGAATTCGACATAAGGGATTCGAAGGTGAAAATTACTGACATTAGAGTATACGGAATAGATGATAAAATTATGATTGAAGCTCAAACTGAAGGCTATGTAAAAGGAACCTGTATTATTTCAGGGATTCCAGTATATGATGAGGCCAAAAAGAAAATTGTCCTTTCAGGAACCAAATTCAAACTTAAAACTTCTAATTTTTTACAGAAAACAGCATCTGTATTATTTCAGGGAAAAATCGTAAAAATGATAGAAGAGGAATATGGAATTCCTACACAAGACCTTGAAAACAGCTCGAAAAAAAGTATTGAAGAAGCTTTCAACAAAGAATATTATAAAGGACTAAAAATGAGTGGAAAGGTTTTTAATCTTAAACCTACAAAAATACTCTTAACATCAACAGCCATTACAGCCGTTATTGATACCAACGCATCCTTAAAATTAATTCTTGCCGGAATTTGAGTTATACTCTATTCAAAACAAGCTTTTTTTAAAAATTTATCCCACTGATAAACAAGATAAAAAGGATTCACAATACAGAAATATAGCATAAAGTTTTTGCTAAATAATAAATTTTACTATATTTGCAGACGTAAAAAATGGTGCTTTGGCCGAGCGGCTAGGCAGTGGTCTGCAACACCATCTACAGCGGTTCGAATCCGCTAGGCACCTCCAAAAACTCAAATCTTAAGATTTGAGTTTTTTTGTTTAATACTGGTCCAAACATCTAATCTGACCAAGAGACAATTCCATAGCCACCATTGATCTGGATTAGAATATTTTATAAATGAAATTTAAAAATATGTATCATTTAACTTCTTCTTTGGAGTCCAGGTCTTTTTTCTTAGGATCCATATATTTTTTATAATGGGGAAAATCATAACCGTAATACCCGAATCCTGATCTGTTGCTACTCTTCCGAAGAAATAAGTACAGGCAAACGGTAAAAAACATGAGGAGTACAAACAGTAAAATCAGTTTGATGAATGAATAATCAAATAAGTCCATGGCAAGTTTTTTAGTTTATACAAATCTACAAAAATAACATCATTATAAAAAAACTAAAAAAACTGTTTTTTGAAGTTTTTTTTTCGTAATAAAATCAAAAAAAATGTAAAAAAATCACATAAAATAGATTTATAATTATTTCATTACTTTTTGACTTAATGCAATATTTTTTTCACTAAAAAGTCCATATAAAAGCACAAAGCCTAGTGTTTAAAGTACTTTTAAGCATATTTTTTCAGGAATAAAAAAAGACTTTTATTTTTCTCTCAAGAAAAAGTGAAATAAGTATTCAAAAAATATTGCAAATACTGAACAATAAAGCAATTTAAAATCTGGAATTCACTTTTTGTAATTGAAAAATTCAAAGTATCGATTTCCTTCATTCCACTAATTTTAACACTTATTAACATTATTTGGCTTTAAAATTGAAATTATCATTACAACAATTGATAAATCTTTGTCAATAAAAAATTGAATTATGAAAAAGATAGTGTTAGCAAGTTTTTTGTCAGTATTTTTAATGACAGCTTGTAAAAAAGATGATCAAGTAGCTGAAAAATCTCTGGAGCAACAAAAAATAGAGTTTCAAATGAGACAGCTAGAAATTGAAAAACAGAAATTAGCTATTGAAAAAGAAAAAATGGCTTACGAAGCTCAAAAACAAGCAGACAGCATTGTTGAAGTTAAAAAAGCAAAAGAAGTCGCTTCAAATTCAAATAATTCAAGACCACAGGTAATAAGAGAGAAAACCATCTATAGAGAAAGTTCAGGCTCAAACGGAAGTTATGCCAATAACGGAAGTAGTAGCACCGCTTCACAGGGAACAACTCAGAAAAAAGGGATGAGTAAAGCAGCAAAAGGTACTATCATCGGAGCCGTAGGTGGTGCAGCAGCAGGTGCCATTATTGCTAAGAAAAACAGAGGGCTTGGTGCCGTAATCGGTGGAGTTGTAGGGGGCGCAACCGGATATACGATTGGTAGAGCCGGAGATAGAAAGGACGGTAGAGTTCAGCCTAGTAATTAATTATTTTTCAATATAACACTAAAAGATTGCTTATTTTTAAGCAATCTTTTTTTATGATTTTAATTTTACTTTCAACAATTTTAATTATTCCGGTTTTAATCGGTTGGGGAAGAATTTCAGAATATTTATCAACTCCTTTATTTGAAGGAATTTCAGGAAAAGTATTTTCAGGAATTTTAACCGTCAGTTTGATCTGGACAATTCTTTCCTTCTTCATTCCTTTAAAGATTTATGTAGAAATTCCGACCATTTTACTGGGCCTTTTTTATTTTTTTAAAGACAAATTATATCAGGAATTCACTCTACTTTCAAAAAAAGATTCTCTGTTATTTACCGGCAGTTTACTGATAATTTTATTCTGCGGTTCATTCTATCCATATATGATAGATCACTTCGGATATTATATTCCCACGATAAAATGGCTTACAGAAGTCGGTATGGTAAAAGGTATTTCAAATCTTAATCTTGTACTTGGTCAAATGTCTATTTGGCATATTTTCCAAGCCGGATTTTCCAATTTTACCGATCCTTTTCTGAGAATAAACACTATTTTACTCATTGTTTACATAGTATATATCATTGAAAAAAAAAGCTGGATTCACCTTTGCTTTCTCCCTTTTTTACTAATGTTCTCACAATCTCCGAGTCCGGATCTTCCCGTTATTATTTTTTCATTGATTATTTTAAATGAAATCGTAAAACAAAATAAAGAAACAGCCATTTTATTCACATTTTCAGCATTTGTTTTTGCAATAAAACCAACAATGATCTGGCTTCCGATCTTAAGTTGTCTTTATTCGGTTTTCATTATAAAATCGGGTTTTAAAAATCTAATTCCAGGAATTTTGATCCTAATATTATTTTGTATTAAGAACATTTATACCTTTGGTTATCCTGTTTTCCCCGTTTCAGTCGGAGATATTGGAATAAGTTGGAAGCCTAACCCCGATATTTTAAAAACCTCTTCCCAAATTGCTATTCAAAAAACCTATGATATGCAGTATTCCTATCTGCAAATTCAACAATTTTCTTGGTTTGATTATGTAAAAAACTGGTTTTTCTTACACGGAATGAAATCAAAAATCAATATACTACTTGTTATAAGTTTAATTATTTTCACCGGATTTGCATTCATCAAAAAAAACAGAATCATTACTTTAATTTGTATTTCGATTCTAATAAAAAGCATTTTAATCATTTTATTTTCGGCACAATACCGTTTTTTTATAGATGTTTTCTTTGTCATTTTCTTTGTAATGTTTATCAATTATTTCGATAAAAAAAAATCACTTATTATATTTTCTGTTTTCAGCCTATTTTTTGTCGGATTCATATCAATTCCTCAACTTGTTAAAAAACATTTGCAGAGCTTCTATTTAGGAAACTTCATGAAAGAACCCGAAATAGAGCAGCTTTATAAACCGTCCGTTTATAAAGCTATAGATTACAACTCTTACAAAATCGGTAATTTAAATTTCAATGTTTCAAAAAAATATCCGCTCAACTACAGCACTCCCCTTCCCGCTATTTCCGAAGGCTATGTTTTTGAGTATATAAAAGCCGGAATTTTCCCGCAGCTCATCGATGAAACCGATACCGAAAGTGGATTTATCTGGAAAAAATTAAATTCAAAGGAAAAAAAAGAAGCAGACAACGTGATCAATTCCATCAACAATCTGTATAAACAGAAGTAATGTGTGAGTCTTTTTATCTGAAGAAAAAGCCGTAAATTTGTACCATGTTAAATACTTTAGGTAATCTTCTCAGTCTTACAACATTTGGAGAGAGTCATGGCTTGGCTTATGGTGGAATCATCAATAATTTTCCGGCAGGTTTAACGGTTGATTTCGATAAAATTCAATACGAATTGGATCGAAGAAAACCCGGACAATCTGCAATTGTAACCCAAAGAAAAGAAAGTGACACCGTACAGTTTCTTTCAGGAATTTTTGAAGGAAAAACAACCGGAACTCCCATTGGTTTTATTATCGAAAACGAAAATCAGAAATCAAAAGATTATGACCATATTGCTAACTCGTATCGTCCGAGTCATGCGGACTTTACCTATGATCAAAAATATGGTCTAAGAGATTATCGCGGCGGCGGAAAATCATCAGCAAGAGAAACCATGAACTGGGTGGTTGCCGGAGCTTTAGCAAAACAGCTTTTATCAAATATTGAGATCAATGCTTACGTTTCTTCCGTAGGTGAAATTTTCTGTGAAAAACCTTATCAGGCTTTGGATTTTTCTAAAACCGAAAGCAACGAAGTTCGTTGTCCTGATGCTGAAACAGCAGAAAAGATGATCAAGAGAATCAAAGAAATCAAAAAAGAAGGCAATACAATCGGCGGAACAATTACATGTGTGATCAAAAATGTTCCTGTCGGAATTGGCGAACCTGTCTTCTCAAAACTGCAGGCAGAATTAGGTAAAGCAATGCTGAATATCAATGCCGCAAAAGGTTTTGAATATGGAAGCGGTTTCTGCGGGGCAAAAATGACAGGAAAAGAACATAATGATCTTTTCAACGAAGACTTTACAACAAAATCTAATCTTTCCGGTGGAATCCAAGGCGGAATTTCAAACGGAATGGATATTTATTTCCGGGTAGCTTTCAAACCAGTGGCTACTATTTTAAGACCTCAGGAAAGTGTGGATAAATTTGGAAATCCTGCCATTGTAGAAGGAAAAGGACGCCACGATCCTTGTGTTCTTCCAAGAGCTGTTCCTGTAGTGGAAAGTTTGGCAGCTTTTGTCTTAGCGGATTTATTTTTGATTAACAAAACAAGAAATATTAATAATTTTTAATACAAATTTTAAGTAATGGAAAATTACTGGGCTCAAGGAATTTCTTATGAAGAATATATTCAAATCGCAAAAGAACGATTAGAAAACCCTTCCACTCAACAGGAAATTGACTATAAACAATACTATGAACTGGGACTTCAAAGAATGGACAGAACTTTGAAAAAATACATTCCGGATGAAGAACAGCTGAAAGAACTGGCTGCTAAAAATTTTGACGGAAAAATTTTAATCATTTCCGAAGCCTGGTGTGGTGATGCAAGCGCAACAGTTCCTGCTTTGATTAAATTTTTTGAAGGTCATAATGAAGTAAAAATCTTCCTGAGAGATAGTGATAAAAGCTTAATCAATCAGTTTTTGACTAATGGAACCGAATCTATTCCTAAAGTTATTATTTTGGATAAAGACTTCAACGTAAAAAATTCATGGGGACCTCGTCCAAAATATGGAAAAGAATTATTGATGAAACATAAAGCCGATCCTGAAGGTTATCCAAAAGACAGCTTTTATAACGATCTTCAGCTCTATTATGCAAAAAACAGAGGAAAAGACGCGGTTCAGGAAATTTTAGATCTTCTTTAAAATATTAGTTTTCTGATATTCAGAAGATAAAAAATATCATTATTTTAGGTAAATTAAATAAGTAAAACTCATGAAAAAAAATATAATTTATCTTGTATTAATCGTCATCATTGCTGTAATTGCATTCGTTCCGGGAGTGAAAGAAAAATTACAGGATACTTTTTTTCCAATCGCTACGATTGAAAATGCCGTTCATGTAAGCGAAGAAGATTATGATATTGATTTACAGGGAATCAATGTTCCAAGTACCAATCTTAAAGCTTTCAAAGATAAGGCTGTCTTTCTTAATTTCTGGGGAACATGGTGCCCTCCATGCAGAAAAGAATGGCCTTCGATCCAGAAATTATATGATGCTAAAAAGGATAAGGTCAGTTTTGTTTTAATAGCTATGAACGATCAGGAAGACGCTGTAAAAAAATTTTTGAAACAAAACAACTACAACGTTCCTGTTTATATTGCACAGAGTCCTATTTCAGAGAAAATCCTTCCTAAAGTTTTCCCTACCACTTATCTTTTGGATAAAAACGGAAGAATCATCATCAAAGAAGATGCGTCAAGAGATTGGAATTCAGAATCTGCACACCAGTTTATCGACAGCACTATCAAATAATTTAACTAAATTTTATATCTATTTGGTACAAAGTTTGTGAAATATACACAGAGTTAAAATTATTTTAAACTATAAACACAAAATGAAATATTCGAAACTGAGTCTTGCAAAAGAAGCTATCAATCATAAAGGCTTCATTAAAAAGATCCCTGATATTTTCAGAATGATAAAAATGTGGCGAAAAGGAACGTATCCAATGAAGTCTATTGATATTATTCTTCCTCTATTAGGTGTTCTTTATATACTTTCACCCATCGATCTTCTTCCTGAAGTAGCTATCCCTGTTTTGGGGGTAATGGATGATCTTGCGGTATTATATCTGGTAATTCCAAAGCTCATTAAAGAGGTAGATAAGTTTTTACTTTGGGAAGCCCAACAAAAATACAGTAGTGGAGAAACAAAGATTATTGATGCAGAAATAATAGAATAAAAAAACATTCCCAATTGGGAATGTTTTTTTATTCTAAATGAAGCGAAAGCGGAGTGAAGAATCTGGTACCAATTCCGATTTCTCCTTTCGTCGAAATGACAAGCTCAAAAGTATTTCATCCTAATAAATAATCTTTCTAAAATCACGGAAATCAGGATTTAAGGTTCACTGTTTGTTTATATGATAAAATTGACATTTGAATTTTCCCATTTCGTTTTCAAATCCTTAAATTTGCACCATCTAATAAAAAATAATGGAAAGTAAAAAAGAATTCTTTTTAGAGTGCTACAAACTGGGCATCATTAAATTCGGAAGATTTACATTAAAAAGCGGTATTGAAAGTCCGTTTTATGTAGATTTAAGACCGCTGGCTTCAGATCCTAAAATTTTGAAAAGCCTGGCTAATTATTTATTGGAAATGCTTCCTTTGGATAATTTCGATTTAATATGCGGAGTTCCTTACGCTGCACTTCCTATGGCAACAGCAATGTCTTTGGAAAGCTACATTCCGTTAATTATTAAAAGAAAAGAAGCAAAAAATTACGGTACAAAGAAGCTGATTGAAGGAATTTATCAGAAAGGACAAAACTGTCTTTTGGTAGAGGATGTCATCACTTCAGGAAAATCTTTGATCGAAACCATCGCAGAAGTAGAACAGGAAGATCTTAAAGTTGCAGATATCGTTGTTGTTCTTGACAGAGAGCAGGGCGGAACACAACTTTTGGAAAGCAAGGGGTATAAAGTACACACGCTTTTCAATATTTCAGAAGTTTGCGAAATCCTTCAGGAAAATGGAGAATTATCTGATGAAGAGGTAAAAAGAATTCAAGATTTTTTACAGGGAAACCATATTCAGTTTGAAGAAAAGACAAAATCTTCTTACGAACAAAAACTAAGCAGTACACAACATTCTGTTTCTAAAAAATTATTGGAAACCGCGATTGCTAAACAATCGAATCTAATTGCTTCTGCTGATGTTACGACCACTCAGGAATTATTAGATCTCGCTGATAAAGTTGGAACGCACGTTATTGCATTGAAAACTCATATCGACGTTATTTCTGATTTCGAATACGAAAAAACAATCACCCCGTTAAAAGCATTAGCTGCAAAGCACAACTTCTTATTGATGGAAGACAGAAAATTTGCAGACATAGGAAATACTCAGGAACTTCAGTTCACAAGCGGAGTTTTCAAAATTACAGACTGGGCAGATTTTGTAACTTCTCAGGTAATTGGTGGTTTTGAATCTCTAGACTGCTTCAAAAATGTAGGGGTAGTTGCAATTATCGGAATGTCTTCCAAAGGAACTTTAACTACAAGCAGCTATAGAGAAGAAGCCTTAAAAGTAGCTTTATCTCATCCTAATGTAATCGGAGGAGTTTCTCAGAATACACTTCCTGAAGAACTATTACTATTCACTCCGGGTGTGAATCTAGCTGATTCGGGTGACGGAAAAGGACAGCAGTACAATACTCCGGAACATGTATTCAGAACTCTTCACACTGATTTCATTATTGTAGGTAGAGGAATTTATAAAGCTGAAAATCCTGAACAGGCTGCCATCACTTATAAAAATGAAGGATGG
Organism: Chryseobacterium geocarposphaerae; assembly: GCF_002797535.1. NCBI lineage: Bacteria > Pseudomonadati > Bacteroidota > Flavobacteriia > Flavobacteriales > Weeksellaceae > Chryseobacterium > Chryseobacterium geocarposphaerae. Next base: position 2,225,141 of record NZ_PGFD01000001.1, read on the forward strand.
AAAGCTTACTTGAATTCTTTATAAAAAACAATTTAAAATATTTTTTTAACCACAAGAGGTACAAAAGAACTTAAGTCTATTATATCTTTTGTGGTTAATTTTTTATCAATTCCTTGCTCAAATCTTTACCAAATCTATTCAAAATAAGTTATATTTGGTGCTTTATCAGGAATATTGAAAAGAATTAGTATTTGTCTTATTTTGTTTTTAGGTGTTGTAGAGATTTCTGCACAGAAAGACAGTATATCTGTTGAAGCCAGGCTATCTGCAGATCATAAAACATTAACAGTGAATCAGGAATTGGTCTATTTTAACCATTCCGAAAAAGAACTGGACTCTATAAAACTGCTAAACTGGATTTCTGCTTATCATAAAAGAGGAACTTCTTTAGCCTACAGAAAACTGGAAGACCGGAATACTGATCTTCATTTTGCTAAAGATGAACAACAGGGAAAGCTTTTAAACTTACAGATTAAAAATTCTGGTCAGGATATTCCCGTTCAAGACCTCTCAGATGAAAATCTTTTCCTGCCTTTGCAGCAAGCACTGAAACCGGGAGAAAAAATAAAACTACAACTGCAGTATCAATTGCAGCTTCCTGATCAAAAGTTTACAGGATACGGAACATCTGATAACAATGTGGTTTTAAAATATTTCTTTATTGTTCCCGATCACTTTGATCCGGACAATAAGTATCCAAAAAAATATCATGATATTGAAGAATCTGTAAACTTCAATACTTTTTGGGACATTAATCTCGCAGCGGAAACAAAATATTATATTCAAAGCAATATCACCCAATCTTCAAATGCCCATTTCACGGGTGATCTGGATACTGATCCTGAATTTATTCTTTCTAAAAAAGAGTTTCCGGTGATCAGCATCAATTCCGATGACCTTAATACTGCAATTAAATTCGGGTACAATCTGAGTCCACAGGAAAAAGAAAATCTGGAATTTTTCTTACCTCTTCATTTAAGATTTATTAAAGAGAAACTTGGATTTGTTCCTGAAACACTTTTTATTTCTGAGAAATTCAGGAATAAGGAAGATTTTTTCGGAAATAATGACATTAGTGTCTGGAAGTTTAATTTTCCTCTTTTTACGGATGCTGAAAAAATAGATTTAGACTATTTTGGAATTATTGCGAAGAAAATCCTTGACGAAACCATCATAACCAATAAACAGGATAATCATTGGTTTAAAAACGGCTTAAAATCTTATTTAGAAATTCAATACCTGAATAAATTCTATAAAGAAACCAAACTTTTAGGAACCCTTCCTGAAACTAAAATTTTTGGAGTAAAGCCTTTAAAACTATTCCATGCTTCCAAGGTGAAATTGGTTGACCGCTATGGTATTGCCTATCAATATATCATGTCGCAGAATCTTGACCAGAAAGTTGATGAAAAGTTCACGGTTTTGAGCAACTTTAATGATATGGCCATCAGCAGTTTTGAGACGGGAAGTTTGTTCAATTATTCTGCTGATAAAATGGGATATGAAAATTTTAATACCCTTTTAAAAGATTTCATACTAAAAAACCAACATCAAAAGGTTGATCCCAGAGATTTTTTAAAAGAACTTGCTGAAAAAGATGAGAGAACAGAATATCTGGCTGATTTTCTGGAGCATAAAAACAGAGTCAATTTTAAATTAAAAAGATTACAGAAAGAAAATGACACTTTGAATATTAAAATTCATAAAAATACATTTTCAAATATCCCTGTAAAATTAAAAACGGAAGATAAAGAAGGAAACAAACAAGAATACTGGGTCGAAGCTGAAGAAAATGCAAAAACAAAGACTTTTTCGCTTCCTGCAGATGATATTTACAAAATCACCCTGAATGAGGACTACATCTTTCCAGAGTCTAAATACAGAGATAATTACTTGTATGCCAAAGGTTTTTTCTCTAATACCAAGAAAATTAAATTCAAATTTATAAAAGACATTCCCAATCCGGAATTCAATGAAATATATATAAGTCCTAAGATCAGATTTAATAATACTTACGATAAATTTTTATTTGGAGTCAATTTTAAAAACCAGTCATTTTTTGACCAGAAATTCCTGTATTCATTTACTCCGATGTACAGTTCCGGAACAGGAAAAATGACAGGTTCCGGGGCAATCTCCTATTCTTTTTTACCGGCTGAAAGTATTATCCGAAGTCTGACTTTCGGAGTTTCGGGTTCGTATTTTCATTACGACTATAATCTTGCTTATCGCAAATTATCAGCTTTCTCCAATATTAATTTCAGAAAAAACCCAAGAAGTACAGTAGGAAGAAGTTTAGCTTTTTCATACAACTATTTCGAAAGAGATCTCAGTCCGGCAATGATTGCCAAAAAAGATTATGACAAATACAATCTTTGGAGTCTTGGATATGGATATAGCGACAGCCAGATGATTCATGAGAAAAGCCTAAGCATCAGTACTCAGGGAATGGAAGATTTCAATAAAATAACTGCAGAAGGCTTTTACAGATGGGAATTTGCTCCTAAGCAAAAATTAAGTTTACGATTATTTGCAGGATATTTTGTAAGGAATGATACCCGGAACAGCACATTCAACTACGGGATTTCAAGGGTTTCCAATTATTCATTTTCCTATACACTCCTAGGTGAAAGCGCCAGCAGCGGAATTTTATCCCAGCAGTTTATCCTGGCAGACGGAGGTTTCAAATCTTTCCTACCCGGAAGTGTAAACCAATGGATCACTTCTTTCAATGTAGATTCAAGTGTATGGAAAATTTTCCATGTATATGCAGATGCCGGATTTTATAAAAACAAAAACCGACCGACTCAATTTATATGGGACAGTGGAATAAAAGTGAGGGTAATTCCTGATTTTCTTGAAGTTTATTTCCCTGTACAGTCTTCATTAGGTTTTGAACCTTCTTTCAAAGATTATGCAAAACGTATCCGATACACATTGGTTCTCAATCTGGGATCTATTATTAATGCTGCGAGAAGAGGCTGGTATTAACTGATACAATAAAAAAGAGCTGTCAAATGACAGCTCTTTCAGTATAATTTTCTATTAAAATTAATCTTTCAAAATTTTCTGAGAAATAGCTTGATTGTTTACAGTACCTGTAACGATATAGTTTCCTTTTGCCAAATCAGCAACATTTAAAGTTCCATCAGCTTTTACCGATGCAGTCTTCACTATTTGTCCGAACATATTGTAAACTTTTACATCTTTTGCGTCAGCTCCGAAAACAATTTCATTATTCTTTACAAAGGTGTTTTTTACAAAAAGAGATTTTTCTTTTCCGAAATCTGCGACAGCTAAAGATCCATTAGCATAAACTCTAGCCACCAAATTACTTATACTAACATTTCCAGTACCAGATGTTGTATTTCCAGCCTGTCTAATTGCAACTCCTCCTAAAGTTGCAGGTGCAGCTCCAGTTCCTAAATTATTTGTCAAAAGCGGCTGTGAATTAATTTGCAAAGTTGCAGTATTGGTAGCAGGATTTGCAGAATTATCTATTGTATATGTAACAGTGATATTTGCCGGTGTGCCATAAGGGATTTCAGTACCATAAGTTGGATTTGGCGCAGGAGTTCCCGCACCATTATTTAGAACTCCTAATGTATATCCCGTAGTGGAACCTTTAATATATAGTCTTCCATTAAAGTTTCCAGGAGAAGTTCCTGCCGTCACAATAAACATCAAAAAGTAATCTCCAGAAGTAGTTAAACCTGTAGCATTTGCAACGTTAATTGTAGCAGAATAATCTGCCTTACTAATTCCTGTTGTACTTACAGCATATGGAGATGAAAATGCTTTATTTGCATCTTCACTATTTCCAGCTACAAGATTAACCTTAGTTCCATCAGCAGTCAATTGACCTGCAGTTCCACTATGTGAAACCCAGCCATTTGAAATTAAAGTTCCGGTATAGTTAAAGTTATCAGTTAAAACAGTTGTTTGGGCACTCGCTATTGCAGACACAGCAACAATTCCTAAAACAGTAAATATTTTTCTCATAATTTAATTTTTTAATTATTTATAATTTATAACACAAAATTACATCATTTTTTTAATCAAAAGCAATAATTGGATTAATTTTTTGTTAATACTACTAAAACCCCAAGTATAAGTATTTTTTTAGCTATTTTTACCAATTATTTTTAAAGAATTGCGGAATTATCTTTTAATATTCGTATTGTTTTTTACGGGCATATTTCAGGGAAATGCGCAGATTTTCTCGTGGAAAAATCCTAACCTGCCCAAAGACACTTTAAAAAAAGACAGCATTCTCTCTGCGAAGAAAGACAGCATCATTGCGGCCAAGCTGGAACAGGATATTTTTGCAAAAGACACTCTAGATTTTGTAAGAACCAGCAACAGAATTCTTGTAGACGAAGCCGTTTTAGCTAAAAATGACAAAAAGAGATTTTTAGGGGAACTAAATTCCAAAGGTTCTATCATTCGTGGAATTACTTTTGGTAACAATCAAGGACAGTCTGTGCAGAGTTCTATGGACCTTCAGATTTCCGGAAGGCTTTCTAAAGATGTCACGATCTTAGCCAGTATTTCTGATCATAACCTTCCTATTCAAGCCGATGGATATACCCAGACCCTGGAAGAGTTTGATAAGATCTACATGCAGCTAAACATAAAGGATAAATCTATTCTTAGAGCCGGACATTTGGATCTGGCAGAAACCAAAAACTATTTTGCGAAATACCAGAGAAGAAGCATGGGACTTCAATTCCAGACCGAAATGGGAAAGGAAAATAAAACCTTTGTGGATGTTTCCATGGGCGTAGCACGAAGCGAGTTCCACAGAGTGCGTTTTCAGGGGGTGGAAGGAAATCAGGGACCTTACCGATTAACCGGAAAAAACGGAGAGCAGTTTATTACACTGATTTCAGGTTCTGAGCAGGTTTTTATTGATGGAATTTTAATGAAAAGAGGGGAAAACCAGGATTACATCATCAATTACAACACCGGTGAAGTTACTTTTACCAGTTTCCGGCCTATTTTCCAGCAAAATTTCATTACCATTTCCTATAACTATACCAACAGAAATTATTCCAGGTATTTATTTACCGGAAAGATAGAACACGCAAGGGAAAAACTTAAACTAGGATTGAACTGGTTTATGGAAAACGATAATAAAAATGCTCCTCTTGCTCTTAATCTCTCCAAGGAAGATGAACAAATTTTAGCAGATGCAGGAAATAATCCTGATTTAATGTATGCACCATCAGGAGTTGTCACCGAATATGATGTGAATAAAATCCTGTACCGGCTGAATCCTAATGGAAATTATTATGAATTTTCAACAGATCCCAATGAAACCCTTTATCAGGTATCTTTTACTTATTTCGGAGTCAACCTTGGAGATTACAAACTTACTCAGACTACCAACAACGGACGTGTTTTTGAATATGTGGGAACAAATCTGGGAGATTATAAAGCCGTAAGAAAACTGCCTTCTCCCGAAAAATCCCAGGTGTACTCATTAAATTCTGAATATGCGCTTAAAGACGGTAAAATAGGAGCTGATTTCTCTTTAAGCAATTATGATGTCAACTTATTCTCCTCAAAAGATTCAAGGCTGAATACAGGATATGCTTGGCGTATATTCGGAAACAAAATTTTCAAGAAAAACAACTGGAGCGGTACTCCGACTTTTGAATATCAGTACATTGATAAGCAATTCCATATTTTAGACCGTATCAATGATGTGGAATTCTCCAGGGATTTCAACTTGGCCCAGGAATTCAGCGGAAGGACCCAGAACAGATTTATTTTCAGCTTTTTAAACAAATGGAATAATAAATCGACTTTAAACTACCGGATCAATTATCTGGATGAACAGGATTCTTATAAAGGAATTAAAAATGATCTAGATTTCGCCTGGACTAAAGGTAAATTTTTAACAAAAGGAAATTTATCTTATCTGGATACCAAAGCAACACTTCAGAATACTAAATTTATAAGAGGAGGAGCTTCTACGGAATTCACCGGACAGAAAGGAAGCTGGGCTGTAGGGGGAAGTATGGAGCATAATGAGAAAACCTACAATGATACTCAACTCATGGATGTTACCAGTTTCAGCTGGAGAGAACTTTTTGTCCAGAAGAAAATCGGAGACAGTACCAGAACCAAATTATTGGCAAAAGTATATATGAGGGGCAATGACTCCGTGCGTGATAACCGTCTGCAAAGCATGAATAATATTTTAGGATTCATGGCTGAAAGTCAGATTATAAAAACAGAAAAAACGACACTAAATGCTTTGCTTCACTACAGAAAATTCTTCTACCAAAATCAGGAGCCGGATGTGACTCAAAACAATGATTTCGTTGTCGGAAACATTCTTTATAATCAGCAGCTTTTCAGAAACGGAATGCGTCTACAGGCATTTTACGAATTAGGAAACGGACAGGAAGCTCAAAGGGAATTCCAATATTTAAAGGTAACAGACGGACAAGGTATTTATAAATGGACCGATTACAACGGAGATGGTGTTCAGCAGCTTGATGAGTTTGAAATTGCGGAATATTCCGATTTGGCACAATATATCAGAGTTTACACCAATTCCGTACGCTATCTTCCTTCCAATAAAAATAAGCTTCAGTTAGCATTATTTGTTAATCCGGCTATTGTTTTTAACTCCGAAAATAAATTTTTAAAACGCTGGAATTTTAATATTTCTCTGAATTCACAAAATTCATTTTATAAAAAAGATAAAGTACTAGTGCTCAATCCTTTTGAAAAAAATGACAATCAGATTCTTAAAAATCAAAATATCTTAACATCCGTACAGTTCAACCCAACTGAAAAATCCGGCTGGAACGGAAACTACCGTTTTATCTCAAACGATAACCTCATCAATGCCAATTTCAGTAATGAGGAAAGGGAGCAGACTTCCCATTTCTTAAACATCGGATATTGGTTTAATAAAGAGTTCAGGGTAGATTGGGAAAATTCTGTCCATGATATTAAAAACTCCTCCCAACTGTTTGCAACAAGAGATTATCGCTTAAACAATTTTGAAACAAAGCCAAAGGCAACCTATAAATTTACAGATGCTATACAGGCGGAGCTTTCTTCTGCTTACAGAGAAAAACAGAGAGTAGATGGTGAAGAATTATTAAAGGCCTTCGACGTTACCGGAACAATCCAATGGGAGCGTAAAAAAACATCTATCAGAGGGAATTTTTCATTCATTAATAACGATTTCACAGGAAACAATTTCAGTATTGTGGGAAATCAAATGCTTGATGGACTAAAGCCCGGCAAAAACCAGGTTTGGAGTGTATTTATCCAGCAGGCGATCAATTCTTTCCTTCAGCTAAATTTAACATACGAAGGAAGAAATTCAGGGGACAGAACCATTCATATCGGAAGTATGCAGGTGAAAGCATCTTTTTGAGTTGTTAAGATGTTAAATTGCTAAGTCGTTAAGATTGATAAAAAAAATCTTTTAATATCTTTAATATAAAGTAAAAATTTAACAGACAACAATAAGAAAATATATATACCTACTCATTTGAAAAATTAGATGTTTGGCAGAATGCAAAAAGTTTAGTAAAAGATATTTACAAAATTACAAGAACATTTCCGGATGAAGAAAGGTTCGGAATTACTAATCAAATCAGGAGAGCTACAACAAGCATTACTGCGAATATTGCGGAAGGATTATATAGAAATACTACAAAAGACAAATTAAAGTTCATCAATATTTCATACAGTACAAGTATTGAGGTAATTAATTTTTTAATTCTCTCTTTTGATTTAGAATTTATTCCTGAAGAAAAATATATAGAATTAAGAGAAAAAGCTGAAAAAATCACCAATCAACTTAACGCATTGTATCATTCACTTAATACATAATTGTTGAGCCGTTAATACTTTGAATGATTGTAACAATAAAAAATAGCGACTCAACGATTCTACAATTTAACGACTTAACGACTTAACGACTTAACAATTTAGCAGTTTCACAACTCAACAACAAATTCCGTATCTTTGCACCATGATAAAAATAGGCAACATAGAACTGCCGGAATTTCCGCTTTTGCTGGCTCCGATGGAAGATGTGAGTGACCCTCCGTTCAGAAGGCTGTGCAAAATGCATGGCGCAGATTTGATGTATTCAGAGTTTATTTCTTCTGAAGGTTTGATTCGTGATGCCATCAAGAGTAGAAAAAAGCTTGATATTTTCGATTACGAAAGACCTGTCGGAATTCAGATTTTCGGAGGTGATGAAGAAGCAATGGCCATGTCTGCAAGAATTGTGGAGACGGTAAATCCTGATTTGGTTGACATCAATTTTGGATGCCCTGTAAAAAAAGTGGTTTGTAAAGGAGCAGGAGCAGGAGTTTTAAAAGATATCGATCTTATGGTTCGTTTGACCAAAGCCGTGGTAAGTTCCACTCATCTTCCTGTAACGGTAAAAACCCGTTTAGGATGGGACAGCACTTCTATTAATATTGATGAGGTTGCTGAACGTCTTCAGGAAACCGGTATCAAAGCATTAACAATACACGCAAGAACGCGTGCCCAAATGTATAAAGGTGAAGCCGATTGGGAACATATCTCAAGAATCAAACAAAATCCGAATATTGAAATTCCAATCTTTGGAAACGGAGATATCGATTCTCCTGAAAAGGCTTTGGAATATAAACAAAAATACGCCTGCGACGGAATTATGATCGGTCGTGCTGCGATTGGTTACCCTTGGATTTTCAACGAAATCAAACATTTCTTTAAAACAGGAGAGCATTTACCTGCTCCAACAATTGAAGACCGATTATTAGCTGTTCGTCAGCACGCAGAATGGAGTGCAGAATGGAAAGGCGAAAGATTAGGGTTGGTTGAAATGAGACAACATTACAGCAATTATTTCCGGGGGGTTCCGCATTTCAAGGATTTCAGAAAGAAATTCCTGGAAGTTTTCACTTTAGAGGAAATGGATGCGTTAATTAAAGAAACTCAAGAATTTTACAACGAATATTTTACTCAACAAGCATAAAAGAAAAACCCATCAAGTTGATGGGTTTTTCTTTTTTGTATTAAAAAAATATCTTTTATTAATATCCTTCCGAAGCAGACTGATTTTTAATTAATGCTAAAGCCGAAGAAGTACCTATCCTTTTTACACCTAGATTAATCATTTTTTCAGCATCTTCCGGAGTTCTTACTCCTCCTGCAGCTTTCACAGGAAGTTTACCTGCATTATCCAGCATAATTTTTATTCCTTCAAATGTTGCTCCGTTAGGTTTTCCATTCTCAGTTTTATAAAAACCGGTTGAAGATTTTACGAAAATTTTCGACAAATCATTCTCAGAAAAATTTTCTTCTGCCCAGTCGGAAATGTGTTTAGTAAGATCTGCAATCTGTACATCCGTTAAAGCTGCAATTTCGATAATCCATTTTGCAATTTTATGATGCTGCAGACATAATGTTGTACATTGTACAAACTCTTCCTTTACTACATTTAAATCTCCTTTCAGATAGGCGTTGTAATTGATGACAAAATCCAGTTCATCTGCTCCGTCTGCAATTGCTTTTGTAGCTTCAGCCAGTTTTTCATCAACGGAATAGGTTCCTTCATGGAAACCAATAACAGTTCCCACCACAACATTGGATTGTTTTTCCCGAATATACTTTTTGATTTCAGATACATAATCAGGGCGAATCATTACGGCAAAAATACCGTTATTAATTGCTTCCTGTGTCAATTCTATATCTTTCTGTAAAGTTTCTTCATCTGAAAGTCCGGACTGTGCCGGAGTTTTCAAATAAGTGGAATCCAAATATTGCGCAATGTTCATAATCTGTTATACTTTCAGTTGTCTGTAAATACCCTGTTCCAAAGATATGAAAGTTTCAGTTCTGGTCACTCCTTTTAGCTTCTGAATTTTACTAAGAATTTGCATCAGATGATCATTATCTTTACACAGAACTTTTAGGAAAATAGTATAGTTTCCGGTTGTATAATGTGCTTCCACCACTTCATTAATATCCCTCAAAGCTTTTACCATATCAGGATAATGACTTGGCTGATCTAAGAAAACGCCGATATATGAAATTACTTTATACCCTATCTTTTTAGGATTTAAAAAAGATATTGAGTTTTCAATAACTTCTGCCTGCTCCAATTTTTTTATCCTTTGATGCACGGCTGTTGTAGAAATCCCTACATTTTTTGAAATATGTGCTAAAGAGGTTTTGGCATTATCCATCAGCATATGGATAATCTGCTTATCTATGGAGTCTAGATGATACGTTGTGTTTTCAGCGTCTTTCATTTTTGTTAAACTTTTACTTGTTTACTTTTATTTTTATTTATTATGTTTTCTTAATTCTATGATTACAGGATAATGATCACTATAACCACCTAAATAACGGGTTCCTGCATAGGTTCTAAAAGGTCTCCCGCTAAACATTTTATCCCGGCTACTGATTTCTTCGACATTAAAAACATATGCCTCTTCAAAGCCGAGCTCCATACTTTTATTAAAAAAAGACATGGACAATATTATCTGATCAAACAAAAGACCAGATTTGTAATGATAAGTGGAGTACTTTTTCTCGGTAAATAACTGCCGAAAAGGATTTTCTAAGATTTTACCTGAGGAGGAATCAGATAACATCTCAACTAGATTCTTTTCATCCGGATTCTCATTGAAATCACCAAACAAAATCACAGATTCATTACGGTTGCTAATAATTTCTACAATTTTACTTTTAATCTCTTTGAGAATAAAATCTCTTTTAGGCTTATTGACGTCTTTTTCTCTTTTGGAGGGTAAATGAGCAACAAAAACGTTGATAATTTCATCACTATATTTTATTTTCGAAAAAAGAACATCTCTTGTAGTGTCATAATCTTCCCTACTCGGATTTCCTCTTTCAAAAAAAAAAGTAATGGCTTCGGAATCTAAAATTTCCACTTTTGATTTGTCATACAGCAATGCTACATCTACTTTTCTTTCATCCATAGAATTGTAATGAACAATTCCATAATTTGAATTAAAAGGCTGCATCTGTACAAGTTCTTCTAAAACTTTTCTTCCTGAAATTTCAGACAAACCAATGAGGAATGGCAAGGAACCTTTCTTGTCTTTTATAAGCTGAAAAACATGAGAAATTTTGTGTAGCTTATTTTTATATTTCCGCTCGTCCCAGTTTCTCAATCCTGAATTCGTTGGATCAAGTTTATGTGTGGGGGTCGGATCAGGTAAAAATAAATTTTCTACATTATAAAAAGCTAATAATTCCATCAACATTCATTTTCAAAACACGGTTCTCCACCTTAAATTCCGAATGTAAATTTATCACTTTTTTACAAATATTATTACCTATTTCACAATTATTTTATGAAAAACAAAAAAAACAAATCTTCATAATGTGAAAATTAACAATTTAATCATCTGTAGTAGTTTAAATTTTACTTAAAATAGCCAAAATTTTAAATTAATTTTTCTTCGATCCGATATAATTTTTCATCAATTTTGACGGTTCAGAAATTTCGTAAAAAAATCAAAAATTCTACCTAACAATCACAGGTTTTGTGGTTTTTTAATCTAAACCAGAGCTTTAAAACGGGATTATTTTACGTTTTTTAGGCTGATTTAAACTTTAATCACTTTTTATTAATTTTTTTTAGAATTTGTTTCAATAAAAAACCGGATTTATAATAAATCCGGTCGTTTTTCTTTCGTTATTCTTACAGCTTCGTCATGCCGCCACTCTTCTATTTTACCAAAATTACCACTCAGTAATACTTTAGGGACTTCTAATCCTTTATATATTTCCGGCCTTGTATAAATAGGCGGTGAAAGAAGGTCATCCTGAAAACTATCCGTTAAAGCACTTTGTTCGTCATTAAGAACTCCCGGTAAAAGACGGATAACAGAATCTGCAAGCACGCATGCGGCAAGTTCTCCCCCGGTTAAAACATAATCCCCAATAGAAATTTCTTTAGTGATATGAAGATCTCTTACTCTCTGATCAATTCCTTTATAGTGACCACAAAGGAAAATCAGATTGTTTTTTATAGAAAGTGTATTGGCAATTTTCTGATTCAAAGTAATACCATCGGGCGTCAAATAAATCACCTCATCATATTCTCTTTGCGATTTCAGCTCAGAAATACATTTATCCAATGGCTCTACCATCATTACCATTCCTGCTCCTCCTCCATAAGGCTCATCATCGATCTGCCTGTGTTTATTGATCGCCCAATCCCTAAGATGATGAAAGTGCACTTCTACCAATCCTTTATCCATTGCTCTTCTTAATATGGAAGTTTGAAATGGACTTTCCATCAATTCTGGAAGTACGCTTATGATATCAATTCTCATTGTAATGTTCCGTTTTTCTTATTAGGTAAAATAATTAATCTTAATGCTGAATCTTTGTTGAAATAACTCCACATCCAATTAAAAAACACGGCAAGTTTATTTCGAACGCTCAAAATTAACATTAAGTGGAGGAACATCCAAAAATACCAGGCCAAGAATCCCTGAAATTTTATAAATGGAAGATCAACAACCGCTCTGTGTTTACCTATTGTTGCTAATGAGCCTTTGTCATCATACTCATACTCATTCCATTCGCTTATATTTTTCTTCAAAAAGTTCTTCCCCAGATTTTTTGCCTGATTGATTGCGACATTGGCCACCTGCGGATGACCTTGAGGATATTTCGGAGTCTCCATATAGGCAATATCTCCTATAGCATAAATATTATTATATCCTTTTATTTTATTGTATCGATCAACAATATATCGGTTTTTCATTAAATTTTCGGCAGGAAAACCATCAATTACATTCCCGGTAACTCCTGCTGCCCAGATCACATTATTTGAAGGAATTTCTTTTCCGCTTTTCATGTACACTTTATCACCATCATAATCTGTCACATATTCTTCGCTCAGGAAAGTTACTCCCAAATCTTTCAGATATTTTTCAGATTTTTCCTGAGATTCATTGCTCATTACTGCAAGCGGCTTTTCCGTAGAACTCACCAGGATAATTTTAAGATGATCAAAATTCATATAAGGATAATCTCTCGGGAGAATATCTTTTTTCATTTCTGCAAAAGCACCGGCAAGTTCCACTCCCGTTGGTCCGCTTCCTACGATGACGATATTCCAGTTTCCGTCATCACTTCTGCTTTTCTCCAGGATCAGCTTTTCAAACGTCATCAGAACATGGTTTCTGATACTGATGGCTTCCTGGGTATTTTTCATCCCGAAAGCTTTGGATTCCAGATCTTTGTTCCCAAAAAAATTGGTCTTACAGCCCGTTGCAATAACTAGTTTATCATAAGTAAATTCTGCTCCGTCTGTTATTACTTTATTATGAGCAACATCAATCTCCTTGACCTCTGTCAAACGAAATTGTGTGTTTCTGGATTGCTGAAAGATTTTTCTGAACGGAAAAGAAATATTGGAAGGCTCTATCCTGCCACATGCCACCTGGTAAAAAAGCGGCTGAAACATATGATGATTTACCCTGTCCAGAACAATAACTTTTTTATTTTTATTGTTCAAAGTTTTTGCAAGTTGCAATCCCGCAAAACCGCCTCCTATAATGATGATCTTTTCGCGTGTTTCCATATTACACAAATTTACTTATTTTATTTAGTATTTTTTCGCTTAAAAAGCTAGTTTTGCAAAACTTTATGAGCCCTAAAAAGTACACCAAAAAGACTGCCAAAAAGATCCATAAAAACCGGCGAAGAAACTATTTTTTTCGTCGCAAAGTTGTATTGGTATTGCTTCTTATTGCTCTTATAGGAACCGGATTGTATTTAAAACATTCCATAAGTTATTACTATGCTTTATATTTTAACAAATTTAGACATAAAAAGCTTCATAATACGGAAACAGAAGCTTTAAGGATCCAAAAAATCCTTTCGGATAACCTTGATAAAACATACGGTTTTGATGTTTCTCATTATCAGAATAAAGAAGATATCAGTTGGGACAGCTTAAGTATCGGTAATAAAACCATTCCTTTGGAGTTTGTGGTGATGCGTGCAACTATGGGAAACCGTAATGCGGATAAGCATTTTGATGAATTCTGGCAACAGGCTAAGAAACATGAACTGATTCGGGGAGCTTACCATTTTTACAGAGCGGATGAAGATCCGGTCATTCAAGCAAATAACTTTCTGGCAAATGTGCATTTAGAAGAAGGTGACTTACCTCCAATTTTAGACATTGAAAAAATTCCCAGACGAAAATCCAACCAAAAACTGGTAGAGGATTTAAAAGTCTGGTGTAAGATTGTAGAGGAAAGATACGGAGAGAAACCTATTATTTATACCTATTATCATTATTACAAGGATTTTTTAAAAGGCGAATTTGATGATTACCCACTCTGGCTTGCCAACTACAATGATGTTCCTGCTCCGTCTCCCGATGACAGCTGGGATTTCTGGCAGTTTACAGAAAACGGAATTGTACATGGCATCAACACCAAAGTAGACCTGGATATCTACAATGGAAATTCCTGGTCTTTAAAAAGACTGACCCTGGATTAATTTTTCAAAAAATCAATAACGTCTTTGTTCAGATCTTCTGCAATTTCAAAAGGAAGATAATGCGTTGCTTTAGGATAAATTTTAAGCTTAGCTTTCGGAATTTCTTTGGCGATCATTTCCGTATGCTCTTTTTTTATCACATCATTTTCTCCGGCAAGAACCAAGGTCGGATTTTGAATCTGATGTAATGACTTTTTATTGATATGAGGCTCATTCAGCATTAAGTTCAATAATCTTTTTTCAGTTTCATGTTCCGGCTGATTGGCAAGCTGCATCATATGAACTTTACTTTTAAAGTTTTTGATCAGATCTTCATCTACACCCTCCGGAAATGCATTGGCTCCGATAATGATTAATTTATTGAGATGTTGAGGATATTTTAAAGCAAATTCAAGTCCTGTATTTCCTCCATCACTCCATCCTAAAATATTAGTTTTTGAAATGTTTAAATGATGCATTAAATTTTTCAGGTCATCCGCAAAAATTTTGTAATTCAAATCCCCTTTAGTAAAGTCCTTGCTTTTTCCCTGAGCTCTTGTATCAACAGCAATGACTTTAAATTCTTTTGAAAGTCCGGGAATCTGTTTGTAAAATTCTTTGATACTTCCTCCGTTTCCATGAAGTAAAACAAGCGGCTCACCTTCCCCATAGATTTCATAATAGAGTTCTGCACTATTCAATTTCAGAGTGTTTCCTACAGCATCATTTTTACCGTAAACAGAATTTTCAGACTCCATATTATATTGACTAAGATCCGGAGCCAGGATTGAAGCTTTATCATTATTATCCTTCACTTCGTCTTTACTATTCTTACCGTTTTTATCTACTTTTACATCAATATTAATTGCCGGTGCCGCAATAGTCATTTTCTGCCAGTCGCCATAAAATTCTCTGATATATCCCGTTCTGAACAAGGCAGCGCTAATCGTTATTCTTCCCTGAAATCTTTTCAAAAACTGTATCCCGACGAAAAATTTTCCCTGAACCCAGATATTCCGGTCATTGACATCTAAAGTAAAGGTACCGTCTTTTATCATATCTTTCGTGAGTTCAACCGTAATTTCTTCATCTAAAATATTTTTATCCGGAAAACCGTTTTTCTCTGAATAAATACTGTAACGCATCAGAACAGGCTGATCCGAAGTATAGCTTGAGATATTCAGATTAATGTTCTTAATTTTTGATTTTTTACTGGTATTAAATTCTAAAGCTGTCTCACCCAAAAAGTTCTCATTATTTATATCCGGATTCACATTGTACATCACGCTTTTTGTCTTCGTATTCACTCCCCAGTTTTTATCCACCAGTTTTTTAGGCTTAATACTTACTTCATCAATATTTTTAACTTTCTCTTTTAAAAATATCTTTTGTCCGTCAAGATTTTTAAAATCTTGAACAGGTTGAGAATATTTTTCATATCCGGGAACTTCAATCAAGATGGGCTTGTTAGAATTTATCTTGGAAAGATCGATGGAAAAACGGCCGCTTTCATCCGAAATCACTCCGGCTTTTTCTTTTTCTACTCCTACTTTTACATAAGGAATGGGTTTATTCTCCTCCTTAGAAAATACAGTTGCCGAAACAATCTGTGCATGGAAAGAAACAGCAATAAGAGAAAGAAATAGAATGGTAAGTTTTTTCATGGTAAAAATTTGAAACAAAATTCTTTATTTATTCTTTCAAAAGCTCATAACACGGTATTAAATTTGACAATAGAACTGTTAAATTTATTGTAAAACCTTAGCTACAGGTGAAATTAATTATTAAAAACATTTAAAAACCTTTCTATAGCAAAATATATTTTCTCTCTTGTAAAGCCTTATATTTTCGTATTTTCGCGCTACAAAATTTTTATAGAAATGAATTACGTTGCTGCTGAAAACCTTACCAAATCTTACGGAATAAAAGTTTTATTTGAAAATATCTCTTTTAATATCAATGAGGGTGATAAGATTGCCATTGTTGCCAAGAACGGAAGCGGAAAATCTACCCTTCTGAAAATTCTTATGGGAAAGGAAATCGCAGACAGTGGAAATGTAATCATTAATAAAGATATTCAGGTTGTTTTATTTGATCAGGAAATAGATTTTGATCCGAATCTTACCGTAGATGAATTTATGATGACGTTAGATTCGGCTCCGATTGCCGCTCTTAAAAATTATCATAAATCGCTTCATTCCACCGACAGTGATTTCATCGAAAAAGCTCTGGCCGAAATGGAAGTTCATAAAGCATGGGATCTTGAAAATGAAATGAAACAGATTCTTTCCCAGCTTAAAATTACCAATCTTGAAGCAAAGATGGGAACACTTTCAGGTG
This sequence comes from Chryseobacterium geocarposphaerae, assembly GCF_002797535.1. NCBI lineage: Bacteria > Pseudomonadati > Bacteroidota > Flavobacteriia > Flavobacteriales > Weeksellaceae > Chryseobacterium > Chryseobacterium geocarposphaerae. Next base: position 2,241,992 of record NZ_PGFD01000001.1, read on the forward strand.
GTCAGATCAAACGTGTGGCACTGGCGAAGCTGTTAACTGAAACCAGAGCCGAACACCGCCATACTTTATTGATCATGGATGAGCCTACCAATCACCTGGATGTGGAAATGGTAGAATGGCTTGAAAATTATTTAAATAAAGCAAAAATAACTTTACTGCTGGTTACTCACGACAGATATTTCCTGGATAGTGTTTGCGATATTATCTGGGAAATGGAAGACAAAAATCTTTACTTTCACAACGGTTCCTATGCAACGTATCTTGAGAATAAGATGATTCGTGAGGACAACATGAATGCAACCATCGACAAAGCCAACAATCTTTACAGAAAAGAGCTTGAATGGATGCGAAGACAACCCAAAGCAAGAACTACAAAATCCAAATCGAGAATTGATGCTTTTTACGAAACTGAAAAAGTTGCCAAGACAGACACAAGAAAACAAGGCCTTGAACTGGACTTTGAGATGAAACGTTTGGGAAATAAAATTCTTGAATTAAAAAACATCGATAAAAGCTTCGGAGATAAAGTGTTGTTTAAAGATTTCAGCTATCAGTTCCAAAGAGGAGAAAAAATAGGAATTGTCGGAAAAAACGGTGCGGGAAAATCTACCCTTCTCAACATTATTCAGGGATTTGAAAAAGCCGATAAAGGAGAAATAGAAACCGGAGAAACAATCTCTTTCGGATACTTTTCACAAAAAGGCTTAACCTATAAAGAAGATGAGAGAGTTATAGATTTCATTAAAGAAATTGCCGAATTTTATCCTTTGGCAAATGGAAAAAGCCTTTCTGCCTCTCAGTTTTTAAGATTATTCTTATTTGATGATCAAACCCAGTACTCTCCCATTTCAAAACTTTCCGGCGGAGAGAAAAGAAGGCTGCATCTGATGTACATTCTGTATCAGAATCCTAATTTCTTGATTTTCGATGAGCCTACCAATGATCTTGACCTTCCTACATTGACGGTTCTGGAAAATTTCCTGCAAATGTTCCAAGGATCATTGATTATCGTATCCCACGACAGATATTTTATGGACAGGATTGTAGATCATGTTCTTGCTTTTGAAGGAAACGGAAAAATAAAAGATTTTGTAGGTAATTTTTCTGAATACCGCGAAGCAAAAAGCCGCGAAGAATCTTTAGAAAAAAATACGGTTCAGAAACAGGAACCTGCAAAAGAAAACGTAACTGCTCCAGTTCAGACTTCTACGAAAAAGAAAAAACTTTCTTTTAAAGAGCAAAGAGAACTTGAACTCATTGAAAAAGAAATGCCCGAACTGGAAGAACAGAGGGCAAAAATTTTAGATCAACTTAATAACGAAGCTGATTATGAAAAAATTTCCAAACTTTCTGCAGAATTGGAAACGATTTCCGAAAAGTTGGAAAACCACGAAATGAGATGGCTGGAACTCCAGGAAATTCTGGGAGAAGCATAAAAATAAAAAAGGTTCATGAAATTCCATGAACCTTTAACTTTTAATCCAGATGAATAACTTTACCTTCTTTAGAGCTTTTCTCTGCCGCCTCAATAATTTTCATATTCTGGATAATCTCATATCCTGGTGACGGTAAAGCATATCCAAAAACAATATACTCATAAACCTGCTGATAATAATTCATATAATTACCGGCTTCACTGGAAGTCAGGATTCTTTCAGTTTCTGAACTCTCGTTGATGTAATTTAAAATCCCATCAGTCTCTTTTAGTGGTTTAGTCCATTCTTTCCCATATACAGGAATGAATCCTGCCACCAGTTCATTTTCCTGATCGTCACTTCTTTCCTGCAAAAAACTTCCTTTATCTCCATGAAGAATATAAGCATAATGGGCTTCTTTGCTAAAAACCGAAGACTTTAATCTTACTCTAAGGTTATTGGGATAATATAGAAGGACTTCAAAGTAATCATTGGCAAATTCATTTCCTTTCATAGAAAAGATATCCGCAAATAGTTTCTCAGGATAGCCAAAAAACTGTGTTGCCTGGTCAATAAGATGCGATCCTAAATCATGTAAAGAACCAGAACCCATTTGTTCAGGGTTTTCCTTATGTTGCTTTCCGCTTGCTTCTGTTCTGAATCTGTCAAAACGTATTTCTACTTCTTTCAGATTTCCCAATCTATTTTCCTGAATGATCTTCTGTACCTGTAAATAGTCTCTGTCAAACCTTCTGTTCTGATACACACTAATGAACAATCCTTTTTCATCTGCCAGTTTCACCAATTCTTCGGCTTCAGCCAACGTTACGGTAAAAGGTTTTTCTACAATTACATTTTTACCCGCATTCAAGGCCATTTTTACGTATTCGAAATGAGTTTGAACCGGTGTATTGACTACAACCAATTCGATATCTGCATTAGCCAACATTTCTTCAACAGATCGATAAATAACAGCATCAGGATATTTTTCTTTGGAATCTTCTTTACTTCTCTCTACTACTCCCGACATAAAAAAGCCGGGATGTTCTTTTAAAAACGGAGCATGAAAAACTTTCCCACTCATTCCAAAGGCGCAAAGCCCTACTTTTACCAATTGCATACCATTATTTTTTAACAAAGATATTTATAAAAACATTTTAGAGATATTGATTGTTGCAAAATTTTAACATTTATTATGATAAAAATCAGTAATATTATTTTTAATAAATCTAAATAAAGACAAAAAAATATTTAGCTTTGCACCTTATTTAAAACTACTCTAAATAAAAATAAGAATGAAAAAGCAACTGGTAACTTTAGGACTATTGTTTACAGCGATATCTTTAGGTGCACAAATGAAAAACACCGAAGCTGACACAATCAGAATTCAGACTATTGAAGACGTGAATCTTCATAAAACTGGAAATCCCAATAAGGCAAAATCATCATCAATAAAGTCCAATCTGACCGTGATGGAAACGCCTCAACCAATTGCTATCGTTACCCACGAAATCATTGAACAGCAACAGGCTAAACAACTTAGCGATGTACTTCAAAATGTAAACGGAATGTATGTAACTTCTTCCAGAGGTAATTCTCAGGATAGTTTTGGAGGGAGAGGTTTCATTTTAGGTAATGATAATATTTTTAAAAATGGAGCAAGGGTAAACAGTGGTGTTTTTCCGGAAGTAAGCAGCTTGGAAAGAGTTGAAGTACTAAAAGGAGCAAACGCAATGCTTTACGGAAATACAGCTGCAGGAGGTGTTATCAACATGATCACAAAAAAACCAAAATTTAATTTTGGAGGAACCCTGGGAATGAATGCGGGTAGCTGGAATTCTTACAAACCAACTGTTGATATTTATGGACCTTTATCTAAAAATATCGCATTCAGAGTTAACGGAACTTACGAATATGCTGAAAGTTTTAGAGATGTTGTACAGTCTGAAAAATATTATTTCAATCCATCATTTTTATTTAATTTAAATGAAAAATCACAATTAATTGTAGAAGCAGATTATCTTAAAAATAATTTTACTCCTGATTTTGGAATCGGATCGATTACGAATAAAGATTTAAGCTATTCAATGGTAGATACCTTACCTAGAAGTACTTTCTTTGGAACTGATTGGCAATACCAGGATGTGCAACAGGCTTCAACAAACGTTACATTCAATCATCAGATTAATGATAAGTGGACATTAAATGCTTCTGCATCATATCAAAATTATACGAAAGACTACTTCTCTACAGAAAGAGTTCAGTGGGTATATGCAACACCAACTGCAACCCGCTTATCATGGACGACACCATTCAACAAAACTTATAATGAACAAAACTATGGTTCTGCACAGGTAAATCTAAATGGTGAATTCAATACCGGAAAAATAAATCACAAAGTATTATTTGGAACGGATGCTGATTACAGCCAATCTGATTCATATGCTTATACTTTGAAAAATGCTCCAACAAATGTATTATACTTAGATGATCCAAGTTCTTGGGATAATGGAAGTTTAGAAATGCCAGAATCTACTTTAAATACCAATACAAGAACAAGAACAAGAAGAATTGGAGTATACGCTCAAGATTTCATAAGCCTTACAAAAGAATTTAAAGTAATTGCAGGTTTAAGATGGTCATATGTAGAAAATATGCCAAGTTTGTTAACTCGTTTCACACTTAATGAAAAAATTGAAGTAGCAAATTCAGCAACATCTGATAATGCAATTTCGCCAAAAATAGGGTTGGTTTATGCACCAAATGATAATCTTTCTGTATTTGCAACTTATACAAATTCATTTGTTACAAATGCTGGATATACATCTAATGAACTTGAAAATCTAAATACAAGCGGAACACTAGCACAAGTAAGATCAAGAGTAGATAACTTACCAAAACAAGCTATAAAGCCAACCACTGTTGATCAGTACGAAATTGGTGCAAAGAAAAACATTTGGAATAATGCATTGGCTATTAATCTGACACTATACCAAATCATGTATAATAATTATTATCAAAATTATTTCTATGTTGATAATTCCAATGCTATACAAACTCCGGATACCAATTTGAAAGAATTTGCTGGGAAAATGAGAAGCCGCGGTGTTGAATTAGATATTACAGGTAATCCAAACGAAAACATCTCAATTATCGGAGGTTTCTCTTACAACAACTCAGTTTACATCGATACTCCGGAAAAAGGATATGTTGAAAAACAAAGATTAGTAAGAACTCCTGCTACAACAGCAAATGCATCAGTTTTCTATAAATTCACCAGTTATTTAAAAGGTTTAAAAGTTGGAGCTGGTGTTTACTACATCGGTAACAGAATTGCTGGCTGGAATGACTCTAAATCTACAAACATAAGTAGAAATGGAGTAAGCAGAAGTTTTGAACTAAAAGATTACACTACAGTTTCATTATCGGCTGGCTACGAGTGGAAGAAATTCTCAATTCAAGGAAAAGTTGGAAACCTGTTTGATACTGTAAACTATAACGTTCACGAAAACTATTCTGTAAACCCTATTACACCAAGAAATTTCTATTTCACATTGACATATAAACTGTAAGATTAAATAATTTTTTCAGATAAAAGTGGAAGTTGCATTTTGCAGTTTCCACTTTGAACTTTATAAACAAAAATAATTAAGATATGGATAAGATTAAAGACACAAGAAGTTTCATGCGAGTTACCCACCGTTATCTGGGGTTCTTTCTTGCCGGCATTATGGCAGTTTATGCAATAAGTGGAGTTTTATTGATTTACAGAGACACTGATTTTCTAAAAAAAGAGAAGAAAATTGATAAAATCATTGCCAAAAACCTTTCTGAAAAAGAGCTTGGGAAAGAACTGAAACTTAGAAACCTTGAAGTAGAGAAAACAGAAGGCAGCGTTTTAAAATTCAAACAGGGAACTTATGATGCAGCTACTGGTGAGGCAAAATATACTAAAAAGGAGCTTCCTTTTGTACTGGATAAAATGACAAAACTTCACAAGTCGCAGTCTAAAGATTCCCTTTCCCCACTAAATACCTTTTTTGGAATTTCTTTATTTTTCTTTGTTATTTCTAGCTTCTGGATGTTTAATCCCAAGACAAAAGCGTTTAAACGCGGAATGATGTTTACCATTGTGGGGCTTATCGTTTCCATTATTCTTGTTTTTATATAAATTATAAAATCAATAAAAAAAGGTTCAAAAAATTATGTCTAATTTTCACTTGAGTTTGAGTAAATATTAAAAAATCACCTTAAAATGAGTTACATGGCATATTTATTGTTTTTAACAAATTATTAAGATAATAAACATTAATTATTAAAACGATAAAGTATGAAAAAACTAATTTTAGCAGGAATTTTTGCGATCGGTGGACTCACTGCAACAGTGAATGCTCAAATACAAAAAGGGAACTGGCTGGTAGGAAGCAGCCTTCTTTCCAGCAACTTCGGGCTTAATACAGGAGGTGGTTACAACATCTCTATTCAGCCGAAAGGAGCTTATTTTATTGAAGATAATGTAGCAGTCGGTGGTTATGTAAATCTTGGAATAAGCAAGGTAACTAACGGAAGCCCAACAAGATTTGATTATGCAGTTGGAGGTTTAGGACGTTATTATTTATCACCTGGAGAAAAAGGTGTTGATAATCTTCTTAACCATGGAAGATGGTTCTTTGAAGGTAATGTGGGAATTGGAGGATCTTCCGTAGAAAACGGAAACTCAACTACAGGTCTTGATTTTGGAGTTGGGCCAGGGTATTCTTACTTTATTACACCTAACATCGGGTTAGAAGGTTTAGTAAAATATCAGGGACAGGCAGGATTCGGAAATGAAGGATTGAATTCCAATATTACTTTTAATGTAGGCTTCAGTATTTATATTCCGACATCAAAAGCAAAACAAGTAATCAGAGAAGCTAACTAATGTTTCTTTATTAAATATAGTAAAAGCGGCCCGGAAATTCCGGGCCGCTTTTCGTACAAATTAAAACTAAACTATAAAAAATCAAATAAATCATGTATTAGGTTGGGGTGTATATCTCAGATATGGCTTGATTTCCCTTACCCCTTTTGGGAATATTTTTTTAGCCTCCTCAGTGGAAACTGCCGGTGGAATAATAACATCTTCACCGTTTTTCCAATTAACCGGAGTGGCAATCTTATGAGAATCTACCAATTGTAGAGAATCTAAAACCCTTATAATCTCATTAAAGTTTCTTCCTGTAGACGTAGGATACGTAATAATCAATCTTACTTTTTTATCAGGGTCAATAATCAATAAAGAACGAACCGTTGCTGTTGCCGAGGCATTCGGATGTATAAAGTCATACAATTCAGAAATTTTCCGGTCTTTATCCGCTATAATGGGGAATTCCACTTCTGTATTCTGGGTTTCATTAATGTCTTTTATCCAGTTTTGATGGTCTTCTACTCCATCCACACTTAAAGCAATCGTTTTTGTGTTCCTCTGTTCAAACTCAGATTTCAGCTTTGCTGTAAAGCCAAGTTCTGTAGTACATACCGGGGTATAATCTGCAGGATGAGAGAATAAGATTCCCCAGGAGTTTCCAAGAAAATCATAAAAATTCAAATTCCCGATGGTAGACTCTGCATTAAAGTCTGGTGCTATATCTCCTAGTTTAATCGACATATTAATTTGTTTTATTAGTCTACAAATTTAGTAGACTTTTTGAGACTGGCAAAATTTTTGTTGAAAATTTCTAAAAAAAATTTAATTTTGAATTTCTATGGAGAAAACAGGCTTAAGATATGTAGATGTTGTATACAGGGTTTTGGAAAACTGGTACTTAACTTTTGCTGAACTCACCCCAAAACTGATCGTAGGAGTTATTGTATTTTCCTTTTTCCTTTTTACCAGCAAATATCTCAGCCAAATAGCGGTAAGACTTTTCCATAAATTTTTCCCAAAAAGCCAAAAAGAAAGTTCCCTTGTCGCTTTAATCAGCGTTTTCAGATTTTTAATTATGGTGATGGGAACATTTATCACATTAGAAATCATGGGCTTCAGTGGTTTTCTCTGGAAGTTTATCGGAAGTTTAGGAGTAGCCGGGGTAATTGCCGGGGTTGCATTGAAGGACTTAGTTTCCAGTATATTTTCAGGGATGCTGATTGGAATTGATAAAGCGTATAAAGTCGGCGATTACATTACTATAGGAACGCACTCAGGAACGGTGCAGGAAATTGGTTTTCTAACCACTAAAATCCTTACTGATGACGGAAAGAAGGCATACATTCCGAACCAGGTTGTTTTTAATGCTCCATTTTACAATATTACAGCTTCTCCTCAGCGAAGAATTATTTTAAATTTCGAAATTCCAGCTGATGAAGACATCAGCAAAGCTCAAAAAGGAATTTTAGAGGTTGTCAAAAACCTTGAAAACGTAGACCGCCTGGATAGCGTGGAAGTTATTTTCACGGACTTAAAACAGGGTGTTTTCAATCTGCAGGCAAAATTCTGGATGAAGATAGGGGCTAATATGGTTCAGCTCAAAAGCGAAGCCTACTTAAAAATAAAAGAGCGCCTGGATGCAGACGAAATTCAGCTGGTAACTCCAACAAGCATAAGCATCACAAATGGAGAAGCCGGTATCAATGAAAATCATGATAAATAAAAAAAAAGCAGTCGAATCGACTGCTTTTTTATTGAGGACTTAAATTTACTTTCCGATAATTAGCTTTTCAGTTACTTTCTCTCCATTTTCTAAAGCAATTGAAATCAAATAATTTCCACTTGTAAGATCATTAACTTTCAATTTTGTTTCACCTTTAAAGCTTCCATTTTTCACCAATCTTCCGGAAGCATCAAATAATGAATAATCAGCTTTTTGTGATTGATTTTTTAATTTAATATTTACTACATCATGAGAAGGATTAGGGTAGATTGAGAAGCCACTCTTTATTTCAGATTCTGAAGTTCCCAACGATTGAGTGATTGAGAAGTTTGAAGAATTTACTGCAAAATAGATATTATTAAGTGCTTTTACCATAATTCTTGCTGAGGCAACATTTTCATTAGGCAGTATCACAGATGCAGATCCGTTATTCGGAACACTTGCAGCCAACACTGTATTAAAAGTCAGACCTCCGTCTTTAGAAAGTAAAATCGTTACATTTTGAGTATTGATCGTTCCCGTATTGGTTCCTGCAACATTCCATGTAATATTGGTTGCTGTACCTCCAACATATGCTATATTACTCGTATGTGAAGAAACAGTGAAAGGGCCGTCATTAGTAACGGTTACTACCATTGCATCTCTTGCTGCCTGATTTCCTGTTGCTTTATTATCATTAACCAGCAAAGAGAAATTCAACGTTCTTGCAACACTTGGTGTAACCTCCCATTTTGGAATAAGGTTATTGGCAATTACAGAACTTAACATAGGAAAATATCTTGAAGGAGAAGTTGTTGGTAACAAAGAGCGATATACAGGACCCGCCGTTGCTGTAGAAACCGGAGGCTGAGTATTTGACGTATTATCATATTGTTCCCATAAATAAGTGATCGGATCTCCGTTAGGATCGGTACCAGTTCCTGTTAAAACAAAGGCCGTTCCATTAGGGATAATATAATCAGCTCCTGCATCTGCAGTTGGAACCAGATTATTATTAGAAACTTTCGCCGAACAATCTGTCGGTCTTTGTAGCACAGCATACATTTCTTGCACATTCGCAGCATGAAAATAAGCATCACTATTATTTTGAACATTGTTTGTTGATCCACAAATTCCTGCATAGGCCATAATAGTGCTGCCACTACCTGGTTCATATGCTGTAGGGTTGTTGGCATTCCCACTGCATGAACCAGTATTAGCTCTGAACGTATGGTTTCCACCAAACTGATGTCCCATCTCATGCGCAACATAATCGATATCAAAGGGATCACCAACCGGAGCACCTGAACCGGTAACTCCTCTTGCTTTATTTGATGTACATACTGATCCTAAATAGGCAACACCACCTCCACCGGTACTGAAAACATGGCCAATATCGTAATTAGCAGTCCCTATTACAGTATTGATATTAGTCTGATTTTGACCTAACATTGTAGATCCATCGTTATTTGTATAAGGATCAGTAGCAGCATTAGTATAAATCAATAAACTATTATTGGCTATCATTACCATGGTAGAGGATATTGTTTTTTCGTAAACACCATTTACTCTAGTCATCGTTGTAGCCATTGCAGCAAGCGCGCCTGCCACTGTTCCTCCATGAAAAATTGTATATTCTCCTGTTGCCGCTAAAGCCAATCTATATGTTCTGAATTGCCCATCAGAAACCAAGGGTGCTTTACTAGCAGATCCATTATTTTTTAAATTATCAAGTTCATTTTCAACATGACATTCAAAAAGTCGGTCATTTTTAGGTAAATCTTTTCTTTTATACAGGATGAAGGAAGAATGATCTTTTGTGTAACTATCCAGATAGCTTATTTCCCAATTGTCAAAATACATTACACTGATCCCTGTCTGCGGTGTAAGACTGAAACGGATCGAGTTTTCCGGGTGACCTTTTTGCCATCCAACATACGAGCGAATCTCCGGAAATTTAGCCTGTAACTCAGGCTCCATTACAGGGGCTTCTTGAATAATATAATCTCTTATTTTTCCGTCTGAATCGGGAAATTTAATAACTAAACTTTCGTCTTTGGAAAAACGTTGTGGAGCACTTTTAAGATCAGCTTTTATTTTGTCTAAATCCAGCTGATACAAAGAAAAAGCAGTAGGTGTCGTCCATCTTGGACTTAAATCTTCTCTACTTACTTTTTGATCTTTGAGTTTTGTCCAATAATTCTGCTGGCTAAATGCCTGCACCGCTATTAAAAGACACGAAACAATAAATGGTTTAGTTTTCATGATCGTAATTTATATATTAATATTAGTGGCTGATTGGTTTCTCTTATTTTAAAAGATTAACTACTTATTATTATGGCGTAATAAAAAGAAAATCCTTGCTTATAATAAATAATAAAAGAGAATAATTAGGAAATAAAAAGGAAAAACCATAAAGGATATTCATTTTAAAACCCAATTATTGTAAAAATAATAATTTAAAAATGAATACATTACATTTTAACAAAAAAAACCGTTCCAAAAAATGAAACGGTTTTAAGCTTTATATAAAATTTTAGATTAAGCTAAAACTTCTTTTACTTTGTTGGCTGCTTCTTCCAAAGTAATTGCAGAATGAACAGGAAGTCCAGACTCGTCAATTAATTTTTTAGCTTCTACAGCATTAGTTCCCTGCAATCTTACGATCAATGGAACAGGAAGGCTTCCCATCGCTTTGTAAGCATCTACAACCCCCTGAGCAACTCTGTCACATCTTACGATACCTCCGAAGATGTTGATTAGGATTGCTTTTACGTTCGGATCTCTTAAGATGATTCCGAAAGCAGTCTGTACTCTTTGAGCATCTGCAGTACCTCCTACGTCAAGGAAGTTAGCAGGGTTACCACCTGATAATTTGATGATATCCATAGTTGCCATTGCAAGACCAGCTCCGTTTACCATACAAGCAACGTTACCATCAAGTTTTACGAAATTAAGACCTGCTTCACCAGCTTCAACATCCATTGGATCTTCTTCTCTTGTATCTCTAAGTTCAGCTAAATCTTTGTGACGGAATAATGAGTTATCATCCAAAGTTACTTTAGCATCTACAGCGATAATCTTGTTATCAGAAGTTTTCAAAACCGGGTTGATTTCGAAAAGAGATGCATCAATACCTGTATAAGCATTGTAAAGAGAACCGATGAATTTTACGAATTCTTTGAAAGCATTCCCTTCAAGACCTAGGTTGAAAGCAATTTTTCTAGCCTGGAAACCTTGAAGACCTAAAGCAGGATCAATGATTTCTTTGTGGATTAAGTGAGGTGTTACTTCAGCAACGTGCTCAATATCCATACCACCTTCAGTAGAATATACGATTGTATTTTTACCTTCAGCTCTGTCTAATAGAATAGAAACATAAAATTCTTTAGTTTCTGACTCTCCCGGATAATATACATCCTCTGCAACCAAAACAGAATTTACTTTTTTACCTTCAGCAGAAGTTTGTGGAGTTACCAACTGCATTCCGATGATGTTCTGAGCGTTTTCCTTAAGCTTATCCATGTTTGGAGAGAACTTTACACCACCACCTTTACCACGACCACCTGCGTGGATCTGAGCTTTTACTACCCACCCTTGAGCGCCAGTTTCAGCCGTTAGTTTTTCAGCAGCAGCTACCGCTTCATCTACGTTGTTTGCTACGAAACCACGTTGGATTGCTACTCCATACTTTGATAAAATCTCTTTTGATTGATACTCGTGAAGATTCATATTATTTTTATTATTTTATTTTAAAATTTAAAGGTTGACAAATTTACTAAAAAGACACGGAAGTTCAAGTTTATTGACTTAAAAATTAAAGCTCGTCTGACTTGATTTTTAACATATCCTTTAAATTCACTTTATTCTTCGGATAATTTCTCAGATTGAGATCCGATAAACGGGATTTTTGGAGCCAGAAAATAACCGGTTAAGCTTGCAAAAAGTATTGGAACAAAATAGGTAAAACCTGTTAAAGTCCCCAGAATGATCGTTGTGCTCATTGGTGTTCTTGTGACACAGGCATTAATGGCAGCCATACAGCTTACAATAGCCAATGTAGTATCTATCGTTGGAAATAAGTTATGAATAATTAACCCCAAAGTTGTTCCTACAAAGAAAAGAGGAATAATAAAACCACCTCTCCATCCTGAAGTTACAGTAATTGCTATTGCTAAAATTTTGAAAACTAAAACAACAATTAAAAAACTCAGCGCAAAATTTCCGTTGATTAACTGGTTGATTTCATTATGTCCGAAATATCTTGTAATGGGAAAATAAAAAGCAATGATTCCCAGTATAATTCCACCTACCAAAGTTTTAATGTAAATCGGGAGTTTTCTGTATTCAAAAACCCTTTTGAAAAACTTAACCACAAAAATAAAAATCCAGCCAAATAAAGTTCCTACCGCACCGAAAGCAGTAGCATAAGCAAAATCGTAAACTCCAGTATAATGATAAGCCTTCAGATCCCAGGTCGCTCCAATTCCCAAATGGATGATCAGAGCAAACATCACATAGCTGAAACAGCTCGCCACCAATGCAGGAATAATGGCTCTATAGTATTCAACAGCATGTTTATGATGAAGAATTTCCAGTGAGAATAAGCTTCCTCCAAGCGGAGCCCCGAAAAGTGCAGTGAAACCCGACGCCATTCCCGCAATACTCAAAGAACGCAACTCTTCACCTTTCAATCTGAATATTTTTCCCAGCCAGGTTCCTGTAGAGCCCGTCACCTGAACCAAAGGAGCTTCCGGACCTAAACTTCCACCCGATGCTACACAAAAAAGCGATGACAAAATCATGGAAGGATTATTTTTCGGATCCAATTTTCCTTTATTAAACCTGATATTGTTAACAATCAGATGAATTTCTCCCGGATCACCGATAAAGTGAATGACTAAACCCGCCAGTAAACCGCAAATTGCCATCGTCGGAATTACCATCCAACCCTGAAATTCGGCTAAAAATTCTGTAAAGTGTTCCAGAACAATCCAATAAAGCCCGGCAATAATCCCGCCAACCAATCCTGTAATCGCCCACACAAAAAAAGTACGGCTGAATACAAAAGGATTGAATCTGATGGGCTGATCCAAAAGATTAAATGTTTTGATGAGTCTTCGTCTTCTATTGATTCTCATTTTAATTCATTAAATATTAAGATCATCATTTGTTTTTAATATTTTCGAATTTTGAAATGCTTAATTGAAATACTTCAAGAACCTCAGCATGACATCGCTAATACTACGTGCTTTGACGCTCGCTTCGCTCGCTCCTCCATTTTAAATTCTGTCTTTCGCAAAATGGAAAATCAGCATCAACCAGCTTAGAATCATTAATAATCCTCCGAGCGGTGTAATCGGTCCTAAAAATTTAAGATTTACACCAAAATAATCTTGTAGACTCAGGAAATAAATACTTACTGAGAATAAAAATGTTCCGGCAATCATTAAAATTGAGGTCCATTTTTCTGATGAAGTTTCAAACTTCAAAATGTAGCCGATAATTAATAAGAAAAATGCAGCATACATTTGATATCTTACTCCTGTTTCAAAACTTTCCAGTCTCTCCACAGATAAAATTTTCTTCAAGGCATGTGCTCCGAATGCACCAAGAATTACGGAAAGCATTCCGTAAACTGCTCCAAAAACTAAAGTAACTGTTTTCATTTTATAATTCTTCTAATTCTAGTTTCAAATATTTTTTTGTTTTATAATCCTGCCAGGTTCCAACAATAGTGTTGCCTTTCAGCTCCGCTTCTACTAAAGCTCTAAAAATCCATTGGTTGGTTTCTTCACTATAGTAATCATTTTCTATTATAGAGATATGATTTCCTTTGATGTTGCCATTCCATTCAATCAGCTTTTTAGTTTTATCATACCAGTACTTTGCAGAAAAAGAACCATCTTGATACACCTTGCCGATCAAAACTGTGATGGGGTATTTGCCATCAATTTTTCCTTTATATAATTTATTGCTAAAACTCGTTCTGTCAGTTTTTTCCGAATCTGACAGCAAATTTTTCGCATAAGGACTCCAGTATTTTTCCAACTGTTTATAAGGAAACTCTACAACATGACTTCCTAAATCATCCAACGCTCTCATCGCATGATTCGAGCATCTTCCGGCAACAAAGGTTAATTTATCTTTGCTGAAACGATATTCAATATCTTCCAAAGTAAAATCCATGAAACAATCTTCGTAAATAGCAATCTGATCTGCCACTTCTTCCGACGGATTCTTCTCAGATTTTAACTGAGCAAGAAAATCACCGACCTCTTTTTTAATACTTTTCTGAATTAAATTTTCAACCGTTTTCACGGAACCGGATTGAAATAAATCTTTAGCGTTAATAAAATTTCCCGTTCTCAGATCAAAATTCTTCCAGATTGAAAAACCTTCAGGATAAGCGCCTGAAGCTTCTCCATCTAACGCAAGACTCAATATGTTTTTTGGTGTCTCCAGCTTTTCCCAACTATAAAAATAGACATAATTGGAATAGGAAGTCTTTCCCGTAGAAACCAGCTTAAATGGATTTTCTGAAGATCCGGGAATGTATTCCAACTGGTCAACCTGCAAAAAGGTATTGATTTTATTTTCCACTCTGGGATTTACAGCATAAGAAATCACCGGAAAAACAGTGTCTTCAGATTTTGGAGGCAAATCCTTAATGGTTAAACTTTTCTGTTGTGAAAAACTTAAGCCGGAAATCAGCAGAAAAAATATAATTTTCTTTTTCACTATGCAGGATGTAAAAAATATGAAGTTAGCTTGCCAATCAGTATTACAACCCCTAAAATGATAAACATGATAGCAAATCTTTTAGAACTTCTGAATCCGGGATGATTGGTTTTCTTTAAAAACAAACCAAAGATTAAGAAGATAATGGCAAAAATAATTTGTAGCATTACTGACCTCTCATTCTGTTAAACTCATTGATCACTTCATGATGGCTTACCGTTTTATCCTTGAAATACGTCACAAAATGCTGCTTTTCGTCTTCTGTTGCTCCTAATTGGTTCAAAATATTCAATAAGTGCATTTTCATATGACCTTTCTGAATGCCGGTGGTGATCAAAGAACGTAGTGCTCCAAAATTCTGAGCGAGACCGGAAACCGCCAAAATACTCATCAATTCCTGCGCAGAAGGCTTTCCAAGAAGTGCCAAAGAAAATTTAACCAACGGATGAAGATTCGTTAAGCCACCTACAACCCCAACAGAAATCGGCAGGTCGATCCAGAATCTGAAAATCCCATTGTCGATTGTACAATGCGTTAAAGAAGAATATTTTCCGTTTCTTGCTGCATAAGCGTGTGCACAAGCTTCCGTTGCTCTAAAATCGTTCCCTGTAGCAATTACAACAGCGTCTACTCCATTCATAATTCCTTTATTGTGAGTGGTAGCACGGAAAGGCTCAATCTCAGCAATGGTTACCGCCTGCTTGAATTTCCAGGCAAACTCTTCATTGGGAATTCCGCTGTCATCTTTTAAATCTTCTATCTTACAGGAAACCTCAGCTCTTACGATACAATCCGGTGTAAAATTGGAAAGGATATTCATCACGATCTGCAGAGAATTCTTCTCTTCCTGCGAAAAATCTTCACTGATCGCAACTTCCTGTTTCAATGTTTTCCCGAACTGTTCCAGACAGGAATTAATAAAATTCGCGCCCATCGAATCTACCGTATCAAAACTTGCTTTGAGCTGATAATAATTTGGCATTTCGGAAGTTTTGTCGACTAATTTTATATCTAAAATTCCGCCACCGCGATTTCTCATATTCGCAGTAATGTCGTTGGTAGCCTCAATTAGTTTCTTCTTTAAATTAAAGTTGAAAAAATGAAGCAGTTTATGAGGTTCAACATTAAAAATAAAGTGGGTATGACCTAATTTTTCGTTGTTAATGATCGTTGTTTTAAAACCGCCTTTATCGATCCAGAACTTGGCAGCTTTGGAAGCCGCTGCAACCACCGAACTTTCTTCAACAGCCATTGGAAGCGCCAGAAGTTTTCCATCAATCAGGAAATTCGGGGCAATTCCGTAAGGCATATAAAAATTGGAAATCGTATTTTCCGAGAACTCTTCGTGAAGTTTTTGCAGGTCGTGGTTATTATTCCAATATTGTTGCAAAATCTGCTCGTAACTTCTGTCATTACTCAGGTATTCTGAAATAAGCCAGTCGATTTTTCTTTGTTTGGAAAGTTTTGAAAACCCTTCAACAGGTTGATGATTCATAGCAAAAATTTATATTCGTAAAGATAAGGATTTTGAAGGATTTTGATTGAATGACTTTTGTATATTTGTTTAATTGTATAGAATTTTGCTTATGATATTTGACATTGAATCTAAAAATATTTATGATGAACTTTATCAAAATTCAATTCAAAATATCCAAGGCGGAAAAAATGATATTGATTTTAATTTAGTTGATAAAAAAAATGATAAACGGCGTGGGATTACTTTATTGATAAGGCCTGATGAAGACATTAAAAATCAAATTACCAAGTTTCAAAAAGAACTATTTGAAATCGATGAAAATCAATATTATCAGCCTGAACCTGATTTACATATCACTGTGCTATCTGTTATTTCTTGTTATGATGGATTTGAATTAGATAAAATAGATATTGGAAGATATTCAGAAATTATTCAAAATTCTTTGATTAACAATAATGATTTCTTTATTACATTCAAAGGTGTAACGACTTCTACGAATGCAGTAATGATTCAAGGTTTTTGTACAAATAGCAGGCTAAGTGAAATCAGACAAAACCTAAGGAATAATTTTAAAAAATCGGATTTAGAAAATTCGATAGATTCCAGATATATTATTAAGACATCACATATAACTTCAGTCAGATTTATTACAAGATTGAAAAATCCAAAATCTTATTCACAAATAATAAACACATACAGAGAGTTCAACTTTGGTAATTTCAAACCTAAAGAATTTGAACTTGTATATAATGATTGGTATCAAACTAATGAAATTGTAAAAGTGCTAAAATCATTTTCGCTGAAGTAATATATTTGATATTCCTGTTAGTAACTTAATTGACAAAAACTATCGTATTTGTAATAAATTGGGCTTATTTTTGACGTAAATTGAACGCTATAACTATCACTCAAAACCGTCCAATGTTATGAACTTCGACCGCACAAAAGAAAAACTCGAAATACTTGCAGATGCAGCCAAGTATGATGTTTCGTGTTCTTCCAGCGGCGGAAAAAGAAAGAATAACGGTGGTTTGGGCGACAGCTCAGCCAGCGGAATTTGTCATACTTATACGGAAGACGGACGTTGTGTCTCGCTTCTCAAAATTCTTTTGACCAATCATTGCATTTACGATTGCATCTATTGTGTTTCCAGGAAATCAAATGATATCAAACGTGCCGCTTTTACAGTTGAAGAGGTCGTAGATTTAACCATTAGTTTTTACAGACGAAATTATATCGAAGGCTTATTTCTGAGTTCCGGAATTTTCAAAGATGCCGATACGACAATGGAACGCTTGGTTCGGGTTGCCAAAAAACTTAGAACCGAACATAATTTCAATGGCTATATTCATTTGAAATCAATTCCCGGAGCGAGTGACGATTTGATGAATGAAGCTGCACTTTACGCTGATAGACTTTCCGTAAACTTAGAAATTCCAACTGAATCTGGATTGAAATTATTGGCTCCTGATAAAAACCGTGAAGATATGCTTCAGCCTATGCGGATTGTTCAGAAAGGAATTCAACAATATAAAGATGAAAAGAAGATCATCAGAAGCACGCCGAAATTTGCTCCAGCCGGACAATCAACTCAAATGATTGTAGGCGCAACCAATGAAAATGACTTGCAAATCATCAAAGTGGCCGACCATTTTTACAAAAATTATGGAATGAAACGGGTTTATTACTCAGGTTATATTCCTGTAACGGTCGACAATCGCTTACCGGCAATTACGGCGGAAGTTCCTGTTTTACGAGAAAACCGTTTGTATCAGTCAGATTGGTTAATGCGTTTTTATGGTTTCAAAGCGGATGAAATTTTGGATTTTAATATGCCTTTTTTAGACTTGGAAGTTGATCCAAAATTAAGCTGGGCGTTGCGGCATCTCGACCAGTTTCCTGTTAATCTTCAAACAGCAGATTATAAAATGATTCTCAGAATTCCGGGAATCGGTGTAAAAACAGCACAGAAAATTGTAAGTGCAAGAAAATTCCAGGTTCTGAGCATAGACCATCTTAAAAAACTCGGCGCAGCAGTCAACCGTGCTAAATATTTTATTGATTTTACTTACGGAAATCCGTTTCTGAAACATTTAACCGATTTGAATTTGAGAAAATTAATTCTCAGTGGAAGTCAGTCGAAATTTCAGAATCAGTTTTCTCAGCAATTGACATTGTTTTAATTAAAATGACCACTCTTCTCTACGACGGCAGTTTCGACGGGCTTTTCACAGCGATATTTGAAGTTTTCGAGTATCGTTATCAGGATGTGGAAATCATGAACAGAGAAAATTTCCAACAGAAAAATATGTTTGCAGAAGTCCACGAGGTTGTTACCCAACAGGAAAAATCTGAAAGAGTTCTGAATAAGCTGGAAAAGAGTATCGGCAAATCAGGAATCAATGATTTGCTGCGCGTATATCTTTCGGAAGATAATGAATTGGAACAGCTGGTTTTATCAGTGGTGAGACAATCTGTGAAATTTCCCAATGATAATGTCCTGAAAAACTTCGCCAACGATGATATTTTGAAAATCTCCAAAATCTGCAAATCCGTAAGCAGAGAGAGGCACAGAATGACCGCTTTCGTAAGGTTTAAAAAAATGCAGGATGATGTTTTCTTTGCAAAAATTGATCCTGATTTCAATGTGTTGCCTCTGATTCGGAAACATTTTAAAGACCGATATGCCGATCAAAAATGGATGATATATGACCTGCGAAGACATTATGGTTTATTCTACGATTTGGAAAACTGTGAATTCTTTTATCCCGATGAAAAATTAGATTTAAATCAATACCAGGAGAAATTTCACGACGAAGAAAAAAAATACCAAACGCTCTGGCAAAGCTATTTTACCAAAACCAATATTAAGGAACGGAAAAATATAAAACTGCATATTCAGCACGTCCCGAAAAGATATTGGAAATATCTCACTGAGAAACATTAACTCTTACCTATCGATTATTATTAAATAAAAACAGAAAGATATATTTTTCAATCTTTCAAATTTTAGAACTTTTTAATCATTTATATTCAAATCTCCTATAAAGTTACTGCAATTATCTGAACTTGTTTTTGTAAATTTGTGTTCGAAATTTTTTACTAGATGAAAGAGAGTGCTGTAAAAAAAATTGCAGTTCTTACTTCAGGAGGAGATTCTCCGGGTATGAATGCAGCATTAAGGGCGGTAGTAAGGACCGCAAATTATTATAATATCGAGTGTTACGGAGTAAGAGAAGGCTACAATGGGCTAATCAATGATGATTTCCTGAAAATGGGACCTCGTTCCGTAAAAAATATAATCAACCAGGGTGGAACTATTCTGAAATCTGCCCGTTCCATGGAGTTTAAAACGAAAGAAGGCCGTCAAAAGGCTTATGATAACTGTGTAAAACATGGTGTCGATGCTTTGGTATGTATAGGAGGAGACGGAACTTTCACCGGAGCAAAAATCTTTAACGAGGAATTTGGAATCAGGGTAATCGGTGTTCCGGGAACTATTGATAATGATATTTTCGGAACTGATAACACCATCGGATATGACACTGCCTTGAATACGGCAATGGAAGCAATCGACAAAATCCGTGATACCGCAACTTCTCACAACAGGGTTTTCTTTGTGGAAGTAATGGGGCGCGACGCAGGATTTATCGCTTTGAACAGTGGATTGGCTTCCGGAGCTTTGGATATTTTAATTCCGGAAAGAAAAGACAGTATTGATGAACTTTTCGTTAATTTCAGAAATGCTGAAAGAACGGGAAAATCCTCCAGTATCGTTGTAGTAGCTGAAGGAGAGAAATTAGCCAACATTTATGAATTAGCCGAAAAAACCAAGGCTGAATTCCCTGATTATGACATCCGTGTTGCCATCTTAGGACATATCCAGAGAGGAGGTTCTCCAAGCTGCGCAGACAGAGTTTTGGCAAGCAGACTGGGTTACGGAGCCGTAACAGGATTAATGGAAGGACAAACCAACGTAATGGCAGGAATGCGTTCCAACGATCTGGTATATACACCCATCGAAGAAGCCATTAAAAAACACAATGAAATCAATAAAGATCTTTTACTGATTTCAGAAATTTTAGCAATCTAATATTTTTAATATAATTTAAAACAAACTATTATGTCAACAATCAAAGTAGGTATCAACGGGTTTGGTAGAATTGGACGTCTTGTTTTCAGAGCAATGACTGAAAGAGACAACATCGAAGTAGTGGGAATCAATGACCTTATCGATGCTACATACATGGCTTACATGTTAAAATATGATTCTGTACACGGGATTTTCCCAGGTGAGGTTTCTGTAGAAGGAAACGACCTTGTTGTAAACGGAAAAAGAATCAGAGTAACTGCTGAAAGAGACCCTAACAACTTGAAGTGGAACGAAATCGGTGCTGATTATATCGTTGAATCTACAGGTTTATTCTTAGATAAAGAAAATGCTGCAAAACACATCAACGCTGGTGCTAAGAAAGTAATTCTTTCGGCTCCTTCTAAAGATGATACTCCAATGTTCGTAATGGGTGTAAACCACACTGAACTTACTGACGATATCAAAATTTTATCAAATGCTTCTTGTACAACCAACTGTTTAGCTCCTTTAGCTAAAGTAATCCACGATAACTTCGGAATCGTAGAAGGTTTGATG
This sequence comes from Chryseobacterium geocarposphaerae, assembly GCF_002797535.1. Taxonomy (NCBI): domain Bacteria; kingdom Pseudomonadati; phylum Bacteroidota; class Flavobacteriia; order Flavobacteriales; family Weeksellaceae; genus Chryseobacterium; species Chryseobacterium geocarposphaerae. The sequence continues at coordinate 2,262,881 of NZ_PGFD01000001.1, forward strand.
ACAACGGTACACGCTACAACTGCAACTCAGAAAACTGTTGACGGCCCTTCAATGAAAGACTGGAGAGGTGGTAGAGCTGCTCTAAACAATATCATCCCTTCTTCTACAGGTGCTGCTAAAGCGGTAGGAAAAGTAATTCCTTCATTAAACGGAAAATTAACAGGTATGTCTTTCAGAGTACCAACTGTTGACGTTTCTGTGGTAGATTTAACAGTAAGACTTGAGAAAGCTACTTCTTATGATGAAATCTGTGCTGCGATCAAAGCTGCTTCTGAAGGTGAATTGAAAGGTATTCTTGGATACACTGAAGATGCTGTAGTTTCTCAGGATTTCGTAGGAGACAAGAGAACTTCAATCTTCGATAAAGATGCTGGTATCATGCTTTCTCCTAACTTCGTAAAACTTGTTTCTTGGTATGACAACGAAATGGGATATTCTAACAAGTTAGTTGATATGTTAGTACACGCTGCTTCTTTATAATGAGTAATAAGCAATGAATAAAAAAACCTTCCGATTTGGAAGGTTTTATTTTTATCTTTAATATATAAATTAAACTATGGATTCAAAAGGGTTTCAGGAAAAATCGGGATTTCCAAAATCCATTCTTATCATCCTTGTTTTTCAATCTATTGTAACTACTTTAATTCTTCTTAAGGATAAAGAATCTCCCTGGGTTGTACTTTATGTAACAGTTCCTCTGATTCTAGTGTTTGCTTTTTCTTTTTTAAGATTACGTATTAATCAGAACTATTTTGAATACAGTTTTTTCCCTTTCACTTTTAAAACAACCAAGATCCCTTGGAATGAAATTCAAGAAATTCAATTTGTAAATACAGATCCTATTTCTGATTTTGGAGGTTGGGGAGTGAGGCTCTCAAAAAAATATGGTAAAGCTTTTATTACCGGAAATAATGAAATTATATTTTTAAAACTGAAAAATGGTAAAAAAAGATCGTTTACTATTAGGAATAAAGAAAAAATTTTAGACTTTTTTAATGAGAATAAAATATCTTTTATAAATAATAAATGAAATTATCCCTCATATGTACTTCAAGTAAAAACTAACAATCAATATTACTTATTGTACATCTTTCTTACTTCCCCCTCCTAAATCAACATTAAATAATTGATATCCCACACCAAACCCAAACCACAAATTACCATTATTTCTCCACTGATAATGTTTCTGATTATTAATTTGATCCACACCACAATAAATTCCAGCTTGAACCTTTTTATATTGTAGCATCACTCCAGTAAACATAGTTAAAGTTGCAGCATTTATATTCTCGTCCGCTCCGATTCCTAAAGAATTATTTGAATTCAGTTCTACACTTCCTAATCCTGCACCAATCTGTATATAATAATCTGTTGAATAAAATTTCCCTACTCTCCAATTTAATGTTGAACTCAAATTAAATTGTGCTTCAAATGTTTTTTCATCTTGAGGTCGGAATTTAAATGGTAAGGTTAATATCCCAACTGAGAAACGATCTGGAACCTCTGCTATTTTTTCAGCTTTGGCTAGAAACTCTTCTTTAGAGACATAAAAAAGTTTATAGTTATAATAACTCGCTTTAGATATTGATCCTTCAGATTCTTTAAATGGAGGATCAACTTTCAGCCCTATAGTATTACCTGAAATATCTACAATTTTATACTTTACTCCATCTTCCAAATAATTCGGATTATTTGTATCCTTATTATATATTTCAGTTTTCTTTACATCAGTACCTGTATGTTTTGCAGGAGCCTTGAAAGTAAATGGTTCCCCAATTTTTATTTCCTGTCCAGAAACCACTTGTGTCCATTCAAAAAGGAACAGCAATAAAATTTTTGTTCTCATGATATTTAGTTTAGTTATTAGAGTAACAAATCTCGGTTTTATTCTAACACAAAAAAATCACACTTTTGTGGTATTTTTAATAAAATTTTGGAAAAGGAAGCCATTAAGTTTTTATTTCAACTGACAAATCTCACAACCTCGTTTAAATGAAAAACTTGTATTTTTATAGGAATGGAAAACACAATTTTACAACCGAGATTTAAGAATTCATCTCATTTCAAAGAATTTTGGACAAAAGGCAACGGAAAGCAGCTTATTGAATTTTCTGGTGCAAAAGTCAGTTTTAATGCTTTTGAGAAATTCGCACCCTATTTTTATCATGTAGATGAAATTGGTGATGAGGTTGTAAGAGAAGTTTATCTTACCAAAAAATTCCATGAAGCTTCTAAAGAAATTGAGCAGTATATCAGAAATGGTATTTCTGAAAATGATGATACACCTGAAAGTGTAAAAAAACTTTTTCTTCAAACCCAAAAAATCCCTGACTGGCTTGATTATGATTTAATTAAATCCGGTGCAGAGTTATGCATGAGAGCTAATCTCGATTCTCTGATTTCTTTAAGAGATTATTGTTTAATTGGTGGTTATGATTACGCTTACCTCAATAAACCTCTGATTGCAACAGAAGCGCTAAAAAAAGGAGCCGTAAAACGTCTTTCAGAAACTTTGGATTTCTGGGTAAATGTTACAAGATATGACGCATTGGAAGTTCATAAGAAAGGATATGAATTTGCCATAAAAACCAGATTAATTCACTCTTATGCCAGAGTTTCCATCAAAAAATATTATAAAAACTGGGATACGGAAAACTGGGGTGAGCCGATCAATTCCTGGGATATGATGGCCACTTATATTGGTTTCAGCCTTGTTTTCTTACATAGTCTTCATAAATTGGGAAATACTTTTTCAGAGAAAGAGGAAAAAGGAATTTTTCACCTTTGGAAATATGTAGGCTATTTACTGGGAATTCCTGAGAGCCTTCTTCCCAACGATAAAAAACAGGCTACAGAATTTTTTTATTTATGGACTTCCATTCAGCCACCTGCTGATAAAGATTCTGTACTTCTGGCTCATTCTCTTCTCAATGAATCGCTGGAAAATCCTATTTTAAAATATCAGTTTCAAAGAAAAAATTTACGTTATCTACATATTTGCTGTACATGGTTTCTATTGGATGATGAAGTTTGCAAGAGGTTACAAATTCCTGATGTTTCTAACAAAAATGTTTTCCCGAAAGCAAAGTGGCTGATCAATAAAATTTATGATAAAATGGTAAGCCGACAAGCCAGAATAAACAAAGGAAATAGGGACCAGATGAAAGTACTGAGTGATTATTTAAAGATTACCCACAACTCAAATTTTCATTAAGCATATCAAAATCCGAACTAACACATTCTTTTAATTTTGAATAAGTTAAGTATGAATACCTTATATTTTCATCACTTAAAAAATGATTTTCTGCAATAAATAATATTAGCTTTTCATTGAGAAATTATGTATTTTTGAGAAATTATAATTATACAGATGAGCAACGCAGACGATAAAAAGAAAGCACTTGCCTTAGTGCTTGAAAAACTAGATAAAACATACGGAAAGGGAACTGTAATGACTTTAGGAGACAGTTCTGTGGATAATACCATTGAAGTAATTCCTTCAGGATCCTTAGGATTAGACATCGCTTTAGGTGTTGGTGGTTATCCAAGAGGAAGAATCATTGAAATCTACGGTCCGGAATCTTCAGGTAAAACAACTTTAACACTTCATGCCATTGCTGAGGCTCAGAAAGCAGGAGGAATTGCTGCATTCATTGATGCTGAACATGCATTCGACAGAACCTACGCTGCCAAGTTAGGAATTGATTTAGAAAACTTAATTATTTCCCAGCCTGATAACGGGGAACAAGCATTAGAAATTGCTGATAACCTTATCCGTTCAGGAGCGATAGATATTGTAGTCATCGACTCAGTAGCTGCACTAACTCCAAAAGCGGAAATTGAAGGAGAAATGGGAGATTCAAAAATGGGTCTTCACGCAAGACTGATGTCTCAGGCATTAAGAAAATTAACGGCTACTATTTCAAGAACAAAATGTACGGTAATCTTCATCAACCAGTTGAGAGAAAAAATCGGAGTAATGTTCGGGAATCCTGAAACAACGACCGGTGGTAATGCTTTGAAGTTTTACGCTTCTGTGAGAATTGATATCAGAAAAGCTTCTGCTCCAATTAAAAACGGAGATGAAGCGATTGGAAGCCGTGTAAAAGTGAAAATTGTGAAAAACAAAGTAGCTCCGCCTTTCAAACAGGCAGAGTTCGATATTATGTACGGTGAAGGAGTTTCTAAAACAGGAGAAATTCTGGACCAGGCCGTAGAACAGGGAATTGTAAAGAAAAGCGGTTCTTGGTTCAGCTATGAAGAAACAAAATTAGGTCAAGGTCGTGATGCGGTGAAAGACGTATTGAAGGACAATCCTGAACTTTCTGAAGAGCTGGAAAATAGAATTAAAGAAGAGATTGCTACTAAAAAATAGTAATCTGTTTGCATAAAAAACCCCGGCGGAGCCAAAGGCTCCGCCGGGGTTTTTTATGCATTTTTGGTAGCGGCGGCAAAGCCGCCGCCACTGCTGAAACTCAATTAAGGTTTATCCTCCGTCAACTCAAATCCCCAGTCTTTTCCTTTTTGAACTGCAGGTATACCTTTTGTCATCCAGACCGGAGCTTTAGCCCCTTTAAGATAATGATCGAAAAACTGCTGTTCACGAATCTGAATATCTTTTCTGTTCTGGCGCTTTATAAGATTATGATCATCACCATTATAGTTCAACAGCCATGCTGGTTTCCCAAGACGTCGCAAAGCTGTAAACATTTCAATTCCCTGATACCAAGGCACAGCTCCATCTTTATCATTACTCATGATCACCACAGGAGTTTTCACCTGATTGATTGTAAAAAGTGGTGAATTTTTAATGTACAATTCAGGTGCTTCCCAAAGGTTTTTCCCTAATCTACTCTGTGATTTTTCATATTGAAATTGACGGTTCATTCCTGAAGACCATCGGATTCCACCATAAGCGGAAGTCATATTAACAACGGGAGCACCACTCCATGCTGCTGCATACATATCCGTATGAGCAATAAGATAGGCAACCTGATAACCTCCCCAGCTTTGTCCCTGAATTCCTATTTTAGTTCCGTCAACCCACGAATTCTGCTTCAGTTTTTCTACTCCGGAATTAATATATTCCATGGCTGATTCTCCGGGAAGTCCATCAACATATGAAATATCAGGAGTAAAAACCAAATATCCATTACTCACGAAATAAGAAATATTCAGTCTTGAAGGTGTTGGAGCCGGAGCTACATATCGATTCAGGTTATCTGAAAGCTTTTCATAGAAATATACAATCATAGGGTATTTTTTATTCGGATCGAAATCTTCCGGTTTATACAAAACTCCTGTAGATGCATTCCCCTTGAATGTTGTCCAGTTTACCAATTCACTCGTTCCCCAGTTATAATTACTTTGTTGCGGATTAGTATTGCTTAATTTTTGTTGTTCAGAAAAATCTGATGTGGCAAAAATATTGGGGGAATCTGTGTATGATTCTTTTACTAAAATATATTCTTCCGCGTTTTTCGCTTTCTGAAGACTTCTGTATCCCCAGATATTCTCCATTTGAATTTTTATAGGATCAGAATTCGACTGAATTTTTGTTTTAAAAATCCCGTTTGCCTTAGTTGTATTATCAAATGCTGATAAATAAATGAGAACTTTACGGTTTATACTTTTAATATCTTTATCTAAATCGTAGGTATCAAATGTTATTTTATTTTTACGTCCGAATCCATTCGTAATATTTCTTGGCTTTTTTGATCCGTTCAGGAAAAATTCCCAAAGGTCAAAACGGTCTTTGATAATCACCGACTCATCATTATCGGTCCAGGATGCAATACCATAAGCACCCGGAAAGTCCGGCATATCAAACTCTTCATCTACAAAAGAAACCTGCAATTCGTTATTCAATGGAAGTGTCTGTTTAGTCTTCACATTATAGCTAAAATACATTCCTTTTTCCCTATCAAAAATCACAACAAATTTTCCGAGTGGAGATACCTCAACCGAACCATTCAGATTTTTAATAATTTCCGTTCTGTTCCCCGTTTTATTATCAATAAGGAAATAGGTTTTCTTGGTTGAACCTTCCCATTGTGAAGAAATGCGGTTATTTAAACTTGTAACACCGATGACAAAATCTGCATTTCCATCGTTTACCAACCGTAAAGTATCCAAATCTTCTCCGTCAATATTTCTGAAGAAATCAGGCTTTTCCGTTTGCAGGACTGCAGCATAGGATTTTTTCAGATCATTTTTAAGTTCCTTCAGCTGAACTGTTTGCAGATAATCATCTTTATAGTTCCAAATATCCACAACAGCGTGGTCATTTGCAATCATGGCTGTATCTTTGGCAACAGGTTTTGGGGCCACTCCGAAATACAATTGTTTTCCATTTTTACTGAATAGCGGGAAACGGTTTTCAGAAATCACCCAATTCTTTTTCATTTGGGCATTTTTGTTGGTTACCATTTCTTTTTTACCGGTCTTAAAATTAAAATAATACAACTGATACAGTTTCACAAGGTCATTCTGTGCAGAAGAAGTTCCCACAAAAGCTAATTGGTTTCCCTCTTCATCAAAAGACAGTTGTGAAAAATCACCTTCCATTTCAGCAATCTTAGTCACCGTTCCTTTTTTGAGATCAACTATCTGTACCGTTTCAAGGGCGTATTTCTTTGGTTTTGATTTATCATTATCCTTTTTTTCCGCAGCTTTTTCATCTTCTGAATCCTTCTCTCCTTTTTTATCTTTAGTTTTTTTCTCCTCTGGCTTCTTCGTTACAAAAGCTAGCTGTTTTCCATTTTTACTGAATTCATAGCGGATTACATTATCATATGTTGTACTTTTTCCATCCGGAAGATTTTGCACAACCAACTGCAAAGGTTTTGTATTTTTATCCTCATCTTTCTTGTCGTCTCCATCCTCTTTATCAGAAGCATCACCTGAAGATTTATCTTTCATATTTTCCAAAAGATAAGCGACATAAGAACCGCCCTTTTCAGGAATTTTAAACCCTTTTACATTGGGGACTTTTTCTGTTATATTACTGAAAAGATTAACTATTGCAAGGCTGTCTTTTGTTAATTTATCCTGTTTCAGTTTTTTATCTTTTACCGCTTTTATATCTTTATATAGCGGACGGATCTGGAAAACAGCAAACTTGGAATCATTTGTAAAATCAGCTTTTGTCGCTCTTGCAAACTGCTTTGAAATTTTATTTTTAACTGAATATAGAAAAAGAGTTGAATTTCCTTCCTGCATGTCTACAGAATAGGAAATCCATTTTCCGTCATTGGAAATTTTTCTTGCTCCGATATTTTGCCAGTTATCATAAACCGAATGATCTAAAGGCTTTTTCTGTCCATACACAAAATAGCACATGATGAACAAAATAAAAACTGTACTTCTCAACTTCATTTTAAATACTTTAAAGTTTAAAAATAAGATATTTCTTTGATAAAACTTTTATCAGTAGCTTGTTCATTATAAAAATGTCAAAATGTCACTTTTCATCAAACGGTATTTTTTTTGAGAAAGATTTGGAAGAAAAAATTAAAACTAAAAATATTATGACGAAAGGAAATATTAATGTATCTGTGGAAAATATTTTTCCGCTTATTAAGAAATTCTTGTACAGTGACCACGAAATCTTTTTAAGAGAATTGATTTCCAATGCAACGGATGCCACTTTAAAACTAAAGCATTTAACGAGCATTGGTGAAGCGAAAGTTGAATATGGAAATCCAAAACTTGAAGTTAAGATCGATAAAGAGAATAAGACTCTTCATATTATCGACCAAGGAATCGGGATGACGGGTGAAGAAGTTGAAAAATATATCAACCAGGTTGCCTTTTCCGGAGCAGAAGAGTTTTTGGAGAAATATAAAGACTCTGCAAAAGATTCAGGAATCATAGGTCATTTCGGACTTGGATTCTATTCTGCCTTTATGGTTGCAGAGAAGGTTGAGATCTTAACCAAATCCTACAAAGATGAACCTGCCGTTCGCTGGATCTGCGACGGAAGCCCTGAATTTACTTTAGAAGAAACTGCCGATAAAACGGAAAGAGGAACTGAAATCATTCTTCATATCGCTGAAGACTCCGTAGAATTTTTAGAAGAAGGAAAAATCCGTGAATTGTTATTAAAATACAACAAATTCATGCCTGTTCCTATTAAATTCGGAACCAAAACACATACATTGCCTTTACCGGAAGACGCTCCTGAAGATGCAGTTGCAGAAACCGAGGAAGTTGATAACATCATCAACAACCCTACTCCGGCCTGGACGATTGCTCCAAGTGAGCTGACCAATGAAGATTATATGAAATTCTACCACGAATTGTATCCAATGCAGTTTGAGGAGCCTTTATTTAATATTCATTTGAATGTTGATTATCCGTTCAACTTAACGGGGATTTTATTCTTCCCAAAACTGAGCAATAATCTAAATATTGAAAAAGATAAAATCCAGTTATATCAGAACCAGGTATTTGTAACGGATGAAGTGAAAGGTATCGTTCCGGATTTCCTAATGCTTCTTCGTGGGGTAATTGATTCTCCGGATATTCCGTTGAACGTTTCCCGTTCGTATTTACAGGCAGATGGTGCCGTGAAGAAAATCTCTTCTTACATCACGAAAAAAGTTGCCGACAAAATGTCATCTCTAATCAATGAAAACCGCGAGGACTATGAAAAAAAATGGAATGACATTAAAGTGGTTATTGAATACGGAATTGTAACGGAAGAGAAATTTGCTGAGAAAGCAGACAAATTCACATTATACCCTACAACAGACGGAAAGTATTTCTTGTGGAATGAATTAGAAGAAAAAATTAAATTAAATCAAACCGATAAAGATGGAAATTTAGTAGTTCTTTACGCTTCCAACGCTGATGAACAGCACAGTTATATCCAGTCAGCAAAAGATAAAGGGTATGAAGTTCTTCTGTTAGATTCACCAATCATTCCTCACGTGATCCAAAAGCTTGAAACTTCAAAAGAGAAAATTTCTTTTGTAAGAGTAGATGCAGATCACATCAACAATCTGATCAAAAAAGACGAACCAATCATCGCTAAATTGAACGAAACGGAAAAAGAATCGTTGAAGAAAAATGTTGAAGAAGCAATCAATGATACAAAATTCACGGTTCAGCTGGAAGATTTAGACAGCAATGATGCTCCGTTTACGATTACCCAGCCAGAATTCATGAGAAGAATGAAAGATATGCAGGCAACCGGTGGAGGCGGAATGTTTGGAATGGGCGGATTCCCTGAAATGTACAACCTGGTAGTAAATTCCAACAGCGAGTTTGCCAACCAAATTTTAAATACAGAAAGTTCCGAGGAAAAAGCAGGTTTAATTAAACATGCTCTAGATCTGGCAAAACTTTCTCAGAATCTATTGAAAGGAAAAGATCTGACTGACTTTATTCAAAGAAGCTATCAGAACCTGAATAAATAATTGGTTATTTTATATGGAGGTTTCGGGGCGGCTTTGCCGCCCCGAAACTTTTATTTTACAGCTCATCCAAAGGATTCCAGAATAATTTCTTAAAATTCTTGATCCTAAAATTTTCTACCTCAATTCCCTCTGCTTCTAATCTTACCTGAAATTCCGGAACAGATAAAGTTCCCGAACTTGAAATGACCCGATGAGCCGGGACATCTTTCGGGCAGCCTCCCATCGCCTTCCCTACATGCCGTGAATGGTTAGGATACCCCACTGCTTTTGCAATCGCTCCGTAACTCGTTACTCTGCCTTTGGGAACTAACTTGGTAATTTCCCATACCTGTTGTTTAAATATTTCGTCCATAAAATAGCTGAATAGAATAAAGGTAAACATAATTTCCGGACCTGAAAATAATTTTAAAATATTATGAATTCCTGATAATGCAATCGATTTCTTATCATAGATCAAGATGAAAAACTTTTAAGATGTGTAACTTTATGTATCATTAATTCAAAAAATTATGGCAAATTTAAAAGGAAAAGTAATAATTGTAACAGGAGCAGCAATGGGACTTGGTCTGGCTGCAGCGGATGTATTAGCTTCTAAAGGAGCCGATTTGACATTAGTAGATTATAATGCTGAAGCTTTGGACAAAACCAAGGCTGATCTACAATCAAAATATCCCGAAAATAAATTCTTAACCGTTACAGCAGATGTTTCTGTGGAAGAAAACGTGAAAAATTATGTTGACCAAACCGTTAAAACGTTTGGAAAAGTTGACGGATTATATAACAACGCTGGAATTGAAGGAAAGCAGGCCCCTTTGATTGATTATGACATCAATATTTTCAAAAAAGTAATTGATATCAACCTTTTAGGTGTTTATTATGGAATGAAATATGTGATCCCTGAATTACAGAAAAACGGAGGCGGAAGAATTGTAAACGTTGCTTCTGTTGGCGGAATTAGAGGGGTTCTGAATCAGACTGCTTATGTTGCAACAAAACATGCTGTAGCAGGTATGACAAAAAATGCAGCTTTGGAATATGGAAAAGATAATATTTTAACGAATGCTATTGCTCCGGGAGCTATTTTAACACCTATGGTTGCGGAAGCTTTTAAACAGGTAAATCCAAATGATCCCAAAGCAGCTGAACAAGAATATGCATCCAGAAACCCTACAAGAAGATTAGGAGATCCAATGGATGTTGGACATTTGGTAGCCTATTTATTAAGTGATGAAAACGGATATGTTTCAGGACAGGTAATTGCTATTGACGGAGGAGAATCCAATATGTATGGAAATCCATAGAAGGATAATGCGATAAATAAATTTAATATGTTAGTAAGAAAATTGCCTGTCGAAATGATGGGCAGTTTTTATTTTAAATAAAACCGCATACTTTTTGAATACTACTAACAACCCCTAAAATATTTTATCATGAAAAAATCATTTTTCAAATTTTTGAATAAGATCAACAAAGCCATTCTTCCAAAAATGAGTAATAAAGATCCCAATAAGCTGACAAAATTTCAGAAAGGAATTCTGGCGTATCGTTATTTTGTCCTTATCAATTCTTTAGACTGAAGTCTTATTTAACTTTCGCAATTATTTTTCTACACCACTCATAAAGAGGCTTTTCAATCCATAAATAAATAATAATAGAGCAGATCCACAATAAAATAAAATTGTGATCAGGTAAATACAGATATGACTTGAGCTTAAGATTAAAATAGCTGATATGAATAAGATAGAAAACAAAAGAAGCATTGCCCAAAAGAATAAATAATCTGGACGACAGTATTTTAGATATCAAAGTTTTTTCAGACATTAATCCCCAAAAGAAAATGGCAATGGCAACTGGCAGAAACAATTCATGGATTAACCTTCCCTCCCATCGTTCCACTCCATGTACGAAGTTGTTTCTGGCAAAAAGAGCAATAGCAATCGTAAAAACTATAATTGCAATCCCTCCGTATAAAGTCGGATTTTTCAATCTTGCTAAAAATCCAATCCCTTTTTCTTTCTTCATCAGATAAGCCAGTAACATTCCAAAAAAGAATTCTAAGCTTCTTGCGAAAAAAGTATTTCCCATCATGAAATTCAATGGATACAAAAATCCTTCAGGATTACCGTTATACCAATGCAGGCCGTAACCTATTCCACAACTGAAAAGAAAAATCCCCAACAAAAATAAAATGCAATATTTCCAACTTTTCTTCAACAGCAAAAATAAAAGTGGAGACAGCAAATAAAAAAAGAATTCCACCTGAAGCGACCACGCCTGTACAATTCCTGAAACCGAATACTTTTCAAATAATGAATACAACAGTGAATATTGCAGGAAATAAGTATTTACATTTCGGGAATATGCCGTATCAAAGAAGAAAAAACTCAGTAAAATCCAATACAACGGAAAAATTCTCGCGATACGGAGCAGAATATATTTTAAGTAAGATTTTTTTGATTCTAAAGGTGAATCTTCATAGCGATAGGCCAACAAAAAACCACTCAAAACAAAGAAAACCGTTACTCCGATATGCCATTCACTGATAAAACGCATAATCGGAAAAGGCAGATCATGACGCCAATATTTACGATTATGATATACAAACACCATAATCGCCGCAATGGCACGCATTCCCGTAAGAGCTTCGAATGTATTTTTCCTTAGATTCTCCAATACTTAAAAAAATAAAAGGCTTACATGATAAGCCTTTTACCTAAATTTATTATTATTTTCAATTAAGAATTCTCTAAAATATAAGAGAACATCAATGGTGCACAGATGGTAGCATCACTTTCAACGATAAACTTCGGTGTTGTAATGTCTAATTTACCCCAAGTGATTTTCTCATTTGGAACCGCTCCTGAATAAGAGCCATAAGATGTTGTAGAGTCTGAAATCTGACAGAAATAAGACCAGAACGGAATATCATGCATTTCCATATCCTGATACAACATTGGTACTACACAAATTGGGAAATCCCCTGCGATACCTCCACCAATCTGGAAGAAACCAACTCCTTTTCCTGCTGAATTTTTAGTATACCAATCCGCTAAATAAGCCATATATTCAATTCCTGACTTCATCGTAGAGAATTTCAATTCTCCTTTGATACAGTAAGAAGCGAAGATGTTACCCATTGTTGAATCTTCCCATCCCGGAACTACGATTGGTAAGTTTTTCTCAGCCGCAGCAATCATCCAAGAGTTTTCTCTGGGAATTTCGTAATACTGCTCCAGAACTCCCGAAAGGATCATTTTATACATATATTCGTGCGGGAAATATCTTTCTCCTTTATTATCCGCATCTTTCCAGATTTCAAAGATGTGTTTCTGCAGTCTTCTGAAAGCTTCTTCTTCAGGGATACAAGTATCTGTAACCCTGTTTAGCCCTCTTTCCAATAGATCCCACTCTTCCTGAGGTGTAAGATCTCTGTAGTGAGGTACTCTTTCATAATGAGAATGCGCTACAAGATTCATAAGATCTTCTTCAAGGTTTGCACCTGTACAAGAGATAAAATCTACTTTATCCTGACGGATCATTTCAGCAAGAATTTTCCCCAACTCTGCAGTAGACATTGCTCCTGCCAAAGTAATCATCATTTTTCCGCCATCTTTAAGGTGTGCAACATATCCTTTAGAAGCATCCACCAATGCAGCAGCATTAAAGTGAAGGTAATATTTTTCTATGAATTCAGTTATCGGTTTGCCCATTTTTTTAATTTTTGCAAAGATAAGAATTTTGGGTTGTAAGATGGAAGCCGGAAGTTATAAGAATTCTTAAAACTTAAACCTCCTGTTTTCTTTTTTCTCCGAAAGTTTTTTTTTGGTATCCAATCTTTTCTGTTTCTTGGCTTTAGAGGGCTTTGTTGCAATCCGTTTTTTGGGAATAAATAATGCTTTATCAACAATTTCCAGGATCTTTTCAATCGCTTTATTTTTATTCATTAATTGAGTTCGACTTTCGGAAACCGTTAAGAATAAAAAACCATCTGCGTTGATCCTGTTTTTCAATTTATCCTCAATCAAATCTTTTTGTTCATCAGTAAAAAATTCAGATTCCGAAACATTCCAAAGAACCGTCGCAGAAGTCTCCACTTTATTCACATTCTGACCTCCTGCCCCACTGCTGCGGGAAGTTTTGAAGCTAAGTTCCTTTGAAAAATCTTTCATTTTAATTCTATTTAGCCATAAAGATAAACTTTACAGCATATTTTTTAATTCGATTCTATTTACCTTTCCATTGGGGGTTCTCGGAATGTTTTCAATGAAAATTATTTCTTTCGGCTTGTGAAAATTTTTCTCAAAAGAAATACCCGAAATCTTTTCCAACAGATTTGCTGACTTTTTTCCTTCAATAATCAATATCAATTTCTGTCCCAAACTTTCATCAGCAATTCCTAAAAAAATAGCCTCATTGGGAATTTCTTTTTTAATTAAAGCTTCCAGTTGTTCAGGAAAAATTTTTGCCCCTCCGGAATTGATTACATTGTCCATTCTACCTAAAAATCTAAATTGATTTTTATCTTTAATCTCAACTAAATCATTAGTTTGTAATACCTCAGCATTTACTTTTGGAGCAAAGATTTTCAGACAACCTCTCTCATCCTTAGAAATCTCGACGTTTTCAAAAGCCGTAAAAAAATCTTCCGCATTTGGAGCAATCTGTTTTAATCCAACATGAGAAAGCGTTTCCGACATTCCGTAAGTTTCAAATATTTTAGTTGAAGAATTTGAAAGTCTGAGTGTTTGATAAATTTTCTTTTTTAAACTTTCAGAAACCGCTGCTCCACCAATAATCAGATTTTTAATTAAATGCAGTTTACCCAAAGAATTTTCTACCTGAAGCGGCGTCATGGCACAAAAGTCAATTTCCTCGTTCAGATCTTCAATTGGTCTTGTAGAAGGATCAACAATTATTAGTTTTAGTTTTCTGATGACAGACCGAACAACCATCATTTTCCCTGAAATATATTCAACAGGCAAACAGATTAAAGCAGTATTCCCTTCTTCTAATTCTAAAAAATTGCAGGTCATTTCTGCAGAATTAATCATTTTCTTTTTCTCAATATCAAATATCTTTGGAACCCCCGTAGACCCCGAAGTCTGTACTTTTACCGTTTCGGAATCTGAAAACCATTCCTCCAAGAAACTTTTAATTTTAATTTCAAATTCGGTTTCAAAAGATAATTGATTAATATTGAGATTATTGAAGTCTATCAGCATAATTAGCGGGAATAAAAACTACAGTAAATTTAAAAAAAATTGTAAAAAGTTCTTGCATGTAATGAAAAAAGCTGTAAATTTGCACCACTAAAACAAACAGAGACTCATGGTGTAGCGGTAACACTACTGATTTTGGTTCAGTCATCTGGGGTTCGAATCCCTGTGAGTCTACGAAAAACCATCCTTTTCCAGGATGGTTTTTTTTATTTATCAATTCAATATTTAGTCAATATAAAAAACTTACAAATAATCCTTAGGAATAGCGATATTATTTTTTTTCATGTACTCTACAAGATCATGAAATTTATTTTCGTATTCATCATTTCCGCATTTATGAGAAATACTACAGATATCCGAAGGCTTAATTTCTAAAATCTCCGAAATCTTAGTTAAAATTTCCAGATTGATCTTCACCTTAGAATTTTCTATATCAGAGTAAGCTTTCTGAGAAATCCCCATCTCAAAAGCCATATATTCCTGAGTGAAATCCCTTTCTCTCCGTATTTTCCTTATATTTTGTCCGCACACTTTCATCACTTCTTGTTTTTAGTAGTTTTCGGTATATTTTAGAAGTATATCTATTAGACTTACACAAAGTTAGTGAATACCTTTGGCAAAACATTATTACGCTGCATGATATTTAAAACTTAAGCCGAAAATTTGCTCAGAGCTTCTGTTTTAAAGTAAATATTACCTCAGTACAACACATAGGAATTATGGAGACGCAAAAATTTAATTATGACAATACTATTGTCAGAGCATTCCTCTATGCTACAATTGCATTCGGTTTAGTCGGTTTTTTACTCGGACTTACCGCTGCACTGATGCTTTTTTATCCTGAACTTCCCGAATTTTTATTCGGAACAGATGATACCACCATTAAAAGTTTAGCATCTGGGAACATTCAGGGACTGATTAATACACAAGGAGCCCTTGGTTTCGGAAGGATCAGAATGTTGCATACGAGTGCGGTGATTTTTGCTTTTGTCTGTAATTCCTTTTTCTGTGGCGCCTACTACAGTATGCAGAGATTACTTAAAACAAGAATGTACAGTGACACCTTATCATGGATACATTTCTGGACCTGGCAAATCATGATTGTCAGTGTAGTGATTACTTTCCTTATGGGAATCAATACCTCTAAAGAATATGCAGAACACGAATGGCCAATTGATATTTTAATAACAGTTTCATGGGTTGTGTTCGGGATCAATATGTTCGGAACAATCGCCAAAAGACGTGTAAGACATTTATATGTTGCCATCTGGTTTTTCATCGGAACCTGGATTGCAGTAGCCATGCTTCATATTTTCAATAATCTTGAAGTCCCGTTATCATTCACAAGCTGGAAATCCTATTCGATCTATGCAGGAGCAAAAGATGCCTTGGTTCAGTGGTGGTACGGTCACAATGCAGTAGCATTCGTATTAACGACCCCGGTTTTAGGCTTGATGTATTATTTCTTACCAAAAGCTGCAGATAGACCCGTTTTTTCTTATAAATTGTCTATTATTCACTTCTGGTCACTCATCTTCGTTTATCTTTGGGCAGGACCGCACCATTTGCAATACACTGCGCTCCCAGCTTGGGCGCAAGCGGTAGGAACAGGTTTCTCAATTATGCTGATTGCACCATCTTGGGGAGGTATGCTGAACGGGCTTTTAACCTTAAGAGGAGCCTGGGATAAAGTAAGAGAAAATCCTATTCTAAAATTCTTCGTTGTAGCTGTTACGTGTTACGGTATGGCAACGTTTGAAGGTCCGCTTTTAGCAACAAAATCTTTAAACAAAATAGGGCATTATACCGATTGGGTAATTGGTCACGTACACATCGGAGCTCTTGGCTGGAACGGTTTCATGGCTTTTGGTATCGTCTACTATCTTATCCCTGTCATGTGGAGAACACCACTTTGGTCTAAGAAACTTGCCAACTGGCATTTCTGGCTGGGAACTTTAGGAATTATTTTCTACGCCGTTCCAATGTATATTTCAGGATTTACTCAGGGGTTAATGTGGAAACAATTCAACCCGGACGGAACTTTATTGTGGAAAAACTGGCTGGATACCGTAACTGCAATCATTCCATATTATAAAATGAGATTTTTGGGTGGCTTATTTTATATCTCAGGAGCTATTTTAATGGTTGTAAACGTTATAAAAACCATCAGAGCCGGATCATTCCAGAGAGAAGTTCCTGCAGAAGCACCTGCATTGGCCAATATCGGAAGTACGAGAAAAGAAGGGGAAGGAATCCATTTATGGCTGGAAAGAACTCCGAAATTATTATCAATATTAGCTTTCATCACCATTGCCATTGGAGGATTGGTAGAAATTATACCGACATTAACTTTAAAGCAAAGTGTACCAACCATTACCGCCGTTAAACCTTATTCGCCGCTAGAGTTGGAAGGAAGAGATTTATACATCCGCGAAGGTTGTAATGCCTGTCACTCACAAATGATACGACCATTCAGGGACGAGATTGTAAGATTTGAAGGCAAGAACGGGCAGTATTCTAAAGCCGGAGAATTTATTTATGACAGACCTTTCCTTTGGGGATCGAAAAGAACAGGACCTGACTTACATAGAGAAGGAGGAAGAAATCCTGATTCATGGCACTTCAAACATATGTACAACCCGAGAATTACCTCAGCAGGATCCATTATGCCACGTTTTCCCTGGTTGATTACAAACAAACTGGACAAAACAAAAATGGTGGACAAAATGAAACTGATGAAAAACTATTTCGACGTTCCATACACAAAAGCTGAAATAGATTCCGCCAATCAATGGGCCAATAATCAGGCTGCAGGAATTGTAAAAAGAATTTATTCCGAAGCTACCGATGTGAAAGAACAGATTGAAAAAGACAGAGCTGCAAAAGGAGCAACATTCGTTCCGCTTGAGCAAAGAGAGATTGTAGCCATGATCGCCTATCTGCAAAGATTAGGAACCGATATCAAAACGACTCAGATTCAAACCGCAAGTGCAGAATAATTTAAATTGAATTACAATGAAAACAAGAACCCCTATTTCCATATATATCCTTGTCACAATAGGTTTGACGATCATGGCGTTCGAAATGTTCGCGCACGATTCAGGATATTTCTCTTCACCTTTTTTCTGGGGATTGATGCTGATTGCAATTATTCTTCTGTTGATCATGAATTCGATTGGAGATTTAATTGAAAACCAGAATTTCACCAAATTATCAGCTGAAGAAAAAGCTGAATATTTAAAAGATAAAAACACTCCCTA
This sequence comes from Chryseobacterium geocarposphaerae, assembly GCF_002797535.1. Classification (NCBI taxonomy): domain Bacteria; kingdom Pseudomonadati; phylum Bacteroidota; class Flavobacteriia; order Flavobacteriales; family Weeksellaceae; genus Chryseobacterium; species Chryseobacterium geocarposphaerae. The sequence continues at coordinate 2,280,782 of NZ_PGFD01000001.1, forward strand.
TTTCCAGAAACTTTGGAATTCGGCTTTCAAAAAACAGTCTGCTACTGAAGAAAAAGACATTCTTATTGATCATGGTTTCGATGGAATTACAGAGCTCGACAACTCACTTCCAAAATGGTGGATCGGCCTGTTTTATTTCGGGTGCATCTTCTGTGCGGTATATCTTACAGCCTTTGCCTTCACAGATTACGCCCATCCTGAAGCAGAATTAAACCATGAAACGAAACAGATGCTCGCATCTATCGAAGAATATGAAAAAAATGCACCACAGGTAACACTTGAAACCGCAAAATACAGTGCAGATAATATTGCAGAAGGTCAGGAATTATTTAAAACCAACTGTGTCACATGTCATGGCGATAACGGGAAAGGAGGAATTGGTCCAAATTTAACCGATACCCATTGGATCAATGTAAAACAAAAAAGCTTATTCAAAAATGTAATCTGGATGCTTGAAAACGGATCGCCCAACAATCCTACGATGAGACCATTTATCAAAGAGGGAACCATTACAGGAAGAGATGCTGAAAAAATTGCGGCTTACATATATCATATCAATCAGGAAACCGCTCCTATCACTCCTGCTCAAGGAGGTGCCCCTCCACAAGGTGAAGAGGTAAAATGGGAGAACGGAAATAATGAATAAAATTTTTTATCTCAACATACAAACCATGCCAATGCCCCCTTTGAATAACTAAACTAACATTTGAAACTTCATTTTTGCTAACCTTTTCAACATAGAAAATGATAAAAAGGGGGCTTTTAAAAACAAAAAATCCGCACCTTGACTGTCTTCATCAACTAATTCACTTGACGACAACTAAACTTAAATTCCATAAATGGACAGTCAAGGCAGGATTTTTGTATTCATAAAAGAGTATCACTGCAGATAGATAATAAATTCGTATTATTATATTTGTCTAAAACCGAATCACTCTTGAAACTGAAAATCAATAAAAGAAAGCTCTTAAGGCGATTCCTCATAACCTTTATTTCCATATTGGTTTTTCTTATCCTGCTTGTTTTTAGTTTAAGGCTTCCGGCTGTTCAAAACTTCATAAAGGATAAACTGGTCGTCTATCTTGAAAAGAAAATTAAAACCAAAGTAAGCCTCGAAAGAGTTTATATAGGATTTCCAAACAGTCTTGTTATGGAAAATTTGTATTTAAAAGGACAGGATGTTGATACGCTTCTGGCCGTAAAAAAACTTGACGTTGGATTAAATATGCTTAAACTGATCAATTCCACAGCAGATATTACTTCGGTGGATTTGGAGGGCGCAAGAGCCAATGTCATAAGAAAGCCAAACGGGAAATTCAACTTCGATTATATTATTGATGCTTTTGCCACCAGTGATAAAGAAGAAAGTCCATCGAAACCTTTCATTATTTCCTTAGATAAAATTAAACTAAAAGATATTGGCATTACTTTCAACGACCAGCAATCCAGAAATGATATAAAACTTTACTTTGCATCTTTTGACACAAGAGTAAAAACCTTCGATTTAGCTAACAACAAGTATGCTGTTAATGACATTAATCTTGACGGATTAAAGCTAAAATTAAAACAGGATCTCGTAGAAGAAGTCTCTAAGAAAGTTGAAAAGAAAGTCGATTCTCTTAATAATAAAAAGCCGATGCAGATTGGTTTAAGAGGAATAAAACTTACCAACTTCGATATTGATTACGGCGACGACAATACCAAAACTTTCGCAAAAGTATTATTCAAAGAACTCAGCACAAAAGTCAATAAGCTTGATCTGGAAAACAATGCATATAGCATAGATAATATTTTCCTTTCCGGCGCAGCTATTAATGCCAATCTTTATCTTCCGGCTCAGAATGCGAATCCTAAAAACAGCAAAGAATCTGAAGCCTCAAAAGTAACGGATAAAGAAAAAGCACTGAATCTGTTACTCGGAAAATTGGTATTAAATGATGTAAAAGTTGCCTACAACAATACTGCCATCGCTGCTACAAAGCAAGGAATGGATTTCAATCACATGAATTTTTCCAAAATGAATGTCGAGGTAAGAAGTTTCAGAATGCAGGACAATACGTTTGCCGGAACCGTGAGCTCAGCAGAAATTCAGGAAGCAAGAGGAATGGATATTCAAAAGTTCAATACGGATTTTGTATATAATGACAAGGAGGCCTATCTAAAGGATCTTTATCTGCAGACTCCAAAAACATTGCTACGTGATGAGGTTATTTTAAATTATAATTCTATTGAACAATTAAATTCCAATTTAGGAGCCGTAAAAATTTCAGCCAATATCAAAGATTCCAGAATTGGTTTTGCAGATATCCTGAATTTGGCTCCGACTTTGAGAAATACCGTTCCTTTTAACAAATATCCAAATGCCATTTTAAATGTAAATGCCAACGTAAAAGGAAGTGTCAACGATTTATTGATCAACAATCTCAAGCTTTCAGGTTTAGATCAGTTAAGAGTTGCTGCATCAGGAAGAATCAGAAACGCGATGAATCCTGAGAATTTATATTATGATTTGAGGATTACAGAATTGTCTTCATCCGCAAAAACGATTTTCAATTTAGTTCCGAAAAATACAATTCCTTCCACTATTTCTCTACCTTCCCATATGAGCATCAAAGGAATAGCAAAAGGAACCACCAAAGTGGTGGATGCCAATCTGAACCTCTACTCCAGTCTTGGTAACGCAGCTGTTATTGCCAAAGTAGATATGCGAAGAAAAAATCATGAACTGTATGATGTAAAAGCCAATCTACAGGGATTACAGATCGGGAAAATCATCCAGAATAAAGATATAGGAGCAATTTCGGCGCAGATTTATGCCAAAGGAGAAAGTTTTGATTTCAAAAATGCAAAAGCAGATTTAAAAGGTCATGTTGCATCAGCAGTTTATAAAGGATACCGTTACCAAAACATGAACCTTACGGGAAAAATCAATCGTGGAGCCTATCATATTGTTCTCAACTCAAAAGACCCGAATGCTAGTCTATTGCTAACGGCTTCCGGAGTTTACAACGAGAAAAATCCTACGGTAAAAGTGAATGGTGAAGTGATAAAACTGGATGTGAACAAACTTGGATTCTACGAAAAACCAATGATTATCGCAGGAAAAATAGATGGCGATTTTACCAATCTGGATCCGGACAATCTGAATGGCTATCTAACTTTAAAAGATTTTGCTTTTTCGGATACCAAAGAAGTGTATCCTGTTCAGGAACTGAATCTGAAAGCTTCTTCAACTGCTGATTCTACCAATATTGTTCTCAACTCTCAGGTTGCAGATATAGAGCTGAAAGGAAAATACAAACTGACCCAGATTTTTGGCTCTTTATCGAATACCATTAATCAGTATTATCAGTTCCAAAAGCCGGGAAAGGCTCAGAAAATTCAGCAGGGACAGTTCTTTACCTTTAGTGCAAAAATTAAAAATGATGATATCATCAGAAAGTTTGTTCCTGATCTGAAAAGTTTTGAAACCATTAATCTGACCGGAAATTATGATGCCGATTCTCAGAAAATTGAAATCGACGGACAAATTCCACAGCTTCTGTATGGGGAAAATTCCATTGAAAATGCAACGTTAAAAGTAACCAACGAGAACCAGGCGTTACAATACAACCTATTTGTCGCAGGATTAAAAAGCTCAAGTTTTGCCCTAAACAAAGTAAATATTGGTGGCGATGTTTCAAATAACATTATCAATTACAGCATCACGACAAAAGATCAAAAAGATGAAACTCAATTCCTGATTGCCGGAAATGCAAAATCATTGAATGACATCACAGAAATATCTTTAAATCCGAATGGCTTAAAATTAAATTACACCGACTGGACAGTTTCAGAAGGGAACAAAATACAGATCGGAAATAAAGGAATTTTTGCAGATAATTTCAGACTTTCAAATGGAGGAAGTGAGATTTTATTACAGTCGGAATCCCAATCTCCAAATTCACCTTTAAATGTTTCGCTGAGAGATTTTAAAATTGAGACCATTACAGAGCTGATTAAAAAAGATACACTGTTGGCAAGAGGAACAATCAACGGAACTGCCCAACTGCGTGATTTGACAAAAAAGATGACTTTCACATCTGACTTAAATATTTCTGATTTAATTGTTTATGAAAACCCTATCGGAAACCTTGCTGTAAAAGTCAACAACAATTCTCCGAATCTCCTGAATGCTGATGTCGTACTTTCAGGAAATAATAATGATGTAAAAATTTTGGGAGATTACAACACTTCTTCCAGCACATTTAACCTGAACATGGACATCAATCAGTTACAGATGAAGTCTGTTCAAGGATTCTCCATGAATGCCATTACCAATACGGAAGGTTATCTTTCGGGAAATCTGAAAATTACCGGAACTACAGATAAACCCAACATTTTAGGTAAAGTCAAATTTAATGATGTAGGTTTGGAAATTACCAAAACAGGAAGTGATTTCAGAAAGCTGAACGATGAGATCGACTTTACCAGCCGAGGTATTGAGTTCGATGATTTCAAAATCAATGATAAAGACGGAAATTCTCTGAGAATTAATGGTGAAGTTCTTACACAGACCTATAAAGATTTTGCTTTCAACTTAGACGTCCGAGCCAAAGATTTTAAAGTCGTAAATTCCGAAAAATCGAACGATGCCATTATGTACGGAATTTTAGCGATTGACGCCAATCTCCATGTTCGTGGTGATCTTGATCTGCCAAAAGTTGACGGAAGGCTGAATGTTTCCGATGCTACTGATTTTTCATTCGTACTTCCGCAATCGAGCCCTTCGTTACAGGAAAGAGACGGAATTGTAGAATTTATCGATCAGGATCAGGTAGTTCTTAATAAAACGATCAAAGCTGACTCTCTAAATGCACAAAGCCGCATTAAAGGAATGGATGTAAGTGTAAATATAGAAGTAAGTAAAGAAGCTAAACTATCCATCATTATTGATAAAGCCAATGGAGATTTCGTAAAGCTTCAGGGAGAGGCAGAATTAACCGGAGGTATAGATCCTTCCGGAAAAACAACACTTGTAGGAATTTATCAGGTAGAATCCGGAGCGTATGAAATGTCTGTAAGCTTGCTAAAACGTAAATTCGATATTCAAAAAGGGAGCACCATTACCTGGACCGGAGAGCCTACCACGGCAACACTGGATATTACCGCCATTTATAAAACAGAGGCCGCTCCGATCGATCTGGTAGAGCAGCAATTAAATCCGGATTCACCGGGTGAACTCAATCAGTATAAGCAAAGAATACCTTTCAATACATTATTAAAAATGAAAGGAGAACTACTGAAACCCGAAATTACCTTTGATATTACTACTGATAAGAAGAATAATGCAGTTTCATCTGCTGTAATTGAAACTATAGATCAGAAACTTGCCCAGCTGAGAACCCAAGAATCGGAAATGAATAAACAGGTTTTTGCCTTGCTATTATTAAATCGTTTCATTGGTGAAAATCCTTTTGAGTCCAGCGCTGGAATGTCCGGTGAAATGATCGCAAGACAGAGTGTGAGTAAGCTTCTTTCTCAGCAGCTTAATAATCTTGCCTCCGATTTGATAAAAGGAGTAGACCTGAATTTTGATCTCGAATCTTCAGAAGATTATTCAACCGGCAACAAAAATACAAGAACAGACCTTAATGTAGGAGTCAGCAAAAAGCTACTGAATGATCGTCTGAAGGTTTCCGTGGGAAGCAATTTTGCATTAGAGGGTGAAGCACGGGAAAACGAAAACATGACCAATATTGCAGGAAATGTCACAGTGGATTATAGCCTTTCCAAAGACGGAAGATACATGCTTCGTGCCTACCGTAAAGATGAATATCAGGTAGCTCTTCAGGGACAAATTATAGAAACCGGGGTTGGATTTATTATCACACTGGATTACGATAAATTCCGTGATATTTTCAAAAAATCTAAAGAGAAAAGAGTAAGAAAAAACCAAAAAGATCAGGTGGTAGAATTTAAATAACCATTCAAATAATGAAAACTAAACGCTCCATATATTTCAAATATTTATTCGCTTCCGGGTTTGCAGCGCTCAGTCTTTCATGTAATAATACAAGATTTCTGAAAGAAGGACAAATGCTTTATACAGGAGGAGAAGTAAAAATAAAAAATGACTCTCTCTCAAAAAAAGAAAGAAAAGAGCTTAAAACGGCTTTGGAGGCCAATCTTACTCCAAAACCCAATTCCACATTTTTAGGAATGAGACCTAAGCTGTATTTCTACAATATTGCCAAAGAACCTAAAAAGGAAAAAGGATTCAACTACTGGCTGAAATATAAAATGGGAGAAAAACCTGTTTTACTGGGTGATGTAGACAGGGAGTTCAATAAAGATATTATTGAAAATTATTCTGAAAATAAAGGCTATTTTAATGCAAGAGCAACTTATGACACAGTTTCGAAAAACAAAAGAGCTCAGGTCATTTATACCTTAAGACCCGGCTCAAGATATTTGATCAGCAATGTTAAATTTCAGAAAGACTCTTCCTTAGTTAATAAAGAAATTCAGGATTTATCCGGTAAAACATTTCTTAAAAACGGAAATCCGTTTGACCTGGATGTAATTAAAAATGAAAGGGACAGAATTGATAACGGACTAAAGGAAAGAGGTTTTTATTATTTCCATCCCGATAATATTATTGTTCAGGCCGACAGTACCATAAGCAAAAATCATAAGGTGGAACTCAATGTCAAGCTGAAAGAGGATACTCCGGATCTTTCGACCCAGCAATTCAGTATTAATAATGTAATAGTGTTTCCGACCTACAATATTCAGGATGTAAGAGCAGGAAAATATAAAATTCCGATGAATACGGATTCTCTTGCTCAATATGCCTACAAGGATATTTATGTCATCGATCCGCAACACAAGTTCAAGCCTAAAATTTTTGACAGGGCTTTATATTTTAAAAAAGGAGATCTTTACAACCGAACCAATCACAACCTTACCTTAAACCGTTTAATCAGTTTAGGAGTATTCAAGTTTGTAAAAAATGAATTTATTGTTTCAGATTCACTGCAGCATAAATTTGATGCTTACTATCTTTTAACGCCAAGAGAAATACAGTCTCTTCGTCTGGAAGCTTTAGGAAGAACCAATTCTGCCAATTATGCAGGAAGCGAATTGAATCTCAACTGGACACACCGAAATTTCTTCAGAGGAGCAGAACAATTTAAAGCAGCAATCTACGGAGCTTTTGATTTCCAGATGGGAGGTCCTGAAAATGCTAAAAACCTCTTCAGAGCCGGAACCAATGTTCAGCTTTCAATCCCGAGAATTGTTGCTCCTTTCAGGTTTAGCTCATCAAGCGCTTTTGTTCCGAGAACAAATATTACTTTAGGCTACGAGTTCCAGAATCGTACGGAATATTATACTTTGAATACTTTCACAGGTTCATTCGGATACGTCTGGAAAGAAAATGCTAGAAAGGAACATGATCTGAAAATCTTTGATGTAACCTATGTTTCTCCCGCAAATATTACAGCATTGTATGATTCAATCTCTGCAAAAAGCGATGCCATGCGGAGAGTTGTTCAGAAACAATTGATTTTCGGACCTACTTATTCTTATACCTACACCAATACCATGTTGTCGAAACCGACCACCATATATTATAAAGGTACATTGGATCTGGCAGGAAATATAACAGGATTGGTAACGGGTGCGAATGTAAAAAAAGATAAAGAGAAAACTATTTTTGGAGTTCCTTTCAGCCAGTATGCAAAGATTGAAAATGATTTCAGACTGTATCACAAATTCACCGAAAAAACGTCTTTAGCAACACGATTTATTGCCGGGTTAGCCTATCCGTACGGAAATTCTGAGCATATCCCTTTTTCAAAACAGTTCTTTTCAGGAGGAAGCAACAGTGTAAGAGCATTCCGGGCAAGAACTTTAGGACCGGGAATTTTTGATCCGAGAACGATTGAACAGGGCTATTATTTCGATCAGTCCGGTGATGTTAAATTAGAACTCAATGCAGAATACCGCGCCAATCTTTATAAGTTTTTAAATGTTGCCGTTTTTGCCGATGCCGGAAACGTTTGGCTTATTAATGAAGATCCGGACAGACCGGGAGCCAAATTTTCAAAAGAATTTTTAAGTGAAATTGCTGTTGGAGCCGGAGTTGGGTTAAGATTAGATTTTTCCATTTTGATTTTAAGATTGGATCTGGCCATGCCGTTGAGAGTTCCTTATTATGAAAAAAATGACCGATGGACGTTTGATAAAATAAATTTCGGTGATTCCAACTGGAGGAAGGACAATCTTATTCTGAATATTGCGATCGGTTATCCTTTTTAGGGGTTATGCCGAATAAATCCCGACGATACTATGATGAAAAATATAAAATTTTTATGGCAAGTCTTAAAGGAAACATTCGCTGCATGGAACAGTTCTTCTGCTTCAACAGATTCTGCAAGCCTGGCTTATTACGCTATTTTTTCAATTCCGGGGTTATTGATCATTATCATCTGGATTGCAGGTCATTTTTTGGGAGAAGAAGCTATACGTGGGGAGATAAGTAATCAAATAAGCGGTTTGATGGGCACCGATGCAGCCAAAAGCATAGAAAATATGATTGCAGGAGCTTTGATTGACAAGCAAAATATTTTCATGAAAATTGTAGGAGTCGGCTCTTTGGTTTTTGGTTCTACTACCCTATTTTTTCAGCTCCAACATTCATTAAATACACTTTGGGACGTAGAAGCTGCTCCTAAAAAAGCGATCTTAAAATTCTTGCTGGACAGAGCCAATTCATTAGGAATGATTTTGATCCTAGGCTTTTTACTTATGATAACTATGATCTTGTCTTCGCTAATCAGTATTTTCAACAAGTTTATCACCCAATATTTTGGTTTAGAGACGTATATGTTGGTAGAACTTATCAATTTTACTGTTGGTTTTGGGGTGGTTATGCTTTTGTTTGCCTTACTATTCAAAGTATTACCGGATGTAGAAATCAGCTGGAAATCTGTTTGGGCAGGAGCATTGCTTACGACCATCCTCTTTACATTGGGGAAGTTTTTATTAAGCCTCTATTTCGGAACGGCTAAACCTACCTCGGCATTCGGAACCGCCGGAACTGTTATTTTAATTATGATGTGGATCAATTATTCCTGTATGCTTGTATTTTTCGGAGCCGAGTTCACAAAAGTGTACACTTATAGAAAAGGCTACAGAATTGTTCCTTCAAAACACGCTAAATGGAGCAATGCTAAACTCTATGAAGACAGCCAGAAATCACAAACATAAAAAAAGAAACTCCGAGGAGCTTCTTTTCACATTCCAATTATTTAGGGTTCCAGATGATTAACCGGTTTATGGGTAATATCATAGAATTCTGCCGGATTATTGGTTGCATCAGGTACTATTCTGTAAGTAAATTCTGCATTATTCAAAGTAAGAATATCTACAATCCTGGTGAATATCACATTTCCGTTAGCATCTATTGCGGTAATGGTTCTTGTTTTTCCATCCGGAGATATAGACCAGGTTCCTTGTGACCTCAATACGTTATTTAAACCATAAATAGCATACGTCCCATTCGCTCTGAAATAAGAATATCCTACAAATCCACTTACCTTTGGATCCGTTAAAGCAACCGGATTTCCATTTTTATCTTTTACTGCAGTCATTTCCCAAGGTGTGGATGCTAAAATAAGCTGTCCCAGATTAGGCTCTGCATGAGATACTTTAGAGTGCTTAATATCATAAAACACCGAAGAATCATTTGGGTTGGCGTGAATTCTGTAGGTAAACTCATTTTTATTTAAAACAAGAATATCAACCACACGCGTAAAAAGAGTTGTTCCATCCGGTTTTAAAGCGGTAATGGTTCTTGTTTTTCCATCTGCAGATACAGACCAGGTTCCTCTTGACCTCAACACATCATTCAATCCATAAATGGCAAAATTTCCATCTCCTTTAAAGTAAGAAAAACCAACAAAGCCACTTACATTGGGATCAGTCAAAGCCACAGAATTTCCGTCTTTATCTTTCGCTCCCGTTGTTTCCCAAGGTGTTGATGATAAGACTTGGGATGGCGTTTCTATCTCACTTTCATTATTATCTGAACTACATGATACAAAAGTAGCTACAAAAGCAAAAATTGAAGCCACATACATAAGTTTCTTTGCTATACTTATTATCATAATTAATTTTTGGCAAAATTATCATCTCAATGGTGTCAAAAATTGTATGAAACCTTCCGAAAGTTGTAGAAAATATAACTTGTTGTATAAATTATGTTAGTATAGTATAAGAAAAAAGGCTTTTGAAATTCAAAAGCCTTTATATTTACATTCTGTTTACCGTTTCTATTCCTAAGAGCTGTAACGATTTTTTTATCGTTTTTGCCGTAAGATCCGAAACACTCAGACGGAACTGCTTTACATTTTCATCCTCCTGATTCATAATCGGATTGCTCTGATAGAAGGAATTATATGCTTTTACCAAATCATACACATAGTTCGCTACCAAAGCAGGACTTAAAACTTCTGCCGCCTTTTCAACAACTGTTTTATAATTTGCCAGCTGCATGATCAATTCTTTTTCAGATTGGTTCAATTCAACCTCAGCAATTTCTTTTTGTTCAAAATTCGCTTTAGTCAATAGAGACTGAATACGTGCGAAAGTATATTGGATAAAAGGACCTGTATTTCCGTTAAAATCGATACTTTCTTCAGGATTGAAGAGCATTTTTTTCTTCGGATCCACTTTCAGCATGAAGTATTTCAATGCACCGATTCCTACATTTTCATAGTTTGCATTCTTTTCTTCTTCTGTCAGATTTCCTAATTTTCCTAATTCTTCAGCTTTAGATTTTGCGATCGTATACATTTCCTGCATCAGATCATCGGCATCCACTACTGTTCCTTCACGGGATTTCATTTTCCCGTTAGGAAGCTCCACCATACCGTAAGATAAATGATACAGATGATCTGCCCAGGAATATCCTAATTTACCCAGAATCTTAAATAAAACCTGGAAATGATAATCCTGCTCGTTTCCTACCGTGTAAATCAGTTTTTGAATATTATTTTGCTTAAAACGTTCTACTGCAGTTCCCAAATCCTGGGTCATGTAAACAGAAGTTCCGTCTGAACGCAATAAAAGTTTCTGGTCCAGTCCTTCATCGGTAAGATCACACCAAACAGAACCATCTTCTTTCTGATATAAAACTCCTTTATCCAACCCTTCCTGAATAAGATCCTTCCCAAGAATATAAGTGTTACTTTCATATTGCACCTGATCGAAGTTCACTCCTAATCTCTTATAAGTCTCATTGAAACCTTTATACACCCAGGAATTCATTTCATTCCAAAGATTTCTTACTTTTTCATCTCCATTTTCCCAATCCAGCAACATCTTTTGAGCTTCTTTCATTAAAGGAGCTTCTTTTTTTGCCTGGTCTTCAGTCATTCCCTGAGCGACAAGCTCAGCAATTTCCAGCTTATATTCCTGATCGAATTTCACATAATAGTTCCCAACGAACTTATCCCCTTTAGTATGAGTCGCATCAGGAGTTTCATTTTGTCCGAATTTTTCCCAAGCCAACATCGACTTACAAATGTGAATACCTCTATCATTAATAATTTGAGTCTTGATCACATCATAACCAGCTTCTTTCAAAATCTGAGCAACAGAAAATCCTAACAGATTATTTCTGATATGTCCCAAGTGGAGGGGCTTATTCGTATTCGGAGAAGAGTATTCTACCATTACCGTAGAATTTTTCTTTTCAATAGCATCAAATTGATTAGCTATCGATCTAAAATTATCTACAAAAAACTGATTTTTAACTTTAACATTAAGAAACCCTTTGACAACGTTGAAGCTCTCCAATAACTCAGTTTGCTCTGTTAAAGCCTCTCCTAATTCAACACCAATACTCTCAGGATTTTTTTTCAGCTGTTTTACCAAAGGAAAAGTCACGATGGTAAAATCTCCTTCAAATTCCGTTTTATTCTCCTGAATTTCTAATTTAATGTCTTTCAGCTGATAGACATTAAGGATAACATCTGCAAGGTTTTGTTCTATTATATCTTTAATATTCATTATTCCATTTTGAAATACAAATATACGGAAATAAAAAAACCACCTTTCGGCGGTTTTTAAATATTAAAATTTGTTTTGTTTTTTTAATTGATATCCCAAAATACTTTTACTGTCAGTTTATCTCCTCCAATTGCTGATGAAGCTTGACTCCAGTTGCTTCCATTTACCGTTTGTTCATTAATTGGATAAGTTAATCTTACTGGTATCTTTCCTTCTGCTGCTGGTGTTGCATTTGGAGCAGTCATTACAGGATAATCAAGTCTTCTGTAAAAATTCCAAGACTCAAATCCTCTATTATACATTGCAATCCAAGCTTGTTCACCGATTCTTTGCTTCCAATTTGCTGGTGAAAAAACAACATTAGGATCTGCCAGATAAGTAGTAACCGCAGCACCTGTAACTCCCCATTGAGCCATTGACTCAGTAATTGCTGTGTTATAATAGCTTGCAGCAGTACCACCAACACTATATCCTCTTGAAGCCGCTTCTGCTAAATAAAAATTAACTTCTGCTGCATCAAATAAAACGCCTGTTTTATTGGGGGCCAACAAACTTTCTCCAATATGAGAATTGGTAGAATAAGAATTTGAAAGTCCTACAGTACCTCCCACATATCCACCTCCTGGTCCTGGTACAGCAGTAAAATAGGAAGGCCTTCTAGGATCATTTAGATTATTCATTGCATCGACAATACCTTCTTCCGCAACAAAATCATTTCTGTTACTAGCAATTACTTCCGCGTATAGACGATTAAAGTTGGGTGAAGTTCCATCATATTTAAATAATGCATTAGTAGAATTTGTTAATAAAACCCCAGCATTATAAGCAGACTCTACTGTTTGTTTAGCCAAAGTAGGATTCACATCAGCAAGATTGATTCCTATCTTTAATTTAAGACTATTTGCGAAAGTAATCCACTCCGCTACATCTCCACCATAAATATTATCTCCAGTTTCAAAACTTGGATATGCAGTATCTAAAGTTGGTATAAGTGCGTTCAGTCTATTGATTAAATCAGCATAGATTGTTTTTGCATCATCATATTTAGGCAAAACAGTAGTCTCAACCTTAGCCGCCTCTGAATATGGGACGTTCCCAAAACTATCTACTAAAACCTGATAGGTGTAAATTTCAAGTATATTAATAATTGCTAATTTATTTGCCTGTTGTTTATCCCATGCTAATTGTGTTAATGCAGCAGGCTTTGCTTCTGTAGGAATGATTTTTTTTGCTTCACTAAGGTTACCTAAAACATCGGTATACAGTGCTAACCACATATTATCAGGCACTTTTCTAGTCCCAGTGAAGTTAAAGCGTGCATCATTCCTATAAATTGTCGTCGCCAAATAATGCTGAAAGAATCTAAATACATTTAAATTAACACTTGGCGTTTCCATTTGATCTATCAGTTCTTTCTGAGCATTAGTAAAGGCTAGCTCCGCAGGAACCTGATATGGCTGAGTTTGGTTATTATTAAAGTCGTCATCACCATTGACACACCCCGTAAGTAATGCCAAAGATCCTATAGTAAGTATTGAAAATATTTTTTTCATTGTAATTCTTTTTTAGAAGTCTAATTTTACGTTAAATGAATAAATTCGAGTAGAAGGCATCACCCCAGATTGGAAACCTTGAATATTACCTGAAGAAGTTCCTGCTTCCGGATCCGCATCTGGTAAATTTTTATGAATAATCCATAGATTTTGTCCCAATAAACTTAAAGTCATACCTTTAATAAACGTATTCTTCAACAAATCAGATGGTAAAGTGTATGATATTTTTGCTTCTCTCAATTTTACGTAAGAAGCGTCATAAATAAATGCTTCCTGAGGTATTCCTGCATCGGTTCCATAAGCTCCTCCTGCGTAAGAGGCATCAATTCTTACATCATTAGGCCTTCCATCTTGTTTCACACCAGGCAAAATAATACCTCCCGAATTTGGGCCATTGGTTAAAGGATTTCTCACCGGATTACCTAAATCATTTAGCCCAGCGCTATAAGCATAGATTCCTGTTAATCCTCCATATGATTGGTCAAGTGAATAAACACTTCCTCCTTTTTTCACATCAATTAAGAATCCAAGAGAGAAGTTTTTGTATCTAAAAGTATTATAAACACCACCTATCCAGTCAGCTTGTATATTTCCTAATACTCTATCCGTCGCAACTAAATAATGTCCATCATCATCTACAACTTTGTTTCCATTAGCATCATAAACGAAGCCAGTACCTCTAAATGTTCCATAAGCTTCCCCCACTGTCGCATTTAAAGTCGTTTCTTGAAAACTAGCTAATTGTAGATTGTTTCTACCTTGATTTAAAGCTACGACTGTATTTTTGTTTTTAGACCAGTTCACATTAATATCCCATTGAAAATCAGAGCTTTTAATCGGAACTATACCTAATGCAACTTCAACACCTTTGTTTTGAGTTTCTCCGGCATTAATTAATGAAAAACTATAAGAAGTAGATGGGGATTGTGGCACACTAAACAATAGATCTTTAGTATTTGTTTTATAAAGTGACACATCTAAAGTCACTCTTCTTTTAAACATGGACGTTTCTAAACCTACCTCCCAGCTTTTCTGTCTTTCAGGCTTTAAAGCATCAAAATCAACATAAGTGTTACTTATATCAGCCATTGGAAGTCCACTCACAGTACCTCTTGATGAAAAGAATCCAGGTCTTCCGAATGCCATATCGTTTCCTACCTCTGCATAACTTAATCTTACTTTTCCAAAATTTAGCCAACTGCTTTTAAATAATTCTGAAAATACAAAACTGGAACCTAATGAAAAATAAGTATAGTTTCTATTAGATTTAGGTAATGCAGTAGAAGTATCGTTACGGATAGTTCCTTCCAAAAATAAATATTTATCATAATCGAACGATGCCTGGGCATAAACTCCCGATTTCTGTCCTCTTATATTATTTTCTATTGAAGGATAATAAGCTCTCGAATTCCCCACTGTATATAATCCCGGAATAATTAACCCTCCAGTTGTAGAGTTTTCAGTACTTCTTTGATGCTGATCCATAAACTGTCCTCCTGCAACAAATAAGGCATTAAATTTATCTGATACATTCCAAGTATACCTACCTATTAAATCATAAGTCTGTCTTATGATCATGTCATCATATACCCAATATCCAGATGTTTCATCAGCCTGAGCAAGTCCGAACTCTTCTGCATGACTCCCTACAGCTTTTCTTAGCTCTTGTTTACTTGATGTATAATCTACGGTCGCTCTACCTAATATATTAAATTTTTTGGTAACGTCATATGATAACTCTGCACCCGTAATTAATCTCGTTTTGTCATCAGATGAATAGTTTTGATATCTATCCCAATAAGGGTTATTCCAAAAAGCAGCTGATAAATCACCATCTAAAGGAGCATTCATATTCCAGGTATAATTCTTATTTGTTCTGAAATATTCATCTCTTAATTCCAAGATATCAACATTTAAAGGCCACCATTGTCTAAATCCTGTAAGTATATTGTCGTTATATCCTACAGAGTTTCTACCTACTGTTGTTTGGTCATTAAAAGTTAAGAAAGTTCTTACTGTAAAATTATCCGCAAACTTTCGGCTAAAGTTACCACTTAACATATTCTTGTTCAATTTACTATTTGGAAGAATTCCAGTTTCATTATTATTAGTAAATGTTAAGTTATAGGTATTTAACTCATCTCCACCATTTAGGTTAAAACTATTTACGAAAGAAAGTGATTTTTGAAAAAATTTGCTTGGATCGTTTTTAGCAGCCACCCATGGTGTTGCCTTGCCAAAATTTGGGTTTCCAGGAACAAAAGCATTCCATTGATAAACTAATAAGTTTGGATTATATGCTGGTCCATAAGAAGCATCATCTCCTGTCGGGGCAACTGTATCTGGAATACCGTCTCCATTAACGTCTGCGCTTATAAAACTGTCTGCACCATTATATCCTGCTCCATAAAGTTTTTGATATTCCGGAAATGTTGATTTATCCATTGATCCTACTGAGACAGTAGAGTTAATTGAAAGCCCTAAAGATTTGCTTCGCTTTCCTTTTTTAGTAGTGATAATAACCGCTCCGTTTGCAGCCATACTTCCATATAAAGCTGTAGCAGCCGCTCCTTTAAGTACATTTATTGATTCAATATTATTAGGATCGATATCTGCTGTAGCATTTCCAAAATCAAATCCGTCACGTCCTCTTGAAGCATCACCAGAGTTTAGATTACCACTGATAATTGGTACTCCATCTAATACGATCAATGCCTGGTTGTCACCAGTGATACTTTTCGCCCCTCTTAAAACAATATTACTTGACCCACCAAAGTTTCCATTGTTTTTAATTTCCATACCTGCTACTTTACCTGATAAGTTATTAATAAAGTTAGTAGTAGGTACTGAATTTACTTTTTCTGCGTCTAAGGTTTGGGATGAATAGCCTAGAGATTTTTTCTCTCTTTTAATACCAAGGGCAGTTACTACAACTCCCTCTATCTCTTGTGTTTTAATAGAATCCTTCTTTGTCTGCTGAGCATTGGCAACAGCAAGAGACGAAGACAATACTAATACAAGCACACCTGCTGTTAGTTTCTTCATATCAAATTAATTTTGTGATATACAAATTTGTAAAACTTTCTTAAAAAGACAAAATAAAATCTTAAAAAAATATTATTTTTGCCATAGTATTAAAAAAAATATCAATTTTACCCTTTAAAATGTTTTAGTTTTTATGGAATTACTAAAGAAATGGACAAATAATTATATTGAAGCAGGATGTGATGAGGTAGGAAGAGGTTGTCTGTGCGGCCCCGTAGTGGCAGCAGCTGTAATTCTGGATGAAACCTTCGAACAAAATCTAATCAATGACTCCAAAAAATTGAATTTTAAAACAAGAATGGAGCTTGATCATTATATTAAAAACAATGTTAAAAGCTATGCAATTGCGGAGCTTTCTCCTTCATTCATAGATCAACATAACATCCTCAATGCCAGTATACACGCTATGCACCGAGCTCTTGATAAGCTAAGCATACAACCCGAGCTCATCTTAGTAGATGGAAATAAATTCCATCCTTATAACTATATTCCTCATGAATGTATCATAAAGGGAGACTCGAAAGTACTTTCTATTGCTGCCGCATCTATTTTGGCTAAGAATTACAGGGATAGATTAATGATAGAATTACACAAAGAGTTCCCAGAATACGGATGGGATACTAACTTTGGTTATGCGACGAAAAAGCACCAGGAAGCTTTAATAAAACATGGTCCAACCAGACATCACCGTCAGTCATTCAGGTTAAAATATGATTGAGTTTAAAATTGAACTGTCAATTATTTATCTTTTATCACGATCACTTAAAATTTAAATCATTTCTAAATAAAAAAGAGAAGCAATAATTTGCTTCTCTTTTTGTTATAATAAGTTATTTTATTTCTTCTTTCTTTGCTGCTCCTGTGCTTTTTGCTGTTCCTGAGCCTTTTCCATCATTTCTCTCATACGTTTTTGGAACTTACCTTCAGCTTTTGGCTTTTCTTTGTTGGCCTGGATTTGTGCGTGGATTTTCTTTTCATCCAAAATCACATACTTAATGACAAGGATAATCAAGATATTAATCGCGTTGGATACGAAATAATACCAAGAAAGACCAGATGCAGAAGTATTCAGGAAGAATAAGAATGTAATTGGGAAAATGTACATTAATACTTTCATATTTGGCATTCCTTCCTGTTGAGGCTGCTGCATATTTCCAGAAGTCATCACCGTATAAATTAAAATTACAATGGTACATGCCAAAGCAAAAATACTTAAGTGATCTCCTAAGAAAGGAATTTTAAATGGCAATTTGATCAAGTCATCATAGGCTGTCAAGTCTTTTGCAAACCAGAAACCTTGTCCTCTCAGGTCAATAAAGTTAGGGAAGAAACGGAACAACGCATAGAAAATAGGAATCTGAACTAACGCAGGTAAACATCCTGCCATTTGATTTACCCCTGCTTTTCTGTATACCTCCATTGTTGCCTGTTGCTTTTTCATCGGATCTGCATCCTTAAATTTAGCATTTACTTCATCAATTTCCGGACGGATCACCCTCATCATCGCACTCAGCTTATGCTGTTTGTACATAATTGGCGATAAGATTAATTTAACCAAGATTGTCAATAAGAAAATTGCCCAGCCTGCAGTTAATCCCCAAGATGCAATAAAGTTATAAATAGGAATAAAGAATCCTCTGTTCATCCATCCGATGAAAGACCATCCTAACGGAAGAATTTCGTCGAAGTTTTTGTTATATTCTTTCAATAATGGTAAATCCAACGGTAAGAAATACCAAGTAAAATCTTGGTTCAGTTCACTTCCGGTCATTTGAACAAAACCTTCATAGTTAAGTTTTTTCAAATATTCTCCTTCTTCAATAGTTTCCTGATTTCCTTTACTTTGTGTAAATCCGTTTTTAGCTTCAATCACAGAAGCAAAGAACTGCTGCTTTACTCCGATCCAATTAAGGGTTTCTTTATCTTCAGTCATTGTCGTTCTTCCGTCATAATCATAATCTTTATAATTATTGAAAGCATATGAGAATTCCGAGTGAGACTGTTCCTGTGCTCTACCCTTTTCTAAGTTTCTTACATTATAATCCCAAAGGAAATCTGCTTTGTTATCAGCTGTGATTTTTGAAAGCCCCTGAGTTCTTACTTTAAAATCTAAGGTATATTTCGGAAGTAAAGTATAAATAAACTGAATAACCGCTCCATTACAATTCGCCGTCATTGTCACTTCATTTCCATTTACGGTTGGAGCAAAAACAAGATCTTTCGTATTGATCACTTTTCCTGTTTTATCCTTGAACTGGAAACCGTAGTTCGAATTATTTTTTGTGATCAGGTAAAGCGGAAGATCGGCTTTATCTGTTTTATGATCGTATGCTTTGTATTCTGCAAGCTCTACTTTAGAAACCTGCCCTCCTAAGCTGTTGAATTCAATTTTTAACTCATTGTTGGAAAGATTCGCTGTTTGAATTGAGTTCGGAGTTACATTTGGATTGATATTGCTTGCCTGAGTCTGTTTTACTACACTTTTTACCTGTTCAGTTTTTTGCTGCTGAGCTTTTACTGCTTCCTCTTTCGATTGCTTGTTTTGGAAATAAAACATAAAACCGAAGAGAACCAAACATAAAACCGCAAAACTAATAATCTGACTTTTATCGAGTCCGTTGTTCTGTTGCATTTTATTTTTAATTAAAATTTTTAAACATTAATTATATACACAAAATGTATATTTTAACCTTAAATATATACATATTGTATATATTTTCGAGTCGACAAAAATACTGTTTTTTTATCAAAACTCTATGCTATACTCTATTACTATATAATAAACTCAGGCTGAGAAAAATCAGTCTGAGTTTATGTATGACGTTTGTAACCTTTAAATTACTTTATTTCTGTGTGCAAGCTTTAATGAATGCTCTGAATAAAGGATGCGGTGTTGCAACCGTACTCTTGTATTCCGGGTGATACTGCACTCCAACGTAGAACGGATGTTCCGGCATTTCTAATGCTTCCACCAATCCTGTTTCCGGGTTGGTTCCTGTTGCTAAGAAACCGTTTTTCTCAAACTCTCCGATATAATCACTGTTGAATTCATATCTGTGACGGTGTCTTTCCGTAATATTTTTGGCTCCGTAAATGTCGTTTAATTTAGAACCATTTTTCAAAGAACATTTCCAAGCTCCAAGACGCATGGTTCCTCCTTTATCAACAACATTTTTCTGTTCTTCCATCAATGAGATTACAGGATGTTCTGTAGAAGTATCGAATTCCATTGAATTGGCTTTAGAATACCCCAAAACATTTCTAGCGAATTCAATCGTCATGATCTGCATTCCCAAACAAATTCCCAGCATAGGAATTTTATTTTCTCTTGCATATTGAGCGGTAAGAACCTTTCCTTCAATTCCTCTATCGCCAAAACCTGGAGCGACAAGGATACCATCAACACCTTTTAAAGTCTCTTTAATATTTTCAGGAGTAATATCTCCACTATACACCCATCTTACCTTCACCTCAGTTTCCAGATCTGCTCCTGCATGTTTAAAAGCTTCAGCAATCGAAATATAGGAATCCTGAAGAGATACATACTTTCCAACCAAAGCAATTTCGACAGATTTTTTAGGATTCTGGAATTTCTTTAAGAAGCTTTTCCATTCTTTAAGATCTGCATCTTTATCACTTTTAAGATCCAATTCTTTAAGAACTACATCATCAAAGTTTTGTTTCTGAAGATACATCGGAACTTCATAGATTGTATCCAGATCTTTACATTCAATCACATTATCTAAAGGAACGTTACAGAACTGAGCCAGTTTTGCTCTCTGATCTTTTGGAATTTTGTGCTCTGTACGGCAAACCAAAACATCGGCCATAATTCCGCTTTCCATTAACTGACGAACAGAATGCTGAGATGGTTTCGTTTTAAGTTCCCCACTTGAAGCCAGATACGGCAATAAAGTCAGGTGAATGACCATAGAGTTTTTCTCACCCAATTCCCACTTCAACTGACGGACAGTTTCAATGTAAGGTAAAGACTCGATATCTCCGACAGTACCACCGATTTCTGTAATAATGATATCGTAATTCTGCTTAGATAAAATTTTAATTCTGCGTTTGATTTCGTTCGTAATATGAGGAATTACCTGAACTGTTTTTCCAAGGAAGTCTCCTTTTCTTTCTTTTTCGATGACAGTCTGGTAGATTTTCCCTGTTGTAACGTTGTTGTTTTGGGAAGTCGGAGCATCAAGATAACGCTCATAGTGTCCTAAATCCAGATCCGTCTCCGCACCATCTTCGGTCACATAACATTCTCCATGTTCGTAAGGATTCAAGGTTCCCGGATCAATATTGATATAAGGATCAAGCTTTTGAATAGTTACGTTGAAGCCACGTGATTTTAGTAGAAGTCCAAGAGAAGCTGAAACGATTCCCTTTCCCAAAGATGAAGTTACACCTCCTGTCACAAAGATGTACTTTGTATTCTTTTTACTCATTAGATTAGGTTTGTGCAAAGTTAGGGGAAAAAGAGATACAAAGCAATTTTGTTACGATTTTAAATTTTATATTCTTCAAAAGAAAATAAAAATAAAGGCTTCCAACCTATGTTGAAAGCCTTTCACCCAAATCAAATTATATACTTAGCTTATTGTTTTATCAACTCAAAATATAAAGCTACCTCAACATCTTTAGCAACTCCTGCTCCTGTAGGATCATATTTGATATTATAATCTAAACGATTGATCGTAAACTTAGATTGAAATCCCAATACTTCTTTCCCCTGCTGGTTTTTTGCAACCCCTCCAAAAGTAGCGGGAACAGTAATTTCCTTTGTAACGTCTTTAATCGTAAGTTTCCCTTTCAAAGTATAGGTGTTATCTTTCCCTTTTGCCACTGTACCCCCTTCAAATCTTATCTGCGGATATTTTTCTGCATCAAAAAAATCTGCACTTGTAAGATGTTTATCTCTCTTATCTACTCCAGTATTGATCGTCGCAGGATATACGATAAAATCGAAGGCTCCTTTTTCCAGGTTATTTCCGGCTGTGGAAACTTTCCCGTCAAATTTATCAAACTTCCCCTGTACAAAACTAATTCCCATATGTTTAATATTGAAATTAATGGAAGAATGCATAGGATCTACCGTCCATTCCGATTGTGCAAAAGCTGTAATACTAATTAAAGCCAATACAAAAGTTAAAAATAGTTTTCTCATTTCTTTATTTATTATACTAACAAAGTTATTCTTTAATTGCGAATTTATACATTGATCTATGTTAGTTTTTTGATTTTGCTAAAATTATTTTTGAATACACTAAATAAATCAAATAAACGATTAAAAGAACAATAAATGAATTTATATACAACAGTAAACTTAAAATATTTACAGCATCAGATCCAAATGGATTGAACCCAATTAAAATTAGACTAATCAAATAAATTATCTGAAATAAAACCGCAATTCTCAGAACAGAACGATAGCTTTTTCGAAATATACAAACAGTAATAAAAGCTACCACTGAAGTTACTAAAGATTCTATTAGTATCAAAAAAGGATACATCCCAAAACTTCCGCTAGGAAAACGCGCAATATTTAAGATCAGTACACTCAACAATAAATTCATCATTGACATAAATGCAAAAATCTGAATACTTTTCAGTAAAATATTTTTCATGCCAGAAAATTAACTAAAAATCAAAAGAAAAATTCAAAAAAAATTTTGAACTTCGCGGTATGGCAAAATTAAAAACAGCATATTTCTGTCAAAACTGCGGTTCACAGTATCCTCAATGGACCGGACAGTGTAAAAATTGCGGTGAATGGAACACTTTGGTGGAAGAAGTGGTAGAAAAAACAGCTTCACACAAAGCCCCACCTTTTTCAAAAACAAAACAACATGTTATCAACATCATTGAAGTTGAAGCCATTGAAGAGCCGAGAATAAAAACCCCTTCCGATGAGCTCAACAGAGTGTTGGGAGGAGGCATTGTATTAGGTTCTGTCACTTTAATTGGCGGAGAACCGGGAATCGGGAAATCTACCCTACTTCTTCAACTCGCCCTGAAAATGAAGAAAAAAATCTTTTATGTTTCAGGAGAAGAAAGTGCTTCCCAGATCAAAATGAGAGCTGACCGTTTAGCTGATGTAAAAAACCCGAACTGTTTTCTTTACACGGAAACTTCCCTGGAAAAAATCCTTCACGAAGCCAAAAAATTAGAACCCGATTTTGTCATCATCGACTCTATACAGACCTTACAGTCTCAACTCATTGAGAGTTCTCCGGGAACCGTTTCCCAGATCAGAGAATGTTCCAATGAAATCATTAAATACGCCAAGGAAAATAATGTCCCTGTATTTTTAGTAGGACACATCACCAAAGACGGACAGATCGCAGGACCAAAAGTGTTGGAACACATGGTAGATGTTGTTTTAAATTTTGATGGCGACAGAAACCATCTTTTCAGATTGTTAAGAGCCAATAAAAACCGTTTCGGATCGACTGCCGAAATCGGAATTTATGAAATGATCTCGCAAGGTTTAAAAGAAATTAAAAATCCTTCAGAAATACTGATTACCAAAAAATCTGAGGAACTTTCCGGAAATTCCGTTGCTGTAACCATAGAGGGAAACAGACCGATGCTATTGGAAATTCAGGCGTTAGTAAGTTCTGCAGTCTACGGAACCCCACAAAGAAGCTCTACCGGATTTGATTCTAAAAGATTAAATATGCTGCTCGCTGTACTTGAAAAAAGAGCAGGTTTCCAATTGGGAGCCAAGGATGTTTTCCTGAATATCACAGGAGGAATAAAAACAGATGACCCCGCTTTAGACTTGGCAGTGGTAGCTTCTATTCTTTCTTCCAATGAGGATATTCCGATCTCTGAACATTATTGCTTTGCAGGTGAGATTGGATTAAGTGGTGAAATCCGTCCGATTGCACAGGCCGAACAGAGAATTTCTGAAGCCGAAAAACTGGGTTATGAAAAGATTTTTGTTTCTAACCTTAATAAAATTCCAAAGAAAAAATTTGGGATTAAAATCGAAGAAGTAAGTAAAATTGAAGATTTCCATGAGCGTCTTTTTTAGAATAAACTTTTTGATGATTCGGGCGTTTTTCCTTTAGGAAAAACGCCCGAATATTTTTTATGAGAAACATAATAAAAACTCACATACTTTAGAAATAAATTATTAATTTTATACAAAAACCAACAAAACACAACCGATAAACTTAAATATTTATTTTATGAAAACAAAAATCACAATTTTAGCTTTAGCGATTTCCTCTTCAGCTTTTGCTCAACAGACCTATTTTCGGAATAAAATTCCCGAAAACTCCCTGAAAGAATCACAGAAAATTTCAAAAGAGCTTGCGACAACGTATTACAATACTCAATATTATAATCAAACATCATTTGAT
This sequence comes from Chryseobacterium geocarposphaerae, assembly GCF_002797535.1. Lineage (NCBI taxonomy): Bacteria > Pseudomonadati > Bacteroidota > Flavobacteriia > Flavobacteriales > Weeksellaceae > Chryseobacterium > Chryseobacterium geocarposphaerae. Next base: position 2,304,813 of record NZ_PGFD01000001.1, read on the forward strand.
CTCAATCAGGACATCAGAATTCCCACAATAAAAGATCAGATGATCGTTGCAAAGCTTGATAAAATTTACAGATACACTAACAAAAGTGAATCTTATACCTATAAAATTGTAAACGATCCTTCTGCAGAACTTGTCCTTTCTAAATACGACAATATTATCACCGGAATGTATGTTTCAGGTTCAGGAGAAAAGATAATGTATCATCAGGTAAACGAAAATACATTTACCATCTCTCAGGTAGCAGAAAAATTATTAATTGATCAGGATGCTAAAGATGATACTATTATTGACGAATCAGCTATATCCAGTGTAATAGCTTCCAAAACCAACAGTAATATCTGTTCTTCCAGCACCGCAACATGTTCTGCATCCACCGTAGATGTTATGGTTGTTTATACCAGCGCTGCAAGTACGGCGTGGGGAGGAAATTCACAAAGTAACTCTTACATCGCAACAGCGATTACCAATTTCAATACTGCATTAACCAATTCCGGAATTACAAATGCCACCATTAATCTGGTATATTCAGGAGTGATTTCCTATGCAGAATCCGGAAATTTAAGCACGGATCTATCAAGATTAAGAGCTACTGCAGACGGTTATATGGATGATGTTCATACCTTAAGAACAACTTACGGAGCAGATCTCGTTTCTTTAGTCACTTCTACTCCTACCAACACTTGTGGATTAGGGTACGTAAACACTTCGTCAACAAATTACGTCGCTACCGCAGGCTTTTCTACTGTTCTATATAATTGCGCAGTATCCAATTATTCTTTAGCACATGAAATGGGACACAATATGGGATTAAGACACGATTGGTATGTTGATACAAGCACAACACCCTGCAGTCATCATCACGGATACACAAACGCTGTTGCCATTACCAACGGAACTTCAGCAACATCAGCTCAAAAATGGAGAACCATCATGGCTTACAATGATGAATGTACCAACGCAGGAATAAGCTGTACAAGAATCAACAGATGGGCAAATCCCGCTATCAATTACAATACTTATCCGACAGGAGTTGCAATAGGAAGTACCAATCCCGCAAACGAAGCTTTCGGCTTTGCACGTTTCATTTGCGTAGTTGCCGGGTTTACAGCCAGCGTTGGTGATGTATTATCCGTAGAAGAAAGGGGTACTACAACTAAAACTAAAGAATTTGCAATCTACCCTAACCCTGCAAAGACAACGATCAATATTACTACAGACGAAAAAGAAAATTACAGTTTTGAAATCATTAATGCTGCAGGACAGGGTCTTCAAAGAACAACTTCAAAGGAAATCAACATCAGCAAATATCCTACAGGAGAATATTTTATTAATATATACTCAGGAAATACACTTACAGGAAGTAAAAAATTCTTAAAAAACTAAAATATTATTAACCTTAATTAAAGTCTCCTTTTATTTTTTAATAATGGGAGATCTTTTTATTTTTATCATTTTAGATATAGGAAAACAATAATATTCCACAACTGTTATAATGAAAAATAAAATTCTGACGTACTATGATACCCTTGCAAAAGATTATGATAAAGACAGGTTTGAGAACTCCTATGGTAAATATATCGACAAACAGGAAAGATTATTTTTACATTCATTTGTAAAGAACAAAAAGTTTTCAAAAATCTTGGATTTAGGCTGCGGAACCGGAAGATTACTTGAGTTTGCAACTCATGGAGCAGACTTCAGTCAGGAAATGATAAAAATTGCCCGGACAAAATATCCTGAAAAAACAATATCTGTAGGTGAAATTTCCGATATTCCTTTTGAAGCAGAATTCGACTGTATTTTTTGTTTCCATGTCATTATGCATCAAAACAAAGAAAAAACACAATCTTTTTTGAATGAATGCTATAAAAAATTATCATCTAATGGAGTTCTGATTTTTGACTTTCCAACCAAAACAAGAAGAAAAGTAATTTCAGAACAGGAAGAATGGCACGCTTCAAATACTTTCACGGAAAAAGAAATTTTAGATAAAACTAGAAATCAATGGAAACCAGTAAAAACAGTAGGAGTTTTATTTTTTCCTATTCACAGATTTCCTAAAAATCTCAGAAGATTATTTTTACCTTTAGACAGAATGATCTGCAATACTTTCCTAAAAAAATGGGCTTCCTATAATATTATTGTTTTAGAAAAAAAATGAAACAAAAGTTTAAAAGTATACTTCCTTCCATCTTAAAACTGCATTTAAGGCTTTTAAAAAGGTATTTTCACGAATCTAAAAATAAATATATCTATTCAAAAAGTTATAATACACAGTCTATCGGAAGATATAAAAACGAGATCCTGCAACCCATTAAAAAAAGTGAATTCCACGAAAATAAAATACATAATCTGAATATCGTTCACGGTAAAATTAATCACCTGGTAATCAATCCCAATGAAACCTTTTCCTTTTGGAAAATCGTGGGAAAACCAAACAAAAAAAATAATTTTAAAGAAGGAAGAAACCTAATCCAAAATAACATTTCAAGTGAAATAGGTGGAGGTATTTGTCAGTTTTCATCCATCATCTATTTCTTAGCACTTCAATCCGGATTGAAAATATTGGAAAGACACTCACATTCTATCGACATTTATAAGGACCAGGAACGTTTTACGCCTTTAGGCTCTGATAGCACTGTTGTATACGGCTATAAAGATTTACAGATTCAGAATCCTTATGAATTCCCTATACAATTTGAATGTAATGTAAACGAAAATGAGCTTCGTTTTTACATTATTTCGCCCTACGAATTACAGTTGAATACAATTAATTTTGAATATTCCGAAAATAGTGAAGGAGTCTGGGTTAAAACTTTTTCCAATGGTAAAAAATTGCTTGAAAATTTTTATATTCGTTTATGAATTATCTGGCCCATTCTTTTTTAGCTTTTACTGACGGACAGATCGTGGGTCAGTTTCTTGAGGATTTTATCAGGAACAAGGAACGTTTTTCTTTTCCTAAAGAAATTCAGGACGGGATCACTCTGCACAGAGCCATTGATACCTTTACCGATTCTCATCCCGCAATTCATGAAGCCAAGAAAGTATTCAGCCCATTGGTAAGATTATATTCAGGAGCTTTTGTAGATGTTTCTATGGATTATTTTTTAGCCAATGACCTAAGTTTGAATTCAGAAAAAGAATGGAAAGATCATTCTTTGAAAGTCTACAGGGTTTTAAATGAAAATAGTCAGTTTTTACCCGAAAACTTCAAAAAAATGCTTGTAAAAATGGAACATGATGACTGGCTGTACAATTACCGTGAAGACTGGGGAATCAAATTCAGCATTCAAAATGTTTTGAATAAAGCCAAATATCTTGAAAAAGACATTCCCGTTTTCCAGGCGTTTCTTGACCATAAAGAAATTCTGCAAAAATGCTATGATGATTTTTTTCCAGATCTTCTTGCCCATGCAAAAGCAGAAAATGCTCTTTTACAGCTGGAAAGATAATTGATTCTAAAATTGCTGATACAAATACCGGTTCGGATACGTCAGTTTCTCACTTTTCCTGTTTCCGTTGACAATAATATGAACGATATTAATCTGATCATCAAATAAATTATACAGGAAACTTACTGCCGCTTCAACTTTTTTCGGAGTATTAACCGTTTCTGATTCCAGATAAAGATTTACGGATTCATTATCCTCTTCATACCCCACATAATTTATCTTTAAAAACTTATTATCCGTTTTCAGTTTAAAATATTCTGCGCTGTAATTCTTTAAAGTTTCCTTGAGTTGAGTCTTGTATTTCGCATCATTGAAATGAAATGACTTCCCATATTTTTGAGACAGTCCATTCTCCAGATCGTCCAGAAAAAACCTTCCCGTAATTTCAAAAGTCTTTGATTGAGAATTGTAATTAATTTCTACCGAACCTACATGATAAGGATGTTTCCCCTCTTTAAAAGAGAAAAGAAAAAAGACACAGCACAAAAACAACAAAAACTTTCTCATAATCTCAACCCATTGCTAAAATCTGTTCCGAAATTAATCATTATTTTCGTAACCTTTATTATGTAAACTTATGATGCAGGATTTTCTATTTTATTTAAAGCTCGGTTGGGAACATATTATTTCTTTGGATGCATTGGATCATCAACTCTTTGTTCTCGCACTTATTGCCGTTTATTCCTACAGCGATTGGAAAAAAATATTGGTTTTGGTCACCGCATTTACGATTGGTCATTCAGTGACTTTAGCTTTAAGTATTTTAGATATCGTGAGAGTTCCTTCAAACTGGGTAGAATTTCTGATTCCGCTTACGATTGTTTTAACAGCTTTGGGGAATATTCTTATGAAAAATAAAAAACAATCCCAGAGTAAACTCAATTATTATCTGGCTTTATTTTTCGGACTTATTCATGGGATGGGATTTGCCAATACGGCAAGAGTAATGATCGCTAAAAGCCAAAGCATTGCATTACCTCTTTTAGGATTTAATGTAGGACTGGAAGTAGGGCAAATTGCGATTGTTTTTGGAATCCTTATTCTGCTATTTATTCTTTTGAATCTATTTAAAGTCAATAAAAAAGACTGGATATTATTTGTTTCATCGGGAGTTTTTGCTTTATCCTTAAAAATGACATTAGAAAGAATTCCTTTTTAGCCTTGAAACATTTTCAAGTTTTCAGCTACTTATCATTATATTTGAAAATTAATTAAATCATTTCGGTTATGAAATTTAAAGTTTCAGCACTTTCAGTTCTTTTTTACATCGGTGCTTTTGCTCAAAACATTCAGAATAATCCGGGAAGCAACCACGGAAACAGATTTGAACAATTGGGAACCATTTTACCAACTCCCAATGTGTACAGAACCGCTTCAGGAGCTCCGGGACACGCTTATTGGCAAAACAGGGCAGATTATGACATCACTGCTTTTCTTGATGAAGATAAAAGAAACCTGAAAGGATCAGAAACCATTACCTATTACAATAATTCTCCGGATGATTTGGATTATATCTGGCTTCAACTGGACGAAAACCAGCAGTCTACTGTAAAAAAAGCAGATTTCCCTTTCTCTTCTACCCTGCCGAAAGCAGCCAACGATCAGCAGCTTAAAGCTTCTGAATTACCTGTAAAAGACAACGGATATGGCGTAAATCTTGAAAAAGTAACCGATGCTTCGGGAAATCCTTTAAAATATACGGTCAACAAAACCATGATGCGTATTGACTTGCCTAAAGTGCTGAAAAAAGGAGAAAAACTGGTCTTCAAAATTGACTGGAACTACAATATCCCTAACCGAATGAAAATGGGCGGTCGAGGCGGCTACGAAAACTTCGCAGAAGACGGAAATGATCTGTACACGATGACACAATGGTATCCGAGAATGTGTGTATACAGCGATTTTCACGGATGGCAGAATCACCAGTTTACAGGAAGAGGAGAATTTGCCTTGGTTTTCGGAAATTTTAAAGTTTCAATGAATGTTCCAGCTGATCACGTTGTAGGAGGAACCGGAGAATGTAAAAACTACGATCAGGTATTAACATCAGATCAGTTGGCAAGATATAACAAATCTAAAACGTCAACTGAGCCTGTAGAAATTGTAACGCTTGATGAAGCCAAAAAAGCAGAGAAAAATCATTCAAAACAAAGAAAAACATGGAATTTTGAAGCACATGATGTAAGAGATTTCGCATGGACTTCTTCCAGAAAATTTGTTTGGGACGGAATGGGCGTTACCATTCCTGAAAACAACAATAAAGTAATGGCCATGAGTTTCTATCCGAAAGAAGCTTACGGATTATATAGAAAATTCTCTACAAAAGCCGTTGCACACACCATTAAAACCTATTCTGAATTCACAATTCCATATCCGTATCCTGTTGCTCAGTCCGTAGAAGCATCCAACGGGATGGAATATCCTATGATTTGCTTTAACTACGGAAGAACTGAAAAAGACGGAACCTATTCGGAAGCAATCAAAAACGGGATGTTGGGAGTAATCATTCATGAAGTCGGACACAACTTTTTCCCGATGATCATCAATTCAGATGAAAGACAATGGAGTTGGATGGATGAAGGATTAAATACCTTCACAGAATATCTTACTGAAGAAAAATGGGACAACAAATTCCCATCCAAAAGAGGACCGGCCTGGACGATCGTTGATTATATGAAACTTCCGAAAGATCAGCTGGAACCCATCATGAGTAATTCAGAAAATATTATTCAGTTTGGCCCGAATGCGTATTCGAAACCGGCAACCGGATTGAATATTCTTCGTGAAACGATCATGGGAAGAGAGCTTTTTGATAAAGCTTTTAAAACCTACGCAAAAAGATGGGCTTTCAAACATCCTGAACCTGCTGATTTCTTCCGCACAATGGAAGATGCGAGTGGTGAAGATTTAGACTGGTTTTGGAGAGGCTGGTTCTACGGAACAGATCCTGTAGATATTGCCATCGACAAAGTAACCATTGCGGCTCCTGATTTGGAGACAGCTCCAAAACAGGCTTCAGAAACAAAATATAAAGTGGATAAGCCTTTACAAAACGAATTTGAAGATATTTCAAAGGTCAGAAACAGAGAGGATAAAAACATCACCTTTTATGTAGAAAAAGATAAAGAAACTCAGGATTTCTATTACAGATATGACAGAGGTCAGGAAAAAGTAGATACTCAAAAAGAATATGTTTCTAAAACTGAAGGGACAGAACCTTTAACTGCAAAAGACAAAGAGAAATTTAAAAACTTAACGGGTTATCAAATCGATTTCGTTAACAAGGGAGGTTTAGTAATGCCAATCATTCTTGAATTCACCTTTGAAGACGGAACAAAACTGACTGACAAATCTTCTGCACAGATCTGGAGACAAAATGAACAGAAAGTTTCCAAGACTTATTATTTTGACAAAAAATTAAAGTCAATTCAATTGGATCCGATGAGAGAAACTGCCGATATAGATATTTCAAACAATTTCTGGAGCAATGATAACGGAACTGCTGAAGTTTCCAAATTCCAGTTATTCAAACAAAAAGAAGGCGGCAATGCAAGAGGGGCTTCCAACGGAAAAGTAAATCCGATGCAGGCCGCAGGAAAGAAAAACTAAATTTAAAAATACTAAGGATTGCAAATTGCAATCCTTTTTTTCTGCCAAAATTTCCAGCTTAAAAAAATAAATACTGACAATTCAGTCACAAAAAAGTGTTGGCATACAATTAGAGAATTTCAAGACAGAAATAATTAAAAAATTAAATATATTATGTCAGTAAACTTTAAACCATTGGCAGACAGAGTTTTGGTAGAACCAATCGCTGCAGAGACTAAAACAGCATCAGGTATTATTATTCCGGACACTGCAAAAGAAAAACCTCAAGAAGGTACTGTAGTGGCAGTAGGTCCAGGTAAAAAAGATGAGCCTACAACTGTAAAAGTGGGTGACAAAGTTCTTTATGGGAAATATTCAGGCTCTGAATTAAAATTGGAAGGAAAGGATTATTTAATTGTAAAAGAAGGAGATCTTTTAGGAATCATCGGATAAGATGCTTCTGGCTTTTGGCTGATGGCGTAACTGCATATAGATTAGCATGAGAGATTTTAAAAAGTTTGACGTTTGGCAATTAAGCCATCAATTAACTTTAAAAATTTATACATCAACTAAAAATTTCCCTAATGAAGAAATTTTTGGATTGATCTCCCAAATCAGAAGATCGTTTGCTTCAATTGGATATAATATTTCAGAAGGAAGCGGAAGAAATTCAGATAAAGAATTTGCTAATTTCATCAATATTGCATTAGGATCGTCAAATGAAGCCGAGAACCAATTAATTCTTGCTAAAGATTTAGGTTACATTAATGAAACTGATTATCAAAATCTTTTAACCGAATTAACAATCTTAAAAAAGAAGCTTGTCACACTATGGAACAGGCTCAACGGAAATTAAAACTAAAAAATAAACTTGCGAATTGCTAAAGCTAAAAGCCAACAGCAAATCGCCAAAAGCTTAAAACAATGGCAAAAGAAATAAAATTCGATATTGAATCAAGAGACGCTTTAAAAAGAGGGGTTGATGCATTGGCTAATGCAGTAAAAGTAACTTTAGGACCAAAAGGTAGAAACGTGGTAATCGAAAAATCTTTCGGTGCACCTCACGTAACGAAAGACGGGGTTTCAGTTGCAAAAGAAATCGAACTTGAAGACAGAGTAGAAAACATGGGAGCGCAAATGGTAAAAGAAGTGGCTTCCAAAACTAATGATATCGCAGGAGACGGTACTACTACCGCTACTGTTTTGGCACAGGCTATCGTAAGAGAAGGTCTTAAGAACGTAGCTGCAGGTGCAAACCCAATGGATCTGAAAAGAGGGATCGACAAAGCTGTTGCAACAGTTGTTGAAAACCTTAAATCTCAATCTCAGGCTGTTGGAGATTCTACAGATAAAGTAAAGCAGGTTGCTTCCGTATCTGCTAACAACGACGAAACTATCGGTGCTTTGATCGCTGAAGCTTTTGGAAAAGTAGGTAAAGAAGGTGTTATCACGGTAGAAGAAGCTAAAGGTATCGATACAACGGTAGACGTTGTAGAAGGGATGCAGTTTGACAGAGGTTACCAGTCGCCATATTTCGTGACTAACCCTGAAAAAATGTTAGCTGAACTAGAAAATCCATATATCCTTTTAGTTGAGAAAAAAATCTCTTCTATGAAAGAATTGCTTCCTGTTCTTGAGCCAATTGCACAAGGAGGTAAGTCTTTATTAATCATTTCTGAAGAAGTTGAAGGAGAAGCTTTGGCAACTTTAGTAGTAAACAAACTAAGAGGTTCTCTTAAGATTGCTGCTGTAAAAGCTCCGGGATTCGGAGACAGAAGAAAAGCAATGTTGGAAGACATCGCAATCCTTACAGGTGGTACAGTAATTTCTGAAGAGCAAGGTTTCACCATGGAAAACATCACTATGGATATGTTGGGAACTGCTGAGAAAGTATCTATCGATAAAGACAACACAACAATTGTAAACGGTGGTGGTGAAGAAAGCAAAATCAAAGGAAGAGTGGCGCAGATCAAAGCTCAGATGGAAACTTCTACTTCTGACTACGATAAAGAAAAACTGCAGGAGAGATTGGCTAAATTAGCTGGTGGTGTTGCCGTTCTTTACGTAGGTGCAGCTTCTGAAGTGGAAATGAAAGAGAAAAAAGACAGAGTAGATGATGCCCTTCACGCTACAAGAGCAGCTGTTGAAGAAGGTATCGTTGCTGGTGGTGGTGTTGCTTTGGTAAGAGCAATCGCTTCTCTTGAAAGCCTTTCAGGTTCAAATGCAGACGAAAACACAGGAATCAAAATCGTGAAAAGAGCAATCGAAGAGCCATTGAGACAAATCGTTGCTAATGCAGGTGGTGAAGGTTCTGTAATCGTTGCTAAAGTAGCAGAAGGAAGCGGAGACTTCGGATACAACGCTAAAACTGACGAATTCGTAAACATGCTTGAAGCAGGGATCATCGACCCAACTAAAGTAACAAGAGTTGCCCTTGAAAACGCAGCTTCGGTTTCTGGAATGCTTCTTACAACTGAATGTGTAATCACTGAAGTGAAAAAAGACGAACCAGCTATGCCAATGGGTGGTGGAATGCCAGGAATGATGTAACAGCGTGTCGCTGAGACAATTTAATATACTAACCGTTCTACTTTTGTGGAGCGGTTTTTTGTTCGGATACAATTCCCATAAAGCATAAGTATGCAATTATTTTTAAATTTAGTATATTAATAAATAGATTTAAATGCTACATATAATAACAAAGTAATAGAACTATGAAAATTAATGATTATATTCTTAGATATACTTTTCCTAATAATTATAATAAAGATGGAATTTGCAGAATTAGAACCTTTGTAAATTCTAAATTAGATACCTTAATATTAATTACTGATTTAGATACAAAAAATACTTCCATGTCTATAACAAATTCAATTGAAGTAATATGTAAAACTTTAATTGAGAAATATAGAATTCCTGAAACAACTGTTTTTATTGAACATTATGAACCATCAGCAATTCACGATCATACATTTGATTTAGTTAAGTTAAATGTTAGCAATGATACAGAATGGGAGTCAATAACATTTAAAAATGTCATAGAATTACTCGAGTGTAATGATACTGAAATAAACAATTTAACATTAAAAAACACCCATCTATTAGAAGAAATCGAGCAACTTAGAACATTAATTTCTCCACACTCTGAATTACCTTCTCAATTTGAATCCAAATATATGTTAAGGCAATTTGAAATTGAAAATAATATGATCAAAAAAAATGCTTTACATCAACTTATAATAAATAATTCAAATGAAACAGAATTTTTAAACTTGTTAAGAAAGGATTTATCATTTTTCGCAGAAATTTATGCTTCTCCTAATGATAGCTACATATGCTTCTCCGAATTCCCATTAGATAATGGTTTTGTTGATTTTGTAATTTTAACTGGAAGATCAAGAATGGATGTATTTTTAATAGAGATTAAAGGAGCTGATTTTAGTTTACTAACTCAAAATTCTTATAAAAAATTTAATTATAAAATTGATACCGCAGCTAGCCAAATCCGAGATAGGCTTGGCTATATTCATAGGAATATAATTTCATTTAGAAAATTCGTTCATGAGGTTAGAGAGAAGGCATTTAGTGGAGAGAAAATATTTAATGCTTTTGTTGGTCCGGAACAAGATATTTTAGTAGATAAAAACAAAGATATTAACATTCATAATATTATTATTGGCGGACGAACACAAAATGATTTAGAAGAAAGTTACAAAAGGCATGATTTTGAAACGAATTTTAATTTACCCATTAAATTAGAATCATGGGATTCATTTTATCGAAAACTTCGTAGAAAATAAAATATAATAAAATTCCCTTTGTTATAATTTTAACGCCATACTCACTTATAGAAAAATATAATAAAAATATATTTGCCTATGCCAATAGTTGGCAAAATGCCGGAAATAATGTAGTCTTAACCTATACAGATAAATCAAAACCTTTCTATTATAGGGCGTTTTTTGTTTATTCTTACATTTGAAGATCCGTTATGAGAACCAAAGAGTATAACCTTCTATTAAAAAAACTGGACAAAAACAGTCCGGTCCCTTATGAACTGTTGCTATCAGCAGATCCTTCCAAAGAATTGGTTGACGAATACCTCCCGACTTCAGATGTATTTATAGTGATACAACAGAAAGAAACAGTGGGTGTCATTGTTCTTTTTCCCCTAACAATTGATACGGTTGAAATTAAAAATGTTGCCGTTAAAGCAGCACTTCAGGGGCAGGGAATCGGTAGTTTCCTGATTGAAAATGCTATTCAGGCCGCGCAACAAAAGGCAATAAAAAGCATGATCATAGGAACCGCCAACTCAAGCACCTCACAACTCTACCTGTATCAGAAACTAGGTTTTGAACTTATGGAAATCAAAAAAATTTCTTTGTTGACCACTATGCTGAACCTATTTTTGAGAATGGTATCCAAGCAAAACATATGCTGGTTTTGGAGAAAGTATTGAGGTGAAAAAGGCAAACTATCTATGGCAATGGGTGGTGGAATGCCGGGAATGATGTAACAGTCAGCGACCGAGGCAAATTAATATACTGACTGTTCTACTTTTTGTAGAGCGGTTTTTTGTTTGCCTTATGGTTTTCCGTAAGGAATCCATTTGTATAACATATTACTTTAGCGAAAGCATTGTCATCAATTAGTAAACGACAAAATAAAGTTAAAAATTCCGATACTAATACGTAATTTAGAAAACTAAGCTTAAAAACATTAACCAATGAAATTAAATAAATTCACGTGGAATAATTATCTTCAAACTACAGAAGCAAAAGAAACTATTGGAATATTTCAGAATAGCGATATTGACTCAATTTCAAATAAGTTTATAAATAACATTGAGTTTTCAGAAGAAAAAGCTACAAATTTTATTTTAAATTTATATAACTTCGCTATTAATCCAAAATTAAACTCAATCCAAAACTATCAAGAAGCCAATCTATTTTTAGAAGATATCTATGATAATGGCATTGAATTAATATTTGAAGATGGTGAAAAAGAAATCCCACTTTTAAAAGATGATTTTACCCATTTAATTTCTATAGTTTCAACTTGGCTATTTTATGAATATCCGGAAATATTTAAGCCATACTTTTTTAAAAACAACTATGATTTATTAACTAAGATTGCAGATACTTTTCATTTAGACCTTCCAAAGGTTCCTTTAAAAAGATATAAAAAAGAAAGATTTTTACATTACTTAGACTTATGCAAATGTTTCAATAAATTCCAAAAAGAAAATGAATTGACAGATTTTGAATTCTGTGCTTTCCTGTACGACTTTGCTCCTAAATTCATAAAGGAAACTGATGATGAAAAAGAATTACCTGAACCTTCACAAGTTTGGTGGATTGGAGGAGACAAACATGGAGAAGATTTTGAATTTTTAGATACAAATCTTAACTCAAATATTTCATCTTTTTGGCAGGGAAATATTGATACTAAAAGAGGAGATATTTTAGTAGTTTATTGTTTAGCACCCCGAAGCTATATTCATTCTGTATGGAGAGTAAAAAGAGATGGAATTGCAGATCCCTTTTTTCATTATTACAGTAATATTTATATTACGAATGGTCAAAAGGTTCCACCAATTACAATTCACGAATTGAAAGCAGATAAACACTTTAGTAAAAATCCACTCGTAAGGAAAAACCTCCAAGGAATTAATGGCTATCCATTATCTTCTGAAGATTATTTACGCCTGCAAGAGATTTTTAATGAAAAAGGATATAATTCCTCAAATCTACCACAATTATATAATTATACCTATGAGCAAAATAAGGAAATACAAAATGAAAGAGAGGTAGAAATAAATTTAATAGAACCATTTCTAAAACGAATTGGATATATTGAAAAAGACTGGATTCGTCAATTATCTATTCGTATGGGGCGGGGTGAAAGAAACTATCCAGATTATGCATTTCTTACTGATAAAACACAGAATTATGAAAAAGCTTCTATGTTGATCGAAAGTAAATTTCACATAAAAAACAATAAAGAGTTAGAAGAAACATTTAAACAAATATGGTCTTATGGACAGAGATTAAATTCTCATACACTGATTATTGCAGATAAGGACTCCATATGGATTTATTTAAGAAAAAATGATTCATTTGATAGAACAAAATATAAAAAGTTTTTTTGGAAAGAATTAGAAAACTCAGATAAGTACAATGAGGTCAAAAAACTTATTGGAAAATAGATTCTTGTCACTCAAAATCTCCTAAATTTGAGTCAATATAAAATAATCTCAACACCCTTGAAAACAAAATTATTCCTCCTTTCATTTTTCGGCATATTCTTCGCGAATGCACAAACCTTAAATTTTAAACATCTTTCGGATATGTCTGTGAGAAGAGGAGCAGTAACAAGTACCATTGCAGATGGCAATATCTATGTGAGCAATGGTTATAAAGATACGGACGGTAATGCCACTATTATTGAGAAATACAGTATTAAAGATAACCGCTGGAGTATAATAAATTCTACTTTGGTTCCTAAAAGATTCTCCAATTCAGAGACTTACGGTAATAAAATTTATATTTTTAACGGCTGGGGAAATAGTCATCTTGAAATTGTAGACCTTGAAACTCATAAAATAACGAAGGGAGCTGTTAATCATGCCTATACAGGAAATGCAGGTTCTGCCATTCACAACGGAAAAATATATACGTTCGGAGGAAGTGGGCTAAACAATGCCGCCACCACAGTATTTTCTAACAGATTCCAATACTATGATATTGCTTCAGATACGTGGCATCCATTACCAGATATGCCCAAAGCCAGAGAAACAAAAGGCAAAATTGTGAATGATAAACTTTATGTTATTGGTGGCTTTAACGGTACATCATCCCGTCTGGTAAATGTTTTCGACCTCAATAAAAACATGTGGACTGAGCAATACACGATGCCTGCTGCGATATCCGGTCATTCATTAGCGGTATCCGGTAATAAGATTTTTATTGCAGGGGGTTATAATAATCAAACTTTTCTTGCTTATTTTGATACTGAAACCAATAAATTACATCAGTTATCTTCAAACATGATCCCGCGAAGACATGCTGCTGCGGAAATATATAACGATAAATTATACATCATAGGTGGAAGCACAACATCTTCAACCAAATCAGCCATTAAAAGCATTCAGGTTGCTGATATTAGCGAAGAAGCACTTTCCGCTGCAGCAACCAATGAAGATGTGTTTAAATCAAAAGTTTATACCAATGCACAGAGAGACGGTTTTACGATCAGTAATAAAAATAACAGCAATCAGTTTGAATACACTGTTTATACAATAGATGGAAAAGAAGTCGGAAAAGGTTTTGCTTATTACAATAAAAATATAGATTTAACAAAAGTACCACGCGGAACGTATATTTTTACTTACAAAAATGAGAAAGGGGTTTTGCAGAAAGTTAGGGTGATAAGATAAGAATATTAATAAAAACAATCATGAAAAGAATTTTATCATCAATTACAATTTTACTTTTTTTTGGTAAGCGCCAAATTATCTTCGCAAATCGTTAAGAATATGAACACTGATTTGGAAGAATTTATTAAAACCGAATCAAAAGAAGGCGGAAAACTCGACTTTAAAAATACTGTGGAAAAATATGATGGAGCTTTCATAGCTTTCGATAAAGTTTTATACAACAAAAAAGATTTTACAATTTTGATGTGGGGAGCTGCTGTAAATCAGACTGGAATAAAAGATTTTGAAAAAGCTCAATTATTATGGGAAGAAATCAATCATCGAAAATTAACAGAACCAGAATTAAAAGCTCTAAAAAAAGGGGTTGAAACAAAACTACAATAATAAAGATCACACTTTACTGGTTCGATTGCCTCACCTATACTCACAAACATAACACCGCTCAATTCCCAAAGCGGTTTTTTAATTCCAAAACAAATTCCTAAGTTTACAGGTTCTTCCAACCTCAAAAACACTTTCATAATGGAAAACAAAAAAGACGAAACAATTCTGGATAACGGGCCATTCTACCACGGTACAAAAGCTGATTTACAAATCGGTGATCTGCTCAGTGCCGGATTTGAATCGAATTATTATCCCGAGATCATCATGAACCATATCTATTTTACTGCCTTACAAAACGGCGCCGGATTAGCTGCTGCATTGGCAAAAGGTGATGGCCGTGAACGGATTTATATCGTGGAACCGACAGGAGAATTTGAAAATGATCCCAACGTAACCGATAAAAAGTTTCCGGGAAACCCTACCCGATCTTATCGCAGTACAAAACCTGTGAGAATTGTCGGTGAAGTAACAGACTGGATCCGGTTAACAGACGAAGAGCTCCAAAACTGGCGGGAAAGAATCGCCAAGCTTCGGGAAAATCCGGATGCTGAAATTATTAATTAGAATTGCAAATCGCAATACTCTATAAAACATCACCAATGAAAAAAACCTTTGAATTTCTTAAACAATTAGAAAAAAATAACAATCGTGAATGGTTTGCCCAGCACAAAGCAGAATATGATTCGGTTGTAAAAGAAAACAAAACATTGTTTAATAAGATTTATGCTGAGCTTCAGGAACACGATAACTTAAAAGGAATCCATATTTTCAGAATTTACAGGGATGTCCGCTTTTCCAAAGACCAGACTCCGTACAAGACTAATTTCGGGGTTGGATATTCCCGTACAAAACCCATGTTGAGAGGCGGATATTATATTCAGCTGGACCCCGGGAACAGCTTTGTAGGTGGCGGATTTTGGGGACCGGATGCTAAAGACCTGCTCCGCATCCGTAAAGATTTTGAAATCAGTACTGCAGAAATTGAAAGGATTACTTCAGACGATACATTCATAAAATATTTTGGAGAAATTAAAGGTGATGCCGTAAAAACTGCTCCAAGAGGCTTTGATAAAGATCATCCCTCCATAAACCTCATTAGAAAAAAACAATATGTTGTCATGAGAAAATTTACAGATAAAGAAGTTCTTTCTGATGGTTTTCAGAAAGAGGCGGTTCTCACCTTATTAGCCATGCGTCCTTTTTTTGATTATATGAGCGAAGTATTGACTACAGACCTGAATGGGGAACCGTTATTTTAAAATATAAAAACTGTTTAAGATTTCTGGCTTGCTCAATCAGGCTACTATTTTATTATTTTTATAGCAGACTAAATCACCAAACAAAATATTAATATTATGAATCTAAAAACTTTAATCACCCACACCGTCCAGTACAACAACTGGGTGTTCAACAAGTACATCGACTGGCTTTCTACCAAATCTGATGCACAGCTCAACCAGGAAGTTATTTCAAGTTTTCCGACCATATTAAAAACACTACATCACATCTTGCAAACTCAGGAATATTGGTGGAGTTATATCGGAGAAAATGATGAATTTGATTTTGCGGCGACCTCAGCAATCACCGGTAAAGAGGAAATTTTCAATGCACTCAGAAACAATTCTCAAAAACTGATGGATTATGTGGAAGGATTATCAGAGGAAGATCTTGTAAAAAATGTAAAAATCGAGTCTCAGTGGTTCCAGTGTGATTTTTCAAAATACGAATACATTCAGCATATTGTTCTACACGGAACGTATCACAGAGGGCAAATTGTAACCATGGGAAGAAACGTAGGAATTACCGATGCTCCCATGACGGATTATAATTTCTGGAATATCTATAAGGATGCTGATGTAGCAAATACCAATTAAGTAAATACAATTAAATATATTTATATTATAAAACCGTTCAGCTTTTCAGAGCGGTTTTGTTATATTCGAAAATTATTTATGAAACTAAATCAATGACCATCCAAGATCAAATTCAGGACTATATAACCAGCATGCCGGAATCCAAACGCAGCGATATTCAAGAGCTCCACAACATCATTTTAGGACTCATGCCGGAATCTAAACTTTGGTTCCTTGACGGTAAAAATGAAGAAGGCAAAATAGTTTCCAACCCTAATATCGGCTATGGAGTCTATTCAATACAATACAAAGACGGAACTTCAAAAGAATTTTATCAGATCGGAATAAGCGCGAATACAACTGGGATTTCAGTTTACATCATGGGAATTGATGATAAAAAATACTTGCTTCAAACCTATGGAGAAAAAATAGGTAAAGCGAGTGTTACCGGATACTGTATTAGGTTCAAAAAGCTGAAAGATATACATATTGACATCCTTAAAACAGCAATAAAAGACAGAATTGAAAAATTTGCATAAATGAAAAATAAGTTAGTCTCTCTTATCTCCAGATATAAATACTTTTTAATTTATCTCTTATTGTTTGCAGTCATCTCCTTTATCTTCAATCCGAAACAAAAGGAATACTACTTAACAAAAGATATTCAGACCTTCCAAGAAAGTCATTATCTTAAAATAGCCCTGATTGGCAGTGTAATCTTAATGTGTATAATGCTGACAATAGGCTTTCTGAGAAAATTTAAGTTCAATCAAATTTTAAATACCATTGTTTTCACTTCTTTTATCTGCTTTTCAGTATTTCTCCTAATGCAGACTACTATTACTTGCTTTTGTTTATGGGTCAATAGGTTTGACTCAAAGAAAGAAATTATTGAATCTTACCGGACATTAAGTATTACTGATAACAAATATTTCATAGCAAAAAAATACGAAACAGCCGGATGACTTTATTGATCAATCCGATTATTTTAAATATTCCGGATTAAAAGACGCTTCAAAATTGAAAAGAGGAGATACGATCAGCTTAAAATTTAAACAGGGATTACTTGATATTAATTACTTTGAAGCAGAATAATGTAATTCAATTTCAGGAGATTTTTTTGCTCTATTGATCCGTTGTACGTATTATTGTAAAAAATTATTTCCATGTACATTGAAGTTTCTCAGGATTTTAGGAAGAAAACTAAAGCGGCTGTATTTTCTATTGCCATTTTCATTTTCGTTTATATCCTTTTATTTTTATTTACAATAGCTTTGGCGCTTGGATGCATTGCCGGTGGAATAGCAATCATCGCCGCGAAACCAATGTTTATCACCCTTATGTTAGGGGCAGGTTTGGCAGGAACCGGACTTTTCGTATTCTTTTTTATCATTAAATTTTTATTTAAAAAACACATCAACGACAGAAGTGACCTTACTGAAATCAGAAGAAATGACGAGCCGGAGCTTTTCCGAATGATCGACGAAATCGTACAGGAAGCAGGAACGAATGCCCCCAAAAAAGTCTACCTTTCCTATGATGTGAACGCAAGCGTTTTTTATGATTCAAGTTTCTGGAGCATGTTCTTACCCATTCAGAAAAATCTGACCATTGGAATGGGACTGATCAATACCACGACAAAACAGGAGCTGAAAGCCATTCTTTCCCACGAATTCGGGCACTTTTCCCAGCGTTCCATGAAAGTGGGAAGTTATGTCTACAATGTTAATCAGATCATTTTCAACCTGGTAAATGATGATGAATCTTACCGTAATTCGGTAGAAAAGTTCGCGAGTATAAGCGGCTATTTTTCCATATTTGCAGCCCTGGCATTTTTCTTTACCGGAAAAATCAAGTGGATTTTGGTAAAGATGTATAATTTTGTCAATATCCGCCATATGGCACTTTCCAGAGAAATGGAATTTCATGCAGATGAAGTAGCTGCTAATATTGCAGGTTCGCTTGCATTGGAAGAATCGCTTTTAAGACTGGAGCTTGCTAACAATTCTTATCAGAATGTTCTAAGCTTTTATGATAACAGATATTCTAAAAACGAATCGAGTAAAAATATCTACCGCGAACAGTTTTTTGTCATGAATTTTCTTGCTGAGCAGAGTGAAGTGGAATCTAAAAACGGACTTCCCAACATTCAGCTTTCAGAATCAGGATTATTTAATAAATCAAAACTCAATATTGAGAACCAGTGGGCTTCACATCCTTCTCAAAAAGAGAGAATCACTAAACTCAGAAGTTTAAATATTATAAAGGAGCAGGACAATCTGCCTGCAAAAAGTATTTTCAAGAACTTTCAGAAAACAGAAGAACAAATCACTTCAAAGCTTTTTTCACGAGTACAATACCAGAAACAAAAAACAGATCTGGAATTTGAAGAATTTCGGTCCGAATTTGAAAAACAATATCAGAAAGATTCATTTGATAAAATTTTCAATGCTTATTATGACAACAAAAACCCCGATTTCACCGTAAAAGAAGGTGAATTAACTGATGAAATTTCTTTCGATGAACTTTTCAGTAAGGAAAAAGTGGAATGGGTATATACATTAATTGCTCTTGAAAGTGATCTCAAAACTGTAGAGGCCATTTCCAAAAAGGAGTATGCCATTAAAACGTTTGATTATGACGGTAAAAAATACAAACAGACTGAAGCAAAAACTTTAATTCCAACTGTTCAGAAAACGATTGAAGAGATTAAGGAAAAGATTCACCAGAATGACGCTGTTATTTACAATTATTTTGCAAAGAGAGCAGAAGAGCAACAGAAAAAAGCTGACTTCATACAGCTTTACAAAAGTTTTAGAGAATACGATGCCGAATATGATGATCAATACAAACTGTATATTGATTTAATGAACGCAACGGCATTCATGAATACGAAAACTCCTTTCGAACAGATTAGAAAAAACTTTAGCGATCTTAAACCTCTTGAGGAAAAATTAAAATACCAGATTACCGTTTTTTATCAGAATGAGATGCTCATTAAAGAAATGAATGAAGAAGATATAAAGGACCTGAAATTCTACACGGAAAAAGAGCATCCTTATTTTAATAACAACGAATATATGGAACACAACCTTCAGCTTCTGATGAAGGCTATCAATTATCTTCCTTATTTTCTTCACAGAAAATATTTTTACAAGAAAAAAGAGCTTTTGAAACTGATGAAAGAGTTGGAAGAACAAAACTCTATGGCGAAGATCTCTTAAAAATACCGCTCTGAAAAATCAGAGCGTTTTTTTATCTTTATCCAAATCATTTAGCAATGAAAAATAACGAAAAAGTCTATCAAATGTCCTTTTCAAGTGTTTACCCTCATTATATCGCTAAAGCTGAAAAGAAAGGCCGAACCAAAGAAGAAGTTCATGAGGTTATTTCTTGGCTAACCGGTTATAATGAAAAAAGTTTGCAGCAGATTTTAGATAACAAAACTGATTTCAGGACTTTTTTTGAACAAGCACCCAGGATTAATCCTAACGTAACTCTGATAAAAGGAGTTATCTGCGGCTATCGTATTGAAGACATTGAAGAAGAGCTTATGAGAAACATCCGCTATCTCGACAAGCTGATTGATGAATTGGCAAAAGGAAAAACAATGGAAAAAATTTTGAGAAAATAAGATGGATAAAAATACAGCTACTCACTACAACGATTTCGGCTATATTCATTCAGAAAACTTTTTTTCAGATAAAGAACTACAGCAAATCGAAGTTATCATAAATAAGTTCCATGAAAACTGGCTGAAGGAAAACGAAAAAGATTATCAGTCCGGATTAATCAACAGTCACAGTCTTACTTCAAGTAAATTTATTAGTCCGGAAGAACGCCTGGAAATTTTCAAATTCATTGCTCAGGATAAAATTTCAAAGATTATTCAAGCCATCATTCCAGAAAAAGCTATATTTCTCAATACCCAGTTATTCTTCGATCCTTTCAATAAAAATCAGACCAATTATTGGCATCGTGACATTCAGTATACCGGAATGAGTATTGACGAACAAAAAGAAAAAATCAAAACCCAGAACGTTCTTCATTTCAGAATTCCGTTACAGCCTGAATTAGGAATTGAATTAATTCCCACAACACACAAAACGTGGGATGTAAAGGAAGAAGAAGAAACCAGGCTTTCATTAAACGGAAGAAAACCAAGTGACAGTCTTCACCGGGGAAAAACAATCAGCTTACATCGTGGAGACCTGTTAGTATTCTCCGCCAATATGATTCACCGGGGCCTGTACGGAAACGACCGTTTTACTTTTGACATTATTTTCTGTGACGACACTCCTGAATTTAAAAAATTTATTGATTTTAAAAACCATCCGACTCAGGAAGAATTAAAATCTTTAAATTCTGAACTTTTCTGATGAAAAAAGCTGGAAGCAGCTTGAGGTAAATTATTTATTTGAATTAAAACTAATGGAAAAAACAAATTGAAGTTTTATAACTTCCATCATCCAGTCCTTTCCAAATTATCAAAAAACCTCTTCCCTATTTCAAAAAACTTCCCGAAATTAGCAGTCTGTGCGTTAAACAAAAATTAATGAATTAAAAATTTAAACAGAACATACAGTAAAACTTAGCATAAGTTTTCTTCGGGGCAGGGTGAAATTCCCTACCGGCGGTTACAGTCCGCGACTCCTTTCTTTTTGAGAGGACTGATTTGGTGAAATTCCAAAACCGACAGTTAAAGTCTGGATGGGAGAAGAAAATGAGACAATTAGTGAGGCTATTTCGATGGACTCTTGTATTGTATTTCATTTCCATGTACCGAAGTGTATTTTAACTTTCAACAGTAAAATAACATGGAAAAATTATTAGAAAAATTTGGAGCTACTCCGAAAGAACGTGTAGAAAAAGCACTCCTGAAATTACAGCAAGGCAAAGGAATCCTTTTAGTAGATGATGAAAACCGTGAAAATGAAGGCGACATCATCTTTCCCGCCTCCACCATCACAGAAAAAGATATGGCACTTTTAATCCGCGAATGTAGCGGAATTGTTTGCCTGTGTATTTCTGAAGAGAAAAGCAGACATCTCAATCTTCGCCCGATGGTGGAAGCCAACAATTCCAAAAATCAAACCGCATTTACCATTTCCATAGAAGCCAAAGAAGGTGTAGAATCCGGGGTTTCAGCGAAAGACCGTGTAACGACTATTAAAACAGCCATTGCAGAAAATGCTTTGGCGGAGCACATTGCAAGTCCCGGACATGTATTTCCTTTAGTCGCTAAAAAGAACGGCGTTTTTGAAAGACGTGGCCATACGGAAGGAAGTGTAGATTTGGTACAGCTTGCCAACTTAGGTGATGATGCTGTGCTTTGTGAACTGACCAACGAAGACGGAACCATGGCAAGGCTTCCGGAAATTGCAGATTTTGCAGAGAAAAGAGAAATGACCGTAGTAACGATCGAGGACATTTATCATTACCGTAAGATGCTTATCAGTCAGAATTAAAATAAAGCTTTAGCGCACAGAAATAGCCGTTCAATTATTTTGAACGGTTTTTTATAACTAATCATAAAAATTAGATTATGATTAATTAAAAGCCATTTTTACATCTTATTTTTTATTTATATTTAACAAAATTTCTAATTATGAAAAAAAAATCTACTTTTCATATTTGCATTCTCAGGATTATGCTCAGCACAAACTACCATAACCAAAGCATTTAACGATCCTCTTGTGGGAGATATCGTGAATAATTTTGTGGTTAACGGAACGGTTGATAATTCCGCAACAGGAGCCAATACAACCTTCAACAATGCATCTTTGACACAAGGAGCTGCTTCACAGGTAACTTACATAGCTCCTACTTCTTCTGAAATCAGTACCTATCCCGGATCTACCATCAAAATGAATGATACCGGAAACTCTGTTTTATATAAAGCTACGGCAACCCAGCTTGAAATTACGGGAGTGATCACTCCTACTGCAACTTTAAATTTTGCCGCCGATAATGGAACATTTATCACCTACCCTGCAAGCTTTGGCTACTCAAATACCGATACTGCGAAAGGAACTTTTACTTCAACAGCAGCTTCTGGATTATTTAAAGGAAATATTGTCACTACGGCGGATGCTTCAGGAACTCTTCTCGTGGGCCCGAAAACATATTCTAATGTTTTAAGGATAAAATCTGTACAGAATTTCAACTTATACCAATCTACAGATACCAATTATCTTTTTCCGATCGGAAGCGTGATCAATACTTCATACACTTATTTTGACAGCACTCATAAATTTCCGTTGTTGAGTTCTACCAGCGGAACCCTTAGTGTACCATTACTTAGCATCAATCAATCCACAAGCGGAGCACAGGCTCTCAATGAAGTTTTTTTAGCAGTAAATGATCATGTATCTAAAAAGCAAAATTTTAAAGTATATCCAAATCCTGCACAAGACTTTGTGGAGTTCACAGGAGACACAGACAATTATTCAACAGCAAGAATATACAGTCTGGACGGAAAACTGGTAAAAACTTCCGATATCCAATCGGGGAAGATTCAAATTTCAGAATTACCGTCTGCAGCTTACTTTATTGAAGTTTCAGGTAAAGATTCAAAGAAGGAGATCACTAAGGTGATCAAAAAATAGAAATTTTATAAAATAGTATCTGTTTTTGGTGCTTTTGTGTTCAGAATCTTATTATCCCACACAACTTTGAGAAATTTGCCCATTTTTTGCATTCCGTTTTAATACACACACTAAAAATATAAAGTCATGAAAAGATATCTCATACTCCTTCTTTGTTTTATTTTTTCGGGAATAAACGCACAGGAAGAATCGGGAGCTGTATCTTCAGAAAAGATGAATATCGTCAAAACTAATGTTACAGCGTACGTGTTCAGAAATATTAATCTTTCTTATGAAAGAGCTTTTAACAGATGGTTTTCCGTCAATATGGGATTCGGAGCCATGCCGGAAGGAAAAGTTCCCTTTATCAATTCCTTTCTAAATGATGAGGATGAAAAAAAATTTCAAAACCTTGAAGTAAAAGCATTCAATTTCACTATAGAACCCCGTTTCTATATAGGACATGGATATGGTAAAGGATTTTATTTTGCACCGTATTACCGCTATTCAAAAGTAACTTCCAACACCTTCGATTTTTATTATGATTACAGACTTAATGGAAATACCTACCGAATTCCTATAAAAGGCTTCGGAAACACTAACGGAAACAGTGGCGGCTTAATGGTCGGAGTACAGTTCTTTCTCACCAGAAAACAAAACTTAGTATTGGATTTCTGGATTGCAGGAGCACATTACGGAGCCGGAAAAGGAGACTTCACTATGACCAGCGATGTTATTTTGACACCCGATATGCAGGCGCAACTGAAAAAAGAAATTGAAGATCTTGATATTCCTTATGTGAAATATACCGTAGAAACCAACGCCAACGGAGCCCATGTAAAAGTAGATGGCCCATGGATTGGTTTTAGAAGCGGATTGTCTTTAGGATTTAGATTTTAGATAATTTTATTGAATATTTTTGAAACCGTTCTTTAAAAAGGGCGGTTATTTTTATGATAGTATTGGAATGCTTATTTTTGAAGAGTAAGATAATTTAATGTCAAAAAAAACTAAAAATAGAAAATCTCAATCCATTTTCTCAGGCTTAATAATGCATAAACTTTCATGGCTTGAACTTGTTGCTATTGGACTTTGTTTATGGTTTTTGCTCTATCCCCATCCTTATGAAATTCTTCTCGGAATATTACTGCTTATACCACTTATAGGAATATTAATCAATGGAATTGAAAAACCGAGTTTAGTTTCTTTAGTTGAAATAACAAAAGATGAACGTGGGTATAAAAAATATGACGTTCTTGATTTCATTGATATCACAGCATGGGTAATTTTAATTAGAGTTTTATTAGATTATGAATTCGAAAGCTTTTACAGTATGATAATTCCCGGAACAATAGCATTCATTATTGTTCTCATTATTTTATTTTCTACCCATAAACTTATTACCCAATCAACAAAAAATAAATGGTGGATTTACACCTCAATTATTTTTAATGTATGTATTTACAGCTATGCAGGAACTTATGCTGCAAACTGCGCTTTTGACAATTCTAAGCCTCAGAAATATCTTGTAAAAATTGTCGGCAAAAGAATTGTGGAAGGCAGGCGTTCTGATAGCTATTATATAAAAATTACACCTTGGGGAAATCATAATGAAGAAGAAATAAGTGTTTCCAAACAAGATTTTGACAAATTATATAACGACCGGGAAATAAATATAGACTTAAAAAAAGGCTTATTTAATATTCCCTGGTATTATGTTGAGATCCACTAAATTATTAACAATTATATCTTTCCTGCATGAATTCATCACAAATCACCACCGCTCAAAGAATTAAAGCTATTGTAGGCGGCTCCATAGGGAATCTCGTTGAATGGTACGATTGGTATGCCTATGCTGCATTTGCCATTTATTTTTCCAATTCATTTTTTCCGGATTCGGATCTTACGGCCCAACTTTTAAATACCGCAGGAATTTTTGCAGTCGGTTTTCTGATGAGACCTGTAGGAGGATGGCTTTTCGGGAGGATTGCAGACAGAATCGGAAGGAAAAAAGCAATGACACTTTCTGTTTTACTGATGTCTTTTGGCTCTTTACTAATTGCCTTAACTCCTACTTATAAAACGATAGGTGTTTTAGCACCGCTATT
Organism: Chryseobacterium geocarposphaerae; assembly: GCF_002797535.1. Lineage (NCBI taxonomy): Bacteria > Pseudomonadati > Bacteroidota > Flavobacteriia > Flavobacteriales > Weeksellaceae > Chryseobacterium > Chryseobacterium geocarposphaerae. Next base: position 2,330,229 of record NZ_PGFD01000001.1, read on the forward strand.
ATTACTTATCGCAAGATTATTACAAGGCTTAAGTGTTGGTGGAGAATACGGAGTATCGGCAACTTACCTCAGCGAAATGGCAACCAACGACCGACGAGGGTTTTATTCCAGCTTTCAATATGTTACATTAATTGGTGGACAACTAATTGCATTGGGAATCCAGTTGATTTTACAAAAATTATTATTAACGGAGGCTCAGCTTGAAGATTGGGGATGGAGAATCCCCTTTGTTATTGGAGCTTTACTTTCTGTGATCGCTTTATATCTGAGATCAAACCTTCATGAGACCGAAGCTTTTGAAAATAAAAAAGAGGTCAGCGAAAAGAAAAAAGGCACTATCAAAGAATTATTAAAGCATCCCAAAGCTTTATTAACTGTTGTAGGATTAACCTTAGGCGGAACACTGGCTTTTTACACTTACACCACTTATATGCAGAAATTCCTGGTTAATACCGTTCATCTTACAAAAGAGGAATCTACGCTTATATCTTTTATTTCCCTGTTTATTTTTGCATGTTTGCAGCCCGTTTTCGGAGCTTTATCCGATAAAATCGGAAGAAGACCATTATTATTAAGCTTCGGGATTTTGGGTACAGTTTTTACGTATCCGCTTCTGAATGCTTTAAGCCATACCGCTTCCATGTGGGGCGCATTTTTCCTGATTATGTCAGCGTTGATTATTGTGAGTGGCTATACATCAATCAATGCCGTGGTAAAAGCCGAACTTTTTCCTTCTGAAGTAAGAGCTTTAGGAGTAGGATTACCTTATGCATTAACAGTTGCCATCTTTGGAGGAACAGCGGAATATATCGCGCTTTGGTTTAAACAGGCCAATGTAGAACATTACTTTTACTGGTATATTACCGCTTGTATTTTCTTTTCGTTCGTGGTTTACGCAAGAATGAAAGATACGAAAGAAACATCAGCTTTGGATAAAGATTGATGTCTACAGTATACATAAAAAGCGCGGCTCAGAGAATCTGAGCCGCGCTTTTTATTTAATGATAAGCTTGTTTAAACTTCTCTAAAATACTGTCTAAATTATGCCTCTGTACATACACACTCTTCACATCTTCGTACCTTGGTGACTTATAAAAAACTTCATGGAAATCCATACTCCCGTTTCCTACTTTTACTACTTTCTGCACATCGATATTCAATTTTCTAAGTTCATCTTTAAAAACTTGAAATTCATCTTGGATATTCTTCATCTATATATTGGTTTTAATTAAAAAATAATCAATTTACTTCAAACACCCTGCCATTTTTTAGGGGTACATTCAATTTTTCATTAAAGTTAATAAATTTACCCGAATAAACATAAGATTTGTTAACAATTTATTCATATAAATGTAAAATAAAAACCTTTTTTACAATATCCATACACATTCCTTATATTTACACACGAAAGAAATCTTTTGCAACCATGAATATTAAAGCATTTTTTATTTTATTCTTCATTAGTTTATCCGTATCACTGCAAGCCCAGAAAACAGAGTTTCAGGCTCCTGATTATTCATTGATCAAAAAGAATATAGAAGATAAAAGTTCTGAATTTTATTATCCCCGTGTTTTAAAAAGGCTAAAAGAGAATGATACCCTGCTTACCAATGAGCATTACAGACATCTTTATTTTGGTTTTACTTTCCAGAAAAACTATAAACCTTATAAAGTCAGTAAGAAAAATGACGAGCTGAAAAAGTATTATCTTGGTGAGGTTACTGAGAAAGATTTTCCAAAAGGAATCAAACTTTTCACTGAAGAGCTGGAAGAAAATCCGTTTAACCTTCGTGCCATGAATTACCTGGCTTACCTTTATCACCTCAACAAAGATGAGGTTACGGCGAAGAAAATGTCTAAAAATTTCCACGGGTTGCTGGATGCTGTTTTATCTTCCGGTGACGGTCAAAAATGCGAAACGGGATTTCATGTGATTGCAGTACCGGATGAATACGTTCTTCTCAATATGTTTCAGATGGAAACCCAATCTCAAAGCTACTCCGGAAAATGTGACTATATAGAATTTGAAAAGGATAAGTATAAAGTACCCGGCTTATATTTTGACGTAAGTATATTTTACGGGAAATTTTAATCAGTCCAAAAAAAATAAAGGTTAAAATCAATGTTGATTTTAACCTTTATTTTATATTTAAATATCATTTATTTTGATTCTTCTTGTTCCTCCTCCATTTCCACTTCATGTCTTAGCTGAGCTTTATACAATGTTGCATAATATCCGTTTTTGTCTAAAAGCTCCAGATGTCTTCCTTCTTCAACGATCTTTCCGTGTTCCATTACGATAATTTTATCGGCTTTTTCTATCGTAGAAAGCCGATGTGCAATAATAATTGACGTTCTGTTTTTAGTGATCTTTTCTGTCGCTCTCTGAATTAATTTTTCACTTTCATGATCTATAGATGAGGTGGCTTCATCCAGAATTAAAATTTTCGGATCAGATAAATAAGCTCTTAGAAACGATAATAATTGTCTTTGCCCTAATGAAATGGATGAACCTCTTTCACTTACTACATAATCATATCCTCCCGGAAGCTGCTCTATAAATTGGTCTACCTCAATTTCTTTTGCTCCTGCTTTTATTTTATCTAAAGTAATGGTTTCATCACCAAACGCAAGGTTTTCAAAAATACTTCCGTGGAACAAGAACACATCCTGCAGTACAACGCCAATATGACTTCTCAGATTGTATAATTCATAGTCTTTAAGATTAACATCATCAATAAAGATATTTCCTGAATTAATATCATATAATCTTGTAATCAAACTGATAATGGTAGATTTTCCGGCTCCGGTTGCACCTACAATTGCGACAGTTTCTCCAGGATTAACCTTGAAATCAATTCCTTTTAGGACTTCCTGCTTATCATCATAGGCAAAATGAACGTTCTGGAATTCAATTTTCCCGTCAAAATGGTCTTTTTTTACCGTTCCCGTATTTGGCATTGCATAGTCTTCATCCATCAATCCCAATACTCTTTCGGCCCCTACAATCCCTCTCTGAATGTTGTTAAATCGGTCTGCAATCTGTCTTAACGGACGAATCAACATGGAAATATATTGAATAAATGCAATTACCACTCCCGCACTGATGGTAATATAGCCTCCGTAGAAAAGAATAAATCCGATAAAAAGTGAAGAAATCAATTCCACTACAGGGAAGAACAATGAGAAAATAAATACAGTTCTCAATAAAGCTCCTTTCAGAGTAATATTAATATCATCAAATTTTTTAAACTCAGATTCTTGTCTGTTGAATACCTGAATAATAGACATTCCGGCTAATCTTTCCTGAACAAAAGAGTTCTGATTCGCGGTCCAGTTTCTTTCATCTCCAAAAGCTTTCTTCAGTCTTTTCTGGAAAAACCTTGTGATAATAACCATTAAAGGCAAAATAGCCAATGTAATGTAACTCAGGTGAACATTCGTATTAAACATCATTATCAGCACAAAAATAATCCTTAACACATCTCCGAAAACCATCAGAAAACCGTCTGTATAAACTGTTGCGATTGTTTCAACGTCACCTACGGCTCTTGTCACCAGTTGCCCGATCGGAGTTTTATCAAAAAATGATGTCTTAAAATAAATCAATTTACCATAAAGTCTTTCTCTGATATCTCTGATTACATTTTGCGAAATATAGTTGGAGAAATAAACTAAGAAAAAGTTCAAGATTGTTTCGGCAAAGACCAGACCTACCAACAGGTAGATATGCTGCATCATCAGAGATTTGTCTTTTAGCTTCGTAATATCATTATCCACAACTTCCATAGTGAGATAAGGCCTATACGTGGAAACCATTGCCAGTAAGATGGAGATAATCAGCGTAATGATGAACCAAGAACGAAACTTCATCCCAATAAAGAACAGCCGCTTGATAATTCCCCAGGTATCTTGTTTTTTCATTGTACGAATTGAAGAAAGAATTAAAATAAAATTCTCTGCAAAAATAAGACTTTCAAATTTCTCAGCCTTTACAACTTCATTAAATACTCATGAAAATTTCAGATAGCTGTTATTTATGCTATGAATATTAATTGACTTTAAACCTATGAGATTATTCAAATTCATATCCCACATCCACCAGATACAACCCATGAGCGGGCGCGGAAGTTCCTGCAGAATTACGATGCTTGTCTTCAATTACTTTTCGTAAATCTTCAGGCTTTATTTTTCCTGAACCGATTTCAACCATCGTTCCGACAATTGCCCTCACCATATTCCGTAAAAAACGGTTCGCCGAAACGGTGAATTTCAATTCACTTCCATTTTGCTCCCATTCTGCTTTATACATTTTGCAGATATTGGTTTTATTGTCGGTTTTTAATTTTGCAAAACTTGTAAAATCTTCATACTCAAATAAAATCTTACAGGCCTCATTCATTTTATCAATATCCAATCCTTTTTTCCAGTGCTGCCACGCAGATTCTGTAGTGAAAGGATTTTTTTCTAAGGTAATATAATATTCATACGTTCTGTAAGTAGCATCAAAGCGGGCATGAAAATTATTTTTCACTTTAAAGATTCTTTTAATGGAAATATCCGGAGGAAGAAAGCTGTTCAATCTTCTGGGAAGATCATCATCCAAAACTTTTTCCGTATCAAAATGAGCGAAAATTTTCTTTGCATGAACGCCGGTATCTGTTCTTCCCGCTCCTGTTGTCTTAATTTCTTCCCTTAAAATGGTGGAAAGCGCTTTTTCCAGTTCTTCCTGCACAGAAATTGCATCCGGCTGAATCTGATAGCCGAAATAATTTTTACCGTTGTAGGAAAATTCAATAAAATACCTCAATGTAATAGTTTAACTTTACAAAAATACTTTAATTTAATAAAATATTTGTTGAAAAGTCGTTGTGAATATGAGACAAAATGATGTTGAAATTCCTATTTTTGCATACGTATGAAAAGATGGTACCTTTATCCTTTTTCCCTCGGTTATCATTTGGTAACGGGTATCCGGAACACAATGTATGATTTGGGGATTTTTAAATCTACAAAATTCAAAACTCCGATTATCTGTGTCGGAAATCTTTCTGTGGGCGGAAGCGGAAAATCACCAATGGTGATGTATCTTGCTCAGTTTTTATCAAAACACTATAGAACCGGAGTGCTTTCACGTGGCTATGGAAGAGTTACCAAAGGTTATGAAGTAACAAACTACGACAGCAACTATAAAATGGTGGGTGATGAAGCGATGCAGTTGTTTGAGCGTTTCAAAAATCGTTTTGTCATTGCTGTTTCCGAAGAAAGAGTTCCCGGAGCCAAGAAAGTCATTGCCGATATGGATCTTGATGTGCTTGTACTGGATGATGCCATGCAGCACAGAGCTATAAAACCTGGGTTCAATATTTTAATGACCGATTTTAATGATCCTTATTTTAAAGATCATTTGCTTCCGGCAGGAGATTTAAGAGAATCCAGAGCAGGCGCCAGAAGAGCAGACATTATTATGGTCAGCAAATGTCCTGATGAACTTACGGAGGAAACCAAGCAATATTATATTTCAAGAATACGACCGGATCGTACCCAGAAAGTATTTTTTTCATCGATTGGTTATGACGAAAATGTATACGGGAAAGAAAAAATGCTTCCAGACAACAACCTGAATTATTATGATATTCTATTAATTACTGGAATTGCCAATCCCAAACCTTTGTTGCAGCATTTAGCCAAATTTTCGCAAAGGGTAAAGCATTTAAAATTCAGAGATCATCATAACTTTACGGATGATGATATTAAAAAAATTGTTGCCGAATACAAAAAACTGGGCGAATATAAATTAATCTTAACCACAGAAAAAGATTACGTACGTCTTAAAACTTTTGACTATCTTAGAGATATTGTTTACTACTGGCCTATTAATGTGATCATTGATAAGAAAGAAGAATTCAATCAAATCATCTTAGATTATGTTAGAAAAAATTAAGCAAACTGCCGGGTTTATCAAAAACATTATTCAGGAAACGCCTGATTTCGCCATCGTTTTAGGTTCCGGATTGGGAAAGCTTCAGGATGAAGTGGAAGCCATTTACATTCTTGAATACAAAGACATCCCTAATTTTCCGCAAACCACTGTTGTTGGTCACAGCGGAAAGCTTATCTACGGAATTCTGGAAGGCAAAAAAGTACTGATGATGAGCGGCCGCTTTCATTACTATGAAGGCCATTCCATGGAAACAGTGACTTTTCCTATCAGGGTTTTTAATTTGTTAGGTATTCAAAATTTAATTCTTTCTAATGCTTGCGGCGGGGTAAATCCCAATTATAACATCGCTGATATTGTTATGGTAAAAGACCACATCAATATGATGCCTGAACATCCGCTTCGTGGCAAAAATATTGATGAACTGGGTCCTCGTTTTGTTGATATGAGCGAGCCTTACAACAAAAAAATGATTTCTGTTGCAGAGCAATCTGCCAAAGAGAACAATATTAAAGTTCACCAGGGGATATACGTTGCTTTACAAGGGCCAACTTTTGAAACTCCGGCAGAATACGGAATGATAAAAGCAATCGGTGGTGATATGGTGGGTATGAGCACCGTTCCTGAAGTAATTGTTGCCAAACACATGAATATGGATGTTTTCTGTGTTTCCGTAATTACAGATTTGGGAGGACCTGATATCGCCTTCACTGTTTCTCATGAAAAAGTATTAAATGCAGCCAATAAAGCTATGCCTAATGTAATCGCTATCGTAAAAGGTCTGGTGAAAAATTACCAATAGACAATCTCAATTTATAATTTTTTCCTAATTCATAAGAAACTGATCTCAAATTACGTTTCATTGTTTAGATTTGCATAAAATGAATTGAAAAATGAAAAAGTTAGTATTAATTTTTGCCTTAAGTATTTTTGGACTGGGGTATTCTCAGGATGTTCCAAAAGTCCTTAAAACCGGTTTTTCCAAAGAAGCACTAAGCCAGAAGCTGGAAGATGAAGAAGGGAAAAGCATTACGATTAAACAAATTTTAGATCAGCATAAAGGAAAAGTATTGGTCATTGATTTTTGGGCAGGCTGGTGCAGAGACTGTCTGAAAGCACTTCCAAAAGCTAAAGAACTGGAAGAAAACAATAAAAATATTGATTTCGTATTCCTTTCGCTCGATCGCTCCAAAGAAGGTTTTGAAAAAAGCCTGGAAAGATTTGAAATGAAGGATAAGGAAAACTATTGGTTTGCTTCCGGCTGGAAAAATGATTTCAATAATTATGTTGATCTCAACTGGATTCCCAGATATATGGTGATCGATCAAAAATCCGGTATTGCAAAATATTACGCCATTTCTCCTGAAGATCCGGAAATTCAGACTACAATTGACAAGCTGTTAAAATAAATAAAGTTTAGGCTAAGATTGAGATTAAGAATCTCATTGCACTCTAAAACCATAACAAGAAAATACAGAATCCATATCTTTGTGATATGGATTTTCCTTTTCCTATCCGCAAAATAATTCATGTCGATATGGATGCATTTTATGCTTCCGTAGAGCAGCATGACAATCCTGCGTTAAGAGGAAAACCCATTGCTGTCGGTGGCGGACACCGTGGTGTGGTTTCTGCAGCCAGCTATGAAGCCAGAAAATTTGGAGTCCGTTCTGCTATGCCCAGTAAAACAGCCAAAGAAAAATGTCCGCATCTTATTTTCGTTCCCCCACGTTTTGCCCGGTATAAAGAAATTTCAAGAAAGATCAGGGAGATTTTTTATGAATATACAGATCTTGTAGAACCACTTTCATTAGATGAAGCATATCTTGATGTTACTGAAAATAAAAAAGGAATAGAATCTGCCAATCAGATTGCAAAGGAAATCCGGCAGAAAATATTTAATGAAACAGGACTTACCGCTTCTGCCGGAATTTCGGTCAACAAATTTTTAGCTAAAGTAGCTTCTGATATTAATAAGCCGAACGGACAAAAAACGATTCATCCTGACAAAATTGAAGCCTTTTTAGAGGAATTGCCTGTCGAAAAGTTTTATGGAGTAGGAAAAGTTACAGCTAACAAAATGTTCAGCTTGGGAATTTTCAAAGGAAAAGATTTAAAGAAAAGATCTATTGAGGATCTGACCAGAATGTTCGGCAAATCTGGTGGGTATTACTACAATGTCGTCCGCGGAATTCATCATTCTGAAGTAAAACCTCATCGTATACAGAAAAGTGTGGCCGTTGAAAGAACTTTTTTTGAGGATCTTTTCGATGAACAGCAAATCAATGAAAAGCTGGAGAGTTTAAGCACAGAACTTCATTCAAGATTACAAAAAAATAATATTCTCGGGCGGACCTTAACGTTAAAAATTAAATATAAAGATTTCTCTCTTTTTACAAGAAGCATTACTAAAGAAGAATATTTTTCTTCGGCAGACCAATATTTCAATACCGGAAAAAAACTCTGGGAACTTCGTCCGTTCGACAAACCCGTCCGTTTACTCGGACTCTCGTTATCCCATTTGAATACTGAAGATCAAAAGCTTGTTTCTGTTCAACTAAAAATCCCGTTTAAAGAATTTGAAGATCAATAGTTTGTAAATTTTCACTATCTTGTAGAAACCAAATTTTACAAAGTATGAACCAGACTATGATTCAATTCTTCCACTGGTACTCGGAAGGGAACGGAAAACTTTGGCAAGAAGCTGAAAAACAGGCAAAATATTTATCCAAATTAGGAATCACATCAGTTTGGTTCCCACCTGCTTACAAAGGCGCAAACGGAGGCTATTCTATTGGCTATGATACGTACGATCTGTTTGATCTCGGGGAATTTGATCAGAAAGGAACCATCCCTACCAAATATGGAACAAAAGATCAGTATTTAAAAGCTATTAAAACCCTTAAGAAAAATAATATTCAAATCATTGTTGATATTGTACTGGGACATAAAGGCGGTGGTGATGAGCTGGAAACCTTTAAAGTGGTAAAAGTAGATGAAAACAACCGTGAAAAAGTGATTTCTGATATTTTTGAAATACAGTCCTATACTAAATTTACTTTCCCGGGAAGAGGAAAAAAATATTCAGAATTCGAATGGAATTTCACCTGCTTCAGCGGAACAGATTATGCAGAGGGCATGGATAAACATATCTATAAAATTCAATCTGAATACGGAAATGACTGGGAAGAAATGATTGATGATGAAAAAGGAAATTATGATTACCTGATGTTTAATGATATTGAGCATCGGAATCCTCATGTACGTGAAGAGCTTAATTATTGGGCAAAATGGTATTTTGATCAGACCGATTTTGACGGAGTAAGACTCGACGCTTTGAAACATATTTCTTTTGATTTTTACAAAGAATGGCTCACTTTATTACGTTCCAATTCCGGAAAAAATATTTTTGCCGTAGGTGAATACTGGGCTCCCGGACATCTGCATCTGCTTCAGAAATATATTGAAGTAACAGAAGGCTGCATGAGCTTATTTGACAGCTCTTTGCAGAATAATTTCCATACAGCCTCCAAAGAAGGCGGTTCTTATGACTTGCGAAGGATTTTTGATGAAACCTTAACATTAACAGATCCTATACATTCCGTTACTTTAGTGGATAATCATGATACACAGCCCTTACAGAAACTGGAAGCTCCCGTAGAATCATGGTTCAAACCTATTGCTTATGCTCTCATATTACTCAGAGAAAAAGGCTATCCATGTGTTTTTTACCCCGATTTATATGGAGCTCATTATATAGATAAGGATGGAGCAGGCAATGATCAGGAAATTTTCCTTCCGAAAGTTGATAAGATTGAAGAATTGCTAAAAGCCCGAAAAGATCATGCTTACGGAGCTCAAAGGGATTATTTTGAAGACGCCAATTGCTTAGGCTGGATTCGGGAAGGAGACCAGGAACATACCGGCTGTGCTGTTGTGATCAGCAATAAAGATGCCTACAATAAACCTATGGAGGTTGGAAAACAATACTCCGGAAAAAAGTTTCATGATCTCCTGAAAAGATTTAAGGAGAAAGTGACAATCGATGAAAATGGCTGGGGGAATTTCCCTGTTCCGGCAGGAAACGTGAGTGTTTGGATTCCTGAATAATTTTGGAATTATTAAGTCGTAGGTATGCTGAATAATGTGAATATTATCGTTTTTAGAGGCTAACCTTTCTTAATTCAAGAATTTCAGGTTTTTCCGAGTCTTCAGAAATTTTTCCGGTTCTGGCAAATTCGGCCCAAAGTGCCCGAAGTTTTTTTCCATTTTCCCGGATATGCTTCCAGGGCACATCTTTTAGTAATTCCGAGTCTTTCCATGCCGTTTCATTTTCAAAAATTAACGGAAGATCAATACAATGGGAAGCTCCAATATAATTATTTTTTACTCTGGAATGAATCTTAAACTGATAAATATTCCCGCCTCCTTCTGCATAGTTTCGAGCGAAAATATTTGCGGGTTTTTCGTAGATAGATTCTGTGGTTTTCCGAACAATTCTGTTGAGAATTTTTTCGTGTAAATATGTGTACAGTCCTTCTTTAGCTGTTTTTACATAAAAAGCTGTTTCATCATGATTTAAACCTATCAGTACATCGTATTTTTTAGCATTTTCTTTCCATTTCGGAAAACTTTCTTCTTCTTTACACAAAGGCGGGTATCCATATTGTGTACAAAAAGGCATGGAGGTTTTTAATCCGTATCTCATAAATGACGGCAAAAATTTTGAATAGCTTTCCGTCATTTTTAGAGGATCTTCTTCATCTTTTAAGAATGCCGTTTTCTGAAAAAACTCAAGAGACATTTTGCATCTTTTAAGACGAAAACCAAGAGGAGCACTCTGAATAATGAGTCTTTGGAACAAATTTTCAATGTCTTCCGAAATCATTAAATGCGCAATTGCATCTCCTCCGGAAGACTGTCCGAAAAGTGTAATGTTTTCAGGATTTCCTCCAAAGCCTTCAATATTATTTTTGATCCATTTTAAAGCTTCAATGATATCAAAAAGTCCCAAATTCGGAGGTCTTTTTTCATCACCGCCTAGAAAACCGAAAAGTCCGAGACGATAAGAAACAGAAACTACAATAATATTTTGCTCCTTTACCCAAACCGAAGGATCTGAAGTGGGAAGATCTCCACAACCAACTTCATAAGAGCCACCATGAATCCAGACTACCACAGGAAGTTTTTCATTTTCTTTAAAAATCTCAGGACGGGTAACTGTTAAATATTGCGTGGATTCATCAGCATGAAACTTTTCAATGTCCGTTTTCCCAATGAGTCGTTCCAGAAGCGGACTTATTTTCTGCGGACAAACCGGGGTTTTATCGGGAAAAGTAACATCTGACGAATATTCTGCCGGAACGGGCTTCTGATATCTTTCTGATGTTGCATAACGAATACTCTTGGCTTTAATAACTCCATTTTCTTTTAAAGCTAAAATTTTCCCTAAAGAGATTTGAAAAGTATGAGTTTTAATGTTTTGCTGTGATGTCATCGGGTTTCAAAATAGTGAGCAATAGGCCCCAGATTTTTCAACTTCAATTTACAACTTTTTTGTTTGACCTTAATTTAAGGTTTTATATTCACTCGGAGACACTCCCACTTTACTTTTGAACAGTCTTGTAAAATGCTGAGGATATTTAAAGCCTAGGTCATAAGAAATCTCACTGATGGATTTTTCCGCATCAAAAATCTGATCTTTGGCAACATCAATCAATTTATTGTGGATATATTCCTGTGCAGAAATTCCGAGTTCTTTTTTGATCAAATCCCCAAAATAGTTGGCCGAAAGGTTGAGCTGCTCAGCAAAATAGTTAACCATAGGAAAACCTAAGTTTTTAGGTTTGTCAGATTTTAAATACTCATTCAGCAGATTTTCAAATTTACCGATAACTCCCTGATTGATATGATCTCTTGTAATGAACTGACGGTCATAGAAACGCATGCAATAATTTAAAAACAATTCAATATTGTTTACAATTAAGGATTTACTGTGTTTATCAATAGGCTGTTCCAGCTCATGCTTTATATTTTTAAAACATTCTAAAATAATTTCCCTTTCTTTTTCTGAAAGGTGCAATGCTTCATGAACTTCGTAAGAAAAGAAATTATAGTTGTTGATATTTTTGCCCAAATTGGTTCCTTTTAATAAATCGGGATGAAAAATTAGGGCAAAACCTGCAGGCTGAATATAAGTGTCTGCATTATAAATTCCATAAGTCTGTCCCGGAGCAATAAAGACCAGCGTTCCTTCCTGATAATCATAGCTGTGCTTTCCATACAGCATATCTCCGCACATCATATCTTTTAAGAAAACCGTATAAAATCCAAATTTCCTAATATACTGGCAAATAGGGTTCGCTTTAGAAAAATCAACTACACTTATCAACGGATGCATCGTTTCGTGATTCATCATTTTATTATATTCCGCAACCGTATTAAATATTTCAACCTTCTGATTTTCCATGAAGTATATTTTATTTTATTCAAAATTACCATTTTCCCGGCTGACATTTTATGGAGCCTGTAAAATTGGTACATCTTTCCGTAATTTATATAAGCTGAGTTGCTCTAAAAGTTTCGACTTTTGTATCCATGATAAGAATATTTAATCCCTACGAATATATTTTAATCGTAAATTAAACATCCTTTTTTAATGATCCCTCAACACAAATTTAAAACTCAACTTAATTAACACTTAAACTAAAAAAATAAATGAGCACACTCACGGTAAAAGCTTATGGAGCAGAATCCAAAACTGCAGATTTAGCAGAAATTAACATTGAAAGAAGAGAAGTAACAGCTAAAGATGTGGAAATTGAAATTCTATATTGCGGAGTTTGTCACTCAGATCTTCATACCGCAAGAAATGACTGGGGCGGATCGATGTATCCTGTTGTTCCGGGGCACGAAATTGTAGGAAGAATCACCAATGTAGGAAGCGAGGTCTCTAAATTTAAAATCGGAGATTTAGCCGCTGTTGGTTGTATGGTAGATTCCTGCGGGCACTGCGACAGCTGTAAACACGATCTGGAACAATACTGCCAAAATGGTTTCACCGGAACTTACAACGGAAAGGACAAACATTTGGGAGGACATACTTTCGGTGGGTATTCCCAGAAAGTGGTTGTGGATGAACATTTTGTATTAAGCGTGCCTGAAAATCTGGATCTGGCTGCAGTAGCACCACTTCTATGTGCAGGCATCACCACTTGGTCTCCTTTGAGACACTGGAATGTTGGACCGAACTCTAAAGTCGCCGTGGTAGGTTTAGGAGGTTTGGGACATATGGCCATTAAGCTGGCAAAAGGTTTGGGAGCTGAAGTTACTTTATTCTCAAGAACTCCGGGAAAAACCGAAGATGCTAAGAAATTGGGAGCAGATCACGTAGTAATTTCTACAGATGATGCTCAAATGAAAGAAGTAGCTGCAAAATTCGATCTGATTATTGATACTGTTCCTTATGAACATGACATCAATCCATATATGCAGACTGTTGCACTGAATGGAACTTTGGTATTAGTAGGATTTGTAGGAGAATTTGAGAATGAGTCCCCAAGTACAAGACCTATGATTTTCCAACGCCGTTCTGTTGCAGGTTCTTTGATCGGAGGTATTGCTGAAACCCAGGAAATGCTTGATTTCTGTGGAAAACACAATATTGTTTCTGATATTGAATTAATTAAAATTCAGGATATCAATAACGCTTATGAAAGAATGCTGAAAAGCGATGTAAAATATCGTTTCGTAATTGATATGCAATCTTTGTAATTCTTCGTATATTTTAACAGAAAGGCTCTCTCCGGAGAGTCTTTTTTTTGCTTATAGTAAGAATTTTAAATTAATTCCTGTATTTTCCATCCATATCTTCAAATGCCCATTCCGCCATTGAATTGATCACCGGAATTAATCCTTTTCCGGCTTTACTTAATTCATAGGTTACATGAGGCGGTACGACTGGTTTTGCAGTTCTTATGACCAATCCATCATTTTCCAATTGCTTCAGATGCTGAATCAGCATCTTTTCCGTCACCGCCGGAATTGCACGTTTTAGTTCACTGTATCTTTTATCGCCGTTCGAAAGATGGTATAAAATAATAGGTTTCCAAAAACCACCGATTTTTTCCATTACATACGTTACCGGACAAGAATCGAGTGCATATTTCTTGTTCTGCTGAATTGTTGAACTTTCTTTAATTGCTGCCATTAAACATACTTTAGGGTAAGTACTTGTATAAAAGTAAGTACAAATATACCTTTGTATCAGGAAATAAAAAAATAATTACTAACAAATAATACAAATTATTATGAAAATTGTTATTACAGGTTCATTAGGAAATGTAGCCAGACCTCTTACTAAGCAGTTAATTGCAGAAGGACACAATATTACTGTAATCAGCAGTAATGAAACTAAGAAAGCTGAAATCGAAAATTTAGGCGCAAAAGCAGCTATTGGTTCAATCATCGATTTAGGTTTCCTAATTGAAACTTTTAAAGGGAATGATGCTGCCTTTTTGATGACGCCACCTAATATGGGTTTCGAAAATATTGTTGAAAATACCATCAATGCAGGAAAAAATTATGCTGAAGCAATCAAACAGGCAAGAATAAAAAAGATTGTAATGTTAAGCAGCATCGGTGCCGAATCTCCGGTTGAAAACGGGCCAATCAAAGGTCTCCATTTTATCGAAAAACTTTATAATGAAGTAGAAAATACTTCTGTAACTTTTTTAAGAGCTGGATATTTCTACATCAATTTCTTTAACGATATACCATTGATTAAAAATGTAGGAATTATAGGAGGAAACTACCCTGATAATACAGAAGTTCCTTTAGTTCATCCGAAAGATATTGCGAAAGCTGCTGCAGAAGAATTAACAAAAAATTCTGAAGGCAAAAATGTAAGATATATAGTAAGTGACGTGAGAACCGCTTCAGATGTTGCCAAAGCTTTTGGAAATGCCATCGGAAAACCTGAACTTCCTTGGGTTGAGTTTAAAGACGAAGAATCGTTAAACGGAATGCTACAAGCCGGACTTCCTCAGGAAATTGCAGAATTATATACGGAAATGGGGAGAGGAATCAGAACAGGTGTTGTGCAGAAAGATTTTATTGAGCATGATTCTGTGGTTGATGGAAAGATTAAATTAGAGGAATATGCTGAAGAATTTGCAAATAAGTTTAATTCATAATTTCTTTATTGAACTTTTTAAACTGGTTTCGGCGAGCCTTTGGCTCGCCGAAACCAGTTTAAATTATGATTAATTCAAATTATTTCTTTTCTTTCAATGTTGCCTTTAAGATTTTCAATCTCCCGTCAATTGGCTGCTCAATCTTCAATCCTAAAATTTCAGCAACCAAAGGATATACATTTATATTAGCAAATTCATCAATCACCAGGTTATTTTTAAAGTCTGGGCCCCAAGCGAAGAAGGTGGCTTTCATTTCAGGAACGATTCTTGGGTTATACCCATGTTTCCCAATGGAAGTTTTCTTGCCTTTTTCCAAGAATACTTTTGGAGCTTTCGGAATCAATAAGATCTGTCCTATTCTATTGTATCTATCGTCTTTTGTTCCAAAGTGAAGATATTTTGGGAGCCTTTTGTCTAAATATACTTGGTAATCTTCTGTTTTATTTGCTTTTAATTCTTTGTATGTTTCCTTTACCTCAGAAGGTTTTTTAACGTAAACTCTCAATAAAGTATTGGAATTAAAGATATCAAACCTGTTTTTATCTAAAAGCAACTCAGGAATTTCCAAAGGATTTCCACCGTCTACTTTTATCATTCCGTGGTCTGAAACAAAAATGAAGTTTACATTTTTTAATCCTAAAGCATTTACTTTTTGAACTAATTCTCCAATAGCGTTATCAACCAGATGAACAGCATCTTCTGTTTCCTTGGTATCGGGGCCAAAGTGATGTCCGCTTCCATCAACTTCAGGAAAATATAAGGAGATAAAATGTGGTCTTTTATCCATCGGGAGCTTCAGCCAGTTAATTACTTTGTCAACTTTTTCTGATGGGGTAAATTTTTCGTGATAAGAGTAGTAATAGGTCGGTCTTTTTCTACCTGCATCACTCGCAGAACCCACCCATTGCATTGAAGCGGAAACCATTCCCTGCTTTTCAGCTAAACTCCATAGCGGAGTTCCACCATACCAGCTTCCATCTTCAGCATTCTTTTTATTGCTCATTGCGTACGGTTCTTTTCTTTTATAATCGTAAAAATAATTATCGATCAAACCGTGATGAGAAGGGTAAAGTCCGGTGATTAAAGTCCAGTGATTCGGAAAAGTAATGCTAGGATAACTTGGAACCATTGCTTTAGCCTGAACTCCTTGATTTGAAAATTTCAGAAGATTTTCTGCGTTGTATTTTTTAGCATAATCATAGCGAAATCCGTCTGTTGAGATCATGATCACATAAGGCTTTGTCTGGGCTTCAGCGCTATTGTATCTGTTGGGAATAACGATTTGTGTCGTATCAACTGTTTCTTTCTGGGCAAAAACTGTCAATGAAAAAATCAACAGTAAAAATTGTAATCCTCGCTTCATTATAAATTTTTCGCAAAGTTACTTCCGTAAAGTTTGACATAAAAATTTCCCGGGTTAAAAAAACATTAAAAGCACTTTTTAGAATAAATGTAAACAGAAACTTTTTAATTTTAACTCTTAAAGAAACCAGCCATGAAAATAATAATAGTTTTATTTATCCTTTTTTTATTTACGAGCTGTAATAAGAAGAATAAAAGAATCAGCACCACACTCGAAATTAACAGCGAATGGATTAAAGATTCTTTAGGATGCCTCCAAAAGAGAAATAATGATTATTCAGAAAATTTAATACAAAAATATAATCTCAAAAATTCAAACATATCTGATTTTAAAAAAGTATTCGGAGCCCCAAATACAACTGAAAAAGGTGATTTTAATACTGAAATCTTAATTTATTTTTTTGATTCTTTTTGTGAAAATAATATTCTTCAAAATAACTCAGATAAATGCTATGCAACATTTTATTTTAGAAACAATATACTAATTGATAGAAGTTATATATGTGAATAAAAAAGCCACTTTTCAGTGGCTTCTATCTATTCTTTTATCAATTTTTCATAGGACAATGTCCCATCTTTCTGAGTAATTTCTAAATAATAACTTCCTGATCTTAGATCTGAAATACTGATATTCCCACCTTCAACTTTTACAGTTCTCACTTTTCGGCCTGTAGATTCATAAATATCAACTGACTTGATATTATCCGCATTTTTAAAGTTCGCCGTTTCTTTGGCAGGATTTGGGTAAATACTTATTTTTTTATTTTCAAGTGCTAGATCACTCGTTGCAAGAGTTGCTGATCTTGTGAGCGTAGCATAATCCCTGGTTGAATTATGGTATCCTAAAGCAGTATTTCCTGCTCTCTTCGCATAGAAGATATTAATGCTTGTATTGGCATTGGAAATAGCAAAATCTCCCGTTCCTCCGGCTAAAGTTCTTGTTGCAACAATAGTTCTCGTACTTCCGGAAACTGTATTGCTGCTCACCGTCCAGTCTTGTGATGCATCTGCAGTAGGCGTAATTCCTACTCCTCCAAAAGTATAATCGGTATTGCCTGAAGAATTATAAATGAAACCGTCTGCTCCACTTGCCATTCCACTCGATCCGAAACCAATTCCCAGCATTGAATTACTGTCTCCTGTTAATGTTAAAGTTACCGTAGTAGGGGTTGTATCTATTTTTACAGTCATACTTGCTGTTGGAAGCGAGACTGTTCCTGTCGTAAACTGAGCCCAGGCAAAATTTGCCAGAAGCACTCCCATTGATAGTAGAATTTTTTTCATTTTTAATTTTTTAAGAGGTTGATGATGTCTTTATTATTGGTTTGAAGGGCATATTCGAATGGAGTCATTCCCTGAGCATCTTTGGTCGATTTGTCTGCTTTGTGTTTCAATAGTAACTCTATAAGCTCTTTATTACCAAATTTCACAGCCCAGAATAAGGGAGTAGCTCCTGTAGCATCTGCTATATTGGGATCAGCGTTCTTTTGTAATAAACGCTCCACCAAATCTTTATTATATTTCACAGAAAGTCCGGCTAAAGCAGTTCCTTCCTGGCTCTTATAATTAACGTTCTTTACATGATCAATCAAAAACTTAGCCACTTCTATATTTCCTCTGTAACATGCTAAAATAAGAGGAGAAAAGCCGTGATCATTGGTCTGATTAATAATATCCGGATCCTGTTTCATTAAGTTTTGTACCTCTGTAACAGTTCCGCTTCTGGCAATATCAAAAATTGATTTTGCTTTTTCCTGAGCAGACAATGTGAAGCTCAGAAAAACACTTATTATGAAGATCAGGTTTTTCATTGTTTTGTAAGGATATAATCGTATTGAACATTTACATTTTCAGCCACTTTCTTAGTAACCATTTTAGGAATTGTTACTTTATGATCCGCTGATTTTGCTACGAAGCCACCAGATATATAAATTTTTCCATCTTTAGCATAAATACTTGCATTGGAGGTATAGGCTTTATCCACTCCATGAAAGTTTAATGTTCCCTGTATGGTATATTTCTGTGGATTTGAACTCAATTTGGTTTTATCAAAATTTAAAATCTTTCCTGAGAAAGTGGTTTTCGGGTATTTTGCAGTTTCTGCATAGCTTTCGTTAAAATGCTCCTCCATGAGTTTCACTTTGAAATGAAAGTTTTTAACTGCAGAAACAGAAGCTATATCTCCTGTATCTGCATTCAATACAACAATATTATTGTCATCCTGGGCAAAAACATCCTCAAATAGAGGAACAGAAGCTTCAAAAGTTACTTTCCCTGTTTTTGAGCTGTATTTCTGAGCTGAAACAACGTTTGCAAAAAGTAACGAAACGGTTAGTATGATTAATTTTTTCATATTATTCAGTTTAATTTTCAATAAGTCCGTCAGTTTTCCACTTAATAAAAATATTGATCTGTGGTGGAGACAGAGCCCCTCCTTGTGGCATTTTCTGAGGATCTCCGACAGGCCTTTGTATTCTGTCTAAAATATTATCAATATGGGTTTTCACCTGATTATAGCTTGTCCAAGGTTGAAAAGAAGCTGATCCTCCCGCTGAATGGCAAACGATACAATTTGCATCTATAAGAGGTTTTACATCTTTATTATAGGTTACTTTTTCTACAATGGGCGTGGATCCGGAGATTTCTTCATAGGTTCTGCTTTCACAAGCAATCAGAATAGTCGCCAATGAAAATATGTACATTATCTTTTTCATATTAAAAAACTCTATAAAGATTAAACCCAAAGAAAATATGCCCTTTTCCCCAATCTCCGGTTGCATTGGTGAGATAGCCAATATCCGAATTGAGCTGGGAATTGGTAAATAACAGCTGGAAAACATGTCCCCCGGTTTCTATATCCATACCCAAAGACAGGGGATTTTTATAAAAACTGTGATTATCAAAATTCACAAAATATTCTGCGTTGAGAGAAATTCTTTTTGAAATCTTATAACGACCACCTAATCCTGTAAGAAACTGGTCTTTATTTTCGATACTCGGCTCATAAAGATTCTTGTGGACATAGGAAGGAGTTAATTGTAAAGAAAATTTATCATTAAACCTTCTTGAAATTAATGCCTGAGTAAGATAGGAAAGCCTGTCCCCAAACTTAAGATCAGGATAATTATCTTTACTAAGATCCGTATTTACCGCCAATACATTATATCCAACGATATCCAACGGAAAATTTTCGCTTTGTTTTAGCAGTTTGTATTTAGCACCGCCCTCAAAGGTTTTCTGATTTGTTTCTCTGGAAAGGTTTAATGAAAACCCGTCTGTTACTCCATAGATCACTCCTAATTTGGTAGAAGCATCATCTAATCCAAAAAAATCTTTGAATCCTTTGCTTACATCTCCAAAACGATGGGCTACAACGATGTACCATTCATTTTTCGCAGGAAGCTTTGTAGATTGGCCTGTGACGATTTGTAATGCCTTAAATGCAGGCTGTGAAATTTTGGTGTTTGTTTTAATAGTATCAATATCCTTCAACAAGTCTTCCTGTGCAAAAGCAAGACTTGAAGCCAACATTGACAAAAAGAAGAAAGTTTTTGTCATACGCTTATTTTTTATTAAAAAATTAGTACAACAAACTTATAGACTTATGCTTTCAAAAGCAGGTGATAAAAGTCACCGACAAAATTGTTTTTATCAATCGGATTGTTAAAATAATTAAATAGCATTTATTAGAATCACCTAACATTTTCATTAACAGGTATTTTTATACCTTCTCTAGTCTGAACAATTTCGCCTTCGTTTTCAACTTTTTTTAATACACGGCTTACCACTTCTCTGGAAGTTCCTAAATTACTGGCGATTTCTCTATGGGTAAGTTTTATAGGATTACTTCCTGTTATTAAAATCTGCTGTTTGATATAATTCAATACTCTTTTATCAAGCCTATGAAAAACGGCATCATTGACCATATTCATGATATCTGTGAATCTTTTGTCATATTCATGATAAAAAAGTTTATTGATTTCAGGAAATCTAATCAGCCACTCATGCAAAACTGCCACGGGAACCAACATTACTTCAGAATCTTCTTCAGCAAGAGCATATACTTTACTGGTATAGTCACCAAAAATAGATGAAAAAGTCATCAAACAGCTATCATTAGGTCTTACGTAATAATAGATCAGCTCTCTTCCATCATTTAGAGAATAAACCTTAATTGAACCTTTTATCAGGAACGGAACATATCTTACTTTCTGCCCTTCTGTAATAATTTCCGTCTTAGCTTTAATATCGGTAATAAATGCATTCTTTTGAAGCTCAATTGAAAAATCTTCTCCCAAAAACCCGAATTTATTAATAATAAACTGATTATTTATCATATCTACAAATCATATCTAAGAACAAATATATAAAATTGAAGAATTTATAGGAATATTTTTTATTTATTAAATACATTTAATAATGAAGATTGATAGAATGACGCTTTTTATTAAGCAAAAAATGCCCCAATTTTCATTGAGGCATTTATGTATATGTTAAGAAAAAATCTTAAGCTTGTACGTTGTTAGCTCCTAATACGAAAGGTTCAACTTCTTTGATTTCTCCAAATTGTTGTTCGTAGTTAGCAATGTTTTGTTGTAGAGCAGATAATACTCTTTTAGCGTGAAGTGGAGCAAGAATAACTCTTGATCTTACTTTTGCTTGTTGTACCCCCGGCATCAATTGGATAAAATCTACAACGAATTCAGATGGAGAGTGGTTTACTAAAGCTAAGTTAGCATAGATTCCTGCTGCTACCATTTCGTTTAATTCGATGTTGATGTTTCCGTCTTGTGGATTTTGATTGTTGTCCATTGTTATAAATTATTTTTTAAATTCGAAATTTGAGGTTGTGAAAATATAAAAATAATTTCAAACCTCAAATTCCAAATCATTAATTTTAGTTAAGGTCTTCGAATTCTTTTCTAGAACCTACAATTACATTTTGGTATTCTTTAAGACCCGTACCTGCAGGGATTCTGTGTCCTACAATTACATTTTCTTTAAGACCGTTAAGATCGTCTACCTTACCAGCAACTGCTGCTTCGTTAAGAACCTTAGTTGTTTCCTGGAACGATGCTGCAGACATGAACGATTTAGTCTGAAGAGCTGCTCTTGTAATACCTTGCAATACAGGTGTTGCTGTAGCCGGTAAAGCTTCTCTTACTTCAACTAAAGCCTGATCTTCACGCTTCAATTTAGAGTTTTCGTCTCTTAATTCTCTCGCTGTAATCATCTGACCTGGTTTGAATACTTTAGAATCACCAGCATCAACAACTACTTTAAGACCGAATACTCTGTTATTTTCTTCCAAGAAGTCATATTTATGCTCAAGAGCTCCTTCAAGGAACTGAGTATCACCTCCATCCACGATAGATACTTTCGTCATCATCTGTCTTACGATAATTTCGAAGTGCTTGTCGTCGATTTTTACCCCTTGTAAACGGTAAACTTCCTGAATTTCATTTACCAGATATTCCTGAACTGCAGTTGGACCTTTAATTCTTAGGATATCTTCAGGTGTGATAGAACCGTCAGACAATGGAGAACCTGCTCTTACGAAGTCATTCTCCTGTACTAAGATCTGGTTTGATAATTTAACTAAATAAATTTTTCTCTCTCCAGTTTTAGCCTCAACAATCAATTCACGGTTACCTCTCTTGATTTTTCCGTAAGAAACTACCCCATCGATTTCTGTTACTACCGCTGGGTTTGAAGGGTTTCTTGCTTCGAATAATTCAGTAACTCTCGGAAGACCTCCGGTGATATCCCCTGCTTTTGCAGATTTTCTAGGGATCTTAATCAAGACTTTACCAGCCTTAATTTTTTCACCATCGTTAACCATTAAGTGAGCTCCTACCGGTAAGTTGTAACCTTTTTGTTCAACACCTTTAGAATCTACTACTTTTAACGTAGGTACCGCTTTCTTATTTCTAGATTCAGAGATTACTTTCTCTTCAAATCCTGTTGCTTCGTCAATCTCCAACTGGAATGAAATACCCTGGATGATATCCTCGTATTCAACCTTACCAGATGTTTCAGCAATGATTACCGCGTTATAGGCATCCCATGTACAGATTACATCACCTTTTTTCACTTTATCACCCGGTTTTACAGCCAATATTGAACCGTAAGGTACGTTAGCTACCATTAATGGAGTTCTGGACTCATTATCAGCAACTAATCTGAATTCTGTTGAACGAGAAACTACAACTTCTGATGTATTACCGTTTTCATCTTCAGAAGTAATTGTTCTTACTTCATCCATTTCAACGATACCATCTCTTCTTGCAACGATTGATGGGTTTTCTGATACGTTTCCTGCAGTACCCCCTTGGTGGAAAGTTCTCAACGTAAGCTGAGTTCCCGGCTCCCCAATTGATTGTGCTGCAATTACACCTACCGCTTCACCCATATGAATCATTTTACCTGTAGCCAAGTTTCTACCGTAGCATTTCGCACAGATACCTTTCTTAGCTTCACAAGTTAATGGTGAACGAACTTCAACAGCTTCTAATCCAGCTTCCTCAATTCTCTTAGCTAATGCCTCAGTAATTACCTGGTCAGCTTCAGCAATTAATTCATCTGTTTCAGGATCGTAAACATTATGTAAAGAAACTCTACCTAAGATTCTTTCAGAGATTTTTTCAACGATCTCGTCATTTTTCTTAAGTGCAGTAACTTCTGTACCTCTTAAAGTTCCACAGTCGTCTTCTGTAACGATAACGTCCTGTGCAACGTCTACCAATCTTCTCGTTAAGTAACCTGCATCAGCAGTCTTAAGAGCGGTATCTGCAAGACCTTTACGGGCACCGTGGGTAGAGATAAAGTACTCTAGAATCGAAAGACCTTCTTTAAAGTTAGCAAGAATCGGGTTTTCGATGATCTCCGCTCCGGTAGAACCGGCTTTTTGCGGTTTCGCCATCAAACCTCTCATCCCTGATAACTGACGGATCTGTTCCTTAGAACCCCTCGCTCCAGAGTCAAGCATCATGTATACAGAGTTGAAACCACCTTGGTCAGTTTTCATTCTGCTCATGATCATTTCAGTTAATCCTGCGTTGGTGTTCGTCCAAACGTCGATTACCTGGTTATAACGTTCTGTATCTGTAATTAGACCCATGTTATAGTTGGCTCTAATTTCGTCCACAGTTTCAATTGATTGTGCAATCATCTGTTTTTTCTCAACAGGAACCACGATGTCTCCTAATGAGAAAGAAAGACCTCCTTTAAATGCATTTGAATATCCTAAGTCTTTCATTGCATCAAGGAACTTCACAGTTGTAGGGAAATCTGTATCAGCAAGGATCTTACCGATAACGTTTCTTAATGATTTCTTAGTAAGAAGCTCATTGATATATCCTACTTGTTTTGGTACAATCTGGTTGAATAAGATTCTACCTACAGTGGTTTCGATCAGTCTTGTTACGATTTCTCCGTTTTCCTTAACAGGTAATTTACATCTTACCTTAGCATTTAGAGAAACTTTTCCTTCTGCATAAGCGATTTCCGCTTCCTCAGGAGAATAGAATGCAAGACCTTCACCTTTTACTTTCATAGTCTCAGTTGAATCCAACTGTTTTGTCATGAAGTAAAGACCAAGAACCATGTCCTGAGAAGGTACGGTAATTGGAGAACCGTTTGCCGGGTTCAGGATGTTTTGAGAACCTAACATCAATAACTGAGCTTCAAGGATCGCTTCAGGACCTAACGGTAAGTGTACCGCCATCTGGTCACCGTCGAAATCGGCGTTGAAGGCCGTAGTTACTAACGGGTGTAGCTGGATTGCCTTACCTTCGATCATCTTAGGTTGGAAAGCCTGAATACCCAATCTGTGAAGCGTAGGTGCCCTGTTCAATAGTACAGGGTGACCTTTCATCACGTTTTCAAGAATATCATAAACTACCGGCTCTTTTCTGTCAATAATTCTCTTTGCAGATTTTACTGTTTTTACAATACCTCTCTCGATTAGTTTTCTAATGATGAACGGTTTGTAAAGTTCTGCAGCCATATCTTTAGGAATACCACATTCGTGAAGTTGTAAGTTCGGACCTACAACAATTACCGAACGCGCAGAGTAGTCTACCCTTTTCCCTAGTAAGTTCTGACGGAAACGACCTTGCTTACCTTTCAATGAATCAGAAAGTGATTTCAATGGTCTGTTTGATTCAGATTTTACTGCAGAAGATTTTCTTGTGTTATCGAATAATGAATCTACTGATTCCTGAAGCATACGCTTCTCGTTTCTTAAGATTACTTCAGGAGCTTTGATCTCCAATAATCTCTTCAAACGGTTATTTCTGATGATAACTCTTCTGTAAAGGTCATTTAAGTCAGAAGTTGCGAAACGTCCTCCATCCAATGGAACCAATGGTCTTAGTTCCGGTGGGATAACTGGAAGCACACGCATGATCATCCACTCAGGCTTGTTGATCATTCTTGTATTCGCTCCTCTTAATGCTTCTACAACGTTCAATCTTTTCAGAGCTTCAGTTCTTCTTTGTTTTGAACCTTCGTTGTGAGCTTTGTGTCTCAAATCGAAAGACAATGCATCAAGATCGATTCTTTTCAATAATTCCTCAACAGCTTCAGCACCCATTTTAGCGATGAATTTGTTAGGATCAGAATCGTCAAGATATTGGTTCTCTACCGGAAGAGTCTCCATGATATCCAGATACTCTTCTTCAGTTAAGAATTCCATGTTTTCGAAGTCGGAACCGTCTAATTTTTTAGCAATACCTTGCTGAATCACCACATATCTTTCGTAGTAGATGATCATATCCAATTTCTTGGAAGGAATTCCTAAAAGGTAACCTATTTTGTTCGGTAAAGAACGGAAATACCAGATATGAGCGATTGGAACTACAAGGTTGATGTGCCCGATTCTCTCTCTTCTTACTTTTTTCTCCGTAACTTCTACTCCACAACGGTCACAAACGATCCCTTTGTAACGAATTCTCTTGTATTTACCACAAGCACATTCGTAATCCTTAACAGGACCGAAGATTTTTTCACAGAACAAACCGTCTCTTTCAGGCTTGTGAGTTCTGTAGTTAATAGTTTCCGGCTTAAGAACTTCTCCTCTTGAGTCTTGTAAGATAGACTCCGGTGAAGCTAAACCGATGGTTATTTTATTAAATCTACTTGATTTATTTTTATTTGACATTTGTTAGATTTTAAATTTTAGATTTTAGATTTTAGATTAATTTTTGAATGTTGCCATTCAACATTTATAATTTAAAATTTAAAATTATTCCTCTAGTCTTACATCAAGTCCAAGACCTTGTAACTCGTGAAGTAATACGTTGAATGATTCCGGAATACCAGGTTCAGGCATCGACTCACCTTTTGCAATTGCTTCATAAGTTTTTGCTCTACCAATCACGTCATCTGACTTCACAGTTAAGATTTCTCTCAAGATGTTAGATGCTCCGAATGCTTCAAGGGCCCAAACCTCCATCTCTCCGAATCTCTGACCTCCGAACTGAGCTTTACCTCCTAACGGCTGCTGAGTAATCAATGAGTAAGGACCGATAGAACGTGCGTGCATCTTATCATCTACCATGTGTCCTAGTTTCAACATATAGATTACCCCTACTGTAGCCGGCTGTGTAAATCTTTCTCCGGTACCACCATCATAAAGATAGGTGTTACCAAATTTAGGAAGACCTGCTTTTTCAGTGTATTCAGTGATTTGATCTAAGCTTGCTCCGTCAAAAATTGGTGTAGCGAACTTCAATCCTAATTTTTTACCAGCCCATCCAAGAACTGTTTCATAAATCTGACCGATGTTCATACGAGAAGGTACCCCTAGTGGATTCAATACGATATCTACCGGTGTTCCGTCTTCAAGGAATGGCATATCTTCTTCACGAACGATTCTTGAAACGATACCTTTGTTACCGTGACGCCCTGCCATTTTATCCCCTACATTCAGTTTACGTTTTTTAGCAATATAAACTTTAGCCAACTTCATGATACCTGCAGGAAGCTCGTCTCCGATTGAAATTGCGAATTTCTCACGGTTTTTAACCCCTTGAATATCATTGTATTTGATTTTGTAATTATGAATTAATTGCTTAATCAATTCATTTTTATCGTTATCTACAGTCCAGTCTGAACCGCTAACGTTTACATAATCTTCAACTGAAGTCAATAATTTATGAGTGAATTTCACACCTTTACCGATGATTTCTTCATCTAGGTCATTTTTAACCCCTTGAGAAGTTTTACCGCTTACCAGTGTATTTAATTTTTCAATTAAAGTATTTCTCAACTCATCAAACTTAGCCTTGTAAGTGTTTTCAATTTCTTCAAGTTTAAGTTTCTCTTCAGTTCTCTTCTTTTTATCTTTAATGTTTCTTGAGAACAACTTTTTGTTGATCACAACCCCTCTTAATGACGAGTCAGCCTTCAATGAAGCGTCCTTCACATCACCGGCTTTGTCACCGAAGATTGCTCTTAAAAGCTTTTCTTCAGGAGTCGGGTCAGATTCACCTTTTGGAGTGATTTTACCAATCATGATATCTCCAGGCTTCACTTCAGCACCGATTCTGATCATACCATTTTCATCAAGATCTTTAGTTGCTTCTTCAGAAACGTTTGGAATATCTGCTGTTAATTCTTCCATACCTAATTTGGTATCACGAACCTCAAGAGAATATTCATCTACGTGGATGGAAGTAAACCAGTCTTCACGTACAACTTTTTCGTTGATTACGATCGCATCCTCAAAGTTGTATCCTTTCCAAGGCATGAACGCAACCACTAAGTTTCTACCAAGAGCTAATTCTCCGTCTTCAGTAGCATAACCGTCGCAAAGTACTTGTCCTTTCTCCACTACATCACCTACTCTTACGTTTGGTCTTAGCGTGATAGTTGTACTTTGGTTAGTTTTTCTAAACTTAGTTAAGTTATATGTTTTAGTAGCAGATTCAAATGATACTAAATCCTCATCCTCGCTTCTTTCATATTTAATAACGATCTTGTCAGCATCTACGTACTCTACAGTACCAGTACCTTCAGCGTTAATTAAAATTCTTGAATCTTTCGCAACTTGCTGTTCCAGACCTGTACCTACGATTGGAGCCTGTGGCTTCAACAAAGGAACTGCCTGACGCATCATGTTAGATCCCATCAAGGCACGGTTCGCATCATCATGCTCCAAGAATGGAATTAATGATGCAGAAATACCCGAAATCTGGTTTGGCGCTACGTCGATAAGATTTACCTGACTTGGCTCCACTACTGGGTAGTCACCATCCAATCTTGCAATAATTCTGTCTGTTAAGAACTCACCGTTATCGTTTAGTTCAACGTTCGCCTGAGCAATTACTTTATCTTCTTCGTCTTCTGCATTTAAGTAAATCGGATCAGCCGATAAATCGATCTTACCATCTTCTACTTTTCTATATGGAGTTTCGATGAAACCTAAGTTATTGATCTTAGCATAAATACCTAGAGATGAAATCAAACCGATGTTTGGTCCTTCCGGAGTTTCAATCGGACAAATTCTTCCGTAGTGAGTATGGTGAACGTCTCGAACCTCGAAACCTGCTCTTTCTCTTGATAAACCTCCAGGCCCTAGTGCAGATAATCTTCTCTTGTGAGTGATCTCTGAAAGCGGGTTGGTCTGGTCCATAAACTGAGAAAGCTGGTTGGTACCAAAGAACGAGTTGATTACAGATGTTAATGTTTTCGCATTAACAAGATCAAGCGGAGTAAAGATTTCGTTATCTCTAACGTTCATTCTTTCCTTGATTGTTCTTGCAATTCTTGAAAGACCTACACCGAATTGTCCAGCTAATTGCTCACCAACAGTTTTGATTCTTCTGTTTGATAAGTGGTCGATATCATCAACTTCTGCTTTAGAGTTAACAAGCTCGATCAAGTGTCTTACAATAGCGATGATATCTTCTTTTGTAAGAACTTCAGTCGTAGTTGGGATATTAAGACCTAATTTTTTATTCAATCTGTAACGTCCTACTTCACCTAGAGAATATCTTTGCTCAGAGAAGAATAATTTTTCAATGATTCCTCTTGCCGTTTCCTCATCTGGCGGATCTGCGTTTCTTAACTGACGATAGATATACTCTACTGCCTCTTTTTCAGAGTTGGTAGGGTCTTTTTGTAATGTATTCTGAATGATAGAGAATTCATTGCTGTTTTCTTTGTGAATAAGGATTGATTTCACACCAGCATCAAGAATAAGATCCAAATGTTCTTTTTCAAGAATCGTTTCTCTATCCAAGATGATTTCGTTTCTTTCGATAGAAACTACCTCACCCGTATCTTCATCTACGAAATCTTCGAACCAAGTGTTCAAAACTCTCGCAGCCAATGTTCTTCCTTCAACTTTTTTAAGGGCAGCTTTAGAAACTTTCACTTCCTCAGCAAGGTCGAAGATCTGAAGGATATCCTTATCAGATTCGTAACCAATCGCTCTTAATAAAGTAGTTAGTGGTAATTTTTTCTTACGGTCGATATACGCGTACATAACGCTGTTGATATCGGTCGTAAATTCCATCCAAGACCCTTTGAAAGGGATAATTCTTGAATAATACAATTTTGTTCCATTTGCGTGGTACGTTTGTCCGAAGAATACACCAGGTGAACGGTGAAGCTGCGTAACGATAACTCTTTCTGCACCATTGATGATGAAAGACCCACTAGGCGTCATATAAGGAACAGGGCCTAAATATACATCCTGAACTACAGTCTGGAAATCCTCGTGTTCAGGGTCTGTACAATACAATTTAAGTCTTGCTTTAAGAGGCACTGAATACGTCAATCCTCTTTCCACACACTCATCAATTGAATAACGTGGAGAATCCACCAAATAATCCAAGAATTCCAATACGAATTGGTTTCTGGAATCGGTAATCGGGAAATTTTCCTGGAAGGTCTTATACAAACCTTCGTTTGTTCTGTCTTCCGGAAGGGTATCTAGCTGGAAAAACTCACTGAAAGACTCAATTTGGATATCCAAGAAGTCTGGAGTAATAATTTTTCCTTTCGCTGAAGAGAAGTTAACTCTCTTATCCCCCCTAGTTGTTGCTGTTGTTTTACTCATAAAACTTTTAAGAAAGGGTTAAAAAATATTTTGATTAAAAAATATCAGAAGTGAATCGTATTAAATCCCGAGAAAAGAATAAATAGAAAATTTTGGCGCAATCATCAAGTTTTATTCCTAATTCTCAACTATTTAAATCGTATTAAGCTTCTAACTGCAACACTGGTATATCTTTTCACAGTGTAATGCAAAATATTTTTATTACTTTTGAGGCAGAACCGCCGCAATGTCTATATACAACAAAGCCCTTTCATTTTCATGAAAGAGTTAATACTCAGTATTTTATAGATTTACAAACAATTTTTCGCGCCAAAAGAGGAGCAAAGATACAAAAAGTTATCCACATTCACAATATTTCATTGCGAAATAAATTTTTGCATCATTTAAAATTAGTGTATTTTATTTAAACAGTGGTCTTTTTTAATAGCAAAAAGTCCAGAGCTCTAATTTTTACCCCACAAAAAAAGCCCGAGTAAATACTCAGGCTTATTATTTATAATAAAATTGATTATTTCAATTCTACTTCAGCACCAGCTTCTTCTAATTGCTTCTTAAGAGCTTCAGCTTCGTCTTTAGATACACCAGTTTTGATTGGAGCTGGAGCACCGTCTACGATATCTTTAGCTTCTTTAAGACCAGCACCAGTTAAATCTTTTACTAATTTAACGATAGCTAATTTAGAAGCACCTGCAGACTTAAGAATTACGTCGAATTCTGTTTTTTCTTCAGCAGCTTCACCTGCACCACCTGCAGCAACTACTACAGCAGCAGCAGCTGGCTCAATTCCGTACTCATCCTTAAGGATAGCAGCTAATTCGTTTACGTCTTTTACTGTTAAGTTTACTAGCGTTTCAGCTAAATTTTTTAAATCTGACATTGTTGTAATGTTTTTGTTGATTATTTATTATTTTTTGAGTGTAATTATTCAGCAGCTGGCGTTTCGTCAGTGCTTTCTGCAGCAGGAGCTTCCGGAGCCTCAGCAGCAGGAGTTTCTTCAACAGCAGGAGCAGCTTCTTCAGCTTTAGCTTCTACAGTTTCAGGTTTGTTTTGAAGAGCAGAAACAACTCTTTGAATTGGAGACTGAAGTAATCCGATGATTTCACCGATCATTTCTTCTCTAGACTTGATGTTAGCCAACATGTCTAGGTTGTTGTCACCAACGTAGAAAGTTTCCTGAACAAAAGCAGACTTCAAAGCTGGCTTTTCTTCTTTCTTTCTGAACCCTTGGATTAATTTTGCAGGAGCGTTTGCAGTCTCAGAAATCATAATAGCTGAATTTCCTTTGAAAGACTGGAACATTTCAGAGTAATCCACTCCTTCCATTTGCTCCATTGCTTTTTGTAAAAGTGTATTTTTTACAACTTTTACTTTAATATTTTGCTTGAAAGCCTGTCTTCTGAAGTCAGAAGATTTTGCAGCGTTCAAACCTTCTAGATCTGCTACGTAAACTACTTTTGCATCCTGAAGCAAATCTTTGATCTCTTGTATTGCTACAACTTTTTGGTCTTTTGTCATTGTCTTAAGGATTTATTATTAGTTAACAGATTTAGTATCAATTGCAATACCCGGACTCATTGTAGAAGACAAATAGATAGACTTCACATAAGTTCCTTTAGCAGCAGTTGGTTTCATTTTAATCAAAGTAGAGATCAATTCCTGAGCATTTTCCTTGATTTTAGCAGCATCGAAAGATACTTTACCAATACCAGCGTGGATAATACCGTATTTATCAACTTTGAAGTCAATTTTACCTGCTTTTACTTCAGTTACTGCTTTACCAATTTCCATAGTTACAGTTCCTGATTTAGGGTTTGGCATTAAACCTCTTGGTCCTAATACTCTACCCAATGGTCCTAATTTACCCATTACAGCTGGCATCGTAACGATAACGTCAACATCCGTCCAACCTTCTTTGATTTTTTGTAAATATTCATCAAGACCTACATAGTCAGCACCAGCTTCTTTAGCTTCTGCTTCTTTATCTGGAGTTACTAAAGCCAAAACTTTAACATCTTTACCAGTTCCGTGAGGAAGAGATACAACACCTCTTACCATTTGGTTAGCTTTTCTTGGATCTACCCCTAATCTTACAGCGATGTCTACAGAAGCATCAAACTTTGCAGTGTTTACTTCTTTTACAAGAGCTGAACCTTCTTCAAGGTTATAGATTCTTCCTTTTTCTACTTTGCTTAAAGCTTCCTTTTGCTTTTTTGTTAATTTTGCCATTTCTTCTTTAAGTATTAAGCGTTAAAAGTTGGTTTAGTTCCTGTTACTCTTAATCCCATAGATCTTGCAGTACCTGCAACCATAGAAACAGCTGAATCCATTGTAAAGCAGTTAAGGTCCGCCATTTTATCTTCAGCGATTTTTTTCACTTGATCCCAAGATACAGAACCTACTTTGTTTCTGTTTGGTTCTCCAGAACCACCCTTGATTTTAGCCGCATCCATTAACTGGATTGCTGCAGGAGGAGTTTTGATAACGAATTCAAAAGATTTGTCTTCGTATACTGTAATTACTACAGGTAAAACTTGTCCTGGCTTATCTTGAGTTCTTCCGTTAAATTGCTTACAAAACTCCATGATGTTCACACCCGCAGAACCCAATGCTGGACCTACTGGTGGAGAAGGGTTAGCTGCGCCACCTTTCACCTGAAGCTTTACCATTTTAAAGACTTTTTTAGCCATTTTTTGTTTTTTAAGTTTGAATAATTAATGAGTTTGGAAGCATTTATTATTCAGCAGGTTATCTATTCTCACCTTAGACAATCCTACTTTTCGGACTGCAAAATTATAAAATATTTTTGAAATAGCAAACCGAATCAGCTGATTTTTAGAAAGTATTATATTTTTTTCTAAATACTAAGTCTATCTTTTGGATTGAACTTCTTATTTGATACAAAATATTTATGAAATAAAAAAAGCGAGATTACAGAAGTTTCTATCCATTCAAAATCCAATTTAAAACGAATGTTCGCAGCATGTCCTATTAAATACGGAAATGTAAATCCTACAAATAGAATACAGCAAAAAAGAAATATTTTTTTATTGTTCCTGAAAAAATAGATCATGCTTATTAATAATAATAAATTAATGAAAATAACGTATAATTTACGCCCAATAAGAATAGACAGACTATTATTATCAAAATATGTTTTGGGAACAAACCATAAGCTAATAAAGTTATTGAATCCTTTTTTAATGAAAGCAAAACTGTCTTTTCTTACAATTTTCAAGACCTCTTCCTTATAAATTTTCTCATTGATAAATTCATTATGGGCTGCCGTTTTTTTAAAGACAGTCTTCTTTTCTTCTTGTGTTAGAAAATGATTATCCGGTAATATCTGATAGTCAGGAATGTAACCAAAAAAAACGTTTTGCCAAAAAGGAGACTTACTGATGATTACCTTATCAAAAGTAGTATAGTTTCTAATTACCCAGGGAGAATACGCAAGTACAGCAATACAGGCAACAGTGAAAATATCTTTTAAAGAACGTTTTTTATAATATATTAAAAATAAAGCCATCACTCCCATGATGGGAACAGCTACCACCTGCGTTAAAGCAACCAAAGCCGTGATCACAGAAAAAATTATGATCTTATTAAAGCTAATATAAGTCTGAGTCCAGCATATAGAATACCCATAAAGCCAAACAGCAAAAAGCAGAATAAATAGATTAGTAGCCTCTAAAACATTAGAATAATAAAAATAAGCGGGCGAAAAAATAAAAAAATATGCAGATAGAAAACCAACTGTCTTTAGATTAAAATTTTCGAATATTTTAATAATTATTACGGGAATAATAAAGTAAAAAATATGCTGAGCAATAATGATAAATTTAGCAGCATTCAGGAGTCCGAAACATTTCATAAAAAAACACAGAAACAAAGGATATAAGGGAAGTTTATAGGCCGAGCTTCCAAATTTGTAGTTCCATGAGTAGATTTCAAGAGTGGCTAAATTCCTGGCAATACTCCAATCTTCAAACCATTCTGCTTGAAAGTTATTATATGCTGAAAAAACGATTTTAGCAACGAAAATAAGAATGTTAAAAACAAGAAAAGATTTCCAATTAAGAAAAAAATCTGTTATCCGTATTTTTGAAATATTGAACATGTAAAAATTTCTAGAAACAAAAATAAAAAAAGCTATTTACTTCTAAATAGCCTTTTATATATTTGACAGGAAAAATCTGTTAAAAACCTGATGGTTTATTTATCGTTTGCGTAGAACCATCATTTCCTCCAAGATCAGCATTGATATCACTGATGTTTTGCTTTTCAATCAATCTTTTATATGCCATCAGATACAGATCAACGGTAAAATTATTATAAGTTCTTGATGGAATGGGTGAATTCGTCGCAATAATTCTGCTGTCTGTAAATTGCGCTTTGATATGCCATGTTCCATTACTTTTGAATGCAACAACATCAGGAGATCCCTGCCTGTTATCATTGATACCGTTATCTCCGTAGTCAAGCATTACACTGGTAGTTCCGTCATTCAGCTTGAATGAGTAGTTATGAAGCACAACAAGAAAATTGTTGGCATCTATCTTTGTGTCATAATCTGCAATTCCTGTACCCGGAACTCCGGTAAGAGTAAGTTTAAGATAATTAAATAATCCACTACTTTCCAAAGCAGGGTCATACAACTGTAAAGCATTTTCTGAAGTTGCCAGAAAGCTACCTCCTGACATAGTAGGTTCTCCCGGGTTTCTCAGATATAAAGAATTGGTATATGTTTTACCATTAACATCAAGTGTTTCTGTAGGGTTTGTGGTATTTATCCCTACTTTTCCCTGCTGGGCATTCATAAGCAATCCCAGACACATGATTATCGTGATATAAATTTTTCTTTTCATAGTTTTCTTATTGAAGTCCTAGAGGTGTATTGGTTGAAACTCCTGAATAACCAGGTGAAGCTGATGCCGAAACAGAACCATTGAAAGTTCCCCAATCTTTAACTAATGACTTTTCAAAGACAGTTAAAGAAAGTGTCCAGGTTCCGTTTTGAGATGAAACAGTTCCTGCCCCTTTAAAAGCCAAATTAATGGCATGGTAGCTTTTCCCACCACTCGTTACCTGTGTAATTTCTGTGGAATAAGATCCAAATGATTTCGGATTTGTAGTCGTATTTGCCGCAGAAACCGCTCCTGTAAAAACAGCACCTGTAATAGCCACAACATATTTACTCGCATCTAATCCTGTATTCAGATTCACAACTTCGTCCTGTTTCACATTTTTCAATACAACATTATACATATTTACAGGCGCTACATTACGAAGCGATATATCCAGCAGCTTAACTTTTCCTATCGGTGAACTGTCTTTTGAACGGGTAATAAGGAGATAATTCCCTCCCGCTTTCGTATTCTCAGTATCTATTAAATAAGACTCTACCAACGTTTCCCCTTCTACATCAAGAGTTCCCTTTGGTGTTTTGGTATTAATTCCCACTTGGGCATGCACGCCTAAGGCAGCAAAACCCGTAAAGAGGATTGCAATAATTTTTTTCATCGTTTTGTTTTATTTTTTTACTGAATTAATGGAGCAGAAGCAGCACCTGTTCCTAAAGAATTAAGGTTTTGTGTTGTATTGAAATCTTTGGCATATGATCTGTCAAACACCAACAGGTTCAGTGTCCAGATTCCCGTTGGAAGTGATGAATCCGGAGCGAATCCATGATAATCTGCTTTCAATTTCCATGTTCCTCCTGAAGAATAAGCAAAAATCTGGGGCACGGGAGTAAGCCAGTTAGCAGAAAACGTTCTTGTAGGCTGTGTAAAACCAAAAGAAGAGATTACCACCAAAAACTTGCTGGAATTAATCTTTGTATCAAATTGGTTTACCCAATCCTTGTCTGCAGGATCACAGGTTATTTTAAACTGAATAAGGTTAATGGGTGCCGGTGAATTAGGCACGAAAGAATCATTATACGCAGTAATTTTGTTTTCCGGAGCCGGAGATTTGATAATGAAAGTGTAGTTCTCATCCGCTCCCAATTTTTCCATAGGCTGTTTAAAAACAATTCCTGATGTCTTCATCGTACCATTCACGGTAAGTTCTTTTTCCGGCGTAGTAGTGTTGATTCCAACCTGCGCACTCATAAGTACTGATGCACTCACCAGAGTGATCATAAAAATAATTTTTTTCATTGAAATGTGTTTTTATAAGACTTGTGTTTTTTAACTATTCCGTATTTTATATTTTAATTAAAACATATAGAAATTCTTCTATAACTGCAAATAGCGTATTAAAAAGAATATAAATTTGGGATTAGTTAATAACTTAATTACAAGAAGCATGCCATTCAAGTTAAATTAAATTATTCAAAAAAAATCAGGACAGAGATAATACAAGCACTAACCGGTGATAAATTATTAATCAAAATATTATTTAGAAACAGTAAACAGAGTTTCTCATATTGAAACATCAGTAGAATAAACTAAAAATTTTACCAACAGGGAAAAAATATGGAAATCCTATTTCAATATTCTATTAAGGATTAATAAACCTTTTAGTTTGCTGTCAAAATAGTCATATATCCAAAAGACTGCTTAATAGCAGTCTTTTATATTTTATCTATAAATTTAATCATACTTTTTTACTCATATAAAATTAATTGCAGAGTAATAGAACTTTATTTTTTGATAAATTTTTCATTAATAATTCCATTTTTGGTTTCAATTTTCAAATGATATACGCCAGCTGGAATAGACTTAAGATTAATCGTTTTTACACCTTTTTCAATCTTTAAAACCTTTTGCCCCGAACTACTATAAATTGAAATTGATATGATGTCTTCGTCAGCTTTTATATTAATCACATCTCTAGCCGGATTGGGATAAACTTTAACTGTTTTTTTATCATTTATAGATACTCGTAATGGATTATCTTTTCTAGAAAGTATTGGGTCAAATGGATCAATTGGATGGGATGTTCTTGGAGTTAATCTAATCATTACTCCTTCCCCTGGAGTAAGCTCCGGAATAGTTATTGTCGTCGTATTCGACGATGCATTGTATTGTTGCGGTAATGTCGAAAAAAGATTATTCCCTGAAGTATATGTATCAATCCGTGGAGAAATATAAGCTCTGTAATTATTTCCCTCTATGCTAAGTACAATTGAGGATGCAGTAGAGTTCAGGTCTTTATTCATTACCCAGACATAATATTCCATAGAGTTTATACCAACTTTAGAAAATAGACCTAATAATACATTATTATTACTAACTGTTTTAATTATTCCTGTACTATTTGAGTCCACTAGCTCATCAATACCAAACGGGCGTCCCTGATTCATGTAAGTATCACTTTTATGTAATGTGGTAATATAATCAGAAGTCATGATAATTGGTCCAACTATTTCTTTTAAATATTTATTAACTTTTTGAACAGACGAATAGGTTGAAGAATATTCTTCTATTCCATTCATGTATGACCAATATAATAATCCTTTTGCCCCATATGCAATAGCACTCGAAGTAATAAATTTAAGTTTGGGTTCATAAGGAAGTGTCGTAAAATTCCCATATATTCCATTATGGGATTGGACAACAAACCAAAAAGGTCTTAAAGGCCCTATCTTATCCTTAAAAGCTTTCATATTGTAGAAAAAATCTGTTCTAAAAGGTTCGTCATTTTTCAAAGGATAGTGATCATAAGAAACAAAGTTGGTTTCATTATCATTGATATACATATTCAGATAATCTTCATATTCCGCGTCATTTTGTGGAGCGCCCCAATATCTAGGGAATAGATTATAATAAAGAGGTTTCTCCTGAAAATTTGATTTAAAGAAGGTTGTCCATTTATTAACATTATTATAGCTAGTAAAACCCGGTTCATCACCCAAGAAAAACCCCATAACAGCGGCATCTAATCCCGTAGGAAGATTATATTTAAAACGATTTAACAGTTCTTGCTTATAATCTGGCAGTCCATCAGGATCCTTATAACTAGCAATATTATGTCCTGTTAAAAGCACCTTAAGCGATTTTTGTTTAGCCAATTCTAAATAAGCATATATTTTGGCATAATTATTAGGGCTAAACATAATAGTTGGTGATACTAGAAAATCAATATAAGCATCTTTTACTTTTTGAAATTTGAGCAAATCACCATAATAATAGGGAAGAGTAGATCCCAGCAAATAATGATAATCTGTATGATCACCTAATATGGACTCACAATCCCACCCTCCAAAGCCTGAGGTGGATTTATCTATTAACCATCTCCCCGTCTCAGTTGACTTTATACTTAAATCACTTGCACCATCGCCGTCGTAATCAGCAGTAATCGGATATGCGTCTGCATCACCATATTGATTATAAACATCTATAAAATCTCCAAATCCATTATTAGGAAGACTAAGGTTAGCATAATCAATATTCCATTTCTCATCAACTTTTACAGCAATATCCGTTA
This sequence comes from Chryseobacterium geocarposphaerae, assembly GCF_002797535.1. Taxonomy (NCBI): domain Bacteria; kingdom Pseudomonadati; phylum Bacteroidota; class Flavobacteriia; order Flavobacteriales; family Weeksellaceae; genus Chryseobacterium; species Chryseobacterium geocarposphaerae. The sequence continues at coordinate 2,368,225 of NZ_PGFD01000001.1, forward strand.
AACCGTCACCATTATAATCTCCAGGAACGGGCACAGCATCAGCAAGCCATGTAGTTTGCACAACAGTTTCCCAACCTCCGAATCCGTTGTTTGGAGCATTGGGAACAGCATAATCTATAAGCCATCCTCCATTATCTGTCTTAACGGAAAGATCTGTTAAACCATCTCCGTTATAGTCCCCAGGAACAGGATGAGCATCTGGGCCGCCATATTGAGAGAATATCAAATCCCAAGAACCAAATCCATTATTTGTTGCAGTAGGATCTGCAAAATCAATTTTCCAAAACCCATCATCTGTTTTAACAGCCATATCCATTATAGAATCGTTATTGTAATATCCTGGGACAGGATGAGAATCTGTACCTCCATAAATAGTACTGTTAAGATTAAGATCCCAGCCTCCAAGTCCATTGTTAGCCAAATCAATAAGCCATAATCCAGAATCCGTTTTTACCGCAAGATCTGTTAAACCATCTCCATCATAATCACCAGGAACCGGTATTGCATCATCTCCTCCATACTCAGCATAAATTTTATCCCAAGAACCAAATCCGTTATTTGGTGTATTAGGATCCGCATAATCTATAAGCCAATACCCTCCTGAAGTCTTTACACTTATATCCGCATAATTATCATTATTGTAATCTGCAGGTACAGCTCTAAAATTTGCTTTCATAATAGGAGGATCAAAAATTCCAATTTGAAAATCTACGTCCTGTAATTGACCAAAAGACTTATTTGATAAAATAATTAGTATGAAGAAGCCCCAAAAAGAAAGCTTGGAACAAGAGTATTTTGTTTTCATGGTATTATATTTTGTTTTTAAATATAATAAAATTAATAATCATTACATAGTATTAAAAATAAAAAACCGTTCAAATATTGAACGGTTTTTAAAATATGTATTTAAGTATTAAACCTTTTCTACTTGCATATAGCTAAGTTCCATTGGAGTTTTTCTACCAAAGATAAGAACGGAAACTTCAATTTTCTTTTTATCTTCAAGAATTTTCTCCACAGTTCCGTTGAATCCGTTGAATGGTCCGTCAATTACTTTAACGTTTTCACCCACTACATAAGGAATTTCAACATCGCTAGCAAATTCTGACAATTCATCCATTCTTCCAAGCATTCTGTTAACTTCAGACTTTCTCATTGGAACAGGATCTCCTCCTTTTGTTAAGCTTAAGAAAGAAATAACTCCAGGAATGTTCTTAATAATGTGAGGAATCTCTCCCATCAGATCAGCTTCAATCATTAAGTATCCAGGATAATAAGGTCTTTCTTTAGGAACTTTTTTTCCGTTTCTAATTTGAATAACCTTTTCCATAGGAATAACCACTTGAGTTACATACTGCTCAAACCCTAAACGCTTGATTTCTGTCTCAATATAGTTTTTCACTTTATTTTCCTGTCCGCTGATTGCTTTCAGCACATACCATTTCAATTCGCTCATTGTGGGAAAATACTTTTATTATTAATTGAACAAGTTGATTAGCATTCCTATTATGTTGCTGATTGCTTTAGAAAACAATTCATCAACCCCAAAGGTAAATAATGCCAAAATAACTGTCGCAATAGTTACTACTACTGTAGAGGATTGCAGATCAGCCCACTTTGGCCATTCAACTTTATGTCTGAATTCGTTATAAGAACCTTTTAAAAAATCGATAAATGAACTCATAATTGTTATTTGCACGGGCACAAGGATTCGAACCCTGATCAACGGTTTTGGAGACCGGTATCCTACCATTGGACGATGCCCGTAGTTAAAAAAGCTTCCGATTGTTTCCTTTCGGAAGCTTTAATATTTTAGATAATTATTCTAAGATTTCAGTAACCTGACCAGCACCAACTGTTCTACCTCCTTCTCTGATCGCGAATCTAAGACCCTCGTTAAGAGCGATTGGTTGTAACAATTCTACAGTGATTGTTAAGTTATCACCAGGCATTACCATTTCTACACCTTCTGGTAAGAAGATTTCACCTGTAACGTCAGTAGTTCTTACATAGAACTGAGGACGGTATTTGTTGTGGAATGGAGTGTGACGTCCACCTTCTTCTTTAGAAAGGATATAAACCTCAGCTTTGAATTTTTTGTGTGGTTTAACAGAATCTTTCTTAGCGATAACCATACCTCTCTTGATGTCAGTTTTTTCAATACCTCTCAACAATAGACCTACGTTATCACCAGCTTCACCTCTGTCTAGGATTTTTCTGAACATCTCAACCCCTGTAATTGTAGAAGTTAATTTTTCATCACCCATACCAACGATATCAACCGGATCACCAGTGTTGATAACACCAGACTCGATTCTACCAGTTGCTACAGTACCTCTACCTGTAATAGAGAATACGTCTTCGATTGGCATCAAGAATGGTTTATCCTGATCTCTTACCGGTTGCTCGATCCAAGTATCAACAGCATCCATTAATTCTTCTACAGTCTTGAACCACTTATCATCAGAGTTACCTTCAGTAGCTGCAGTAAGTGCACCAAGAGCAGAACCTTGGATTACTGGAGAGTTATCTCCATCATATTCGTAAGTAGATAAAAGATCTCTAAGTTCAAGCTCAACAAGCTCTAATAACTCAGCATCATCTACCATATCAACTTTGTTCATGAACACAACGATTCTAGGTACGTTTACCTGACGGCAAAGTAGGATGTGTTCTCTAGTTTGAGGCATTGGTCCATCAGTTGCAGCACATACTAAGATAGCTCCATCCATCTGAGCAGCACCAGTTACCATGTTCTTTACGTAATCCGCGTGACCTGGACAGTCAACGTGAGCATAGTGTCTGTTAGCAGTTTCGTACTCGATGTGAGCAGTATTAATAGTGATACCTCTTTCTTTTTCTTCTGGAGCAGAGTCAATCGCAGAGAAGTCTTTTTTCTCAGCAAGACCTTTGCTAGCTAATACAGCAGAAATAGCAGCTGTAAGAGTAGTTTTACCATGGTCAACGTGACCAATAGTACCAATGTTCAAGTGTGGTTTGTTACGATTAAACGTTTCCTTTGCCATGATTTAAAATTATTTATTTATTGTTTTTCAAATTTTCGGTGTGCAAATATAATGAATTTTTACATACCAAAACCTTTTTATCAAAAAAAGTTTTAATATTTAAATCTCATGAACTACAAACCGTATATTTCGAAGTATTGAGACTGCAAATTTACACATTTTTCTCAATTGAAAAAATTCGGAAAACTCTTTTATTAAAAATCTAAACTATCTCATTAATTATGAATGAAATAATTTAGAAATAATCATCTCGGTAAATCCAGGCTGATTCTTTTCTCGTAAATAAAAAAACAACCTATTAAAAATTAATATTATGAGAAAATTACTACATTTATGTACCGTACTGTTCAGCGTTTCCATTTTATTTTCATGTAATGATTCTGAAAACATGATGTCTCCCATAGAAATGCCTGTACAAGGACCAGACCTTATGGCATACGGACTTACATCGAGTAACGAACTGGTGTCTTTTAATTCCAACAATCCCAAAGTGTTTATTTCCAAAACATCAGTAACCGGTGTAGCTTCAGGAGAAAAACTGATGAGTATCGATTTCAGACCTGCAACAGGAGAGCTTTACGCTTTATCCAGCGCAAGCAAACTATACATCATCAATACTTCTAATGCTTCTGCAAGAGCGGTAAGCACTACTGTATTTTCACCCGCAGTTTCAGGTACCATTGCTTCTATCGATTTTAATCCTACTGTGGACAGAATTCGCTTAGTAAGCAATACCGGGCAAAATTTAAGACTTCATCCCGAAACAGGAGCAGTTGCTGCTACCGACGTGAATATCAATGGAGGCGGAACCCCTTCCGTAGCAGGAATAGCTTATACTAACAGTAAATCCGGAGCTTCAAGCACTGTTTTGTATGATATTGATATGGCTTCAGGAAAATTATTTAAGCAAGATCCTCCCAATAATGGTACATTGGTAGAAGTAGGAAGCTTGGGAACTACTTTTACAGGACAGGCGGCTTTTGATATCAAATATGACAATAGTGTGGCCTTATTAGCTTTAAATAGTAATTTACATGTATTAGATCTGAACACTGGTAAAGCCACCGCTGTCGGAATGTTGCAGCAGCCAATCATTGATCTTGCTATTCCTACAGAACCCGTTGCTTATGCAGTGGATAATTCGAATAATCTGCAGATCTTCAATCCTAATAATCCGATGCCAGTTTCAAAAGCAATTTCAGGACTTCAAAGTGGTGAAAATATTCTGGGAATAGATTTCAGACCTGCCAACGGACAGCTTTACGCTTTAGGAAGCTCAAGCAGACTATATACAATTAATTTAGGAACCGGAGCTGCAACAGCCGTGGGAACTTCGCCTTTTGCAACGTTATTGGCAGGAACAGATTTCGGATTTGACTTCAATCCTACAGTGGATAAAATAAGAGTTGTCAGCAACACTGGGCAGAATTTACGCCTGGATCCCGTAACAGGCGGAATTACCGCAGTAGACAGCGTTCTTAACCCCGGAAGCCCTATGATCGGAGCAGCAGCCTACACCAACAATTTTGCAGGAGCTACTTCAACAACGTTGTTTGTAATTGATCATAATACCGATAAATTATATCAACAAAACCCACCCAATAACGGCACTTTGGTAGAAACAGGCTCTTTGGGCATCAATATTACCAACGCCAATGGTTTCGACATCGGAAGCATGAGCCAAAAAGCTTATTTACTTGCAACAGCAGGAAGCACAACAAAAATTTACAGCATTAATACTTCAACGGGAGCAGCAACATCAGTTTCTGATTTTCCGAATGCCGTGAGAGGTTTCACAGTGGGATTAGGATTCTAAACTCATAATATTTTATTTCAATAAGGAAGGGCGGAAAACAAAGTTTTCCGCCCTTTTGGTCAATATAATATAAATGAAAGAAAGTTAGATTTGCTGCGATTTTTTTGTTCTGTTGAAGATCCAGAAAATAATTGGGAAAATTAATAAGGTTAAAACCGTTGCTGTAATTAATCCGCCAATAATTACAATCGCCAATGGCTTCTGAGACTCTGAACCGATACCTGTTGACAATGCTGCAGGCATTAATCCGATTGATGCCATTAAAGCTGTCATGATTACGGGACGTGTCCTGGATTTTACTCCGTTCAATATAGATTCATCAAGACTCAGCCCACTCTTAACATTATGGTGAAATTCCGTAATCAGAATCACTCCGTTTTGGATACAGATCCCGAGAAGAGCAATCATTCCTACTCCGGCAGAGATTCCAAAGTTAATTCCTGTTATATGGAGCGCGATAATCCCGCCAATTAAAGTAAATGGTACATTGGCCAATACCAAAAGGGAATCTTTCATATTTCCGAAAAGGATGAATAGCAGGAAGAAAATTCCTAAAATACTGATCGGAACTACCTGTGTAAGACGTTTTGAAGCTCTCTGCTGATTTTCAAACTGCCCCGTCCATCCTATTGAATAGCCATCCGGAAGCTCAATCTTAGCAACCTTTTTCTGGGCATCTGCAATTGTACTTCCCAAATCGCGGTCACGGATAGAGAATTTCACTCCAATATATCTCTTAATATCATCACGATAAATAAATGCTGCTCCGTTATCTTTAACAATGGTACTGATCTCTTTTAAAGGAATTTTGGTACCATCCTGCGTAGGAACCATCAGTGCTGCAATATCATTTTCATCTTTTCTGTACTCCTGTGAGTAACGAAGACGGATGGGAAACTTTCTTTCTCCATCGAACATTTCTGAAGCCGTTTTTCCACCAAAAGCCATTTCCAAAACCGCCTGTGCATCTGCAGGCATTACTCCGTAAGCTGCCATTTTATCCCTATCAAGAACAACACTTACTTCCGGCTGACCAATATTTTTAATGATTCCCGGATCTTTTACACCGTCTACATCTTTGATTTGTTTTAAAACTTCTTCCGCCAATCTGTCCAGTGTTTCCAAATTGTCACCATAAATTTTAATCCCGTTTTCTGCTTTGAAACCTGCCACCGCTTCGGCAACGTTGTCGGAAATCGGCTGGGAATAGTTAAAAGTAATTCCCTGATAGTTTCTTAGCTTTTTATCGATTTCTTCAATTAATTCTTCATAAGTGATTTTTCTGTTCCACTCTTCTTTAGGCTTAAGATTTACTGCAAACTGTACGAATCCGAAACCATTCGGGTCAGTTCCGTCATTACTTCGTCCTGTTTGTGCCAAAACATCCGTCACCTCAGGAAAGCTCATGATATCCTTTTTAAGAAGATCTGCAGTTTTTAAAGACTCTTTTAAGGATGAACTCATCGGCATTTCTGCAGTAATCCAGAGCGAACCTTCATTTAACTGAGGTAAAAATTCCGTTCCTAAGAATTTACCTGAGAATAAGGTTACTGCTAAAAATGAAATGGCTACAATCAAGCTCATTCTTTTATGTTTAAAAGTATAATTGAAGCCTTTTAAAACAATTCTGTCCCAGAAATTTACAAAAGGGTTATTCTTTTCTTTAACATTCTTATTTAAAAGGATATGCGAAAGAACCGGTACCAACGTTAGGGTGAAAATCAAAGCCCCCATCAAAGCAAAACCTAAAGTAAAAGCCAATGGTGAGAACATTTTTCCTTCCACCTTCTGAAATGAGAAGATCGGAATTAAGGAAGTAATAATAATTAATTTCGAAAAGAAAATTGCTTTCCCCAATCCGGTTCCGGTTTGTTTGATCCAGCCTCCTTTGGCCAATTTATTGAAACGTTCTTCTCCGTATTTATGAGCTTTATGATCGAGCATTACAAAGAGTCCTTCTACCATGACGACGGCTCCGTCAATGATGATCCCGAAATCTACCGCACCCAGCGAAAGTAAGTTTGCACTCATTCCCGCAAGCTTTAAACATAAAAATGCAAATAACAGAGATAACGGAATAATAATGGAAACAATTAAAGTTGTTCTCCAGTCAGCCATGAAGATCAAAACGATCACGGTCACCAAAACAATTCCTTCAATAAGGTTGTGCATTACGGTATGCGTAGTGAAATCCATCAGATTATCACGGTCGTAGAAAGTGACCATTTTTACATCTTTCGGAAGGATTTTTTCGTTGAGTTCTTTAATTTTAGCTTTTACTCCCACTAATACTTCGCGCGGATTCTCGCCTTTTCGCATCACCACAATTCCTTCAACGGTATCTTCGTGATTATTCAATCCTGCCTGTCCAACTCTAGGCATCGAGCTTTCGTGAACTTCGGCCACATTTTTTACCAGGACCGGGTTTCCGCTGTCGTTTTGTATCGTGATATTTCCGATATCAGCGACAGATTTCACCAGACCAATTCCCCGAACTACATAAGCCTGTCCGTTTTTTTCGATCACATCTCCACCAACATTTAAATTGCTTTTTGTGACAGCATCATACACCTGAAGCGGCGTCAGATTGTATTTATCCAAAGCTCTCGGATCAATACTCAATTCAAAAACTTTATCCTGGCCACCGAATACATTGATATCTGCAACTCCCGGAACACCCCGTAAAGCCCGGTCGATTACCCAGCTTTGCAAGGTTAATAATTCGCGGGAATCTTTCTTCTTGCTTTCCAAGGTATATCGGAAAATTTCTCCGGTTGGTCCGTAAGGAGGCTGAACTTCCGGATCTACCTCATCCGGAAGGCTTACCGTTCGTAATTGATTGTTCACCTGATTTCGGGCAAAAGTATCATCTACACCATCGTCAAAAAGGATTTTAACAATGGAAAGTCCAAACATCGTGGTACTTCTCACACTCGTTTTCTTCTGAACGGGGCTCATCGCCAATTCGATGGGGGTCGTCACGAAACGCTCTACTTCCTCCGCACTTCGCCCATTCCATTGAGTAATGATAACAATCTGGGTATTGGTAACGTCCGGAAAAGCTTCAATAGGCATATTTTTGAAACTTATAAATCCCGCAACCGCCAAAACCGCGACCCAAATAAAGGTAAACGCTTTATTCTTCAACGAAAAAGCAATTATATTTTTAATGAATTTATTCATGATGGATTTTTTGATGATGTTTTTTAACGCAAAGTCCACAAAGATTTTTTATGATTATCTTCTGCGTATTTTTGTTTGCAAAGGCGTTTCACTCAGCAAAGAATTTTGCTTTTGAACCATTAAGAGAGTTTAAGGTATTAGAATTATTAAATGATTTGCAAGCAAATTGATAAGGCTCAATGTTAAAAATATCTTTAGATATTTCTTAATTCAACTTAACTTCTTAATTAAAATCTTAATGGTTTAAAATAAAACTCAACTATTCAAAGAGCGGTAAATCAACAGTTGATTGTTGGTGATTACCTGTTCTCCTTCAGACAGACCTTCAGAAATATAAGTAATATCTCCCACCTGCTTCAGAACTTTTACTTCTTTAACCTTAACATCAGTTCTGGATTTATAGACCACTACAAAGCTTCTGTTATCATCAAAAATCACTGCTTTTGAAGGGACAGTAAGCGCCATGCTGCTTTCTGAGCTTGTGACTTTTATTGTCGCCTTGCTTTCAGGAATCAATAATCCGTTTTGATTATCCAAAACTACTCTGGCCTGCATTGCATTGGTTTCAGGATCGATGATCTTGAAAATCTTATCAATTTTTCCGTCAAAAACTTTATCCGGATAAGATAATGTGGAAACCTGCGCTTTCATTCCTAGGCTGATTTTATCAATATCCGATTCGTTAACGTTCATGATTGCCCAAACATTGGTGGTATTTGCCACATCGAAAATATTATCACTTCTGTCGCTTCGCAGCTGCATATCTTTGTTAATATTTTTCTGAACGATATATCCGCTGATCGGAGCAAGAACACTATAAATATTCCCTTTCTTCACATTATAAACCGTACTTACTGCGCTTGCTCTCTGCAACTGGTCCTGTGCTTTTTGGAGCTGGCTTTTTGCTTCCAGCACATCTCTCTCGGTATTCAGTTTTCCTTCATACATTTCTTTAGCGACTCGAAGGTTATTCTGTGCCACTACCAAATCGGTTTTGGCATCGCTTACATCTTTCTGAACTTCTGCCAACTCTGTACTTCTGATCGTCGCCAGAACCTGGCCTTTCGTCACGTGATCTCCCAATTCAGCATTTACACTCAAAACATTTCCTCCAACCAAGGGATAAACATCGATATAGCTGTTTTTGTCTGCCGAGATTTTTCCGTAGAAATTATAGTCGTCTTCTATATATCTTTTTTCAACTTTAGCTAAAGAAATCGATTGAAGCATGGTATTGCTCAGTTCAAAACCTTTTTTCGCCTGTTGCTTTACCGTTTCCTCTTTTTTGGAGCAAGATAAAACTGATAAAGTTATCATTACCGGAATTATATAATTTTTCATTGTTTAATAGAAGATTTTCGTTTGTACTAGTTGATTCAATTGTTCCACCGACTGCATGATCCCGTTTTTCATATCATAGATCTGAAGAGCCGTTTCTCTGTAGCTGTCCATGAAATCAGTAAATTCGATAAGGCTCACATTCCCTTTTCTGAAATTGTTCAGCATTCCGTTGTATACCAGTTCCATATTATTAAGATCATCAGATTTAATTTGCGCCAGCTGGTCATATTGTGATTTCCAGGTTTTGTAAGCCGCCTGAACTTTAGTCTCAAGATTTAATTTCTGGAAATCCGCATTTCTCTGGTTTTGCTGAATGGCAAAATTCGCTTTCTCAACATTTCCTTTATTGGATTTCCATAATGGTAAAGGAATCCCCACCAAAAGATTCACTTCATTTTTAAAAGTCCCTCCATTCTGATCCCATCCTGCACCAAGATTAAGATCCGGAACATTTAGTGATTTTTGCCATTGAGCATATAGCTTACCATTGTCTATTAATTTTAAATTATATTGATAATCTGCATTGTTTTCCAGTGCTTTTTTCTGTAGTTCGGTTTCGTCACCAAAAGGCTGAGCCGCAAGAATATCTTTCGCTTCCGAATCTGAAAGCTCAGGCTCAATATCATCTGTAATGCCTGTCAGGATTTTTAAAATCTGCTCAAACTCAAGAATATTTTTATTAATACCCACTTTATCATTATTCAGCTGAATCACGATACTCTGCAGCCTCACCTCATCTTTCAGAGAGACATTCCCTTTTGCAGACTGTACTTTATAAGCTGCCAACAGGTCGTTCATATAACCCAGCTGCCTATTGGTATTTTCCAATTTTAATTGCTCGTAATAAAGATCGAAATAAGTGGAACGAAGCTGAGATCTCAAATCTACCAGAAGTTGGGAAAACTGCAGCTGTGCTAATTCTTTGTTAGATTTGGCGAAAGCAATTTCGTTTTTTTTCTTGCCTCCCATGTAGATCAACTGCGTTACCTGCGCTCCTTTCGCGCGACCGACATCAAAAACTTTTCGGTCTTCAGGATTGTATGCATTGATTTGTCCGCTCAATTGCGGAAGCTCCCAGATTTTGGCCTGCAAAATGTCTGCATCAGCCATGTTAATGTTATACTGTTCCGCAAGCAGTTGTAAATTGTTCTCCTGAAAAGCTTTTTCGCAATCCTGAAGAGACATTTTCTGTTGTGCCGCCATGAATGAGGAAATGACGATGAACAGTCCTGCAAATTTGTTCATTTTATTGATTTTTATGATACAAAATTGCCTTTCTGCTATTAAAAAGCTCTTAAAGAATCCTTAAAAAAAAATTAAAATCCCTGATTAATACTCATTTTTTGAATGATTACTATAAAAAAGAGTTTGATTTTTTGTCAAATAAAAAAAATTATTGTGAGGATTATTTATGGAAAATAACACTGAACTTATTTAATAAATCTCCCGGAGATGTATAAACGATTTGAGCATTGTGATATTCCAGAATTCTCTTGACAATTCTTAAACCGAGTCCTGAACCTGAGATGTTCTGAGAGTTTTTCCCACGTTTGAAAGCTTCAAATAATTTTGACTGCTCCTCCGCAGGAATCGTATTTCCGTGGGAAATGACATCGACAATAAGGTTCTCATTTGTTTCAGTAATCAGAACATCAACTTCCACATCATCGGAATAGACTGCCGCGTTTTTAAATAAATTAATAAATACAATATCTAATAGGGATTGTACCCCTTTTATTGTCAAAAGGGCATCTTCGGAAGTGTCTTCGGAAATAAGGAAATCCATTTTAAGCTTGGGATAACTTTTCTCCACGGCTTCAAAAGATTCAAAAATTACTTCATCTATTCTTACTTCTTCATAAATACTCTGGATATTTTCTTTATCGAATTTTGTTAACAACAAAAGCGAATTTGTTAAATCCGACAATTGATAAACATCGCGTTGAATTTGCTTTAGGGAGGATAAGGTTTCCGGAGAGTGCTTCTCAAATTTAATTAAATTCTCCAGCTGAAAAGCCATTCTTGTAATCGGCGTCCGGATTTCATGGGAAGCACTCGCTGTAAAATCTTTTTGTGACTGAAAAACATCATCCAGTCGTGTGATCATGGTGTTGAAAGACTGTGCCAGTACATTAATTTCATCATTAGATTCACGAACAGGGATTTGAGTCGTCAGCTTATGGGCGGTAACCTCCGAAATTTCTTTGTTCAGATCTTCTAAAGGCTTTAAGAACTGCCCCATAAAATAATAACTGAAAAAACCGATGAGCAGTGTACTCATTACATAAGCCGTAATCAAAAGGTACTTCAGGTACGCCAGTTTAGAATTTCCGTTGGTATCGAATGCGCTGGTAAGAATGTAGTAATTTTCGCCATTGATCGTTTTGAGAGCCGCATAGATTTCAGGAACAGTTTTTTCGGAATAAATAATTTTCTTTTCATCAAGTTCTTTCAGCAAAGCATTATCCCAGGTAACATTTCGATCTTTGATGGTGCTGTAAATTAATTCCTTTTGGCCGTTAAAAATTAAAATGGTTTCATTTAAAAGAATATTATCCGAATTCTCATTAAAAAAAATAGGAGCTTCTTCTTCAAAATCTTTTGATTTGGCAATAAAATGTGAAGTAAACTCTAATCTCTGCCTGAATCTTTCTTTAAATTCATCTCTTCGGAAATCATTAAAAGACATATAAATTACTGCCATTACAATACCAAAAAGCAATGAAAAGGCAATACTGAGATTAAGTGCGATCTTCCTTTTTAAAGACATTTTATAATGGACTTAAATAGTATCCGAAACCGGAACGTGTATGAATAAGCTTAATTTTAAAATCTTTATCGATCTTTTTTCTTAAAAAGTTGATGTAGACTTCTACTGTATTGGTATTCGTATTAAAGTTATGTTCCCACACATGCTCTGTAATCTGTTGTTTTGAAACTGTTCTCCCCTGCGCTTCTGCAAGATAAACCAACAATTGAAACTCTTTTAGGGTAAGGCCGATTTCATTTCCGCCACGATACACTTTTTGTTCGGTTTTATTAACAATTAAATCATCAATCCTGATAATATCCTGATCGGTAGTTTCAGAAGGAACTTTTCTTCTCAGTAATGAATTAATCCTCAATAATAATTCCTCAAACTGGAAAGGTTTTACCAAATAATCATCCGCCAATCGGGTGAACGCATCTTTTTTATCTGACAGATCGCCATATGCTGAAATGATGATAATCGGAGTATTTTTATCAAAAGAACGAATGGTTTGACAAACATCCAGCCCATTGATTTTCGGAACATTGATATCCAGCAAATACAGATCATAGGTATTATTCTTTATCTGACGGATAAAGGTTTCCCCATCATAGATTTTATCACATGTAAAATTATTCGATTCCAGGAATTTGCAAAGCTCTGCCGAAAGAATAAGATCGTCTTCCAATAAAAGAATATTCATCAAACTATATTTTATACGAATGTAACAAAAATTTTTATGATAGTAATTGCAGTTGTAGGGATAAGCAGATACTTTAATTAAATTTTAAGGTGGAAACTTTTTATTAAAAAAATTAAATGAACATCAGAATGAATATTATGAAAAACAATTGAACTTTAGTATAGGTGTTTAACCATTATTCTAACTAGCGCTTAATTTTTTCTCTTTGGAATATTTATAATTTCAAAAAATATACAAAAATTCAGGCAAAAAAATATCCCGAAGAAATCGGGATTAAACGAGAGCCAACTACGGGACTTGAACCCGTGACCTCTTCCTTACCAAGGAAGCACTCTACCGCTGAGCTAAGTCGGCATTAATTAAAAAAATCACACTGAATAGCGTGATTTTGTTGAGCGGAAGACGGGGGTCGAACCCGCGACATTCAGCTTGGAAGGCTGACGCTCTACCAACTGAGCTACTTCCGCAATTTTGTTTCCAAAACTATTGGTAACGCTGTGCAAACTTAGGAAAAATCCTTTAGGTATGCAACTTTTTTTCTAATATAAAATGTGGGGAGAGCAGGATTCGAACCTACGAAGCCGAAGCAACTGAGTTACAGTCAGTCCCATTTAGCCACTCTGGAATCTCCCCTCATGTTTATATTAAAATAGAGCTTCCAGAGGGATTCGAACCCACGACCCCGAGATTACAAATCACGTGCTCTGGCCAACTGAGCTATGGAAGCATTTTAATAAATGGACTGAACGTGTGAGAAACTCTACTCTACATCATTTCAGTAGTAAAAAAAATCACGCTAATACAAGTGTGATATTTGAGCGGAAGACGGGGGTCGAACCCGCGACATTCAGCTTGGAAGGCTGACGCTCTACCAACTGAGCTACTTCCGCAATTTTGTTTCCAAAACTATTGGTAACGCTGTGCAAACTTAGGAAAAATCCTTTAGGTATGCAACTTTTTTTCTAATATAAAATGTGGGGAGAGCAGGATTCGAACCTACGAAGCCGAAGCAACTGAGTTACAGTCAGTCCCATTTAGCCACTCTGGAATCTCCCCTCATGTTTATATTAAAATAGAGCTTCCAGAGGGATTCGAACCCACGACCCCGAGATTACAAATCACGTGCTCTGGCCAACTGAGCTATGGAAGCATTTTAATAAAAAAGAATTCAAAAGATCGCTGTTCCCTTTTTGCGAGTGCAAATATAGAACGGATTTTTTGAATTCTCAAATTTTTTAATGACTTTTTTTTAACTTTTTTTCTATGCCATTTCTTTTTTCTTGATTAATAGCTTTTTAGCAGTATCAACGCACAGGTCTAAACTTTCTTCAAAAGTGGTAGTTGTCTTTTTTACTACAATATCGTCTCCCGGAACCGCCAGAATAATCTCGGCAGTTTTATTAGCTTTATCAGCATTATTCTCTACTTTTAAGAATACTTTACATTCTTGAATTTTATCATAAAATGTATCAAGTTTGCTTACTTTTTTGTCAATGTGTGATTCTAGTGGTTCGTGAGGAGTTAAACCAATTGATTGTACTGTGATCTTCATAATTCTTCTTTTTTTGATGCTCGAGGATGAGCCTGATTAAACACTTTTTTCAATTGTTCAATATTAGCATTCGTATAGACCTGAGTACTGGCAAGACTGGAATGACCTAATATTTTTTTTACTTTGGAGATCTCCGCCCCATTGTCCAAAACGTGTGTAGCAAAGCTGTGACGAAGGATATGAGGACTTCTTTTTTCTTTTGTTGTTATAAAACTAAGGTACTTATTAACTACCACATAAACAAATTTTTCAGAGAGTTTTTTGCCTTTCTTATTGACAAAAAAATAGTGCTCATATTCAGTCAATGGTTTACGGATATCTAAGTAACTTTTCAACAAATTTGATAACTCTCCGGAAATAGGAATTACCCTTTCTTTATTACCTTTTCCGATTATTTTCAATTCGTTTCCGTCTAAGTTAACATTTTCAAATACCATACCACAAAGCTCTGCTTTACGAATTCCTGTCTGATATAATACTTCCATAATACATTTTTCCAAAATATCATTCATTTGATCAAATACATTATCACTAAGAATCTGCATTTCCTCTTTAGAGACGGGAATTTGCTTTTCTGCATAAAATTTGAGGGAAGAAACACTTTCCGTAGGAGAAACTTTAATTTCACCTATCTTAAGAAGAAAAAGATAGAAGCTACGCAATGAAGAGAGCTTTCTATTGATACTTCTCTTGGAAATACCATTTCCGCTTAGTTCTACGATAAAGTTTCTGATAATTTTTTTGTCTGCTTTGGAAATATTGTCGGAAGATTCTGTTTTAAGATAGAAATGAGAAAAGTCTTCCAGGTCTTTCTTATAGCTTGTAATCGTATGAGGAGAATACCTCTTTTCGAATTGTAAATAGTCTAAAAATTTATCCAGCATCATTGAAGTATAAAAACAAAAATTCACTCTTCAAATATACGTATTTAAAGAGTGAATTTAATATGTGTTTAAGAAAATATCTTAAGCCTGTTCTTCCTTGCTAAGATTTCTTTGCTTGTGAGCAGCTTTCAATCTAGCTTGTCTTAAAATTACAGAAGGCTTAATAAACTGTTGTCTAGCTCTTAGTTGACGAACTGTACCAGTTTTATCAAATTTTCTTTTATATTTTTTTAATGCTCTGTCGATAGACTCTCCGTCTTTTACTGGAATTATTAACATATATTACATCTCATTTTGGATTGCAAAAGTAGGAATTTTTTATTTAATCACAAAATAATCACAATAAAATATTAAATTCTTAATTGTTAAATCCTAACTTTCAATGAAGGACGACCACCCTAGCCCCGATTGAAACGACATCCTTTTGGGTTGCGGGCGAAGCGAAGCGGAGCCCGTAACCCAAAAGATACAGTGGAAAGCGGGATAAAGCTTCTAATAAAAATAAAAGTGTTATCTTTGCATTCACTTTATCAACGGGGTTGACTGGTTTCGACAGCAAGGTCAATGGATAAGTAAGCATGCAGAGAACCGTAGCGCGATCTCTATAATCCCTTGCTACAAAATTTTAACTGGCAACGAAGAGTTCGCTCTTGCAGCTTAATATCGAAGTATAGTAGATCAAGCGTTTCCCTGAAGACTTTAGTAAGGGAGCAAGATATTCCACAAATGCTCTGTTCTGCGGCGTTTGATCCTGGGATATAGGAATGCGGAAATAAGGTTTTAGATGCTTCGGCTAAAACTCGAAAATCTCAGAAGATAAGCTGAAAGTTGGGTGTCTGCTCTCTGCTTTCAGTCGAAAACCAATAGTAGAATAAGCATGTAGAAAGCTTATGTATTGCTTGTTTGGACGAGGGTTCGAATCCCTCCAACTCCACTTTCTAAACTAAAGAGAATTTGTAAATTATTGAATTTTAAATAATTACATTTTCTCTTTTTTGTTTTTGTGTCCGAAATTGTTCCCAAATTATTTTTAGCTTTTTTAATCTATCTTAAAGAACAAATACTTTATTATGTAAAGATAATACTATTTTTGTTCAAAAATAGAATTGTAGTATTGCTTATAGGTTTAATATTATTTAAAAATTAATATTTATCAAAAATGCGTCAAGATTTGACGTTAGCAAGTAATAGATTTGTTAAATTATTATTTATAACTATTCTAAATTACAATCTAATGATTAAATCGTTAACTTTCAAATTTTTAAAAGTCTTTTTTTGTATAAATTTGCAAAAAGAATTACGTAATATGGCAAAAGTACAAAATATTTTAGATGTTTCCGATTACATCATCTTTCGTACGAAGTCTGAAGGTGAAGGGTTCTTGAGTTTCTTAAAATTACAAAAATTACTATATTATACCCAAGCGTGGTATCTCGCTTTTAATAACGATAAACTCTTTGATTCTAATTTTCAAGCTTGGATTCATGGTCCAGTTAATAGATTATTATTTGACACCTATAAACAATATAAATTCATGTATAGTGATATGTTAATAAGCGATATACAAGGAGATGGTTACAAAGAGCTTAGTGATGATATAAAACTCCATATTGATAATGTTTTGGATGCTTATGCTGGTTTCTCTTCTTCCGAACTAGAGCGTATGACTCACGAAGAAGACCCATGGATTGATGCTAGAAAGGGATTTTCTGATTACGAAAGATGTGAAGTTATTATTAGTGATGATATAATGAAAAACTATTATGCCGCCAGAATTAAAAAATAGAATTGTAGTTAATGAAAACAGCTACAATAGTAAAAAACCAGTTGTTACAAAATCAAGACCAGAACAAAAGTACTGGTCTTTCTCTTTTAAATACTTTAGAGAAATTGAATATTTCGGTGTTGGTGATAAAAACGCAAGTTGGTTCATATCGGTTTTGGATAAACTTAAGGATATGTGCAATTATGACATAGATAGCTTTCTCGCAAACGCTACTATTAAACAAGCTAGTAGATATCATAAAATAAATTGGGAACAAAAAAATATACCATTAGCAAGAGAAGATTTTAATTGGATTGATAAATCTATAATTCAAAATGATGATGAGTTTCCTTTTGTGCAATTTCAGATATCTAAATCGCTAGGTAGAGTTGTTGGCTTTTGGTATGAATCAATATTTTACATTGTTATACTAGATCCAATGCACAACATACAACCTGCAAAATCTTATAATTATGCAGTAGATAAAACTAAAATCGCTGACAATGATTATACTTCACTATTAATGGACATCGATAAAATAAGAAGAATTTCTTGTAATCATGATTGTAATATATATAAAGAATTATGTTTAATCCCAACCAAGATGAACACTTCTAACTTTTACTACTTCTCATTAGAAGATGATTATTATGCTGAATTTACAGAAAAAATTAAAGATAAATCAATTACGGAATTGATTGAATTGGGAATTGCAAGCCTTTAGTAAAAAAAGGTTGTTTCAGAGCCATATTTACTAATAACTTATTAACCTTTATTTAAGAGAACGTAAATATTATGACAGTTCCATATTTTTATAAATAATGACATTTTCTCTATAAAAATATGCTTCTGAAGAACCCAAGTCAATCATATTATTTAATATAAAAATATAATCTTCAATTAATTTTTTGTTTGATTTAATTTTTGAGATATGATTTAAGAAAAGTCGTTTTATTAATCTCTCCGATGATTCGTAGGTTAATATAAATTTAAGGTTATTATCAATTTTAATTGCTTCCACAATAATTTTAATACCTTCTGGAAGTAAGGATTTATCTCCTATTGTGCTAAGCACTTTTATTATTGAAGGTAAGGCAATTGTTTTAAAGTCATTCATCATATTTTTATAAAAGTCTCTTTTAGCTTCCAAAACAATCCAATTTTTTGACTCATGTTTCCAATCAATACCTAAAAGTAAATAGTTTATTAAAAGTTTAGAATTCGAAACTTTTGCCTGGTTATAAAAAATCCCCCATAACTGCCAAAATCTATTTGTATAATAATTTTTCAACACTATGTCTTCAGTATTTGCAACAAGTGCATCAATCTGTAAAATAAAATATTTCAAAAGGTCTTCTATAAATTTAAATTTATATTTTTTATAGTTATCCTTTTCATCGTTGTAAATCTGTTTTAATGTGCCAATAAATAATTCTCTATAGAGATTATCTTTATTATGGATAAATGTATCTCTCAAATAGATACAAAAATCTAATAAACAACGATAATCTAATTCATTACTTTGTCTGAGGTACTGGTAATCCTCTTTATTTAAAATACTAAAAATATATTCAAATATTTCTTTTTTATAATCAGTAAAATTATTATTCTCTGTATTGAAAGGAGTTATCAATATGGTTATAATTAAATTTTCCATGATGAAATCCTTTAAATTTATTTCTCCAAAACTTATTTTAGAAGGAAGTATAATTTCGCTTTGTTTCTTTAAAAAATCATATTCTTCTTCAGCCAATCCTTGAACATGCTGTCTATCATAGTATTTATGCCTTGAAATAAACTCTTTTTTAAATTTAGAAAAGTTTAAAAACCCATACCATATTCTATTATGAATCATGGGGTATTTTAAACTTACACAATCTCTCGTATATTTATATATTTGATTTTTCTCGTTGTCAGAAAAATGGGCAGAAAGCATATATAAATATAAAACTATTAATTCTGATAACTTTTCTTGGTTATCTAAATCCATTTCAAATAATAAATGAAATGATTCTAAAGCAAGATTCTTTTCAACTATATTATATTCTAATTCTATATTAAAAGAATGTGATAAGTTAATTTTAATAATAGAGACAATTGTATTTTGAATTTTTGTTTTACACCAATTAATTTGTTCAGAATTTAATAAGTATCTAAATTCGTTTAAGCCTATTACAGCTAAATGAACAGGTTTGTCAAAAAGACGGTCAAAATAAGCCTTATTTAAAAAGTAATTATAGCACTCATTCCAAACTTCAATAGTAATTGAAGAAGGTTCATTATAAGCGTTTGTTATTATATTTGAATACTTATATGTATTATTTTGTGAATTTTCTACTTCCTTATTAGCTTCTTGAAATTTTATTACAGAATCACTGTAGGAAGGCATTAACATATACCCATTATATTCTTCATGCTTTTCTTTTTTCCAATTTTTAAAATCCATTTCATCTAATTTTTTTTGCCAGAGTACATCTGACTCCTTGCATTCAGAAATCATCTTAGCAATAATATTCTGAATATTTTCATTAAATGTTTCGATTCTATATTGATATTCGATTACGAAATCTTCTAATCCTCTAAAATATTTCGTTCTATGTTCAAGCTTACCAAATGCTATTCTATTTTCAAACTCAGAATATAAAAGCTGTTCAGAGTGAGTATTTGTTTGCTCATTTAAAGCTCTATTACTATCCCAGCTATAAAATTCTTTCACAGTTAATAAAGGTAGGAACTTATCTCCAATCTCTTCGGGATAAGCCATAGTAATACTCGCTAAAACTCCCATAGCAAAAACGTTATTGCTTTTCGTTATTATACTGTTAAAAATAGCTTGTATATGTTTTCTACTAGTTTCAGTTTTTAATTTAGCTAACTCCATTAGATAATATTCGGTAGACATTAGAATGCATTCTATTCCATAATGCGTAACACTCATACCTCTAAAGGCAATCCACATTTCAGGACTTCCAATTTGCTTTATTTTTTTACCATTACTTAACGTCAGCTCAATCTCTTTTAGTTCATTTTTATGTCTACACTTACTTTCTAAGTAGAATTTTGAAGAATAATTTAAAAATTCAATTATGAAAGAAATACCTTCTTCAGTATTATATTTAAGTAAATAATAAATCGGAGTTCTAAATACTCCTGATGGGAAAAAAGCACTTTTATCTTTAATTCCCCAACATTTATCACCTTCTAATTCATCATTATTTTCCAGTAATTGACTGAGTGGAAATGAAATATCAGACTCTTTTACAATTTTTGCTTTCTTTTTTTCTAATTCTAATTTCCACTCCTTCCACATGGTATCTATAAGAAGTTCTGGAAGGTATTTTGAAAGAATTATTGCTCCTCTATCATTTAATGCAATATTAATAACTTTCTTATAAAAGCCATTTAATTTATAATCTCTTTCGTATCTATCAATGCTTAAAGATTCATAAATTAAATCATGAATTTCCAATTTAGAAATTTTAGCTAATTGAAATAAAATGATTATTAAATCTTCAGTTTTATCGAAAATTGCAACTTCCTTATGCCAGAAATCATCTTTATTTTTTACCTGCTCTAAAAAATATAAAACAACTCTTTTAACTGAATTAAGCTCATCAAAAGAAATCTCTTTTTGGTTATACCATATTTTGTCATTCCAATTGGTAATAAAATGTAATATGCTAGTTCTTATATCTATTAAATCGATTATATTTTGTGAAATAAAAAAGATTGTTTCTTTCCAGCCTGAACCTATAGGGTTTAATATGGAACTACCATCTGTGAGAAAAATATACTCTCGACATGCTGTTTTAAGTAAATGCATAATTCTTGTTAGCAATCTTGTTTTAGTTTCTAACAAATAATCTTTAAAAAAAATAAAGAAATTATTACTATTACTGGATTTCAAAACAGCAATTAAGGCTTCATCAGCCCAATAAGATTCAAACGAATTATCGGATATTATATTTAATATCAATTCATTTAGTTTTGAGAAATCTTCAATCAAATTTTCTTCAATCCATAACCTAAACGCCCTTCTTATAGCAGGTTCATTACCTATTTGATTGAAAAATTCTTTTGTTGTGCTGGAAGCATCATAACACCTTGCAACATACTTGACTAAAGCCCAATCTTCTAAAATATCATGACTTGGACTGTAAGCCATGTCATTTACATCTTGAAAAATAATATTATCCTTTTCTAGCTCAAGAACAGCTTCCTCGTCAATATCTGATTTTGGTATTGTAAAAAGTCTCATTTCTTTAGCTCTGTTCACAGCAATAGATATAAATGCCTTATCTCTTTTGATAGGCATTCCAGACGTTTTATTATGAACATTTATGACTAACTGATTCCATAATATTTTTTTAAGTTCTATAATTGATACATTATCCAAATCTCCACTGTTAGTCTCTAGTGCTTTTAGTGAAAAATCTAAATACTTTGGGACTTGAATAAGGCTTTTTATCTGATTATTTTTAATTAAAGGAGATAATATTGGATAATTTTTTTGAATTTGTTCAAGTTCATTTTTATCTAAATATGGAACCGAGATATACCCTAATTTATCTTTATTTATTCCAAATTTTTGGACTATTAAATCTACTGAATATGTTCTTGAAGTTGCAACAATTTTAATATCATTATATTTCTCTTGTAAGGAAACTAATTGTTTAAATGAACAATCTGGGTCTGCTTCCAAAAGCCTTTCTAAACTATCTATAAAAATTATTTTAGATTTTGATAACGCAATAATCGAAAATATACCTTCTACCGAAATATTATTACCTATTTTTGAAAAAAGCTCAGAGAGGTTGGATATATTAAACTGGTCTGCTTTAAAAATAAAAGCTTCTGATAGGATATTTTCTTTAGTAAGCAATTCTTTAACCAATGCAGACTTTCCAACACCTGCATTTCCCGTAACAATTGTAATACTATTATTTTGTACCTTTTGTATTAAGTTTTCAAGTATTTCTAAACGAGTTAAATGAAAATCTCCTATTTTATTTTTAATTGGTTCTAAAGTTAATAATCCATCTTGTCTAAATCTTTCAAGACAATCATAATACGGAACAATCTTAGCGGTATCAAAGTAAAAAAACACCTCTTCATCCCTGACACTTTTAGTAGTTACGCTTCCTCCGTCTTTATTTAACTTGGAAACAACTGATAATATATTGCTCCAAATCTCAGTTTCAGTGATAGGATTTGTTTTGTTCTTGGAGACACTTATTAGGTTTTTAATATAACTTTCATCCAAACTATTTTGATTTCCAAAATCATAATCAAATACTTCAAAACATTTTAAAAACTGCCATAAATCTTCATCTGTAATCTGATTATCATCATTTGCCTTTATTAAAACCTCTCTGAAAATGTTTAATTTTTCTTTTTTTATTGCTATTCTTTCTACTTCACTAATAAAATCGTCAGCATAGGCATGTGTTTTAGCCCAATTAAGTATAACTTTTATATGATTTCTTTCGTCATTTGTTAAACCATTAAGCACTAAAATTAAATAGTCATTTTTTTTATTAAACTTTTCAGAATTATAATCCTTCCAAAAATCATTAATTACATCTATAAAAATAGAGTTGTTTACAGTAAAAGATAATTGTGTTTTTATTTGAAATAAGAGTTGGTGAGTTCCTTGATTACTTTCTGTAATTACAAGCAAATCATCCGTATTAAAGCCTCTGTTTGTTGTTTGAAAAGCAATTTCAACTATTTTATTAGAAATATTAATTGGTGCGGAACCGTTAATTAACAGCATTGCCAGATAGGCAGATTGAACTGCTTGTTCAAAATTTGTACCTCCGCCACCCTTTTGGTAAACACTTCCTTTTTCTGCCATTTTAATAAATTTGTTTGTGAAATTTCTAATATAAAAATTATATATAGAATAACCAACAATACACTCAACAAGCCCCCCCTATCATCATAAACTTTTGATACCCCCCTTGATTTTTTTTAAAAAAACTTACATGAAATTTCTTAAATTCAATATTTAAGAAAAATCTCATTTTTTTCTAAAGTTAATAAGACTAAAGACGTTTTAAAGATTTTTAAATGAATATTTAAAGTTTTATTTAATGAGTGGTATACTTTTTGGTACCTTATCGATCAACTACATAATGAATCAATAGAAGTGCTTTAGTTTTATAAAGTAACAGCAACCGACTTTTAAGCACGGTGCCACACGGAGTTAATCCAGATTCGGAGTATTTAATTAATATTCAAAATTTCTAAAGATTCATTGTTTTAAAACTATATAAAACAATGCAGACATCATTACAACCTACTTCTTTAACAAGATTCGAAAAACTACTCTTAATCCCGTCATCTATTAATATTGAAGAATTAAAAGAATCTGCTAATTCTTATGACAATAGAATAGATTACTACAAATTAGTTTCTCTAATAAGCTTGATAACAAGCAAAACTGTTAGTTATAACATCGAGAAAGACCGATATTATTCATATAAAAAAATAAAAATTCATAGTAATCAACTAAAAAAGTGTTGTGGGAATAATTATAAAATCTACTACAACTTTTTATCTGAAATAAATATATTTTCTAAAAGAAGTCCTTATTCAAGAGACGAAAAAGGGGAAACATTTGGATATGGTTTCGCTAGTAATCACTTATACAAAAGATTAAAGTTTATTAAAATTAATACCTCAGAGCCGACTACTGATGATGTAAGCTTTAATAGTTCTTACACAAAGAAATATGAAAGAATTCTATACAAACAATTTGATAGAACTAGATTTAGCATAGACTTTAATCTGGCAGAAGAAAGATTATCTACAAAATATTTAGGAAATATAAATTACCTAAATAAATCAGATAGTGCGAGAAACTGGGAAAAATATTCTTCTTATCATGGAGCTTTAAAACAATTGTTTAAGTTTCTTAATGGCGATTATAAATTTACTAGAAAATGTAAGCGATATGAAAGAAAGCCATCTGGAAGATTTTATTCACCTTTAACTAGTTTAAATAAAATTATACGAAACTTACTTTATTACGATGGAAAAAAATTACAGCAATTAGATGTAAAAAATATGTTTCCTTATTTATTGTCAAATTACCTACCCGAAATAGCCATCTTAAATTCAAAAAGAATAGATAGATTACGAAAATGCACAGCATTCAATGCTAAGTATAACGTAAATAAAAAATTAAAAACAAAAGATTATCTACAAAACAACTGGGCAGAAGAGTCTACAAATAAAATTTATACGCATTTTTCATCTGTCAAATCCAAAAAAAGTTATTCTTCTAATAGTCTTATTAAAAAAAATGTTAGCCATTACCTCTTTTCAGCGAAAACTAAAAGCTTGTTTCAGTATAGGGATAGCCACTTTCAAGAGTCTAGCAAAAATTTTTATTCTTTATTCAAATATGATTTATATAATGAAAAACAAAATAAAGGGCACTATTTACCACCAAAAAGTAATTTTAACCTGCTAAGTCAGAAGAGAACTAAAAGTAATATTTTTCCAAAAGGTTACACTAATCCCGAAGATTTATATATAAAAAACCATTTAGCTACACTTTATACTGGAACATTAAAAAGTCTGAAAATTTGTAATAGTTCTGACTTTCTTCAAAAGATTTGCTCTTCTTTAGATGAGTACTCTTACTATATCTCGACTAAAACTCTCGAAACCCTTATGAATAAAGAGATTAAAAAGTTCAATACTCTCTCTGCGGAAGGAGTTATTTACGACCATTTTATTGAAGCTTTCATGAATCAAATCCCACTTATAGAATGGGCTAAAAATTATGAAAAATTGTTTAATGAAAATTACAATTATACTTATGGGCAAGACAGAGCTTTAACAAAAAAACTTTTTATTTCAATGCTTTACGCTCGAAACAATCATTATATAAGAGAACAGCAAATATTTAAATCAGAATTTCCAATTATATATGATTTAATACGAGAAAAGAAAAAAGATAACTACAAAACTATAACTCATCAACTATTTGATTTAGAATCTGAAATAATTGTTGATAGTGTTGCTCGTAGCTTAATTAAACAGGGAATTTCAACCTTTACTATACATGATTGCATTGCTGTGCCCGAGCAAGAAATTGAAGCTTCAAAATTGACATTAAATAATGCCTTTATTACAAAATTTGGAAATTGTCCAAGAATCGAATTAGAATAAAATATACAATGAGAAATGATTTACATTGAATTATCAAATCTATTTTACAAGAAATTGAATTGAAAGATTCATTTTGAATTAATATCTTTGCTGCTTACTTCAACGAAAAAGAGAAAACTTTTGCAATTGTAATACGAATCGGCAAAATTCAAATTTGACACAAAATGCAAACAGTTTAGCTCCTTGCCATATAATGGTGAGGGCTTTCCTGTTATGTGTCAAAGCTTTGCCGAGCTTGTATTACTAACATGGATAAGTACCTCACTTTTTTGTTGTTCATAATAACATTATTAACAATAAAATTCAATTATATGAAACAATTATTTCTTACAGCTGCTGTAGCTACCTTTGTAGTAAACTGTTCTAATAGCGATGATATCTCATCAACATCACAGCAAAATAATCCTGTAACAACCCAATACTTTCATCCTCCAACATGGATTCAAGGCTCATGGAAAGTTGGCAACACATCTTATTACAAATTCACAAATGATGATTTTATCTATGTAATGAATGGAACAAGTTACAAAGCAATTCTGACGCAAACTGCAAGTAATGGACAGACTGCAAAAGTTGATGAAACAATTACTGATACCGATTACAACTTCACTATCACTGCTGGTGCATCAAGTGGAACTTATAAATTTAAAAAGATAAGTACCAGTCAAATTCAATGGCTAAATGGAGTTAATAATAACATTTTAGATAAAGAATAAATTAGAAACATGAAAAAGATTTTATTCTTAAAAATATTTTTTCTTTCATGTTCATTCCTATACTGTCAAGGATTTGATGTGAAAAAAGATGGAAGTTCAGTAACAGCCTTTAATGGTTATAAATTATCGTATGTTCAATACAAATTAGATGCTGATACAAAAGAAATTTACGATAGAATTGATAACAATAGGATAAAAGTACTTATTAGTTTTAATATTGATTGGGATTGTGTTACATGTGTATTAAACTATATTGGAACAGGAAGCATATCTGTCTTTGAAGGAAATTACAGAACTGATTACACAATTTCAACAGGTTACTATAGTAGAAATGGGGATATAGAAAGTTACAAGTTCTACTACAATAACAAAGAGGTTGGAACTATATTAGGTACAAAAGGTTCTGCAGTATCAATTGTGCTCAATAATCATGAAGGCAGATATTTTAAATACTACACTGGGATTACAAATTTTGCACAATAGAATTATATGTATAAGATGCTACTTTATAAAATAAATAAAATTCGCATGTGGTTATTTTCCTCAATACCAGATGAAGAAATGGATATTATAACAATTCCACCTTACGATTATTCTCAATTTTTTGATGAGAATGTAATAAAGAGGCTGGAGTATTTTGAATTCTTGTTTAATGATGAATCTAAAAAAGTTTGATATACCTTCTTTATTCCCCATAGACCATCCTCCATTTGTTAGGGTGATACTATATTATCTAAAACAACATGGAATTACTGAATTTGGAGGTGTAAGCTATTTTTCACAGATAAATTATGAAGACATTGAAACATCGTTATTCGAGGCTGGATTTAAGGGAAAAGGCTACATAGACAAATTAATTATAGATGAATGGGATAAAGCTGACAAAACATATTTTTTATTTAACTTAACGAGGTTTGCTTATAATTTTCAAACAAATTATAGAAATTGGAATATTGAAAAATACACATACATAGAGGTTCAAAATAGGAATCAAAAGTTAAAGAACAAATATTATGAGCTTGTGAGTGTAATAGACCGTTTACAAGGTTATTTAGAATCTTTTGAGCTACGATTACGAATAGATAGCAACTATATAGACAGGGAAACAATTTACCAGTGTTTAACACCTTTTTGCATAATATCAGTAAAGTGTGATGAACTTGGTAATTTCAGTATCAAGTATGCTTTAGCTCCCGATTTAAGAACTATAATAACAGACCTTTTAGCCAGTATTTTGGAAAAGAGAATTTTAGATACTCAAATGACCGACTTAAAAGATTATGTCAAACAAACAATATTTGAAAGTGATTTCAAAGATAGATTTACTGCCAGATTGAAAGAAAATTCACTTTTATATAAAGGATTTAAAAAGGATTTTCCAATATATGTTTTGAGAAACAAGCATAAGTAAATAACTAATCTTTAGTTCAAAATAAAATCTCTCATTCTCACATGAGAGATTTTTTAAATTTATATAACGTGGTAACATAACTGTCCTGAAACCACCATTAAAAAACTGATTACCAGTAATAAACAAATTACAAATAGCAGATTGTATGTTTTATTAATCGTTATAACTAGCTGTTAATATAGAATTATTATTTTTCATGTAAATTCTTTTGATAAATCCAAGCTCTCGAAGATTTTCTAAGAAAACTTTATTTTCATCCGAATTGTCAATTTCTATTTTTTCTTTTTGAAGTATTAAAGAAAATGGCTTACCCAATTGTTCAATATACTTTCTAAACTGTAAAGTATCAATACTATCTTTCTCAAAATTCAAAAGAAAAATCTTGTCACTAATTATTAATTGTGACTCCATTACTGAATCAACAAAAAATTCTGAATATTGATGAAATTTATTCTCTTTGAAAATATTTATTAAAACCTCTAAAAAGGAAGTATCCTCACTATTGTACATTTCATTATCAGTTAAAAAATCAAAAATTAGCAACTTTAATTCTGGATTAATATTTGCCATAAATATCGCTTTCCAACTATCAATTGGAAGCTCCAAATTGGAATAGGTTTCATTTAGTTCAACTTCTTTTTTTTCACATATTGCTATAATTTCAATTTCGGATAAAGATGATAGATTTTCAGAATTTAAAATAATATTTCCATTACTAATTAATTTTGGAATTCTTTCTGTTTTTTCAATAACTGATGTTTCATCAAAATTAACAGTTAAAGAATCAATTAATTCATCAAATGCATCATTCGAAATCTCACTGTTTATCAACGAGATATTAAAATTTGTAATCAATTCATCTGTTAAGTGATTTTCATTTTCATCAATAGAATCATTTATGCAGATTAATTTCAATCGGTTGTAGTTCTCTTCTTTATTGAGGAATTCCTCTATTACAAAATCAATTTCCTTATTATTATAATTGTAGTAAGATAGAATATTTATCCAATGTGGTAAAATTCTATTATTAATGAAAAGAGGAACCCATAGCTCAGTATCTATATTGGTAATTTTTTGTACTGTAAAATCTATTTTTCTTATTAAGGCAGTTCTATTACTTATAGTAATTTCATCATTATTCAGTAATGTCTCAACCACTTCAATTTCTTCCTCATTATTATTATCTAATTTTAATAATACATTTTCTACATAATAATTTATATTATCGCTAACATTTTCTTTAAGCGCAATGCAATCCGAGTTTAGAAGAGCTGTGTAATTATTAGTACTATATGAGTATTGGATGTAATCTGGATTGGAATATTTTGCAAGGAAAAGATTAATATTATTGATGTCAATAACATATAAATTATTATTCATTACTTGCAGAATCCAATCATGTAGAGAAGCCTCATATTTGATTTCCTTGAATTTAATTCCTAACGATTTTAATTTATTAAAAATTTCTTCTTTTCTGTTCTCATTATAATTATTTAATAAAAAATCATCGTAATCTTCCAAAAATTCTTTTATCTTATTTTCTTTATTAAGACTTTTTATTTCATCAATATTGTTTACCCTAAACAAAATATCAATAATTTTCTTTTTCTTTTTTAAACTAAATATATCCTCGTTATGCACTAAATACCAAAAGTCCTCCCAAGAAGATATTTTTAATATAAAAGTGTGGGTATAGCCTGAAATTTCGGAGTATTCTATATACTTATCAATAAAATCAACAGACTTATCGTTTGTATTTGATATTGTGTTGAGAAATTCTTCTAATTTATGTGTCAACACCTCATTATTTTTAAAATTTCCTAACAGATAGTCTAAAATATAAAAATTTAAAATAGATTCCTTTTTAAAATTAGCAATACTCAATTCTGAAATCAAATTTTTAGGCTTATTTATAACATCATTAAAGGCAGTTTCCCCATCTTCAATAATTTTCAATTTGAGATTATAATCATTTTCACTGATAGATTCTGGATAGAAAAGAGATATATAATTAGAATAGTTTTCATCGAGATAATTATTAGTAATTATAACTTTAAGCAAACTATATTTTCGGTGTTCATTCGCAATGTTATTTTCAATACTTAATCCATCACCAAGTTCAATTTTATCATTTGCATCTACAAAGGCTTTAGTAAAATATTCTTCTATATGTTTTCTGTCAGCCTTTTGAAATAGCTGGTTTAAAGACGAATTTTTTAACTTGTTAATTCTTTTTCTTAGTTTTCGAATTTCAAAATTATTAGATTGTTTTTTATTATTCAATTTATCTTCTATTCTTTTTTTCCTGTCAATATAACCAGCATCAGGATTTACCTTCGTTTCAATATTAGCAAATGACAAAAATGTAGTTCTTCCCCCTAAGGTATATGACAGAGTTCCCTTATTTACAAATTGTTCAAACTTTTCTTCTTTTATTAAATCTTGTACTTGTAAGGAATCCTCATCTATATTATATCTTATAGCACCAAATGAATCCAAAAGTAGTTGAGAAAGATAAATCATTTGTAATTCTATGAGGCTAGATTGTCTTTCTAACTCAATATTTGAATTGTCTTCTTCTAGTAATTCTATATCCTTCTTGATTTGCTTTACTATATCAGAATAAAAAATACTTTTTAACTCAAATATTTTATAAATAATCCCTTCTTTATTTTGTAAACTTTTAAATTCAATAGGATACATGTTTTTAATAACAATTAAAGAAAACAGCTTATTTCCATTTAACGCTTGATTTTCCTTACTCTTTATTTTATAATAAGTTTTAAATTCATTAATGATATTAATGAGACTTCTCATATCATTTACATAAGGTGAAATATCGTTTATAATATCCTCAGAAATAATATCCTCATTAATAAAATCGTCCTTTAATCTTTTAATAAATTGTGTATTAGAATTACTATAGTCCACAACTGGAATCACAGGAATGATTAAATCAAAAAATTTAGTTTTTTCATTATTTTTACTAAACAACTCATCTTTTACAGCGTAAATAAAAGTCACTTTTTGAACTATATCTTTCGAATTATTTATTATAATGTTGAGTTCTCGAAGCTTAATAAATACCTCTACAGCATCCTCAAACCTATCAATATCTTCAATGAAGACAATTTGTGTTCGAGTCTTTTCAAAGAAATATATTAGCTCATCAACATGTTTATTAATTATAGAAATATCATTATCTTTTGGAACAAATTCAGCATCACTAAAACTTACTTTATTTACTTTTAACTTAAAGAGCTGTTTAAATATTTTTTTTAAAATAAAGAAAACTCCTAATAAAAAAGAAAACTTCATAAGATAAACATAATAAAAAGACTCCTCTCTATTAATAAGATACAATTTCTGGTATATTTTGTCGAAGAAAAGATAAAGTATTGATAAAGCCCAAATAATAAAAAAAACTACTTTAATAAAAATGAATCTATCAAAAGTAATTCTTTCAAATCTCGAATCTTTTAAGTTTTTCTTTTTCTCATAATAAAGAATTTGCTGAACAATACTTGTTTCAATGTCAACTTCTGTTTGTTTATTCTTTTCTTCAAATTTCCCTAAGTTAATATCTAAGATTTTAAACTCAGGATTATTCTTTTTAAACAAATTTAGAATTGTACTTTTACCAGTACCAAAAGAACCAGAAATTGCAATATTTCGAACATTATTATTTAATACTCCCCATTTTAAGGAATTCAAATATGTTTGGAGATTATAGTTGCTTTCTTCATCTTTTAAAATATATGGAGTAAGGTCTTCTAAGTTGTTTGGATTGTCATTATTCTTTACCAAAAGTTTCATTTTTTTTCTACCCAAAAAAAGTATTGCTCCTGATAAAAGATTTAAATAAAACTCAGTTGATAATATTTTAAACTCTAAATACCTTTCTCTTATCTCGTTTAATAGTTTCTTCATTGTTTTAGTTTGATGCCAAATTACAATTTTCAAACTAAAATTAAAAGCTTATGAATATTTTGAAGATGTTAACAAGTAGTTAATTCACTAAAGGTCTTTTTAATAAATTATAAAAAAATTAAAAACCTAAGCTTTTAAATATTTTTGCTGTTGATTTCGCTTTTTCTACATCGGTTTTACTTATATAAGCTAATAATTGCCTCTCTGTTTTATGTCCAGTAAAATTTAATAAGTAAGTAATAGGAATTTTTTCATAAAAATTTGTGGCAAAACTTTTGCGTCCAATGTGAGAGGTCACTAGTTCATATTTGGGATAATCACCAAAAACTTTTCTTGTAATTTTAGACAAATCCTCTCTCTCGATTGTCATAGTTTTTCCATTATATAAAACCTCATCAATATCTGCGAACTTACAAACGTCTTTAATATATAGATTAAGATTTACATCTGAAATCTTGCGTGGGAATTCACCTCCTCTTTTGAGTAAAATATTTTGCACCTTGTGTAGTAGTGGAATTTGCATCTTAGTTCCTGTTTTGATTTGATTAAACTCTATGTAAGATTGATTTTCATCATCCTGTATAATCATACTGGAATTAAACCTCAAATAATCACTAACTCTCTGTCCTGTATAGCAAGCTATCAATAACCAGTCTCTTGCGTTATCCAAGTGCTCATTTGGCATTTCTGCTTTTTCTATTTTGTCTAATTCTTCGAAAGTAAGATAAATAGATTTTGGGATATTTTTAGATGCTTTCTCTATATCAAACTTCCATAAAAAAGTATGTTTGTGTACTACCAAATCAAGAGACTCAGCAACCTTACAAATCATTTTTAAAAATTTAAGATTTCGATAAGTTGTAGATATTTTATAATTCTCTCGAAGGCAATATTTTTCAAAATCCACCCTAAAAGAGTTGTCTAAATCAGAGAACTTTAAATGCTTAAATGTCTTCTTTCGAGCTCTAAGGTCATCACAGTAACGTTTTAATAACTGTTTAACAACATTTGCTTTTTTAATTGTTGAGTCACTTACAACATCTTTTTTCAAACTAATATAGTCATCAATAAATAAAAGAATATTATCTGACTGTTGTTTGATATTTTCTGAAACAACTTTTTCAGGTGAAATAATTAAATCTAGCCACTCCTTTAAATCGAGTTCAGGTTTATAATTTGAATACTCTGAAATAATTTTTGTCTCAAGCTTGATAAGCTTAATATTTATTTCAGCTTTTTCAATATTAGAATTTCTTGATGTTACTATACATTTACCATTTTTCCAATCTTTTGGTTTACATTTTAAGTATGGTATAGGTGTCTTCACATCTATATTTTTATCCCTTAATCGTACCCATATTGTACTCTCTTTATTTTCAACTTTACCTCTGTTAAAAAAACTAATTGATGCCATAATTCTTGATTCAAAATTGTTCCCAAAATTGTATCCGAATTCTAAAAGATAAGCTTAAAGCAATAGGTCTGCAATGTCTTCGGGCATGTAGAAAGCTTATGTATTGCTTGTTTGGACGAGGGTTCGAATCCCTCCAACTCCACAAAAAGAGGTTTTGTAATTACAAAACCTCTTTTTTCTTTTTCTTATTCTTCCGGAAGTCCCATGGGGAAATCGCGTTACTGTCTTTCCACAATCCAGCTTTTGAACTTCTAGCTTCTAATTCATAGTTCTTTAATTCTATATTTTTTGATGCTTTA
The DNA here is from genome assembly GCF_002797535.1 of Chryseobacterium geocarposphaerae. Lineage (NCBI taxonomy): Bacteria > Pseudomonadati > Bacteroidota > Flavobacteriia > Flavobacteriales > Weeksellaceae > Chryseobacterium > Chryseobacterium geocarposphaerae. The sequence goes on from NZ_PGFD01000001.1 coordinate 2,401,198, forward strand.
AAATACCACCATCCCCAACCTGATTTTATAATCTCAGCAGACAAATATTTATCTTTATCATAGAATATTTTAGCAACCGTTCGTTTGTACCGGTCTTTTCCTGTTCTGTAAAACATTACTTTTTTACCAAAAACCTGAGAACTGGTAAACTGTTTTGCATTTTTACCAAAAGCCTGGCCGTTTTCAGGACAATCCACTTCTGCCAGACGCAATGTTTCCTGCTGATTATTTCCTAAGAGAACAACTATAGTATCGCCATCTTTCACTTTAATGACTTTACCTTTCGATTGAGAAAACAGTAAAAGGCCACTTAACAACAGAATTACATAGACAAATTTCAACTTCATGATATATAAGGTACCTATATTATTTTACTGGGTGACGAGCCATAATGTTTTTTAAAAGCAAATGAAAAATGAGAAAGATCTTCAAAACCGAGGTCCAGATATATCTCAGAAGCCATTTTCCCTTTTTCTAAAATCAGATAATGAGCCTCCTGCAATCTTTTCTGAATCAACCATTTTCCGGGAGTAATTCCGAAAATCTTTTCAAAGTCCCGTTTAAAAGTCGCCAAGCTTCGGCCGGTAAGATATGCAAAGCGGTCTAAGTTAACATTAAAATGGAAGTTTTTATTCATAAAGGCTTCAATGTCTATTTTACCGGGTTCATTGAAATCAAATAAAATATTTTTTAATTCGGGCACTTCTTCAAGTAATAAAATTAGCGCTTCTTTTATTTTTAAATCTACCAGTCTTGCATCAGAAAGCTTCCCTGAATCATAATAAAACAACAGTGAGTTCATATAATTTTGAAATTGTACACTGTCATTAAGCAGACATAATGGTTTATTATACTCCTTCTTTTCCGATACTAAATTATATTCAATACTAAAATCTTTAAGAATTTGTTGGTTTAAATAAATGGATAAGGACTTAAATTCTCCATCGGGAGGCGGTTGCTTAGTAAATTTCAACAGCTGATTTCTTCTCAGAAAACGAATTGAACCATCTTTAGCGGAATAATCATGCAATCCGTCATTTAAAATCAAGTCGCCTGAGATCTGATAGCTCAATACATGATCAGACACAAAATGTTCTCCCTGCCGACTCAACTGAGTATAACAAGAAAACACAATACTCCCAAAATCTTCTCTTTTAGATTTCATGATATACAAAGATATGAAATGAGACTGCAAAACACAGTCTCATTTGTTATTCCAGACTAATTCCTTTGTGAGCCAAATATTGTTTCCCATATTCTGTGTCAAAAATATTAACTGCGTCATCAGAATCGGTAGATATTGTCACACTCATCCATTTTTCGAATTCTTCTTTTCTTTTTTCGTCAGTTGCTCTTAAAATAGCTGCAGCTTCACTTCCCAACACCAAATGCAATGGAGGATTTTCATTTTCTACAACATCAATCATCACTTTCGCAGCCTTTGCAGGATCTCCCATTGGCAGAAACTTACCCGAAGTTAAATGTTGTTTCACCCCTCCTACTGTTGCTTCATACCCTTCAATATCTTTTGCAAAACTCATTGAGGGACCTGCCCATTCTGTACGGAAACCACCAGGCTGAATACAGGTTACTTTTATTCCCAAAGGAGCAACTTCTTTACTTAAAGATTCAGAAAACCCAACCAAACCAAATTTAGCCGCCTGATAAATTGAAAGTCCCGCATTCCCTACTCTACCTCCAATAGAACTGATCTGCAGAATATTTCCCGCACGTTGTTTTCTCATATAAGGCAAAACAGCTCTCGTTACTTCAATTGGTGCATATAAATTAACTTCCAATTGATTTCTTACCTGTTCATTCGTAAAAGCTTCTGCCGCTCCCGTAATTCCGAAACCTGCATTATTTACCAGAACATCTATTTTACCAAAATGACTTACTGCTTCTTCAACTGTAGCATAAATCTGTTCTTTATTCTGAACATCCAACTCCAGTGGTAACAACTGCTCAGGATATTGTTCAGTCAGTTCTTTTAACTGTTGGGGATTTCTGGCTGTAGCCACAACATAGTCACCTTTTAATAATACCGCTTTAACAAGATTTTTCCCTAAACCTTTTGAGCTTCCTGTGATAAACCAAACTTTTTTCATTGTATTACTGATTTTTATTTGATACAAATTTCCGCCAATAATGACTGTACAAGGTTTGTTAAAAAGCTCAAATTCACTTTGTTAAAAAACTCATTTTATTTCAACTCAGATCATTAATATATAGGATATATGAAGACTTCAAAATTTATTTTAATGAAACCCCAAGCAGCATATAAAATGTTAAAAATATAAACTCCTGAAAACTAAAACACTAAACTACCCAACGATAAAATAAGCACCTGCAAGCCACAAAAAAGACTAAAAAAATGTTTTATCGTAAAGAATTTTATATATTTGCACCATCTAACAATTAAAAAAAATAATTTACTATGTCAGACATTGCATCAAGAGTAAAAGCTATCATCGCTGATAAGCTTGACGTTGAAGAAACAGAAGTAACTCCTGAAGCTAGCTTCACTAACGATTTAGGAGCTGATTCATTGGATACAGTTGAACTAATCATGGAATTTGAAAAAGAATTCAACATTCAAATCCCTGATGATCAAGCTGAAAAAATTACTACTGTAGGACACGCTATCGCTTATATCGAAGAAGTAGTAAATAAATAATATTCTTCAACAAAAAAGAAATTAACAAAGTTTATGGAATTAAAAAGAGTAGTTGTAACCGGGTTTGGAGCAATAACACCGATTGGAAATAATGCAAAAGAATACTGGGAAAATCTTGTAAAAGGTGAGAGCGGTGCCGCTCCGATTACTCTTTTTGATGCCACAAACTTTAAAACAAAATTCGCTTGCGAAGTAAAAAATTTCAATCCATTAGACCATTTCGACAAGAAAGAAGCTAAAAAAATGGATAGAAATACACAACTTGGGCTGGTTGCTGCTAAAGAAGCTGTTGAGCACTCAAGAATTATTGAAGACAATGTAGACAAAAACAGAGTCGGTGTAATCTGGGGTTCAGGAATCGGAGGCTTAGAAACTTTCGAAACTGAAGTTCTGGGATGGGCAAACACGGAAATTCCGAGATTCAACCCTTTCTTTATCCCTAAAATGATTGCAGATATTACTCCTGGGCATATTTCTATTGAATATGGATTCCACGGACCTAACTATACTACTGTTTCTGCTTGCGCGTCTTCAGCAAATGCTTTAATTGATTCCAAAATGCTGATCCAGCTGGGAAAAGCAGATGTAATTGTGTGCGGAGGCTCTGAAGCTGCCGTTACAGCAAGTGGTGTAGGTGGATTCAACGCAATGATGGCACTTTCTACAAGAAATGATGATCCCAAAACAGCTTCAAGACCTTTTGACAAAGACAGAGACGGATTTGTGTTAGGAGAAGGAGCAGGATGTATCATTCTTGAAGAATATGAGCACGCCGTAAAACGTGGTGCCACAATTTATGCAGAATTAAAAGGAGGAGGTCTTAGTGCGGATGCACATCACATGACAGCGCCTCATCCTGAAGGTTTAGGAGCTTATCTGGTAATGAAAAATTGCTTGGAAGATGCAGGATTAACTGCTGATGAAGTAGATCACATCAATATGCATGGTACCTCTACTCCATTAGGAGATATTGCAGAATCTAACGCAATTTCAAAATTATTAGGAGAGCACGCTTTCGACATTCAGATTAATTCTACAAAATCAATGACAGGCCACTTATTGGGTGCAGCCGGAGTTATTGAAGCTATCGCTGCGTTAGGAACTATTATTCATGGTATTGTTCCTCCTACCATCAACCATTTTACTGATGATGAAAATATCGACAGCAGACTGAACTTTACGTTCAATGAAGCTGTGAAGAAAGATGTAAAAGTAGCCATGAGTAATACTTTTGGGTTTGGTGGGCATAACGCTTGCGTTCTATTTAAGAAAATCTAATTTTACTGAATGGAGTTACAGAAATACTTTTCTAAATTCCTTCTCAAACAAAGAAAAAGAAAATTAACGGAGAGAGATTATTTCCTCAGTACTGAACTTAATAAAATGTTGGGTACCGAGGTGCAAAATGTTGCGCTCTACCGTGAAGCTTTCTCTTTAAAAAGCTCTTCTAAAAATCAAGACAACACTAATTACGAAAGACTTGAATTTTTGGGAGATTCTGTTTTGGGTACAATTATCTCCTGTCATTTGTTTCAGACCTATCCTAAGGCTAATGAAGGATATTTGACCCAAATGAAATCTAAGATTGTCAACAGGAAAAACCTTAATAAGCTTGGGGAAGATTTAAAACTGACGGATCTTCTGCAAAAGCAAAATTCGGTGGCTTTAGGGGAAAATATCTCCGGAAATTTATTTGAAGCCTTAATAGGTGCCGTTTATCTGGATTTTCAATATGATACCTGTAAGAAAATCATTTTGGAAAGACTTTTAACACCATCTGAGATCAATAAGCTTGAGAATAAAATTGTAAGCTATAAAGGTCTTTTGCTGGAATGGAGCCAGAAGAAAAAAGTTAATATAAAATATGAGACCTGCGAAGAAATCCAGGTCAATAAAGCTGTCGTTTTTCGTTGTCATGTCTGGTTGGGAGAAGAAAAAATAGCCAACGCTACAGAAACCTCCAAAAAGAAAGCAGAAGAAAAAGCAGCACAGAGAGCATTTTATATTTTAAACAAAAAAGAAAATATACTTGGAAATCCAAAAACTTTATGATCTAGACGATATAGAATTTGAAGATATTGCCATAGGATTGGTAAGATTAGCAAAAAATATACCTGCTCATGAGTTTTTTTACAAAATAAATCAAAATAACAATTTAACATTCTCCAGAAAGCAAGATATGGTCTTTCACGGTGATTATTATGATTATTATTTTCCAAGATTTGAAGCTTATCACAAGTTTACAAAGACATGTTTTACTTTCATTTCGAATAAATCTTCAGAAAGTAAGCAAAAAAAAATACAGACAGAACTCTTCTCAGAAGAAGAAAACATTAAATTTTTATTAAATAATCAGGTAGATGTAGAATATATTCTGCATAGTTCGGAACAGTTTCCTGATTTTTCCGTAATTTTGCTCCCTGAAAATCTTGTATTTCCAATTCAAGATTACACATTGAGTTCTGAGGAAGAACTATATCAAATTATCCAGTATTATGAATAAGTATTTAAAGAAGACCAAAATTATCGCAACACTTGGACCGGCTTCATCGTCGAAGGAAGTAATGTTAGGATTAATGAAAGCGGGAGTTGATATTTTTAGAATCAATTTTTCACACGCAGACTACGATCTAGTTAAAGCAAACATCAAAATAATTAGAGAACTTAATAAAGAATATGGGTACTCTGTAGGTATTTTGGGAGATTTGCAAGGTCCAAAATTGAGAGTAGGTGTAGTAAAAGAGGGTTCTTATCTAAATCCTGGAGACATTCTTACTTTCACTAATGAAAAAATTGAAGGAGATTCTACAAAAGTATATATGACTTACCAACAGTTTCCACAAGATGTAAAGGTTGGTGAAAGAATTCTGATCGATGATGGTAAACTGGTTTTGGAAGTTACTGAAACCAACCTGACTGATACGGTAAAAGCAAAAACGATTCAAGGGGGGCCCTTAAGCTCTAAGAAAGGGGTAAACCTTCCGAATACCAATGTTTCTCTTCCTGCTTTAACGGAAAAAGATATTCAGGACGCTAATTTCATGCTTGATCAGGAAGTAGACTGGGTTGCTCTTTCTTTCGTGCGTCATGCACAGGATATTATCGATCTAAAAGAATTAATCGATAAACACCCTAAAGGTAAATTCAAAACTCCTATTATTGCGAAAATTGAAAAGCCTGAAGGAGTAAAAAATATTGATGAAATCCTGTTGGAATGCGACGGATTAATGGTTGCCCGAGGTGACTTAGGGGTAGAAGTTCCGATGGAAGAAGTTCCTGCTATTCAGAAAACATTGGTGGAGAAAGCAAGATTCTATTCCAAGCCGGTAATTATTGCTACTCAGATGATGGAAACAATGATTAACAGCCTAACTCCAACAAGAGCAGAGGTAAATGACGTTGCCAACTCTGTATTGGATGGAGCTGATGCGGTAATGCTTTCTGGAGAAACTTCTGTGGGGAGATACCCTGTTCAGGTGGTTGAAAATATGGCTAAAATTGTGAAGAACATTGAGATGACTCACTTTTACCAACACAAAAACGAACCGATTGAAAAAGATTATAACTGCATCGATGAAAGGTTCATTACTAACAGGGTTTGTCTTGCAGCCGTAAGAATTGCGAAAACGACTAATGTTTCTGCTATTGTTACACTGACGCATTCAGGATATACAGCATTCCAGCTTGCAGCACACAGACCGAATTCACATATTATCGTTTACAGTGGAAATAAGAGAGTCATTACCATGCTGAACCTGCTTTGGGGAGTTCATGCTTACTATTATGACATGAAGAAGCCTACGGATGAAACGATTATCCAGGTAAATATGTTGACACACAATCACGGTTATATTGAAACCGGAGATTTTGTAATCAACATCAATGCTACTCCATCATATGAAGGAGGAAAAACGAATACATTAAGATTAACAACAGTTTAATCAAAATATAATAAAACAAAACAACTCCCAAAATAATGGGAGTTGTTTTATTTTAAGTAAAATTGTATATAATTAATTTCCAACAATCGTCTTAGCCGTCACAAACTCTTTTAAAGCCAGTAAAGAAAGCTCTGTTCCATAACCTGACGCCTTTGTTCCTCCAAAAGGAAAACGGGGATCAGAACTTGTCATTCTGTTAATATTTACCGTTCCGGATTCCAGATTTTCAATAAAAAATAATTGTCGGTCTTTATCAGACGTCCAGACAGAGTTTGAAAGCCCGAAAGGAATATCATTGGCCATCTGTAAAGCTTCCTCATCGTTTTTAGCAATCATTACCATTCCAAGCGGTCCGAAAAGTTCTTCCTGTAAGATGGGATTACCTTCCTTTACACGGATTAACCCCGGATTAAACTCAATATCGGAAATTCTTTCCAACGGAATAATAATTTCCGCTCCGTTCTCTAAAGCTTTTTGAAACTGCTTTTCAAGATCATCTGCTAAATCAGGTCTAGCCATACCGGAAATTTTTGTTTCTTTATCCATCGGATCTGCCGGAACGAATTTTTTATATTCTTCGATGAACTTCGGAAGAAATGCATCTTCTATCTTCTCATCAATAATAAACCTTTTCGCAGCAACACACGTTTGGCCACAGTTTTGAAGTCTTGCCTGAGCACCTACTTCAGCAGCTTTTTCCAAATCGGCGTCATCCAATACAATAAAAGCATCACTACCGCCCAGCTCAAGTAAAGATTTTTTGATATTGAGTCCCGCAATTGAGGCTACTTCTCCGCCCGCTCTTCCACTTCCCGTTAAACTTACCCCTTTTACAGCATCATGTTCTAGAATTTCTCTTACTTCCTTATGTCCTACTTCCAGATTTTGAAAAATACCTTTTGGAAAGCCCGTTTCTAAAAACATATCTTCAATTGCATTTCCGCTTCCGAAACAAATGGATGCGTGTTTAAGAACAACTGTATTTCCCGCCAAAATTGCAGGAATAGCAAACCTTAACACCTGCCAGAAAGGAAAATTCCAAGGCATTACTCCTAAGATTACTCCTTTCGGAACGTAATGAATTTCAGAGTATTTATATTCGGAATCTACTTTTTCCGGTTTTAAAATATTTTCAGCATCCGCATAATAATTCATCATTAAAGCAGATTTCTCAACTTCTGCAATCGACTGTGAAATTGGCTTATTCATCTCCGTGGTAATGATTTTACCAAATCTTTCAGCATTGTTTTTTAAAATTTCTGCAGCTTTTGCAATGAGCTTTTGTCTGTCTTCGAATGGTACTTTTTTCCATTCAGAAAATGCCTTATCTGCTGTAATAAGTTTATTTTCAATTAATTGTTCCATACTTTAATTTCTGTTTTTAAATTCAACTGAATGAATTTATTAGCGCTCTTTCTCAAAGCACCATGAAAGCAACAAATTTTGTTCCTTAGGGATAAATAAAATAGAGATTTTCTCTATCGGAAAAATATGATTTTACCGTTTATATCATAAACCATTCATTCATAAGACATGCCGCCAGTCTTGCCGTTCTTTCCTGAATATCAAATAACGGATTAACTTCTGCCACGTCCAATGCCAAGAGTTTTTTACTTTTCAAAATGTGTCTGTAAAAATGCATAAATGTAGCGTCTGCAAAAATTCCATTATAAGCTGAAGCCGAAACTCCCGGAGCAATGGAAGCATTAAAAACATCCATACATATCGTTAGATAAACATAATCTACACTTTCCAAAAGCTCATCTATTCTCTGATAAATGGATGGTAAGTTTTCAAAAAACAGCTCATCTGCCAGAATGTATTTCATTCCGTACTGGTGTGCCGTATCGAATAATTTTAAGGTATTGGAATTTCTTTGAATACCGATATGCAGGGAATGAATTTCTCCTTCCTGAGCAATTTGCCAAAATCCCGTCCCTGAGCTTGCTCCTACTCCATTTTCCGGCTGTCTGTTATCAAAATGGGCATCAATATTAATGATCCCGACTTTTTGTTCAGGAAAAGCTGTTTTAACACCTAAGTAATGGGCATAAGTAACTTCATGACCACCTCCTAATACCATTGACTTTCCTCCTTTCAACAAAACTTTGGAAACGTTTTTGGCAAGGTTATTTTGAGCGTTTTCTAATTTTCCATCTTCACAGGTAACATTTCCAAAATCCAGTAACGAAAAATCAGGAAGAATCACCGGAAAGTTGGACATATTTTTTCTTATAATGCATGGAGCATCTTTTGCACCCTGCCTTCCTTTATTCCTTCGAACCCCTTCATCTACAGCAAATCCGTGTAAAACGAAATCATTCGTTGAAATCATATCGTAATTCGTTTCTTCTTTTACTCTTTGAAATAGTCTGTGATAAAGAAGCTCTTCACCGTCTAATCTACCCTGCCAGATTTTGTTCATTACCTTGATAATTTTGTATTTAATCTAAACTTTTTGTCCGTCAATGTAAACACTTTCAACTTTTAAGCTTCCCTGATTATAAAGGACATTTTGAAAATTATTGGTTTTAAAAGTTACAAAATCTGCTTTCAAACCTTCAGCTAATTTACCTCTGTCTTCCAAACCAAGTGCAAATGCCGAACGGAACGTCATTCCGGCTAACACTTCTGCTGTCGTTAGTTTTTCGAATGTAGCTAAAATGGAAGCCTGTGTAATCAGGTTTCCCATCGGTGCAGAGCCAGGATTCCAGTCGCTTGCGATGGCTACAATCGCTCCTGCATCCAATAATTTTCTTGCCGGAGTAAATTTTTCTCCCAATCCTAAACTTGCTCCCGGTAAAGCCGTTGCCACAGTTTCTGATTGTGCTAAAAATTCAATATCTTCATCAATCGTTGCTTCCAAGTGATCTGCAGATTTTGCCCCCACTTCCACCGCAATTCTTGAACTTCCAGGTGTGAACTGATCCGCATGAACAGTAATTTCAAAACCTAAGTCTTTCGTTTTAAGTAAAAAACTTTTACTTTCTTCAGGCTGAAATGCCGATTTCTCAATAAAAATATCCACACGTTTTGCCAGATTTTCTTCTTTTACCTTAGGTAAAATCTCAGTTAAGATATATTGTAAATATTCTTCATTATTTCCATCAAAATCTCTTGGCTTTAAATGTGCAGAAAGACAGGTAGGAACTAAAGTTGCTTTAGTTTTTCCCTGAGCTTTTTTAATGATTCGAAGCATTTTCAATTCATTTTCTACGTCTAAACCATAACCACTTTTTACTTCAATAGTTGTGATTCCTAGCGAAATCAGAAAATCAATTCTTTCCAGTAAAGTTTTTAATAATTCTTCTTCTGAAGCATTTCTTGTATGCTGAACAGAGCTCCAGATTCCACCTCCACTTTCTGCAATCTCAAGATATGTCTTTCCTGCATTACGCATTGCAAAATCATTCGCACGGTTTCCACCAAAGCAAATATGAGTGTGAGAATCTACAAAAGCGGGAAGAACGATCTGTTCACCCTCTACAGTTTCAATCTCTATATTTTGATTTTCAGATTTTAATGTTTCAAAATTTCCAAGTTGCCGGATTTTGTCATTATTGACTAAAATACCTCCATCAGTAATAATTTCAAGTTGCTCATCAGAAAGCTTTCCTCTTAAAGGAAGATTCGCAAGTGTTATAACCTGCTTAAAAGGACCAATAAGTTTCATTTATTTAGTTTAATGCTAAAATTTAGATAAAAATACTTTTAAACTTACTTTACTACACACTTTAAGTATGATAAAACGAATATAAGGTCTATCATTCATCAAGGATCGCAGAAAGAATAAGCAAAAGAGTTATCTTATTTTCTCTCTCAAAAATACTCAAAATATCTCTTCTGCTCAAATCTTAATTTTTCGCCTGTTCCTGTCTTCATCTTAACCTCAATTTTCCTATCTTTACGGTAAATGAAATTGAATTAATGCCCGATTTTTTACATCCAGACAAAGACAACTACTCCCGTGAAGAGCTGATGCAGGAAGAACAGATTCGTCCTCAAAGCTTTAAAGATTTTGCGGGACAGAGGAAAACTTTGGAAAATCTTGAAGTCTTCGTGACTGCCGCCAAGAAGCGTGGTGGCGCTCTTGACCATGTTTTATTGCATGGTCCTCCCGGTTTGGGTAAAACCACTTTAGCGAATATTATTGCCAACGAATTGGGTGTAAATTGTAAAATTACATCCGGACCAGTTCTGGATAAGCCGGGAAGTTTAGCCGGACTTTTGACAAACCTAGAGGAAAACGACGTTCTTTTCATTGATGAAATTCATCGCCTGTCTCCTGTCGTAGAAGAATACTTATACTCCGCGATGGAAGATTATAAAATAGATATTATGCTGGAAACCGGTCCGAACGCGAGAAGTGTTCAGATTGGCCTGAATCCTTTTACTTTAGTTGGTGCAACGACCAGAAGCGGAATGCTGACAAAACCGATGCTTGCCAGATTCGGGATTCAAAGCAGGCTTGAATATTACACCATCGAACTTTTATCAATGATTATCATCAGGAGTGCAAGAGTTTTGGGTGTAAAGATCTATGAAGATGCAGCCATTGAAATTGCAAGAAGAAGCCGCGGAACCCCGAGAATTGCCAATGCTCTATTGAGAAGAGTCCGGGATTTTGCAGAGATAAAAGGTAATGGTGAAATTGAAATTAACATCACCAAATATGCTCTTGATTCATTAAATGTAGATGAATTCGGATTGGATGAAATGGATAATAAGATCATGCGTGTGATGATTGAGAATTTCAAAGGAAAACCTGTGGGTATTTCCGCACTCGCTACCTCAATAGCCGAAAACCCTGAAACACTGGAAGAGGTTTATGAACCGTTTTTAATTCAGGAGGGATTTATCATTAGAACTCCGAGAGGCCGCGAAGTGACTGAGAAAGCATATAAACATTTAAATATTGCAAGACCTAAAAATCCCGGGAAATTATTTTAGATAATGTTTATACCTAAATTATACAAAAGCGAAGATTACAATCTGATGAAAGAAATTATCCGAGAGCATTCTTTTGCTTTATTAATTTCTTCCGTAGATAAGATTCGTGCCACCCATTCGATGATGTTGCTGAATGAAGATGACACAGAAAATATTTTTATTGAAACCCATATTTCGAAAGCCAATCCACAGGCAAAAGCATTAAAAAACGGAGATGAAGTTCTTTGTGATTTTTTAGGAGCCCATGCGTATATTTCTAGCAGCTGGTACGATCATGTGAATGTTTCTACCTGGAATTATGAGGCGGTGCAAATCTATGGAAAAGTGGAACTGATGAATCCTGAAGAGTTGTATCATCATCTGGATAAACTGACTTCCAAATATGAGAAGTTTCAGCAGTGTCCGATGATGGTAGAAAATATGGGAAAGGAATTTGTTGAGAAAGAGATGAAAGGAGCTTTCGGATTAAAAATTATTCCTACTGAAATTTTCATTAAACAGAAACTTTCTCAAAACAGAAAAGAGAACGATTTTAAAAATATCATTTCAAATCTTGAAAACAGCGATGAAAATGGAAAAAAGATTGCTGAGAAAATGAAACTGTTAAAAAATAATACATTATAAAACTTAATATTATATGAAACTATATCCAATACAGTGTGGAAAATTTAAATTGGATGGCGGTGCCATGTTTGGAGTCGTCCCAAAGAGTTTGTGGGAAAAGACTAATCCTGGAGACGAAAAAAACCTGATCGAGCTTGGAACACGCTCACTTCTTGTGGAAGACGGAAAGAAATTAATTTTAATTGATTGCGGTCTTGGAAATAAACAAGACGATAAATTCTTTGGACATTATTCTCTTTGGGGAGATGATAATTTAGATAAAAATTTAAAGAAATATGGTTTCGTAAGAGAAGATATTACTGATGTTTTCTTAACGCACCTTCATTTCGACCATTGTGGTGGAGCTATTGAATGGAACGATGACAGAACGGGCTACAGACCGGCTTTCAAAAACGCACAGTTCTGGACCAACGAAAACCACTGGCAATGGGCAACAGAGCCTAACGCGAGAGAAAAAGCAAGTTTTCTAAAAGAAAATATCATCCCAATGCAGGAAAGCGGACAATTAAACTTCTTACCGCTTCCAACGACCGGAAATTATGGCTTCGCACCCGATTTGAAAATGGATGTTATATTTGTTGATGGGCACACAGAGAAACAAATGTTACCTGTCATTCAATACCAGGATAAAACAATAGTTTTTGCTGCTGACTTGATTCCTACAGTAGGACATATCAATCAGGTATATGTGATGGGATATGATACAAGACCTCTTTTGACATTAGAAGAAAAAGGAAAATTCCTGAAGCAATGTGTGGATAATGAATACCTGTTGTTCTTTGAACATGATGCACACAATGAATTAGCCAGTCTTAAAATGACTGAAAAAGGAGTAAGATTGGATGAGACGTTTAGTTTTAATGATGTTTTCGGATATTAATTTTTAAGTATGGAAGAATTACAATCAGAAACTCAGAAAGCAGAGCCAGAACCGTTATCTGCCCCAAAAATAATTGGTTTAACAGGCGGAATAGGCTCCGGAAAAACTACGGTTGCAAAATTTATTGAAGAATTTGGATTTCCTGTATATTACTCGGATGACAGAGCAAAAGATATCGTAAATGACAATGATGCACTGAAAGGTAAAATCATCGAACTTTTAGGTAATGAAGCTTATGAAAATGGTGTCTATAACAGAAAGTTTGTTGCTGAAAAAGTTTTTAATAATAAAGATTTGCTTCAAAGCTTAAATGAAATTATTCATCCTGCGGTCCGGATTGATTTTGAAGAATGGGTAAAGAGACAAACCAAATATTTGGTTTTTAAGGAAACTGCTTTATTATTTGAATTACAACTCAATAGGCAATGTTACCAATCTGTTTTAGTAACTGCCGAAGATAATATCAGGGCGAAAAGGGTTATGGATAGAGACCGTAAAACCTACCGGGAAGTAGAAGCCGTTATGGAAAAGCAGATGCCTGAAAAAGATAAAATAAAATTGGCAGATTATGTCATCTATAACAATACAAATTTGGAGGATCTAAAAGAACAAACCGAAAAAATCATTTTTAGTATTGAATAAAATACAGCTCGTTGGAATTTTCAGCGAGCATTTTATTTCTTTTATAATAATATTAAAAAAATCAGCTCTCATTTCTGAGAGCTGATTCTATTTTAAAAAGTAATCGTTGTATGATTTTTATTCCTTAATGAATTTCTTCTGTACCGAAGTTGAACCATCCTGAATATCGATCATATAAACTCCATTAATCAATGTATGAACATCTACCTTGTTGTTTAAGATAATTCCACTCGCGATTAACTGGCCTGCTGCACTATAAATCTTATAGTTAGCTCTCTTGCTGATATTCTTAACATTCAATACTGTACTTACAGGGTTAGGATAAATTAAGATATCATTCTGATTCAGTAAGTTAGTAGCTGGTTTCTTAGAGATTCTCACTGTGTAATCTTCCACTTCTCCACTGTCGAAGTTGGTACAGTTTACCGGAATTCCTCCCTTCATTAACGCTACTCTCATCACTACATACATATAGTCTGCATTGCTTACAAAAGCATCGGACGGTACACTGAATGTGGTCGTTGCTGTTGCTGCAGTACTTGGATTAGATACCAAAATTCTTTCATTGATGTCAAATTCTCCGTTTCTGTCGAAATCAATCCATGCTACAACGCCTGCATCTGCACTTACTACTTTATCAATCGTTAGCTGGTTGTTCACTGAACCCTGGATCAATTCAATCTGAGCAAGAGGATCAGTAGTATAATCGGTATATGTTGAGCCTGCAGAAGCTTTTATCATCTGTGGCTTTCCATTAGGAACCACTGTCACTTTAGAGATATATTCTCCTGAAGGATTCAACGCTCCCATTTGGCAATAGATTACTGTTGGAGTCGTAAAGTAATACGGTAAAGTAAAATTACCTGGTGTACCGCTACAAATATTAGCTACCTCCATTTCATACTTAGTAAGTTCTGTTAAACCAGTAAGAGTATAGATGTTGTTGGATACCTGAATATTAGTCCATCCTGGGATTCCTACTTTTCTGTATCTTAAGATATACTTACCTGTTGCATCCGGACCTACATAAGGATCCCACTGAACCTTAGCACTTGTTGGTTTTAACTCAAGAATGGTTAATCCCGGAGGTGCAATATCACATGTTCTCTCCGTAGTAAATCTTGCCAAGCTTGACCATGGGTTAGGTGTTGTTGAACCTACACATGTACTTCTTACCTGAACCTCATATTGTGTATAAGGACTTAATCCTGAAAGTAAATAATTATTAGTTGGTGGATTAGGTAAATTGATCGTAGCTGACCATCCTATATCTCCAACTTTTCTCCATTGCATCTGGTATGTTGCACTTGCCACTAACGGAGACCAATTTATAACTGCTGAAGTAGATGTAATATTGGTAAACGTTACATTCGGTGGAGTAGGGTCACATTTAGTGGTAAACACATTATGTGAATATGTTCCTACATTTACGGTATTACAAACAGCCGCTACTTCTACTTCATAATCCGTTGCCGGAGTTAATGGATAAGTTGGTGGATTTAATGTAAATGTTTGCGTTGTTCCTGTTATAGCAGCTACATCAATAGGACCTGCTGTTGGCAGCCATTGGGTAGAACCTACCGGTCTGTATCTTACTTTGTAAGAAGCACCTCCGATATCCTGCGGCCAGGTAATTGTCGCTGAATTATGCGTAATAGAAGTTGGAACTACCGTGACAACAGGAGTAGCATTACTACACACTCTCAATACAATATTATCAACGGCTGCCGGTGGTTGTGTTCCTCCGGAAGTATCATTATACCATTCAAATACCACACGCATTATACCTCCTGCATAGCTGGTTAAATTTAAATTAGCATTGGAATAAGTACTCCATGTTGTCCCGTTCAAATTGTACTGTCCAATCTGAACTCTTCCTGTTCCTGCCACGATTCGGGTTCCCGGTGTAGGCATAAAGTTGGATGGTACCAACCATACTCTTAAATAGTCAAACGAAGAACTCTCACCCTGTGCTTTCCAGTCAAATGAGAAAGTTGCAAGGCTGGTTCCTGTCGGAATCTCTATATCTCTGTAGGCCTGTACTACACTTCCGGCTGTAATGTTATAAGCATTTGTTACCCCGTTATCATTTGTAATATAGATAGATTTTCCGGTATTTCCGGTTGCAGAACCATAGAACCATTTATTGGTTTGAGTTCCATTGATCAATCCTAAATCATTCGCCGTTTCAAAATTCTGAATATAAGGAAGTGTTGCAGGTATCTGTGTCGTCATAACAGAAACAACATCTGATAAATCACTTTGATCTGTAGAACTACACAATGCTTTTACCCATATATAATAGGTAGTACTCTGTGCAAGTCCTGGAATTGTATATCCTGTACTTCCGCTTGGAATTCCTGTAATATTAGGTGTTGCAGGTGGCGTAGTTGTAGTACTGTAATATATCTGATATCCTCCTGCAGGTGCAGTAGTAGGAGGTGTCCAAGAAATTGTCGCAGTAGAAGATGTTGAGCCAACTACTGTTACTCCTAATGGTTCAATACATGTAGGCGCTACTCTCAATTTAAAATCGTCAAGTCCTAAATACCAAGGAGAACCATTTGCAGATACATTTGCAGCAAAATAATATGTTCCGGATGTAGCTGGAGTATAATATACTTTATACTTAACATACCCCGATGTATCCTGAGTAGCCGTTATAAATGTTCCTAAATTGGTTGCTCCCGTCATTGAAGTGGCAGAATTTACCAATACATTACCTGTAAACCCTTGGTAAGAAGAGCCTTGCCCTCCTGTATTATAATAGAATGAAAACTCATAGGCTGTACCGGCTGTTAATGCAAAGCCAGGTGTCCATAACTGACTTGCCGTAGTATTACCATATTGAATCCTCATATAATTCGGAGTAGATCTAGGCACATTATATGTCGTAGAAGCTGTATTCGAAGAGTTCCATGAATAAGTACCTGCAATTTGTTTCCAGCAAGAAGGAACAATTCCTGAACCAATACTTGACATAGAATCAAAATTTTCAGTCCATGGTAAAGCTGTGATCGCTGTACATGGCGTGGTAAAAGATGTTGAAGTCCAAGCACTTTGATCCGTCCCACTACATTTAGACCTTACCCACACATAGTATGTTGTATTGGGAGTTAAAGGCGAAATGGTTGCAGAAGTTCCTGTTGGTACTGTCTGTGATGGTACCGTTGCAGATGTTGGTGCTGTTGTAGAAGTGGTATAATAAATGTCATATCCACTCCCCGGAGCCAATGAAGGAGCTGTCCAGCTAACTGATCCACTTGTAGCTGTTATTGCTGATGATGTTAAATTCGTAGGTGCAAAACAGGTTGGCGGAGTCCAGGTATAGGTCAATCCGGCAGTTGGCATCCCTGGTGTAGCAGCAGTCGTATTATATGCCTGAGTATTACTATTTGCAGTACCGGCAGTAGAGTTTGTAAAAAGAACTGAGGTTGAATTAGTTCTGTTATTAAAATCAGCATTGGTTGTACCTCTTAAACCAATTTGTCTGGTTCCACTAATAGATGTACTTCCAACAAGATAAGACCCGTTCTTATAAACAACAGCAATTGTATTCGTAGTTTCTCTTAATCGTATTTGAAAAGAAAAAGAATAAGCATTTGTAGTAGAAAGTGTATAAGAAGGTCTGAAATCAGCCCATTGTACCACTATCTCTCTGTTTGGAGCCGTCCCCACAACTCCCCAGCTGATGTTACCTGTAGTACCACCAAGATTGAACACTGAATTAAGATCTCCACCAAATGCAGAAACGGCACCAGAATAGGCCCCTGTATTGGAAATGGGTGAATATTCAGATGTTGACGGAGCCGTTGTTCCAAAAGTTAAAAAACCGTTTGTTGAAACATTTAATGATGAATAATTAACACCATTAAATGAAAAATTAAATGGAATTGTTACCGGATAGACATTGTTATCCAACGAACCTGCAAGTGTATTTGCTGTTGCCGTTTCTAAAGTCGTCGCCCCTGTTAAGGCCGTGTAAGTTCCAGATGACTTCACAAAACTGTAAGAACTCACCTGTGCATTGGTTATCAATGCAATTACAAATGAAAAAAGTAGTAAAATCTTCTTCATATCATCAAAATATTAAATCCATTATTAGGATTTTGAGAATTATACATAAATTAAATTAGAATTAAATGGATGGTCCTAAAAATATCTTTAACGTTTAAAACCATTAGTTATTATAGAAAATAGTAAAATGTAAAAATTTTTATCATAGGCTGTATTATTTTAAATTGGTTGCAAAACTAATACTTTTATCTCACAAATACCTTACACTTATTTATTTTAAATAAATAACACAAATTCTCATTTTTTATTGGAAATAAATAAAAACCAAAAAAAAGATTTAAATTTTAAAAACAACAACCTTTAACTATCAAATATCTATTAAATCGGTCATATGGAAACAAAAAAAATAATTCTTCTCGAAAACTTCATTTTTACCTCTATCAAATTTTAATATCATCAAGCATAAAATATTCATTCTTAAATATTACAACCGCTTATATATTTATAATAAAAAAATAAGCTCCCATTTCTGAGAGCTTATTCTATTTAAAAAGTAATCAATTAGTAATTCTTATTCCTTGATAAACTTCTTCTGTACCGAAGTTGAACCATCCTGAATATCGATCATATAAACTCCATTAATCAACGTATGAACATCTACTTTGTTGTTTAAGATGATTCCACTCGTGATTAGTTGACCTGCAGAACTATAAATCTTATAGTTAGCTCTCTTGCTGATATTCTTAACATTCAATACTGTACTTACAGGGTTCGGATAAATTAAGATATCATCTTGATTCAATAAACTATTTGCAGGTTTCTTAGAAATTCTTATTGAGTAATCTTCCACTTCTCCACTGTCGAAGTTAGTACAGTTTACCGGAATTCCTCCTTTCATTAAGGCTACTCTCATCACTACATACATATAGTCTGCATTGCTTACAAAAGCATCGGATGGTACACTGAATGTCGTAGTTGCTGTTGCTGCAGTACTTGGATTAGATACCAAGATTCTTTCATTGATATCAAATTCTCCGTTTCTGTCGAAATCGATCCATGCTACAACGCCTGCGTCTCCACTTACTACTTTATCAATCGTTAACTGATTGTTCACTGAACCCTGAATCAATTCAATTTGGGCAGGTACTACAGCCGTATAATCAGTATACTTCGATCCTACAGAAGTATTGACCATCTGCGGTTTTCCATTAGGAACCACTGTCACTTTGGAGATATATTCTCCTGAAGTATTCAATGCTCCCATCTGACAGTAGATCACTGTTGGAGTCGTAAAGTAATATGGTAAAGTGAAATTACCTGGAGTACCACTACAAACGTTAGCTACCTCCATTTCATACTTAGTCAGTTCCGTTAAACCGGTAAGAGTATAGATATTGTTCGACACCTGAACAGTAGTCCATCCTGGGATTCCTACTTTTCTGTATCTTAAAATATATTTACCTGTTGCATCCGGGCCTATATAAGGATCCCACTGAACTTTAGCACTTGTTGGTTTCAATTCCAGAATCGTTAATCCTGGTGGCGGAATCTCACAAGTTCTCTCCGTAGTAAATCTTGCTAAGCTTGACCATGGGTTAGGTGTTGTTGAATTCACACATATATTTCTTACCTGAACTTCATACTGTGTATACGGTGTTAGAGTATACCCTGTTGAAGGAAGTGAGAAGCTGTTAGCCGGAGGGTTTGGTAAATTAATTGGTCCAATCCATGTAGGATCTCCTACCTTTCTCCATTGCAACTGATAGGTAGCACTTGCTGCCAATGGTGACCAGTTCACAACTGCTGTAGTAGCTGTAATATTAGTAAACGTTACATTCGGTGGAGTTGGGTCACATCTTGTGGTAAACACATTATGTGAATATGTTCCTACGTTCACGGTATTACAAACAGCCGCTACTTCTACTTCATAATTGGTTGCCGGAGTCAATGGATAAGTCGGCGGGTTTAACGTAAACGTCTGTGTAATTCCCGTTACTGCAGCTATATCAATTGGACCCGCTGTCGGCAACCATTGGGTAGAACCTACCGGTCTGTATCTCAATTTATAAGAAGCTCCTCCGATATCCTGTGGCCAGGTAATTGTTGCTGAATTATGCGTAATAGAAGCCGGAGTTACTGTAACGACAGGAGTAGCTGTACTACAAACTCTCAATACAATATTGTCAACAGCTGCCGGCGGCTGAGTTCCTCCGGTACCATCATTTCTCCATTCGAATACCAAACGCATTACACTTCCTGCAAAGCTGGTTAAATTTAAATTTGCATTGGAATAAGACTGCCAAGTCGTTCCATTTAAATTATACTGTCCTACCTGCACTCTTCCAGAACCAGTTGTAATCTGAGTTCCCGGTGTAGGCATAAAGTTGGATGGCACCAACCATACTCTTAAATAGTCATATGAACTTTCACCCTGTGCTTTCCAGTCAAAAGAGAAGGTAGCAAGACTGGTTCCTGTTGGAATTTCAATATCTCTATAAGCCTGTACCGTACTTGCCGCAGAAGAAACAGTATAAGCATTTGTTACTCCATTATCATTAGAAATATAGATGGATTTTCCAGTATTTCCGGTTGCAGAGCCATAGAACCATTTATTAGCTTGCGTTCCATTCAATAATCCTAAATCATTAGCCGCCTCAAAATTCTGAATATAAGGAAGCTGAGCCGGAATCTGTGTCGTCATAAAGTTTGGCCCCTGAGCTACATAACTGTTATCTGTAGGAGAGCAGATTGCTTTTACCCACCAATAATACGTTGTGTTCGGAGCTAAAGTCGGTGCAAGGTTCACTGATGTTGCCGTTGTTGTCCCTGTAGGGGTTGCCGGCTGCGTTGGAGTTGTAGAAACATAATATGCATATCCGTTTGCCGGTGGCGTTGCTGGAGTTGCCCAGCTTATAATTGCCCCATTACCCGTTAAACCGCTTACTGCTAAACCTGTTGGTGGTAAACATGTTGGTGGCGCAACTACAGCCAATGTAAAGTCTACATAATTTCCGTATGGTGCAGGTCCACAAGGAGTAACTGCTCCAATAAAAGATGAAGAAGCTCTTACTCTATAATTTCCTAACGCTTGTGCTGCAGGAATATTAATTGTTGCAGTTCCTGTAGACGCATAAGAAGTTGTTGCCAGGATAGTTTCTCCCGGATCATTAAAGTCCATGTCATTATTCCAGTCAATCCAAACATAATAGTAATATGTAGAACCACCAGAAGTCGCCAAGTTCATCACAACACTATTTCCCGGAGAACTAAGGAATGACATATTAGAATTAACATAAGCCGTATAAGATGATGCCGTATATCCAAGGTTTGTCCATCCTCCTGTAGTAGTAATATTATTTAAATAGTATGTTGTTGAACTACTTCCTCCTGTTGGAGCACAATAATTAGTAAATACAGTAATTGGTCCAGACCAAGGGCTCGCATCTGTAGAACTACATCTTGCTCGTACCCATATATAATAAGTGGTATTAATTGTTAGACCAGGAATTGTAGCAGTTGTACCTGTTACTCCTGTAATCTGAGGAGTAGTTGCTGCTCCCGGCGCAATACCTGTTGTATTATAATAAATTTCATAGCCTAGAGGATTCGTTGTAGAAGCCGTCCATCCGATAGCCGCTGAAGATGTTGTAGCAGAGTTTAAAACTAATGCTGTAGGCGGCATACATGTAGGAGGAGCTCCAACCGCTATAGTATAATCCACATAATTACCATATGATGCAGTGCCACAAGATGTAATTGCTCCACTGTATGATACCGCAAATCTCACTCTGTAATTTCCATAAGGCTGTGCTGCCGGAACGTTAATGCTGGTTGATCCTGTAGCAGCATAAGAAGTTGTTGCCAGAATAGTTTCTCCCGCATCATTAAAGTCCATGTCATTATTCCAGTCTACCCATGTATAATAATAGTAAGTACTAGAGCCTGCCGCTGCTAAACTGACACTAATGTTACTTCCTGGTGAAGTAGTAATTGTATTTGTTGAATTATTAACATAAGCTGTGTAGGATGATGCTGTATAATTTAAATTGGTCCATCCTCCTGTCGTTAAGATTTTATTCAGGTAATAAGATGTGGAACTCGTTCCTCCTGCCGGCACACAATACCCTGTATAGAAAGAAACAGGCCCCACCCAAATACTTTGCTGTGTAGAACTACACTTAGCTCTTGCCCATACATAATAAGTGGTGTTAGCCGTTAATCCTGAAATAGTAGCAGATGTCGTAGTACTTTGTACAGAATTGGTGGCATTGAGTACTGTTGAAGAAGTAGGAGCAACTCCTGTCGTGTTATAATATACATCATAGCCGTTGGCTGGTACAGGAGTAGGAGCTGTCCAGGTAATCTGTCCACTATTTGAAGTAATAACTCCCGTAGCTAACTGATTTGGAAACATACATCCAGAAGGCGCTTCACTCACAAGCTGTAACCTTGGAATAGATGCCGTTCTGCTATTTGCAGTTGGTGGCGAAGCCGGATCTGCATTTACAGTATCACTATAATGATATATTCCCGTATTTGTTCCTGATGTATATGATCCCCAGCTAGCCGTACAGGAATAGCCAGGTGCATTCTCATCAACTGCAATTACCAGGTTACTTGTTCCATTCCAGACAAACGGTGTGGTTAGAGAAAGCTCTACCCAATTCCCCGCTGTCATCGTTCCTAATGTTCCAGAATAAACCTGTGACATTTGGGATAAAGGCACCCAGTCGGTTGTAGAAGAAAAGGTCGTTTTTGTTGTATTTCCAATATAGACTGTCCACTGATTGTAGTTGGACTGGGTTGCTGCCGTAGCTGATACGTAAAACCTCACTTTGGTAATTACCGTATTGGTAGTCCCAATAGCTGTAGTAAGCTCAGCAGCTGTATACAATTGTTGTGAATAACTGTATCCATAACAAGAGTAAACAGGAAGGTAAGTAGATGTAGCAGTACCTGTACCTATTGATCCTGTCTGTCCTTTCGCAAACAGTCCGAACAGCATACAGAATAATACAATCAACTCCCTAAAGAATTTTTTGTTTTTACAATGTAAAAATACGCTCATAGTTTTTAAAATTTAATGAATTGATAATCGTCGAAAGACAAGTTATTTTTTCGATCATATATCCAGTATTCTGAATATATTTTATTGCAGTTTCAACTGCATTAAAGAGAGAATAAAGTTTATTTCATATTACAAGATTTTTAATAATTATACAAATCTAATCATATTTTCATTAAAAATATCATTAATAATTACTTATTTTAATCAAATACTAACAAAATCTTTCAATTATGATTATAGATATCCAAAAAATACACAAAGGTGTGAATTTTACGACATTGATTTTCCCTGTAAGCAAAAGCGTTTAGCGAAATCATCATTTGAAAAAAGAACGATCCCAACCAATAAGTTATCGATTCAACACCGAATAGGAAATATTCAAATTATTTCTTCAACACATTCTATTTTTTAATCAAAACTCAATAAATAGCAAAAAAAAAATCAGCTCTCATTTCTGAGAGCTGATTCTATTTTAAAAAGTAATCGTTGTTATGATTTCTTATTCCTTGATAAACTTCTTCTGTACCGAAGTTGAACCATCCTGAATATCGATCACATACATTCCGTTGATTAATGAATGGACATCTACTTTGTTATTTAAGATGATTCCGGTCGTGATCAACTGACCTGCAGAACTATAAATCTTATAGTTAGCTCTCTTGCTGATATTCTTAACATTCAATACTGTACTTACAGGGTTAGGATAAATTAAGATATCATTCTGATTCAGTAAGTTAGTAGCCGGTTTCTTAGAGATTCTCACTGTGTAATCTTCCACTTCTCCACTGTCGAAGTTGGTACAGTTTACCGGAATTCCTCCTTTCATTAACGCTACTCTCATCACTACATACATATAGTCTGCATTGCTTACAAAAGCATCGGATGGTACACTGAATGTAGTCGTTGCTGTTGCTGCAGTACTTGGATTAGATACCAAAATTCTTTCATTGATGTCAAATTCTCCGTTTCTGTCGAAATCAATCCATGCTACAACACCTGCATCTCCGCTTACCACTTTATCAATTGTTAACTGGTTATTGGTTGATCCCTGAATCAATTCAATTTGAGCAGGTACTACAGCCGTATAATCAGTGTATGTTGATCCTGCAGAAGTATTAACCATCTGTGGTTTTCCATTAGGAGTTACTGTCACTTTAGAGATATATTCTCCTGAAGTATTCACTGCTCCCATCTGACAGTAGATCACTGTTGGAGTCGTAAAGTAATATGGTAAAGTATAATTACCCGGAGTACCACTACAAACGTTAGCTACCTCCATTTCATACTTCGTCAGTTCCGTTAAATCGGTAAGAGTATAGATATTGTTGGATACCTGAATAGTAGTCCATCCAGGAATTCCTATTTTTCTATATCTTAAAATATATTTACCTGTTGCATCCGGACCTACATAAGGATCCCACTGTACTTTAGCACTTGTTGGTTTCAATTCAAGAATGGTTAATCCCGGAGGTGCAATATCACAAGTTCTCTCCGTAGTAAATCTTGCCAAACTTGACCATGGATTAGGTGTCGTTGAATTTACACATGTATTTCTTACCTGAACTTCATATTGTGTATATGGTGTTAAAGTATATCCTGTTGAAGGAAGCGAGAAGCTATTAGCAGGAGGGTTTGGTAAATTAATTGGTCCAATCCATGTAGGATCTCCTACTTTTCTCCATTGCAGCTGATAGGTAGCACTTGCCGCCAATGGTGACCAGTTCACAACTGCTGTAGTAGCTGTAATATTTGTAAACGTTACATTCGGTGGAGTCGGATCACACAATGTAATAAATTCATTGTGGGAATATGTTCCTACGTTCACGGTATTACAAACTGCTGCCACTTCTACTTCGTATAATGTTGCAGGTAATAATCCTGTAAGAGGAAAAGGTGGCTGGTTAGGTGCATTTACTGCTGGCACATCAATAGGACCTGCTGTTGGCAGCCATTGGGTAGAACCTACCGGTCTGTATCTTACTTTATAAGAAGCTCCTCCGATATCCTGCGGCCAGGTAATTGTCGCTGAATTATGCGTAATAGAAGTTGGAACTACTGTAACAACAGGAGTAGCCGTACTACAAACTCTCAATATAATATTGTCAACGGCTGCCGGTGGCGGTGTTCCTCCAGAACTATCATTGGTCCATTCGAATACCAAACGCATAATACCACCTGCATAGTTAGTCAGATTTAAATTTGCATTGGAGTAAGACTGCCAAGTCGTTCCATTTAAATTATACTGTCCTACCTGAACTCTTCCCGGCGATCCAGGTGTTCCGGTTGCAGTTGTAATCTGAGTTCCCGGTGTAGGTAAAAAGGTAGCTGGTACCAGCCATACTTTTAAATAATCATAAGAACTCTCTCCATCTGCTTTCCAGTCAAAAGAGAAAGTAGCAAGGCTGGTTCCTGCCGGAATTTCTATATCTCTGTAGGCATGTACAATACTTGTTAAATTATCAGCATATGAGTTCGTAACTCCATTATCATTTGTAATATAGATGGACTTTCCGGTATTTCCGGTTGCAGAACCATGGAACCATATATTAGGTTGTCCTCCATTTAACAATCCGAAATCATTGCTTCCAGAAAAATCCTGGATATAAGGAATTTGCGCCGGAATTTGTGTAGTCATAAAACTCGGTCCCGGAATCCAAATACTGGAGTCGGTAGTGGAGCAAACTGCTTTTACCCACCAATAATATGTTGTGTTCGGAGCTAAAGTCGGAATCAAATTCACAGATGTCGCTGAGGTAGGTACTCCGACCGTACTTGCACCAGGAGGCGTATTTGAAGCCGATACATAGTATATATATCCACCAACAGGCGCAGGCGTTGGTGCTGTCCAGCTGATTGTTGCTCCATTCGAAACAATTCCTGTTACATTCAAAGTTGTTGGCACTTTACAAGTAGGGATCAATAAATTTATATTATCTATCGCTCCAGCCGGCGAATTACCACCATACGAATCATTTTTCCATTCGAATACCAAACGCATAACACCTCCTGCATAACCTGATAAATCCACATTAGTATTCACAAAGCTCTGCCAAGTTCCCTGTTGGTTTAGCTGGCCCAGCAAAACTCTATTCGCTCCTGCAGTAATTGCATTTCCTGCAGCTGGCATGTATGATGAAGGAACCATCCATACACTAATATAATCATATAAATATGGTGTTGTCCCTTCTCCCATTGCTCTCCAATCAAAAGTAAGAATAGCTGGTGAAGCAGCTGTTGTTCCTGCAGGTATGGCAAAATCTCTATAGGCATGAACTACACTCGTAGAATAAGCATCATAAGCATTTGTAACCCCGTTATCATTAGAGATAAATATTGAATTTGCCGGATTACCTGTTGCCGAGCCATAATACCATTTATTTGTCTGAGATCCATTTATAATTCCAAAATCATTACTGGTAAAAGGCTGAGAATATGGTAGTGTAGCAGGAATTTGTGTTGTTGTAAACGTTGGCCCCTGAATCCAGATACTGGAGTCTGTTGTAGAGCAAACTGCTCTCACCCACCAATAATAGGTAGTGTTTGGAGCCAAAGTACTTGGCAAACTAAATGAAGTTCCTGTTACAGGTCCAGTAGCAGCAGTAGGCGGTGTGTTTGTTGTAGAAATATAATATTCATATCCGTTTGCAGGAACAGGCGTTGGTGCTGTCCAGCCTATAGTAGCTGTATTTGAAGAGATTCCACTCACGGTCATTCCTGTAGGCTCTACACAGGTAGGAGTAGGCATTACATTAAAATCATCAAATCCTAAATAATACGGATCCCAGGTAGCAGCATAAGCTTTAATTCCGAAATTATACTCCCCTGTTGTAGTTGGTACAAATGTTACTTTAACTTTTGTATAATTTGTACTATTTGAACCCCCATTTGTTGTTTGGGAAGAAGTAACAAAAGTAGTCAAATTGGTAGCTCCTGTAGAAGACTGTAAGGTATTCACCAATACATCTCCTTCCCAACCAGAATATCCGTCTCCTACCCAATAGAAGGAGAAATCATAAGACTGATTTGCCGTTAAGTGAAAGCTAGGTGTCCATAAATAAGATGCTGTTGTAGGATAATAAACAGTTACATAATTAGGAGTAGATTTTGGATCATTATAATCTTGAGCAGAAGCATCCTGAGTCGTAAATAAATTAGAACCTCCATTAGTCGCCCAACAATTTGGCAATACAGCTGTTCCAATACCTGTCATTGAGTCAAAATTTTCAGACCAAGGGAAAGTAGAAATTGCAACACATGGTGTTGTGAATGGTAAAGCCATTGGAATCCAGTAACTCTGATCAGTAGCACTGCATTTTGCCCTTACCCATACATAATAAGTTGTTGTTGGCGATAAGCCTGAAATCGTAGCCGAGGTCGTAGTACTTGATACGGAATTACTTGCATTAAGCACCGTACTTGAAGTTGGAGGGATTCCTGTAGTATTATAATAGACATCATATCCGTTCGCCGGAGCCGGTGTAGGTGCTGTCCATGATATAGCAGCGGTAGCCGCAGTAACAGTTCCTAACGTTATTGCTGATGGTGCGGCACAAGTTGGGGGTGCAGATTGCGAAATTGATACGTTATCAAAATAATAATAAACATCTGAATTAAGATCAGAAGTAACATTAAATCGAACATATAAATTCCCTGCCGAAGGTACGAAAGTAATCGTTTTTGTCGCACATGTATTAGCCGATATGTGGTTGGCAGAATTAATCGTATAAGCCGTAGTCCAGGGTCCTGAAGTGCTTGTAGCATATTCTACTTTTATAGTCCCTATATTAGCAGCTGGCGTAGCAGTAGTTCCCGCATAATAGTCAGTTACCTTGTAATCAAAAGACATAGTGACCTGCCCGGTATTATTTCCTGTGAGATTAGGGGAAGTAAACTCACCTGTGTTTCCATAATACCTTTCACCTCTAATGGTTCCACCACTGGTTCCACATATTTGATTGGCAGCAGTTTCATTGGAGAAAACAGACCCGCTTGTGGTCCAGTTGTTAAGTCCAGAGGCCGTCCAATTCTGGGTGTAGGCGATCTGGGCCATCAAAAATGAGCCAAAAAGTAATTGGCACATGAGTAAAAGTTTTTTCATAGTATGATAAATAAGTGTTAGATGATTTTAATTGCCAAAATTCTATTTTGATTTCAAAGTATTGACTATCTCGCAGAAATTGGCTAAAGAACTCTATTAAAGCTCTGAATCAGATGTTTTTCATTCGAATTCAGGACTAATGAAGATTCTAGAATATTGGGGGAATTGCATTTTTTCATAATATTTCACTTGTTTTGGTATTATTTATACAAATCTAATCATTTTTTACAATCATCCTATTAAATCTTTATTTTTTTAATCAAATTCATTAAAAAAACCAATGACAATCATTCATTATACATCATAAACATTAAATAAATAATGGTATAAAAATAAAAAAGCCCCATGTAAACATGAGGCTTTGGAATCTATAAAAGATTGACTATTTATTTTTTAATAAACTTAGATTTAAACAAATCATTTCCTTTATCTTCAATAGAAATTACATAAGCTCCTTTTACCAATGCAGAAACATTAATCTTTCCGCCACTAATATTTCCGTTGCTTACTAATTGTCCAGCAGTATTATAAATTTTATAAGTTGCTTTATCAGAAACTTTAGTTACATTTAAGAAATCTGTTGCCGGGTTTGGATAGATTTGAATACCATCTTTTGTGTTAGTAATATCATTTGTACCCAAAGCTGCTGTAACAACAACATTGTAATCTTCAACTTCACCATAGTAATTTCCTGTCCCGCACGCCCAAGTTGCTGGCCCTACCAGTCCAACATTTGCAGAACCAGCATAAGCATATAAAATTCTCATTCTGAGCGGCTGGCCTTCTATTGCTGTTGAAGGAACAGTAAAAGTTCCTGTAAATGCAGCTGTATTAGCAACAGGGAAATTAAGAATTCTCTCAGTAGAAGCAAAAGTACCATCTAAGTTGTAGTCAATAAATACCATAACTGTATTATAGTTAGCAGCTGCACCAGTAACTGTAATACTATACTGACTTCCTTTCACAAGATTAAGCTGTAAAGCGGAATTTGTTGTAAAATCTGTATATGTACTTGTTCCTGAAGTATTATTGATAGATCCTGTTACGGAAACATTTGAAATGTAAAACGGTGAGCCTGAAACACCTGAAGCTGTACAATAAGTAGTAGCTAATGTTGAGAAATTTCCGGATGATGAATAACCACTAGGAGCGCCTGAACAAACTGTAGCTACCTGAACTTCATAAGCAGTTGCAGCAGTAAGATTAGATAGCGCAACAGAGTTTGTAGTTGAAGTCGTTTGCGTCCAGTTAGTATCCGAAACTTTTTTATATCTAATATTATAAGATGTGGCTCCAGATATTGGTGCCCAATTTACATTTGCCGTTGTAGAAGTAATTGTATTAATAAAAATTCCGTTTGGAGCAGAACCACATACAGCAGAAGTCGTAACATAAATTGTTTTTACAGCATAGAATACGTTCCCAATAGCAGAAATTCTCAATTTAATTGTTTGATTATTCAAAGACGCCGGGAAAGTAAAATTCTCAGAACCATCATTTGGAGTAGAAGCTATTAAAACATTCCAAGTCGTTCCGTTATCTACTGTATAGTCAATCTTAACATTTGTTACACTATAAGGAGCAGATGATGTATTTACTACATCCCATAAAATCGGAGCAGCGACATTTACAAAGCCGTATTGATACAAATCGTTTACTTTAAACGGACCATCACTTCCAACATTAATCGTTTGAAGAGCAGACTGTGTCTGTTGTTGGAAAACATTAGCATTATTGTCCCTTACAGTAACCGCGAAGTTAGATGCTCTTGCTACTTGAGAAACTGATTCCCACTGATTGGTAGAATTATTTAAAACACCATTTAAAACAGATGAAAGTTTAGGAAAATAACGTGTTGGACTAGTAGTAGGAGCTATTGATCTAAATGATGCCCCATAGGTTGTTGTACCTAAATTCGCAGCTGTAATTGTTCCACCTGTTATTACTCCATTTACTACAGCCCCTGCATCATCAAACTCCTCCCAAGTATATGTTAATGGATCATTTTCCGGATCAGTTGCAGAAGCAGTAAGTACGAATGCAGTTCCTTTAGGAATACTATATGTTGGAAGAGACGCTATTACCGGCGGATTGTTTGCAATTGCAGTTTCTGTATCACAGGTTTTACTAGTTAGATTATTTTGAACCTGTATAATACTTGCCACATGAAAATAAGCATCAGAATGTGCCTGAACATCAGCATTAGTAATTCCAGCATACCCCATAATAGTAGAACCTGAACCCGGTTCCATATTTACACCAGATCCTTCAATACTATGAGCAAAGGTATGATTTGCCCCAAGCTGATGCCCCATTTCGTGAGCAACATAATCAATATCAAAAGTATCTCCTGTAGGAGATGTACTTTGTGTAAAAGCAGACCCTTTCGCTAAAGAATTAGTCGTTGCTGGTGCAATACATACACAACCAATACAACCCGCATTACCATTTCCACCTGCAGCATTAAAAACGTGACCAATATCATAATTTGCGTCACCTACATTTGCCGTAAGAAGTTGTTGTAATTTTAGATTTAAATTGGTAACGCCTACATATGGATCTGTCGCTGGATCTGTATAAATAATTCCAGGAAAGTTTGCGATATTAAGATGTAATGCAAAGTCCTTCTCAAAAACTCCATTTACCCTTGTCATTGTAGCATTAATCTGAGCTAAAGCCGAAGCCAAAGTACCTCCGGTAAATGTTACATAAGAACTTGTTGCAGAGATAGCCAACCTCATTGTTCTATATTTTTTATCAGAGTTTTTTGAAGTATCATTTGCTTGGTTGCTAAACATCTGACCCTTTTTAGCCATTTGCTGAATCTGATTAATCATTTGAGGATTTTCTTCCGTACTACATACAAAACTCTTCCCATTTGTATTAATCGTTTTAGGATGTACTCCATAAATAGTTTTATCACTATTCTGAGCATCAATAAATTCATACTGACCATTGTTCGTGATCATTGACTGAAAATCGTTTGGAGCAACTGAGAACCTCAATTGTTTATTAGGATCATCAATCCCAACTCCAATGTAAGATCCTAATTGATATTGATCTGCCAATTCTTTTGCCATAACTGGAAAACTATACACAGCAAATTTTTCCATTCTACCATTCAATGTTGGCAATGATATTTCAACTGGTTTAGCATTTGGACCTGTCTCCTGAGCATTTTTAAGCTGCTGTTGAAGCTGTTGAATATTAAGTTTGTAATACCCTGTTACCGGAGAGATCTCAGCTTTAGAGCTCCTTACTGGTCTCGAAGATGGAGACCATTGGGCAAACGCCGGCATTGCTATTACACTACAAAATAAAACAGTAATAAGTTTTTTCATAAAAACAAATCTTAATAATTATTTAATCTCCAAATATAATGCTTTAAAATTATTCAAAATACATAAAAACTAAAAATTATGTTAAATAATCATTTTACAAAAATCAAATATTAGTGATAAAAAAACCTCAAGCAAATTACTTGAGGTTTTTGTTTACAGTAAAGATTTTACTTATTTTTTAATAAACTTAATATTTTCAGTAAGACTATTATCTTTAATCGTAATAATGTAAGTGCCTTTGATCAACTCAGCAACTCTCACCTGATTATTTTTAATATCTCCAGTTTTTACCAACTGTCCAACAGCATTATGAATTTCAAATTTAGCTTTTTCTGAGACTTTAGTTATATTAAGAACATCTGTAGCAGGATTTGGATAAACTCCAAAATTCTGATTACTTACCTCACTAGTCCCTAATGTACTTAATTTCAAAGCTCTAGTCTGTTTTTTAAAGTATGAAGAACCAACAACAACATCAGTTCCAGCAGAGTTTTTTATCTTATAAAAGCCTCCATTATCATAAATCCCGTCACCATATGTATCATTAATAGTAAATGTATAACATTCATTTGGGTTTAGCGTCCAGTTTTCTGTATAAAGAGCAGGAAGAGGAGTAGAAGAGGTAGGATTTGGCACATCAGAATATACTCCGCTGCTATAAACAATCGTTCCCGCACTATTTTTCAAATTCCAGCTTACTTCAGAGCCCCAATAATCTAATTGTAAATTAAATACAAAATTAGTACCTGAACTTGATGCGATTGTATTGTTAAAAGTTCCTGTTACTGTATTATTAGAAGCTCTTTGATCAGCGACACCATTTACACTTGAAATATTAATTGCCAAAGCTCCGTTTGTTGCTGATGTAGGAACCGGCAATGCAACAATCCCATATTTATTTTGTGCCAAATTACCTGACCAGTTATAAGAATAAGGAGTTCCATTTATTGTATACGAAATAACTGCAGAAGTAAGAGCAGAAGTCCCTCTGTTCGTAAGTACTACATTGATAATATATCCGGTACAATAATTGTCTACAGAACATTGGTTCTCTAGTTTTATTTCTGCATCATTTGGAAATAATGGAATTGCAACATCTTTTGTAGAAGTTTTCAGTTCTACTCTTCGAGGAGAATTGTTCATTACAGCAGTAATTCTATCCTTCTGATTCTGTGTAAAAATATTCATACAAGTATCATTAGTATAGTCCATATAATTCTCCACCATTTCAAACAAACCAGAAGTACAGCTTGCAATAGGTGTTGTACAGGAGTAATTATCTTCATGTGCAGGAGGTGTATCATTACAATAATCTGTAGCACACACTGTCGCATCATTATCATCTCCCCATATATGTCTAAGTCCTAAAAAATGTCCCACTTCATGGGTCATCGTTCTTCCTTTATCATATGGTGCATTCATAGGGAATGCTCCATAATCTGTACTTCCAAATGTCGTATAATTTGCTACTACACCATCTGTATTTGCTGCTCCACCAGAAGTATTTAAACCTCCAAGTCCTGAATTTGACGGAAATTGCGCATATCCTAACAATGTATTATCAGAAAAATTCACACTCCACATATTCATATATTGTGTAGGATCCCAAATAGTTAATGGTTTTACATATCCATTAATATTACCTGTCGACCAATCAGGATAACACAAGTTTACTCTATCAATACCGTTTGTAGGATTCCCATTAATATCCACCTTTGCTAACGCAAACTGTATCATTGTATCAGCTCCTACTGCATTTGTATTGTAACCTGGTGTTCCCGCCATTCTCCTAAAATCCTGATTCATTACAGTAATCTGGGATTGTACCTGCTCATCGGTAATATTTGCACCAGTTCCATATGGTTCTCCTGAATGAATAACGTGTACTACTACCGGAATAGTAACAACACCTCCAGTGGTAGATTTATTGGCTAGTCTTTCTTCTTTAGCTTTTTCAACTAGCGGCGCAATCCAAGCTTCAAATTGTTCTGTCGTCATTCTTTTAGGGTCTTTCTTTTGGAGATACTCTTCATACTCTACAAAAGAACAACGGTCAAAACCATTACTTTTAGCTAATTCTTGTGTTGATTTTTTTGGAAAATCGCCATTTATATTCGTTTTTTGTATTTTTTGAGCATGAATAGTAATAACTCCTATTGCAACAAATGAAAACGATAAAACAGATGTAAAAATTCTTCTCATTATATTATTAATATTCAACAAAGATATTTATTTTTAAGATAATTCTAAAATTTAGTTATAACTTATAAGAAAATTTTTAAATAAAAGTGGATGAAAGCTATTATTTTATCATTTCTAATGATTGTAGTAAACTCATGTTCTGTACAGAGTCATAACAATCCTCAATTCAATAATATTGAAAGAAAAGAGATAGACAAGATAGAACTCAAAGAACAAACAAGGGGAACAAACAGAAGTTTCGTTTTAAATTCAGAGTATTTAATTACTGTATTAAACGAAAATACAAGCAAGTCAAAAGTTTCTTTGTCAGAATGGGAGAATATAGAAAAGCAAATCAACTTAATTGAACTTTCTAAGATCTCATCATTGGCAGCTCCAACCACTGGGCGTTATTCTGATCAAGCATTAGCTTCCACTATCATTGTTATTTCAAATGGAAAAACCTATCAATCTTCAAGCTTTGATGCCGGAAATCCGCCAAAAGAATTAGCGTCTCTTTATAAAGCAATACAACAAATCATACAAAACAAAAAGACAACTCCATAGTTGTCTTTTATTTTTTCCATATTTTTTTTTACTAAAACTTATACGCAATATTCCAGGCAAATCCCATTGTAAATTTTCCCGAGCTTCTTCCAAAACCGGGGACAATCATTGGCTGTATATCATCCTGTTTTGTAGTGTATACTAAGTATTTAGGTTGTAAATTTACATCTATATAAAAATTAGATTCGAATAACTGAACCCTTCCTCCTAAGGTTCCTTCAATCCAATAGGAAGATTGGGTAGAGGAAGGAAATGCCACTGAAGCACTACTACCTCCATATCCACGTACCGGAATAGCCATATATTCCTGTTTGTAAAACGCTGCGGCTAATTTTCCTCCACCATAAAAACCATTAAATTCATTTTCAGGATCTCTTGCCAGCATATAAAAGCTTCCCAACCGGAGAAAAACACCATTTACTTTAGCGTCATACCCATTTTTTTGATAAACGTTGGATTCAAAACCCGCATCTATTACTCCATGGACTTTTTCTTTAATTCTTGAGGATATGAAACCCTGATATAGTTTTCTATCCGAAAAAAAAGAGGCACCTGTATTCAGCAGATCAAAACCTACCATAAAATTAGGCTTATAGTGCCATTCTTTTTTCTGATCTTCTTTCTTTTCCTGAGCAAAAGCTACAAAATATGAAAGACTAAAAATTAAGATATAAATTAGTTTTTTCCTCATTTTCAATAAAATTTTGCCCGGTTTCCACACCTAAAACAGTTGTTGGTAATAATAGTTCCGACTTCAGATTTTCGTAGTTCTTTTTCATTCCGCATCCCGGTGAAACATAAATAGCTTTGGTGGTATAACTTACCCTAACTTTAGATGAATCTGCAGTAGTGGTAGTTTTAACAAACAAATCCGTGTAAGGGGAATCATCTACACGCAACGGAACAAAAACTGAGTCTACATTTTTTTGCCAGCCAAAATCTACAATATTGGAACCATAGTTTACAAACACTTTAATAGAATCTAAAGTAGTCTGTTTTCCTGCTTTTTTAAACTTGATTTTCATTCTCGGTGTACCTTCTCCGCTTTCGCAGATATCATCATCTCCTCCACAGGAAGTAAGCATTCCGAGACTACATAATAATATAATAATGCTAATATATTTCATACTTCTACTTTACTTTGGGTCTAAAGCTTTTTCAATTCTGAAAACCAGGTCTTCATAGTGATATTTATTTACCGTATTAGAATCTGCTCTTCCGGAAAGATCTTTTTTAATCATTACTAAATTTCCTCTTGCAATAGCCGAAACATCAGATCTGTCAGAGTTTTTCACGTCAATAAGCTTAATTAAATTATCAACATAATTTCTCTGAAGATTTCTTCCATACACATCCGGATTTTCTTTTTTAATGATTGAAGCATTAAGATCTGAAAATAATTCAACCGTTGTATAGGTATTCGGATCTATCGCTTCCATCTGATACATATTATTTAAAACCATTGGGCTCAAAATTCTTGCAAGAACACCATTCTGAATATCTTCAACTGTTTTTACCGGCGTTTTTCCTGTTTTTTCAAAAATTTCTTTTTTCAGCAGCCATTGCGGTGTTGTGAAAACATTTTCCTCCAAAAACTTCATAGCTTCCTTCTGATCTTTTTTAGCGACTACTTCATATACCGCTCCCGACTGTTCTGCGGTTTTAGGAGTTTCCATCTGTCCACCGATATATTTTGAAACATGACCTGCATATCTTCTGAACTGTGTGGTTACCTGATCATACATCATTCCAAGGTTATCATAATCTTCATTCGGAGTTTTGGTCCACTTTTCAAGATTATCAATAATTCTTTTTAGGTTTTTAATTCCGTAAGAACTTGCAATCATTGCATTATCTCCTACCTGCTCACTTTGAGATCTAGGATCAAAAGGATTGGTTTCTGTGCCGAACCAAAGTCTTTCGTTTTTAAGATTTTTGATCACCCAGTTATTTAAATATTCCTTTTCCAGATCAGGAGTATTATATTGATAAAATCTTCTATATCCCCACTCAATAGCCCAATTATCATAATCCCCAATTCTCGGCATAATTCCGGATTCTCCGATATTATCTTCCGGCTGAGCTACATAATTAAATCGTGCATAATCCATAATTGAAGGAGTATGACCATTTTTTTCAAGCCATTTTTTATCTCTCAATTTTTCAACAGGTACGGTAGAACTCGATCCGAAATTATGTCTTAATCCTAATGTATGCCCCACTTCATGAGACGAAACAAAACGAATAAGCTCTCCCATCAATTTATCATCAAATTCAATTTTTCTTGCCCGTTCATCATTCGGCGAAGCCTGAACAAAATACCAGTTTCTCAACAGCATCATTACATTATGATACCAGTTGATATGACTTTCCATAATTTCTCCTGTTCTCGGGTCCGAAATTGAAGGCCCTGAAGCATTAGGCACATCTGAAGGTTTATATACAATTGCTGAAAATCTTGCATCTTCAAGGCTCCATTCCGGATCAACTTTCGGGTCCGGAACTTTAGCATAAATTGCATTTTTGAAACCTGCTTTTTCAAAAGCTTTTTGCCAGTCATTTACTCCCTGAATCAGATAAGGAACCCATTTTTTAGGGGTTGCAGGATCAATATAGAATACAATAGGTTTTGCAGGTTCCACAAGCTCTCCTTTTTTATATTTTTCCAAATCCTGAGGTTTAGGCTCCAACCTCCATCTTTTAACCAGAGAAACCCTTTTTACACCTTGAGGGTCAAGATCAAAATCTGTATACCCTACTGCAAAGTATCCTACTCTTGGGTCAAAATACCTTGCCTGCATTTTATTTTCCGGTAAAAGAACAAATGAAGAATTGATTTCCACCGTATAGTTTCCACTCACTTTTGGCAGATTGGCAGCAGGAATTCCTGGTATTGGTCTTCCTAACGTACGAGCAAAAGTTTTGGTGGTATTGATCTCAAGATTGGTTGGATAGGATTTTACAAAATTTACAAAAGACATATCCTTCTGAAATGTCCCTACTCTGAAATCGTCTTTAGAATTCGCAGCGAAAGAAACCATCTCATTATCCGAATTTAAAAGATCTGTTACTTCAATTACGGAAGATTTTTTATTATTCCCGTATGTTTTTACATCAAAAGATTTGATAATAGATTGTACATTATTTCTGATCACAGAATTGTACATATCTGATGTAGAGTCCTTCGCATAGTCAACAAAAGAAATCGATCTTAAAAGTATTTTATCTTTGGGTCCTTTTTCAAAAGCTACTACCTGCTGCCCGATCTGATCTCCTGCATAACCGGCACTACCAGAACGCATTCCTGCCGCTGCTTTTGTAAGCCTTGTTACCAACAGAAATTCCTTTTTCAATATAGTGTCAGGAATTTCAAAATAATATTTATCATCAATTTTATGAACGGTGATAACCCCCTGGTCGGAAATTGCCTTATCGGTGATAATTTCTTTATAAGACTTCATGGAAGGCTTTTTCTTATCATCCTTTTTCACTTTGGCAGTATCTATTTTTACTGCTGTAGAATCTTTTTCCTGACCTTTCAATTCGTACTGGCCAAACATCAAGGTAACTAAGATAAAAGCAGCACTGAGGTTTTTCACTTTTTTCATTTAAATTTTATGATTAATATTTCAAATGTAGGTAATTATTTTTTGATAAGTAATGCAATATTTTCCACATGATGAGTTTGTGGAAACATGTCTACAGGCAAAATCTTAATGACATCATAATGTTCTTTCATCAAAGCAAGATCTCTTGCCTGGGTTGCAGAATTACAGCTTACATACACCACTTTCTCCGGAGAAAGTTTTAAAATCTGCTCCACAACTTTCTGATGCATCCCGTCTCTTGGTGGATCAGTGATCAAAACATCTGCTTTTGGATGATTGGCAAGGAATTCATCATTGAAAATATCCTTCATATCTCCACAGTAGAATGTTGTATTGGTCAAACCATTCAGCTCTGCATGTTCAATTGCAGCATCAATAGCTTCCTGAACAGATTCTATACCGATCACCTGTTTTGCGTTTCTTGCCACATATTGTGCAATTGTGCCCGTCCCTGTGTATAAGTCATAAACAACTTCATCTCCTTTTAAGTCGGCAAATTCAAGCGTTTTTCTGTATAACTCTAGAGCTTGCTTATAATTGGTTTGAAAGAATGATTTCGGACCTATTTTGAACTTTAATCCATCCATTTCTTCCATCAAATACCCTTCTCCGAAATATACATTGATATCCAGATCGTAAATGGAATCATTCGGCTTCGGATTAATCGCATACACCAAGGTTTTAATCTGAGGGAATTTCTCTAATAAAAACTCAAAAAGCTTTTCTCTGTTCTCTTTTTCTTCTCTGTACAACTGGAAAAGAACCATCCACTCTCCTTTAGAGTTCTGTCTCATCATTAAGGTTCTTAAAAAGCCTTCGTGATTTCTTACATCAAAGAAATCCAGTCCGTTATCTACAGCATATTTCTTTACTGCAAGCCTGATTTGATTGGAAGGATCCTCCTGAAGAAAACATTCTTTAAGATCAAGAATCTTGCTCCACATTCCCGGAATATGGAAACCTAAAGCATCTTTATTGCCAAAATTTTCTTCAGAACTTATTTCGTATTGAGTCAGCCAGCGAGTATTCGAGAACGAAAACTCCATTTTATTTCTGTAAAAATATTGTTCTTCCGAGCCCAGAATCGGAACGGTTTCAAAGTTTTCAATTCCTCCAATTCTTTTGATGTTGTTGTAAACTTCCTCCTGCTTGAAATCAAGCTGCTTTTCATAGCTCATATTCTGCCATTTGCAACCTCCGCAAACCCCAAAGTGAATACATTTAGGGTCAACTCTGTAAGGTGATTTTTCAAGAACTTCTATAGCTTCGCCTTCATAATATTTTGACTTCGCCTTTTTCACTTTTACGTTCACAATATCACCTGGAATCGCTCCGGTTACCATAACTGCTTTCCCTTCTTCTGTTTTCCCGATAGCAACACCCTTTGCTCCTGCAGTTAACAACTTTATATTTTCAAGAACTAAATTTTTCTTATTCTTTCTGCTCATTCTAAAATTTTCTATTTTCCTAATTGAAACTGTAAAGTCTCAGTTTGCAAAAATACAATAAAAAAAACCTTATCCGAAGATAAGGTTTTCATATGTTTACTAAATGTTTATTATTTTGCCTGAGCCGGTTGAGGAGCCTGTTTTTGTGCAGCAGCCTGCTGAGCCGCTACTACTGCCGGATCCATTCCTGCACCTTGCTGTAACTGAACATTAGGATCTACTTTAGGAGCAGACAAACCTGTTTGCTTATCTAAAATTGTTACCAATTCCTGTTCACCAAGATTTACAAAAGATCTGCTTGCAATTTTTCCGTCTTTATCAACGATTACAAAATTTGGAAGTTTGAAGCCATAGATCCCGTATTTTTTTGCAATATCTGAATTTAAACCTCCTTCTGCATACACGTTTGTTCCCGGAATTCCTTTGAACATTGCATTGCTTGTCTTAATAAACTGATCTTTAGTGTCATCAACATTTACAAAAACAAAATTCATTTTTGATTTATAGAAATTAACAACTTCTTTCAAAACCGGTACTGTAGATTCTGCGATATAAGGATTCCAAGATGCATAGAAGCATAACATATAAGGTTTCCCTTTATTTTCTGACAATTTATATGATTTACCATCCTGCTTGATCAATGATGCTTCAGGAGCAACTTCTCCTACTTTTAATCCGATTACAGCTGTCTGAATTTTAGCCAAGTCTGCTTTAATGGTAGCATCTTTAATTTCAGTATCAATGATTTTTTTGATTTTATCTGAAGTTTTAGCAGGAGTACCCGGGTGAATATCAGATTGTGCCATTACGAAAGCTAATAAATAATCTTTAGCTGTATCTGAAAGATTTTTATCCGTTTTTAAATACTGAGAGAAAAGCTCAGAAGTTGTAATGTCAGTTTTGCCTTTACTGTTAGCTTCGGCATACTTTTGAAAATCAGGGCTAATTTTAGTCAATAAATATTGTCTGTAGAAAGGATTCTCTTTTACCATAACATCCTTATTCTCCTGAAGTTTGTTTTCATAATCTGTAAACACTTTTGAAGGCTTGAATGAAGGATTTCCTGAGAACTGCTTCTGTCTCATTTCATACTGCATAAGAATAGAAAGTATCGTTGCAGAAAGATCATTCTTTTTCCACTCTACAATTTCATTATCCGGATTGAATTTTTTAACATTCTGATCAATATTATCACTAATGTTTTTTTCAATTTTCTGAACTCCTGCTACAAAAGCTTTATCATCTTTCGTCATCAGTTCAGACATTGTAGTGTTTACTTTCTGTCCATATTCTCCAAGGTATTTCTGAGTTGCCATAAAGAAGTCATTATTCTTTTTAGCATCACCGGTAATTACATATTCTGAAGGAAATGTCATTCCATTTCCGGAGATTTCAAGAGTCTGACCTCCTTTAAGATATACTAAATTTTGCTTACCTGCATAATTGATTAAATACATTCCATTTTTAGGAGCTTCAAAGCTACCAGAAAATGTTCCGTCATTTTTTACACCAATATTAGCCAAAGGTAACGTTGCTACCCCTGAAGCTTCAATAAATTCGATTCTCTCTAACGGAGAAGCTCCTGTAATTTTTCCTTTTACTTCAACTTTTTTAGAGCAAGACACCGCAAAAACAGCGATGATAAACAATAAAAGATATTTTTTCATTTTTGATTTTAATAATGTAGCAAAAATAGGTTTTTCCAATCAACTGAAAACAATTATTTAAGGTATTTTATGAAAGATTTAACTAATATTTCAGTTATCCGGGAAAACGATAGGATGACACTTATTCTATGGAGAGGAAAATTACCGGGCAATGGTAAGTAGCTTGTTTAAACCATTGAAACTTCTCTTCTACATTATAACATTTATTTTCGTCTATTTTATTAGCTTTCTTCATTTTAATTACAAAACTGCCCAGTGATACAAATCCTACGTATATATTTTTAAAAGTTTCGTCAATGATGATATTTCTATGGTTAACATCTATTTCTAAGTATTTACCATTACCCGTAAAATTCACCTCCGTCTTCGGAAGAAGATATTGTGGATTTTTACAATCCGCCGATTCACAAGTGTACATAAAAGCAATAATTTTTGTATCACTTTTATCAACCCTTTCTCCGGTTACCGGATGCTTTCCGCCACTGAAATAGTATCTGATTTTCTTTATTTTTTTACCTACATACAATTTGTTTTCAGGAATCTCAACCATTCTTGATGTACCCGGTCGAATGTATAGTCGTGAAGCCCATCCTTTATCTTCTATACCGATTAATGTTTCTTCCTTTTTACTATTAATAACAACAGTTTCAATAATTTTACCCTGAGAAAAATACAAAACAGAGTCTTTAATTTTCAGCTCTTCTTTATAAAGATGATAGTCTATCTTCTTATCTAAATCAACAATCACAAAGGCTTCCGCTTTGTTGATGATTTCCAGAGGAATATCAACAATACCGTTTTCAGATATAAACAACTGGTTTTCCTGACCGTATATTTCAATCTGGTAATTTTTGATAAATTCTGAATCTTTCTTTAACTGGAAATTTTGTGTAAAACAAAGCCCGAAGCAAAATAAGAAAGCGAATAAAAAAAGTTTTCGAAAGACCGTTTTGTTTATTTGTGAAATATTCACATTCATATTTAAA
Organism: Chryseobacterium geocarposphaerae; assembly: GCF_002797535.1. Classification (NCBI taxonomy): domain Bacteria; kingdom Pseudomonadati; phylum Bacteroidota; class Flavobacteriia; order Flavobacteriales; family Weeksellaceae; genus Chryseobacterium; species Chryseobacterium geocarposphaerae. The sequence goes on from NZ_PGFD01000001.1 coordinate 2,442,893, forward strand.
ATATGTTTGAAGGAATTATTGTATAAAAAAAATCGCCATCCTGTAAAGGTGGCGATTTTTTCTTTATATATGATAAAATTTATCCTCTGTCAACAAGAGCTGCCATGTATTCTCTGTTCATTCTGGCAATGTTTTCAAGAGAAATTCCTTTTGGACATTCCACTTCACAAGCACCGGTATTTGAACAGTTTCCGAATCCCTCTTCGTCCATCGCTTTTACCATGTTCAGAACTCTTCTCTTCGCCTCTATTCTACCTTGAGGTAAAAGAGCGTACTGAGAAACTTTAGCCCCTACAAATAGCATTGCAGAACCATTTTTACAGGTAGCTACACAAGCTCCGCATCCGATACAAGCTGCAGCATCCATTGCTTTGTCCGCATCTTCTTTAGGAACCGGAATTGCGTTCGCATCCAAAGTATTTCCTGAAGTGTTCACCGAAATGAAACCACCTGCAGCCATTACCCTGTCGAATGCACTTCTGTCTACCATTAAATCTTTAATAACCGGGAAAGCAGCACTTCTCCAAGGCTCAATAACGATGGTTTCACCGTCTTTGAACATTCTCATGTGAAGCTGGCAGGTAGTGATTCCTGTATCCGGACCGTGCGCTCTACCGTTGATGTAAAGAGAACACATTCCGCAAATTCCTTCACGACAGTCGTGATCGAAAGCTACAGGCTCTTTTCCTTCATTAATAAGATTTTCGTTCAGGATGTCCAGCATTTCCAAAAATGAAGAATCTGTAGAAACATCCGATATTTTGTAGGTCTCAAACTGACCTTTGGTTTTATTATTTTTTTGTCTCCAAATTTTCAGCGTAAGATGTAAGCCTTTTTTTGCACTCATAATGTTATATTTATAGGTTGGAGATTATTTGTAACTTCTAGTTTTAACCTCGATGTTGTCATATATCAGTTCTTCTTTATGCAATACCTCTTTGTTGATATCGCTTCCCTGATATTCCCAAGCTCCGACGTATTTGTAATTAACGTCATCTCTTTCCGCTTCTCCGTCCGGAGTTGAGTGGTCTTCACGGAAATGTCCTCCACAAGACTCATTTCTGTGCAATGCATCGATAGCCATTAATTGTCCAAGTTCTAGGAAATCCGCAACTCTGAATGCTTTTTCAAGCTCAGTGTTCATGCCGTCATTATCTCCAGGAACTTTTACATTCTTCCAGAAGTCGTTTCTTACTTCTTCAATTTCTTTGATGGCTTCTGCCAATCCTTCAGGAGTTCTACCCATACCAACTTTATTCCACATAATGTTTCCTAGTTGCTTGTGGAAGTGATCCACTGAATGGGTTCCTTTATTATTTAAGAAGAAATCAATTTTATCTTTAATTCCTTTTTCAGCCTCGTCAAACGCTCCTGAATTGGTAGGAATAGCTCCCGTTCTGATATCTGCAGAAAGGTAATCTGCAATTGTGTAAGGCAATACAAAATATCCATCTGCCAAACCTTGCATCAATGCAGAAGCTCCCAGTCTGTTTGCTCCGTGATCTGAGAAGTTTGCCTCACCAATTACAAAACATCCAGGAATTGTAGATTGTAAGTTGTAATCAACCCAAACACCACCCATTGTGTAGTGAACTGCAGGATAAATCTTCATCGGAGTTTTGTAAGGATCATCCGCCGTAATTTTTTCATACATTACGAATAAGTTACCATACTTCTCTTCCACCCAAGCTTTTCCTAAATCATAAATCTGCTGATCGGTTGGATTGTGGATATGTTTTTCGATAGCGGCTTCTCTACCTTTTTTCATGATCTCTGTAGAGAAATCAAGGTAAACCCCTTCTTTTGTATCATTATTTTCGATTCCGTATCCGGCATCACATCTTTCCTTAGCAGCTCTTGAGGCAACGTCTCTTGGTACAAGGTTACCAAATGCAGGATATCTTCTTTCTAAATAATAATCTCTGTCTTCTTCTTTAATATTTTCAGGTCTCAATTTACCTTCTCTGATAGCTTCTGCGTCTTCAATCTTTTTAGGAACCCAGATTCTACCTGAGTTTCTTAATGATTCAGACATCAAAGTAAGTTTAGACTGCTGAGTTCCGTGAACCGGAATACAAGTCGGGTGAATCTGTACGTAGCAAGGGTTTGCGAAGTAAGCTCCCTTTTTGTGAATTTTCCAAGCTGCAGAAACGTTTGAACCCATTGCATTGGTAGAAAGGAAATATACGTTTCCGTAACCTCCGGAAGCAATAACAACAGCGTGAGCAGAATGTCTTTCAATTTCTCCTGTTACAAGGTTTCTTGCGATGATACCTCTTGCTTTTCCGTCAACGATTACAAGATCCATCATTTCATGACGGTTGTACATTTTAATTCTACCTTTACCGATCTGACGGCTCATTGCAGAATATGCACCTAATAATAACTGTTGACCTGTCTGCCCTTTTGCGTAGAAAGTTCTTTTTACCTGAACTCCACCAAATGAACGGTTATCCAGCTGACCTCCGTACTCACGTCCGAAAGGAACCCCTTGAGCAACGCATTGGTCGATAATATTTGCAGACACTTCAGCTAATCTGTAAACGTTGGCCTCTCTTGCTCTATAGTCACCACCTTTAATCGTGTCATAAAACAATCTGTAAGTAGAGTCACCGTCTCCCTGATAATTTTTAGCAGCGTTAATACCCCCCTGAGCTGCAATAGAGTGTGCTCTTCTTGGAGAATCCTGATAGCAGAATGCTTTTACGTTATATCCCTGCTCAGCCAAAGTAGCTGCAGCAGAACCGCCTGCCAAACCTGTACCTACAACAATAATATCAATCTTATCTCTGTTGTTTGGTGCAACAAGGTTCATATGGTCTTTATGATTTTTCCATTTATCCTTAAGAGGACCTGCTGGAATTTTTGAATCTAATTTACTCATATTGGTATATTGATATTATTGAGTTACAAAGTGAAAAATTGCGATAAAAATAAATCCTGCAGGAATAAGGATTGAATACCATTTCCCGAAAGCTTTAATTACCGGAGTATATTTTGGATGTCTAGCCCCGATCGACTGGAATGAAGACTGAAAACCGTGAGCCAAATGCAGACCCAACAATACAAAAGCAATTACATAAATTGCTACTCTCCAAAGATCAGCAAACTTCTCGTGAAGCTCTGGCCAGAAACGTTCTGCATCAGGAGCAATTCCTTCCAGATACTTGTAATTCATTTCGTGTATCCAGAAATCGTATAAGTGAAGCGCCAAGAAAGCCAAAACAACTGCTCCGGAAATAATCATATTTCTAGACATCCATGAAGAGTTCACAGAAGGATTGTTTGAAGCGTACTTTACAGGACGCGCCTTATTATTCTTAATTTCAAGAACAAATCCCATGATAAAATGGAAAATAACTGCGAAACCAAGAACAGGCTGCATTAAGAACTGCACAAAAGGATTATAGCCCATAAAATCGGATGCCGTATTGAATGCATCCCTGTTAAGAACTGATAACAAATTGGTCGTCAAATGCAGTATAAGAAAAATCAGCAAAAATAGAGCTGATAATGCCATAGCATATTTTCTACCTATCGTAGAACTCGTTAAACCTGCCATATAAGTTTAAATTTGAATTTCCACAAAATTATGAAATGTTAACAATATCAAAAAGTGAGAAATCTCACAATTTATCAGTTTGTAATCTTTCTAAATAAGATTTCAGACGTTATTAATTAAAGAGAAAATAAAATACTTAACAATTATCTTATGACATAAATCTTGTTGCCATAAATGATCTTTTGAGCATCATCAGGAATGGTTTTTACAGCAGTAACATTCACCCTTCGTGAAGCACAATACGGATTAATAATAAATTGTTTAAACTTCTGTTTATCTGATTTTTTATCGATCCAAAAATGCACTTCATTTCCTTTTTTCACAGAAAACGCTTTATGCTTATAAAAATCATATACAAGCACCTCATCTTTATTGTTTTCGTAGATAGTAAAACCTGTTCTAAGAATTAAAAAAACCAGCGCACACATTATCAATCTCACAGCATTCTTGGCATTAAATTTCAGAATCGAAAATCTGAGCAAATAAACAAACATAAACAAGCATGCAGCTTCTATAAGGTTCATCGCTATATTATCCGAAAAAAGGAAATCAATATCCGCAAACCAATGAACCAATTTTAGCAATATCTGAACTGTAAAATCATAAATTGTGTTAATAAAAGAAAGATTCAGCCCGAACGCAATTAAAGCCGTCTCTACAAATGAAAATATAATAATAGCTTCAGAAAAAGGCACAATAATAAAATTGGCTAAAATAGAAATCAATGAAAACTGATGAAAATAAAACAATACTAAAGGTAATGTTGCCAATTGTGCAGAAAGAGAAATTGACACCGTATTAAAAATCATTTTCTTAAAATAACTATCGGCTTTTGGTAAGTAATTTAAAATAGGCTGATTCAACCAATAAATCCCTAAAACAGCAAGAAAACTCAGTTGAAAGCCTACATCGAAAAGCTGCTGGGAATCATTAATTAGAATGATAAAAGCAGACAAAGCCAGGGAGTGCAGCAAATCCGGTTTCCGCTGGAGCAAAACATACATAAAATAAGTAGTCAGCATAATACACGATCTTACCACCGAATTTCCGAACCCGATAAATGCTGCAAACAGCCAGATAAAAATCAAACTGGAAATGACTGCATATTTTCTGAACTGAAGAGGCAAAACTTTTATCAACATTATATAAAATAGTCCGAAAATCACCACAATATGTGTTCCGGAGATTGCTAAAAAGTGTACCAATCCTGATTTATTAAAATCCTGTAGAGTTTCAGCATCAATTTCAGTTCGGTCCGCTAAAATAATTCCTTTTAAAAACTCCTGACTTTTAGAAGAAAGGCTTGATTGATCAATCTTTCGCAAGACTTCTAACCTTTTCTGCTGAATTTTTTCGGTTAGAGAAAGATCATATCTGTGTTTTGATAATATTTCTCCCTGAAGATAAAATTGCGACCGGATATTTTTTCGCTGAAGGTATTTTGCATAATTAAACTGAAAATCATATTGAGGCTTTTTTACATCATACCGGAAAGCTTTCGACTTATAATAGTTTTCAAAATTCAGTTCTTCAGATTCTTTCGGAAGATAGACCAGAGCATTTTCATCGTTTTTTTCGGACTGTACCAAAGCTTCATATTTCTTATACTTTTCCGTAGAATTCAGTTTTTTAGAGATTTTAAAAACAATAAAATCTTCTTTTTGAGGAGCTTCTGTACTCTCATTAACCTGCCGGAAATAGTGGAAACAGATTCCAATTCCGAAAAACGAAGCCATCAGAAAAATAGGCTTTACTTTAGAAACAAAATACGAACGGTAAAAAATGGCAAGTAAAAAAACAAGACTCAGAACAATAATTCCTGTAATTACATTTTTAGTTACAGGAAAAATATCTTGCAGAAATATCCCAAGAATAAAAGCAATGACAAGAATCAAAAGAGGCTGCCTGTTCAAAATCATTTGTGTTTGGACAAGCAATTTAATAAATTTTACGAAAAAAAAGAAGCAAACCGCTGATTTCCAAAAACAATCAGCCAAAAAACAACTATTGAAGTTTTAAAATTACTTCTGCCGCATTTTCACTTGCTCCTTCTCCACCCAATTTTTCCCGCAGTAATTCATAATCCCTAAGAACCTCAGCTCTCATCCCGCCTTCTAGTATTTTTTTGAGCTCTTCAACCAGATTTTTAGTATTTAAATCATTCTGAATTAGCTCTTTCACAACTTCACGATCCATGATGAGATTGACCAAAGAAATATATTTAATATTTTTCACCAACCTTTTTGCAATGGCATAAGAAACTTTACTTCCGCGGTAACAAACCACTTCAGGCACATTTAACAAAGCTGTTTCTAAAGTTGCCGTTCCCGAAGTTACCAAAGCTGCTTTTGAACATCTTAACAAATCATACGTCCTGTTCGAGACAAAATGTACATTTTCATCCACATATTTTTCATAAAATTCTTTCGGAAGACTTGGCGCACCTGCAATGACAAACTGATATTCTTTAAAATACGGTCTTACGGAAAGCATCATTTCAAGCATTTTTTCAACTTCCTGCTTTCTCGAACCCGGTAAAAGGGCTATGATTTCTTTTCCGTTTAATCCGTTTTCTTTTTTAAATCCTTCAATACTAATCTCTTGAAGCGTGGAAATTGCATCTAGTAAAGGATGTCCTACAAAATGAGAATGGACTTTATGTTTTTTATAAAAATCTTCCTCAAAAGGTAAAATTACCATCATCTCATCTACATACTTTTTGATAATCTCTACCCTTCCCTCTTTCCATGCCCAAAGCTGAGGAGAAATATAGTATACAACTTTTATCCCCAGTTCTTTTGCAAACTTTGCAATTCTTAAGTTAAACCCCGGATAATCCACTAAAATTAAAACATCAGGCTTATTGTTTTTAATATCTTCTTTGCAAAATTTAATATTGTTCAAAATGGTTCTTAAATTCATCGCAACTTCCAAAAACCCCATAAAAGCCAAGTCCCGGTAATGCTTTACCAATGTTCCGCCTTGCTTCTCCATAAGATCTCCTCCCCAAAATCTGAATTCTGCATTAGAATCTTTTTGTTTTAAAGCTTTCATTAAATTACTTCCGTGTAGATCTCCGGAAGCTTCGCCTGCGATAATATAATATTTCATTCCCTCTGAAATCTTTTATGTTTTTATAATCATCAGCAAACCTTACCGTATTACTTTCTGTTATCAAAGTTATGGGAGGCTTCTATGATCAGGATAGAAAACAAATAAGATATTATAATATCTTTAATTTGTAAATTTGTTTCAAAGATAATGATAAAAATGTCAGAAGAATTTGAAATACGAAATAAAGTTGCAGAAAGCGGTTTAATCAATTTTGATCTCACCACACTTGTTCCGAAAGGAGTACGAAAAGGTATTGATTTGAAAGATTTCCTTTACATGGAAATGATTTTAAAAGAGAAAGATTTCCGTGAAAAAGTAGCAGCCATTAATCCCGAAGAATACCGAGATGCTTATGTCTATATATACAATTCTGCAGATGCCATTGTCCCTCTTTGGGCTTATTTTTTAATCACAGCAAAAATTACCGATGTCACCAAAAAAGTTGTATTCGGTGATAAAGAAGATCTGGAAGTTATTTTGATGCACAACGCTATCCAAAGCTATGATTTTGATGAAATGAGAGGCAAAAGAGTCCTGGTTAAAGGCTGCTCAGACAAAGAAATTCCAGAGAATGCTTATATTGAACTTGTAGAGCAATTACAACCTCTTGTAAAATCACTTATGTTTGGAGAAGCATGTTCTAATGTTCCGATTTTAAAGAACTAGCTTAACATAAAATAAAACCTCTAATAATTACAGGATAAAAAAACTCTTCATTCAGAATTTTTAATAAATTTGATTTCAACATTTAAAAATCACATACGAAATGAGTTTACTTGATTTACTTACCGGAAACACCAGCAATCAGGTTGCTGAAAAGGCTGAAAACAAATTCGGAATCAGCAGAAATCAAATTATTGCCCTATTAGCAGTAGCCGCCCCGTTGATTATTTCTTATCTGAGAAATAAATCTCAGGATGCCAAAGAAGCTGAAGCACTAAACAATGCATTAGATAAAGACCATGACGGAAGCATCCTTAATGATTCTTCTCAATTGGAAGCCAGAGAATCTGAAGGAGGTTCTATTTTAAATCACATTTTTGGTGGAGATAAACAAAATGTAGAAAACCAACTTTCTCAGAATACCGGTATTTCTATTGATAAAATCGGCCCTGTTTTAGCGATGTTAGCTCCTGTAATTATGGGATATATAGGAAAAGAAAAGCAACAAAACAATGTAGGAGCAGGAGGTTTAGGTGATCTTTTGGGAGGAATTCTCGGAAACGCATCCAGCCAGGCTCAAACGCAACAATCCAATCCTCTGAATGATATTTTAGGAAGTGTTTTGGGTGGTGGGCAATCTCAATCCTCCGGAAATCCTTTGAATGACATCTTAGGAAGTGTTCTTGGAGGAGGTAACAATCAGCAAAAACAGCAAGGAGGCGGATTAGGGGATATCCTGGGAAGCTTTTTAGGAGGAAAATAATTTTTTAATTATAAAGTAAAAAAGACCGGGCTAATTAATTTCCCGGTCTTTTTATTTCTGTTACTTTTTAGATTGGTCTTCAGAAACTACAGTTGTTTTTGAATTTCTTCTTGGTCTTCTTTTTCCGTAGCTTCCATTATTAATTTTACCTCTTCTTGATTTTTTGTCTCCTTTTCCCATAAGTAATAATTTTGGTTGATTGATGACGAATTTAGAAAATATGTGTTTAAAATCAAAGATATAAGCTGTTAAAATTATTATAAAACTATACTTTCACAGTCTTCCACTTTCCTCTTTTAAACAAAATAAATGCAACAACTGTGATTAAAGTTTCAGCAGCGGGGATGGAAATAAAGACACCCTTCGGTCCCATTCCTGAATATTTTGCAAGAAAATAAGCCAAAGGAATCTGGAACAACCAAAACCCAAAAAGATTCACCCAAGTCGGCGTCCATGTATCTCCCGCTCCGTTAAAAGCATTGATCATCACCATCCCGATTCCGTAGAAGATAAATCCGATACTCATAATATGTAAAGCATTTTTAGCATAGTTTTTAATTTCTATTTCCTGTGTAAAAAATCCTACTAAAAAATCACTCAAAAGAAAGAATATCAAACTTACCGTCAACATAAAAATTACGTTGTATTTTACCGTTTTCATAACGGATTGTTCAGCCCTTACCATTTCGTTGGCTCCCATATTTTGTCCCACTAAGGTTGATGCCGCATTACTCAGCCCCCAAGCCGGAAGCATAAAGAACATCATGAGCCGTAAAGCCGTCTGGTAACCCGCAGAAGCATCTTCATGACCTGTAGTTGCCACCAATTGCGCTAAAAAAATCCAGCTACAGGAAGCAATTACAAACTGGAAGATTCCCGGGGTTGCAATTTTTATGACAGATTTTATAATTTCAAAATCCGGTTTAAAATAATTAATCAGGATACGGATCTGAGTATCTGCAATCAACAGATGATACAACTGATATATCACCCCTATGCTTCTTCCGATCGTTGTGGCCAAAGCCGCGCCTGTTAATCCCATCGCAGGAACCGGGCCGAAACCTTTAATAAGAACCGGGCACAAAATAATATTGGCAATATTGGCGATCCAAAGAGATTTCATCGCAATCGCAGCATTTCCTGCGCCTCTGAAAATTCCATTAATTAAAAACAGGAGCATAATAATCACACTACTTCCCATCATTATTCTTGTGAATTCTTTTCCATAAGAGGCCGCTTCAGGTTTTGCCCCCATCAGCATTAAGATTTCTTCAGCATAAATTACTCCGAATAAACTCAAAATAAAAGTTACAGCGAACGAAACCAATAAAACCTGTGCCGCACTTCTGGAGGCCTGTTCAGGATTTTTTTCTCCGATTCTTCTGGCAACCATTGCCGTTGCCGCCATACTCATCCCGATGGCAATAGAATACATTACAGAGAGTACAGATTCTGTTAAACCAACCGTCTGGATTGCATAACCGCTTTCTTTCAAATGGCCTACAAAATACAAATCAACCAACGCAAATACAGATTCCATGGCCATTTCCAGCATCATTGGAATTGCTAAAAGAAGAACTGCGCTTCTTATGGTTGCTTTGGTATAATCGACTTCTTCGCCACTTAACGCTTTTCTAATAAAAGCAAAATATTTCTTCACAATTTTATCATTTAAGTTTCCAACAAAAATATACATTCACAGAGGATTACAACTTGGCATATGAAAAGATTTCGAACAGTCCAACTAATCATATTTTTATCCCCAGGAAATAAATTCAATAAATATTTATTGTTTTACAATAAATATTTATATATTTGCAATAATAAAACAGTTGACACATGAAGCTAAATTCAGATTTCATACTTGAAATTCTAAAAATTTTCTTTTGGATATTCACATTGATTTTAGGTATTGCAATATCCATATTAGTCCTTATTTTCTTTTTTACCATTTTCGGAATTGATATGGGCAGTTTAAAAGAAATAAAGATTAGCATTACCCTTTTCAGCGGAAAAATAAAAGATATACAGTCGCTGGGAAAATTAAAATCAATTTTTATTTTAGGGTATTCCATCCTTGAAGGTCTTTTGCAGCTTGTCTTTTTTTTAACGGTCATTAAAATCCTTAAAAAGATCAGTCTCAATAGTACTTTTTCTACCGAAATATACTTTTTAATCTCCAAGATTGCCAAACTGGCTTTGTTAATTGGCAGCTTATCTTTCTTAGTCAACATGGGCAATGAACTGATTCATGGAAACCTCAATATATCAGCGGATTTAAACAGTAAAAGCTTACAGTTCTTTTTAGTTTCAGGTGTAGTTTATATCATCGCACAGGTTTATAAAAGAGCCGTTGACTTGCAAAATGAAAGTGATTTAACAATTTAAATGCTCAACACTATGAAAATTATCGGCAAAAACTCCTTATCACAATACATAAGCTATCTGCTTTTTGTTTTGTTCATCATTATTGCTTTTAACCTTGTGTACGAAATTATTGGTCATGGTATTTTGTTTTATAAATACAAAACCGGAAGCACGATATTATCAGATACTTTTATATTGGCAAACGATGTCGGATGGTCAAAAAACAAGTGGACAATTCCGATGGAAAACCTGTTAAAGTTCAAAATCAATTACCCTTTTTCTGACATTCAGATGGTAACCGGAGTCTATGCTCCCAATCAGATCATTCATAATATCCTGGGCATGATTTTCCTGAGCTTATTTTTCTTTTTCTCTTATAGATGCTTTAAAGAAATGAGTGCTGATCAGATTTTCAATCAAAATGCAATAAAGTGGCTCAAACGATTTTGCTTTCTGAACCTTATCATCGGAGCAGCCGGAATTTTCGAATTTTTCTATTTTAAAATGAATTCTGTGTATACCTTATTGACCTACTTCTTTTTTGCTTTTTTTGGGATCATTATTCTCTTTATTGTTGAATTTTTCAAAAAGGGACTAGCTTTGCAGACTGAAAACGATTTAACAATTTAAACCATGCCTATTATCATTAATGTAGACGTAATGCTCGCCAAACGAAAAATGCAGTCACAGGAATTGGCAGAAAAAATAGGGATTACACAGGCAAACCTTTCGATTTTAAAAACCGGAAAAGCAAAAGCGGTTAAACTTTCTACACTGGAAGCCATTTGTAAGGCGCTGGATTGTCAGCCGGGCGATATCCTTGAGTACGTAAAAGATTAATATTTATTAAGAATTTAATTTAAAATAATCTATTAAAAACACAATTTCTATTATAAAATATTTTAAAACTCATTTCAAATCACAAACACCCCAATCTAACTCACTAGATTTGGAAAAAATTTAATCAATCATGAAAAAGTTTTTCACAACAATCCCATTATTGCTTTTGGGCATTACTTCCTTTGCCCAAAATAAAATCGAAAACCTGAATTTTGAAAGTGTAGAAAACAATCTTCCGAAAATTTGGAAAATAATGGGAGATGGCTCTGCAAAAGTTTTCACAGACACCAAGGAAAAACAGGAAGGAAAAAATGCTGTTCTTATTGATGCCGAAAAGACCGGCTTTAAAGCATTAATGTACACTCTTCCGGAAAACTATGCCGGAAAAAAGATTACGCTTTCCGGTTATATTAAGACCGAAAATGTTTCGGATGGCTTTGCAGGACTCTGGATGAGAATTGATCCTGAAGTTGCCTTTGACAATATGCATAAAACAGGGATAACCGGAACAACTCCCTGGAAAAAATACGAGATCACCCTGGAAATGTCACCTAAAAACACCCAGAAAATTGTAATTGGGGCACTCCTTACCGGAAAAGGAAAAATGTGGGTAGATAATCTGAAGCTTTCTATTGACGGAAAAGATATTGAAAATGCTAAAATTTTTGAAAAAGAACTGACAAAAGTAGAACTGGATAAAGAATTCGATAATGGTTCTAAAATCAGCAACATCTCTTTGGATAAAAACAACCTGAACAATCTTAAAAGCCTCGGATTGATTTGGGGTTACCTGAAATATTACCATCCAAAAGTAGCGGGAGGAAATATCAATTGGGATTACGAATTATTCAGAATTTATCCCAAAATTGCCAATGCTACTGCCAATCAGAGGGATCAAATTTTATCCAACTGGATCAAGAACCTGGGAACTTATCAAACCGCTAAAAATAAAGAGCCAAAGGATCTAAAATTCAGACCGGATCTCGACTGGATCACGAATTCAGGTTTTTCAAAAGAACTTACTAACCAACTTTTAGAATTAAAAGATGCAAAAAGACCAGCAGTAAATTATTATGTAGATTTTTTTGCTCACGTAGGAAATCCGGATTTTAAAAATGAAAATCCTTATACCCAAATGAGTTATCCTGATGAAGGTTTTCGTTTACTTTCTCTCTACAGATATTGGAACATTATTCAATATTATTTCCCTTATAAAAATCTCATCGACGAAGACTGGAAAGGTATTTTAGCAGAATTCATCCCAAAGTTTATCAATGCTAAAAATGAAACAGAATACACCCTTGCTTCATTGGAAATCATTGGCAGAATCCATGATACACATGCAGGAATCTGGGGAAATAACGAAGCCTTAAAGAAATATTTCGGAGAAAGATATGCTCCGGTCTTACTAACTTTTGCAGAAAATAAAGCTGTTGTCAAAGATTTTTACAATGACAGCTTAGGCGAAGAAACAGGGTTACAAAAAGGTGATGTAATTACTGAAATCAATGGTGAAAATGTAGATAATATCGTTAAAAATACTTTGAAGTATTTACCTGCATCCAATTATCCAACACAACTAAGAGATATTTCAAAAAAATTATTGAGAAGCAATGCCGAAACAATTGTTATTAAAATTATCAGAAACGGCAAAACAGAAGAAAAAACAATAAAAACCTACACTTTCTCTGACTTAAAAATAAAGAATGAAGACAAAGAGTTCTTCAAAATGCATGACCATGATGTGGCATATGTCTATATGGGAAGTGTGAATTCGGATAAGCTTTCTGGGGTCTTTGACAAAATTAAAAACACAAAGGGACTCGTTATCGACTTCAGAAACTATCCATCCGATTTTGTTGTTTTCACGATGAGTAAATTATTAAAACCAGATTCTACAGAATTTGTAAAATTCAGTAATACAAACAACAATCAACCCGGACTGTTCACTTTTACACCAAGTTTGAAGATTCCCGGAAGCGGAAGCAATGCTTACAAAGGAAAAATAGCGATTTTGATCAATGAAACTACCCAAAGTAGTGCAGAGTACCACACAATGGCATTCAGAACAGCACCCAATGCGAAAGTTTTTGGTTCAACAACCGCAGGAGCTGACGGAAATGTTTCCAAGATCATGCTTCCCGGAAATATTTCAACCATGATCAGCGGAATCGGAGTTTATTATCCGGACGGAACAGAAACCCAAAGAATTGGAATTGTTCCGGATGTAGAAGTAAAACCTACCATAGATGGAATTAAAAATAATAAAGACGAAGTTCTAGACAAAGCCGTGGAGTGGATCAAAAGCTAATAACTATCAATAAAAAACACAAAATTCAAATACTAAATCCAACATCAAACTCATTTATTTTTATATTTCAATACTCAAAAACTTCCGAAAGGGAGTTTTTTTGTTTCTAAAACCTTCAAAAATCTTATCTTTGCAAACGGAAAATAAAGGCTCAAAATATTGGCCTTAAACCTTGAACTTTAAACAAATAATTATGTTTCGATCGCACACAAACGGAGAATTATCTCTGAAAAATCTTAATGAAGAAGTTACACTTTCAGGATGGGTACAAACTATCCGTGATAAAGGATTTATGATTTGGATAGATCTTCGAGATCGTTACGGAATTACACAGTTGGTTTTTGATCAGGATCGTTCTACGGCAGAACTGATGGAAAATGCAAAAAAATTGGGCCGTGAGTTCGTCATTCAGGTTACGGGAAAAGTAATCGAAAGAGTAAGCAAAAACCCTAATATTCCAACAGGAGAAGTTGAAATTTTAGTTGAAAAATTAACGGTTCTCAATGAATCACAGCTTCCGCCTTTCACTATTGAAGATGAAACGGATGGTGGTGAAGAATTAAGAATGAAATACCGATACCTGGATATCAGAAGAAATCCTGTAAAAGATAAATTGATCTTCCGCCACAAAATGGCGCAGAAAGTGAGAAATTATCTTTCAGATAATGGATTTATTGAGGTTGAAACTCCGGTTTTAATCAAATCCACACCGGAAGGAGCAAGAGACTTCGTGGTTCCAAGCAGAATGAATCCGGGACAATTCTATGCGTTGCCACAATCTCCACAAACTTTCAAACAATTATTGATGGTAGGTGGAATGGATAAATATTTCCAGATCGTAAAATGCTTCCGCGATGAGGACTTAAGAGCCGACAGACAGCCGGAATTCACACAAATCGACTGTGAAATGGCATTCGTAGAGCAGGAAGATGTAATGAATGTTTTTGAAGGAATGACGAAAACTTTATTGAAAGACATCACTGGTCAGGAATTCGGAGATTTCCCGAGAATGACGTTTGCCGATGCCATGAGAAAATATGGAAACGACAAACCGGATATCCGTTTCGGAATGGAATTCGTTGAATTAAACGACTTGGTAAAAGGAAAAGATTTCAAAATATTTGACGAAGCAGAATTGGTTGTCGGAATCAATGTTGAAGGATGTGCAGACTACACAAGAAAACAAATTGACGAGCTTGTTGACTGGGTAAAAAGACCACAGATCGGAGCTTCAGGAATGGTTTGGGTTAAATTCCAGAATGACGGGGTAAAAACTTCTTCTGTAAATAAATTCTACAACGAAGAAGATCTAGCAAAAATCATTGAAAAATTCGGAGCAAAAGAAGGCGATTTGATGCTTATTCTTTCCGGAAATGAAAACAAGGTAAGAACTCAGCTTTCTGCATTGAGAATGGAGCTAGGAAACCGTTTAGGATTAAGAAAAGGAAATGAATTCGCTCCTCTTTGGGTAGTAGATTTCCCATTGCTTGAATTTGATGAAGAAAGCGGACGTTACCATGCGATGCACCACCCTTTCACCTCTCCGAAACCTGAAGATATTCATTTATTGGAAACAGATCCGGGAAAAGCAAGAGCCAACGCTTACGACATGGTATTGAACGGAAACGAAATAGGTGGTGGTTCTATCAGGATTTTTGATAAAGACCTTCAGTCTAAAATGTTTGACCTATTAGGATTCTCAAAAGAAGAAGCTGAAGCACAGTTCGGATTCTTAATGAACGCTTTCAAATACGGAGCTCCCCCTCACGGAGGCTTGGCTTTTGGGTTTGACCGTTTAGTAGCCATTCTTGACGGGAACGAGGTAATCAGAGATTATATTGCCTTCCCTAAAAACAATTCGGGACGTGATGTAATGATCGATGCACCTGCAGCTATCGCGAATGAGCAACTTGATGAACTGGAATTACAGTTGAATTTAAAAGCATAAATTTTAAGGCGGAGATTTTTCTCCGCTTTTTTATTTAAATTTCCCAAATCTATTTATAAAGATTTGGGAAAACTTGTTTGGAAAAGGAATTTATGTTATAAAGCTCAAAAGTTTTTACAGAATATTTAATAAAACGTATATTTTCAAAAAATACAAGTAATGAAAAATACCTTCTCAATTGTAATCTTATTACTTCTAGTCAGTTGTTCAAACAAAGAAATTACAAAAGAAAAAGATCAACAATTAAAATATTCATTTGACAATATATTAAGCTACAATAATCAGGATACGTTATTTATAAAATCTCGTTTTGCAGATTGTGGAGAATGGGGAGGCCATGAAGAAATTATTAAAATTTATCGCTCAGAAAGAAAAGTAAAACTGACTTATCTCAAATACAAAGTCAATTGTGGCAATAGAGATAATTTAGGATCTATTATTCAAATCAAAGATATTACCAATACTATCACTCTTTCAAATTCACAACAAACAAATTTAATGAATTATATAAATAATTTAATGAAATTAAAATTTATTAATCCTGAATTCAGTAATGCCGGAACTCTCTTCTCAGTCGAAGACAACAAAGGGACATTAAAGCTTTCTAAATATGGTAATAATATTCATTTACTAAATAATTATAATACTTTAATGATAAATTTAGGATTTTCAAAAGTTGTTATTGAAAGTAAATAATACTAAGGAAGTTTAGCAACCAAATTCTCCGGCAATATTTTCAGAATATAATAAATTATCTTCCATTTAAAATTAGGAACAATGGTGAAAGAACTTCCGGCATTAACTATAAATTTTGCCACATAATCAGGCTCCATAATCAAAGATTCATTCAATTGTAACCCTTCATTTATTTTGGTTCTGATATATCCAATTACCAGCGCATTTACTTTTACATTCTTTGAAGCCAATTCCTGTCTCAATCCCGCTAGATAAGTCGTAAAAGCTGCTTTGGTACTTCCATACACAAAATTACTCTTCCGGCCTCTTACTCCGGAAAGCGAAGAGAGTCCGATAATTCTTTCTAAATTTTTATTACTTATATCTGTTGCAATGATATTTAGAATAGAAACAGCTCCCATATAATTCACCAGCATCATTTGTTGAGCTTCTTTAAAATCTATCAAAGCTTTTTCATTATTCACTAAAAACCCTGCTGCATACACAACAATGTGAGGCTTTACCGGAAGTTCATCGTAAAATTTCTGATGGGAATCAAAATCAACAGAATCAAAATACAGAATGGTCACCTTTGAATCAAAACGATTTTCAGCAACGAAATCTCTCAGAGAATCCATATTTCTGGAAGCCGCTATTACCGAAAACCCTTTTTTAACGTATTGTTTGATACATTCTTTGGCAACATCAGAGTTTGCGCCTAGAATGAGAACTGTTTTATTTGTGTTTTGATTCATTAGGCAAAGAAATTGTATTAATTATTCGTATTAAAAAAGTTTCGGCGGGGTAAGCAAAGCTCACCCCGCCGAAATGAAATATATTTCAATCAAGAGAATTAATTTTTCTCTTCAGCTTCTTTTTTGTCAGCCGTTTTTTCAGCAGCTTTAGCTTTATCTCCAAAACGAGCTTCTGTCAGATCCTTAGAAATTGCAGCTTTTTCAAATTTAAGTTTCCCTGATAATGTTTCGATAACATAACCATCGTCCTGAACCTGAGCAATTCTTCCGTGAAGACCTGAGGTAAGTACGACTCTGCTCCCCACTTTTAAATTTTCCTGAAAGTTTTTTTCTTTTTTCTGCTTTCTTTGCTGAGGAAGAATAATTAACAGGAAAAAACCAACCATCATAACCCCCATTATAATCATCATGTTTCCTCCTCCACCTGGTTGAGCCTGTAAAAAAATTGATAGTAAACTCATGATATTATGGTTGAATATTCGCAGTGAATGTTAATTTAATCGGTGCTTTTTCTACATTCGCAAAAACGTCAGCATATTTATTGACTGCCCCGTCAAAGTTTGTAGAATCAAAATGCAATGTAATTTTTCCTTTTTTACCCGGCAAAATCGGTTCTTTTGTAAAATCAGGAGCTGTACATCCACATCCCGGTTTTACTTCAGAAATCACCAATGGGTTTGTTCCGGTATTCGTAATTTCATATACATGTTCTACTTTATCTCCTTTTTTAATCTTTCCGAAGTCAAAATTGCTTTCAGATAGAGCAATTGTAGTTAACGGTTGGTTTGAAGTTGGAGCCGGAGTTGTCGTTTCAGCAGAAACCGGAGCTACTGTAGAAGAATCCGCAGGAGTTGTAGTTGTAGCAGTAGAATCAGTAGCTACAGCATCTGCTACCTGAGCTTCTTTATTTTCTTTTTTACAAGAAACCAAACCAAAGCCTATAATAGACAAAGTGATAATGGATAATGTCTTTTTCATGTTAAATTCTATTTTGATCTTTACAATATTTATCTAAAATTCCATTAATAAATATATTGGATCGGTCTGTTGCAAATACTTTCGCAATCTCAATATATTCATTGATAATAACTTTTGAAGGTGTAAAAGGAAAGTTATCCAATTCCGCAATAGCTGTAGACAAAATCACTTTATCCATCAAAGAAACCCTTTCCAAATCCCAGTTTTCCAGTCTTTCTTCCAATTTCTTTTCATTATTTTCCCAACTATCCAATGTATTTCTCAATAGTTTCATCGCGAAAGTCTTATCCTCTTCATCTTTGATCATTTTGATCAACGTTCTGCTTTCTTCATCTTCTTTCAGGAAACCAATTGTTTTTTGTACCATCGAATTGGCAATGTGGATATCATCGTACCAGGAAAGTTCCTTATCTCCAAGGTAGTCGTGGAAATCATCATTTTCAGCAATATATCTTAAAAATAATTTACCAATGAACTTCTGATCTTCTTCAAAAGAATACCCTTCTTCCTTCATAAAATCCTGATAACGCTTCCCTGCAGTAATTCTCTGGAAAGTTTTCACCAATAAATCATCATGCAAATCCCATTTCAATTGCTTATGCTGTCCTGTGAAAAATAATCTCTCAGGATTTTCTTCTAATTTAATTAAAACTTGATTGTTGATGAATTTTTGATTAGGATTGATATCAGACTCGGATTTAATGTATTTATTCTTACTAATCTCAATCTGGTTCTCTGCCAGTTCTTTTAAAGCAACTAAAAAATTCAGTTGATAGATGTACAGGTAATAGATTTTCTCTATTCCAGAAAACATATTTTTCTCTAATACATCAAACTTTACAGGGTTCTGGTAATATGAATACACAGTCTGTACTACTTTTTCACGGATTTGTCTTCTTCCTAACATTCAAAGAGCTTTTAATGAGTGCAAAGATACAAAATTTAAAATTTATGAAATTCGTAGTCTGATGACATTTTTGTAATTTTGTAAAACTTTATGAAAGCGCTGAAAACCTTAAACCCCTATTTTTGGAAACACAAAATACTTTTATTTTGGGGAGTCCTATTTATCATTGCCAGTAATTTTTTTAATATATATAAAGTCCAGTTTGTAGGTAAATCGGTAGATGAACTTACCAAAAACGGCAATCTCGGTTTCAATCAGCAGGTTCTGATTTATGTTGCCATTATCGTAGGCTGTTCGTTATTAACAGGTTTTTTCACCTTCATGATGCGCCAGACCATTATTGTGGCGTCCAGAAGAATTGAATATGAACTTAAAAATAAAATCTACAGACATTATCAGGATTTATCTTTAACAGATTATAAACAAACAACCATCGGGGACTTAATGAACAGATTAAGTGAAGACGTTGTTGCGGTAAGAATGTATTTAGGACCGGGGGTAATGTATGTAGCAAACTTAATTGTTCTTGTTATTATCACCGCTGTATATATGGTAAAAACAGACGCATCCATGACAATGTGGACATTGCTGCCTCTCCCAATTCTATCCTATGCCATATATAAAGTAAGTTCAATTATCAACAAGAAGTCGAAAATCATGCAGAAAAGTCAGTCTGCTATTTCAACCTTTGTTCAGGACAGCTTTTCAGGAATTCGTGTGGTGAAATTTTTTGCCAAAGAAAAATACATTGAAAGGAATTATGGGGTAAAAGTTACCGACTACCAAAACAAGGCTCTTGATTTAGCAAAAACAGAAGCATATTTCTTTACGATCATTTTATTTGTAATTGGATTGCTTAATGTTGCCATTATTTTAATTGGAGGACAGAAGTATATTGACGGCCAATTAAGCATTGGTAAAATTGCTGACTTCTTCATGTATATCAATACTTTGATTTTCCCATTTTCTATGGTAGGCTGGGTCACTTCAGTTAATCAGCGTGCAGAAGCTTCCATGCAGAGAATTAATGAGTTCATGGATAAAAAGTCCGAAATCATCAATACTAATTTTGAAACTTATGCCATTAAAGGAGATATTGAGTTCAGAAACGTTTCTTATGTTTACCCAAATACAGGAATCAAAGCGTTAGAAAACTTAAGCTTTACAGTAAAAGCAGGAGAGTCCTTAGCAATTATGGGAAAAACCGGAAGCGGAAAATCTACCATAGCATTATTATTGTGCAGATTAATTGATCCTACTGAAGGTGAAATTTTAATTGACGGAAAAAATCTCAAAGAACACAACCTGGAAAACTACAGGAATTTCATAGGTTATATTCCCCAGGAAAGCTATCTCTTCTCAGATTCTATTGAAAACAATATTGGCTTTGCCATAGATAATCCGTCTCATAAAAAAATAGTTGAGTATGCTAAAATTGCTGATGTTGATAAAAATATCATAGAATTTAAAGATCAGTATAAAACTATGGTTGGTGAGCGCGGAGTGATGCTTTCGGGAGGTCAAAAGCAAAGAATTTGTATTGCCAGAGCCTTAATTAAAGACCCGAATATTATCATTTTTGACGATTCTTTATCTGCTTTAGACACCGAAACCGAGCAGAATATTTTAGAAAATATCGACAGAAAAATCAGCAACGCGACCTCCATAATTATCACACATAGAGAGTCTAGCGCACAAAAAGCTGATAAAATTATTAATCTTACCGAAATTGCAAATTCTGTAACTGCTTAGCCATTTCATTCCCAATTGTTAAATAAATCATAAAAAAAATTTTGTGATTAAAAGAAAACTTTTATATTTGTTCTTAACAAGATTAAAAAATATCTAACAATGAGTGAATACAAGGAACGCCATGAAAATGAAATTTTCACTAAGGTGTTAAAAGCAGGGAGAAGAACTTATTTCTTTGATGTGCGCGAGACGAAAGCAGGAGATTATTATCTTACGATTACCGAAAGTAAGAAGAACTTCGGAGAGAATGGAGAAGCAACATTCGAGAAGCATAAAATTTATCTTTACAAAGAAGATTTTAAAAGTTTTCAGGAGATGTTTAATGAGTCCACAGATTTCATCATTAACGAAAAGGGTGAGGATGTAATTTCAGAAAAACATGATAAAGACTTCAAAAGTAAATCATACACTATAGATTCTGACGACGAAGTTTAAAAGAATACTTAAAAAAACACAAGCATCTGAAAAAGGTGCTTTTTTTATGCCCTAAAGTGAGATCATTTAAAAACTACAAATAAAAACAGTAAGACTAGTTGACTTATAAATGCTATAATATTAAAGTCTGAATAGTATAAAATAAAAAAGTACACTTTAAAAAGTGTACTTTTATTGGGTGAATGATGGGTCTCGAACCCACGACCTTCGGAACCACAATCCGACGCTCTAACCAACTGAGCTACAATCACCGTTTTTCGTGCTGCAAATATACGCAAGATTTATAAACTACCAAACAATTCCATCAAAATTTTTCAAAGAAATTAGCTTTTCAGACGTAAAGCCCTCAGCATAAGTAACTCCCGATAAACGCCCTAAATCCTGAGCTCGGTAAGTTAAGCTCTCATAAAAGTCTTTTGATGTAATTGGAGTTTCCGGCTCCTTTGAAGTTGGATCATAAAACTGTGTTTTGAAAGCCATACAAGCAGCAATTTTTTTATCCAGATGCTCAGAAATATCAATACAGAATTCAGGCTCAATATTTTTCCACTGTATATAATGGAAAATATGCTTCGGTCTCCATACCTCCTGGTTTTCTCCATTCAAAACCGTTTCAATTTTTCTCAATCCGGCTAAAAAGCACGCATCCGATACTAATTTCGCTCCTTTTGCATGATCCGGATGTCTATCATCAATTGCATTCGCTAAGACGATTTCTGGCCTATATTTACGAACCATTTTTACAATCCTCATCTGGTATTCTTCAGAATTCTCCAAAAAGCCATCTTTCATTCCAAGATTCTCCCTGGCAACAACTCCCAGAATTTTTGCAGAATCCATAGCTTCATCTCTTCTGGTTTCTTCAGTTCCTCTTGTCCCCAGTTCTCCTTTTGTAAGGTCTACAATAGCACAGGTTTTACCCTCAGAAATTAATTTCGCAATAGTTCCGCCACATCCAAGCTCTACATCGTCGGGATGTGCCCCAAAAGCAAGTATATCTATTTTCTTCATATCTTCAAAGATAAGATTTAAAACAAAAACTTCCCAAACGAAACGAATGGGAAGTTTTTATGATATTAATTCAAATTATTTATTGATCTCAGCATTCAATTTCACAGCATCCTGATAAGTAGGATCCAATTGAACGGATTTAGCAACATAATCTTTTGCTTTTGCTAAATCTGAGTCTTTACTCATATATGCTACTGCAAAATACGCATAAGCAAGAGTTTGCTTATTTGCTTCCTGATCTGCCGGCTTTACTGTATTAATGAATTTCTCATAAGCCATTTTTGCAGAATCATTATTTCCTGCCTGCTGATAAGAATATCCTAGGCTATAATAAGCTGGAGCCCAGTCTGGAAGAAGAGCACTCATTTTCTGCCATGTAGCAATCGCCCCATTCCAGTTTTTAACATCCTGATAAGCTGTTGCCAATTTAAACAAAGCATCTGAATCTTGTGCATTTGCCGCTACTTGCTT
The DNA here is from genome assembly GCF_002797535.1 of Chryseobacterium geocarposphaerae. NCBI lineage: Bacteria > Pseudomonadati > Bacteroidota > Flavobacteriia > Flavobacteriales > Weeksellaceae > Chryseobacterium > Chryseobacterium geocarposphaerae. The sequence continues at coordinate 2,465,445 of NZ_PGFD01000001.1, forward strand.
TTTAAGAGCCTCAATAGTTGGGTTTGTTGGCCCCGCATCTACAGCAGCTTGTGAAGCTCCTCCACCTGAAATTTTCATCAACTCCACATCCCATTTCATTGTTTCATCTTTTGCCGCTTTAGCAATTGCAATTTTTTGTTGTGCTTCATTTGTCAAAGCTGTTTTCTTAGCAGCATCTTTTTCAGTCTTTGCTAATCCAGCTGCAATAAGACCTTGTAGTCCCTGATCTGCAGGTTGAATTCTTGATTTCTCAGCCTGAGATACAAAATTGTCCATATTTTGTTTAGCTTCTGCATAATTACCCTCCGCGAACAACTGATATGCTCTTAATTTAAATTTGATAGGATCATTAATCTTATCAAAGATTTTATCTAAAACCTGCTTAGAGTTTGCATAATCTTCATTTGTAAAATAAAGTTTTGAAATTTCTAGCTGAGTATATGGATCTTCATCTGCATATTTTGTATAGTTGATAAGGTCCTGAGTTGCTTTCCCATTTTGCTGGTATCTGATATTGTAAGCCGCCATTGCCTTGTATGCAGGTGCATAAGAAGGATCTGTAGCAATTGCCTTTTCAATACTTGTTTTAGCTTGTTGCCATTGCTGAGCTGCCATCCACAAAGTCCCTATTCTGGTGTAAACAGAGGCTTTATTTGTTGCAAGCGGCAAAGCTTTATCATAAGCAGTCATTGCATCACCAGGAATTTTTTTCAATCTGTAAGCATCTCCTAATGTATAGTAATAATATGCAGGAACTCCTTTTTTCTGTGCTTTTTCAACAGCCTTATTCAGATAATCTATGGCAAGATCAGGTGCATTATTTTTTTCAAATAAGGTTAAAGCTTCAGCTGCTCTGAAAAGAACTTCCGCATCTTTTTCTTTAGAATCAGCAACAACTTTTTGAATTTCAGCAATTGCAGACTTATCTCCTTTCCCTAATTTAACTGTAGCCAAACCTATTTTGTTCAAATAACTCTTAGGATCAGCAGCTAAACCTTTATTAAAACTTTCAGTAGCCGCCGCAAAATCGGGCTCACCTTGTCTAAGGAAAGTATTCCCTAAGTAAAAATAGTTTACTGCAGTAGGTTCTTTAGCAATCATTTGAGTGAAGTTTGTCTTTGCCTGAGCAAACTTATCACTGTCTATACTATTAATACCATCCTGCAACGTCTGTGCTGTTGCAAAGCTGGTAAAAAATACCACTGCTGCTCCTAAAGCAATCTTTTTTACATTCATAATCATTATATCTTTCATTTTATATTTGTAAATTAAAAACTAGAATAACCAAAGACAATTTTCAGACCAAAATAGATGATTAATGTCATGAAAATTATTTTTAAATATTTTTTAACGCATTTGCACCTCTCTTTTGTAGATATTATAAGGTTGCAGTCCTTCTTTTTGAACAATCATTTGTCCTAACTGCGTGCAAGAAAATCGTATAAATCCATTCGCTATATTAAAATTGCCCTCGTTTGCTAAGAAGTACAAAATTCGGGTAAAAGGATATTTCATCTCTCTCATACCTGAATAATCCGGCGCATAAAGCTGCCCTTTACTTTCTACCTTCAGAATTTTAACTTTATTTCTTAATTCTATGGAAGCTTTATCATAAGGACGGCTGAATGTATTCAGTCCAATAACTCCTATTTTATTAGGATATTTATTCAATTCTTCAATTAGATTTTTACTTCCCGGAATGACTGAAAATTTTAAATCTTTTGGCTGTTTATGAAGCTTTTGAGCCACAAAATTCAGGTTACTTGAATTGGTTCCATCAAAAATAAATTCTTTTTCTTCTGACTGTAAGCCTTTTTCAATTTCATCCATAGAAACAGATTCTTTAGACGATGTATTGGGAACAACAAATATGACTGCATCTGCCGCGAACTTTGCCGGCAGAAACTTTAATTCAACCTGTTTTTCATATTCTTTTATTTCGTCAGGAGAAAGTTCTTTCGACATTACAACGATTCTCGCTTTACCATTTAACAAATCAAGAAATCCTAAATCTTCCTTTTTAGTCTCAACCTTTAATTTAGTTTCGGGATAATTGATCATATAACCATCCGCCAAAGCTTCGGTAACACTTTGGAACGATTCGTCGGTAAGAATGGTAAGGTCTCCTTTATTGTAAGATGGTGAACTTTCTTTTTTCTTTGAACACCCTGAAAGAATAGTTATAACAATTATTAAAGCTATTTTAAGAGAATTATTCATCTTTATTTTTTTTAAGTTGGGATATTGCCCTAAAAATTCTAAATATCCCGTACAATACCAAAACAGCTCCTAATGGATAGGCTATTGTTGGCTCTAAGGTAACAACGAAGAATTTGTAAATAATTACAACGATACCTAAAACAATATAAAAAAATCCTGTTATTAAGGATAACCACTTGAACATCATATGACAAAAATACCAAAAAAAATAAAAAGAGAAGCAGTTGCTTCTCTTTTTTAGATATTATTTAATTATTAATAATTAAATTATTCTGGTGGTTGCATTGCAAGAGGTAGTCTATATCTGTAACGTACAGCTTGACCATTGATCTTAGCAGGCGCCCATTTGTTTTTAATTGATTTAACAGTTCTCACTGCTTCAGCATTAAAGTCAGAGTTTGAACCTGTAACCTTAACGTCTGTGATACTTCCGTCTCTTTCAACAACGAAAGTTACTTCACCTTTTACCACACCATCAGCTCCTTCGATTGCAGAAGTATCAAAGTTCTCTCCTACTTTCTTTCTGAAGGCATTAATCCCTCCAGGGAATTCCGCAGTTTGCTCCACTTCTGTATAAACCTGAGTATCACTTACTTGAGGTTTAACTTCAGCTGTAGAAGCTTTAGTTCCTGTTGAAGGTGGTGGTGGTGGAGGTGTATAAGCCGGAGCTTTTACCCCTTCCTGATTTACCAAACCAGTCGTTGTTTCTAATTGCTTAGAAATTGGTGGTGGTGGAGTTTCAATCTTTGGAGCTTTTACAGGCTCCGGAACCACATTTTGAATAATTTCAATTTTCTCCTCCTCTTTTGGTGGTGGAGGTGGTGGAGGTGGTTCTTCTTCTTTCGGCTGCTCAATAATTTTATCTTCCTGAAGAATTTCTACCAAATCCGCCTTAACTTCTTGTTTAGGAGGAGCAGTAAGTCTCTTAATTGTAAGATAAATGAAAGGAGACAAGGCCGCAATAAGGAATAATGCTGTTCCAACGATAAAAGATTTCGTCAGAAGTCTTGGATACTGATGTCTTAAATCGTATGCACCATATTCCTTGTTTCTATTTTCAAATACAATCTCATCTAAGGTAAGATTAGGATCGTATACATTTTCATTTGCCATAGATTTACAATTTTATGGTTTAAATTACTTTGTAGCCGGTGCTGCAGCAGCTCCAGTGTTACCAACTTTTCTATCGTAAATTGCTTTTTCCCAAGGTTTAAGATCAGTAACCCCGTACTGCTCACTCTTAGTAATCGCCATTTCATCAAGAATATCTACAAAGTTTTTATATACAGCATCGTCAGTCGGCTTAATAATTACAGTAAACTTAGTTTTATCTGCCGCGTTTGCTTTTGCCTGCTCAATTACTTTTCTAATTCCTTCTCTGTCAAAAGTAGTTTCATTAAGATTCTGATCAGTTAAAGACGTATTGTCTTGCTGATGCCAGAAAATCTTGTTGTCTTTACCTAATAGTAAAGAGATAGAGTTAGAAAGTTTAATTTCTGTTGGAGGTGGTTTTTTATCTTTTTCTTTCGGTTTTGCCGGAAGACCCAAATCCATTACATTCGGTTTAGAGAATGTAGTTGTGAACATAAAGAAGGTAATCAATAGAAACCCTAAGTCCACCATCGGAGTCATATCGACTCTGGTACTCTGCTTCTTGGAGCGTACCTTGCCGCCTTTGGCGCCCTTTTCCTGTACTTGTACTTCTGCCATTTCTAAATGATATTATTCATTAGGTTTACCTTCTTGTGATGTAATCAACCAAAATTTAAGAAAATCAATATCTCTTAAACCTTCAAATAAACTTTTAACTTTAGGATATTTAGTTGTAACGTCACCCTTAATTGCTAATTTGTAATCAGGATTAACACTTAAACTTTGTTGTACCCAGTCCACTAATTGTTTATTTGTACTATCCATAGGAATCCCTGTAGGACTCTTGAAATTCTTTTGCTCGTCATCTGGCAAATCAAGATAGCTCTTAAGTTGGTTCATAGGAACCCCAATCGCTTGTACTTTTTGGAATGCAGCTTTTTGTTTGTTGTCAAAAGTAATTCCATACTTTTTCCCCATGTTGTCCAAAAGCTGTAATCTCTCAGATGCATTTTCTACCGGCTGGAAATAAAATTTTCCGTCCGGAGTAGCGTTGATGGTCATCAAACTTGCATCAGGAAGTAACTTCTCTGATATTGAAGATGGCGGTTTGATCTGCTCCACGTCAGGTTTTTTGAACTGAGTGGTCAAGATAAAGAACGTAAGTAGTAGGAACGCAACGTCACACATTGCCGTCATATCCGTAACTACTCCATGTCTTTTTGGTTTGACTCTCGCCATTATTAATAATTTTTAATTAAACTTCTTTTTTACTTACTACAAATTCCTTGCTAATTCTTAGTTGAATTCAGCGAAAGACTGCTGGATGCTCATAGCGATCTCGTCGATCTTATAAGTTAATCCGTCAATTTTAGAAGTAAAGAAGTTATAAAGGATGATAGCGATAGCTGAAGTACCAATACCTAATGCTGTGTTGATCAAAGCTTCAGAGATACCAGTAGAAAGTGCAGCCGCGTCAGGAGTACCACCTCCAGAACCTAATGCGAAGAACGCCTTGATCATCCCGATTACCGTACCTAATAGTGCTACTAATGTTGCAACAGTACCTAAAGTAGAAAGGATCATCATATTTTTCTCCAACATTGGCATTTCAAGAGTTGTAGCCTCTTCGATCGCTTTGTTAAGCGCTACCATTTTTTGCTCTTTGTTTAATGTTGTATCGTGAGCTAGAGCTTTATAAGTAGTAAGACCTTCTTTTACTACGTTACCAACAGAACCTTCTTGTCTGTCGCACTCTTCTAAAGCTGCATCGATTTTGTTTTGGTTTAGTAAGCTTCTTACTTGTACTACGAAGTTATCCAAGTTTCCTTTTCCAGCAGCTTTACCTAAAACGAAGAATCTTTCAAAAGAGAAAACGATTACAGTAAGCATGAAAGTAATCAAGATAGGTACGATAACCCCTCCTTTGTAGATAATTCCCAAGAACGAATCTGGATGAATGTCTTTTCCTTCAACATCTGAAAAAGCTACAGACGCTCCACCAAGTTTTTCAGCATCTTTAAAGTTTCCAGGGCTACCCAAAACGAATAAATAAATACAAATTCCTATTGCTAAGATGATAGGAATAATAACAGCCGGGTTTAAACCTCCTGCTTTTTTAGCAACTACTTGCTCATCATTTTTTGAAACATTCATTTCCATATTTAACTAAATTATATTGTTTTAAATTTTTTGAGGCTGTAAATTAAAGGCAAAATTAATTAAAATGCAATTATTTTAAATAAACAATTCGCTTTTTTTTGATCGATAAATTTTAAATCAATTTCAAAATCTTAATTATTCTTTATTTTTTTGGCAATATTATTTCATTTTAAATAATATATTGAAAATTTAAAAAAATTACCTTACTTTTTTTTTTATTTTACCAATGTTAATTTTTTTTTAAATCACAACATTCACAATTTTGTGAGGTACTACAATGATTTTTTTAGGTGTTTTACCCTCCAATATCTGTACCATTTTTTCGTTCTGAAGCGCTGCTTCTTCAACTTCTTTTGCAGAAAGCTGAGCAGAAAGTGAAATTTTAAACTTCATTTTTCCATTCACACTTACCGGGTATTCAATTTCATCTTCTATCAGGTAATCTTCGTTCAATACAGGGAATTTCTCAAATTCGATCGACTCAGTATGACCTAATAAGCTCCAAAGCTCTTCACAGATATGGGGAGCATAAGGCGAAATGATAACGGCTAAAGGTTCTAAAATATTGCGTTTGTTACATTTTATTTTTTGTAATTCATTTACAGCGATCATAAATGAAGATACAGAAGTATTGAAAGAGAAGTTTTCAATGTCGTAAACCACTTTCTTTATTAAGGTATGCAAAATTTTATATTCTGCTTTTGTAGGCTCTTCGTCCGAAACGGAGAAAGTATCTCCATCAAAATACAGATTCCAGAATTTTTTAAGGAAACCATAAACCCCGCTTAGTCCCTGTGTGTTCCAAGGCTTGGATTGTTCCAATGGACCTAAGAACATTTCATACAATCTCAATCCGTCTGCTCCATATTCCGCACAGATATCATCAGGATTTACTACATTGTATTTAGATTTAGACATTTTTTCTACTTCACGGCCTGTAATGTACTTTCCGTCTTCTAAAATAAATTCTGCATCAGCGTAATCCGGTCTCCAAGCTTTGAAGGCTTCAGTATCCAATTCATCAGAAGTTCCTTTTAATAAAGATACATCAACGTGGATTGCTTGAGTTGTGTAATCTTTTGCCAAATTTTCAGATACATATTTATTAGTACCATCTATTCTGTACACAAAAGCACTCATTCCCAAAATCATTCCCTGATTGATCAATTTTTGGAAAGGCTCATCATGATTAATAAATCCTCTGTCTTTTAAGAACATATTCCAAAAACGGGAATATAATAAATGTCCAGTTGCGTGCTCGCTACCCCCAATATATAAATCCACCTGCCCCCAATAATCTGCCAATTCTTTTTTAACAAAAACCTTATCATCATTCGGATCCATATATCTAAGGAAGTACCAAGAACTTCCTGCCCAACCCGGCATTGTAGATAATTCTAACGGGAAAACCGTTTTTTCATCAATTAAATTCGTATCCACAACTTTTTGGTTCGCTTCGTCCCAGGCAAATGTTTTTGCATTTCCCAATGGTGGATCTCCGTCTTCCGTTGGCAAATATTTTTCAACTTCAGGAAGTTCCAAAGGCAATGCGGAAGTTGGCAACGTGTAAGGCATTCCATCCTTATAATATATAGGAACCGGTTCTCCCCAATATCTTTGTCTTGAGAAAATCGCATCACGTTGTCTGTAATTGGTAGTTCCGTGACCGATTCCTTTGTTTTCGATTTCTGAAATTATTTTTGCTTTCGCATCATTATAATTAAGACCATTTAAGAAATCAGAATTTACACAAACCGAATCTTTAGAATCAAAAGAAGCTTCCTGAACATCTTCGTCAGTTTCCACTACTTTTTTAATTTCCAAATTAAATTTCTTTGCAAATCTGTGATCACGTTCATCATGTGCAGGAACAGCCATTACAGCTCCCGTTCCGTAGCCCATCAAAACATAATCTGAAATATAGATCGGCATTCTTTCGCCACTGAAGGGGTTCAAAGCATAACTTCCCGTGAAAGCACCTGAAACGTTTTTCACGTCAGACATTCTGTCTCTTTCAGATTTTTTGGAAGTTTCTTCAATATACGTATCTACTTCAGCTTTTTGTTCTGTCGTAGTAATTGTTTCCACTAAAGGGTTTTCCGGAGCCAATACCATAAAAGTTGCTCCAAAGATTGTATCAGGTCTTGTTGTGAACACCTCAACGATTTCATCATGACCTTCAACATTGAATTTCACTTGTGCTCCCTGAGATTTTCCGATCCAGTATTCCTGAGAATCTTTCAACGGTTGTGGCCAGTCTAATGTTTTTAGACCTTGCAATAATCTTTCAGAGTAAGCAGAAATTCTCATGCTCCACTGCATCATTTTCTTTTGGAAAACAGGAAAACCTCCTCTTTCAGATTTTCCGTCTTTTACCTCATCGTTGGCTAAAACCGTTCCCAATGCAGGGCACCAGTTCACCGTTGTTTCCGCTCTATAAGCTAAACGATAATTTAAAAGAATATCTTCTTTATCCATTTCAGAAGCTTCTTTCCATTCTTCTGCCGTGAAATTCAACTCGTCGTTCTGATTGGCATTTAGTCCTTCTGTTCCTTTTTCTTCAAAACGTTTAACTAAAGTTGAAATAGACTCCGCTTTATCTGTATCTTTATTATACCATGAATGGAATAATTCAATGAAAATCCACTGCGTCCATTTATAATAAGAAGGATCGGAAGTTCTTACTTCTCTGCTCCAGTCGAATGAAAAGCCGATTTTTCTTAACTGCTCTTCGTACCTTGTAATGTTTTGTTCAGTCGTAATCGCAGGATGTTGTCCTGTCTGGATTGCATACTGTTCAGCAGGAAGCCCGAAACTGTCATAACCAACCGGGTGAAGCACATTGAAACCCTGATGTCTTTTATATCTCGCATAAATATCGGAAGCAATATATCCAAGCGGGTGACCTACGTGAAGCCCTGCACCTGATGGATACGGAAACATATCGAGAACATAAAATTTTGGTTTGTCTGTATTATTGGAAGTCTTGTATGTTTGGTTATCTTCCCAGTATTTCTGCCACTTTTTTTCTATCTGCTGATGATCGTAAAACACTTTTTTATAGATATTAGATGTTAGATATTAGATATGGAAACTTTAAATCCTGATTCTAATTTTCACAAAAATAATGAATTTAAAAGAAATGGAAATTTTAATTTTGAATTAAATAAATGAAAATAAAAAATCTCATCCGAAGATGAGACTTATATTATAATGTTAAATCCAGCAATTATTATTGAGGAATTCTCTTCATAGTATATGTTACTGAATAATATTTATTAGGATCAGTTTTATCTTCAATCGTAAGATTCAATGTAGTGTCATTAAGAAGGGTTACTTTTCCTTTCTCCGGCTCAACTGTCCCCACATATTTTATTTGAATACTTTTATCTTCATTATAAATATAGGTAAACATACGGTCCGGAGATACAATACACTGTCCCGGATTTGCCGAATCATCATCACTATCTTTTCTTTTACCTGTAGAACCTTCGTTAAAAACCCATCGTGAGGCTTTTTCACAATCAGTATAACTAATCTCATCGGAAACACCAGCTCCCGAAGCTTGAATGGTTGTTCTTACTTCCTTAATTGGAGACCATGTCCCAACCAGCGGATATACTTGTTCAGTATTATCATCTTTACAAGCTGAGATAGACAATAATGATAAACCTGCAAATAGCAATGCTAATTTCTTCATATATCAATTTTTTCAAGGCCTAAAATTATGATTTTTTTTAAAAACTTCATCATTTTTTTTAGCTTTCGTAATTTAATTTTCAAATTATTAAAAATAACGTTGCCGGAAGCTTATATTTTAAGCCTTATATTTGTATAAAAACATTCAATGCCATTAGTTTCTATCATTACTCCCTGCTATAATTCTTCTCAGTTCCTGAAAGAAACCATTGCATCTGTAATGAATCAAACATTCAAAGACTGGGAATGGTTGATAACGGACGACTGTTCTTCGGATCATTCTGTTGAAATTATAAAAAGCATAGAGGATCCGAGAATAAAACTTATCCTTTCCGAAAAAAACAGGGGAGCGGGGCATGCAAGAAACAGGTCATTAGAAAAAGCATCAGGAAGATATATCACCTTTTTAGATGCTGATGACTTCTGGGAACCTGAATTTCTTAACGAAATGCTTAGTTTTATGCAAGAAGAGCAAGCCGAAATTGCCTATTCAAACTACGCAAGATGTAATGAAGAACTTATTCCTCAGCTCGAGGATTTTAAGGCAGACAAAGAAGTTACCTTTCAGAACCTTTTAAAAACCTGTCGTCTTTCCCTGCTTTCTTCCATGTATGATTCTCAACGGGCCGGAAAGGAATATTTTCCGGAAGGAAGTAAACGTGAAGATCATGTTATGTGGCTGAATCTGCTAAAAAAAATACCTGCAGGAAAACCACTTCCTAAAACCATGGCCAAATACAGAATGCATTCCAAGAGTATCTCCAGAAAAAAACAAAATATTGTAAAAGACCAGTATCTTGTTTACAAAGATCATATGAAGTTCTCCACCATAAAATCTTTGTACTATACTGTCAATTGGGCAATTAACGGGTTTCTTAAATACTCTAAAATTTTCAACTGATGGAATATTCAAAAGAATTCAAAGCTGCCATTAGCAACTTCTCTTCTGCGGAAAAAGACCGTTTAATTTTCAGGCTGCTGAAAAAGGATAAGCTGCTTTCAAAAAAATTATATTTTGAGCTTATTGATCCGGAAAATACAGACCAGAAAAGAACGCAGATGGAGGAAAACATCCGTGAAAAGCTAATGCTTTTAAATAAGTATTTATCAAATCATAAATACTATCTGATGCATATCCGAAAAATAAGCAGCGAAATTACAGAACATGTAAAGGTAACGACAGATAAATACGGAGAGGTTTCCCTGAATCTTTTTCTGGTAAATGAAATTTTAGAAAACAATGACCAATTAAATGCTCTTCGATTTGATAATGTATACAAACTCTATCTTTATCTCATTAATAAAATTACTAAAAGCTTCACCTTAACTAAAAAATTAGATGAAGATTACTGGATGGAAATCGATGAATATTTAAGAGAAATACGGCAAAAAATAACACACAATCATTATCTGAAAAAACTGTGTGAAAACAATGGGGTAAATCTTAATTGGTTTGCTACAGAGAAAATCCCGGCGAACATTGATCAGATCGTAAAAGATCTTAAAACACAGGGATTTCTACGATGACATTATTTTATTCATGATTAATTCCGTAGAATTGGGTTTCTCCGTTACAAATCTTTCGGCGTGACCTGACATTTCATTTAGAATATCTTCGTTAGCCACCAGTGAAAGAACAAATTGTGCGGCTACATTTTCACTTTCAAACGATTTGCCTCCGTTTGCTTTAATCAGATCATCCGCTTCAGGATTTTTTTGGTAATGATTCCCAAAAATTACAGGAATACCAAATGTAGCAGCTTCTAAAATATTATGAAGCCCTGCATCATGAAAACCTCCTCCAACGACTGCAATATCTGCATAAGAATACAATTTGGAAAGCAAGCCGATACTGTCAATAATAAGGATTTGAATATCAAAAATTTCAGATTTCTGAATATTTTGAATCTGACTATAAAGAATCGACTCCGGAAAAATCTGCTTTAAATGATGAACCCTCTTTAAATCGTGTGGAGCAATGATAAGTTTTATTTCATTGTTTTTGGCGACCAGCAATTCCGCTATTCTCTCTTCGGCACTCCATGAACTTCCAAAAACTACCGCTTTTTCTCCTGCTATAAAGTCTACTATATAATCTACGTGATTGTTTCTTTCCCGAAGCTGCTTTACTCTGTCGAACCTTGTATCTCCGGTTATGGAAGAATTCACAAGACCTATACTTTTTGCCAAAAGATATGAATGCTGGGTTTGGTGAAAAAACCAGTCTACATTGTTTTTAAGCTGTTTTACAAACCATTTTCCATAGCTTGTAAAAAAAGACTGTCTCTCATAAAACAGTGCGGAAATTACATACGTCTTTACATCTTTTGCTTTAAGCTCAGCCAGTAAATTATACCAGAAATCGTACTTGACCGTAAAAAATAGTTTAACATTAAAAGCTGATACAAAATCTTTTACAATTTTCTTTTTATCAAACGGCAGATAACAAATGGCATCAGCAATATGTTTTTTCTTAAATACATTTTCATATCCGGAAGGAGAAAAGAAGGTCACTAAAATTTTACGTTCCGGAAATTCTTTTTTCAATCGTTCCAGAACGGGTAATCCCTGTTCGTATTCACCCAAGCTGGCAGCATGCATCCATATAACCTCATCGGATTCACTGAAAGCCTTTTTTACTTTCTGTAAAGATTCTCTTCTCCCTTCAACGCCTTTTTTAGTTTTATCATTAAACCATGAAAAAACCTTCATCCCGAAAATGAGCAAATTGATAAATATTTTATAGAAAAAAGACATTGAATATATTTTAAACTTCTGTTTTATCGTTATTCGTAGAAGGAGTTGAAATTACCAAAAATTCCAGCACTTCGTCCGACTCGTTGGAAATATAATGCTTTGATTCTGGTAACACCGAAATACCCTCTCCCACTCTTACAGAAAACTTTTCTTCATTTACATAGAAAACAGCTTCCCCTTTCAAAATATAAAAAAACTGCTCTGCTTCTTTATGAAAATGTCGTTTTTCAGCTGTTCCCGGAGGCATTATTTCCTGTTTTACGGAAAGCCCGGGAGCATCTTTCAGAATCCAGCTGTCACATCCGTTTCCCCAGATATAATGCGTCGAATTATTTTTAGATTGTATCATTTGAAAATACCTACAAAAACAAATAAAATAATTAAACTTCCAATCACCGAAAAGATTGCTGAAACCATCGGAACCCGCGGTTTTGCGTTCTCGTCAAAAGAATATCGGAACATATAGTCCTGACTATTCAGAAAAAGCAATGTAATAAGTGTAAATAGCCATCTGATGAAAATTTCCATGATCATAAATTGGGCATCCTCATTTTCTGCTGTAATTTTTACAGGATAATTGGCAGATTCCGGAGATCTTACAATAAAAGCAAACAAAAAATAGAGCACTGTTAAAACAACCGGCATCAAAAAAGAATATTTTTTGCTTCCAAAACCATCTGCCTTTCCGTCAAAATCAAAATGAATCGGAATAGTCTGCGGTAAGGTTTTATAATTTTTTATGGTAAACCACCACAAGAAAACAAGCAATCCGAAATTGAAAACGTCAAAGATGATAAAAAGTGTATTTTCCATTTCAAGATTGGATTTCAGTACTACAAAATACTTTTAATGACTCTCAATTTATGGGTATGCTTATTAAGCTCTTTATTGAAAATACCTGTAGAATCTAAGGTATCTATCCTCACCTTTCCTGAAGCATGAATAATTTTTTGAGAATCCAGCATAATTCCTACGTGAATAATTTTTCCTTCAGGATTTTCAAAAAAGGCTAAATCTCCCGGCCTGCTTTCTTCCACAAAGCTAAGCGCTTCTCCTACTTCAGCCTGTTGATAAGTATCTCTCGGCAGCTTTATGTTGTGGACTTTGTAAACCAATTGGGTAAAACCCGAGCAGTCTACAGCAAAAAAGCTTTTGCCTCCCCACAAATAAGGAACATTAAGGAATTCTTTAGCCGTTAAAGCAATACTTTCCCGAACATCATGACTTCTGCGTGACGCCACAACAGGAAATTCAACTTCTGATCCCATAGACAATAAGGTTTTCCCGTCATTCATAAGAACAGAAGAGAAGTCTTCGGTAACTACCGTCACCTTTCTTTTGGCGAAATCTTCGTCAGAAATCGGCCTAATCTGTTTTGTATCCATCCAGCCTTCGTAGTCATCATAATGCATTTTTATTTTGGTCCAGTTTTTATTCACTTCCAAAATATCTGCACTTTCTCCGAAAAGTATTTCTGTAACAATCTCTGCTTTATCTGAACCTTCGGCACGAACGGGCGCTACGGTAACAACACAAATTCCTTTATCCATTTATATTTTGATTAAAAGATTCAAGAATTAAAAATTAAAAAATTAGCGCTCTCTAATTTTTTAATAATTTAATCTTTTAATAGTTTAGTTAATTATTTTCTACGAAGTAAATTTACCCCATCACGCAAAGGTAAAATAAGATTCTCAAAATCTTCATCATTTGCGGCCAAATCGTTCAGTTCTTTGATAACCTGAGTAGATTTCTGCTTAGGATTTTCTTCTAAAACCTTTCCATACCACAATACATTATCAAACATTACCACAGAACCAGATTTTGTCTTAGGTTTTATCAGGCGAAAATATTCTGCATAGTTTTCTTTATCGGCATCAATAAAAACAAGATCAAAAATCTCGTCTGTTTCCTTTAAAAATTCCTTCGCGTCCTGAAGCTTAAAATCTATCTGACCGGAATATTCGCTTTCTGTAAAATATTTCCTGGGCAAATAAGCTAAATCCTCATTTACATCCAATGTTGTAATTTTCCCGTCTTCTGCTAAACCCGCCGTCAAACAAAGCGTAGCATATCCCGTAAAAGTCCCGATTTCAAGAATGTTTTTCGGCTGCATCATTTGAGATATTATAGTCAACAGTCTTCCTTGCTGATATCCGGAAATCATATGAGGCTGTGTTGTTTTCTGAAAGGTTTCCCTTCTCAGCTTTCTCAGGATTTCGGGCTCAGAAGAAGCGTGCGTTTCTAAATATCTGTCCATCTCAGGATTCGTCTCTTCGAAAAAACTCATTTTATTTTTTTAATGATTCAAATTTAACTAAAAATAATTTAGCCTTTATCATTAGAAACAGTAAAATACACGATGTAAAATTCCGTAAAAACACGGATGTTTTTCAGAAAAACTAAACAATACCTTTGCAGAGAAGGTAAAAACACACAATCAAAATGAATACCGGAGAAAATCAAATCAAGAAGGCTGAAGAATCAAAGGCGCATATCATCACAATGAATGCGTCAAAAAAAACTAAACCCGAAATATCCAATTCATTTTTACAGCGAATTATTTCATTATTGAAAAAAGAAGACGTAGTTTAAGTAACAAAAAAACTCCCGAATATTTCGGGAGTTTTTATTTATATTATTAGAAATTATTTCTTTGGAGCAATATCCATAAGCTTCATAAACTCATCAAGCTTAGGCATAATGATAATTTCAGTTCTTCTGTTTTCCGCTCTTCCGGAAACACTCATATTAGTTGCTTTAGGGTTATATTCAGAACGACCACCTGCTGTAATCCTCGCCGGATCAACTCCAAACTGAGTCTGCAAGATTTTAGCCACTGCAGTCCCTCTCAACGCAGAAAGATCCCAGTTATCTCTTGGTAAATTGGCAGAGCTTAATGGAGCATTATCCGTATTACCTTCAATCAATACTGAATATTTATCATAATCGTTGATCACTTTAGCTACTTTACCTAAAACTTCCTGAGCTGCAGGAAGGATATTATAATCTCCTGTTTTATACAACATCTTGTCGGAAAGGGAAATCATTACGACACCTTTCAATACTTTTACCTGTACATCATCATCTGCTACATTATCAAGAGATCTTTTTAATTTGTTTGATAATGCTAAATTTAAACTGTCATTTTTAGCATTGCTAGAAATTAACTGTTTGATATAAGAGTTAGAAGCATTGATTTCTCCTACCAATTTATCAATATTTGCTGAACTCTTACCTGTATTGGACAGACAAGCATCCAAAGATGATTTTAAAGCATCATGCTGACTTTTCAACAAATTATTTTCTCCTGACAAAGCAGAATTTTGAGACTTTAAATCCTGAATCTCACGTTGTCTTTCTCCAATATTTTCAATACATTGTTTGTAATTGGAACTCAAAGCTTCATACTGCTTTTTACTGACGCAAGATGTCAATCCCAACACCATTGCAGAAACTGCTAAAATTTTAAAAATCTTCATAAATAATCATTTTTAGACGAGTCAAAGGTAGGAAAATTGAATTGAATTATAAGGATTATCTTTGCCTAAAAGAAATTCCCTATCTAAATTTTGAAAAAACCGGACTTAAAAAAAGAATTAGAAAATCTTGTTAATCTACCCCAAAATCACACTTATCTTCTGGCAGTGAGCGGAGGTGTTGACTCTATGGTTTTAGCACACCTGTTCAATCAGTTGCGAGATTCAGGTTTTGAGTTCCAGATTGCTCATATCAACTATCATCTCCGGGGCGAAGACTCTAATCTTGACCAGAAAGTCGTTTCTGACTTTTGCCAAAAGAACCTCATTAAATTTCATGTATATGACGTTTCAGAGAAAGATCAAAAACCGCAAAATTCTATTCAGCTCTGGGCCAGAGAATTGAGATATAGCTTCTTTAAAAAGATTCAAGAGAAGGAAAATTTGGATTTTCTGGTTACTGCCCATCACCTGAATGATCAGTTGGAAACGTTTATTATTAATCTTTCCAAAGCAGCAGGAATTAACGGACTGAGCGGAATTCCTTCGAACGAAAATAATATTCTCCGGCCTCTTTTACATTTCACAAAAGAAGAGATCTATGAATTTGCAAAAGAGAATAATATTGAGTACCGCGAAGATCTTTCTAATAAAAAAAGTGACTATTTAAGAAATAAAATCCGCCTGGAAATCACGCCTAAATTACTAGAGACCAACGATCATTTTTTAGAGAACTTCAAAAAAAGTATTACTTATTTAAATCAGACAAAAGATTTTGTCCAGGAACAGATTAAAACAATAGAAGAAAGCCTGACAATATTTAACAATAGCTATAAAATTATATCAAAAGACAGACTCAGTCTGCAAAGTGATTTTGTAAAGTTTGAGATTTTAAAAAAATATGGTTTTGATTCAGAAGAAATACCTAAAATTTTTACCGCTGAAAACGGAAGTTCTTTTTTTTCAAAAAACTATCAATTGATTGTTACCCGTGATGAATTGATCTTAAAACAAAAAACAGAAGGCCAAAATGCTCCATTGGATGAAGAAATTCTCCTGATAGAAAAATTTGACTTTTCCCAAAACCAAATGATCATTAATCTCGAAGATGTTATTGAAGAGATTGAAGAAATCAATAAAAACATCGAATGGGAATTTGATGCTGAAAAACTACACTTCCCATTGCGATTGCGAAGACAAAAAGATGGTGACGAGTTTTATCCTGCCGGATTTTTGGGGAAAAAGAAAGTTTCTAAGTTTTTTAGGGACGAAAAATTATCTATTTTAGCGAGGCAAAAAATTTGGGTTCTTGTAGATGGAGAAAATTCTATCCTTGGAATTATCCCCTTGAGACAAGACCGACGAAATGCAAAGGATGAGAATACCCATAAAATTCTCAAAATTATTAATGAAAAGTAAGATGAAATTTAGAAACTGGTTTTTATTAGTTCTGTTATTTTTAGCAACAGGAATTAATGCACAAATCAAAAATCCTGTAAAGTTTAAGTTTACCATCAACGATCTGGGAAACAACCAATACGAAGCCGTTTTGAATGCCACCATGGAAAGCGGATGGCATATTTATTCCAAAGATATCCCGGAAGACACCGGAATTCCAACGGAATACAAAGTTTCCGGAAAAAACATTGAACTGATTGGAAAATTTACCGAAGTCGGAAAAAAACATGAAGAATTTTCGGAAGCTTTCGGAGGGACTATTATTTTTTATTCCAATACTGCAGGCTTCAAACAAAAATTTAAATTAAAAGACGGAACAAAGCCGGGCGATGTGGTTGCAGAAATCACTTATCAAACCTGCGACGACAGAGTTTGTCTGGCTCCGAATACATTAGAATTCAATAAACAGGTGACTCCAACAGGAGCAACTGAAGAAGCTGCCACCGAAGAAAAAACTGAGCCAGCAAAGGATTCTGTAAAAACGGTTGAAACAGTCGTAGAAAAACCTGCTAAAGGAGAAGTTACCATAGCAGAAACCTCAAAACTGGATCCAAAACAGTTAAAAATAGAATCGATTGATTTTGAAAAACCTTTGACTGATTGCGGAACGGGTTCTACAAAAATTGAAGAAAATTATTGGACGTACTTATTCTTAGGTTTCATCGGAGGACTAATTGCGTTGTTAACACCATGTGTTTTCCCAATGATCCCATTAACCGTTTCTTTCTTTACGAAAGGCAGCAAAAACAAAGCAAAAGGAAAAAGAGACGCGTTGATCTATGGATTTTTCATTCTTTTAATCTTTGTATTATTAAGTGTTCCATTCCATATTATTGACGGAATTGCAGGAAATATCTTCAATGAAATTTCTACAAGTGTTTGGCTGAATATTGCATTCTTTATCATATTCATTTTCTTCGCAGGAAGTTTCTTCGGATATTACGATATTACATTACCAAGTTCAATTGCCAACAAATCTTCAAAAGCTGAAGAAGCAGGAGGAATTATCGGAATCTTCTTTATGGCTTTAACATTGGTTATTGTTTCTTTCTCTTGTACGGGTCCAATTTTAGGAAGCTTATTAGGAAGCGCAGTAACAGGTTCTGCAAACGTTCCGATGTTATTGACATTTGCTCTGGCAGGTTTCGGTTTAGCTTGGGCAATCATTTTCGGATTATTAGCCTTATTTCCTCAGGCATTACAAAGTCTTCCAAAATCAGGAGGCTGGATGAATACGGTGAAAGTAGTATTGGGGTTTGTAGAACTGGCTTTGGCATTGAAATTCTTATCAAAAGCTGATTTGGTTTCTAAAACTTTCTTACTAAAAAGAGAACTTTTCATTGCGATCTGGATTGTTATTGCTCTAGGATTAGCATTATATCTATTCGGATTAATCAGATTTCCGCATGATGATAAAAAACCTAAAATTTCTATCACCAGAAAAATTCTTGGAGCTTTAGGATTCGGATTTGTAATCTATTTAGTTCAGGGATTAATTCCTTCGGAACGCCCGAAACTGCAATTATTAAGTGGAATTCTACCTCCATTGAATATTAGTTATTTCCATGACGAAAAAGACGGAATTTTGGGAATGCATCCTGAACATGACTTCTTCAAAGCAGTAGAAATAGCAAAAAAAGAAGACAAACCTATCTTAATTGATTTTACCGGCTATGGCTGTGAAAACTGTAGAAAAATGGAGGAATTCGTGTGGAGCGAAGCAGATATTTTACCGATTCTTCAGAACGATGTTGTTTTAGCCTCTCTATATGTTGATGATAAAGAAGAGCTTCCGGAGGACCAGAAAACAAAAATTGATCTCGGAGACGGGCAGGTAAAAAAGGTAAAAACGATCGGTGACAGATGGAGCTTGTTCCAACAAGTAAACTTTAATAACAATTCTCAGCCCCACTATGTTCTAGTGACTCCGGACGGAAAAGTAATCAATACTCCGGTCTCAGGATATATGCCAAAAGAAGATTTTAAAAAGTTCTTGGAATGTGGAGTCAATTATTATAAAAAGAATAAATAAAAAATTCAAAATATTATAGAAACTCATGTCGAAAGGCATGAGTTTTTTTGTCGTCTCCGATCCTCTCTTTTTATATTCTCAAATTAATTTTATCTATATTTGAATAATCAACAACACGATACACAATATTATGAAATATAAATTTATTTTCTTATCCATTCTTATCCATTATGGAATTACCACATATTCCCAATCTTCCATTCCGGGTATTGAGTGGCAGAAATCTTTTGGAGGATCTGCTTCCGAAATTGCGAAATCTATTGTACAAACTCCGGATGGAGGATACATCACTACAGGATTTTCAAAATCTTCCGACGGAAACGCAACCATAAACCATGGAGATAATGATTTCTGGGTAGTGAAAATGAGTGCTACAGGAACTCTTGAGTGGCAAAAAGCTCTTGGCGGTTCTGGTGATGATCAGGCAAACTCAATCTGCACCACCTCAGATGGAGGATATGTTATCGCAGGATATACCACCTCATCCAATGGTGACATCACCTTGAATCAAGGATATGCAGATTACTGGATTATAAAACTGAATGCACTTGGAAATATAGAATGGCAGAAAACCTATGGAGGTCAAAATCAAGACATGGCAACCTCCGTAAAGCAAACTACTGATGGCGGATATATTGTAGGGGGACATTCAAGTTCAAACAGCGGAAACGTCACTGGAAATCATGGCTCATATACATACGATTATTGGGTCATAAAATTAGACTCTTTAGGAAATCTACAATGGCAAAAAGCTCTTGGCGGATCTGGTGAAGAATTTGCTTATGATATTAAGCAAACTACTGACGGAGGATATATTATTGCTGGAGAAACCAGCTCTCAAAGCAGCGGAGATATTTCTGGCACTTATTTAGGGGTAAAAGATTCCTGGATAGTAAAGCTGGGAACTACAGGTAGTATTATTTGGGAAAAACGTTTCGGAGGTATAGGAACCGATATTACCTATTCCGTAGCACAAACTTCAGATGGAGGCTATATAGCATCCGGTACAACGACTTCAAATATCGGAAACAGTACTTACAACGGACAAGGAGATTTTTGGATCATAAAACTCGACACAGCAGGAAATCTGCAGTGGCAAAATGCGATGGGCAGCCTTAGCTATGACCAAGCGTATTCTGTAACCCAAACTCCGGACGGAAATTTTGTCGCAGCAGGATACATTTCTTCGAATACCGGAATTGTTGAACCCGGACTCCCAACGGGTACAAACTTTTGGATTGTAAAACTAGACAATACAGGAAATCTGTTATGGAACAAAGTCTTAGGCGGAGACGGACATGAGACAGCATGGAGCATTATTTCAACTACAGATGGAGGTTTAGCCGCCGCAGGAAATTCAAGTACGAACCCAGACACCGGAGATGTTACCGGAAATCACGGCCAATCGGATTTTTGGATTGTAAAACTAAGCGGATCTAAAGAATCATTAGGAATCACCGAGAGTAACACACCAGAAAAGCCACAAATATATCCCAATCCCGCAAAAGATATTGTACACATCAACCATCTTCCAAAAGAAAGCACGGTGACTATTTTTGACGCTGCAGGAAGAAAAATTTTCAGTAAAAAATATTCTGAGCCAAACATTTCCATTAATACCTCCGCATTTGCAAACGGAATGTACATTCTTCAGATTGACGGTGCAGAAAAAAATATTGTTTCTGAAAAACTAATCATCAAGAAATAACCCACTCTTAAAATATTATAAAACCTTATGAAAACAAAATTATCATAAGGTTTTTTCATTTCAAAATTCAATAAAATTAAAATTTAGCAATCAATTCCATAAATTAGGTATAAACTTTGTATAGGTTCAAAAAGAAAGATACGAAAGTGTCATTTTTTTATCAACATCGTTTAACTATTAAAAAAATTATTATGGCTGAAGTAATTGCACAAGAGAAATCAGGAGGAAGCAAGCAAAGAAAAAAACTGATCAGAGTTGACATGACTCCTATGGTGGATTTAGGATTTTTATTGATCACCTTTTTTATGTTTACCACCAATTTTACAAAACCTAACGTGATGGATTTAGGATTGCCTGCAAAAGATCACAAACCAAATCCAAAAATCGATGATATAGTAATTGATCAAAAAAATCAGATTACTTTCATTTTAGGAAAAGACAATCGAGTTTTTTATCATCAAAATACAGCTGAAGATTTAAATTCAAATAATTTAAAGGAAACTAATTTTAGCGGAATCAACATTTCTAAAGTTATTTCAGAAGCCTATAATCGCGCACCTTCAAAAGAAAAATTTACAATTATTGTAAAACCCACAGATGATGCAAACTATAAAAATTTTGTAGACGTTCTTGACAATATCGCCATCTCCAACAAAGAACAATACGGAATCACCGATATTAAACCTTGGGAAAAGAAAGTTTACGAAGAATTAACAAAATAAAATAAGAAGGGCATTTTTACAATGCTCTTTTTTTTGTTTACATTTGAGTATAATTTTATTTAATGAAAAATTTTTTAGTCGCAATCATTGTCTCTGCTTTACTTATTTCATGTTCTAAAAAAGAAGTCACCCCCTCTTCAGTTCAAACAGACAGCACAAAAATCATTGATTCAATCAATGCTGTGCGAACAAAAATAAATGACAGCATCCGAAGTAAGAATTCATTTAAAGATTTCAGCGGAGATCATAAATTCACGCATAATTTAATTAAAAACGCAGGAACTATTCATTTTAAGAAAATTGATGGCGAAAGCGATCATTATACAGTTTCAGGCTTTATAAAATCTGGGAAAAATTCAGTCGATATAAAAGGCTTTATGGCCGTTGTTTCCAATAAACATATGAACTTCACCGGAGAAATCACCCAAAGCATTTCTGAAAATGATAACGGGAAACCTTACACCAGAAAAGGGACAAAAACTTTTGCCTCTAAAGATGGCGGAAAAACTTATCGACTTCAGGACATGGTAAATGGTTCGGGATTTGTAGACTATATAGACATTCATTTTTAATTTTTGAATATGCTTAATTTTGAAAGAAAAGGAAACGGAAAAGAAACATTAGTCCTACTCCACGGATTTATGGAAAACATTTCAATATGGCATGAAATGGAATCTCATCTTTCTGAACATTTCTCATTATTAAAAATAGACCTTCCGGGACATGGCCAATCAGAAATTATAGCTGAAGTTCAAACCATGGAAATCATGGCTGAAGAAGTAAAAAAAGTACTGGATAAACTCAGCTTAACTAAAGTTCATTTACTCGGTCATTCAATGGGAGGCTATACTTCCCTGGCTTTTGCAGAAAAATATCCCGAATTCCTTATAAGCTTAACTTTATTTTTCTCGACATACTTTCCTGATGATGCAGAAAAAAAAGAACAACGCATAAAAAGCTACAGAATTATCAAGGATGCTTTTCCTCATTATGCCAGAGCCGGTGTACCCAATCTTTTTAATCCGAATGAAAGAGACATTCTGGAGGGGAAAATAGAAACGGCTTTAGAAATTGCTCTTTCCACAAATAATCTTGGAGCTCTAGCTTCGGTAAAAGGAATGGTAGAAAGAACCGATAAAAAACACGTTTTGGAAAGTCTGGATGCAAAAATTCTGGTGATAGCAGGAAAACATGACAATGCCGTAAAAACAGAAATCATGATTAAAAATCTTCCCGACAGAACCAATATCAAATCTTACGTTCTGGATTGCGGACATAACGGACATTGGGAAAAGCCAAGTATTTGTGCTGAAATCATCAATACCGAACTTCTTCACCACCTTCCAAAACATTTGATCCTTTAAAAAATTTTTATGAGAATTTGGATTTCATCACTACTGCTTCTTGCAGTAATCAGCTGTAAAAAAGAAGCTGAAACTTCTAAAAATACAACTTCAAAAGACTCTGTTTCTATGACAGAAACTCAAAAGGACAGCCTTAAAGCTGGCCAGAACAAACAAATTTTTAATTTCGTAACAGAACTTTGTGACAACAAAGGTCAGTATGATGCCAATAAATATTCTAGGGAAGAAATTGAAGGCACATACAAACTTTGGTTTGAATACAGCAGTTTATTATTGAGTAAGCCATCCGTTTTTAAGCCTGAAACATTACAGGAAGTAAGAAGAGATAAAGATAAAATTTTAGCAAAACTGGATAAAGATTTTGCAGAAAAGAAAAAAGCACTTGAGAATTTAAAAGTGGTTAACGATCCCTATTGGCAGAATATTAAATCACAAAAAATCCAGGAACTCATTCAGGAATATGAATTTGATAAAACTGAAATTACAGCATTTTCCGATCCATCAATATTACTGAACAGCAAATTTTCCAAAAATTGCGAAAACTTTGTAAGAGCGCTTAATTCTGATGAAGATGTAATGATTGATGAATGGAGAAAACTGAGACTGCAGATGAGCAAAAAGAATGGCAGTCCTGAAAAAATTATGGATGAGTTTGAAAACAACCTGCATGCTCAAAACAGAAATGAGTATGCCATTGTAGATCTTATTACTTTTGGCTGGGGAAATTGTGCCAATAATAATATCAAAAGAATAGAGCATGATGAAAAAATGGCGAAGGCATTCAACTCTTTATTCATCAAGATTGAGCAACAATGTGACGAGCCTTAAAAAGCATAAATAAAATTACTAAAATTTAATCCCAGATCAATGAACTTCTTTTCTTCTTCCAAAAAGAATCCCATAATCGGACTTACTCTTTCCGGAGGCGGAATGCGTGGAATTGCCCACATTGCCGTTTTAAAAGCATTGGAGGAATTTGATCTGAAACCCCAGATTATTTCGGGGACAAGCGCAGGATCCATTATTGGAGCATTTTATTCTTTAGGAAAGACTCCGGATGAAATGATGGAAATTGTAAGACAGACCACGTTTTTTTCGCGATCCTATTTAAGGCTTTCAAAAAATGGAATTTTCAGTTCCAAGTTTATTGTAAAACTCCTGGTCGATTATTTTCCCGAAAATGATTTTAAAGTCTTAAAAATTCCATTATACGTTGCCGCAACAGAAATGACCCACGGAATTGTCGATTTTTTTTCAGAAGGCGAGCTTTTTGGTCCGTTATTAGCCTCATCAAGTGTTCCTTTCGTACTTCCTCCTGTTAGAATAGGAGAGAAAATATATGTAGATGGCGGCGTATTAGACAATCTTCCTATAGAGCCTATTATGGATAAATGTGATTTTCTGATTGCATCCCACGTCAATTCATTAAGCTATGATCCGCTTCCCAATATGAGCTTACTGAAAGAGTTTGACCGTATTTTACACTTAGCGATCGCAAAATCAGTGTATTCCAAGGCGGATTTTTGTGATATATTCTTAGATCCTCCCAAGATGACCAAATTCAGCCTTTTCAATAAAAAAAACCTGGATGAAATGTTTCAGGAAGTTTATGACTACACCTGTAAAGAATTGGAGGAAAAAGGATATAAAAAAATACAGCCTTCTTTATAGCTGTTCTTCTGCTACCCTATTCTTAAAAGTTTCAAGAGTATCCATAAGAGATTCTAAAGATTTTCCTCCGGCTGCGTTAATGTGCCCTCCTCCATTGAAATATTTTCTTGAGAACTGGTTGACATCCACATCATCTTTACTTCTAAAAGATATTTTAATAAAATCATCATACAGATCTTCCATAAAGAAAGCCGACATTCTTACTCCGACAATACTTAAACCGTAATTTACAAAACCTTCTGTATCTCCTTTCTGGAAACCGTATTCCTGCAGTTCTTTTCTTGTAAGATATAAAACAGCCACTTTACCATCATTCACCACTTCAATTCTTCCCAGAATAAGAGCTAGTAAATGTAGCCTTGAAACAGTATTTGTATCCCATGTATTGGACGTAATAACCGAAGGATCTGCACCTTTTTCGATAAGATTTGCCACAATTCTATGAGTAGTTGCACTTGTGGAACGAAAACGGAAACCTCCCGTATCGGTCATAATCCCGGTATAAAGACATTCTGCCATATCTTTATTAACCAGATTTTCATCATCCATTGCTTCAATAAAATGATACACCATCTGACAGGTCGCAGGAATGATCGTATCTGAATATACAAAATCAAACTGCTCCGGTTGCTGGTGATGGTCTATAAGGATTTTTTTTGCTTTGGATTTTACCAGCCATTCTCCCAAAATTCCGATTCTTGACGGAGAATTGAAATCCAGACAGAAAATAACATCGGCTTCATTAATTATATCAAAAGCTAATTTTCTTTTATATTCAGCAATAATATTTTTTTTAGCTTCAGGCATCCATTTCAAAAACTTCGGAAAATCATTAGGAACAACAACTTCAGCCTGTAAACCTTTTGCCTGCAAATAATGCTTTAATCCCAAACTTGATCCAATAGCATCACCATCAGGATTATAATGAGTAATGATAACGATTTTGTTTTGTGGAATAAGTAATGATTTGATTTCTAGGATTTCTGCAGGTGTAAACATCTATGCTTCTTTAATTTTGAGTTTCCAAAGATAGAGCTTTTTAACTCAATCATTAGTATT
This sequence comes from Chryseobacterium geocarposphaerae, assembly GCF_002797535.1. Classification (NCBI taxonomy): domain Bacteria; kingdom Pseudomonadati; phylum Bacteroidota; class Flavobacteriia; order Flavobacteriales; family Weeksellaceae; genus Chryseobacterium; species Chryseobacterium geocarposphaerae. The sequence goes on from NZ_PGFD01000001.1 coordinate 2,490,866, forward strand.
ATTTTTAAATGTTACGGATTTCAGCCACAGCAGGACTTTTATAAATATAGTACTAAAAACCTTCAAAATAATTTCAAAAAAAAGAGTCTAAAGTTTGTATCTTATAAAAAAATCTATATCTTTGCAACCTGAAAAATTAATAGATAATTACGATTTAAACATATAGTAATGAGTAAAAGAACATTCCAGCCATCAGAAAGAAAGAGAAGAAACAAACACGGTTTCAGAGAAAGAATGTCTACGCCAAATGGAAGAAGAGTTTTGGCTGCAAGAAGAGCTAAAGGCAGAAAGAGTTTAACTGTAAGTGCATCTCGCGCTAAGAGATAATTCTTTAATTATCATATACAAATCATGCTTGAAAATAATCTTTTCAGGCATTTTTTGTTGTTAAATTTTACTAAAATTCAAGGTTCTTAAGTTTCTTTTTTCTATTTTTAAAAATTGAAAAATTTATAAGAATAGATCATAAAACAGCATTATGCCACATACAAATATATCCGGAGATAATATCATAAGTTTGCAGCACGCAAAGATTGCCCAAAAAAACTTTACGGTTCTTTCTGATGTTAATCTTAACATCAAAAAAGGCAGATTTTGTTATCTTATTGGGAAAACGGGTTCCGGAAAAAGCTCATTACTAAAAACTTTATATGGACACATTCCATTAGCTGCAGGACACGGAGCAGTAGTTGGTTTTGATCTTGCCAAATTAAAGATGTCTGAAATTCCTAACCTGAGAAGAAAATTAGGAATCGTTTTTCAGGATTTCCAATTATTATCCGACAGGACAGTAGAGAAGAACTTAATATTCGTTCTTGAAGCAACAGGCTGGAGCGACAAAACAAAAATGCAAGACCGCATTAATGAAGTTCTGGGAAGTGTAAACATGAAAAGTAAAAAGCACAAAATGCCTCATGAACTTTCTGGTGGAGAACAACAACGTGTGGCCATAGCAAGAGCTTTATTAAACCACCCTGATCTGATTTTAGCCGATGAACCTACAGGAAACCTTGATCCTGAAACCTCAAACGAAATCATGACCTTATTGAAGCAGGTTGCACTGGAAAACGGAGCTGCAGTAGTAATGGCAACCCATGATTACCATATGATCCAAAATTTCCCGGGTGAAGCAATCAGATGTGAAGACGGAAGAGTTTCCGTATTGGATACTTCAGAATTGTTCGAGTAATTATTTTTCACGAAAAATATGAAAGTCTTTGGTGAGTTCAAGATATTGGTCCGAGTATTTTCTCGGACTTTTTTCTATCACAAATTCTAGTACTGCAGGATCTTTTTCAACAGAAGAAAACTCAAGAACCAGTCTTTTCACCGGAGAAGTTTCAATTCCTTTAATATTTATTCGTTTGATTAAGAATAATCGATTTTCTTTTGCTATCTCAATAAAATCAACTCCCGCTTCCACCGGAATAATCACAGAAATAATCCCATTTTCAGAAAGCAATTCTGCAGCTTTTGAAATAAGCTGCCTAAAATTCAGCTCAACAGTTTGCCTGGCAATTTTATCTTTTTCGGAATCAGACGCTTCAAAATATGGTGGATTTGAGACAATAAGATCAAATTTATCTCCGGTTTGGAAACTTTTAAAATCCTGCAGAATATTATTTAACCTAAGCTTAAAAGGCGAATTTTCAAAGTTAGTTTTCGTAAGCTCTACAGCCTCCTTATTAATATCGATCCCTAAAAATTCCGCTTTAGAAAATCTTTGAGCCAGCATTAAAGAAATTAATCCTGTTCCCGTTCCAACTTCCAATACTTTAGAAGCTTTATTTGCATCAGCTAAAGCTCCAAGCAAAACACCGTCAGTCCCTACGCGGAAAACATTTTGTGACTGCCGGATTTCGAACTGTTTAAACTTAAAGGGTTTCACTATAAATTCGTTGGTAATGTAATAATGAATGTAGAGCCTTTTCCTACTTCCGACTTTACAACAATTTCCCCTTTGTAATCCTCAATCATTTTTCTTACCATTGATAATCCAAGTCCCATCCCGCTGCTTTTGGACGTAAAATTAGGTTCAAAAATTCTTTCATACATATTTTCGGGAATTCCAACTCCGTTATCCTGAACTGAGATCATCACCCGTCTTTGATGCTGTTCAACATCAACATTAATAATCAGCTTTCTGTCATCACTTTGTGCCTGCTTAGCATTGGTAACAAGATTGGTAATAATCCTCGAAAGATAAATCCTGTCCATACTGATCATGATATTATTTTTATTCGTGTGCATAAAAATACTGTCATCATTAAATACTCTAAGAATGTCTTCAACTTCTTTATTAAGATTAATAACCTCATTATTTTTTTCCGGAAGCTTGGCAAACTCAGAAAATGCAGAGGCAACAGTAGCAATGAGATCAATCTGATCCACTACAGTTTTACTCATCTGTTTAACTCTTTCCCTGATGTTAGGATCTTCCGGGTCAAATTTTCTTTCAAAATTCTGAATGGTTAATTTCATTGGAGTTAATGGATTTTTCACTTCATGAGCAACCTGTTTTGCCATTTCCCTCCAGGCTTCTTCCGATGCTTTAAACCGTAACCTTTCCTTCTGATCCTGAATCTGAAGAATCATTCTGTTATAAGCTCTTGCCAATGCATTCAACTCGTCATTTTTATAATATCTGATGGGCTGCATTTCATTTTCAAACAATGTGATCCGGGTAATCATATCGGAAAACTTCGTAATATTTTTTGCCAAACTATTCGAAGTCACCCAGCTTATCCAAATACTGAAAAGAATCAGAAATATATCTACGAGCAAAATATATTTAATATATTCATGAAGCACTTCAAAATCAGCTGATTCATTATGATACAAAGGAATATATACAATTCCGATAGGTTCAAGTTCATTATTCTTCAACAATAAATAGGAAGAAGTAAGTGCAGCATCAACTGAAGGATCGTAGCTTTTAATATCAACTCTGGCATCAGTAGCTAAAATCTTATTTACAATATGTAATGGTATTTTTTTTTGCTCAACAAGACTTACATCTTTATTTGAAATCAAATAATTACCTTTTAAATCATAAATAATAATATCATGCTGATTAATATCTGCAATTTCAAAAATCTTATTTTCCAGAACAGTCGGAAGATCTGCCGTTTCAATACGCGCCCTGCTCACAGCATAATCCAAATACCTCATTACGGCATTTGTTTTGTCCTGCATGTCGATACGGCTTTGTTGCAAAGAATTATCCCTCAGCACAAAATAAGGCACCAAGGACGAAGCAACAACACTTAAAAGACACACCAGCAAGAATCCGAAAAAAACACGGTTTCTCAGGCTATATCCTCTATATTTATTAGACGCCATGCTGTTTGTTTATTAACCTGGCAATATATTTACCTATAATATCGAATTCCAAATTAACTTTATCTCCTGATTTCAGGTACTGCATATTCGTAAACTCCCAGGTAAACGGGATAATAGCGACAGAAAACTGTTTCTCTTCACTCTTAGCAACCGTTAAACTGATTCCATTTACTGTAATAGAACCTTGAGGAACCGTTACAAAACTTCCGTTATCTTCATATTTAATGGTGATAAAATAACTTCCGTCCTTATTTTCGATGCTTACAACCTCACCTGTTTTATCTACATGCCCCTGTACAATGTGGCCATCCAGTCTTCCGTCCATTTTCATGCAACGTTCAAGGTTTACCACAGTTCCCACTTCCCATTTTCCAAGATTGGTTTTCTCCAATGTTTCGTTGATGGCAGTCACTACATATTGATCTCCGTCAATTTTAACAACCGTTAAACAACACCCATTATGAGCAAGACTCTGATCTATTTTTAATTCGTTCGTAAAAGGACAGCTAAGTGTAAAATCTATATTAGTTCCGTTTTCTTCAATTTTCTCAATAACACCTACTGCTTCAATTATTCCTGTGAACATATTATTTTTTGCTAAATTTGTAAAATTATAATCTTCAAAGATAATCAAAATGAGCCCAAAAAACCATAAAGTACGAGTAGGAATTTCAATTGGCGATTTCAACGGCATCGGTCCGGAAATCATCATGAAGTCTATGAAAGACAAAACCATTACAGATTTTTTCACTCCTGTAATTTTTGGTTCGGGAAAATTGTTTACCTATCAGAAAAATATTTTTAAATTAAATTTAAATTTCAACTACATCAATGAGGCTTCCCAAGCACACGGTGGGAAACTGAATATGGTAAACCTTGTGAAAGACAATGTGAATGTAGAACTGGGAACTCCTACCGAAGAATCCACAAAAATGGCGATCGATTCTTTGGAAGCCGCTACGGAAGCTTTGATAAAAGGAGATATTGATGTTTTGGTCACTGCTCCTATCAACAAAGACGAAATGGTAAAAATGGGATTCAGACACGCTGGTCACACCGGCTATTTTGAAGAAAAATTTAACAAAAAAGGACTGATGTTTTTGGTTACAGAAGACTTAAAAGTAGCGGTTTCAACTCATCACATTCCAATTTCACAGGTCGCTGAAAATATTTCTAAAGAAAAAATAAAAAAACAGATCAAAGCTTTACATCAGACTTTAATTGAAGATTTTAATATTGCAAAGCCAAAGATTGCCGTTTTGGGATTAAATCCTCACGCAGGTGACGGTGGTGTAATAGGAAACGAAGAAATTGAAATTATTTCTCCAGCCATCAAAGAACTTTCAGACCACGGAATTTTAGCTTTTGGACCATTTCCTGCCGATAGTTTTTTCCAGCCTGGTAAATATAAAAGCTTTGATGCTGTTTTAGCAATGTATCATGATCAAGGTCTGGCTCCTTTTAAAACATTGGCCTATGAAGAAGGGGTAAATTATACCGCCGGACTTCCATTCATCAGAACATCTCCGGATCATGGAGTAGCTTATGACATTGCCGGAAAAAATATCGCGGATGAACAAAGCTTTACTGAAGCTATTTTCACCGCTATTAAAATTTTTAAAAACAGAAGCGAATACAACGAACTTATGGCCAACCGTCTTCAACCAAGAAAAATGGCTATAGACAACGGAATCGACGAAGACCTTCCGGAAGATACAGAAGGATAAATCTTTGAAACAAATTTTAAATTAATTTGTTAGAAAAATTATTTGTTATTATAAAAAAATTGCATATTTTTGCACACTCATTTTATGGACAAGTTAAGAAACTACGACGTAAGCTTTTCCGGCTTAAAAACTGGCAAGCACGAGTTCAAGTTTGAGATAGATAAAGAGTTCTTTCAATTATTTGATACTGAACAGGATTTTACAAATCCTAAAATTACAGTAGATGTTTTATTAGACAAACACTCTACTTTTTTAGAATTTGAGATTAAAGTAAGCGGGATGGTAGAATTGGTTTGTGATATCACCAACGAAAATTTTGATCATCCCATTGAAAATCAAATTAAGGTCTTGGTGAAGTTTGGAGAAGAATATGATGACAGCGAAGAAGATGTTATCACAATTCCGACAAGTGATCATGCATTTAATATTGCACAACTGATCTACGAAAATGTAGCGCTTTCAATTCCAATGAAAAAGCTATCTCCTAATGTAACCGAAGAAGATCTGGCAATTTTAGACAAGTTCAGTCCAAAAGATGTTGAAGAGGAAGAACATGAAAGCGATCCCAGATGGGACGCATTAAAAAATTTAAAGAATAAAAATTAAATAGTTTAATGATGGGATGATGAATCTCATCGCTCATCAATTAAAAAAGTTATTACAAAATGGCACATCCAAAGAGAAGACAGTCGTCTACAAGAAGAGATAAGAGAAGAACTCACTACAAAGCTGTAGTTCCTCAATTAGCAAAAGATGCAACAACAGGAGAGCTTCACCTATACCACAGAGCTCACTGGCATGAAGGAAAATTATACTACAGAGGAAAAGTAGTATTGGAAAAAGAAGTAGCAACTACTGAAGAAAACTAAGAGTCGATTTTCACCGAAAAACACTCGTTTTAATACAAAAACCGCCCAATTTTGATAAAATTGGGCGGTTTTTTGTTGTTTTTTACGTTTTTTTGGTATCTTTGGCTCAAAATCAAATATCAAATTTATGGACATTAAAGACATACAAAATCTTATCAAGTTTGTATCTAAGGCTGAGGTTTCTGAAGTGAAGTACAAAACTAAAGATTTCGAAATCACTATTAAAACTCCATTAGCTGGAAGCGAAGTTGCTTATGCACAGCCTGCAGTTTACCATACTGCACCTCAACAAGTAGCTGCTGCTCCTGTACAAGCTGCAACCCCTGCTGCTGCACCTGCTGAAAAAGCAGAAGCTGCATCAGACGACAGCAAATATGTAACCATCAAGTCTCCAATGATCGGAACTTTCTACAGAAAGCCATCTCCTGACAAAGACGTTTTCGTAAATGTTGGTGATGAAGTTTCTAACGGAAAAGTAGTTTGCGTAATTGAAGCAATGAAGTTATTCAACCAGATCGAGTCTGAGGTAAGCGGAAAAATCGTTAAGATTTTAGTGGATGATGCTACTCCTGTGGAATATGACCAACCTTTATTCTTAGTAGATCCATCTTAAGGAATTTTAGATTAAAGATTATAAATTTTAGATGAATCTTTTTCATTTAAAATAATTTAAAATTCAAAATTTATAATTTAAAATTTCGGAGAGATGTTCAAAAAAATATTAATTGCCAATCGTGGCGAAATTGCAATGCGTATTTTACGTACTTGTAAAGAAATGGGGATCAAAACCGTTGCGGTTTATTCAACTGCAGATAAAGACAGTCTTCACGTAAGATTTGCGGATGAAGCAGTTTGTATCGGTCCTGCAATGAGTAAAGACTCATATTTGAAAATCCCTAACATTATTGCTGCCGCAGAAATTACCAACGCAGACGCTATTCATCCAGGTTACGGATTTTTATCTGAAAATGCTAACTTCTCAAGAATCTGCCAGAAAAATGGCATCAAATTCATTGGTGCTTCTCCTGAACAGATTGAAAAAATGGGAGATAAAGCCAATGCTAAGGCTACGATGAAAGCTGCAGGGGTACCATGTGTACCTGGTTCTGATGGCCTGATCGAATCTTATGAAATCGCTGCTAAAACTGCTGAAGAAATCGGTTATCCGGTAATGATCAAAGCAACTGCAGGTGGTGGTGGAAAAGGGATGAGAGCCGTTTGGAAAGCTGAAGATCTTAAAGATCATTGGGAATCTGCCATTCAGGAAGCTGTTGCTGCATTCGGAAACGGAGGTATGTACATGGAAAAACTGATTGAAGAGCCTAGACATATTGAAATTCAGGTTGCGGGTGACCAATATGGTAAAGCCTGTCACCTTTCAGAAAGAGACTGCTCAGTTCAGAGAAGAAATCAGAAATTGACGGAAGAAACACCTTCTCCTTTCATGACTGATGAACTTCGTGAAAAAATGGGTGATGCTGCTGTAAAAGCTGCAGAATTCATTGGATATGAAGGAGTAGGAACTATTGAATTCTTGGTTGACAAACACAGAAATTTCTATTTCATGGAAATGAACACAAGAATCCAGGTAGAACATCCTATTACTGAACAGGTTATCGATTATGATCTAATCAGAGAACAAATTCTTTTAGCTGCAGGAACTCCAATTTCAGGAATTAATTATTATCCAAAATTACATTCCATTGAATGTAGAATTAATGCTGAAGATCCTTACGCAGATTTCAGACCGTCTCCGGGAAAAATCACAGGATTAAATATTCCTGGAGGACATGGGGTAAGAGTTGACACTCATGTTTATTCCGGATATACAATCCCTTCTAACTATGACTCAATGATTGCAAAATTGATCACGACAGCTCAGACCCGTGAAGAAGCCATTGCAAAAATGAGAAGAGCTTTGGAAGAATTTTATATTGAAGGAGTAAAAACTACCATTCCTTTCCACAGACAATTGATGGATAATGAAGATTATCTTGCAGGAAATTATACTACGAAATTCATGGAGGATTTTGTAATGGATAGAAAGTATGAAAATCACTAAATAATTATCATTCATATAAAAAGAAGGCGTCTAAAAAGGCGCCTTCTTTAGTTTTTATGCTATGTCCAATTTTAATAAGGCAGTAAAAGTTATTTTTGTAGTTATAAAAAATAAAATTTGTTGTAGTATCAATCAAAATTAACATACAAATGATGACATCAACAATAAAAGAGAAACTAGCAGAAACACTTCAAATTTCAACAGAACGCGCAGCGGAATTTCTGGAAATTGGCTACATCGTAAATTATGATAAAAGCAAAATGATAGAACCTAGAAATGGAGTTTTTGATTGTTTAGGATTCATTTTGAATGGCGCTGTCCGGATTTATTACATCAATGAAAAAGGCGAAGATATCAGCTATCTTTTGCAAGTGAATAATGATGTTATTGGTGATTATGCAAGCTATATTACTGGAAAGAAATCAATGGCTGTTATACAAACTCTCTTAAAAACAGAAGTTTTATATTTTGATAAAAAAGATATTGAAACTTTAGTCCGTAAAGATATTTTTTGGCTTGGAATAGCAAAGCACATATCCGATTTGGCTTTTTTGGATGCAAAACAAAGGTTGGACGAGTTGTTTTTCTATACACCCGAAGAACGCTATCTCAACCTCTTGAAAAAGTCCCCCGAAATTCTAAACAAAATTCCGCAGAAATATATTTCTTCTTATTTAGGAATTACGCCGCAATCGCTGAGTAGAATTCGAAAAAGAATTTACTAATTCCGAAATTAACTTAAGTGAACGTTTTTGGCTTTTATGACCTTTAATTTTGCCTCATAATATAAATGTAATCCAATGAAAATAGCAATTATCGGTGGCGGAATTGGCGGTTTGACAACAGCTTTAGCCTTACAAAGAAGTAACCTGGACGTTACTATTTATGAAAGTGCACCCGAAATAAAACCTGTCGGTGCCGGAATTATCATGGCCAATAATGCAATGCAGGTTTTTGACAAACTTGGCATCCGGCAGAAAATCGAACAGGCAGGTCACAAAATTTCAACTATTAAAATTACTGATCCACAGCTCAAAACCTTATCGGAGGTTCAACTGAATAAATTCGAGCGTAAATATGGGGTGCATAATATCGCCATTCACCGTGGCGATCTGCAAATGATTTTAGCTGAGAAAATTGGTTTTGAAAATATTAAACTTTCAAAACGCTTATCCAAAATCGAACCAGAAAACTGCGGCTACCGACTCAATTTTGAAGACGGAACTATTGTCAATGCAGAAGCTGTTATTGGTGCAGATGGAATTAAATCGGTAGTGCGGCATCAAATTCTAAACATTGGAAAGCTAAGATCTAGCCAACAAAAATGCTGGCGTGGTGTGAGCGAATTCGATTGGACAACGAAATACAACCATCAAGCCTATGAAGCCTGGGGAAAAGGAAAACGTTTTGGTTTTGTGAGAATTAATGACAAAAAGGTTTATTGGTACGCTGTGGTTAACGAGAACCTGGTTAAAAATCCGAACAAGCTTGAAGAGCTTTTTACTGAATTTAATCCAGAAGTTGCAAGAATGATTTCCGAAACGCCTAAAGAAACAATATTTGTCAGTGACATTATCGATTTGGAACCAATTTTTCAATGGCAAAAAGATCGTGTTTGTTTGATTGGTGATGCAGCACATGCAACAACCCCTAATATGGGACAAGGTGCCTGTCAGGCAATTGAAGATGCCTATCTTCTAGGAAAGCTTTTTAGTGAAGGAAAAAGCGTGAATGAAGTTTTTACACATTACGAAAAGCTACGCATGGAGAAAGCGCATTACATCGTTAACACAAGTTCAACCATTGGTAAAGTTTCTCATTATGAAAACAGCCTGGCAATTTGGCTTCGTAATACGCTACTAAAGGCAACGCCCAGCTCCATCAACGAAACGCAACTGGAAAAAGTGTTTGATATTTCGTACTAGAAGAATTTATAATTTAATGATCTATATTAAAGGGGTAAAAACTACCATTCCTTTCCATAGACAACTCATGGACAATGAAGATTATTTGCAGGAAACTATACAACAAATTCATGGAAAATTTTGTAATGGATAGAAAATATGAAAATCACTAAGATTTTTAATTAATCATAAGCCATCTCTGTTGAGGCGGTTTTTTATGACTTTTATCATCCTTAAAAATATCACCATTTAATGATTTAATACTATTTTTAATTAAAATTTTAAATAATGAAAAAGTTATTCTTTTTGTCTTATTGTTTCATGTTTTTGGCTTTAGCAATATCGTGTTCAACAACAGATGATGATATTGTTAATCAAGAAAATACTGAAAACTGGGAACACATTAAACTTCCAAACACAGAATCTTCTAAAACACTTGGAGTATATAATGCATTAGGATATGGATACAATGTATTGGGAGAATATGCAAGTGAGAATTCAGTAGCATCACCTATCATTGATATCGAAAAATTTAAAACTGAAGAAAGTCCGCGTCTTTCTGAGGAAAATATACTTTCTCAAGAATATAAAGAAGTTTACGGAGAAGATGCAGCTGCCTTTTCAAAAATAATTTCAGGAAGAGTTTCAGCGACCGAAAAACTAAAAGTGTTTGGTGGAACAATACCTTTTTCCTCTGCAGTTTTAAGCAACAAAAAATATGACCCAGTCTATATCTATGGAAGTTATAATTTAATTATAAAACAAAAAAGGTTTAGAATTAATGCTACTCCGGAACTTTTGAGTAATTATCTAACGGCAAGCTTTATTAAAGACATTGAAGAAAAAACTCCAGAGCAAATTGTTAAAGATTACGGAACTCATGTGGCGGTTGACGTATATATCGGATCAGCATTAAACATGATTTTTCAGGCCAAAACAACAAACCCTAATCGTGAAAGTGCTGCAAGAGCAGGTGTAAAAAAAGCTATTAACGGGAGCAATGAAATTGATGCTATAGAAGCTTCAAAAAATTACGCAAAAAAATTATTTTACAAAACGAGAGGTGGAGATAAGTCTTTAGCTATGGCGGGAATTTATAACCTTGATAAAATTACTCCTACAATTGACTATTCCAATTGGCAAAATACTGCTACAAAAGAAAATTCAGTGTTGGTAGATTTTGGTAATAACGGGCTGATATTTATATATGATTTAGTAAAAAATCCGGTAAAGAAAGCTGAGTTAAAATCTTACGTAGATCAATATCTTACAGATAATCAAGTAGCCTTTTAATTTTAATTTATACTTATCAAAAAATCCGCCTTTAAGATGGCGGATTTTTTTACGTTTTTACTACAGGAGTAAAAAAGATATAAAAACCAAAACTCAATTATTCTTCAACAAATATTTTCCTGCATTCGTAAATAAATCTTAATACTTATACTGGATCTTGTTTCATTTCAAAATTATTTTACTAAAGTCAGATAATTTATAATATTTAACTTTGTCAAAAACCAAAATATATGTCAACAACAGCAGTAAAAAATTCACAGTATTTCATTGACCTTGAAAACCAATATGGAGCCCATAACTACCACCCGCTTCCCGTTGTTTTAGATAAAGGAGAAGGTGTTTTTGTTTGGGATGTGGAAGGCAAAAAATATTATGATTTTCTTTCAGCATACTCTGCTGTGAACCAAGGACATTCTCACCCTAAAATCGTAAATGCTTTGGTAGAACAGGCTCAGAAATTAGCCCTAACTTCTAGAGCGTTTTACAATTCGAAGCTGGGGGAATATGAAAAAAAGATCACTACTCTATTTGGTTTTGATAAGGTTTTACCTATGAACTCCGGAGCTGAAGCGGTAGAAACTGCTGTAAAATTAGCAAGAAAATGGAGCTACGAGGTAAAAGGTATTTCAGAAAATGCTGCAAAAATAATCGTTTGTGAAAATAACTTTCATGGAAGAACAACAACCATTGTCTCTTTCTCGAACGATCCGGATGCAAATCAAAATTATGGTCCTTTTACTCCCGGATTTATTAAAATCCCGTACAATGATATTACTGCTTTGGAAGAAGTTTTAAGTAAAGAATCTGAAAATATTGCAGCATTTCTGGTGGAGCCTATTCAAGGTGAAGCAGGAGTCTATGTTCCTCATGATGGGTTCCTGAAAAATGCATCTGAATTATGTAAAAAACACAACGTGCTCTTCATTGCTGATGAAGTTCAGACAGGAATTGCAAGGACCGGAAAATTAATCGCTTGTCATCATGAAAATGTACAGCCAGATATTTTAATTCTCGGAAAAGCACTTTCCGGCGGGATGTACCCGGTTTCGGCAGTTTTAGCAGACAATGAAATCATGAACGTCATTAAACCCGGACAACACGGTTCTACATTCGGAGGAAATCCTATTGCATGTGCTGTTGCTGTTGCAGCTTTAGACGTTGTTGAGGAAGAAAAGTTATCTGAAAGAGCAGAAAATCTGGGCCAAATATTCAGAGCAGAAATCGAAAAGCTGATTACAAAAACAGATTTGATTACCAAAGTAAGAGGAAAAGGCCTATTAAACGCTATTTTAATCAATGACACTCCGGATAGCTCAACAGCATGGAACATTTGTGTACAATTAAAAGAAAACGGGTTATTGGCTAAACCAACCCATGGAAATATCATCAGATTAGCACCACCTTTGGTTATTACAGAAGAACAATTATTGGAATGTGTAAAGATTATTGAAAAAACAGTGTTGGAATTCCAAAAATGAAACAAATAAAAGAAGATTTCTTAAAAAAATAGCACTCATTATCAGAGTGTTATTTTTTTATTGCTAAAATCATACAAACGATTGATTAACTTTTTACAACTTTTATTATCTAATACATACTAATTAGTTGTTGAAAATGAAGAACCTGAAGATAAGTGCACTTCTTATAACCTATAATGAGGAAAAAAATATAGAAGAAGCCTTAAGATCCGTAGATTTTGCAGATGAAATCATTGTTTTAGACTCCTACAGTACAGATAAAACAATCGATATTATTAAAAGTAAATTTCCTGAAGTAAAGCTTTATCAAAATAAATTTGAAGACTTTACCAAACAAAGAAATTTATGTCTTTCCTACGCTAATTTTGAATGGATCTTATTTCTGGATGCAGATGAAAGAGTAACTCCAGCTCTTAAGGCGGAAATTCTACAGGAAATACAAAATCCTAAAGCAAAAGACGCTTATTATTTTAAAAGAAAATTCTTTTTCATGGGTGAGCCTGTACATTATTCTGGGACACAAAATGATAAAAATATTCGTCTCTTTAAAAAAACAGTAGGCAACTATGATGAAAACAAAAGAGTACACGAAGGGCTTCAAAATCTAAACAATCCGGGAACCCTTAAAAATTACCTTTTACATTTTTCTTTTGATTCTTATCAAGCTTATTACCATAAGGTGATACATTATGCACAACTAAAAGCAAAAGACCTGCGTGAGAAAAATGTGTCTTATATGTTTATAAAGCAAATCACAAAAAGTATTTTCAACTTTTTTAAGATGTACATTTTAAAGCTGGGAATATTAGATGGCAGAAAGGGAATCATCCTCTCCTATCTAAGTGCATTAAGCTCTTTTAAAACTTATGAATATTTAAAAGAAGAATATATATAAGTCTTACATTTATAAAATTTCCGGATCTCAAAATAAACTGTATTTTTGTATTAAACATCAATACAGTATGAAGCTATCCGTAGCATTTATTACATTCAATGAGGATCGGATTATTGAAAAGAACCTCATCTCAATTCATGATCTTGCTGACGAGATTATTGTCGTTGACAGTTTTTCGACAGACCATACTGTAGAGATCTGTGAAAAGTTTTCAAAAGTAAAATTTGTACAGAAAAAATTCGAAGGATTTGGCAAACAAAAAAACTACGCGATAAGTCTTTGTAGCGGAGACTGGATCCTTTTTTTAGATGCCGATGAAATTCCGGATCAGCAGGCGCAACAATCGATAAAAAAAATTGTGGGAGCTGAAACTTCACCATTCAATGTTTATGAATTTGCTTTTAATAATATTTTCCTGGGAAAAGCCTTAAAATATGGAGGTTGGGGAAATACAAAAAGGGAAAGACTCTTTAAAAGAAATTTTGGAAAATATTCTGAAGATATCGTTCACGAATGTTTTATCACTTCAGAAAAAAAAGGCAAAATAGAGGGTAAAATAAACCACTATACTTACAAGGATATTTATCACCACATCGAAAAATCCAACAAATACACTTCGATGATGGCTGAAAAAATGTATGCAAATGGGAAAAGGTCAAATGCACTTAAAATCATTTTCAAACCGATATATCAATTTATCAAGTCTTACATTATCCGGTTAGGTTTTTTAGATGGCCTGGTTGGGTATTATGCAGCAGCAACCGCAGCTTTTTATACTTTCTTAAAATATAAAAAACTACACGAAATTTCTAAATTCGGTAAAGCATGCTGATAAACGCAGTTAAGGGATTATTCGGTTTGTCAAAAAGAAAAACCGTTCGTATTCTGATGTATCATCAGGTATTGCCAAAGGAACTGGCTCCCAAAGATAACCTCATTGTAACCACAGAAAATCTGGAAGAACAGCTTATTTATATAAAAAATAACTTCAATACGCTATTTTTCAGGGATCTTTATAATGAAAGTAATACTCCGAACAAAATCATTCTGACATTTGATGATGGGTATTACAACAATCTTGAATATTTACTTCCTCTGCTGGTAAAATATCAGTTGAAAGCTACCATTTTTATTCCTACGGAATACATTCAAAATGCAATACATTCTGATGAAAGGAATTTCATGAATTTTGATGAAATCAGGAATTTAAATCCTGAACTTATAGAAATCGCTCTTCATAGCCATACCCATCGAAATTATTCTGAAATGCCTGTTGAAGAAGCCAGAGAAGACCTCAAAAAAAACATAGAGCTTCTAAAAGAAAATTCTATCCAGTTCTCTAATGTCTTAGCATATCCCTATGGAAAATTCCCGAAGGAGAAGAATAAAAAAAGAACCTTCTTTAAAATGCTTGAAGAATCGGGAATTACTGCTGCCTTAAGAATCGGAAACGAAATAGAGTCATATCCATGGAAAAATAAGTTTGAAATCAAACGTATCGATATCAAATATGGTGACAGCATCACTACATTTAAATGGAAGCTTAAGTTAGGAAAACTAAAATTTTAGGTCAATAATTCTTTGTAAATATTCTCATACGATTCAGCCATTTTAAGATAGCTGAATTCTAAAGCTCTGTCTCTTAGTTTGGTTTGAAACGCAACTTTATCTTCATTGAATTTTGAAATTCCATCAAGGTAGACATTGTTCATATTTTCCGCAGTAAAATCTTCAAAATAAAAAGCTAAATCGCCTCCAATCTCAGGAAGGCTTGTATACTTACTAAGGAAAACAGGTTTTCCAAAATACATAGCTTCAACAGGAGGAATTCCAAAACCTTCGGCCAATGAGGGGTGACAATAGGATTCGCAATGCTGAAGTAGAAAATATTTCTCTTCATTCTCTACATTTTCTAAAATATGTACCCGTTCAGTAAGTCCCAGTATTTTAATTTTTTCAAGAAATCTTTCTTTGTACTCCGATTTTGCAGAGCTTGTGATCAGAACCAGATGTCTATCGTTTTTAGAAATTAAATCCAATAACACATTTTGATTTTTTTTGGGAAAAAGAACTCCAATATTCAGTATAAACTTCTCATTAATAAAAGAATAGTTTCTTGTGGGTAAAAAGTTTTCTTTTTCCGGAAACATTAGGCCATTATAAACCACCTCTATTTTTACATTGTCTCTCAGTTGGAATAAATGCTTATTCTTTATAAAATCATCTTTTACAAATTCTGAAATACAAACGATAGCATTAGCATTACCAATATTCTTTTGTACGAGGCGCCTGCTTTTTTCTATTTTTCTTTGAGAACTTTTGTCGTGAAGAAAATTAAGATCATGCAATGTCACTACTTTTTTCTGATCTTTTTTAATTTGATGAAAATATTCAGAAAGCTGATGCGTTGTATGAATAAGGGCATAAGATACGATGGATACAGGAATTTTCTTTTGCCAAAATTTCCAGTTTATAATAGTGAATCTGGATTTTGTAGTTGGGATATTCGCTTTTGGCCCGTAAAATGTATAGTTAAACGCAGGTATTTTTTGATCCAATCCTTTTATCAGTGATAAACAAACGTTTGCGATTCCAGATTTTGGATATTTTAATCGTTCAACATCTATCAGAACATTTTTTTTCATTGAGAAAGCAGGGTTTGGCTCAAAAGTATAAATTTAAAAATTAAAATCTTTATTTTTGTGATATGAAAATTTGTTTGATTAGTTTTGATTTTTGGCATTATGACGAGCATATCGTTAATAAGCTCAAAGAAAAAGGCATTGAGGCATACCACATCAACATTGGAGCTTTCACTCACAAAAATTTTGGAGCAAGAGTAAAAAATACCTTCAGTAAAGTTTTCTTAGGCAAAAATCTCAAGCACGGAAAAAGACAAAATTTCATTATAGAGTCTTTGCATAAAATAGGGAAGCAGGATCAGATTCTTGTCATTAATCCTGAAGCTATTGAAGAAAGGGTTCATAAAGAGATCAGAAAATATGCAAAAAGAAATATTGCTTATCTCTACGACAGTATGTCTAGAAATCCGGCCGAACATATTTTACATTTTTTTGATACCGTTTTTTCTTTTGATGATGAGGATGTAGCAAATTTTGGGTTTCATAAAATCACGAATTATAATTATCTGGAATTCTGTCCTGCAAAAAAGCAGCATCCTAAATTGGATCTTTTCTACATCACATCATATGATACTCATAGATTGCAAAGACTAAACGTATTGATTAACAAAATAAATCAACTCAATATCTGTTTCAAGACAATTGTTGCCGGAAAAAAAAGCTGGAAAAAGAAAATTACCCAGATAATTGATCAGAAGAACATTGACATTATTACATTCAGAACCAAGAATATTCCCCAACAATCTTTGCCCAAGCTTTATAAAAATACAAAAGCGATTCTTGATCTTCAACGAAATAATCAAATGGGATTAAGCTTCCGTATTTTTGAGGCAATGGCACTGGAAAAAAAATTCATTACAGATAATATTACCATAAAAAATTACGATTTTTATAATCCTAATAATATATTAATTATGAATGATGATTGCAGTAATATTGAAAAGTCATTTTTTGAAACAGAATACCAAAGTATTCCACAAGAAATCTATTATAAATATACACTCGATCATTGGATAAATACGGTTTTTAATCTGAATAAATGACAAAAATATCTGTTGCAGTCTGTACTTATAATGGCGAAAAATTTCTTCGTCAGCAAATAGATTCTATTTTAAATCAAACGCTTAAAGTAGATGAAATTGTTGTATGCGATGATGGTTCAACAGATAAAACATCCCAAATCTTAGGCGATTATCAAAAGAAATTCCCCGAAATATTCAGGATTTACATTAATGAAAAGAATTTACGAAGTGTAAAGAATTTTGAAAAAGCTGTTTCTCTGTGTACCGGGGAGATTATTTTCTTAAGCGATCAGGATGATGTTTGGGAAAAGAATAAAGTAGAGGCTTTCGATACATTTTTCACGCTGAATAAGCAAACTGATGTTCTTTGTTCCAACGGACACATCATTAATGAAAATAATCAAAAGCAGGATCTGTATACTGTTTGGGACGTTCCGGAATTTTTATACGCAAATAAACAAGAAATCGATTATTTTAAAATTTTTGCAACAATCGGCAATTTTGCGACAGGAGCAGCAATGGCTTTGAGAAAATCTATTTTACCTCAAGTTCTGCCTTTTCCCAATATTGAAGGTCTTCATCATGATGAATGGATCGCACTTAACTCATCAGAACAAAAAAAGTTCGCGTTTCTAAACGAAAAACTTTTCTCTTATCGTATTCACAATGAACAACAGGTGGGAGGAATATCTTACCCGAAAAATGAGGCTTCCAAAGAAAAGCTGATCAATAGATTTGACTATAATAAAAAAGCCAAAACATTTAGGGATTTTAAAATAAAATTCAGAACCCTCAATGATAAAGAAAGAAAATTCAGCAGTTTTCTGGAGAAAAACACGGATCCGAAAGTTAAGCGATTTGTAGAAACAGTTCAAAAAGAAAGACAGGTCCTGGAACAAAACCTAAAATCTGAACATTTCTTATTTTCTCTCTTTTTTAAATATTTTTACCGATGAGCAGAATACTTATCATTATGCACAACTATGCAGGAATTTCAGATCTTATCAAAAGAAACTTAAAGGATCTGCACTATGATAATGTTGATTTCATGTTATATTCTGAAGAAAAGTTCAGATATAAGAATCTAGGGGAAAAACTGACTAATCTCTACCGGAAAATTTTTCTAGGTGATAAAAAATATAAAGAAAAACTCAGAGCTTCATTTATAGAAAATACGCTTCTTCAAAAAGCCAGAAACCTTCCGGAATATGATACAATTTTGATGATGACTACCGAGTTTTTTTCGGACGAATTCATAAGTGTCATTAGAACGAAAACTAAAAAACTCATCGGTAATCATTGGGATGGACTCAAAAGAACGCCCAGTGTTTATCCCAAGCTAAAGTTTTTTGATAAATTTTTCGTATTTGATCCAGACGACGTTGATGAACAAAAAAATATTTTCTTCCTCACCAATTTCTTTTTTACTTTTGACGAAACAAACGACTCGGCTAAGATTGAAAATGATGTTTTTTACATCGGGACATATGTTGAAGAACGTTTTAAAGCTCTAAAGAAAATATCAGAAACTTTAAGCCTGAAGAAAATTTCACAGAAAATACTTCTTTTTAATTGGGATAAAAGAGAGAAAGACGGAGAAATTGTTTTTACTAATGATTTTCTAACTTATGATGAAAATATCAAATGGGTAAAAAGTTCGAAAGCTCTTTTAGATTTAAAATTAAAGGAACATAATGGACTTTCATTCCGTTTTTTTGAGGCCTTAAAATATGAAAAAAAGATTATCACGGATAATCCACATGTGAAAAATTATGATTTTTACAGAAAGGAAAATATCTTCATTATTGGTGAAGATTCTGAGCGTGAACTTAATAATTTTATTGAAACATCTTACTTTGAAATTCCTTTAGAAATCAAAAATAAATATAACTTTGAAAGCTGGTTCAAAACACTAACTTCTTAAGATATGAGCGAGAAAATTTCCGTCATTATTCCTTATTACAAAGGTGAAGACTATATTTATGAAACGCTTAAGAGTGTTTATGATCAAACTTACCAGGATTTTGAAATTATAATCGTAAATGACGGTTCCGATCGTACTCTATTAAATTCGATTGAAAGCAATGAAGCTTTTAAAAATCTGAAAATTATCCATCAGGAAAATCAGGGACAATCTTCTGCAAGAAATAACGGAGTGAAGCATGCTTCGGGAAAATATCTTCTTTTTCTGGATTGTGATGATATCATAGACAAAACTTTCCTTGAAAAGACCCATAAGATCCTTAAAAACAAACCTGAAATCAGAATTTGCTACACCAAAGGTAAATTCTTTGAAAAAACAGATAAAGAATGGGTTCTTCAGCCATTTAATACATTTGATTTTTTAATTGAAAACTGCATTCCTATCACAGCACTTATTTACAAAGAAGATTTTGAAAAAGTTGGCGGATTTGATACAAAATTAAATTATTACGAAGACTGGGATTTCTGGATCTATTTAATTGAAAAAGGAGCAAAAGTCAATAAGATTGAAGAATTTCTGTTTTTTTACAGGATCAGAAACACGACCAATTCTTTGACAAACACGAGCATTGACAACAGCTCAAAGCTTTCTGATAATTTTTTTGAAATTTACAAAAAGCATTATACTTTTTACAAACAGAATGGGCTCGATTTTCATTCGATTATGAGTCTTATCCGTGAAAATAAAAAGTACAAAGCCAAATATTATAATGAATGGTACAGAAAGCTTATGTATAAACTATTCAAACCGAAAAAGTATCAAAGGATTTATAAGAATTAATCTTTAAATCCTAGATATTCCAACATTTTCTTTATATTTTCCTCCTGAGTTTCTATAGAGAATTTCGATAACGGTTGCAGGCTATTTTCATGCAGAGTTTGCCAAAGATGTTCATCATTATACAGCTCCAGGATTTTATCTGCAAAATTCTGTGGATTTTCATCGGAGATCAAAGCGGTTTTCCGGTCTTCCAAGCTCATACCTTCTGCTCCTATTTCTGTAGTAACTACCGGTAACTTAAACTCCAATGCCTGTCCGATTTTCCCTTTCACACCTGCTCCGTAACGAAGCGGTGCTACGAAAACTCTTGCATTTTCAAACCAATGGTCAACCGATTTCTGATAGCCCAAAACCTGGAATTTATCTGAATGATATTTTTGTTTTAAATCTTCTGGGAAATCCGGGCCTAAAATAAATACTTTAATATTTTCATTCTTTTTCCAAACCAAAGGCATAACGCTCTCATGTAAAAATTTAACCGCATCAATATTTGGTAAATGATTATATCCACCGATGAACAATACTCCTTCTCTTTTTGAAAAACCTACAGCATTAGCATTTACAGGTTTATGGATGTTGCTTACTGTGAAAATTTTATCAGATTTTACTCCGTTTTTAGAAACTGTATTCTTTTCTTCGTCACTTATGGAAAGAACCGCATCAGAAGTATTCATTCCGAAGTATTCTTTTTCTTTGAAGAATTTTATTTCTTTTTCTCTTTCTTTTGTTACTAGGTCAATATAGCCGTTCTCCCTTTCCATTCTAAGATAGTGAAGATCAACCATATCATACACAATTTTCTTTCCTGAAATTTTATTTTTGATCTGGCCGTACCAATGATCAAAACCGATAGGGCGGAAAATCCAGATGATATCAACAGAATGAATCGCTTCTTCAATCTGATCTGCAACTTTTATAATTTTATCTTTTGGAGTAACATAATCCATACAAACCTGCACTCCAATTGACCTGAAAAATTTCACATAAGGACGGTCAATGGATTCTTCAAAGTGCTTTACTGCCAAAATAATTCTGTGCCCGTTTTTCTGGAGGATCTTTACAATTTCCAAAAATCTTCTCGATCCTGAATCCTGATCAGGTTTTGGCATATTTTCTTCCAGAAAAAGAAAATTCGGCTTTTTGAAATGGGTATTGTAATTGATCTTTCCATCTGGTAAAAACATCTCATTTGTAAAATAATTATCCCATTTTTCCAGAAAAGTTCTCTTGTCTTTTGCAAAAAGTTTTTTTTCTTTATTCGGAATATTTTCAAAATGAACAATTTCCGAAAGAGGTTGGTAATAAGTATCTAATTTTTGCTTATTTTTCAGTCTAAGGCACAAATCTGCAACCCCGGAATCAACAGATAAAAAAGCTTCATCGAGAAGATTAAGATTTCCTTCCGTATTTATCCTGCTAAATAATAAACTGTTTTCTGAACAGCAGTCTACTTTTCTCAAATAATCATATTGAGGAGCATCAATAGCTTCTCCTCTACCGATACTGATAATTCCAGATTTTTTAAAAATAAGGCATCCTGCTTCTTGTAATGTATTATCTGGTGAAACAATTTTTGATCCTACCGCTCCGACATTTTCTTTTGTTTTAAAAACATCTAACAGACTGGATAAACAATACTCCTGAATCTCAACACTACTGTTCAACATATAAATATAGACTCCTTTTGCAGACTTTATACCTTTATTGATATTTTGCGTAAGATCAGCATCTTTATCACTATTAATAATTACGATTCCAGGAATTCTGTCTAAAAACTGTAATGTATCTTCCAGACTTTCATTATTGATAATAATAATTTCTTTAGAAATATTTTTATCATACTGCTCCAGTGTATAAAGGCAATTTAAAGTTTGTCTGATTGAGCCTGAGAAAAAAATTATGATGGAAACTTCGGGGTTTTTATTTATTTCGAAATTAAAAGAATAGTTTTCAAAAAACTTTATTTCAAAATTATTAATCTCAAGTTTTCTTTTATTTTTAATAAAATTTCGATCCTTTATTTTATTTTTAAAAAATCTTTTAATTCCCATTTTTAATTTATTATTTTGTCGTGCCTTTATTTTTTAGGAAAAACGAAATTAAGCATTTTATTACAAATTCCTTAGAAAGTAGTTCTTCTAAAAGTTAAACCAAAAACAAAAGGTAATTTGAAATTATAATAAATATCATGAACTTTTCCGATAAAAAGCTACTTTTCTTTTTTCCTGAAAATCCATTTTCAAAGCGTGCTGGAAATGTATTGCGTTGTTATACCAACCTTATGCAGCTAAAGTCATTGGGATTAAGCATCGATCTTGTAGGTGTAGAGGATTACTATAAAAGTTTTGGAGATTCTTTTGAAAATATGGCTCCTGAAATCATTGACAATGTCTTTGTTCTGAAAACCAACCCGCCGAAGAAAAAACTAACTTTTGAATATTGGAAATATAAGTTTCTCAAGAAATATGGGGAAAAAAATCCTAACCAATACCTTACTCATTTTTTAAAAGATAATTTCAGAACAGTTCTTGCTCAGAAAAAGTATGATTATATTGTAATTAATTATGAATACTGGACAGATCTTATCCGAGGTCAGGACTTAAAAGGAGCAAAAACAATTATCGACACGCACGACTGGATTACCTTAAACGAATTTTACAATAATGCAACTATTGATTTAGGCAAAAAATTTGGGGAGGAAATCAACAATCTTTCGTTCTATGATAAAGTAATTACCATTTCTCAGGATGAATATTTTATATTTAAAAGTCTCCTGGGTGAAAAAGTGATCAATATCCCACCAAGTTTCCCTGAAAATTTCGATGATACGAGCCAGCAAAAGAAATATGACTTAATCTTCGTGGGCTCTGATAATCCTTTCAATGTATTATCAATTCAATGGTTTGTTGAAAAAGTTCTGCCCCTGCTTTCCGAAAAAATAAGAATCTGCATTATCGGAAGAATTTGTAAACATGTTCCTGATCATCCCAATATCGAAAAGCTTTTTTTTGCAGATGATCTTAAAACATATTATCATGCAAGTAAAATAGCAATTTGCCCGATGCTGAAAGGAACCGGCATCAAAATTAAAGTTGTAGAGGCATTATCTTTCGGATTACCCGTTGTAGGAACGGAAAAAGCGATTGATGGTTTTTTAGACAAAAAAAATAACGGCTGTCTGGTGAGTGATGATGAGAAAGAATTTGCAGATATTATCAAAAATCTTTTAAATAACCCATCCGACTACGAAAAACAAAAACAGGAAGCCATACACTTTTTCAAGAATAATTTCTCAGAAGAAAAATCTATTGAACTTTGGAAAAATAGCTTAACTTTTTAATTACCATATATTCTATCTTTATATATTAATACCTCTATGCAAGATTTAGCAATTATTATTTTAAATTATAATTCTTTTGATGATACTTCTCGTGAAGTAAGTAAGTTATTAGATGAAGGCTGCATTGAAAAATCCATTTATATTGTAGATAATAACTCTGATGATAAGGATAGGATCACACAGTTCTCCCTGCAAAACAAAATCAACTATATTATAAGTAATAAAAATGGAGGTTATGCTTATGGTAATAATCTGGCTATTAGGCAGGCTATAAGTGATGGAAAAAAATATTTTCTGCTCTTGAATCCTGATATTGATATCAGTATTTCCTCCATCGAGGGTTTATACAATGATCTGCAGAATCAGCCCGAAGTAGGAGTTATTGGCCCTAGAATATGCTACAGAAATAATTCAGGTAAAATTTATTCTGATGGCGGCTTATTGTTTCCTGAAAGAGGATTTATGGGGGGACATGTGAATTTTAATATTGATACATCAGAAGTACAAATGCCATCATACAATTATAATATTGATTATGTGGATGGTAGTGCCATTATGTTCAGAAAAGAAGTTTTGGACGATATTGGATTTATGAATGAGCGTTTTTTCATGTATTATGAAGAATCAGAATGGTGTCTTAGAGTTAAACAAAAAAGCAACTGGAAATTAGCTGTAAATACCACTATTTTAGCTTTTAATACTTATAGTGATAAAGGAAGCTTCTATGAATATTATATGACAAGGAACCGATTCTGGCTTTGTAGAATGTATAATGGGAATATAAAATTTGTAAAAAAAGAACGTTGGAAGCTTGCCAAAAATGCTTTTAAAAATAAGCAATACTCATTGGCAAAAGCATATTTTAAAGGAATATACAATGGACTTTATTCAAAATTGTAATGGAAAAAATTATCTTATTTATAAAGACTTATAAAAATGATTTCCTTGTTTTTAAAAAATTATTGGCTTCAATTATAAAACATAATAAAGACAATCTACCGTTGGTAGTTTCTGTAAATGATGAAGATTTTAATTTTTTTGACAAGGAATTCAAAGAAAGAAATTTTCAGCTGATAAAGGACAGTCAGATTGATCCATGTTCCATAGAAAATAATTGGGTTTACCAGCAAATCATAAAATCACAGGTACATAAATTAAATATCTGTGAGAATTATGTATGCATAGATTCCGATAGTCATTTTATAAAAGATTTTTATTTTCAGGATTTCATGTATTCCGATGAAATTCCGTACACTGTCATTCATGAACAGAAAGAATTATTTGGCTGGAGCAGTAACAATATTGAAAAAATAGGTTATAACCCCAAAAACGAGTTTTTAAATGACCGAAGATATATTATGGATAAACTTAAAAGGAAAGGAAAAATATACGATTTCGGGCCTTCTCCTGTTATCTGGTCTACAAAAGTCTGGAGATCATTTGAAGAAAATTATCTGAAAAAGAGAAACCTCACCTTCAAATCTTGTTTTGAAGAAAGACCAAGTGAATTTACCTGGTACGGAGAATGGTTATTAAAAAATGCCGTAATTCCTATTTATCCGGCTGAGCCCCTTTTCAAAGTTTTTCATTACGAAAAACAATATGATGATTTTCTTAAACAAAAATTTACGTTAGAATCTTTGGAGGAAAATTATCTCGGTATTGTTCTACAGTCAAACTGGAATAAAAACAAAGAGAAAAAACGTTTTAGATTTTTCAGATAAAACTAACACGACACAATACTGATATTGTGTCGTGTTAATTATAATTAATGATAGCGAAGAATAATAGTTTAATAATGATTTTCACTATCAATAAATATTTTAATTTTAAAACTGAAAATTATTATTTAGTAAGACAAGCGTCCAGCTTTTTCTTATTAAGCTGAAATTCTCTATACTTAAACACTCCGGATTTATAGGCAATAATAGCTCCAAAATCAATGTTCTCATTATCTGTATGCATGGGAAAAAAACAAGATCTGTATGTATTTTGTTCTACAAATGGTTTAGCTAATACCTTGAAATTGAGCCCATCTTTAGAATAAGCTAGATAAAGCATATCTGAAGTATATTTCCTAACCTCGCCAGCAGCAATACATAAAAAGTAATATCCATCTACATAAGACGCCTGTATATGCCATGGAGCATATTCAGGATTTACATTTGTCCAGGGTTTATTAATGAAATTAACTACCTTACTTTGCTGAAAATTTGAAAAATCCAACCCGTTCTTAGAAGTCCTTTGAATAATATATGACGGATCATTTCCAGGAAAATTTGGACTGATATTATTTTCTACTTCAAAACTTACATACTCTTGACCGTCATAAACAATACTGGGTGAAAGAATATGATTATTTTTAGGAGAATAAGGGGGATTACTGGTATAAACAGCTTCTAAGGGACTCCAAGATATTCCGTTTGTAGAAGTCTGCCTTACAATGGTTCGCTGAGCATTATTTTTTAATTTTTTCAAATTATTTTGGCTTTTAGCGCCTCTATTCTGTAATGAACTAGCTTTTATAAAGCTTCCTCTATAATACAACGAAAACTTACCTTTTTCAAAAGTCCAGTCCACATCGGACCAAAAGGTATATTTAGCTGCGCCATCTTTTTCTGGGAAGGATTCATTCAATGATGGAGCTTTCTGCAGAGGACCAGTCATACCATTTGGGCTACTCCAGTTTAATCCGTCATTAGAAACAACGACGGTTGGGTTTTCATATCTTTCAGATTCACGAACGTTTCCTATTACTCCAAAAAAAGGAGTGAAAACCATCCAGTATTTATATCCGTTGAAACCATTAGGAAAATATTCTACATCGGGATGACAATAGGAAAAATTAGGCGAATTGATATTCTTTATATAGGAGGCATCATTTTTTCCCGGATAATTCCCATTTGCCATTACATTAATATTCACAGTTCCAATATCCGTAAGATAATTCATCACTCCTCCATACTCAATATTATTATCAGATACGGCAGGTATATTTTCAGCTAACAAACTTTCTTCCTGTTGTGAGCAGGAAGTGATAAAAGCAATAAGCAAAAGTGGTAAAAGCTTTAGCTTATTAATATAATGAGGCGTCATTATTATACGCATTATTTCTTATTATCTATCATAATATCCTCACCCCTTACAATATCATCTTCCTCAAAGTAGGTTCCTGTCTGTAATTCAATTCTTTTTAGCTTATAATTAGGCTCATCTGCTAAAACGTAATATTTTCCCAAAGGTCTTTCTCCAATTTCTAACATAAATTCAGTTTTTATAAAAATTTTTCAGCGAAAGTAATCAAAATACCTTTTCAAAACTAAAATTGACATTAAATTTTGTTTATTTTTACAATTAAATCAATTAATTAAACACTTCTCTACATTATAATTATTAATATCCTTTATATAGTACCTTCCATTTTCTTAAATTTGCACCAAAATTTTAATTGAAATGGAGAAAGTAAGAGTACGTTTTGCTCCAAGTCCTACAGGACCTTTGCATTTGGGAGGCGTAAGAACCGCATTATATGATTATCTTTTTGCCAAAAATCAGGGTGGTGAATTTGTATTAAGAATTGAAGATACGGATACCGCAAGATACGTAGAAGGAGCAGAAGAATATATAGAAGAAGCTCTTGAATGGTGCGGAATCATCGCTGATGAAAGTCCTAAAAAAGGAGGAAAATTTGCTCCATACAGACAATCTGAAAGAAGAGATATTTACGACAGATATACAGAGCAGATCTTAAAAACAGATTATGCGTACATTGCTTTTGACACAGCTGAAGAACTGGATGCCATCCGTGCTGAATATGAAGCAAGGGGTGATGTTTTCTCTTATGACAACAAAACAAGAAACCGATTGAGAAACAGCCTTGCTCTTTCTGAAGAAGAAGTTCAGAAATTACTGGATGAAAAAACACCGTATGTGGTAAGATTCAAAATGCCTGTTGACAGAACTTTAAATCTTGAAGACATCATCCGCGGAAAATCATCTGTTAATACAAATACTTTAGACGATAAAGTTTTGGTAAAAAACGACGGAATGCCGACTTACCATTTTGCCAACATTATCGATGATCACGAAATGGAAATTTCTCACGTGATCCGTGGTGAAGAATGGCTGCCTTCTTTAGGGTTACATACTTTGTTATATGAAGCCATGGGCTGGAAAGCACCTCAGTTTGCTCATCTTTCATTAATTTTAAAACCAGAAGGAAAAGGAAAATTAAGCAAAAGAGACGGCGACAAATTCGGGTTCCCGGTTTTCCCGCTGAACTTCACGGATCCTGTTACTGGAAATGTTTCTAAAGGATACAGAGAAAGCGGATATCTTCCGGAAGCGTTTATTAATATGGTTGCTTTATTAGGATGGTCTCCTGCAGATGATAAAGAAATTTTATCCCTAGATGAAATGGCAAAAGAATTTGATTTAAATAAAGTTCACAAAGCCGGAGCAAGGTTCAGTAAAGAAAAAGCAGAATGGTTCAATCACCAGTATATTCAGAAAACATCTGACGAAGATTTATTGAATATTCTTAAAAATTCATATTTAAACCTTACTCTTTCTGATGAGAAATTATTAAAAGTAATCCACCTGATGAAAGAAAGAGCAACTTTCCCTAAAGACATTTATGAAAACGGGAAGTTCTTCTTCGAAGCTCCAACGTCTTATGATGAAAAAGCTTCAAAAAAAGCATGGAATGATGAAACTTCCGCAATTTTAGGGGAATTGTCCACAAATTTGGAGGGAGCGGACTTTAATACTGAAAACCTGAAACAGATTGTTCATGACTTCGCTGAAAACAAAGGATTGGGGATGGGTAAAGTGATGATGCCTTTACGTTTAGCGTTAGTAGGAGAACTGAAAGGACCTGATGTTCCGGACATCATGGAACTTCTTGGAAAAGAGGAAACTATCTCCAGAATAAGCAATGCTATAAATAATTTTAAATAAAATTACCATATTTTTCATACATTTGAAAGATTTAATTTACTTCAAGAAATGGAATATTTAAGTTTCGAACTTCCTATAAAAGAATTAATGGATCAATATCAAACTTGTTCTTTAGTAGGAGAAGAAAGTGGTGTTGATGTAAAATTAGCATGCAGCCAAATTGAGGATAAGATTTTAGAAAAGAAAAAAGAAATCTACGGAAATCTGACTCCTTGGCAAAGAGTACAACTCTCCCGTCATCCGGATCGTCCTTACGCTTTAGACTATATCAATGGAATGGCAGACAAAGGCAGTTTCTTAGAACTTCACGGTGACAGAAATTTTGCTGATGACCCTGCAATGGTAGGAGGCTTAATCACTCTTGACGGTCAAAGAGTAATGATTATTGGAACTCAAAAAGGCAGAACAACTAAAGAAAGACAATACAGAAGATTTGGAATGCCGAATCCTGAAGGATACAGAAAAGCTTTGAGATTGATGAAGCTTGCTGAAAAATTCCAGATTCCTGTAGTAACTTTAGTAGACACACCGGGAGCTTACCCAGGATTGGAAGCAGAAGAAAGAGGTCAGGGAGAGGCAATTGCCAGAAACATTTTTGAAATGGTTCAGCTTAAAACCCCGATCTTTACTTATATTATTGGAGAAGGAGCCAGTGGTGGAGCATTAGGAATTGGTGTAGGTAACAAAGTATATATGTTAGAAAACACTTGGTATACGGTAATTGCACCTGAAAGCTGTTCCTCAATTCTTTGGAGAAACTGGGACCACAAAGAAGATGCTGCCAATGCGCTGAATCTTACTCCAAAAGATGCTTTAAGAGAAAAATTCATTGATGGAATCATTGAAGAGCCACTTGGAGGAGCACATTATGATTCGGAAACAACTTTCCTGAATTTGAAAAACTCAATTTTACAGAATATCAAAGCGTTTTCAAAATTCACAGGCCAGGAACTTGAAACCCAAAGACAGGATAAATTCATTGCAATGGGGCAATTCAAAGGTTAAAATATAAAAAAAAGGTTAAGAAAAATTTTCTTAACCTTTTTTTTATATTTTATTGTTTTCCTTCTTATTCTTTTATTCCCCTATATTTAGAGCAATCTCAATATCTTTATCTATTTTCTTTACAGTAGTATATGGTGAGTCACACACTTTAGTAGACAGCTGATAATCTCCTTTATCTACCATAACATAATTTTCACTTCTTGAAGGAATAATCAAACTATAGTTTTTCTTGCCGCTTATTTTCATCTCCATATTACATTTTGATTTATTTTTAACATTCACATATGCTTCTTTATCACTAATATCATTGTTAAAAATATGTGTCAGCAAAGCCGCAGTTTTCTTTCCGTGTTCGTCCGGTTCAGATTTTTTACTCGTCCCACCTACGCTTGCATAATTTACTGTTCTTGCCGGAGCTGCAGATTTAAGACTAGTATTTGATGCTAACGATTTATTAACATCCGCTTTAGGAGTAACTTTTTCTTTTCCTACAGATGCCATCATAGGTTTAGATTCAGTAGGAGAAGGCGTCGCCATAATAATATCCATTAGTTTTCTCTTGAAATGGTCTGTTTTAGGATGATTGGGATTCTGTTTCAAAAATCCGGCAATCACTCTGGCTTCACTGCTATTTTCAGCATCGGCTTCAGTATAGATAATAGCCGTTTCTTTTTCAACAACAGCCTTTGTTTTAGTTTTTGCTTTCTTTTTTTGAGAAAATCCTAAAGAAAAAACACATAATAATATAAGAAGAAATATTTTTTTCATTAACCAAATATTTAAAAAATTATTAAATAACTAAATAACGTGAAAAGTCATTTTTTAGTTTATCATTAAAATCATTATCTTTGCACTGCTCAAAAATAAACTAAAATTTAATACGAATCTTTAAATAAAAAAATAATAGATATTATGTCTTATACACCAGCTGCTGCAGACGTAGCAAAATTAAGAAACCAAACAGGTGCAGGTATGATGGACTGCAAGAAAGCTCTAGTTGAAGCTGAAGGAGACTTCGAAAAAGCGGTAGATATCCTTAGAAAAAAAGGACAAAAAGTTGCTGCTAACAGAGCTGACAGAGAATCTACTGAAGGTGCTGTAATCGCAAGAGTAAACGAAGATAACACTTTAGGTGCAATCATTTCTTTGAACTGTGAAACTGACTTCGTTGCTAAAAATGAAGCTTTCATCGAGCTAGCTTATGAATTAGCTGAAATGGCTATCACTGCTGCAACTAAAGAAGAATTATTGGCTACAGATTTCCACGGAATTACTGTTGCTGAGAAATTAATTGAACAAACAGGTGTTATTGGTGAGAAAATCGAGATCGGCGCATTCGAAAGAATCGAAGGTCCTTTCTTAGGAGCTTATATCCACGCTGGAAACAAAATTGCTGCCATCACTTCTCTTTCTGCTAAAGTAGACGGAGCTGATGAAGCTGCTAAAGCTGTTTCTATGCAGGCTGCTGCAATGAACCCAATTGCTCTTGACGAAACTATGGTTTCTCAGGAAACTATCGATAAGGAATTAGAAATCGAAAGAGAACTTCTAACAAAAGAAGGTAAGCCTGAAAACATTATCGAAAACATCCTTAAAGGTAAAATGCAAAGATTCTACAAAGACAATACTTTGGTACACCAATCTTTCATTAAAGACCCAAGCATCTCAGTTGCTGACTATGTAAAGTCTGTAAACGGAGATCTAAAAGTAACAGGATTCAGAAGAGTAAGCTTATAATTTATTCTTTCAATCTAAAATATAATCCCGGTGATTTTTCATCGGGATTTTTTTATTCCGTAATTACACCAATTTATTGATTATTAAAAAATCATTAAATATTTAATAATATTAACCATCCTATAAATCACAGTTGAAATTTTATGTAAAAAATTGATTTTTAATACTTACATTTGCATCCCTTATTGAAAAAAATGAAAAAATTTCTATTAACCATTTGTACATTTCTTTGTTTATTCTTTAATGCTCAGCTTGATACGGATCATTGGTTTGCTCCCATGGCTTCAAAAGCAGGCTCAAGCGGACTGAGCGGTTACTTATATCTATCAACAAACGAAACAACTCCATTTCCTGTACAGGTTTTTAATAACAATACGCTCTTTACCACCGTACAAGTAAGTAAAGGAAACCCTGTACAGATAAGTATTCCGAACGACTTTTTAATTACAACCAATCAAGCGCTCTTATTTGCTCCCAATTCTATGGGAATGTATGTAAAAGGCACAAAAAAATTCTTTGCCAATTATCGATTTTCTTTACAAAACCATGCTGAAATTATCACTTCAAAAGGTCTTGCCGGGTTGGGAACGAAATTTTATGCAGGAGTAATACCCATTACGGGTATAGCCAACTATGTAAACTCTACGATTGGAATTACTGCCACTGAAGACAATACATCTGTCGTGATTTCCGGATACAACCCGAACGTTATTTTTTCTGATGGCAGCTCCTCTGCTACTAAAACATTTACTCTTAACAAAGGACAGTCTTATATTTTAGACGCGGTAAGTTCGGACTCACAATATAATTTAGCAGGTCTTGTAGGAGCAAAAATAGAATCTACAAAACCTATTTCTGTTACCAATGGAAATTTCAACGGAATATACACGAACCAGAATTTCACCAACAATGATGTTCTTATGGATCAGGCAGTTCCGGTTGACAGATTAGGAAAAGATTTCGTATTGGTAAAAGGTAACGGGAATATCACTTATCAAATGGAAACCGCCCTTTTGATTGCCACTGAAGACAATACCCAAATCACCCTAAACGGTGTAAGTACAGGAATTACTTTGAATGCAGGGCAATATTTTATGGTTCCGAGCAGTAATTACATCAACCAGGGTAATGGAAATTATAATATGGGAATTTCCACTACCAAAAATGTTTATGTTTATCAATTATTGGCAGGGATTACAGGAAGCTCGTCCGTCAATGAATATGCAACCGGCGGAATGAATTTTATCCCCCCTTTAAGCTGTTTCATGCCTAATAAAGTTGACGAAATTGGATTTATCAACCAAATTGGCGCACAAACGTACAACACAAAACTTAATATCATTACCCAAACGGGAGCAACGGTAACATTTAACAACAACCCGATCGCTGCTGCAAACGGGCCTTACCCTGTAACAGGAAACCCGAACTGGGTAACCTACTCCATTCCGAATGTATCAGGAACGGTTACTGTAAGTTCCACAAAATCCGTAACTGCTGGAATTGCTGCCGGAAGTGGGGCTGTAGGATACGGAGGATATTTTGCAGGTTTTTCATCAGTGCCGGTAATTTCTAAAACAGGAGATTGTTATTTAGGAGTCTTATTACAGGTTGACAATACTTATGACAGCTATCAATGGTATCTTAATGGTAATATTATTCCCGGAGCAACTTCTTATTCTATCAATCCTGAATTATATGGAGCCGGAAGCTACACTTGTTTAGTTACCAAAACCAATTGCGAATCTAAGCTGACCACTGCATATAATTATACACTTTGTCCACCAATTACAACAACAACATACAATATTGGATCTTGTAATACGAAAACCATCATTCCTGCGTTTACGAACTCTACACAAAGTATAGTTCCTGCTAATACGGCAATTATTTCCGCTCCCGCTTCAGGAACAGCAACTGTGAATCCTACGACAGGTCAAATCACTTACACTCCCAATGCAGGATTAACAGTAAATACAACAGATACTTTTATTTATTATATACAAGGAAACGGGAACCCAGCAGATTTTGAATATTTTAAAATCATTATCAATACCAATGTACTACAGATAAATAATACTTCGTTATCTTCTTGCGCAGATGCAAACGGAAACGGAACCTTCAACCTTACTACAGCCAACGTATCTTCTGATCCAGGGATTACTGTTACTTATTTTACCAATGCCAACTTAACAGGACAAATTACAACTCCAGCAACCTATACAGGACCCGCAGGAACAGTATATGCTAATGTAACTTCACAGTATGGGTGTTCAAAGGTGACACAGATTAATTTAACAACCAATCCATCTCCTAATGTAAATACCGCTAATTTCAACGCTACATTATGTGATGATAATTTTGATGGAATCATCAATGTAAATTTTGCGAATATCACACCACAGATCGTTAATAACTCCACAAACTTTACTGTAAGATATTATTTGGTTCAGGCAGATGCCAATGCAGGAAACGCAAATACATTACCCGCAAACTGGACCTATACTACCAACACCACCGTTTATGTAAGAGTAGACGCAACTACAGGTACATGTGCGACGGCTTTTGGCCAAATTAATTTTAAAATTGGCAACAGACTTACCTTACTTAATAACAATATCAGTGTAGATATTTGTGATAACAACCTTGACGGCTCCGAAACCGCCAATTTAAATGATTATAAAAATCAATTTACAGCAGATCCATCAGTAACTTTAACTTTTCATTCTACTTTAGCTGATGCACAAAATGGTAGTAATGCCCTACCTGCTTCACAGATCATCACTTCTGCAAGTACATTCTATATCAGATTCCAAAGTCCTACAGAATGTCCGAATACAGCAGTTTTAAATATTAAATTAAAATCACCAAAAAAATCTGGCACGCTAAGTGATCAGGTTATTTGCTCAAATGAAAAAGCAATACTTAATGCAGGAACAGGGTTTACATCATATCTTTGGAGCACAGGTGCTACCACTCAAAGCATTACAGTCGGAACGGGTACTTACTATGTAGATTTAGGATTTAATGGTTGTGTCTATCGTCAAACCGTAAATGTAACTGCGGCACAGGCTCCGACTATCACTAGAATTGAAACTTCAGGTTCTACAGCTACTGTTTATGTTACCGGAGGAACTCCTCCATATCAGTATTCTTTAAATGGAATTGATTATCAGTCCTCCAATGTTTTCACCGGATTATCAAGAGGCCCACATAAGGCTTATGTACTTGGAAAAGACGGATGTCAGCCGACAACAAAAGACTTCCTAATTGTAAATCTCATCAACGCTATTACTCCCAACGGAGACGGCCATAATGATGTATTAAATTATTCAGATCTGAGAATTAAACAAAACGTTTCCATTGAAGTAGTGGACAGATATGGAGCGCTTGTTTACAAATCATCTGACAACAATTATATCTGGGATGGAAAATCAGGAGGAAGAACGCTTTCTACGGGAACTTATTGGTATATTTTAAAATGGACTGAGCCGGATACTAAATTGCCCGTTTCATATTCGGGATGGATATTGATCAAAAACAGATAATAATTATTGAAATCGTTCATTAATTAACCATAAAAACAGCTTTCAAGGAAGCTGTTTTTTATATATAAATCATTCATAAAATATTATTAATAAAAATAGTAGACCAAGAATCTTGCAAAAACTAAAATTTCAATTGCTTATTTCACCAAACGAAGATAATTTGTTACTTTTAAAAACTTAAACTCAAAATTTAACTATGAAAAAAACATTTTTATTCTTGTTTCTGACATTTATAATGTCTTGGAATGCTTTGCGAGCACAAAACGGAGGATCAGATTACATCATTGTCTTAGATAACGGAAGCTCAATGACAACACAACGTTTCGAATCAATGAAACTGGGAGCAACAAAACTGATTCAGCAGCTATTATCATGCAATCCTTTAAACAGAATTGCTCTAGTACATTATGGCACCGGAATTTATAACACCAACAATACCAACTATAGCCCGAAAATTTACATTGAGTATGATTTTTCAAACGACACTTTCATGACCCAACAGATTGAAAGAAGACTTGATAACGGAGATCATTTTCATGAAGCCCTGGGAATTATCGGGAATGCTTTGGATGGGGTTTCCAATCCTGACATTGTAAGTCCACAGACAACATTAAACAACGATCCGGCGAATCCTTTAAAAGTAGTAGTATTTACGGACGCTGAAAGGAATACAGGAAATCTCAGCTTTGGCTCTTATCTTGTCAACTACGATTACCCTACTCCCAATACTCCTGAAGCTTTCAAATATGTAACCGATTTTAAAGTCAATAGAAATGCAAAATTTGCAGTTATCCATATAAATCCGGATACTCCAGCTACAGAGGCCGCAGCATCCATTGCAAGCCAGGGAGGATCTTACAGCGGGCCCGTGGAAACCAATATTGACGATCCCGATTACGGATCCCCAACAAGACTTTATTTCCCAAGAACAAGCTTCGACATGTCACCATCTGAAATAGATTACTGGGTACGCTTAGGCACTCAGATTTGCGATACTTCAGGCTGGGGAAGTGTTAATTTTAAATATGAGCCCAATGGATGCGGGACCAACATGGTGCAAACTATTTCCGGAAGCTATTCATTACCAGCCGGAGCAACTTTTACACAATTTAAATTAGTGGCAAGAGATATTGTTACAGGCCAGGATTATGGTGTCAATTTTAATCCGGTAATGACATCCCCTACAGATTTTTATTATGCACTACAACCTTCAGATTTTAGTTTTCCAGGAATTACGGATGCTAAATTTGTATTTATTTTAGGGCTTCAATATAATTATCAAGGTAACTCTTATGATGTGATGAGCTGGAACGGATACCCTTATTTTAATTATGATCTTTTATTAACTTCTTTACCTAATTGCGGAATGAGGCAGGCTGGACCATCTTATCCAGTACTAGATGAAAATTCAATACAGATTACTCCTAATCCTACAAACGGTGCAATCAAAGTCATTTTAGATCAAAAGAAAATTGAAGCCGGGAAAATCCAGATCGTAGATCTTAGCGGAAAAACAGTATATGAAAAGACATTTAGAGACCAAAATACTGTAGACATTGATATTCATTCACAAAAAGAAGGAGTGTACATTATAAAAATCATCTCTAACAAAAATGAAATCTTTACCGAAAAAGTGATCAAAAAATAAATAGATGATTGAATAATTGGATATTGATCAGCCTAAACTTAAATCCGAAGAAATATTTCTTCGGATTTTTTTGTTAAAAACTTTCAGCTCCAAAAAAATCAAAAAAAGTTTTTTTAAGAAAAGTATTAATTCATTAAAATACTTTTATACTCTGTAAAAAAAAGAGATACTTTTAATTTTCTTCATAGATTTTAATGAAAACATGAATATTATTTTAATTTTTTATTTATTATTCGTAAACAATATTCAAAATAATATTTTAATTTTGTAAAAATCCTAATTCCAACAACTATGAAAAGATTTCTATTCTCTTTCGTATTATTGTTTTTTACATTTAATACCATCTTTGCCCAAAAAGATACAGAGCATTGGATTGCTCCGTTCTATTATTCTCAGCAATATACGCAGGCAGTATATCTATCCACAGATTCCGTAACCCCTTTTGATGTTAAAATATACACAGGAGGTAGCTTTGGAACTTTGTTAGGTACTGTTACCATTAGCAAAAACAGTCCAAAAACTTACTCGATACCTCGTACCAATATTGCAACAAATAGTACTTTAGAAGCATTTACACCTATTGACAAAGGGCTATATATAACTGGTGGTAAACCATTTTTCTGTAGCTTGAGAATGGTAAGTAGCACAACCCATGCTGAAATTGTCACAAGTAAAGGGAAAGCAGGTATAGGGAAAGAGTTTTACGTAGCTTCAACTCCTTCTACAGCCACTTCAAATAACTTTACTGCAGCTGTTATGGCAACGGAAAACAATACAACCGTAACCGCAACTTGGAGCGGATTTGTAGCATTTTTTGGCGGCTCTCCGACAGGGAATACCCATACTTTTACTTTAAATAAAGGGCAATCTTTCATCTTTGCGGGGAACGCAGGAGCGACAGCCCCTTTTACCGGAGCTAAAATTGTTTCTGACAAGCCGGTTACACTTACTAACGGAAACGTTAATGGTAATTTCGGTAACAATACAGGTTCCGGGTCGGATGCAATTTTAGACCAATCTGTTCCTACCGAAAGATTAGGAAGCACATTTGCAATCGTAAGAACAAGATCTACTACATCTGATCTTGAAGGAGCTATTGTTGTTGCTGTTGAAAACGACACTAAAATATTCATAAACGGATCGACCACTCCAATCGCTACACTCAACCAAGGCGAATGGTATAGAATTGCAGGCGACAACTATGTTTTGCAGGGAACAAATGGCCATTATAATATGTTTGTATCTACTTCAAAAAAAGTATATCTATATCAATTGGTTTCTGTTCTTGACAGCAGTGCAACATGCGGATTTAACTACATCCCTCCATTAAACTGTTTTTTGCCTAGAAAAATTGATGAAATTGCATTTGTGAATGAAATGCCTCTTGGGACAAATGACACCAGTACTGTACCAGCAGGGCAAGTTATAAAATTGAACATTTTGACAGAAGCAGGTGCTACTGTTACTTACACTGTAACGCCTCCGGGAGGAGTACCAGGAGCTCCAATCACTCCAACTGCTGCACAAGGACCTTATCCCCTTACCGGAAATACAGCCTGGGTAACCTATGGTATTGAAGGGGTAACGGGTACTGTTAAAATTGAATCCAATAAAGCAGTAACTGCTGGAATTAACGGAGGATATAACACTTCAGGATATGGAGGATATTTTGCAGGATTCTCTTCAATTCCGGTTATTTCAAAACAAACAGGAGAATGTGCTCCGGGAATTATCCTGGAAGTAGATCCTGGATATGACTCTTACCAATGGTATCTAAATGGTAACATTATTCCGGGAGCAACTTCAAATACCTATGCTCCATTAGTAGGGGGCAACTATACTGTAAGAGTAACAATGGGAGGATGTCAGCCTGTAACAACAATTGCTTATAAAGTGTTTTCATGTTTAAAAGAAACAGCAAAAACAGATGAAAGTTGCGGCACCAAAATCATAACTCCTACCTTCACGTCTTCAACTCAGGCCCCTGTTGCCAATACTGTAAAAATTATCACAGCACCTACTCACGGTACAGCGGTAGTAAATGCAAACGGGACGATTACTTATACTCCGAATGCTGGTTTCGCCGGCTCAGATGTAATTGTTTATAAATTCTGTGGAAACGACCCTGAATTTGTAGATTGTGAGCAGGTAACCCATACCATAAAAATTGTACCTCTTGTTCCTAAAGAACCGACCATCACAGCATGTCAATACGACACTGACCCTACCGCATTGTTTGACCTTACGACAGCAAATGTTATTGATTATACTTCTCCTTATACGAAAAAGTATTACCCTACACTGAATGATTTAAATACAAATAATAATGAGATTACAACTCCTAAAAAGTATGCTTCAGCAGGTGGCTATGCTTATGTAAAAATAACAGCTGAAGGAGGATGTGTTGCAACGACAAAAATTAAATTAGTTCCGATTCCTGTAAAAAAATCTCCACTTTTAGTAGACAAATTTATTTGTATTGATGGCAGAACCTCTTTGGATGCAGGTCCAGGATATGACAGCTACCAATGGAGTACAGGGGCAACAACATCATCTATTCAAGGATTGTCTGTAGGGGAATATACTGTCATTCTTGAACATAACGGCTGTTTCCTGGAACAGACTGTACATGTGAAAAAAGCTCAGGATCCGGTAATTACTAAAATCGAAATTACAAACAATACAGCTACCGTAATCGTTACCGGAGGAGTTGCCCCTTATAAATATTCTGTAGACGGAACTACTGCATGGCAAGATTCTAATGTATTCACAAACTTATCGAGAGGGCAACATACTTTTTATGTGAAAGATGCGTACAGCTGTGCTCCTATCTCTGTGGAAGTAACTGTACCTAACTTAATCAATGCAATCACCCCTAATGGAGATAACGTAAATGATGTTATCGACTATAGTGCGTTAGCTTATAAAGAGAATCTTACATTCGTAATCTATGACCGATACGGTAACAAAATCTTCACCGGAGATAAATTCAACAACTACCGTTGGGATGGAAAAGGATCCGGAAAAAAGATTGTAACAGGCACTTACTGGTATCATATTAATTGGAACGAACCCAATGCAGCGAAAACGCCGATAAAATATACAGGTTGGGTCCTTGTGAAAAACAGAGAATAATTTTTAAAACTATATTTTAAAGCCACAATTTAAAAAGATTGTGGCTTTTTTATTGTTGCTTTATCATATTTTCTTTTATTTTTTTCAAAACATATCAAATATTCTTTTAATTTTGCAAAAATCCTAATTCTAACGTTTATGAAAAAATTTCTACTCAGCTTAGTATTGATTTTCTTTTCAATCAGTACATTATTTGCTCAGAGAGATACTGAGCACTGGATAGCACCATACTTTATGAGCTCTAGTGCTACCGGATATACCAATACGTTGTATATGTCCACAGACTCGACGACACCGTTTCAGGTAAAGATTTATAACAACAATACTCTCCTTACTACCGTTACTATAAGTAAAGGTGCCCCACAGAGTTACACTGTTGCTCCAGCTCTTATATCCACAAGTAATGCATCTGAAGCTGCTACAGTGATTACCAAAGGACTATATCTGAAAGGAGATAAGCCTTTCTTTTGTAGCTTGAGAGCTGCACAAAGTGCTCACGGTGAAATTGTAACTTCTAAAGGAAAAGCAGGAATAGGAACTAAGTTTTATGCCGCCGCAGCACCTATTACTTATAGCAGTGCTTTTCTAATGAACTTTACCACAGGAATCATGGCTACAGAAGATGGCACTACAGTAACTGTTTCAGGTTATAACCCTAATATACAGTTTGTAAATAATACACCAGCTCCTTTAAGTGTGACTTTTACTTTAAACAAAGGACAATCTTATATTCTTGCAGGGCTTGGAGATAACACTCCCAACTTTACAGGTTTCATAGGGGCTAAGATTACTTCAAACAAGGCTATTACAGTGACCAACGGAAATGCCAATGCAATGTATGCCACTGGAAGCCAGTCTTCTGGATCTGACCTTGTACTAGACCAGTCTGTTCCTACAGAAAGACTTGGAAACGAATTTGCAATGGTAAGAAGTTTATCTCCTATTAACAACTCGTATGATATGGAAGGAGGTATTGTAATTGCAACAGAAAATAATACTGAAGTTTATCTTAACAATGGAGCAACTCCTGTTGCAACCCTTAATGAAGGACAGTATTATAGAATTTTAAATAACGCCTATATTAACCAAGGTAATAACCATTACAACGTTTATGTACATACTTCAAAAAACGTGTACCTTTATCAATTGGTAGGTTCTGATGGAACGGCAACAGGAGGATACAATTATATTCCACCTTTGAACTGTTTCTTACCTAGAAAAATTGATGAAATTGGTAAAGTAAACGAAATGCCAGGATCAGGAGGTAGTCCGATTACTTTAAAATTGAATATTTTAACTGAAGTTGGAGCAACCGTTACATATAGCGTTAATGGAGGTGCTCCGATCACACCTACTGCAGCACAGGGGCCTTACAGTCTTACAGGAAACAGTAACTGGGTAACCTATGCTATCACTGGTGTTACAGGGAACCTTGCTATTCAATCGAACAAAGCCGTAACAGCAGGTATAAACGGTGGATATAGTACAGCAGGATATGGAGGGTACTTCGCAGGATTCTCTTCCATTCCTCTTATTTCTAAAACGACAGGAGATTGTATTCCTGGAATTAAATTGGAAGTAGATGACAGTTATGATACCTACCAATGGTTTTTAAATGGAAATCCTATTACCGGTGCTAATGGAAACACATATACTCCGACACAGGGAGGCGACTATACTGTAAAAGTTACTATTGGAAGTTGCCCTCCAGAAACGACTCCTGTCTTCAAAGTGTTCACATGTTTAACCAAGTCTAACAAAACAATGAATGTTTGCGACATTTCGCAGGTGATCATTCCAGAATTTACTATTTCAACACAGACATATAATCCAAGTTCTGTAACTATCGTTACCCCTCCTACTAATGGT
Organism: Chryseobacterium geocarposphaerae; assembly: GCF_002797535.1. Taxonomy (NCBI): domain Bacteria; kingdom Pseudomonadati; phylum Bacteroidota; class Flavobacteriia; order Flavobacteriales; family Weeksellaceae; genus Chryseobacterium; species Chryseobacterium geocarposphaerae. The sequence continues at coordinate 2,532,102 of NZ_PGFD01000001.1, forward strand.
ATTGCGACAGTAAATCCTGTAACCGGTGTTATTAACTACACACCAAATGTTAACTTCGTAGGAACTGATACTGTTGTATATAAATTCTGTGGAATAGCTCCAGAGTTTGTAGATTGTGAACAGGTTACTTTAACTTTAAATGTTTCTGAACTTCCTGTCGTAACTGATGCAATATTGAGAACTTGTTTCTTAGAAACCAATACAGCTACAGGTCAATTTGATCTTACCATTGCCCCAGTTTCAGGACAACCAGGAGTAACAAAAAAATATTATCCTTCACTTACAGATGCTCAAAACGGTACTAATGAAATTTTAACTCCTAATCAGTATATTGCTCCTAATGGAGTTGTATTTGTAAGGGTAACGAACGGAAACGGATGTTATAGAATTGCTAAAGTTACACTTGTTGTTTTCCCTCCTACTAAATCAACAGTTTTAACTGATAAGATTATCTGTATGGAAGATAAAACCACATTAGATGCTGGTCCTAACTTCGACGGATATCAGTGGAGTACAGGAGCAACAACACAAACAATATCTGATGTTACCGTAGGTACATACTGGGTAAAACTAAAAACAGGAGATTGTTGGACGAAGCAAACGGTAAAAGTATATGCTTCTGAACAACCTGTAATTACAAGTGTTGATATTGCTACGACAACAGTTACTGTATATACAACAGGTGGAACGGCTCCGTATAAATATTCTATGGATAACATTAGCTGGCAGGATTCTAATGTCTTCACAAATGTTCCGAGAGGAAGTGGAGTGGTGTATGTAAAAGACGCATACGATTGTAATCCTATTTCTGTAGAAATTACAATTCCTAACATTATCAATGTGATTACTCCAAATAATGATGGTGTAAATGATGTTTTAGATTACTCTGAATTAGGACATAAATCAAATCTGGTAATCGACATCTTTGACAGATACGGAACTAGAATTTACCAGGCCAACAAAGCCAACGGATACAAATGGGATGGGACAACGAACGGAAGCAAGAAAGTATCTACTGGAAGCTACTGGTTCAGCGTAAGCTGGAATGAACCAAATGCAAAACAAACTCCGGTTAAATATTCTGGATGGATTTTGGTTAAAAACAGAGAATAAATATTCCTAATACTAGAATTTATTAAAAACCACGATTTGAAATCGTGGTTTTTTTATTGTTTTTTCAAGCTAATACTACTTTTTATTATTAAATTTGTGTCAAAAGCTACCCCTGAATGAGAAAAATTCTATCTTTTTTATTTATATTTTTCATTTCCATGTCTACTTTTGCACAGCTAGACAGAGAACATTGGTTTGCTCCTATGATGGATAGAACAGGAAACCCTAATCCTTATCAAAAGCTTTACTTATCAACCAATCGCTCTACCCCATTCCCGGTAAATATTTATAATAATAATGTTTTAATTGGCACCGTAACAATCAGTAAAAATAATCCTCAGAAGTTTGATGTTCTTAGAGATTATATTATCACAACATTGCAAACGGATCTTTTCACGCCTATCACCAAAGGTCTTTATCTAAAAGCAGATTTCCCTTTTTATGCCAACCTGAGATTTTCTGTTTTCAATCACGCTGAAATCATTACTTCTAAAGGAATCCCATCTACCGGAAAAACTTTTTATGCGGCAAACGCACCTATTACAGTAAGTAATAATATCCTAAACTTCATGACAAGTATTTTAGCAACTGAAGACAATACAACAGTTACTATCTCGGGATATAAATCGACCGTTCAGTTTTCAAATGGAACAACCGGGCTTACCAATCCTACAATAACCTTTACATTAAACAAAGGGAAATCTTTCATCATTGATGGTATAGGTGATATTGCAGGGAATTTTGATGGTTTTATAGGAGCAAAAATTGTTGCCAACAAAGCAATCAATGTAACCAACGGTAATTTTAACGGACAGTATGCAGGCAATTATCCTATAAGCTCAGATATTTTGATGGATCAGGCTGTACCTGTTGAAAGATTAGGAACCGAATTTGCCTTAGTTAAAGGAAACGGGAGTATTGGATCCAATATGGAAACAGCTTTAGTAATAGCTACTGAAGACAATACCCAAATTTATGTAAACAATGAAATTCCTCCTATTGCCACATTAAATACAGGACAATATTATGTAATTCCTGACAGCAAATATATTTTGCAGGGAAACAACCATTACAACTTATATATAAGAACCACGAAAAACGCGTATGTTTATCAAATGCTTGCCGGAGATTCAGCATCCGGAAGCGAAGTTGCGACCGGAGGCTTTAATTTTATCCCCGCATTGAACTGCTACTTGCCTAAACAAATCAACGAGCTCGGTTTTATTGATGAAAATTTTGTCCTTTCCAATAACAACCCCACCGGGATTTTAAATATTCCTACCAAACTAAATCTGATCACTCAAAAGGGAGCAGTTGTAACAGTAAATGGCAATACCCCTCCAGCCAATACGGGACCTTTTGATATGACCGGAACCAATAACTGGGTAACTTATGGGATACCTAATACAACAGGAACTATTACTGTTATTTCCAATAAAGCCATTACTGCCGGAATTAATGCAGGAAGCGATGCAGTAGGATATGGTGGTTTTTTCGCAGGTTTCCCTACACAACCGGTCATTTTACAGACTGGGGCAGGTTGCGCACCGGGAATACAGCTTACTGTAGATCCATTAATCTATGACAGCTATCAATGGTACAGAAACGGATCAATTATTCCCGGGGCTACAAGTTCAACATACAACCCTACTCAATCCGGCTTTTATTCATGTTCAGTAACAATGGGAAGTTGTGCGCCTTTAATTTCTAATGAAATCAAAGTTTTAAATTGTACAAAGCAAAGCACTGCAACCTATAATGTTTGTACTACACAAACAATAACACCTGCATTTACAACATCAACACAAACTCCCGTTCCTTCTACGGTATCAATAGTCACTCCGCCTTCGCTAGGTACTGCCACTATCAATCCCACAACAGGAGTTATTACTTATACCCCAACCAATCCGGGAACGCTAACAGGTACGGATACATTCACCTATACATTTTGTGGAAATGATGCTGTTTTTCCGGATTGTGAAACGGTTACTGTTACTATTCACTTAGAAGCACTTACAACCACTAATGCTACAATTTATGCCTGTAATATAAATAATCAGGGTACTTTCAACCTTACGTCTGCCAATATAAGTAACAATTCTCCTATTACAATTACTTACTACCCAACTTTAACAGATGCTCAAACCGAAAACCCAACAGCTCTTATTACATCTACTACTGCTTATACCGCAACAAACGGTACTATTGTGTATGCTGTCGTAAAAAATAATAATGGTTGTAAAAGCATCGCTCAGATCACATTAAGTCTTTATAATCTTGCAGTCATCACTCCTAACTATTCAGGAGTATTTTGTGATGATAATTTTGACGGCACTGTTACCATAAATTTACTAAACATTACCCCAATTGTTCTTAATAACCCTACCTATTTTACCAATGTAAGGTATTATGCAAATATTACAGATGCTAATGCAGGAAATTCCAACACTCTTCCTAATAGCTGGAGCTTCACAACAAATACTACAATTTATATTCGGGTAGATTCACCTGATGGGTGTGCAGCCGTAGTACAACCGTTAAATTTTTCCATTGGACAGCCTATTCAATTATTAACAGATCGTGTTACAACAAGTATTTGTGATGAAGATCTGGATGGCAGTAAACAGATAAATCTATTACCTTTTATCCCTCAATTTACAACAGATCCAGGTGTTACCTATACTTTCCACAGCAATTTGCAGGATGCACAAAATGGTACTACTCCTATCAATAGCACCATAACTCTTTCCGGAACTCAAACTATTTACATAAGATTTGAAAAAAACGGAGTTTGCCCGGCTATAGGAAAAATAATTATCACTGTAAAAACACCAAAGAAATCTGATATTTTATTAGATCAGATCATTTGTGCAAAAACAACCACAACCTTAGATGCCGGTTCAGGCTTCGAGTCCTACGTTTGGAGTACAGGAGCTACAACAACATATATTTCCAATGTTCCTGTTGGAAATTATTGGGTAGATCTTACTTATAACGGGTGTGTATACAGACAATATGTAAATGTTACTGAAGCCCAGCTTCCGGCAATTCTTTCCATCGATATCAACGGGACAACAGTAACAGTAAATGTAGGGGGTGGATTCCCTCCTTACCAGTATTCTTTAGATGGTATCAATTGGCAGAGTTCCAATGTTTTCTATAATGTAGCACGAGGCTCTCACGTGGTATATGTAAGAGATTCTAAAAACTGTCAAATGGTTGAGAAGCCTTTTGTAGTTGTAAAGCTTATTAATACCATTACACCAAATGGAGATGGGCACAATGACCAGATCGATTATTCCGGGCTTGCCGATAAAACCAACTTTGAATTCAGAATTTTTGACCGATATGGTGCCGAGGTTTTCAGAGGAACCCCTACCAACAATTATACCTGGGATGGAAGAATGGGAGGCAGAAATGTACCGACAGCAACCTACTGGTATTTTATCAGTTGGGTGGAATCCGGGCTCATTCCTACAACCGTAAAATATACAAGCTGGCTTTTGGTAAAACACAGATAAAATTTTAAAACACATATTTATAACAATCATTAACAGTTTTATACTAAAGTTTAATATACTTTAACCCGTTTTTGTAGTTTATAAAGTGATAAATTGGCGTATTTCTATGTAATTTTGCCAATTATATGAAGAAACTAATTACTTTAATTTTTTTGATTTTTTTAGCTAAAATCAATGCTCAGCTTTTCTCCGGAGAAGTTTTTTTAAGAGACAACTCTATTTTGTATCTCAATCAGGTATATGTGACCAATCTTACCACACAAAAAACAGTACTTACCAACTATAATGGTAATTTCAATATTGAAGCTAAGCTGGGAGATGTAATTCGTTTTACCTCAATCATTACAGAAAGAAAAGATTTTAAAATCACTCAACAAATGTTGGGTGGCAAAAATCTGATTGAACTTAAAATAGCTTATTATGACATTCAGGAAGTACTTATCAGTAGATTCAAGCCTACAGGCAACCTCAGATATGATGTAAACGCTATAAGGAAAGAAGACAAAAGTCTTACCCTAAAAAAAATGATCGGCTTACCAGCTCCTAAAGGAGATGGCACTTCACCCGAACTTCCGGTTGCCGGCTTAAGAGATGGTGGGCTCACTTTTAGTTTGGAAAGTATTTATGATATCCTCTCAGGAGACCGCAAGAAAAAACAGCGTTATCTAGCGTATGAACGAATGAATTCTTCCATTACCCAGATTAAAAATTATTTAGGCAAAGATTATTTTGTAAAGTTTAAAATTCCTGAAAACCTAATTGATAATTTCTTACAGTTCGTATATACATCAGAAAATGTAGAACCTTATGTATTGGCAGGAAACTTCGAGGCCATCAAAATACCGATTGAAAAATATCTTCCGATTTATCAAAAAAGGCTAAAAAGCTCACATCTGCAGGAGATCGCAAAATAAAAAGTTTTAAATTTTATTTTTGAAATAGAGATTTTTTTTAAAATATTTATAATTTTATAACGTATTTAATTATTAACGACTCACTGATCCCCAAGTCCAAAAGCATATATTTTAATGAAGAATTTACTTTTTTTACTAAGTACCCTATTATGTATCAATCTTTCTGCACAAGGAAAAGACAAAGATTACAGTAATATTTTAAAAAGTAAAAACATCTATGAGCTTAATGCTTTTTTGCGGGACGCTCATCCTGACGAACCTCGCCGTTCCGTTATAAAACCAAGAGTAATGCAGCTGATGAAGGAATATATACAAAATGCTGCTCCCGGAGATCCTAAAGTAAAAACGATGCAGGAAAACCTTGCCCTTCTGAAAAGGCGGCCTTCTACAAAGATTACTTTCGATGAAATGAATGCGAAAATAAAAGAAAAACAAATTGCAAAATACAGAGCCGAGCTAGCTTCAGGAGTATCATCAGTAAAATACACTCCGAGTACCGCTCAAAATGTCTATGTCGCCAATACTCCTGCTACAGCTACAAAAGCAGCAATTCCTAACACAGAAGCAGATGAATTCAATATGCTTATGGCAAGCAATCCTGTTGAGCATAAAAATAAAACGGTGAAAATATTGAACTCATTATTTGACAATGATCCTAACGCCAAGGAATGCATTGTGATGATTGAGAACAATTCCGACTGTAATATTATCGTAAGAATGGAAGGTGTCGGAAATACAAAGTACCGTCTTGCTGTACCCGCTCACGGAGATAATTCTATCGTAATCGAGAAAGGAAATTATCTTTTTACAAGTTTGGTTTGCGGAGCACAATATGCATCACAGAAAACCGTCCAGAAGCCGATTATGGTCGCATTAAGCAATCCTAAATAGCACAGAAAAAACCTCCAATACTATTACAAAAATCAAAAAATAGGTATTTTTTCATTACTTTTGTCCGATTTTAATAGAGTATGGGCAAAAACAAACTGGCGAGATTCGCAGAAAACAAAATATTACCAAATGTAGTTCAGCCAACAAGAGAAGAGGCTCTGAACGGTTTTGAACTGAAAGGAAACTGGAGAAAAGATTTCTTCAAAAATGAAAATCCTATTGTTTTAGAATTAGGTTGCGGAAAAGGAGAATATTCTGTAGGCCTAGCAAAAGCATTCCCTGAAAAGAATTTTATCGGAATAGACATTAAAGGAGCCCGATTTTGGTTTGGAGCTAAAGAAGCCGTTGATAACAATATGCATAATGTAGCCTTCTTAAGAAGTCAGATTGAGCTGGTAGATTGTTTCTTTGCAGAAAATGAAGTAGATGAAATCTGGATTACCTTCCCTGATCCACAGATTAAATACAGACGTACAAAGCACAGATTAACTCATCCGGATTTCCTGAACCGGTATAAAAAATTCTTAAAACCTGGTGGAATTATTCATTTGAAAACGGATTCTGAATTTTTACATGGCTATACGTTAGGCTATCTTCAGGGAGCAGGATATGAAATCATAAGTGCACATCACGACATCTACAGTGCGCTTGAATATGATCCGGGAACGCCTCATTTAAGAGATATCAGAACGTATTATGAAGAACTATTCTCTGCAAAAGGGAAAACCATTACATATATAAAGTTCAGAATAAACTAATATAAAGGGTAAGATTTTCTTACCTTTTTCGTTTCTATATTTTTACATCTATCTTTTAAATCAATTGTATGAAAGGAAAAATAATATTCGGGATATGTATATCAATTCTTTTAGATAGCTGTAGTACGACTTACAGTACAGGTACTTCATCTCCTTCTAAAAACTCACCCGGAACGACATCTACTCCATCAGTATCTCAGACAGAACAGGAATATAACGCCTTAATAAAGACCTATAAGCCGGAAACAGCAGATGTATTAACCGATTTATTCAATGATAGCTCAAATAGCCCTAAAACTTCAATTACAGTTACCAATAAGTCTCGCTGTAATATGGTTTTGACGATCACCGGAAAAAATTATTCAAAAAAGATTCCTATTGGAGCAGGTAAAATAGGATATGCCATGGTACTAAAAAATCAAAATTATAATCTGTCCGGAATGGTTTGTAACTCGGTCTATAAAAAGACTCAGTTTATTTCATCTTCTTACAGCATCACTCTTTCCAATTAATACAATCCCCACCAAATAAAAAATCCGTTAAGAATTCACTTAACGGATTTTTATATTTTAAAGATAAATCTTTAATTATTCAGCATCGAAATCAGCATCTTTATCAGCAGATACTACTTCTCCTTCTTCTTTAGATTTTTCTTTATCAGCTTTTCTTTGAGACTGACCTTCTTTGATAGATTCAGAAACAATGTTCAGGATCATATCGATAGACTTAGAAGCATCATCGTTTCCTGGGATAACGAAGTCAACTTTTCTTGGGTCAGAGTTTGTATCAACAATACCGAAAACTGGAATACCTAATTTCTTAGCTTCAGTTACAGCGATATGCTCTCTCAAGATATCTACAACGAAGATTGCAGAAGGAAGACGAACCATGTCAGAGATAGAACCTAAGTTTTTTTCTAAGTTAGCTCTTTGTCTGTCTACCTGTAATCTTTCTTTTTTAGATAAAGTTTCGAACGTACCGTCTTTTTTCATTTTGTCGATAGCGTTCATTTTCTTTACAGCCTTTCTGATTGTAACAAAGTTTGTTAACATACCTCCTGGCCATCTTTCTGTGATATAAGGCATATTAAGTTCCTGAGCGTGTTTTGCAACCACTTCTTTCGCTTGCTTCTTAGTAGCTACGAAAAGAACTTTTTTACCTGCAGAAGTTAATTTTTCTAAAGCGTTACAAGCTTCATCTAATTTAACTGCTGTTTTATGTAAGTCTACAATGTGAATACCGTTTTTCTCCATAAAAATGTATGGAGCCATATTTGGATTCCACTTTCTAGTCATGTGACCGAAGTGTACACCAGCCTCTAGAAGGTCTTTTACATTTGCTTTTGCCATGTTTTCTGTTTTTGTTAGTTTACTTTCCGTTTTTTAAACAATCAACAACTTCTTTAGATGGGAGAAGCGTTTGGATGCTAAACGTAACGGGCAATTTTTTTGTTTAGATAAATAGATTTTAGATATAAGACAACAGACTGAAAAAATTATGAAATCTGAAATCCTGTATCTGAAGTCTGAAAATTAACGTTTTGAGAATTGGAATCTCTTTCTTGCTTTTTTCTGACCTGGCTTCTTTCTTTCCACCATTCTTGCGTCTCTTGTAAGTAAACCAGCTGGTTTCAAAGCTAATCTGAATTCAGCATTGATTTCGCATAAAGCTCTTGAAATACCTAATCTGATAGCTTCTGCCTGACCTGTATTTCCACCACCGAAAACGTTTACAGTAACATCGTACTGACCAACAGTTTCAGAAAGGATGAACGGTTGGTTTAATTTGTAAACCATAACGTCTGTAGAGAAATATTCTTTAGCATCTTTTCCGTTTACTGTAATGTTACCAGTTCCTGGCTTTACATAAACTCTAGCTACAGAAGTTTTTCTTCTTCCGATTTTGTGAACTATAGACATAATTAATTATTTAAATTCGTTAACATTAATTGTTTTAGGCTGTTGAGCTTCATGTTTATGCTCAGTTCCTTCATATAAGTAAAGGTTCTTTAATAAAGCAGCTCCCAATCTGTTTTTAGGCAACATACCTTTTACAGATTTTTCCAATACTTTTAAAGAATCTTTCTTCTGAAGTTCAGCCGCAGTCATAGACTTTTGACCTCCAGGGTAACCTGTATGCCAGATATAAGTCTTGTCGTTCCACTTGTTTCCAGAAAGAGTAACTTTCCCAGCGTTCAAAACGATTACGTTATCACCACAATCTACGTGAGGTGTGTAGTTCGTTTTGTGCTTACCTCTCAAAATCTTTGCAACCGTAGAAGCTAGTCTTCCCAACGGTTGTCCTTCAGCGTCTACCACAACCCATTCTTTATTAGCAGTAGCTTTGTTCGCTGAAACAGTTTTGTAACTTAATGTATTCACACGTTTTAGTTAAAGATTAAACATAATTTTCCCCTAAAAGGGTGTGCAAAGGTACAAATTATTTTCGGAATGCAAAAACATATTTCATTTAATCTATTGAATAGCGGATTAGGTTCTTAAATTCAATAGACTTACTCAATACTCTCAAAAAATTAATGTAGTTTCTGACAACAATATTGTAGAGATACTCAAAACGATCAACCATTTAAGTATTCGACATATTTTGCATCGTATTTATTAATTTTATTTAAACATTTATCCAAAATATTACTGATATGACGATTTTATATTCATAATTAATTATATTTGTGCTAAACACTAAAAAAACTATGAGCCACGGCAAAACCCGAGAAGACAAAACTTGCCTTAACTGCGGACATACCGTTGAAGAAAGATATTGCCCGCATTGCGGACAGGAAAATATAGAGCCCAAGCAACCTTTTCATTATCTTTTCACCCATTTTATTGAGGATTTCACTCACTATGACGGAGAGTTTTGGAAAACAATAAAATATTTATTATTAAAACCGGGGAAACTAACCAAAGAATACCTAGCTGGAAAACGCCAGCTCTATGTTGCTCCTGTGAAACTATACATTTTCATAAGTTTTATTACTTTTTTTCTCCCTCCTCTGATTTCAAGTTCAGAAGAAGAATCAAGCGAGCTAGAGAAAAAAACACATATTGCCAAGGAAGTTGAAAAAGAAAAAGCCAAAGATGAAAAAATTACCCAAATCACAGATAATTTAAAACAAAACCTATCTAAAGAACAGCTCAATAAAGACTCATTAGAATCCAAACAGATTGTTAAAGATATCAAAGTAACAGAAGTCAATGGAAATGATATTGATACAGACGCTTTAGGAGAAACTGAAGATGGGAAGTTAAGTGTTTTAGGAGCAAAAAACATGAAGCAATTTGATTCCCTTTATTCAAGAGACAAGAAGAAGAATAATGAGATAACCTATGCTTTTCTGAAACCATTTGCCAAAAAAGTCTTCCATATGCAGGAGCAAGGTTTAAGCAGCCGCTTTATTATGGATAAGTTTAAGGAAACTATGGTTCACACCCTTCCTAAAGCATTATTCATTTATCTCCCTATTTTTGCTTTATTCCTTTGGATCTTTCATAATAAAAAGAAATGGTGGTATTTTGACCATGGAATTTTCACCCTTCACTATTTCTCATTCCTATTATTAGGAACCCTTATTTTAATATTTCTTGATAGAATTACAGATCTTTTACCAGATTACGGCGCTTTAAATTTATTAATCATCCTTATTAATATGGCAGCCATCATTTATATGTCTATCTATTTCTTTATAGCTCATCACAGGGTCTATGAAAGTTCCCGAACAATGAGTATTTTCAAAGGAGTATTTTTATTTATGATCAATTTTATTGGGATAATCTTTATGGGACTGTTATTAATGTATGCAAGTTTTATGATGATGCATTAATCGCGAAGTGATTTATTGGCTCTGAAACTAGCAATTAAATAATACGCTACAAATACGGTAGAAAATTTAAGAATAGACGGAATAGCCAGTGCAAGATTGAACAATAAAGCTCCCACAACAACAAGAACTGCCATTGCTAAAAAAGATATCCCCAATTTTTGGGGTAATGTAAAATTAGGGGTATCCAGATAATAAGCGATTCCCCACGCAATACCGAAAGCCAAAGCATAATAAATATCAAGACCAAGGTTTTCTGAGCTGTAAAAGAAATAATTAATTAAAAAACTCAGAACAGTTCCCAACGCGAAATATAATAATGCCTTTTTCATACCTTATATAATATGGTGCAAAAGTAGAGAAATTAATTTGAGAATTTTAATTCGAATATTGCTTTATTTCTAAACGAATGTTTGTTCCTCTGGGGAATATTTAGTTAACAAAACAAATTTAACATTCTAAATAACAGCAATTTAAACTAAAAAAAACAGTTACTATTTTATTATTATATTTGGGAATTCAGAAATTTTCTAGATTTTTTATGGAAACCCAAAAATATACTCCAAAAAATAAAGTAAGAATCGTAACAGCTGCATCGTTATTCGATGGTCATGATGCTGCGATCAATATCATGCGTCGTGTGATTCAGGGAACGGGATGTGAAGTAATCCACCTTGGACACGACAAATCTGCAGAGGAAGTTGTTAACACAGCGATTCAGGAAGACGCCAATGCGATTGCTTTAACTTCTTATCAAGGCGGTCACAATGAATATTTCAAATACATCTACGATCTTTTAAGAGAAAAAAATTCTCCGCAAATCAAAATTTTCGGTGGCGGTGGCGGTGTGATCCTGCCCGAAGAAATTAAAGATTTGATGTCTTACGGAATCGACCGAATTTATTCTCCGGACGACGGTCGTGAACTTGGGTTACAAGGAATGATTGATGATTTGGTTCAGAGATCGGACTTCGCAACAGGAAAAGACGTTACGACAAATGATTTGGATTCAATCAACTTTGAAAATCCTACAAGCATTGCAAAAATCATTTCAGCGGTTGAAAACTTTTCAGAAGAAAAACCTGAATTAGTTGAAGCAATCGATGAAAAATCAAAAGATTTAAACATTCCTATTATAGGTATTACAGGTACTGGTGGAGCGGGAAAATCTTCATTAACAGACGAATTAGTAAGACGTTTCCTACGTTCCAATACAGATAAAAAAATTGCCATTATCTCCATTGACCCTTCGAAAAAGAAAACGGGAGGAGCGCTTTTGGGTGACAGAATACGTATGAACGCAATCAACGATCCTAGAGTTTATATGCGCTCAATGGCGACAAGAGAAAACAACGTTTCCGTTTCTCCGTTCATTCATTCTGCTTTGAATGTGTTGAAATTAGCTCATCCTGATGTTATCATTCTGGAAACTTCGGGTATCGGACAATCCGGTTCGGAAGTTTCTGATTTTGCCGATGTTTCGATGTACGTAATGACTCCTGAATACGGAGCTTCTACACAGCTGGAAAAAATCGATATGTTGGATTATGCGGATTTGGTTGCTTTAAATAAATCCGATAAAAGAGGAGCTCTTGATGCGCTTCAAGCCGTAAGAAAACAATTCCAGAGAAACCATTTGCTATGGGAGCAACCATTGGATGAAATGCCAGTGTATGCAACAAAAGCATCACAGTTTAACGATCACGGAACAACTGAATTGTACAACAGATTGGTTTCTAAAGTGAATGATAAATTTACTGATTTAAACTTAAAAACATTTGTTGAGCAGGAAGTTACAGACGAAGTAACGATCATTCCTCCGAAAAGAGTCCGTTACCTTTCTGAAATCGTTGAAAACAATAAACAATATGACGCTAACATTGAAAAACAGGCTGAACTGGCGAGAAAAATGTATCATATTGACGGCGTTAAAAATATCATTTCCAACGAAACTTTAGACGCTGAATATCAAAAAGCTGAAAAAGAATTGCAGCAGGAAAATATCGACTTCCTGAAAACCTGGGATGATACGAAAAAAGCTTTCCACGCTGAGTTTTACTCCTACTTCGTAAGAGGAAAAGAAATTAAGGTTGAAACCTCAACAGAATCTTTGTCTCATTTAAGAATTCCAAAAATTGCGTTACCAAAATACAACGACTGGGGCGATTTAATTAAATGGAAAGGTCAGGAAAATCTTCCGGGAAGCTTCCCTTACACCGCAGGAATTTATCCATTCAAAAGAACCGGAGAAGATCCAACGAGAATGTTCGCCGGAGAAGGAGGTCCGGAAAGAACCAACAGAAGATTCCACTATGTTTCTGCGGAAATGCCTGCAAAACGTTTATCAACAGCTTTCGACTCGGTAACTCTTTATGGACAAGATCCAGCTTTACCGCCGGATATTTACGGTAAAATCGGAAATGCGGGAGTTTCAATTGCAACTTTAGATGATGCTAAAAAACTATATTCAGGTTTTGATTTGGTAAATGCATTGACATCCGTTTCAATGACCATCAATGGGCCTGCACCGATGTTGTTGGCTTTCTTTATGAATGCAGCCATCGACCAAAATGTTGAAAAATATATTGCAGAAAATAATTTGGAGGCTAAGGTTGAGGCTAAGCTTAAGGAAAAGTTTGATGATAAAGGCTTAGCAAGGCCAAAATATAACGGAGAATTGCCTCCTTCCAATAACGGTTTAGGTTTAAAGCTATTAGGAATTACAGGTGACGAAATTATCCCTGCCGATGTTTATGCTGAAATTAAAGCTAAAACCATCGCAACCGTTCGTGGAACGGTTCAGGCAGATATTCTAAAAGAAGATCAGGCTCAGAACACCTGTATTTTCTCTACTGAATTTGCCTTGAGATTAATGGGTGACGTTCAGGAATATTTCATTAAAGAAAAAGTAAGAAACTTTTACTCTGTTTCTATTTCCGGATATCACATTGCAGAAGCTGGCGCAAATCCAGTTTCCCAGTTGGCATTTACGTTGGCAAACGGTTTCACATATGTGGAATATTACCTGTCAAGAGGAATGGACATCAATGATTTTGCACCGAATTTATCGTTCTTTTTCTCCAACGGTATCGACCCTGAATATTCAGTAATCGGACGTGTCGCAAGAAGAATCTGGGCAAAAGCCATGAAACTGAAATACGGAGCTGACGAAAGAAGCCAGATGTTGAAATATCACATTCAGACTTCGGGACGTTCGCTTCACGCTCAGGAAATTGATTTTAATGATATCAGAACAACTTTACAGGCGCTTTATGCAATCTACGATAACTGTAATTCATTGCACACGAATGCTTATGATGAAGCCATCACGACGCCAACTGAGCAATCGGTAAGAAGAGCAATGGCAATTCAGCTGATTATCAATAAAGAACTAGGATTAGCGAAAAACGAAAATCCGCTTCAGGGTTCATTTATTATTGAAGAATTGACGGATTTGGTGGAAGAAGCGGTTTATGCAGAATTCGACAGAATCACAGAAAGAGGTGGTGTTTTGGGTGCAATGGAAACCATGTATCAACGTTCAAAAATTCAGGAAGAATCAATGCATTACGAATGGTTAAAACATACCGGAGAATATCCAATCATCGGGGTAAATACTTTCTTAGGAAAAGACGGTTCACCAACGGTTCGTCCGGGAGAAGTGATTCGTTCGACAGAGGAAGAAAAGCAATTCCAAATCGAAATGCTTCATAATTTCCAGAAGTCTAATGAAGATAGATCTGCAAAAGCTCTGAAAACTTTACAGCACGCTGCCATCAATCAGCAAAACCTATTCGAAGTGATGATGGATGCCGTGAAATATTGTTCATTAGGACAGATTACCAACGCTTTATTTGAAGTGGGCGGTAAGTACAGAAGAAATATGTAAGTCGTTGTCGGCAAACAATTTTTAAATAATTTACTTTATAGATTAAAAACCTCAAGGAAATTTCTTTGAGGTTTTTTTGTATTTTTGAATAATCTGTAGATTTTATTTTAATATCATAAAAAATTTAATGAAAAATTTCTTTTTCTTAACGCTGATAATTTTCACTGTAACATTCTTAAAAAGCTGCAATTCATATCCTATGAATGCCACACACAAAAGTGACATGGACAGGAACGCCGAAGAATTACAAAAAAGGCAAGAAGTCGAAAAAAACAAGATCGAAGCTAACGAATTCAATAATTTCGGGAAACCAGATAATAAATAAACACATTATTGAACGATTTAAATTTTTAACACTTGTTTGATGAACCCCAAAGCCATCTTCAATTGGAGCAGCGGAAAAGATTCTGCTCTTGCATTATACAAAACTTTAAAAGAAGACCGATTTGAAGTCACATCCTTGTTAACAAGTATCAATAAAGAGTCCCAAAGAATTTCTATGCATGGTGTTCATGTTTCATTACTGGAAAAACAAGCTGAAAGTCTCGGGTTTCCTTTAATTAAAATGGAGCTTCCGAAAGAACCTTCTATGGAAGAATACCGTGAGATTATGAGTAAAACTACGGGTACAATACAATCTCAGGGGATTACTCATTCTATTTTCGGGGATATTTTTCTGGAAGATTTAAGAAAATACCGTGAAGACCAATTAAAGACTATCGGAATGAATGGAGTTTTTCCTTTATGGAAAATTGATACAACCAACCTCATCCATGAATTTTTAGATTTAGGCTTTAAAACCATTGTTACCTGCGTGAACGAAACCTATTTGGATAAAAGCTTCGCTGGAAGAATTATTGATCATGATTTCATCAAAGACCTGCCTGAAAATGTAGATCCTTGTGGCGAAAACGGAGAATTTCACACCTTTACTTTTGACGGTCCTATTTTTAAAAATCCCGTTGATTTTGAAGTGGGAGAAATCGTTAAAAAAACTTATCCTAAGCCCAAAACAAATGAAATCGATCAAGAAGGAGAGTATGTTTTCTGGTTTTGTGATTTGATTTCAAAATAATAAAAAAGTCTTTTGCATGTACAAAAGACTTTTTCCGAATTTGGCTTTAATATTTAAAACGCTCCGAGACATTTCCGTATTTTATAATATAAATTCCTTTTTTCAGCAATCCGATACCGACTGAATTTGAAGATTCATCGTCGGTTTGTATTTGACGCCCTGATAAATCGTATATACTGTATTTGCCAAAATTACCTTTGGTAAGTATCAGATTATTACCTTTTACTACAATCTTAGCATTGTTGTCTTTTTTAACTTCAGCAGTACTTAAATTAGAACAAAAATTATTTAATGTAGCTATTTCGGTATCTGTTATAGCTCTATTGAAAAGACCAAACTCATCCATGGTCATTCCTGCCTTCATTCCCGTATTAGTACCATATGTTCCAAGTTTAAATAAAGCACCGTTAAAAACTAAAGGAGCCGATTGAGCTACAGTTGTTTTAAGAACTCCATTCAAATAAGCTTTTATATTTTGTAAACTGTTGTCGTAAACAAATATTAAATCTACCAATGCCGGAGTAGTAGAAAAAACACCAGGAATATCTACGTTAGACATTCCGTTAGCAGTTAATCTTACTCCTCCTGTACCCGGAGCACCATTTGTAAACATACGGAAAGAATTTCCGCCGGTTAGAGCATCTCCCAAAAGATAATATACTGTGGTTACATCACTTGTATAATTATTAAATTTTAAATGAATTGTCCAAGATCCGCTTAAGGCAAGATTCCATTTCGTATTGAAATAATTTGAGGTTCCTGTAGAGCCGCTGCCTATTAAGCCATTCCCTAAGCAAGTCGTATTATTTCCCAGAGTTAAGTTGCCCACAATTTCACCTGTCTGTGTTCCTGTCGGAGGATTCGTCGCTAGGTTTGGAATGTTAGAAGCTGTACCTTCAAATTTATAATATAAAATTTCAGGAGTTTGCGCCTTTAAAGTAAAAAAAGCATTCATTAATAGAAAAAGATAGATTTTTGCCTTCATATTTTTTGTTTTTTCAATTTTATCTAAATTTAATAATTATTACAATAAATCAAACAAACAAAAGAAACAAATATCAAATCAACAACTATATTAGCAATTCAATAAAATAATTTCAATACAACCTATACAAATACCGACAATTTTTTCAAAGTTTTTTTGTGCTCAAAGAAATTAAGGATTCCAAAAATCACAACTATTTGGGCTAGAAAAGGAAACAGTAAAGTAACTAAAGCATAAACGAGGTTTCCGGGATAATCAGTTTTAAATAATAAATAAGCATACTTCCCCTCTTTAGCAAAAATCTGGGCCATAGTAGTCGTACCCACAACCATAATTCCTATATTTTGCTGATAGATGGAATAGAATGATCTTCCCTTAAATTTAAAATCGCTTTTGACGTATTTTCTGATTTTATAATTAAATGCCCACACCAGACCGGGAGCTAATAAAAATACTAAATTCTGACCCCGAAAAAAGTCGGTGTATATTTCCTGACTGTTAGAAAGATAAATGAATAATAAGTTTATCCCAAAAGAAATTAGAGCATACAAAACAGACTTTTTAAGAATCTTGTTATACTTTGCCTTAACAATTTTCTTCACTATCACAGGAATCTTTTCAGAATAAAATGCCGAATAGGTCGTCATTTTAAACTCACTCTCCCATAATTTCTGAGTTTTCAGAAACGCCTCATCAAAACTTATGTTTTCGTTCTTCTGAATATTTAAAACCTGTGAAGCCATATGATCTTCCACTTCCAATAAAATATCCAACGGAAGTTTTTGAAAAATAAGGTAATCTCTGATAAGATTCAGGTGTTCTGGATTCATGATAGTAATACATTAATTTTTTTAGCTCTTAAATACAGAAGCTGAATTTGTACGGCAACACTATATAAAATAATGAGCTGATTTACTATGGGTTTCCAAAACTCGAATGTTTTAAAAAAATACCCTGCCACCGGAAAAACTAAAACAGCTAACAATATATTCCTTAACAGTAAAGGATGAAAACCTAATTGCTGATATTCCCGGAAACTCATTTTTTTCCCAATAAAATTATACATTAGAATACTTATAAAAGTTAAAAGCACCAAAATCTCCGTATAAAAAAACAACTCTTCAGAAACAAAAAAAGTTAATCCCACCAGCAGAGAAAAAAGAAGTGACGACCATATCACCTTTTTAAATCTTGTTTGTAATATCCTTTTTTCTATCCTTGCGACCTTTCTGAATGAAAAAATATCTGCTTTTACCATTTCAAGCTCGTATTCCCAATTCAATTTTACATTTACAAAAGCTTCTTGGAAACTGATTCCGTTTTTATCCATCGATTGAGAAATCTGCATGACAAAATGATCATAAACTTCAGCAAATACAACCAGGCTCAATCTTTTGCCTTTTAGGTATTTTTCTATTTGTATAAGGTATTCTTTATTCATTACTGTGACAGATTAAAGAGTTTTAAGATAGGGATTTATCTTTTTCATAGATTTTACAAAAGCAATCTGAGAAAAAAAACCAAATGAATATAAAAAGGAATAAGTACAGACTAAAATAAATGCAACACAACCCATTCCTGTGGGATTATCTACAAAATTAAATAACCTTTCCCCCATTTTTAAAAGAGAAGTTCCTCCATATCCAATTATAAAACTAAGAATAAAAATTATTGTATTTAACCCTTGATAAACATTAATTTGTAATGGTTTAAGCTTAGAAATCAAAAGAAAATTTTTGATATTAAAAAGATAATGAAAAGCAGGAAGTCCCATAAAAATAAACAGAAAATATCTCATTAAATTGATAAAATTTTCTTGTGTATTATTTTTGATAAGTAAAATGACACTTAAAACAATAGCTATAGTCAGCAATGAGCTTTGGAGCAAAATCTGATTAATTTTTTGTTGTTTAATTTTTTTTGCAAAAGCAGAAGCTTCCTTTCCAGAGTAATTTTTTATCATTCTTAGCTCATCACTCCAAATTTGCTTTACATCATTAAAAGCGTCGTCAAAGGAAATATTCTGAATCATAAGATCATCAATTTGGCTTAAAAAATGATCTTCCAATTCTATTAATAAATCTAACGAAATTTTTTTGGAAAGAAGATAGACACGAACTTCTTTTTTGTGCTCTACCGATATCATATATCAAAAATAGTTTTAAGATTAAACAGATAGCTTTTCATTTCGTTTTCCTGTAATGCCTGTTGTTTTTTTCCTTTATCCGTAAGCAGATAATATTTTCGGTTTCTGCCGTTGATTTCCTGCACCTCAGAGGTAATAATTCCGTCCGCTTCCAATTTGTGCAAGAGAGGATACAACGCACCTTCCGTCATTTCCAATTCTCCTTCCGTAAGCTCTTTTGCACGCTGTGTGATTTGATAACCATACATTTTAACTTCCTTTGAAAGCAGCTTTAAAATAATATTCTGGAGTGTTCCTTTATAGAGACTATTTTTTTTCATCCCAAAGATTTAAATACCTTACAAATTTATGCATAATTTTCTTATGTATTCAAAAAAAAATTTAAATTAAAATAAAGCATACCTTGAACTATGAAAAAAATGTACTTCATAGCCATCTACCCTCCTCAAAGCATTATTGAGGAAATTAATGGCTTTAAAAAAGATCTGGCCATTAATTTCGCCAATTCTAAAGCACTAAAAAATGAAGCTCACATTACTTTATGTCCACCTTTTGACAGAGAAGCTGAACTTGAAAATGATATTCATGAAGCATTTCAGAAAATCAATACAGATCTTCTGCCTTTTGAAGTCATATTGAATGGTTTTGGAAGTTTTCCCAATCCGAAAAATCCCGTTTTATTTGTACAACCCGAAGAGAATGAAAACTTAAGGCAACTCCAGCTGAATGTTAAAGAAAAATTCAATTTCAGAAAATATTCTTTTAATCCTCATCTAACCGTAGGCTACAGAGATCTCACCTACGAAAACTTTATAAAAGCATGGGGAATCTACCAAAACAAATCTTATAAAACTAAATTTTTAGTTGATAAAATACTTTTACTTCGGCATGACGGGAAATGGATTCCGATTGCAGAGAAAATGCTCACCGGAAAATAATTCCTTATTCATTTTTTAACTCGCTGAATAAAGCAGTATCTTTGAAGCAATGATTTCAGCAGAGAAAATAATATTAGGAATTGACCCCGGAACTACGGTTATGGGATTTGGATTAATTTCTGTGAAGAAAGGAAAGATGGAAATGGTTTCTATCCACGAATTACTTTTGAAGAAATATCCTAACCATGAAACAAAGCTTAAATATATTTTTGATAAAACCCTGGCTCTGATTGATGAATTCCATCCTGATGAGGTAGCTTTGGAAGCTCCTTTTTATGGCAAAAACGTCCAGAGTATGCTAAAATTGGGAAGAGCTCAAGGAGTTGCTATGGCTGCAAGTCTTTACAGAAATATTCCTATCACAGAATATTCTCCAAAAAAAATAAAAATGGCAATTACCGGAAACGGAAACGCAAGCAAGGAGCAGGTTGCAGGAATGCTTCAGAATCTTCTGAAGTTGAAAGAATTCCCCACAAAATACCTCGATGCTTCCGATGGTTTGGCAGTAGCAGTCTGTCATCATTTTAATTCCGGTACACTTACGGATACTAAATCCTATACCGGATGGGAAAGTTTTTTAAAGCAAAACCCGGATCGGCTGAAATAAATATTATTTTGTTTTATATTCAGCAGGAGTAATGGTAAAGTCTGCCGTCGGCTTTCCATTTTTATCAGAATAAAAATACTGTAAAGTCACATCATTATTCCTGAATTCTTCCATATCTTGAGAAGTTTTTACAGTTCTTATCGCACCTTCTTTTGCCTGGCTTTTAAATGTTTCTATTTCTGCAGGCGTCACACTTTCTTTAACATCATCCGTTAGTGTATAATTATATTTGAAAACTTTATTGGGTAAAGCCGAAACACTGTCCAGACGAATTCCGTCATTGAGAATCTGAGGGGTAAGTTTATTCATATTGGTTGCAACTTCCTTCAGTTCTTCATCAATAGTCTTTTCCTTTTTACAGGAAATCAAAACGAATGCGATACACATTAGTGAAAGTTTTACTGCATTTTTCATAACTATCTTTTTTGTAGGTTGGTTATTTAAAGATAAGACTATTTTTACAAATACATTTATACTTTTGATACACTACTCCACACAGCTCTTTTTTCTAAAATTCGTTTATAAATATTGAGTTTTTTTATGTAATTTTAATTTAATCCTCCTCAATTAAAGTACTATTAACCAAAACATTGAATAACAATTTAACTATACTTGGTAAAACATAATACTATTTTTAACATTGGTATGATTTTTAGTATTACTTTTGTATAAATTTTCTGTTATGAAAAAAACACAATCAATTATAAATCAAACCGATTATAAGATCAATTGGTTTCAGAAATTTCTTATGATCTGTTCTGGTGGAAACATCCATATCCTAAGAAAAACACCCAGCGAATGGAATAAATTTTCAGGAATCGGTGGAATAGTTCTTTTTACTGCTGTATTTGCTACCCTTTCTGCAGGTTACGCTATGTTTACTGTATTTGATAATATTTGGACAGCCATTGGATTTGGTATATTATGGGGGCTGATGATTTTTAATCTCGACCGTTATATTGTTTCATCCATAAAAAAAACAGGTACATGGTGGAATCAGATATTAATGGCTATTCCCCGTCTTGTATTGGCAACTTTTTTAGGTATTATCATTTCAAAGCCATTAGAACTTAAAATTTTTGAAAAAGAAGTCAACAAGCAATTGAATACCATTATTCAAAGAAACAAGAAGCAGTTGCAGGGAGAAATGAACGGACGTATCCTGCAACAAAGCGGACCTTTTGAGACCGAGAAAAAACAAATCTCTGAAAAGATTGCTCAATATCAAAAATCTTATGACTCCGCCTCAGTAGAACTTGAAAAAGAAATTCTTGGTACCAAAACAGGTCTTACCAGCGGAAAAGTAGGTTTCGGGAGCAATGCCAAACGTAAACAGGAGCTAAAGGAACAAAGACGGCAGGATTTAGAAAATTATCAGAAACAGGTTGCTCCAAGATTGGAATATCTTGATAAGGAAATTTCAAAAGTTTATACTAACCTTGAAACAGAAAGAAAATCAACTGAAACTTTTGAAGACAAATTCAATGGTTTTGCTGCAAGACTTCAGGCTTTGGATGAGCTGGGAAGAAACTCAGCAATTATAGGATTAGCAGCCAGCTTTATTATGGGTCTTTTTATCTGTCTCGAAATCTCACCGGTTCTGGTAAAACTTATTTCACATATTGGGCCTTATGACCACCTTCTTGAAAAAACCGAAAATGATTTCCGATTATATGCTAAAGAAAAGATAGAGAAAGGAAATGCCGTCACTGATTTCAGGATTGATGATTTCAAAAACAAACTCGGAGAATAAATCAACAAACTCTTAAAGTCTTAAGGAATAATTTTTGATAAAATAATGATATGCCTTCAAGTGTAGTCAATCATTATCTATATTTCCCGAAAACTGAAATATTAAGAATTATATATCAGTCAGGAGCTGTTTATGATTACTATAAGGTTCCGGCAGAAATATCTGAGAAATTCAAAACAGCAAGATCAAAAGGACAATTCTTAAACTATGTCATTAAGCCAAAGTTTAAATTTAAAAAGATTAAATGAGATTATGTTTCTGCTAACATAAATATAAAATGCCTCCAATAAATGGAGGCATTTCGTTTATTTATACGGACTTATAAATTATTTAATAATTAGCTTAGATGTTTTACTGTTTTTTCCATTTGAAACCTGGATCATATACACTCCTTTTTCAAGTTGTTGGTTTATTTTGTAAACATCTTTTCCTTCTCCTGTTACAGATGGATTAGCAATTAACCTTCCTGACATGTCCAAAATAGAAACTTTTAGATCTTTCCCGTTCTTTGCCTTAATGAATACATTATCACCGCTTATTACTGGATTTGGATAAATAACCAAATCATCATTATCAGTCTTAACTTCACTTGTACTTAAGTTTGTTACTAATGTTACAGAATAGTCTTCTACTTGGCCATATCCCAACTGTCCACAAGGCGAATAAGAACTAGGACTACTCATATCGGTTAACACTCTCATTCGAAGAGGAGTATTCATTACAGCAGTTGATGGAGGAGTAAAGTTAGCTGTAAAAGTTCCAAAACCTCCTGCTCCGGCAGCTACATTATTCCCTGATGCAACTAATTCAGATGCTTCAAATGTCCCGTTATTATTATAATCAATCCAAACTCTAATAGATTGATCTGCTGTTGTAGCCTTTAAAAATTCTACTGTTACGGTTTGTTGTTGATTTACAACTAAAGAAGTATGCACATTAGCCAAGCAACCATTTAAGGTATAATCTATATAGTAATTTGCATGAGCCTGCCAATACCCCGGTGACTCATTATTGATATCACCTAACTTAACCGCAGTAGGTCCTGCTAAGAAATTTCCGGGATTAGCTATTCCGGTAGGATTACAGGTAGCAGCAATCGGTACAATTGACGGAACAGGTGTTGCAGGTAAAGGCGTTGCTCCCTTTGAGGTTGTTAAACTGCTTCTAAATATCATAAAATAATTATCTATACTCTCCCCTTGCCCTGCTGTAAATTTTTGAGCAACAGAATTAGAATAATTCATCATATTATATTGTACTCCCTGATAATTAGTACTAGTACATGGATTAATTGAAGAATTAGTTGGTACTGGCCAAAGTAAATATCCACTACCCGCTCTCTCTGTATCACAAATTCCATCATCGTCTTCATCACATACCCCAGTAGTTGGAGGACAATAATCTGCTGCTCCAGGAGAAGCTGCATAATTCCCACCTTGGAAAGTATGGTACAATCCCATAGCATGTCCAAACTCATGGGCAAATGTCGTATCATGAGCATTTGTAACAACCCCTGACTTCATGAAAGATTCATAGTTTGCGTCAAGATTATTAGGAAAGGCTGCAAACCCCATCAGTCCTGAATTAGGAGAGGTGTTACCATCAAATGTACTGATGATATAAATATTAAAATAAGAAGCTTCAGGCCAGTGTGGCGCCAAAGTCTTAATAGCTGTTCTATTAGCTCCATTAGCTGTTTGATATGCCATTCCAGATGTATTATAACCACTCAAACTACCTCCATCATATCTGATAATACCATTAGTTGATGTACAATTCGGTGTTCTTTTCGCTAATACCAATCTAATTGGAAAAACTGCAGATTGTCCAAAGTCCGCCGGCACACCACTAGCAGGCCAAGCATAAGTACCTGCATACATTTGATTTGCTCGCTCTATCCACGCCTGAATATCAGCATCAGATTTATTATAAGTAGTTCCAACAGCAGCACCAGTAGGATAAATAACATGTACAACAACAGGAATTTCATAAACACCATTCACTAATTTAGCCGATGCCATAGAAGGGTTGCTGGCCTTCTCCTCTTTAATTTTTTTAACAATCTTTTCAAATGCCTGTCTCATTCCAGGATTTTGTCTATCCTGCAAGGCTAATTCTTCATCAAAACCACAGATTTTATTTTGTTGCTGAGCCGTTAATGATAACGAAAACAACGTAAAACCATAAAGTAATGTTTTCTTCATTTCTTTTAATTATTTTAAGGTTTCCAAATTTACAAATTAATTATTCATATTTTACTTGTATGGCACGTTTTATAATTAATTTTCAAAACATTAGAAAGTTTAAAAGCATATTCCAAAAAACTGTAAAATAAAAAAGCTGCTCAATAGGCAATTGAACAGCTTTCATTATATTTAGGAAAATAATCTTATAAAGAATAATTCGGAGCTTCCTGAGTAATAATCACATCATGTGGATGTGATTCTTTCAATCCGCTACCTGTAATCATTACCATTTTAGTGTCTTTTTGTAAAGCTTCAACATCTTTTGCTCCACAATATCCCATTCCGGCTCTAAGTCCTCCTGTCAACTGGAAAATAACATCTTCCAATTTTCCTTTACTAGGCACTCTTCCTTCAATTCCTTCCGGAACGAATTTCTTAGCTTCACTTTGGAAGTATCTTTCTTTTCCTCCTCTTTTCATAGCAGAAAGACTTCCCATTCCCTGGTAGGTTTTGAATTTTCTACCCTGGAAAATGATTTCTTCTCCCGGTGCTTCATCAGTTCCTGCTAATAATGAACCTAACATCACTGCTCCCGCTCCACTCGCGATTGCCTTAACAATATCTCCTGAAAGCTTAATCCCTCCGTCAGCAATTACTGCAACATTTTTAGTTTTAGCATATTCATACACGTTATAAATGGCAGATAACTGAGGAACTCCAACTCCTGCAACTACTCTTGTTGTACAAATAGAACCCGGCCCAACTCCTACTTTAAGAACGTTTGCTCCAGCTTTGATCAAATCTTCAGCAGCTTCAGCCGTTACAATATTTCCTCCAACAATATCCAAATCCGGATATGCTTTTCTGATTTCTGAAATTTTATCTAACACTCCTTTTGAATGACCATGTGCAGAATCAATTCCGATGATATCCACTCCAGCCTGAACCAAAGCAGCAATTCTGTCTAAAGTATCTTCTCCGACTCCAACTCCCGCTCCAACGATTAAACGTCCGTTTTTGTCTTTGTTAGCGTTTGGATATTCTAATTGATTGTCGATATCTTTAATCGTAATCAATCCTACTAATTTATTATCAGCATCCACGATAGGAAGCTTTTCAACTCTGTTTTTAAGAAGGATTTCTTTTGCTTTTTCCAGGTTTGTATTTTTATCAGAAGTGATCAGATTATCTTTCGTCATGATCTCTTCAACCTTCATATCAAGGTTTTCCTGATATTTTACATCTCTGTTTGTAATAATACCGATCAATGTATTTTCAGCATCTACAACGGGAAGACCGGAGATTTTATATTTAGCCATTGTTTCTTTAGCCTGTGCCAAAGTATGGTCTTTTGAAAGGGTAACAGGATCAGAAATCATTCCGTTTTCAGAACGTTTTACTCTGTTTACTTGTGCAGCCTGTTCCGCAATCGTCATATTTTTGTGAATGAAACCCAAACCTCCAACTCTCGCTAAAGCAATTGCTAAATCAGCCTCTGTAACGGTATCCATTGCAGCAGAAACGATAGGAACATTGAGCGTAATTTTGTCGGTAAGTCTTGATTTTAATGAAACCTGATTAGGTAAAACTTCTGAATAAGAAGGGACTAGAAGCACGTCATCGAAAGTGATGGCTGTCTCTACAATTTTGTTATGAATAGACATCTTTACTTTCTTGCAAAATTAAGATATTTTAGCGAGATACGAAAATCGATTTTGATAGTTTACATAAAATTTAATAATCAATAACTTAAATCAAAAAAACCGTTCTTTTTCAGAACGGCCTGATTGTACAAAATAATAAGTATATGAATATGAAGTGTCTTATTTATCCGCCGCCGAAGCAATCATTTTAGAAATGTCATCTGCGGTAAAGCTTCCTTTAACATCTACAAAAACCAATTCTTTATCGGAGTTTACCGTGATCAACATATTTTTGATAACATCATCTTTTTGTTTTACACGAATGTTCACATTATCTCCATCATGCTTTATAGTTGCCCAGTCTTCGTAATTATTGTTATTTAAGTAATTTGCAAAATCTTTCAGCATAGCCCTGTCTCCATTTTCTACTGTCAATACTTTTATTTTGGAAACTTTTTTGACCAGTTTAATTATTTCATCATTATCTTTCCCTTCTTCCCTCAATGCTTTTTTAATTACAGGTTTTGCAATAAACATGGGTACATTAATACTTGTAAATCTCGCTCCTTTAAAATCGTTCCCGGAATCCGAAAAATAAACCATATTTCCTCTTCCGGAAGAAACGATACATGACTGCATCAGGAACATCGTACCAATGATCAGAAAAATGTTCTTTAGTATTTTCATGGCGATTGTTTTAGTTTTTAATTAATTTGCTTTAAAGCCCCACCTGAGGTTTTACTGATATCGGATGTGATTTCTGGATTACCTTTATATTTAATGATGCCTCCTGAAGATGCTTTTGCTTTTAATTTATCAGTAACATTCACAGAAAGACTAGACCCCGATGAAGATTCCGCATCTGCCATATTTGCTTTTAAGTTTTCAGCATTACAAAGAGCTCCACTGCTCATATCAAAGCTTGCTATTCCTGTCTGCCCTTCAAAAGTTGTATTCGAACCGCTTGATCCTTTGAAAGTAAAGTTTTTAGAATTGATATTAATTTTAATATCGGATCCGGAAGTTGCTTCCACCGTTGTATTATTTGAAATCATAAACTTACCTTTCACTATAGAACCGGAAGATGCATCAATCACCATATTATTTTCTTTCACAGCATTAACTGTTGTAAAGGTTGATCCAGAAGAAGTTTTAATATTATCCATTCTTGGCGAAGAAACATTTACACTGATGTTTTTGAATTTCAGGTTTTTCTGCCCTTTGTTATCAACATAAACTTTTAACACCCCGTTCTCAACTTTAGTAATGATATACTGCAACTTGTCTGCATCTGCAATGACCTTAATGTTAGTAGGACTTTCCTGTTTAAAAACTACATTTACACCAGTACTCACCTGGATTCCTGAAAATTCACCGACATTTCTGGCTTCTCCGTTTAAATAGGAAGAGGTAATGTCTGAAGTAATATTGTTTCGGGTATTGGTAACAGGATTGATTTTCGTTTCCGTCGAACTGATAAGTTTATTAATATCATTCATAGACAATTTACCATCCAGCTTCACCAGAATATTCTCTTCACCTCCGCTATCAATGCTTAATAACAGATCATCCAGAATTCCGTTTTTTTCTTCCGCTGAAAGAAATTTTATTTTGGCACCATTACTGTTCATGGTCATGATTTCGTTATAATTCAAATTGCTTAAATAAGACGAAATATCTTTGCTGATCTGATCTAGCTTTTGCCCTTTTACAGAATTTCCATCCTGAGGTTTTTCCGCAATAAATACTTTCAAACCATTAATTTTTGATAATAAAGGCTTGATCTGATCCAGTTCCGCATCACCAAGATCCAGGTTATTCAGCATTCCGAACATCGGTTTTGCAATTTTTATAGAAGTTACACCCTCTACTTCCTGATATTTGTCAAAAAGCTGGTCAAGTTTATCTTTTTGCCCATACACATTGAAAAAATGTGAGAAGGCCAGTGCGAATATTATGATTATTTTTTTCATGAGTTCAATTTTATTTTCTGAGGATTAGAGCCTGATCAGGAGCATAATCTTTAAGGTTAATTAATAATCGTCTTCAACGACTTTTGGTTGTACCAGTTTTTCACTGACGTTATTTGCAAATATTTGGAATGAATACTTAGTCACATTAATAGCTTCTTCCACATTTTCAATTCTTTTTCCGTTGACAATCACATAAGAATCTTTATAGCCTGTAGAATCTGAAGCTTTTTTGTAAGAAGAATTGTAAACATATTTCAGCTTTCTTTCTTTTTTCAATCTTCCTCTTTTAGGTAAAATTTCATCTAAAACATCTTTTTCTGCAATGGTATTCCCCTGAAAAATAGAATCCTGCTTAGCGCCGGAGATTGAATCACTCGGATGATTCACTGCAACCTGCGACTGATGATCATTATTTTCTTCGATGAAATTATTTTTTTGCTGTTTGATCTGGCTTTCTACCAGCTGAGCCTGATTTCCTATCCCTGAATGTTGATATTGGTTAAAAACGAAACCAATTCCCAGAAGCAAAGCAACACTTGCAGCCATCCAAAACCATTTAGGGAAAGCAGGTTTATTTTTTCCGATCGGGATAACCGGAGCTTCTTTATTTCCTTTTTCCTCTACATCTGTTCCTTCTGCTTTTTTCAGGAAATCTTCAAAATCCCAATTCATTTTCTCTTCCTTTATATTCTGGAAGATTTCGTCGTATTTATTTTGAAATTTGTCGTTGTTCATAGCTCATCAGTTGTGAGATTTGTTCTTTTACTTTTTGTCTAGCACGCATCAGATTTACCCTTACTGCGTTTTCTTCCATTTCCATCATTTCAGCAATTTCTGAAACTTCATATTCTTCTACATCTTTCAAATGGATAACCATCTTTTGTTTTTCCGGAAGCTGGTTGATATACCCGATAATCTGCTCTTTCAGATTATTCACCTCCATACTGTAAAGCTCCGAGCGGTGAAGCTGCATATCTGCAAATCCTAACTTCACATCGTGGTGCTTCAGCCGGTTCAGGCATTCGTTCCGGACGGCTTTCAACGCATAGGACTTTAAATTCCCGAATTGTCCCAGCTCTTCCTTCTTCTGCCAAAACTTAATCATTAAATCCTGCACCACATCTTCCGCTTCATCACTGCTCATGACGAACCTTTTCGCAAAGCGATACATCTCATCTTTGAGAATGAATACCGTATCCTTAAAGGTCTCTTGGGTCATAAGTTTTGTTTCTATAAGTAAGACAATCAGATTTTACATTTCATTACATCAAAAACAAAAAAACTTCAAAAAAATTTGAAGTTTTATTATAACAGGATTAATACGTCTCAAAAATATGCTTTAAAATAGCCTTATCTTGTTCCGTTAAAGCCACTTTTCTACGGGCCATTGCTCTTTCTGCAACTTCATAGACTTTATCTAATCTGAATCTTTCATCATCTTTTAAGCCACCCCATGAAAAGTTTTCTACAAGGTTAGGTGGAAATCCAGGCTTGAAGATATTGGATGCTACTCCAATTACAGTTCCTGTATTCAACTGTGTATTGATGGCTGTTTTGGAATGATCCCCCATAATCATTCCTGCAAACTGTAGTCCTGTATCTTCAAAAGCTTTGGTTCTGTAGTTCCAGAATCTTACATTACCATAGTTATTTTTCATGTTGGATGAGTTGGTATCTGCCCCAAAATTGCACCATTCGCCAATCACAGAATTTCCTACAAATCCTTCATGCCCTTTGCTGGAGTATCCGAAAATAATAATATTGTTCACTTCTCCGCCTACTTTACAATGAGGGCCAATGGTAGTAGCTCCATAAATTTTCGCTCCAAGATTAAATTTGGAGTCATCACAAAGCGCAATAGGTCCACGAAGATGGCAACCTTCCATCACTTCTGTATTTTTACCGATATATATTTTTCCGGTTTTTGTATTGATTGTTGAAAATTCAATATATGCTCCTTCTTCAATGAAAAGGTCTTTTTTATCACCCAGGAAACCATTCGTTGCAGATAATTCCTGTGAAGACCTTCCCTTTGTAAGAAGATCAAAATCGAAATCAATCGCATGATGGTTGTAAGTAAATAAGTCTTTCGGTTTTTTAAAGAAGATAAGGTCTTCTTTTATATCCGTCATTTTCTCAATCTGATGAAGAGAGAATCCTTTCATATTAACTTTCGCTGCTACCAATTCGTCTTCATACACCAAAGCTTCACCCTGCTTAAGATCTCTGATCTGCTGAATAACAGATTCTGTAGGGATAAAGTTCGAAACTAAAAAAAGACTCTCTTTTTCTTCCGGTGCTTTAAATTTATCCTGAAGATACATTTCTGTAAAGTAAGAAACTTCGGTATTACCCAGAATTTTCTGCCATCTTTCAGAAAAGGTAAGGATTCCGCATCGCATTTCTGCAACAGGACGTGTAAAGGTAAGCGGAAGAAAATCTTCCCAATATTGTGCATCTGAAAATACTAATTGCATTTCTATAGAAGTTAGAAGTTAGAAGCTAGAAATGAGAGGATGAAAACCGGAAGCTCAATATTTTATTAAACTGCCTTATAATTTTCAGCTTCTTATTTCTAGTTTCAACAAAATTACAAATAAAAAAAGTCTTCCGGAAACCGAAAGACTTTTAAATATTGTGATAGCAAAAAATTACTTAGCGAATTTTTTGTATTTGTTCATGAACTTATCAACTCTACCTGCAGTATCAACTAATTTAGTTTTTCCTGTGTAGAAAGGGTGAGAAGTTGAAGAGATTTCCATTTTGATTAGAGGATACTCTTGTCCTTCGTACTCGATAGTATCTTTAGTTTCTGCAGTAGATTTGCAAAGAAACACCTCGTCGTTACTCATATCTTTGAAAACAACAAGTCTATAATTTTCTGGGTGGATTCCGTTTTTCATAATACAATTTTAAAAAAATTAAAGTTTTGCTTTCGAAATAGTAATGGATATTTCTCTGCTAAATTTTAGGTTGCAAAAATACAATATTTTTTATAATATACAAATACTCATTCAATAATTTTTCAGGAATAAGAAATTCAAAGTATTTTCGTTACATTTGAAGTTTAATAAACCTTAATTTCGATGAAATTCAAATTATTACTTGCTTTTTCTTTTTGGGCGCTGCTTCTGGCGGTATCTTGTAATAAAGATGATATTACATTTGACGAGCCCACCCAGCCATTAAGCTTTTCAAGAGATACGGTATTTTGTGACACGGTGTATCATCAGGTACGTTCAGAAACCTATGTGGTAAAAGTATATAATAATGAAAATAAAGATGTGATTATCCCGAGAATCAATCTGGAAAAGGGAGCTTCATCTTTATATAGAATAAATGTAGACGGAAAGGCAGGATATGACTTTAAAGATGTTCCTTTGAGAAAAAAGGACAGTCTTTATATTTTTGTGGAAATTGCCCCTGAAGCAACAGGTCCTGAAGCAATTGCCGAAGACAGGGTTCTTTTTTCAAGTGGTGCAGGACAACAGCATGTTACTTTATTTTCTGTAGTACAGGATGCTGAGTTTTTTATTAAAACCCCGACCAATCCGAATGTAATTGATGTCAATACTACCTGGACGAATACCAAAGCGAAAATCATATATGGTGATCTCACCATTAATCCGGGTATAAAGCTGAATATACAACCCGGAACAAAAGTATATTTTCACTCTAACAGCGGAATGAAAGTTTCCGACGCGGCTACTTTAAATATCAATGGAGCATTGAATAACGAGGTCATTTTAAGAGGAGACAGAAACGACACCTATTATGATACGATTCCTAACAACTGGAATTCTATCCGGATGGAAGCCAATTCTATTCTGAATATGACTCATGCAAGATTATTCGGAGGAAAAAGAGGTTTAGATATGAAAAAAGCAACGGCAACGATTAATAATTCATTTATTCATACGTTTCAGGATTATGGAATTTATGCATTAACTTCTACTGTTAATGCTACAAATCTGGTTATGAATAATTGTGGTCTATCATGTATCTGGATTTATGGAGGAGGAAATCATAGCTATACTTACGCTACCATTGCCAATTATTCGAAAACATTAGCCTCTTTCACTAGAGAAGGTATTTTTGCAACAAATGAATGGAAAGATGATAATGGGCAAACACAACAGGCAGCTTTGCAACAGCTAAGTATAAAAAACAGTATTGTTTATTCTGATAAAGATAATGCTGTTCATGTTGAACCTGCTTTTGGACAGCAATTTGAATTCTTAATTCAAAACTCCTTAATTAAATATTCAAATACATCAGAATCTGGTTATGATTTTGGTAATACCCTAATTGTTACCCAAAGTGATAAAAACAAAGACCCTCAATTCATCAACTATTTTACAGCAAAACAAAATCTAAGAGTAAAACCGCTGTCTCCGGCTAGAAATTTGGGTGCTCCTGTTTCATCGGTCACTACGGATATCGTTGGGGTTTCAAGAAGCACTACTCCGACTTTGGGAGCCTATGAATAATTTTCAAAATTTTAATAAAACTTCGGGATGGAATTTAATTTTATCGAGAACTTGCCTTTTTTATTGGCACTTTTAATTTTAATTGCCTGCTATTTGGCAATAAGGAGTTTCTTTAAGAAAATTGGCAATTACACTGAAAGTTCGGGAAAATCGGCAGACCACTTAGAGGAAATAAAAGAAGAGCTTAGTATATTAAACAGTAAAATAAGTTCTTTGGAACAACAAATCAATAATAATAAGTCATAATGGAAATTACAAATCTGCAGCAGCAGGTCGATGAATGGATAAAAACAATTGGTGTTCGTTATTTCAATGAACTTACCAATATGGCAATGCTGACGGAAGAAGTGGGAGAAGTGGCAAGAATCATTGCCAGAAGATATGGAGAGCAAAGCGAAAAGGAAAGTGATAAAAGCAAAGATCTTGGAGAGGAATTGGCAGATGTTTTATTTGTAACATTATGTTTGGCTAATCAGACCGGAGTGAATCTGCAGGAGGCTTTTGATAAGAAAATGAAAATAAAAACTGATCGCGATAAAGACCGTCATCAGAATAATGAAAAATTGAAATAGTAGTTATAAAAGATGAGTTATAAGTTATGAATTAATTCAACTTATTATTCTAAAAATTTAATGCAGAAATCAATAATGAAGCTAGAACAATCAAAATTAGTCGGAAATCAAACCATACAAATCAGCGGTTCGAAAAGTATTTCGAATCGTTTGTTGATTTTAGAAAGTTTGTTTAAAAATATACAAATCGGGAATTTATCCAATTCTCAGGATACCCAATTGCTGAAAAAAGCATTGTCGGAAGATACTGAGATTGTAGATATTCACCATGCAGGAACAGCAATGCGGTTTCTTACTTCTTACTATTCTATCGCGGAAGGAAAAACTACAGTTCTTACCGGTTCCGGAAGAATGAAAGAACGCCCTATAAAAAATCTGGTTACCGCGTTACAAAATCTGGGCGTAGAAATTGAATACCTGGAAAATGAAGGATTTCCTCCTTTGAAAATTAAAGGAAGAAAAATAACAGAGACCAAGGTAGATGTTCCGGCCAATATTTCGAGCCAGTTTATCACCTCTCTCCTTTTGATTGCAGGGAAACTTGAAAAAGGACTGGAAATAAATCTTGTGGGTGAAGTTACTTCAAGATCTTATATTGAAATGACCCTGGATATTCTGAAAAAATTCGGAATACAGGCAAGTTTTGTCGGAAATTTAATTAAAGTAGAACCTTTTAATGAAAGCAAACCATCCTCTGTCAATTATGAGGTGGAAAGTGACTGGAGCTCAGCTTCATATTTTTACTCTTTTGCTGCACTTGGGAGAGAAACCATTCATTTAAAAAGCTTTTATAAAGAGTCCACACAGGGAGATTCTGCCATTGCAAAAATTTATGAAGAGTTTTTCGGAATACAAACGGTTTTTACAGAAGCAGAACATAAAATTACACTTCAGCCGGATCCAAATTTCCAATTCCCGGATAAAATCGTTCTGGACATGAATAACTGTCCAGATATCGCACAAACTCTTTGTGTAACTGCTGCCGCTTTGAAAATCCCTTTCGAAATTTCAGGATTGGGAACATTAAGAGTAAAGGAAACCGACAGACTGCTGGCTTTATATAATGAGTTACAAAAACTGGGAACTGAAACAGAGATCACAGATACAACCATACAATCCCTTAACTTTAAGGATCCCGAAGAGAATATTTCTATTAAAACCTATCAGGATCACAGAATGGCGATGAGTTTCGCACCGTTTTGCCTGATTAAAGAATTAAATATTGAAGATGAAAATGTAGTGGAAAAATCTTACCCGATGTTTTGGGAAGATCTATCAAAGATTTTAATCAAACAGTAAATGAAAATTTTCCTTTCTTTTTTCTCCTTACTTATTTTTACAATGTTTCAATCACAGGAACTGAAGGATTTTGTTATTCCAAAAGGATATGAAAAAGTGCTGGAAGTAAAAGGTGATCTGGATAAAGATGGAAAAGAAGAAACAGTTATTGTATGCAAC
The DNA here is from genome assembly GCF_002797535.1 of Chryseobacterium geocarposphaerae. Classification (NCBI taxonomy): domain Bacteria; kingdom Pseudomonadati; phylum Bacteroidota; class Flavobacteriia; order Flavobacteriales; family Weeksellaceae; genus Chryseobacterium; species Chryseobacterium geocarposphaerae. The sequence goes on from NZ_PGFD01000001.1 coordinate 2,566,852, forward strand.
ACCTCTGAAAAAATTGAAAATCAAGGATTTAAAAGGAAATTTTATATCTTAAAAAACATTCAGGAAAATTTAAAAATCTGGAAAGAGAATTCAACGATACTGAATTCAAGCGGAGCCGGTTTTTATCCTGAAGACAATAACCTGGAAATACAGATAAAGAATAATTGTCTTGTTATTTCCCAGTCATTTTATTCCAATTCGAGGCACACGGATACCAGCAGATATACTTTTCGTTTTCAGAACGGAGATTTTTATCTTATTGGCGCATTCAATAAATTTGAAGACACCTGCGAATTCAGCTTTACCTATGATGTAAATTTCTCTACGGGAAAAGCTATTGTTGATGAAACGTATTCCGAATGTGACGGAGATGAAAACAGAAAGATTCCACAAGACAATCACAAAGAATTTATTCATAAATTCGACACGCTTATAAAAATGAACGATTTTAGGATAGGCGAAAACAAATTCAAAATTCCTAATTCAAAAAAATATTTTACTTACTAATGTCAAAAACTATTATCATCACGGGAACATCATCAGGGATTGGTTTCGTGTTAGCAGAATATTTCGGAAAAAAGGGGCACAGAGTATACGGCTTAAGCAGAAAGCACACCGAAAGTCAATATTTCACGTCTATTCCTACAGATGTTACAGATAATGATGCGGTACAAAATGCTATCGCGCAGGTATTAACAAAGGAAACAAAAATCGATGTTCTGATCAACAATGCCGGAATGGGAATGGTAGGAGCTGTAGAAGATTCTTCAAAAGAAGATATTTTGAGGCTTTTCAACCTGAACCTGGTTGGGGCTGTCCAAATGATGAGTGCTGTAATGCCCAAAATGCGTGAAAACAAATTCGGGCAGATCATTAATGTTTCCAGTATCGGAAGTGAAATGGGATTGCCCTTCCGTGGGTTTTACTCTGCTTCAAAATCGGCTTTGGATAAAGTAACAGAAGCTATGAGATATGAAGTGTATCCTTGGAATGTGAATGTCTGCTCTCTTCATTTAGGGGATATTAAAACCAATATTGCAGAAAACCGTGTGAGAACAAAGGTTTCTGAACCGTATAAAAATGTCTTCGACAAAGTATATGCTTTGATGAATTCTCATGTTGGCGATGGAACTGAGCCTTTGGAAGTTGCGGAATATGTTGATGCTCTTTTAAATAAAAACAAATGGAAAGCTCACTATTATTTTGGTAAATTTGGGCAGAAAATAGGAGTTCCTTTAAAGTGGATTCTTCCGCAGGGAACTTACGAGAATTTAATGAAGAAATATAATAAACTTGCTTAAAAATAGTTAATGATTTGGGCGCATTGTCATTGAATGCAGTGAATAATTTTTGGATTTAAAGAAATTTTTCATTCCGTATCACGACATTTTGAAAGACAACTTGAAGTTAATTTTAAACATATTTTTTGTACTTCTTTGCGTTTTTACCCAAGCGCAAAAGAAACATTATTGGCTTATAGACTCCGAAACCAATGCAAGAAAAAAAGTAAAAGATTCAACTTCTGCGGTCAAGTTTTTAGATTCTCTGGCTCAGGGAAATTATTTTTTAACTCAATTAAAAGAAGTAAAAGTAAAAGGTGACAGCACCGAAATCTTTTATGATAAAGGGAAAAACTTCAATGAAACTTTTATTGATCTTTCGGATTCGTTAGCGATAAAGCTAAAATCTAAGAAAGAGTTTTTCACTAAAAATCTGGATTCTACCAAGAAAAGCATCAACAAAGTATATATTGATGAAGGCTATTCTTTCAGCAGGATCAAAGCGAAATATAAAGGACAGAAAGATGGCTATCCTATTGTAAATCTTGATATCAATAAAAATGATAAAAGAACGATTGACGGCTTTGTGATGAAAGGCTATGTAAAAGTTCCCAAAAGGTTTATAAAAAATCTTGAAAAAGAGTTCAAAGGTAAAACCTATGATGATAAAAATCTTTTAGCCATCAATAAAAACTTTCAAAGCCATCCATTCCTCTCTCTGGAAAGGCAGCCACAAACACTTTTTACAAAAGACTCTACGCAGATTTATCTTTTCCTGGAAAAGAAAAAGACCAATACTTTTGACGGGGTAATCGGTTTTGGAAATGATAAAACAGATAAATTTACCTTAAACGGAACCCTGAACGTGAATTTTAAGAATATGTTCAATGGTTTTGAAACCATTAATTTATACTGGCAGAGAAACCCGGATAAAGGACAGACATTTGACCTTCAAACGGACATTCCTTATCTTTTTAAATCGAATGTCGGGATGAATATGAAGATCAATATTTTCAGACAGGACTCTACGTATGCTAACGTAAAAATGCTGCCGGCTTTTTATTACCACATCAATAACAGAAATAAAATAGGACTTAGAGGAACTTTTGAAACATCCAGCATTATTGACACTTTATATATTCAGGGTAAAGATTATAATAAAAAAGGATTGGGTATCTGGTACGAAATGACGGAACCTACTGATATTGATCTTTTTCTTTACAAAACACGAATCAATGCAGGATATGATTTTTTAGCGACTACTTATACAAAAGATAATATTAAAGCCAACCAGAACCAGTTATATTTTTTTGGAGAGCACAATTATCATATCAACGGAAATCATTTCCTCAATATAAAAGCAGAAGGAGCAATGATGGATTCTAAGGTAGAATTTTCCGCCAACGAATTATACCGTTTCGGAGGGTGGAATTCCATGCGGGGATTCAACGAAAACTCTCTCGCCGCCGACTTTTATTATTATGGAAGTCTTGAATACCGATATTTAATTGGTAGCCAGGCTTTTTTTGATGTTTTCGGGCAGTATGGCCAGCTCAATAACAAATCTTTAAATGTGAAGCCCAAGCTCTATAGTGTCGGGTTCGGATTTAATTTCTTTATCCCTATCGGACTCATGAGCTTCCAGCTTTCCAATGGGAATGAATTTGGAAATCCATTCAAGTTCAATGATATCAAAATCCATTGGGGGATCTTAAGCAGATTCTAATTCTTTATAAAAAAATAAGCTTTTTACTCATGTAAAAAGTCACTAAAATGTGACTTTAATGCTTTTTTTTAATCCTAACACTCTCATAAAAAAGGCTGATAACACACCGAATCATTTAAAAATAAAATAAAATTCCTCTCATGTTTTATTTTATTTTCTTATCTTCACTACCTAAAACTAAAAACAATGAAACCATTAAACCTTCCAGGATTAGCATTATCTTGTGCTTTTGTCGCAATTTCTGGTAATATAAAAGCACAGGCAGATTCTAACGTAAGTACTCACGACATAACGGTAAGTGTTCCTGAAGTTGCACTGGTGGATATTGAACCCACTGCAAGCAAAAACCTGACGATGGGCTTTACAGCGCCTACAGAAGCGGGCTTACCTATCATTCCGGCGAGTACCAATAATACACTTTGGCTTAATTATTCTTCCATTAAATCCGTTGCGGATGTAACCCGTACTATTTCCGTTAAATTAAATGCAGTAATTCCCGGTGTAGACATTAAAGTAACAGCTGCGGCTGCAACAGGCGCAGGAGGAGGGACATTAGGAACTCCGGCTTCTCAGTTGATACTAAGTGCTACAAACCAAACTATAATTTCTGGGATCGGAAGTGCCTATACCGGCGACGGGGCAAGTAATGGCCACAACCTTTCTTACTCAGTAGTTTCAGGAACTGGTACTGGTGGAAGTGCAAATTATGGTGATTTGTCAGCGGTAGCGACACCTGCTACAGCAACCATTACCTACACTATTTCGGATAACTAAATAGAAAATACTTTGTTGACTTAAAATGAGAAGAAATTTACTACAGAATTTCTTCTTGTTTCCCTATGCTCTTATTTACTCCAAAAATATCCTTAATGATAAAGCGTATTTTATTTCTTCTTGTCTTTATTTTACACTTCACCACATTGCAGGCAAGTATTGTTGTACTCAATGGTCTTACTCATTTTTATAAAGTTGAGAACGGACAGGTATATAAAGGAAAAGTTACTTTACAGAACACCGGAAATATGGCTCAGAATGTAAAAATTTTCTTACAGGATTTTAGCTATCGAGCCGACGGAACTACCTATTATACGGCTCCTCATACAAATGAGAAATCAAACACTGACTGGATAAAGCTCAATACTAATTTAATAAGCCTTAAAGCTAAAGAAAGAACAGAGGTCTATTTTGAAATTAACGTTCCTGATAAAATTGCCCAGTCTGGCACTTATTGGAGTGTTATTATTGTTGAGCCCGTAGAAGATATAAAGCCTAGTAATGATAATCCGGGTATTAATATTACATCTGTAGTTCGATATGCCATTCAGGTCATTACCAATTATGATACTGAAAATGTAAAGCCTTCTCTTAAGTTTGAAAGTGTAAAAATTGAAAAAGAAGGGCAACAGCGAATTGTGAAAGTCGGGATTGCCAATAACGGGAACTTATATTGCAGACCTACGGCAAATATTGAAATATATCATCGCAAAACGGGAGAAAAGGTAGGTACATTTTCCAGTATGACCATGGCACTGCTCCCCAATACTTCAAAGTCTTTCAATATAGATATCAGTAAAATTCTTCCAGATAAATACAATGCTGTAATCATAGCTACTGACGAAGATGAAAATGCCTTTGCTCTTAATGTTGAATTAGAAGTTAAAAATGATTAGGAAATGGATCATATATATTATCCTATTATTCCCTGTATTCATCTTTTCTCAAAAACAATCTCCGGAATTTGTTAATAAAAAAGATAGTTTACTACCGGGAAGCTCTACTTCTGTTTCTTTTAAAATAGAAAATAAATCGCAGTGCAGTAAAACTTATCTTCTGAATGTTGAAACTTCTGATTCATTTATTAGTCCTATTCTTTCAAAAGATGAAATTACCATTTCGGCATTAGACCATAGAATTTATATTGTCCCTTTACGCCTATCTTCCGAAGCTCCTTCAGGAAAATATGAAATATCACTGCATATTTCCGAAAAAGATTCGGAAAATGAACTTACGGAGAAAACAGAAATTATTGTTTCCCAAAACCGGAATATTTCTATTACCTTATTAGAATCTCCGGAATTTGTAAAAGCCGGGCAAGTTATTAAAGCTTCTTTTATTCTAAAAAATAACGGAAATACTAAAGAGTATCTGGCAATGGAAAGCAGCAATTCATTGATTAGCCAGGTCAATACACTCGTTCTTCCTCCCGGGGCCAGTAAAGTAATTACAGTTACTAAAAATACAGATCCGAGTTTAGGAAAGAATGATTATCAGAATTTACATCTGACAGCCCGCTCCATGGTAAATCCGGATCAGGCTATCACCGCATACAGCAGTGTGAAAATTATTTCAACAAAACCTGTTGAGGATGATATTTATTACCGTCTTCCGGTTTCCGCTTCCCTTTCTTTTATCGGGACCCGGAACAGAGGCATTTACCAGGATGGTTTTCAGGGAGAAATTTATGGTAAAGGTAGTTTGACGAATAAAAATACCAGTCAGATTGAGTTTCATGCAGTAACCCAAAACCCGATTGAGTTCAATGCTTTTACCCCGTACGAAGAATATTTTATTAATTATAAAGATGCCAATCTTTTTGTACATATTGGGGATAAAACTTATTCAGCCTCTTATCTCACGGAATTTGCAAGATATGGACGAGGAGCAGAGATACGCTATGACTTAAAAAGACTGAGCATCGGTGCTTTCTATAACCATCCAAGATTCTTCAGGGACATTAAAGATGAATTCAACATTTATTCAAAAATTAAAATAAAAAAAGAATCGGAAATAACTGCCGGTTACCTTTATAAAATTCCTCTTTCTGAAAAAAACAACTTTACGTCGGCAAATGCTCAATTCAGCTCGAATACGCATTTACCCTATTTAGCAGGCAAGTTCCAACTTCTAACAAATCTTAGTGCCTCTGGAGAAATTACATATAGTAAAACAAATGAAACAGAAGGAACAGCTTATATGCTACAGACTCAGGCTAATTTCAGTAAAGTCAGCGGCAGTCTTATGTATTTAAAAGCCAGTCCTAAGTTTGCCGGCTATTTTTCTAATGCGAGTACTCTTAACGGAAATATTCAGTATAAAATTCTGAAAAAAGTCAATCTGTTTGCTAATTTCATTCAGGATGCCAAGAACTATCAAAGGGATACTTTATTATTAGCTGCTCCATACAGAAGCTATTTACAGTATGGCGCTCAATACAATTATATAAAAACAGGATCCATTATGGTATATAGTGGATATCAAAAGTACCAGGATCGCCTTATGCCAAGACAATTTGATTATGATGAAAAGTTTTTCAGAGTGAGTGTAAATCAGAAAATAGGAGAGTTCAATATTAATCTTGAAAGTCAGTTTGGCACTACCAATAACTTTCTGACCGGATTTTCCGGGAATTCTACTTTTTATACCGCTAATATTGGATTTGAGAAATTTAGAACTTCATTCAGCTTATTTGGGAGTTATGCAATTACCTCCAGATATCAGATGCAAAATCAAAAACAGACTTATTTCGGTGCCCGTGCTATCAGCAGATTATCTGATAAAACAAACTTCAGCATTTTTTATCAGAATAATTATATGCCTGAAGATTATTTTAAGGATAGAAATCTTTTTGAAGCTCTATTCCATCATCAGCTTTTCAAAAATCACGAAATTGATATATCAGGTCGTTACAATTTGCAGCGTGGGGATCTTTCCAATAAAGACTTTATATTTTCTTTACGTTATACGCTGCGAATGAATGTTCCTGTACAAAAAATAGCAGAATACACCACCTTATCCGGCACCATCAATAATCTTGGGGTAAAAAAAGTAGACGGAATACGATTAATGATGGGAAATCATATCACTGTTACAGATAAAGCAGGAAATTATATCTTTAAAAACATTCCTCCAGGAGATTATTTTCTCGAAATTGACAGATCAAGCACTCAGTTAAATGATATCCCTTATTCCAGTTTTCCTGCAGCATTACACCTTATCAATAAAGAAAACATTTATAATTTCGGTTTAACTACAGCAGCTACTATTCAGGGAAGCATATCATTCAATGAAAATGAAGAAAAGAATCACTATGTTTTTGCTCAATATCAGTCGAAAAAAGAAAATAAAAAAAGTGACGGTGTCATCATAGAAGCTACCAATGGAGAACAAACCTATCGAAAGATATGCATCATAGGAGAACCTTTTGATTTTACTTATTTACGCCCTGGAAACTGGACCGTAAAAATATATAGAAATGGCCTTGATAAAAGGTATAAAATATCTACCAATCTATTTCAATTTGTTTTAAAACCTTCTGAAACTAAAAATATAGCTATTAGTATTGTAAAGCAACTGACTGAAATTAAATATCAACAAGAAGGTATAAAAGTAGGATATAACGAAATAAAAAAGCAAAAATGACATCCTTTATCAAAATATTATTCTCTTCAATCAGTCTTACGTTCTACGCAGGTACCTTTGCACAAACTTATAACGTTAGCTTTACGTTACCACAAGTTGCTTTAATGGATATTGAACAAAGCAGTAGCATTAATTTAGATCTCATAAAACCTACAGAAGCAGGTAATCGCCTTGCAAATCCAAGCAATAATACAACAAAATGGTTGAACTACACTTCGGCGGTAGCTTCCGGTGGGTCGCGGTCCATAACTGCTTCTATAAATCAGAACGTCCCCGGTATTGATATAAAATTACAGGCTGCACAAGCTACAGGCGGTGCAGGGACTTTAGGAACTCCCTCTTCACAGATTACCCTTTCTACAGTACCTACCACTATCATCAGCGGGATTGGGGGAGCTTATACCGGAAATGGTGTCGGCAATGGTCACCAATTAACCTTTTCTGCAGTACCGAATAACTATACTAATCTTAGTGCCTCCAATACTTCAGTGACAGTTACATATACTATTACTGATAATGGAGTTTCCGCTTCTTCCAATATCCCTGTAAGTATTGCAAGCAGTCCATCTGCAATAATCATCCCGCCTATTACAGAAGCTGGGAATAACTATTCCGGAACTTATACGAGTTCAGATAATACGATTATATTAGGTACTTACACAATCCCTCGTAGCGTACTTTTGGGTCTTGCTCTTTTAGAAACAGGTAGTATTGTATCTCAAATCAAAATGTACTATACTCCTACACTTTGGAATAACTCTCTTCATCTTTACGCAAACAGAAATGGAGGCACAGGTACAATTACAGGTGTATGCTTAGGATGTAGTGTTTATTTCAATAATGGAAATACTTATCCGGAAATACTTCAGACAGATTCTGCCTTTTTTGATCTCATGTTTGCTGGTACGTTAGGATTATTAGTAACTCAAATATCCTATTCAAGTATTCCAATATCTATACGTCTTGGTGGGGTTTCCGTAACTGTTCCAGCTGCAACTTATACTGCTCAGATAAACTTTCATCAGTAAACAATTATATCATAAAATACCATATCGTATAAAACAAAGTAAAGTAAACCACTTAAATTATAGCTATACAAGTCTGTATTTTTAATTAAAATATGTATTTATATAATTAAAAATAGTTTTAAATGATATTTGATATTGAAAAAGTATGCATGGGCTTAAAACGCAAAAATTCTGCTAGAATACTTGAAGAAATTAATCTAAGAGATTTAGGTTAGGTCTAAAAAAGCCTCATTCATTGATTGAATGAGATTAATATTAATAATGGTTGTTTATGTATATAAAACAAAAAAGTCTCATTCATGTAATTGAATGAGACTTTAAAAAAAACTGGCGGCGACCTACTCTCCCGCTTGTCGCAGTACCATCGGCGCTGGTGGGCTTAACTTCTGTGTTCGGAATGGGAACAGGTGAGCCC